>JBMPOY010000005.1:0-357916 GCA_049340365.1 Undibacterium sp. Ji67W | reverse complement strand
ATTGGGTCGCCGCTTTCTGCGGACGGGTGTGTCTAATAACTCCAAAATAGCTCCCGCTAAAAAGTAACGGGAACTACTTTGAAGGTTTTTAACGCTAGCGTCCAGACGGTTTAGGTGAGGTGCTTACCATCATTCCTGACAATGCGTAAAAAAAAACGGCATCTGAGCTCAGTCAGGATGCCGTTTTTTAAACCTAAATTTATAAAAACTACTGCAAAATATTTAATATGCCGTCTAATCCGACAAAATTCAGCGCCACATTCGCCTGTGCTCTGACCACAGGTTTGGCGCGAAACGCCACCGACATACCCGCGATGCCCATCATTTTTAAATCATTTGCCCCGTCGCCCATGACAATGGCTTGCTGAGGTGTGATTTGCAATTCCTGGCAAATACGTTGTACCGTTCTTTGTTTTTCGTCGGCATCAACGATCGTTCCTATCACTTTGCCGGTCAGTTTGCCATTGTCAATTTCTAAGACATTCGAATGACTGTAATCGAGATTGAGCATGGCTTTCATCCGATCAGTAAAGAATGTAAATCCACCAGAAACCAATAAAGTCTTTAACCCCGCCGCCTGAATCGCCTTGAGCATCGGTGCTGCGCCGGGCGACAATTGCAGGCGTTCGTCAAAAACACGTTGTAAGGCGGAGGCATCCAGACCTTTTAGCAAAGCCACGCGGCGGATCAGGCTTTCCTGAAACTCGAGCTCACCACGCATGGCGGCTTCTGTGATTTCAGCAACTTGCGGCTTCAAGCCTTGCATATCAGCGATCTCGTCTATGCATTCGATGGTGATCAGCGTCGAATCCATGTCCATTGCCACCAGCTTAAAGTCGCTTAAGGAACGTGGCGTCTCCATTGCCGTAACATCCCATGTATTGGAAAAACATTGCTGCTCAATTTCGTTGAAAGTTTGCTTCGCAACGCTGACACCTTCCAATCGTACAGCATGACTGTTGATGGATGTCATGGCGGCTGCTTGTGTCAGTGCAACGATGGTTTGCAGTTGCGGATGCTGGAGATTAATCTCTTGCAAAGACTGAATAATGAGGCTTGTAGTTGTCATGGATAAAGGCAAACGAATTATTGTAAGGCTTTTAAAGTACTCTTAATTTGGGCCACGCGGCTGGCGAGATCTGGCATGTTTGCAGTAATGCGCAATTTGTCCTGACCATTGAGTTTGATATGCTTATTTTTTTGGATTAACTCAATAATCCGCATGGCATCGATCGGTGGTTGCGGCTCAAATTGCAGATTAGCTGCTTCGCTATGCACATCAATTTTAATGATGCCCAAGGGTTTTGCTGCCACGCGCAAGCGGTGGGTCTCAAGCAGTGACTGTACTTGCTCTGGCAACTTACCAAAACGATCGATCATCTCTTCCTGCATATCATCAATGGCGCTGGCTTTGCAGCAATTCGCCAGACGCTTGTAGATAGAAAGACGTTCATGTACATCACCGCAAAAGTCATTCGGCAACAGGGCAGGGATATGCAAATTAATTTCCGTCGTTGTCGACAAAGGTGCTGCGAGATCCGGTTCCTTACCGTTTTTCAATGAACGTACAGCCTCGCTGAGCATATCGGAATACATCTGGAAGCCGATTTCGTGCATTTCGCCAGACTGGTTATCACCCAGAACCTCACCAGCGCCACGGATTTCAAGGTCATGCATTGCCAGATAAAAGCCGCTACCCAGCTCTTCCATCTGTTGAATCGCTTCCAAACGGCGATTCGCTTGTTTCGTCAAGCCTTGCACGTCATGTACCAACAGATAAGCATACGCCTGATGATGCGAGCGACCAACACGACCGCGTAATTGATGCAACTGCGCAAGACCAAATTTATCCGCTCTATGCATGATGATCGTATTGGCAGTCGGGACATCAATACCTGTTTCGATGATCGTGGTACACAGGAGAATGTTATGGCGCTGGGCGACGAAGTCACGCATCACTTTTTCCAGATCACGTTCGTGCATCTGGCCGTGCGCGACCACCACACGCGCCTCTGGGAGCAGGGCCTCCAGCATCGCTTTGCGGTTTTCGATAGTTTCTACTTCGTTATGTAAAAAATAGACTTGACCACCGCGCTTGAGTTCGCGCAGACAAGCCTCGCGAATCACTGAATTATCTTCGCTGCGCACAAAGGTCTTGATGGCCAGACGTTTTTGTGGGGCGGTCGCAATAATTGAAAAATCGCGCAAACCTTCCAGCGCCATCCCCAAAGTACGTGGAATCGGCGTCGCAGTGAGGGTCAGGACATCAACTTCAGCACGAAGTGACTTAAGTGCCTCTTTTTGACGTACACCAAAACGATGCTCTTCGTCGATAATGACGAGACCTAATCGGGAGAATTTCACATCGTCGGATAAAAGCTTATGCGTGCCGATAACGATATCCACTGTGCCATCGCCCATGCCTTTGATGGCCTGGTTGATCTCTTTGCCAGAGCGGAAGCGGGATAATTCAGCGATTTTAACTGGCCAATTGGCAAAGCGATCGGCAAAAGTTTGCGCGTGTTGCTCCGCCAACAGCGTCGTCGGAGCAAGGATGGCGACTTGCTTGCCGCCCATGACCGCGACAAACGCGGCACGTAAGGCGACTTCAGTCTTACCAAAGCCAACGTCACCGCAGATCAAACGATCCATAGGCTTGCCAGATGTCATATCGCCAATGACGGCAGTAATCGCAGCTGCCTGATCGGGTGTTTCGTCAAAGCCGAAACTTTCCGCAAAGGCTTCATAATCTTTGCTGGAATATTCAAAGGCATGCCCTTGGCGCAAGGCGCGTCGCGCATAGAGATTCAGCAATTCAGCAGCGGTGTCACGGATTTGTTGGGCAGCTTTTTTCTTGGCTTTTTCCCACTGACCCGAACCCAGACTATGCAAAGGTGCGTCATCCGGGGAAGCGCCGGAATAGCGCGAGATCACATGCAATTGCGCCACCGGCACATAGAGCTTGGTTTCTTTTGCATATTCCAGATGCAAGAATTCAGTATCGCCTTCGCCTAAATCCATGCTGATCAAACCCATATAGCGGCCGATACCATGGTTACTATGCACGACAGGGTCGCCAATTTTGAGTTCCGACAAGTCGCGCACCATGTGTTCGACTTGCGTGACTGCTTCTTGTTTTTTCCGACCTATACGTTTGCCGCTGCCTGCATATAACTCGGCTTCTGTCACAAATGCGATACCGTCAGCCAGAATAAAACCAGCATGCAGCGGTGCGACACCCAACATCAATTTGGCATTGGACGTCACAAAATCGGTATAGCCTTCGCATAAACTCAGCGAGATTGCGTATTCATTAAAGTATTGTTGCAGCGTTTCGCGACGACCTAAGGTTTCAGCACAGATCATCACCCGCTTATCGGTTTGCAACAGGAACGAGCGCAAATTGGTCAGTGGGTCATCGGCCCTGCGATTAACTGCGATATCTGGCAAAAAGCTGGAGACTTCGGACGCGCCAGCAGTTTTATCTGCATTGGCAATCACCCAACGTGCTTGCGATTTTAAAGCACCAAAAAAGTCTTCATCGCGTAAAAACACGGTTTCTGGCGCTAACACCGGACGTTCTCTGTCAGATTTTAAAAACTGGTAACGTGAGCGCGTATCTGTCCAGAAACGTTGTATCGCTTCATCAATATTGCCGACTAACGCGAAATGCGCAGCTGGCGGTAGATAATCAAACAGCGTCGCTGATTGTTCAAAAAACAGTGGCAAGTAGTACTCGATACCAGCCGAAGCAATTCCATTGCCTATGTCTTTGTAGATAGAGGAACGGGACGGATCTCCTTCAAAGGTCTCGCGCCAGCGGCTACGGAAAGCCGCGCGCGCGGGTTCGTCCATAGGAAATTCACGCCCCGGCAACAAACGAACCTCTGGCACCGGATACAAAGAGCGCTGCGTATCGGCATCAAACGTGCGTATGGTCTCTATAGAATCGCCGAACAAATCAAGGCGATATGGCAATGCCGATCCCATCGGGAAAAGGTCAATCAGGCCGCCACGCACCGAATATTCACCCGGTGACATGACTTGATTGACATGGCTGTAGCCAGCTAAAGTCAGTTGTGACTTGAGCTTGCCTTCATCCAGCGTTTCGCCTTTTTTGAAGAAAAAAGTATAGGCGGCCAAAAATGACGGCGGTGCCATGCGGAGCAGGGCAGTGGTTGCAGGCGCTAACAAGACATCGCAATTACCGTTTTGAATCTCATGCAAACTCGCCAGACGCTCTGAGACCAGATCCTGATGCGGAGAAAAAGCGTCGTAAGGCAATGTTTCCCAATCCGGCAGCAAATGGCAACGTAGCTCGGAATTGAACCAAGGAATTTCGTCACGCAAGCGTTGAGCATCGCCAGGATTGGCAACAAACACGGTTAACATGCGTTTTTCAGATTTCAGTGCCGTTGCCGCTTGCGCTAGTGCAAACGCATCGGCAGAGCCGTGCAGAGAAGGAAGTGCCAGTCTATGGCCGGGTTTTGCTAAAGATTTGTTGAAATCGAATGACATTGCGGCTGAAAATTGAAGATACCGTAAAAGCAGCTGAAGGAACCGCGTACAGAATGAAATACGCGGTTAAAATGAAGCCTCATTATAAACGAATGGGCAGTTTGGCATCAGACAGCCTGACAAAGATGCATGAAAGATGCATGAAAGATGTATGCAAGAAGAAATTAAACAACATTCGGGACCCCAAAAGAATGCGCAACAAGGTGTGCCAAAATACGTCGCTTTAATCCCGGCTGCCGGTGTCGGTAGCCGTATGGGTAAGAATACACCCAAGCAATATTTAACGATTGCTGGACAGTCGATTTTGCAGCATACCGTCAACGCCTTCTTGAATTTTGATGGGGTTTCACATACCTATGTGGTGGTGAGTCCGGACGATGCTTATGTCGATGATTTTTTACTACCATCGCCGCGCTTGAGCGTATTGCGTTGTGGTGGAGAGACCCGACGCGATTCTGTACGTAACGGTCTGGCCGCCATCGCAAAGGAAGCCCAAGGCGATGATTGGGTCATGGTGCATGACGCCGCCAGGCCTGGCCTGACTGCCGGTTTATTGAGCAAATTATTGAACGAAGTTGGAACGAACATGGTTGGCGGATTGCTCGCCTTGCCTGTTGTTGACACGGTGAAGCGCGTCGTTGACGGTCAAGTGCAAACGATATCCCGGGATGGAATGTGGCTGGCACAGACGCCGCAGATGTTTCGCTTCCAGCTTTTGTGCGACGCTTTGGACGCGGCTGATCAGGTGACCGATGAGGCCAGTGCGGTGGAAGCGGCCGGACATATTCCATTGCTCATTGAAGGACATGTCTGTAATTTAAAAGTCACTTTGCCAGCGGACTTGGAGCAGGTAAGCCGGTATTTAAAATAATTTAAAATTACATAATAAAAGTACATAAAAGAAAGAAAATTTGATGAAGAATAATGTTCCTCCTTTTAGAATCGGGCAAGGTTACGACTGTCACGCTTTGGTACCAGGTCGAAAGTTAATTATTGGCGGTGTCGATATTCCGCATAAAACGGGCTTACTAGGGCATTCGGACGCTGATGTCTTATTGCATGCGATCACTGATGCGATTTTTGGCTCAGCCGGTTTGGGTGATATTGGACGTCATTTTCCGGATACTGATGTGAGATTTTCTGGCGCTGATTCACGTGTGTTATTGCGTGAGGCGGTGAAGAGACTGAACGATGCAGGCTATGCGATCGGGAATCTGGATGCAACGATCATTGCACAAGCGCCAAAGATGGCGCCGCATATTCCAAACATGGTGCAACATGTGGCCGTTGATTTGCAAGTCGACGTGTCGCAAGTCAACATCAAGGCAAAAACCAATGAAAAACTTGGTTACCTCGGCAGGGAAGAGGGTATCGCTGCCGAAGCGGTAGTTCTGGTATTTAAGCGAGACAAACAATAAAAAAGTCAGCAGCAACAAACAGCGTAAGTTGGTGTGCGTTACTTTGCATCGACATTGTCATCAACAATAGCAGGAGAATTAAATGAATCAAGAACACGTCAAGCAATTACTGACTCAATTACATACTGAATTAGCAGGCACCGGAGAAGTTGATGGTGAATTGAAGTCGTTGCTGCAAAATTTAAATAAAGACATTCACCAGGTATTGAGTGGCGAGCAGCAACACGATGATCCAGTCTACGCAGCATTGAGTGAGCGTTCTATTTCATTGTCAGCCAAATTCGCTGCAGAACACCCTAAGCTAGAACCTGTGTTGCGGGAACTGGCGTCAATGTTGGCAAAAATTGGTGTTTAAAGTTTTGCAATTCAAATAAAATACCTCATTAAAGAATCATTGAGCGTCTTCCCATACTTGCTACTGTGCGTGTAGATTGCTCGATGATTTGTCATACATAGCGATCAATTCCCTAAAATTAGTCCATACGGTTGATGATGCGTCTGCCTACTCTGCCTTCTCGGCTTCCACTTGGCGATTCTGGTCTGACTCTCAGACCGATAGACTTGACCGATATTCCGTCGTGGTATCGCTATTTGGCGATGCCACATGTCATTGAGCATACGAGCTGGAACTTAAATTCTGCCGATGATTTGAGGCCCATCATTACGTCATCAAATACAGATGACGTGAATTCGCCGATACGCCTGGCAATCTTAGAAAAATCTACGCAGACATTCGTCGGAACAATAGGGTTTCCGATTATTTCCAGAATTAATCGTAATGCTGAACTAGCTTATGATTTGCATCCCGATTACTGGGGTAAAGGAATCGCGAGCTTGTGCAGTCGGGCTTTAGTTCAATGGGCAATAACTGAGGCCGAATTTGTTCGAGTCCAGGCAACTGTCCTTGATACTAATCTCGCCTCTGCAAGGGTATTGCAAAAGCTTGGATTTCAGCAGGAAGCTTATCTGAAAAAGTATCGTATCGTACGTGGAGAGCCGCGGGATTATTTGATGTTCGCGATGACGAACTAAATCTACCACACGCCGCCAGGTTGTTGCGGCCATTTGTTGTATTAGCGATCACAGAATGGGAAATTGTCGTCGACTTTGCTCACGGATTTGGCCTTTTATGATAAGGTATGCCATCGCTTGTTCTTATATTTGGCACACTTAAACCGTATGTCTATTTCGCGCTTTGTAATACTTCCTGCCCTGTTGCTTGCCAATTGCGCCTATTCGCAGGTTTATAAATGTTCCGCCCCAAACGGAAAAATTTCCTTCTCCGGAACGCCATGTTCTGCGGCAAATCAAACTGAACAGAAGCTGAACCTGAACGTGAAGCCGTCTTATGATGTTCCAGCGACAAAAGACTGGGAAAAAGAAAACGAGGCCTTTAGACAAAGGCAACTCGATCGCGAAAAACAAAATATCCAGGCGTCGAACAGGGGAAATTTGCCGGCTTCCTCTGGATCGCAGATTGAGGTGAAACAGCTCATTGCAAATTGCGAAGCAAATCATGGCGTAGCTTGTAGCAAGCCGAATGTGATCGCGCAAATGCAACGTGACAATACGCCGATGACCGCACAGGAACAACAACACGTTGTTGGGCAGCGTCGAGCCAGGGAGCGGGAAGAGGAATTTAACAGAGCGGCCAGGCGCTAAGCTTGGCGATGCTTTCAGGAAAATGGTCACCGATGAATGACTAATACGCTTCAAAATCGGCGATGCAACTTTACAAATAGAGTTAAATGTTTCAGGCATCACTTGCGGCTTGGCGTCGCCTGATGTGGTTTAACGTGGCGCGAACTTTATGGCGGTTGCACTCGCCGTGCAAAACTAGGCCATTGGTAAAGTAAACCAAAACGTACTGCCTTTTCCAACTGCAGACTCAAAGCCGATATTGCCCTGCATTTGTTGTATTAATTTTTTACTGATATTCAACCCCAGCCCCGTACCTCCTTGTTGGCGGGTGTTTGAACTATTGGCCTGAGCAAAGGCTTCGAAAATATGGCTTTGAAAATGGTCTGGTATCCCTTCACCGGTATCAATAACAGCCACTTTAAAACTGGTGCCCTCCTTGGTCAGACAAATAGTTGCTATTTCACGTTCGTGAGAGAATTTTGCTGCATTGGATAAAAGATTGGTTAAAACTTGTTTGATGCGTTCTGGGTCACCTTTAACCAAACTCGTAGTTAATGAAGAATTGAATTCAAGCCCAACATGAAAGGTGGCGGCAAAATCTTTATTTTCATCGATGGCTTGTTCAATAATCTCGCTCAAGTTGACAGTTTGGATATCCATCAACATTTTTCCGGACATAAGTTTTTCCATATCCAGAATATCATTCAGCAAGACGATAAGACGCTGACTATTTCTATGGGCAACTTTAATTAAATTCATTGCTTTCGCAGGTAATTTGCCAAGCAACTCACTTTCAAGCAAACCCAGTGCGCCGCGAATCGAAGTCACAGGCGTTCTCAATTCATGACTGACCGTAGAAACAAATTCTGCTTTGAGTTGTTCAATATTTTTACGATCCGAAATATCCGTATGCGTGCCTACCATGCGAACAGGTCTGCCATTTTTATCACGCTTCACTACCATGGCGCGGTCATGTATCCAGATGTAGCTACCGTCCTTGCATCGGAAGCGATATTCGTGAGAGAAGCTGGTCGTCATTCCTTGGAAACTTGCCTCCACAGCGGCCATTAACTCTGCTTCATCCTCTGGATGAATTCGGTCTGACCATTCATTGATGCTATCGCTAATTTCGTTATCATCGTAACCCAGCATCTTTTTCCATTGCTTTGAATAGATACATTTCTCTGCAGGAATATCCCAATCCCAGACCCCGTCGCCACTGCCTTCCATTGCAAATTCCCAACGTTCTTCGCTGATTTTCAGTGAGGCAAGGGCTTGTGCCATCTCCTGTTCTAAGCGAATTTTTTGGGTTATATCCATTCCTACACCGCATGTGCCTATCACCTCCCCATGAGAGTCAAAAAGAGGAGAGCGTATGACCAGATAGGTGTGGGGTCCATCATCTCTTTGAACAATATTTTCGGTATGTCGCGGGGTACCAGAGGCAATCATTTCACGCTCGACCTGATAAACATCGGCAGCTAAATCTGCTGGTAAAACATCCCGGTAATGTGTGCCGATAATTTCATCGTTTTTACATTTGAAAACCGTTTCATACTCTTTATTGACATAGAGATAGCACCCATTTAAATCACGTACGTGGACGTAAGAAGCAGTGCAATCGATGACAGTTTTAAGCAAGCTATTATTTTCAATCGCATAACGACTGTCCTGCGCTGGGTTTTTAAACGCCGACAGCATTTTTTCTGGTTGCAAGTCCCGGGGGACAGTTAACAAAGGTGCTTGAAGATTTTGAAGTAAGCTCAGCCCTAAAGAAATCCCGCCTCTTGCTTGGGTAATGTGTTTCAGAATTTCGGCTTCGACCCAACTTGCTAACGCGAGGAGTTGTGCATTGTCTGATTCGGACCAAGGTGAATTTCCGTGATAATGAATAACGAGCGCGCCAAGAACTTGAGAATTTGTCCATCTGATGGGAATTCCGGAAAACAATACCCAGCCGCTTTCTTTTTGCTTTGATACAGTAGGTGTATTTGAGAATGTTTTACCCCGCAGAGCATGACAAAACTCTATCAACTCAAATGGCTCTTGTTGCTCCTGCAATTGCAAAGATTCCTTGACGTCAATTGGTAGATTTGGGTCAAAAGTAATCAGTATGCGGCAATCGGCAAAAACTTTTTCAGCCAGATAGACGATAGGCGCAAAACAGCTCAAAGTGGATAGGCAAATAGAACCGCAGGCAGGCAACACAACGGCAATCTGGCCACCTTGCAAGGAAATTGTTTTTTCCATACGCGTATATCCATAGGGAGGTGGGCACGTTCGCGTACATTAACAAAGAAGTGTCAATGAAAGCGAATATTCATTGGCATTTTATATGAGAAACATTTTGATGCGGGACAAATATATTCTCCCACTGGAAAACAAAGGGTCATCCACTTGTAGCTATATGCAATTACATACAAAGGGAGGAGCAAACCAAGCACTACGGCTAAAACTTGCTCCTCTACCGCTTTTAATTTGACAACATTCCGCGCTTTGCCGGATGCTGACCTATTGCATGAATACGCGCATGTCCTTTGTGTAAAGAACCCACGTTGGTATGAACCACGCTTGGTCCCATCATCAGATCATAATCATGGAATACACCGGAACCAATCAGGAAACGTGACGCTGAGTTACCATGGTTAGTATGGCGAGTAGCGCGAGAATATGTAATACCTAAGAAACTAACAGCAGGGCGCTTAGTTGGAAGTTGACATTAATGATCTGATCAATGCAATTAGTACCAGTGGATTTATTGAGTTACCAGTTACGGCAGAGCATTGTAAAAAAATTGGAGGCTTGCCACCAATCCATAAAGATCCATTTGATCGCACGCTCATAGCGCAAGCAATGACAGAGCCGATGTATCTTCTAACGAACGAAGGACATTTTAAGAAGTATCAAAACGTTTTAATCATTGAAGCCTAGCATTCATTTTGCAAGTCATTGATTTATCATGGGTTTATTTTGGAAACAGCGTTCATTTTTTGTAAGCTCTTGATTTTAAAGGATTCTATTTTATAGAACGACTAAAGCGAAAATGGACAAATAAACCGGAAAAGCCGACAAAGATAAACAGTAAGGGATTTTCCATTATTCGCATAATTTATATTATGTTAAATGCGATTGCTAAAGATAAAAAAAGCTCCGATTTACGGGGCTTTTTCATGTTTGCTTTATGATGTCTTTTGACCTACGAAAATAAAACCGTTGTCTCTGGTGGCGTTCAATGCCGTTCCGTACATACGCTTAGTTGTCGGATCTAAATAACCGATACCCGTAACTGTCGCGCCCGGCGATAAACACGGTGAATTGCCATAGGTAACTGTCAGATTGTAGACGTTGCCTTTTGCTCTCGGTGCGATGGTTCCGGTAGAAATGCAACCACTGACTGCCGTTGATTTCAAATTGCCGCTTGCATCAATGGTAATCGTTCCGCTATCGTTTCCGCCCTTTACTGCTGACACTCCGGCATATGTTCCCGCTACCGTTGCAAGTGACGGTGTGATGTCATAGTTTGTTGAATACGTAGCTGTAAATGTTTGAACGCCGATACCTGGATACGTCACGGTGCCCGAAAAGGTTTTTTGTGCTATGTAACTTGCTGAAACACTACTTGCCATAATCCCATTGCCTTGCAAATTAAAATCAAGCGAATTTGCAACGGTAAATGAGCCATTATTTGACTGGCCAGACCCTTGAATTACTCCGGCAATTTGGGTTTGATTCGATTGGCTTGAGTAAATCACCCATATCGTCCCATCATTGAGCACTAAACCCGAAATTAATCTACCATTATTTGTCGTTCCGTTCCATAAACCTTCTGCAGAAATGACAGGTTGTGGTGCTGGCGGCGTCACTGGTGTTGTAGGCGTGTTGCTTGTTGGTGTTGTAGAAACTGGCGTTGCCGCGCCGCCTCCCCCGCCACATGCCGATAAAGAAAAAGCCGCTATGGCTGCGGCTATATGTAACTTGTTCATAAAACTCCTTTTCGAAAAGAGCTTTTATTTTATCATTTTTTATAGACCATTTGCTAACAGTCTAGTTGATAAATATCTATCCCAGACGAAGTAAGCCGCAACGCCCACCACTGCATAAATCACTATTTTTCTCTTCATTTTCATCACTCCAAATTTTTACCAGTTGCTAATAGTTGAACGAGGGTTTCGACCTTTGTCATACGATTTTCGTGCTTAATCAGGATTGCAATTAATGCCAGAAGGTTTGCTGCGCTTACGGTTAGTTCAAGGCTCATGTTTTTACCTTTTCCATCGTTCACATAACGCCCAATCCGAGCATTCCCAAAAGCACTGGCATCATTTGAGATAAATCAGCTTTTGGCGATAGCACTGGATGACCTACCGGCGCCGAAATCCACTCAAAAGCGGGTTGCAAAACGAACTGCCATGAAAACGCGCTTCCACATGTCCACCCGATGAAAGGACGCCAACCGCTTTTAAACATACTCTCACTTTGCGCCTCGGTATTATCAACGCCGATCTGTGCAAATATTATTTGCGAGTCTGCCGATAGTTGGGCCATTTGTCCTGATTGATGGAGTTTCAGCAATTCAAGCTGTGCTGATGCTTGCTGTGCCTGCGACACTTCTTCCCGTATTGGTGGTTCCATGTTAAGTAGCGAGTGAGTTCATGAACAAAAAATTATGAACAAATTTGGAGGTGCTAGGGAAAATTACTATTAATTTAAATAGACTACTTATTCATGAACGAAAGGACTTTGCACAGAAGTCAAATCCAGTTTTTAATCGAAGAGATCACACTTCAATGAGCAAAGGATATCGAATTCAAGCGCCGAATACACATCATGCAAATGCAAAAAATAAGCGGTGTTGAGGCAAGTAGTTTCACTTGCCTCTTTCAAATTAATTAAAGATTATTTGACTGTATTTGTTGAAGTCGAAATGCTTACCTGGTTAAGCTTGACTTTTCCGTCCCACATATCCTGGACAAGCTGACGGTCGAAAGCTGGCAAAATAATTTTTTCTATCTTCAAATTGCTTAGCACCGGAAAATTGGATCGAAACGTTTCAATATCGCTTTCAGCGAGATCATCTATTGAAATGTCCCAAGTCCCACCAGACATTCCTGCTGCGGCCTGATCTATCAAAGGAACTACCGGGCCAGCACGGAACTCGCCATCTTTTCTTGAACGAAGCTGGGCGTTGACGCGTCCGACATAAGTGACCGAATTCGGTTGAACTGTAAAGTTAACATATAACGGTACCATAAACATGCCATTTATCGGGAATGCTCTCGCAAAACCAGTAACGTCATCAAGTCTGTAGGTGCCAGGAGGTAGCGCCATTCTAATAAGGTAAATTTTATGATCATTCGTTGCGACAAAATCGCTTTCTTTATTGATTTTAAAATTTTGATGCCCTGCTTTATCTGGGACGCCCGGAATATCAAGCCTTACAACATTAGGCTCTGGTACGAAGCGACTATTATCAGACCTGGAAACTTCTACCGTCATGAGCACTACTGATTTCTGTGACGTGTCAAGAGAGGTGCTCTTTTTATCAAATGCCATTTCATTGACTGTCGCACAGCCAGTGAGGAACGATGCTGCAAGAATAAGCGTGATCAGTCGCTTCATTAATTTCTCCAAATTGAATTAAATTGCATTGGTGTTTAAAACTGCCCGACACTGATCTTATGAATCGTGGAATATCGAAATTTACTTCCAAGCTCCACAAAGATGTTTACAAAATTAATTATAAAATATTAAAAAATACAGGCGAGAAACAATAAGTGATTATTTGCATTCATGTCAAATTATTTCCTATATGGTAAAAACACGACATTGAGATAGAAAGAATAGCAAGCTTGCAGTAAGATTTCTGCATACAGCCCGTCGCATAAATTTTTATTTAGCTTGAAGCGCGTTTGTCTATTCTCTTAGTGGTGAATGATGTAGCGATAAAAAGGAGCATTGTCGGTGATTAAATTACACATCTATGCCCTTTCAGTATTAATAGGTTTTATATCGAGATTCGCGCTCGCTTGTGATGTCAATGCACCTCCGGATAACATCCCTCTCAATACCGATCCAAACATTCGCGGCGTCGCCGTCTACTTGCCCTTAATTCTGGAGCGGTCTGACCAAGGGCCTTTTGTCGATTTAATTAAAATAATTAACAAATATTATCCTGAAGGAAAAATCAGCATCACGATTGAACCAGTCAAAAGAATTTATTCGGATATCAACAATCGTCGTGCGGATTTTGGTATGCCGACCATGAAATTAAATGATAGCCAGGAAGCTAATTTGCCGACGCAATTTGCGCATGAAGCGCTGGGCAAAGTGACGTTTGTTGTCTATAGCCATAAGAAGAATATTGTGAATAAATCTGACCTGTCCAACCCTCAAAAAGTCAGCAATCTCAATATAGAGGCGCCACCGGTAGATTGGGGGTTTCCAATACATGCTGTCATCGACCTGGAGCAATCGATGAAGAAACTTAATGCAGGTCATTTGGATGCAGTCATTTGGGCGCAAGAAGAGGCGGATTATGAAATCAATAAGCTCCACCTCAACAATATCCATCGCGCTTTTTATAATGAATATCCGGATATGTTTTTTATGCCTTGTAGCAAGCGCGGCGATTTTGTCAATCAGGTTCTGAGTAAGGCGATAAAAGCAGCGGCGCTTAGTGGAGAATTACAAATTGCCCACGACAAGGTTCATCAGCCTTACATCGATTGGCAACCCTGATGCGGTAAATAAAAAACGAGATGCCTTTACAGACATCTCGTTTTTAATTAAGTCGTTTTAGGGCAGCTACTTAAAACGTACCGCAATCAGTTATCTACTCACCGCCGCAAGCTTTTGCCAGGTATCGACCACTGAGTCAGGATTTAACGAAATTGATTCAATGCCCTCTTTCATCAACCATTCTGCAAAGTCTGGATGATCAGAAGGACCTTGCCCACAAATACCAACGTATTTATTCAACTTAGTACATGCCGCTATAACCTTAGACAACAAAGCACGCACAGCAGGATCGCGCTCATCAAAGTCAGCTGCCAGTAATTCCATGCCGGAATCACGATCCAGACCCAGAGTTAATTGCGTGAGATCGTTGGAGCCAATCGAGAAGCCGTCAAAAAATTGCAAGAACTCTTCTGCCAGAATCGCATTGGATGGCACTTCACACATCATGATCAGACGCAGGCCGTTTTCGCCACGTTTCAAACCGTTTTTCGCAAGTAAATTGACGACTTTTTCTGCCTGTCCAAGTGTACGAACAAAAGGAACCATAATTTCGACGTTAGTCAGCCCCATGTCGTTACGAACACGTTTCATTGCCTGGCATTCCATTTCGAATGATTCAGCAAAGTCGGCAGCCAGATAACGTGCCGCGCCACGGAAGCCCAGCATTGGGTTTTCTTCATCAGGTTCGTAGCGTGATCCGCCAATCAGCTTTTTATATTCATTTGACTTGAAATCAGATAAACGAACGATCACTTTCTTTGGCCAGAAAGCGGCTGCAATTGTTGCGATACCTTCAGCTAATTTATCGACGTAGAAAGCACGTGGTGAAGCATGCCCGCGAGCGACAGATTCAACTGCCTTCTTCAAATCAGGATCAATATTTGGGTATTCCAGAATGGCTTTTGGATGTACGCCAATGTTGTTATTGATGATGAATTCCAGACGCGCCAGACCAACACCGTCATTTGGTACTGATTGGAAATCAAATGCCAATTGCGGGTTACCGACATTGAGCATGACTTTCAATGGCAGCTTAGGTAATTCACCGCGCAATTCTTCAGTGACTTCTGTTTCCAGTAAGCCGTCATAGATCTTGCCTTCGTCGCCTTCGGCACAGGACACAGTCACCAGCGTACCGTCCTTCAGCATGTCAGTGGCATCACCACAGCCAACGACCGCTGGCACGCCCAGTTCACGCGCAATAATCGCAGCGTGGCAAGTACGACCACCACGGTTCGTCACAATCGCCGCCGCACGTTTCATGACTGGTTCCCAGTTGGGATCGGTCATATCAGCAACCAAGACGTCGCCAGGTTGTACGCGTTCCATTTCGGATGGATCATGAATTACACGAACACGACCAGCACCGATTTTTTGACCGATGGCGCGACCAGACGCCAATACCGTGCCGCTACCTTTGAGTTTGAAACGTTGTTGCGCATCAGTGGACTTTTGTTGCGACTTCACTGTTTCGGGACGTGCTTGCAAGATGTAAAGCTTACCGTCACGACCGTCTTTACCCCATTCGATATCCATAGGGCGGCCATAATGCTTCTCAATGATGACTGCGTATTTTGCCAATTCCACGACTTCAGTGTCCGTCAAGGAATAACGGTTACGCATTTCAACGGGCACATCCACTGTTTTGACTGAGCGCCCTGCTTTGGCTTCACCAGTGAATTCCATCTTGATCAGCTTAGAACCGATGTTACGGCGGATAACCGGCAGTTTGCCCAGTTCCAACATTGGTTTGTGGACGTAGAATTCATCAGGGTTTACCGCGCCCTGCACCACTGTTTCACCCAAGCCATAGCTGGAGGTAATAAATACCACATCTTTAAAGCCAGACTCTGTATCAATCGTAAACATCACACCCGCGGCACCCAAATCGGAACGTACCATGCGCTGTACGCCAGCAGACAAGGCAACTTCCGCATGAGTGAAGCCTTTGTGAACACGGTAGGAAATCGCGCGATCGTTGTACAAGGAAGCAAACACGTGCTTCATTGCTTCCAGTACGTTCTCAATACCAACCACGTTCAAGAACGTTTCTTGTTGACCAGCAAAAGATGCATCTGGTAAATCTTCCGCAGTTGCTGAGGAGCGCACTGCAAATGACATTTCAGCGCTGGAGTCTGCTACCAGCTTGTTGTAGAACTCTTCGATTTCTTTTTGCAAACGTGGCTGGAACGGTGTGTCAATAATCCATTGACGAATCTCGGCACCGGCTTTTGCCAATTCTTTGACGTCGTCGATATTTAAATCGGCAAGGCGATCGGCGATGCGCTGCGCCAAAGGTACGCCGCCATTTTCGCTATACGATAAAAAATCGCGGAATGCTTGTGCTGTTGTGGCAAAACCACCTGGAACACGAACACCTGCGGTGGCGAGCTGACTAATCATTTCGCCTAAAGATGCATTTTTCCCGCCGACGGATTCAACATCCGTCATTCGTAGATGCTCAAATGAGGCAACGTACGTTGCTTCAGTATTTGCTGCGTTGGACATAACAACCTCTTTTTGATGGTAAGAAATCTTTGCTATTGACTGCGGTACTGCTTCGTCTATCGCTATTTTTTTGTTATTCTTGGTACGAATGACGCGTGTCGTGCTCTTGCAGCATTTTACATTGTGTCCCGCAGAATTTATCTATGCCAAAGAAGAATTTCCCTTCTTTTTTATTTGTTCGATATACAAAAATTTTTCACTTGTATGTTTGTACTGTGTTAAGAAAACGACATGCAGCGTACAAACAAGCAGGAATTGGAGTAAAACAAAGGAAATGACCCTCGAGCTCTTTGATTTCCTCCTTTATTTCCAACTTTACTCATTACTACAAAGCAAAATAAAAAATGCCAGAATCCCAATCACATTCACTGCCAAAAGCCAATCGTACCGTGTTTTTTGTATCCGATGGCACCGGTATCACCGCTGAAACCTTCGGACATTCGGTGCTTACTCAGTTTGATTTGAAATTTCGGCAAATCCGGTTACCATTTATTGATACCTTGGACAAGGCACATGATGCTGTAAGACGAATAAATGATGCGTTTATCCAAGATGGTGTACGCCCCATCGTTTTTTCTACGCTAGTCAAAACCGATCTGGCCAGTGTCGTTTTTAAATCCAAAGGCTTGCATATGGATTTAATTCAAACATTTGTTTCTCCACTAGAACAAGAGTTGGGCGTTAAATCAACGCACACGATAGGTCGTAGCCATAATATTGCAGATTCGGAAGAATACAAGAACCGCATTGAAGCAATTAACTTCTCTCTCGCACATGACGATGGTCAATCAAACAAAAATTTGTCGACCGCCGATGTGATTTTAGTTGGTGTGTCCCGATCTGGTAAAACGCCGACTAGTTTGTATCTGGCGATGCAATATGGTATTAAAGCGGCAAATTACCCGTTAATTCCAGATGATTTTGAACGTGGCAAATTGCCCTCTGTCTTGCCTGAGTTTAAAAGCAAAATGTTCGGGTTAAGCATCGCACCCGAACGTTTGTCGGAAATCCGGAATGAACGCCGCCCAGGCAGTAAATATGCTTCAATAGAAAATTGCCGCTATGAAATTAATGAGGCGGAGGCAATGATGAAACGCGAGGGCATTCGCTGGTTATCGTCGACCGCTAAATCAATAGAAGAAATCTCAACCACTATTTTGCAAGAGATAAAAGCGGATATAAAAATCTATTAACGATGTTTTGGGAATGGCAGTATGTGGGGCGGGTGTTACCCGCGCTGCACTGAGGCTTGCAACGATTGACGTATTGCATGACCCTACAATGCTCCGTCATTCTCGCTTTTTTTAGAGAGATTCCAGCGCCTTTATTTGAATACTGAACACCATCAGATAAAAGTATATAAAAAATTCCAGCATCCCTTTGAATGCTGGAATACTTATTTAAGTTGCTGACGTACTTGCTCAAAAAAACAAATCGCGGCACTTGCTGCCACATTTAAAGACTCTATAGCCGCTTGCTGCGGAATTGTCACTGTGTCTGTCGCCTTTGCCATCAAATTATCAGAAACGCCCTGCCCTTCGTGTCCGAATAGCCAGACTACTGCCCCGCTTAAATCTGTCTGATAAATCGTTTTAGTTGTGTGTGAGCTGGTCGCTAAAACAGGGATATTCGATGTTGACAGAACCTCTTCGAGATCGACATTTTCAAAGATATTCAACAGAAAATGTGCGCCCATACCTGCTCGCATGACCTTTGGTGACCATGCCAGTGCCGTTCCAGAGCTGCAGAATACATTTTTGACGCCGGCGGCGGCGGCGCTGCGCAAAATCGAACCCATATTGCCCGGGTCTTGCAAATTATCAAGAGCAACGGACGTTTCACTGATGGCATGTGGCAGTACCGGCTCCGGCGTGGCAATTGAAAACATGATGCCGACGCCATTTTCGACCTGACTGATCGCTTGATACAAAGCCTCCGGCAAGCTAATACAGCGCACATGCTCTTGTTCGCATTGGGTGAGCAGTTGGCTCACTTCCGGATCATTAGTTGCAGCTTCAGACACAATGCATAACTCTGGCTGCCCAAGATGCTGGAAATAGGCTTCACACAAATGCACGCCATCCAGTAGCGTTCGGCTAGCTTTACGGCGTGCCTGCGAGCTGGTGGCGATAAGTTTGAGTTCTTTATACTGGGGGTTATCTCGGGAAGTAATCGATTTCATTTCAATAGTGCCTTCACAGGCGCATAAGACTTACGGTGAAATGGCGCTACGCCATATTCACGCAATCGTTCAAGGTGTAAGGCAGTCGGATAGCCTTTATGCTGATCCAATGCATATTGCGGATATTGCTTATGTAATTCATACAGCGCAAGATCACGTGCCGTTTTGGCCAAGATGGAGGCCGCAGAGATCGCTGCGACTTTATCATCGCCTTTGACGATTGCTTCGGATCGAATTGCCATGACCGGACAGCGATTGCCGTCAATCAGAGCAAGGCTTGGCGTAATAGATAGCGCTTCTACTGCGCGCCGCATAGCCAACATAGTCGCTTGCAAAATATTTAAATCATCAATTTCTTGCTCGGAACATTCAGCAACAGCCCAAGCCAGCGCATGTTGCTTAATTTCTATGGCTAAGGCGTCACGTTTTGCTTCGGATAATTTTTTAGAATCTCTCAAACCCGCTATCGGGTGCTTGGGATCAAGTATTACCGCCGCAGCCATCACTGGACCCGCCAATGGACCGCGACCTGCCTCGTCGACGCCACAAATGACTTCACCTTCATATTCGAACAAATTTAAGCTTTCTTGCATATCAGCCCTGAAAAAATGCCTTCAAGGCAGTAGTGTCTAAATAATAATGGCAAATTTTTTGACTTGGTTGCCCAGGTTTATTTCCAACCAAAACCGGAACCAGTTCATCATAGAGACTCACCAACTCCGCGTCCGAATCGATGTCAATAACGTCTACCTTGAACTGAAAATCAGGGGTGTATGCTTGTAATTGCTCCAGAAGATCATCGCAAAGATGGCAGTAACTGCGGGAATATAAAGTAAAAGATATCATGATTAACACCAATAAAATTTGCAAGGCTCGCACGAAGGTGTATGGTTAGCGTCAGGCTACATTCACAACTTAAATACTGCCTGCGTCACATTGGCTTTTCAGCGTAGCGTGAACGAATCGCAGCGGATTGGGTCATTATAAGTCCTGCACGGAAATAGGACAAAATTTGAAAGCAATAAAAAACCGTATCAGCAAAAACATCACTGATACGGTGCAATTTACTGCCTATTTTTGAATGATTTGAAAACTACCTACAAGTTTATTGCGCTTGCGGCTTTACCAAAATAAATTGAGACAGATCGCCGCGACGAACTAACAAAGCAACCGCTTTTTTCCCGTCCAATTTGCCAACCATTGCACTAAATTGTTTAGCGTCTTTTACGTCAACATTATTCAACGTCAAAATGATATCGCCCGGGAGCAAACCAGCCGCAGCCGCCGCACCGTCTGCTGAATCGATTACGACGCCACCACCAGGAAAATCTTTTTTCTGTGCATCACTCAAATCGGACGCATACACGCCCAACACGTTAGCTGAGTCTTTTTTACCCTTCTTATCGACTTTTTGTGCCGATTTCTCAGCTTCGATTTCAGCAACGGTCACAGCCACTTCACGCAAAGCACCTTTGCGCCAAATGGTGACCACCGCCTTAGAGCCAGGTTTAACCGCGCCAACAATGCGTGGCAAATCAGAAGACTTGTTAATCCCTTGTCCATTAAACTTCAAAATAACGTCACCATCCTGGATGCCCGCCTTCTCGGCTGGTGAGCCGGCTTCAACATGGACGATCAAAGCCCCTTCTGCTTTGCTGAGTCCAATAGATTCAGCGACATCTTTTGACATTTCCCCAAGCTGAACACCAATACGGCCACGAGTAACTTTGCCTGATAATTTCAATTGATCGGCAACACGCATCGCCTCATCAATAGGCACAGCAAAAGAGATACCCATGTAGCCGCCAGACCGGCTATAAATTTGCGAGTTAATTCCAATTACTTCACCACGCATGTTAATCAGCGGGCCACCAGAGTTGCCAGGATTAACAGCAACATCAGTTTGAATTAACGGCAAATATTCTCCTGTATCCCGCGCTTTTGCAGAAATAATGCCGGCGGTCACGGTATTGTCTAACTCGAATGGTGAGCCGATGGCGATGACCCACTCGCCAGCGCGGATTTTATCGGAATCGCCGATCGTAGCTTTAGGTAATTTGGTACCTTCAATTTTGATCAAAGCAACATCAGTACGTTTATCGAGGCCAATCACTTTGGCTTTAAATTCGCGCTTGTCCGTCAATTTGACGTAAATGTCGGATGCACCGTCCACCACATGAGCATTGGTCAGCACAAAACCATCTTGCGAGATAATGAAGCCCGAACCGACGCCGCGAGGAATTTCTTCTTGTTGTTGTGGCGCCTGCTTACGTCCACGCGGTGAGGGAGCTTGTTTAGGCATAGGCATGCCAAAGAAGCGTTGAAAAAACTCCTGCATCTGCTGATCATTAGCACCCATTTCTCCTTGGGATTGCTGGATTTTTTCTGTAGTACGAATATTCACCACAGCAGGTCCAACTTTATCTACTAAATCGGTAAAGTCAGGCAAGCCAGCAACAATTGGCGCCGCTTGCGGTACAGGCGTCGCGCTGATCGCAGCCGGGCTCGTCAAAGAGACACAAATACCAATAATCAAGCCGGATAATATTTTATGAGTTGGGGTATATTTTTTTGTATTCATGGGCTTACTCACTTTTATTGCAATGACAAAAGGAATTCGTTGATTAGCTTAAACGTATTACTTAGATCGATTTATTTGGATTTAAGTTCAATTGAATTAATCACTTGCCTGATCGCGCCAACAGGGACTTCGCCTATGACCGTGAGCCAGTAATTTCCCTGGCGTTTAGTCATAATTGTCATAGCACCTTGCTGTAAGCTCCCCTCATTGCGGCGGTCAAGGTCAGGCTCTATAAATACTGAAATAGTCGCCATACCATCAGAGAAAATCATCTGAATCACCTGATGGGATGGAACGGCCTTTTTATCGCCTGAACTCGACGCCGGAGACGATATTACACGTTTCATTTCCTTGGTTTTAATAAAACCAGACGGCAAGGACTTTACAATCCAACCTGAAACAATATTGGACTGCACCGTCAGATTTTCAATATTCCATTGTGCGAGATTTTGAAAGCTAGGCTTTAATTTCCCTTTATCTACGTCACCTAATTTCAATTGAGTGAATGCAATTTGTTCAATCACTTCATCCCGGCTATTGACTGTCTGGACGCGAAGTAAAAGACCTGATTGTTTTTCAGCACAAAGCTTATAACCATATCTGTTTGCATCTTTCGGAGTTAAGGTATAGGTCTGACATTCCAGGCCAGCGACCCTGCTTGATTCGCCTTTTTTGAATGAATATACCTCTGGCAAAGACTGTGCATTATGTGAAAGAAGTGCCGGAAATACTTCCTGGGTGACGTTTTTTTCAACTTGTATCGTTTTACTGTCCGGTAAATAACAGGACACCTCATCATTTTTGCGGATATATTCGCGAGAATTTCCATCGAGAATTTCGAGCTTTTCCAACTCGCCATTCGCATCAGCATGGTGTGTGATTTTCGATGTTCTGATTTGATTCGCTTGTTGATAAACAAAAGTACCAGAATAGTTTAATTTTTGCGGCGATGATTGAATCATGCGTATGAGACTTTGCACTTCCAGCTTTTCATCGGCCACACTATTTTGCGTACCTGCCCAAGCTACACTTCCCCCAAAGCCAAGACAAGCCAGCAATAATGGGAATTGAACACGATTAAACCGCATAATGATTATTTCTCCGTCGCGGTTTTATTATTCGCCCGGTTTACATATTGCGCGGCATTGCTAATGGCGGGAGAAAACCGCTGATGCGCGATGAGATAGCTGTCAATTCTCGGATCGCGTACCATTTCCATCTGGTTCTGCGAATCTATCTCCTGAGCAGTCGTTACCAGACGCGAAGCATCATCTGCAGAGGCAACTTCAGTGGATTCGGATCCTACGGATGCCGACACGAGTTGAACTTGACGCCCAGAAGTTTCGGCCTTGCTTATGTGTTCGGGGGAGAAAGTATCGCGACCAAAATGTGATAGCTGCGGACCAAATGCAAACACGAACACGGCTGCCGCCGTGGCGCTGGCAATTGCCATATAGGAGCGGAAGAACTGAGGTTTACCTGTAGTTACTTGTTCTACCTGGTATTTGGCATGTGCTTCCGGAACAAACAATACGGGTTCAGAAATAAAACGATCTGCAAATCGCTGGTTGAAATCGCTACTCATCCCTACTGCCAAATCGTCTGAGTGCAGGACATCCCCGATCAAATGATAGATGCCCCAGGCATCTTTTTCATCCTCAGATAAACTTTGTTTCAGCATCTGCTGTAATTCGGCGTCGTTTATTTCGCCGTCTTGCATTGCTGATAGATTTTCGTATTTTGAGATGTCGTCGTTCATTTTGTTTGCCATGGTACTGCGAGTTCAATTCAATGTTGTTTGGTGTGGTGCTATTACCCTGTCACCAGCGATTATCTAAAGTCGTACCTAATACTGGTCGCAATCGTTCTGCAATTGCTTCACGCGCCCGAAATATTCTGCTGCGCACCGTGCCAATAGGACACAGCATCACTTCTGCAATTTCATCGTAGCTCAAACCCTCAATTTCTCTAAGGGTAATGGCGTTGCGTAATTCTTCTGGTAGCGCGGACATTGCAGCATTTACCGTTGCAGCAATCTGTTTGCTTGCCAATAAAGATTCAGGTGTATTGATATCTCTGAGTCCTTCTGCATCGGAAAAGGTTTCGGCTTCTTCTACGTCACTCTCGGTGGATGTTGGTGCTCTGCGACCTTGCGTCACCAGATAATTCTTTGCGGTGTTTATACCTATTCTGTACAACCAGGTATAAAACGCCGCATCACCACGAAAATTTGGCAACGCCCGGTAAGCCTTAATAAATGCTTCTTGCACCACATCTTCCGCTTCCGCTTGATCATAGACGAGCCTGGACACGAGCCGCATGAGTTTCCGTTGATATTTGGAAACCAGAAGCTCAAATGCCTTTTTATCACCACGCTGCACGCGCTCGACCAAAATTTGATCTATCTCGCGCTCTGTCGTCACTCAATCATCCCGTTTTTTGCAAAAAAACTATTTTATTAAAATTTATTTTGTCTTCAAAGCACAATTTATACTCAGCATAGAGTCGTGTAAAAACCTAAAAGTTCCCATCTATCTGACTTTTATTGCGCTTATTACTTAAATGATGTTGCCGTACCCATAGCAAACTCACTCGCAAACGCTGAAAACTTACTGCATCTAGCGAATCTTTCAGAACGATTAGAGTTCGATTGGTTGAATCGCTCGTTGATATGTGCAACACCATTGCCGCATTCCAGATCACAGAGTGAGAACCCAAAGTCACTGGGAAGGCAGATCCTGAAACAGAACTTTGTGTTTCTTCACGCCATATCATCTCGCCATCAGCGGCGATATCTAAACGACATACTCCCTCATTGCACCAGACATGTAAAGCGTAGCCACCAAAAAGACAAAAAGCCAGCGTACTTGCAAGGTAAGACGAACCGGGATAGGAAAAGATGGGGAATTGTTGGTTGGATAAAAATAGCTGGAGCGCGAGGCTTGCCAGAAAACACATGCTTAGCATTGCGCATAAGATAATGCGAGAGGGCTTAATAACTACTGTGAGGGCGATCGTCATACAAAGTAAAAAGGCACTTCGATTCAAAAGAAACGAAGTGCCTTTTCTTTCATGCCAATGCTTTATACTTTGGCGAAAATCAAAGTACCATTCGTTCCGCCGAAACCGAACGAATTTTTCATCGCATAATCAATCTTCATATCTCTGGCTGTGTTTGCACAATAGTCCAAATCACATTCAGGATCTTGATTAAAGATATTCATCGTCGGTGGAGAAACTTGATTATACACAGCCAACACCGTGAACAGTGATTCAAGACCACCTGCACCACCGAGCAAGTGCCCAGTCATGGATTTGGTTGAATTGACTGTTAACTTGTATGCATATTCACCAAATGCGGCTTTTATCGCATCGGTTTCGTTCTTGTCACCGAGAGGTGTAGATGTACCATGTGCGTTCAGATAGTTAATCTGATCAGCATTAATACCTGCATCTTTCAATGCATTAATCATGCTGCGACGTGGGCCATCCATACTTGGTGAAGTAATGTGGTAAGCGTCACCACTCATCCCAAAACCAAGTACCTCAGCATAAATTTTTGCGCCGCGCGCTTTTGCATGCTCATACTCTTCCAGCACCATCACACCGGCGCCCTCACCCAGAACAAAGCCATCACGGTCTCTATCCCAAGGACGAGAAGCAGTAGCAGGATCGTCATTGCGGGAAGATAAGGCACGAGCAGAAGCAAAACCACCCAGACCCAAAGGAGAAATCGTTGATTCTGCACCACCAGCAATCATCACATCAGCATCACCATACTCAATCATACGAGCGGCAGAGCCAAGGCAATGCAAACCGGTAGTACACGCAGTCACGATCGCCAGATTTGGTCCTTTCAGACCAAATTTAATGGATAAGTGACCAGAGATCATGTTGATAATAGAAGCAGGAACAAAGAAAGGGCTGATGCGACGCGGACCGCGTTCCATCAATGTTTCTTTTGTTTCCTCAATCAGCGGCAAACCACCGATACCGGAACCGACGATAACACCGATACGCTCGGAATTTTCTTCTGTAACGGTCAAACCACTATCTTGAAACGCTTGCATCCCGGCAGCGATACCGTAGTGGATGAAGGTATCCATGTTACGAGCTTCTTTTGCCGGCAAGTACTCTTCGACATTAAAGCCCTTCACTTCCCCAGCAAAATGCGTGGAAAAAGGAGTTGCGTCAAATTTGGTAATCGTTGCAATACCAGATTGCCCGGCTTTCAGTGCTTCCCACGCAGTAGCAACATTGTTGCCTATTGGTGAG
Organism: Undibacterium sp. Ji67W; assembly: GCA_049340365.1. Classification (GTDB taxonomy): domain Bacteria; phylum Pseudomonadota; class Gammaproteobacteria; order Burkholderiales; family Burkholderiaceae_D; genus Undibacterium. The sequence continues at coordinate 332,055 of JBMPOY010000005.1, read as the reverse complement.
ATGCAACCCAAACCGGTTACGACGACACGACGTTTAAGCGAACGACTCAAGCGTTTCTCCTGGATTTGAAAACGAGGTAACTGAATTATGCCTTAACGTGCGCAGTAGCGTAGTCAATCGCTTGCTGCACTGTGGTGATTTTTTCAGCCTGATCATCAGGAATTTCCATTTCGAATTCGTCTTCGAGGGCCATTACCAATTCAACTGTATCTAAGGAATCTGCACCTAAATCATCAACGAAAGAGGATTCAGTTTTGATGTCAGCTTCAGCAACACCCAGTTGTTCAGCAACAATTTTCTTAACGCGTTGTTCGATATCGGACATATGTATCTCCAGTGAAAAAATCAAAAATAAGGGCCTACAGAAAGTGCGCGCATTTTAGCAGGTTTGTACCTAAAAAAAGCAAGCTCTAAATTTTCAGCGATAACTCCGGCTAATTTCGGCGAAATCGCTGACAATTAACAACAAAATAAATTACGCCAAATACATCCCGCCATTAACGTGCAAAGTAGTGCCGGTAATATAACCCGCATCTGGCGACGCTAAAAACACAGTTGTAGCAGCAATGTCTTCCGGACGGCCTAATTTAGCCATAGGAATTTGCGCCAAAATCGCGGCTTTTTGGTCATCAGTCAACGCTTTAGTCATGTCAGTATCAATAAAGCCTGGTGCGATACAGTTGACAGTAATATTACGACTACCGATTTCTCGCGCCAGAGCGCGACTCATGCCAGCGACACCTGCTTTCGCTGCCGCATAGTTCATTTGCCCCGGATTGCCTGAAGAGCCAACCACGGACGTAATATTAATGATACGACCATGTTTGGCTTTCATCATGCCACGCAACACCGCGCGAGATAAACGCGCTACAGAGCTCAGATTGGTAGAAATGACGTTATCCCACTCCTCTTCCTTCATGCGCATTGCTAATTGATCCTGAGTGATCCCAGCATTATTCACAAGAATCGACAAGCTTCCAAATTCTTTTTGAATTTCTTCCACCAAAGCGCTGCAACGCTCAACATCGTTGACGTTAAATGCAACACCTTTTCCAGCGTCCGCACCAACTTCTGCTAAATAAGCTGAAATCGCCTCTGCGCCTGATTCTGTTGTAGCTGTGCCAATTACTTTTGCCCCCGCATTCGCCAGAGCAACTGCAATTGCCTTACCAATTCCACGTGATGCACCGGTCACCAGTGCTACCTGATTTGCTAATGGTTTCGTCATTTTAAGATTTCCAGTACTTTTTCCAAACTTGCCGCGTCAAAAATCGCGTCACCCAGCAGATCACCATGAATACGCTTCGTCAAACCGGACAATACTTTACCTGGCCCGCATTCGATCACGTGCGTAATACCGCTCGCCTGCATTTCTTTGACTGTCTCAACCCAACGAACCGGGTTGGCTGCCTGACGAACCAGGGCGTCCTTAATAGAAGCAGGGTCCATCACGATTGCCACATCGACATTGTTAATCAACGGAATCGATGGAGCAGAAAAACTCACACCCGCGAGATACTCGCGCAATTTATCCGACGCTGGTTTCAACAATGAAGAATGGAAAGGCGCGGATACAGGCAAAACTAGTGCGCGTTTAGCACCTTTAGCCTTAGCCAATTCGCAAGCACGTTCAACTGCCGCTTTTGTTCCAGCGATAACGACTTGCGCTGGTGCATTGAAATTCACAGCCTCCACAACACCGGCAACCGAAGCTTCCTGGCAAACTGCAGCAACATCTTCATCGGACAAACCCAGAATTGCCGCCATACCGCCCTGCCCCACAGGAACGGCTTCTTGCATTGCTTGAGCGCGAAAGCGCACCAAAGGCACAGCATCTTTAAACGCGATCACACCGGCAGCAACTAAGGCAGAATATTCACCCAGACTATGTCCGGCAACAACTTTAGGTGCAGCACCGCCAGCAGCAATCCAGGCGCGGTAACATGCAACGGCTGCCGTTAACATTACCGGCTGCGTGTTAGTGGTCAAATCGAGGTCTTCTTTTGGACCTTCGGCAATTAATTTACCAAGGTCAAATTGCAACGCATCGGATGCCTCGGCGACAGTTTGCTGTACCACTGCATTTTCAGCAAAGCCATTCAGCATCCCTATTGCCTGCGAACCTTGGCCGGGAAAAACAAATGCAAATTGGGTCATGTTTTTATGTCTCTCTTGGGTTATTTTGATAACTACATTTGAACGATGGCGGCACCCCAGGTAAATCCGCCACCGACACCTTCCAACAATATTTTGTGACCAGCCTGAACACGTCCATCACGTACAGCAGCATCCAATGCCAGTGGAATGGATGCGGCCGAAGTATTACCATGCTGATCAACAGTCACTACCAATTTTTCCATCGGCAAGCGCATTTTCTTTGCAGTGCTTTGCATGATGCGGATGTTGGCCTGATGAGGTATCAACCAGTCGATTTCTTCGGCTTGCAGTCCAGCGGCATCCAGAGCTTCATTTGCAACTTTTTCCAAGACAGATACTGCTAATTTAAATACCGCTTGACCATCCATATGCAAATAGCCGCTGCCCGTAATCGCATCATTCTGCACCTGTCCGCGTATGCACAAGATATCTGCATAGCTACCGTCAGCATGAAGCTTGGTTGCCAATACGCCCGGCGTTTCTGAGCGAGACATTACAACTGCGCCTGCACCGTCACCAAACAAGACGCATGTCGTACGATCTTCAAAATTCAAGATGCGCGAGAAAACCTCTGCACCGATCACGAGGACATTTTTATGTGAGCCGGACTTAATCATGCTATCCGCAATGGACATTGCATACATAAAGCCGCTACATACGGCCTGCACATCCATCGCTGCAGCACCATTTTTAATGCCTAGCTTATTTTGAACGATGCAAGCGGTGCTCGGAAAGCCACTAATAAAATCAGGCGTCGAGGTCGCCAGAATAATCATATCAATGTCATTTGGCTGCATCTTGGCTGCATCCAGTGCTTGCTTAGCAGCAGTGACGGCAAGGTCACTGGAATTGACGCCCTCTTCCGCATAATGACGGAATGAAATCCCGCTGCGCGAAACAATCCATTCATCGGAAGTCTCAATTCCTTTTGCAGCAAGCTGATCGGTTAAATCCTGATTACTTACTCTTCTGGGCGGCAAGTAGCTACCGGTGCCAATAATTTTACTAAAAAATGTCATGCGATCTTCTGTGCCGTTTGGTCGTTGTTATCTGGCGTTGCCGGGTCTGCCGCCGGCATCAGTATTGCCATCGAAGTTGAAATGCGCTTTAAAACATCATTTTTTGCAGCATCAAATGCACGCTGTATCGCCCATTCGTAGCTGTATTTGTCTGCGCTGCCATGACTCTTGAATACGATGCCACGCAGGCCAAGTAAACTGCCACCATTATAGTTTGAAGGATTCATGGTGCGGGAGATCGACTTCAGAGCACCGCGGGCGATAATAGCGCCCAAAATATTGAGTGGACTACTTTTAAATGCCTCGGTCAAGGTAGTCTTCACAAAACGCCCCATACCTTCTGCCGCTTTTAAAGTGACATTACCCACAAAGCCATCACACACTACGATGTCTGTCGTGCCTTTGAAAATATCATTGCCTTCGACGTTGCCGTAAAAGTTCAATAGACCGCGTTCATGATCAGCACGCAATAATTGTGCTGTCTTTTTAACGACGTCATTACCTTTGATATCCTCTTCGCCGACATTGAGCAAACCTATACTTGGCTTTTCTCGCCCTTCCAGCGCCGACACGAGCACAGACCCCATGATTGCAAATTGATGTAAGTGCAAAGGTTCGCAATCAACGTTCGCGCCAAGATCGAGCATGTATGTAGGTTTATTTTTTTGGTTTGGCAGCATACCAAAAATGGCAGGTCGATCGACCCCTTGCATTGTTTTTAATACATAGCGCGAAACAGCCATCAGCGCGCCGGTGTTGCCAGCTGATACGCAGGCTTGAGCGTTTCCTTCTTTGACCTGCGTGACAGCAACGCGCATCGAAGAATCCTTCTTGCGACGCAACGCAACTTCAATAGGATCATCCATCTCGACTGTTTCAGATGCGTGAATAACTTTAATTCTTGGGTGCTGGCTTGCGTGATTCTTTTTTAGTTCAGCGTGAATATTTTCCTCAAGCCCAACCAATAGAAATTCGACGTCGGGCTCACGCTTTGCGAAGGCAACCGCCGCCGCCACGGTAACTGCAGGTCCGTGATCGCCGCCCATGCAGTCTATGGAAATTTTTATTGTCATGTGGTGTTACGAAACTTCTATGCGAAACAGCTAGTGTACCAAATTAGAGGAGTATTTCAGTTATTTTCATTGCCAATTAGAAATGAAAAGAGAAAAAAACTGAAAATCTTTAGGTTTAGAACGGGAAATTTCCCCTCTGCGAACCACGATTTACAAATAAAAACCGCTTAAAGACATCTCCCGGCGAAACTTAAAGACGTAAAAAAAGCGGCGCCAAGTCTAAGACTCGTTACGCCGCTTTTTTACTAAAAAACGAGATTACTCGTCGTTCTTAGTTTTCAATACTTTACGACCACGGTAAAAGCCGTTAGGGCTGATGTGGTGACGCAGATGTGTTTCACCAGTTGTTGGCTCGATACCTAACTGTGGTGCAGTCAGGAAATCGTGGGAACGGTGCATGCCACGTTTGGATGGGGATTTTTTATTTTGCTGAACTGCCATGATAACTCCTAATACTTCAAAAAATGTTTCTAAAAATTTACACACCTGGCTGAAGAGTGCGAACATCACCAACCAAGAATCCCTAACAATACTTCGACCTGAGTGTTTTTTCAGAATAATGCCACTAGGTACGCCCACTTATCTTCTTCAGCACAGCAAAAGGAGATACTTTTTCACTGCTTTCTGCGTCAACCCGTGCAGTAGAATCTGCTGAAGCCAATGTTACATCTGGGCATACTGCATGTTTGGGCGATTGGGGTATTGCGAGTAGCGCTTCATCCTCTATCAATGCAAAGACATCGAATGTTTTGCTACCTACTACAACATCGATCTCGTCATCTTCAAGTAATGCGTCTATTTCATCGGCATTTTCTTCGTTTTTGGCGAGTATCAATACTGATTCTGAGTCTATTTCAAATTCAAACGGCGTAAGGCAACGCTGACACATCAAATTCACACTACCTGTCACCGTCAATACTAACTCTGCGTGACCTAATTTGTCTTTTCCACCTGACAAACTCCAGTTCAACACACCTGCAGTGTTGGCACTTTCCTCTGTAAGACGCGGAAAATCTGCAACCGGAATACTACCGGAACGCTGCTCTTCGAGCCGACAAAACGTGAAGGCGTCAATCACAAAAGCTTGCATAGGATTATTTGAACCCAGAAAACCTGCGATAATAACAGCACTTGCCATTATTAGTCAAAGGCTTAGACTCACTTTTTAGGCTAAAACAAGGCAAAATCGCAATTTAAAGCAAAATTAACACGATGACTACGCACCTATTTACGCAACAAGCCGATATCAACAGCAATCCAAGGCTCATTTTAGCATCTGGTTCAGCCTATCGCCGCGAGCTGCTAAGCCGCTTGCAATTGCCATTTGCATCCATGTCGCCAGACATCGATGAAACACCTCTTGCCGCTGAAACACCACCAGCAACGGCATTGCGGCTGGCTCAACAAAAAGCGGAGGCCATTGCCACGCAAATCCATCAACATGAGCCAAGTCTGATTATAGGCTCTGATCAGGTCGCAACCTTGGATGACTTGCAAATTGGCAAGCCAGGCAATCACGACAACGCGCTAAAGCAGCTGCAACTCATGCGCGGGCGCGAAGTGGTCTTTCATACTGCACTTTGCTTACTCGACACTCGCGCCAATGCTACTAACCCGCTGCAGATTCGCGATATCGAAACGGTCGTTCGCTTCCGCGATCTGAGCGATGCCGAACTGGATGCGTATTTACGGATAGAGCAACCGTACGATTGTGCAGGAAGTGCCAAAAATGAAGCACTGGGAATCACTATTTTATCTTCGATAAGAAGCGATGATCCGAGCGCACTAACTGGCCTGCCATTGATTGCCTTAACAGATATGCTGCGCAACGCTGGTGTTAGCTTTTACAAATAACGGGGAGTATCCTGTTTTTTCGCCACATTCTCATAAGAAAATAGAAGTTGTTGAAAAATACTCCCTACCAGTACTTTAAAATACGCCGAATAAGCAATAACACAAACGAAAAATACACCATGACCGGCACACTTTTCCTCATTCCAAATACATTGGGATACTCCGAAGGCCAGCAAGAAGGCTTATTAGCAAAAATCATCCCCGACACCGTGCAAGCGATGACCGCTCAGCTCAGCTATTTCGTTGCTGAAAACGCAAAGACCACCCGTGCTTATTTAAAGTTGTTAAGCCAGCACCATCCGCTAAAACTCGCAATGCAAGAAATCCAGATCAGCGAATTAAACGTTAATACGCCAACTCAAGCATTAGAAGGCTTGCTTCAGCCTTTGCTGCAAGGTCACGATGTCGGTTTGATTTCTGAAGCCGGCGTTCCGGCCGTTGCAGATCCTGGCGCAAACCTGGTGCGATTAGCGCATCAAAACGGCATCCCAGTTCGTCCACTTGTTGGCCCTTCCTCTCTTTTATTGGGTCTGATGGGCAGCGGGTTGAATGGTCAGAGCTTTGCATTCCATGGTTACCTTCCTACAGATGGCGCCTTACGGGCGAAACGCATCAAAGAATTGGAGGATCGTTCGAAAAAAGAAAAACAAACGCAATTACTGATTGAAACTCCGTATCGCAACGCTGCCATGCTGGAAGCTTTGGCAACACACTGCAGCCCCAGCTGCCTGATCTGCGTTGCAACGGATCTGAGCCTACCGAGCGAATCAATCATGACACTCGCTGCCGTAGATTGGAAAAAGCGCATCTCAAGCGGTCAGTTACCGGATTTTCATAAAAAGCCAACAGTTTTTTTATTCCTGGCAAATTAAACAACAACCCTCGAAAAATAACAAAAATCGAACGAACGGTTTGTTTTTTCGATTTGCGCTACTATGTCTTTTTTCGGAGGAAATACCCATGTTGAATTTTGATTTTTACAATCCCACCCACATTCTTTTCGGCAAGGGGCGTATTGCCGATTTGAACAAGGTCATCCCAGAGAATGCCAAAGTACTTTTACTCTACGGTGGCGGCAGCATTAAGAAAAATGGCGTCTTTGACGAGGTCATGGCAGCATTAGGCACACGTTCCGTTACCGAATTTACTGGAATAGAACCAAATCCCAGTTACGAAACGCTCATGCAAGCGGTGGAAGTCATCAAAAATGGTCAAATTGACTTCCTGCTGGCAGTGGGCGGCGGCTCCGTCATTGACGGCACCAAGTTCATCGCTGCAGCGGCCTTATTTGAAGGCGGCGACCCATGGTCAATTCTGGAAAAACGCGGCAGCAATATCACAAAAGCCTTGCCTTTCGGCAGTGTTCTGACCCTGCCAGCAACGGGATCGGAAATGAATGCGGGAGCGGTGGTAACACGCAAATCAATCAAAGCAAAAATGGCCTTCTCCAGCCCATATTGCTACCCGAAATTTTCAGTACTCGATCCAACCAAAACCTACACCCTGCCTGTTCGCCAGATTGGCAATGGTGCGGTCGACGCTTTTGTACACGTCATGGAACAGTACATGACCTACCCGGTTAATTCACCAGTCCAGGACAGATTTGCCGAAGGTTTGTTGAAGACCCTGATCGAAGAAGGTCCCAAAGCACTGAAAAACCCTGAAGACTACGACGTACGTGCCAACCTGATGTGGTGTGCAACGATGGCATTAAACGGTTTAATCTCGGTCGGTGTACCACAAGACTGGGCGACCCATATGATTGGCCACGAACTAACCGCGTTGCATGGCATTGACCACGCACAAACCCTGGCGATCGTATTGCCAAGCATGCTCAGAGTACGTAAAGAATCTAAACGTGCCAAACTCTTGCAATACGCTGAACGTATCTGGGATTTGCGTGATGGCGATGAAGACACGCGCATTGAAACAGCGATTAGCCGCACGCAAGATTTCTTTGAGCAAATGGGCGTCAAAACACGTTTAAGCGATTACGCACTCAATGCAAGCAACATCGATCCTATCGTCGCCGCATTGGAAACGCATCGCATGGTGGCATTGGGCGAAAAACGTGATGTGACATTGGATGTAAGCCGTCAGGTATTGGAACTCAGTCTTTAAATAGACTGCTACAAAAAAGATCCGGCACTCTTGTAATGCCGGATCTTATGGAGGACAGGTGCAACCCGCGCAGTTAGTTGATAATTTAGGGATTTAGGGATCTAGGGATGTAGGGATTGGCGGTTTGCACCAAGCCCACCCTGACTACTTACTGCCTGCTTTTTGCACATGACAATGTAAAGCAAGAAACCGCATTGCGCCGCTATACGTCGTATCCCAATCATCAAGCAAATAATTATTTGCTTCCTCGATAAAGTTAGCCCAATCTTCCAATAGACCCTCTTGCTTTTCATGCGGTGCAGACTCTTTAATCCACGCCGTTGCTAATTCATGCGGAAAACCATCGCTTCTGAATTGCTTAACAAGTGACTTCGCAATCTTTTCCGATATGCTCGTTTTGGGCGCAATACCAGCAGAAATACAAACAAACAGCGTCATCAGTGAATCAACGTCGGTCTTGCCTTTGGTCAATCTGCTCCATTCTTTCGATACAAGCGCATCGTATTCCGACGTATCTTCAATCTCATGATCGCCAAGGTAATATTTGTCTTTCAAGGTAAATACAAGGCGATCAAGGGATGCTTTTTTATCTTGCAATACCGGAATGTCGTGCGTCTTAATTTCTTCGACAATACGCTGCACAACCGGTAAAAAGTGCTCCGGAATCTCAGACAAATCAACATTGGTAATCGCCCTGTTGCGCTTCGCAACCGGCATGGCCCGTATCGTTTCAATCAGAGTCGCAAACTCAAGTTGATTAGCGAGATTATCTTCCGGCCCACCAAACATCATTACCAATAAAGCTGAACGGACAACACCGACGGCTTCGACATCTTCATCTTTTAAATTTTCAGCGGACAACCCCAGATATTCACCAAACCAATAGCCAGCCTCAATTTCTAAAGCATTTAACTGGCGATGCTCCAGCGTATTGCGGTATTCATACGGTTTTTCTTTGAGTGACCAGGCTTCCAGAAAGTCCTCGACCCGCCCCTTTGCCTCGCGTCCGAGCAACGCATATTCTGGTAACGCAAATAAAGTCTTTAGCAGACCAGAGCCGCCGCGGGATAAGCTCAAAAACGTATTATCGCGGATAAGCTTTGCGGCAATTTCTAAATCGCCCCTGGAACTTTCAATCAGATAAAGACTGGCAAGGTTGACGATGCGTTTGCGCGCAGCTTCAATTTCCGGGCGCAAATATTTACTACCGAACGTATCAGCAATTTGCACCAAGCCTTTTGGCGCTTCGGCCTCGATAGCAGCGATTTTACTGCTGGAAATAATCGCCCGCTGCACACCAAAACGCAAGGCGGATTCAAAAAATGGACGGTTATCGATCAGGGCAATATCGTAGGGTGTATCAGACATGAGATCTTTACTCGTTTAAATTTTCAAGGGAGACAAGCAAAAAATGCAGAACGCTACACGCGTCCTGCATTTCGACCAGCAATCAACAGCAAGCATTACAACGCCGACTCTTCGTCATCATCCTTATCGTCGCCATCATCATTATTTTTTGGACGTTCATCTTCCTCTTCGGATTCAGCTTCGCCGCCTTCAAGCTCATCCGACTGAAGATTAGCCAGATAAGCCTTATAACGTGCCCGCAATTTCATCAACACTTCACGGAAAATCTCTGGTAATTCGTAGCGCAAGATGTAGGTTACTTGCATCCAATCGTGATCTTCCAGATTTGCCATGTCCAACGGCGATGCCAGACTTTCGGTATCGCGATCCAGATTCATCAAATCATCTTCTTGCGCTTGCGTTTTAGCACCATCGCCATATTCATAAAGATCGAACGTCGCATAGCGATAGAAATGCTCCACCATTTGCGTGCGATCCAACAAATAATCGACCAGAGCATCGTAGCCGCCATCGACTTCAGCAATCTCGTACAAAAATTCAGCCGGATCAGCACCTTCACGAAAGATCACAGAATTGATCATGCCGCGCAATTGCTCATGCGTTTGGTCGCCGTAGCGGCGTTCCAATACCACCGCTTGGGCAAATTGTTCTGGTGTCACCAGCAAATTCACCAATGATTCTTTTGAGGCGTCATATTCGCGAATAATCGCTAATAAATCCTTAGATGGAAAGTCATCCAAAGCGGCGACCAGCGCCTTATCTCCCTGAGTCTCAGCGATATTTGCCAGTGCGAATTCAGCGCCGGCGATATCACCCGCCAGAATCAGGTTTTGTGCTTCAATTAATGCAGGTAATGTCATAACTTTCCTTAATCTTTGCGATCAAAACCTTGCTCGGCAAGCCAATCAGCACCAGCTTCATCAAGGTCATAATCATCGCCATCATCACCATCATCGCGGCCGTGACGGCCGTAATTACCATCGAGGTCGCCGTTTTCTTTGAGCTCTTCTGCTTCCTCGTTGGCTTCACTATCCTCATCATCCTCAAGGGTATTGGTCGCACTATGCTTGCGCGCTTGCTGCCCACGATTCAAATATTCTAGCGCAGCGGCAATCACCATAAAGTGCTCGCCCCCCTCTGCATTAAGGACAATTTTACTCAATGGCTCAGCCCAGGGTTCAAGCTTAATAGCTGCAGACAAACTTTTCCACGATGGCAATTTGGATTCTTCTTTGGTGCTCAAAGTTTCCATGACCAGCGGATTCATAAAAATGAAACCGGAATGAAAGGCCGATGCCAACATCTCCGGATTACTTCCCATCATTGGTAACAACAAAGGCAATTGCTCGGCTTTTTCGCGCAATCTGGCCTTGAGTATATTTTTACCTTCGGAATCTGACTTCAAATCTTCAATTTCTGCATTGTAAACCGAGGTCAAGTCTTCAAAAAAACGTGACAATTTCACTTCAATACTCCTGATAAATAGTGCTTCCAGATTTCTGTTGCCGTTTCTAACGGCGAATCCAGTAAATTCCGGCGACGATTTTCGTCATAAGCAGTACGAGCCGCATCGTCCGACAGAATGTCGTAGGCTTCTTTTACTGCATGGAATTTTTCCGGCGCCAGTTCCGACGTGTTACGGTCAGGATGAAATTCGGCAGCCTTTTGACGGAAGGCTTTCTTAATATCGGCCAGTGTTGCATTCGGCGCGATACCCAGAATGACGTAATAATCTTTCATAGACTCTTTGAGAAAATTAACGGAATTCTGCGCTACATTGCCGCATTCGCCGCATGTTAAAACAAAAACATTCACGCCAGATAGTATGACCGCTTTCGTCAGCTTTCAGACTGCATCAACACTTAATCATCAGCGTTGGGTCAGATGTAACGATATAGATATTTTTTACAACAAATATATTACTCCGGCATGGGATTCACGGCTAACAACTGCACTCAACACCTGGAACCGTAGAAAAACAAAGGCCGGAGCTATCAGATAATGAATTAGTGTTGATGACCATGCTCACCATGCACATGGCCGTGCACGATTTCTTCATCAGAGGCTTCGCGGATTTCTAATACTTCAGCATCAAAACGGATCGTCATGCCAGCTAAAGGATGGTTGGCGTCAACAGTAACCACGCCAGCGTCGATCGCTGTCACGCGAAATTGCATGGTTTCTTCTGTTTCTGGATCGCGAGTTTCAAACATCATTCCAACTTCGATATCAGGTGGAAATAATCCGACATCTTCTTGACGAACATACTGTGCGTCGAATTCACCAAAACCTTCTTCCGGAGTCAAAGTGACAGAAACTTTATCCCCTACAGATTTACCATCCAATGCAGCTTCAACTGCAGGCAAAATATTATCGTAGCCACCATGCAAATAAACGATAGGGTCATGATTTTGATCGATGATGTTGCCCTCAGCATTAAACATAGTGTAGTTCAGGCTGACAACAGAATTTGGAGTAATTTGCATAATGATAGATAAGAGATATAAATAGGTAAATGAAAGAGATCATTGAAAGTGAAGCACAAACAAGGCATTAAGTGCTCATGGACAGCGTACAGCAATGCAGCATTTACTTTTTTTTTACAAACAGAACAAATGACTGATCTGGTGCTTCTCAGGAAATCACATTCATAACTGGGGGTGTATTGTAGCAGAGCGCGCCGTTTCTCTCAGCTTTCGCAGCACATGGGTCCAAGATTTCGCTGAAGATCACATTGTAAAGAAAAAGAGAAAGCATTTTTTGCTGAAACAGAGTATATTCCGCAACCTTCATAAAACCCTCTAATAGGAAATCGCCATGCTGATCATTACAATTAAACAAGGTAAAGAAAAAGCAATTCTGGCTGGTGAACCCTGGGTTTATCTTTCTGCAATTTCCAGGATCGACGGCAAGTTTGAAGAGCGATTAAAATCCGGTGCAACTGCCCTCATTCGCTCGTCTTCAGGTCAATTTCTTGCACGTGGGGGCTGGAGCCCAAAATCACAAATTCGGGCAAGAATCTGGACCTTGGATGAAACCGAAGCAGTAGATCATGCACTGATCAAGCGTAGAATTCAAAAAGCGCTGGCCAAGCAGCGTCCGCCGAAAATCTCAGTAACAGCACCTCAAAGACTCATCAATGGCGAGCCGGACCAACTGCCGGGTCTGTTTGTTGATTATTACGGCGACAATCCTGGTTATCTGGTGTGCCAATTTCAAGCAGCCTGCGTTGACGCCTGGAAAGTAACTATTGTTAAAGCACTAATCGCTGAGACCGGATGTCCAAATGTATATGAGCATGCCGACGAATTAATAAGAGCAGGTGAAGGTCTGAGCGCTCATTCAGGCTCTCTTGCAGGTGACGAACCACCCTTGGAATTTGAATTTTAATGATGTCCGATAACTTTTAATATTGCAAACTAAGCTGGCAAACTCAGCATTTATTTGCAAGTCTAAAACGAAAAGCGGTGGCAAATTACCACCGCTTTTTTATGTTGAAGCAACTCAGTCTACGTCATCACACAACATAATTAAACACACGAAACACATTTTTGTGCAACAAACCCGCCCCTACCAGCAGCGCAAAGACGAAGATAGGGTTGTCCCTGCTGCATTGACGTTTGATTGAGTTCCCAGATAGTCAATAACATAAGCATAACATTGGTCTGAAGTTTGCCCACCTGTTGGCGTCGCTTGCAGCGTGTAAGTTGTCGCAGTCTGAACTGGGATACTGAGAGAGTAATAACTGGCACTACCATTTGCCGACATCACATTCACCGAGGTGGCCGTCGAAGACGCATTTAAACCTAACTTTGAAAAATCACTTGTGTAGGTATTGTTCGTCGAAAAATACTTTTCCTCTCTGGCGGCAAGGTCAAGAATGGCGTTCTTTGCATCAACACGACGCCCTTTCATTACCGAGTTGTTGTAGGCCGGAAGACCCACAGCGGCAAGTATGCCGACAATAGCAACGGCAATGACCAGCTCTATCAAGGTAAATCCAGGTGTTTTATCGAGCTTTAATTTTTTTTGCATAATTGTCCTTTGATTCTCTAAATTTAGCGCAGTTTAACCCAAGTCATACGTTTTCCAGTACTTGCACCTGGTTGGTCAATATTTGTTGCGTTACCGGTACCGGTCGATGTTTGCTGAACCATTGTTTGTTGGGTAATAGAGCCTGTACTGCCGGTACCACTCGTATTGTTCGATTTACCTGTCGATGTCACAAACGTAGGCGTACCAGTACCACTCAGGCCGATACCTGAGATAACTCCGCCTGAAGGTGGTGTTATTCCGGCATTTAACGTAGCAGTAGCAAAATAGGATGATACCGGAGCACCTCCCGTGTCTGGAGCAACTGCCATTGTATACCCAGAGGCCGGTTGCGTTGAGCAGCTTAATACCTGATTGACCGCAGGAATCGTTGTATTAAAGAAGAGTCCACCATTTTGAATCACTGGATTATAGATAATTTGCTCTCCAGTATTAGGCAAGGACATTTGCCATCCAAATTGGGTGTTTGAGCTCGCGCATGTATTTGAGCCTTTCCAGCAAACAGGATTTTGAGTCACAGTGCGATATCCCGAAATAGCCCCACTACCACCACTATAATTGGTGATAGTTTGTGTCTGCAAACTACTGAGGGTTATTGATTGTGATCCACTCAGGGACGCATATTTTGTAGAACTCAAGGTATTCCATGCTGACATGTCCCAATCCCAGATACCATACATTGCCTGGGTGCTTGACGCATATAAATTACCACTTGTCAGTGTTTGGGGATATTGAACGCCGGTGCCAAAGTTCAGGATAATGCGTGCATTACCTGCTGATTGCAACGCAGAACTGACCAGAATTTTGGTAGTAATCGGCTGACCAGACGAGGTCGTAAAAACAGGGTTTTTTCCCATCGCCCATTTGGTTGGGTCGCTGCTAGTCACATCAAGACGCCAAACCTGACCGTATGCGTCACCCGCATAGACATAATCTACGACACCATCACCATCGAGATCAGCAGAGGTAACGTAGTCGATCCAGTTCATATTACTGGTGCTACCCGATTTGGTATCGAAATAATTAAAAGTAATCGCGCCACTTCCCTTATTGACAGACATGATAAAGATACCAGCTGTACCATTTGCACTATTGCGACCATTGCCAAAAATGACAGCCCAGTTTCCATCATGCATAGTGCGAACAATCGGCGTGCCATAGATACTTCCTAATTTGGCTTTGCAACTCGAATCATTAGCGCAAGGGATATTCGACGAACTCCACTCACCGATGACCAACGACGACGCGTTCGATTCTTTAAACGTAGTCGGATCAGTGACGTCAACAGCATAAAGCACGCCATTTGCTGCCGTTACCACATCATTAATTGCACCTGTTGCATTCCCACCGGCGCCTAGCCCGCCCACCATCCAGGTGTGCCAGGCGTTATTGTAAAAAAGATTGCCTGTACCAGGCGTTGCGTCCACGTAGCTATTATGTGCATAGCTTGGCGAAGAATAATCGAGATAGGTATTAGAAGAGTGAATGCTATTGACAACCGCATTTGGAACAAAAGCAATCATTTCGGCACCATCATTAGGGCTCCCCGCCCTAAAGCCATGCAGCATGCCATCGTTTGCACCGATATAAACAATATTTGTACGAGATGCATATTTTGCTGCATATGCTGCATAGGTACTATATCCGGGTAATGCTTTGTTATATAACGCATCCGTTGTTGGTAAATTCGGCGGCAAATTCGGGCCACCCACCCAGACCGGACTAGAACTGATAATGTCACCCAATACCCCTGTTCGGGCTCTGTATGGCCCAACACCTACTGAGTTAATTTCATTTGTCCTGTCTCCGCGCAAATACGCTACCCGATTGGCACCTGTATCTGAGCCCGAACCATTACCACCAATGGCGCTCGCCTGAGTCGTATTCAAGTTTGCATATTGAAAAGGTTTACCGGTGCCAGCGATGGGATCCCAGGTAATGATATTTCTTGCGCTTGGCGCTTGCGCAGTGGTGATAGGAGCACTCGTACACCCAGTTAGCACACAATTGGCGTCCCAGTTCGGTGTTGCACTAATTGTCACGTTACCATTCGCATCGGTTAATAGATTTAAGGCCTGTAATTGCCCCCAAGAATTGAGCGAATGGTAGTAAGCAAGGTATATTTGTGCGCCAACCTGCAACTTAGCTGCCTGTTGTGCATTGGAACCTGCTGAGTCGGCAGCAATATTGATCGGCGCCGCCTTAAAGCAAGTAATCTCATGCACATTGGTACCACCACCCGTACCCGCGGTAAAACCAAACAGAAATGAAGGTGGCACAGTGCCGTTATTCGCCAGAATATCTTGATTAGAGATCACTGATGTCGTTGCGCCACCATTGACGCTATACGACAAACTTAGAATACCATTTTGAGTAATTTTCAAGGCGTAAGTAATCGGGGTCGCCAAAGTACGCTGTGGTGAGCTACTACCCTCTTGACTATAGATGGTCGTCGCCATCGTTTTTGGTCCAGTAATGATTCTATAATCAGGAGCTTGAATTCCGGTTGATTGCCAGGAAGCGTTCCTAGAATTCCATTGCTGATAAAAACCAGTTGAGCAAGTTTGATTGACACCAAGCCGCTGTTGATTAGCAGTTAACCCTGATGGATAGTAGCTGGAGTTATATGCGTTTAATGAAGGGTAATAAACACTACCTGCTCCCCTTACAACAATCGAGCCTGGTGTCTGACCAGGTCCGTCGGAAGTTGTATCGCCAGGGTTGGAGAAGTTACCATATTCGTCGATAGCCACGGCAAGGTAGCCGCCATCGGTACCATTATTTATCGTCTTATTATTTGAGCAACTATAGCCAAGACTACCACCAAACGCGCCCAAGACCATGTTTGACGCTGGACTCGTCAATTTTCTGCCGTCGACTAAGAAAAACGCTAATCCGTCAGCACCAGAGCTTTGACCATAGTTATTACCAAATCCGTTCCCGCCATAGGTAACCGTTGTAAAAGTAACTTGAACGCCTTGTGATGTATTAAAAGGCTTAGTTGAAATAATCTGACCCGTCCTTGACGTATCGTTCGATCCACCATTAGTGAGACGAAGGGCGCCTTGACCTACTGGATCAGGTAAATATCCTTTAACCCCACCAACATGTGGGTTCCCAGTACTCACATTTTTTGCTGTACAAGCGGGAATGGTACTTACAGCAGACGGATCCCCGGCCGTCAAACAGGTATCACCAAAAGTCTGCCACGGGTACGAAGACGACGCTCCAGTCAATGTATCACTCACCACCACTTGGGCGTGGACGCTCAATGACGTGGAAACAATACTTATTGCGGCGAGACATAGTCTGAATTTGGATTTCAACTTCATGATCATTCACCTGTTTATTAGTTATTTATTGGATCAGTATCTAAATGGTTAATAGTTCCACCAACCGATACAGAGAACACACTCTGAACAACGGATGTTGAATTGGAGCTGCCGCCAAATCCTGCTGCAGTAACGGTGTATACGTTAATCGTATGTCCTGATGAATCAATAACCCGATTTTTAAAATTTATATAAATGGCAGGCGCCTTACTGTAGTTAATATCAACGTTGCCATACCCATCGGTGGCAGAGCCTGCAGCTGAATTAACCACCATATTAGGGGGTGTATAGCTCAACACAGCGGGCCACGTCGTAGGATCAGATGGATCCGATGGGGCATTAGAACAAACAAACATACTCGATTGCGACGTCACATTTGTTGATTGAGAACTCGTACAAGTTGATCCTGTCCCTGGCCTGACTGTACCTTGCGTACCGTTCACTAACCACCATTCTGCGAAAGTGAGTGCATTTTGTGCAGCCTGATAAGACCGTTCCTTTTCACGCGTATTACCTGCAATTTTCTGTTGTAAGCCAAAGCCACGAAACATTGTTAAACCAATGAGTGTCAACACCACAAGAATCAGCATAGAAGTCACCAGGGCAATGCCGATTTCTTTGTAAGAAGAGCCAAGCCCATGTTGACTCGCTCGGTGTTGTGTCAATTTAAAATTATTGTTCACGGCTAAGTCACATTCATCAAATAAATCGTATGCACTATCGGTTTTAAGTTAGGCGCTCCAACACCGCTGTTAGAAACGACAGTATTTGCAAAAGTCAAAGTCACTTGCGCACTCATTACATACATCCAGTTGATCGGAGTAATTGCGCCCAATGGTTGCCCTGGAGATGGCGTTTGTGGAACATTCAAGGAGCTGCCATCAATGTAAGTATCGACATTTGGTACAGAAGTGATACCAGCCGTGGTGGAAAGAGGTAATGTCTGAGCCCCGTAAATGATTTTCATTGAGGAAACATTGTCCGCAAGCACGGTTGGAGTTCCCGGAGTCGCTCCATTAACACTCACCGTACAAACCAACTGATTAGATGCATTAATCGAAAAGCTGCTCGTCCAGACAATAGGACTGCCAGAGCTATTCGTGTCACCCTGACAATTTGTAATGGTACTTCCGCTCGCTGCGATGACGCGAACATTAATCGTATCATTCCCTCCGGCAACGGTTGTTCCTACAATAATTTGACCTGCAGAGAACTTAGTACCATCGGAATTAGCGACCGCTGTGGCCGGGAAAGCACTCAACTGACCACTTGCCTGATTGAGAAAGCCTGTTCCTGAAGGAGTTGTGAAATTTTCAGCACCAGGGTAGTAGCCAGCATTGCGAATCGTGGAGTCCATAACCGATAAAGCAAAGCGCTCATTCTCTTGAATTTGGGTCAATGCATCTTGCGTTAAAAAACTCTGCTTCAGGCTAAAAATCAAACCAACGATGCCCGCGACCAATACCATAGTCACAGTGATAGCAATCATCAATTCAATTAAGCTAAAACCCGCAAACTTCGTTCTGTTTGCGATGATTCTTTCCACGCTAAGGTTTCTGTATTCTCGGAATTTCATGGTTTTAAATACACACTGTAAGACTGTGTTGTCACCTGTGCTGCGGAACCAGTCGCGGCATTTGCGTTGACCGCAACTTGCTTCTCCGTCCACGTCACGTTTATGGAGCAATCAATCGCCGTTGCGGCCACTGCCGATCCGGAAATTACAGTCGTGCCGGGCGCACTGCAATTCACAGTCGCTGTGTAACTAGGAAACTGATTATTCATATCGTTGACCCACGTGTTCACATTAAAGGCGGCTAACTGAGCTGGCGTACAAACTGTCAAACACCCTGCCGGATAACTCCCAGTCAAAATTCCTTTACTATCTGTAACGGTTGTTCCTGTCGCACTAAACTTGAGAATCTGCCCTGACTGCCAAAAGCTCCGATTCGCATGCATCATTGACGCCAAACTTTCCATCTGCACCGCAATTAAAGACCGTGAGCCAGCGTTTTGAGTAGTTGATACCGCCAATGCCGCCATTTTTGCTAAGCCCAACAACCCGATTCCACAAACGATCATGGCTACGACCACCTCAAACAAGGTAAATCCTTTTTGCTTACTAGCGCTACGCAACAAACGATTCATCAGCAATTCCCTGTGCCTGGTGATTGTACGACGTGTCTGCCAGCCTTATTGATAGCAACACATTGAGTTAAGGTCGAGCTAACGGGTGTTGTTTGCAACTTAAATGTCACTGGATTGGCTGGCAGGCCGGTAGTAAAGCCTTCGCTCGTAAAATTGATTTTTGAAGTAGTATTATCTGCAACAAATGTATCCTTTGATGCAAATGCATCTTGCTTTCTCAAAGGCACAATTGTCGTAGCTGCCAGATTAGCATTTGGAAAAATGATCCAACCTGTTTGCCAGGTATTGGCATTCGAACAGGTCAATCCATCACTAGAGGCGCACATCGTCACAGTAACGCCCTCCTTTATTGCTTCTGCTCTTGCAAAACCAAGATCACCAATGAATACATTCATCTCCCGTGTCACAGAACCTTTTTGCAAACTACTCGTAAAACTAGGAACACCTACCGAAATTAAAACGGCGGCAATAGCCATCACCACAATCAATTCGACGATTGTGAAGCCAGCCAGATGCTTACTTTGTTTTTTAGGAACCATTAACTAACTCGATATTAAAGTCGCAAATAAATAACGGACAAAAAATTCTGACCGTGCATTAGAAAATTGCTGATATCACATCTACATCATTGATCCCTATAACGACAAAAGTTGGAGCATTACTGTATATACAATGACGACAGTTAGTGCAAAATTAAGCAGCAAATTGATCACATTTAACAATGATTTAAGAAGTTTATTTCCTATACGCAACCTGCACAAGCATATATTGTAATTATCCGTAAGAATCAAAAGAAAACAACATCCCCCAATCACCGTTAATTTGCAACAAATTCCCACAAGCTTCAGGCTTCGATAGAAAGTTTGAATGCGCCAGATACGTACCGGCAATACCGGAGGGCACTCCCGAAACAAGAATCACAGCAAATCACGTCCTTGAATGACAGACTTAAAATATAGAAAGGGAGCAGCCTCGGTACAATATAAACATCCAGAGAAAAACATTTACTTACAACTATTACAATCTGCCTTACCGCGTCTTTAAATTATGCCAAACGATGCTGCGTTACTTGCCTAACAATCCCACCATCGCATTTTCTTTAAATTGATCCGCTTCTTCAATGTAGCCTTGAACCGTTCCATCGAAACGCCAACCACCTTGTCGTTTGATATCACGAAAACTCGCGCCGGCACGGTAGGCGCTCGTCGCCATACCGCGCCGCAAACTGTGACTGCTAATTTTAGAAAGATGATCAAGTCCTGACAATTTCGCACTTTCCAGCAGAATAGAGTTCACGCTCGATGCGTTTAAACTCGACTCACCAACCTGTCCCCACTTATTAACGCTCCGAAATATGGAGCCATTATGGATTTTTGCGTGTTCCAACCATTTTTTTAATGCAAGGCAAGGACAGCAGATCCCTTTCCCGTATGGGATGGCTTTGAGGATACCTTCGCCGCTCTGATCTGTTTTAGATTTTGGTAATTGAATAAGGAGACCTTCCGCCTCCCAGTTGAGGCTATCGACTTGCAGGCCTACTAATTCGGAACGCCGAAAGCCGCCAAAAAATCCAATTTGTAGCAGAGCATTATCCCGGATCGCTTTTAACGAATCTTCCTTTTGCAGCCGAATCACAATTTTTTCAAGGTCGGTGTGCAATAAGGCACTTGCTTTTTGCTTTGGGCGACCGCGTTTGCGCTCAATCCCAAGTAACACCTTTCTAAGCTGTGTGCTGACACAGGGGTCATGAAAACCCTGATGGCGGTGCCACTGAGATATTGCCGTTAATTTCAGACTTAAGGTTCGCGGATTAAGAACTTCCGCATGTTCAATCAGATAACTAATTAGTGCATTGACATCAGCAGGTAACTGCCCACCCCAATTCAAAAAATGCCGGATCGCTGAACGATAAGCGCGGCGAGTATTTTCCGAGGTCGCAGCAGCAATGAATTCATGCCGCAACTTACTTTCGGCAACAAGCTGAGCGTCCAAAAGCACTCGAGGCAAGTTGAGTTCATCTAACTCAGTTCTCACCATATCAATTTCCACCTGCTTTTTCATTCCTCCTCCTAAGCTTAACTGTACTGATCCTAAAGAAAACGATAAGACATAAGCCCTATAACCTTCGATAATATACATTATCAAGGGTTATATCGTGCAATTTATTTCTAACGAAATTTATAATTTAGAGGTAATATTACATATTACGTATTACGTTATTAAATTGGAGTCAGGCATGGCCAGGTCAGGAATTTTGTATTCGGATGTATGCAGGGCAGCTGAAAAAATTCGCCAGTCAGGCAACATGCCGACTGTCGACAACGTCCGCCAGGAAATGGGAGACACAGGCAGTAAAAGCACCATCGCTCCGATGTTAAAACGTTGGAAAGAGGAAAATTATGAGCAACAAAAAGTACTCAATTCCGGGCTGCCAGAATCGATTCTTAATGCAGTTCGTGGTGCTTACGAACTAATCAAAGCAGAAGCCGCCCTCGACATAAACGATCTGAAGAGCCGGCACCAAGAAGAATTAGATAAAGTAAAAGAAGATTTAGTGAAAATGAAGGAGGCAGCGGAATTACTAGCAAAACAAAAAGAGGAACTGACAAAGCAACTGACATCCGAGTCAACAGAAAAAAATTGCTTACTCCAGGAACGTCAAAGCAGCAAACTTCAACTGGCCTCCCTTGAGAGTGAAAATGCAGGGATGCAAAATCGCATTTCTGACAGCGAAATTCAACTAAAAGCATTACATCAGCAGCTCAATTCCTCTAGCGCTCAATTTGAACATTACCAACAACAAAGCGCGATACAGCGCACCGAAGAGCGCCATGCGTTTGAGTCTCGTATCAATCGCCTGGAGCAGGACTTAAAGTTGGTCAAACTAAGCAATACCGAATTGCAAAACACGAGCACCAAACAATTAGCAGAAATTCAGCAGCTGATGTCCAGTCAGTCCCGTATGAAAGAAATTGCACAAGTTCAACTTGAAGAGTTAAGCATTTTAGAGAATCTGCAGCAGAAGACGCAATTTGAACTAGACGAAACCAAAGCCATTAACAACAGGTTGACGCAAACCCTCGAAACAAACCAGGAAAAGCTCAAAGAGACCCTCATCGCGCTCGCGATCGCAGGGGAAAAGCAAGAGCAATTCAAGCAACAACTGAAGCAATACGAACGAATAAAGAGTCAATCAGAGCAAGAGCAACTTGAGCTAATTAAAACCATCCTCCTGCAACAACAGCTGTCTATCAGCAATAGCAAGACGCCAAAAAACGAATAAATCGTCTCTTCGATTTAAATAATGTCAGTTAAATAGCGCTCGTAATACAAAGTCACGACAGATCAAGCCTCCAAGGGTTAAGCAAGATCAACTTAACCCTTGGAAACCAAGGATATCAATTGAATGCCGCGCCATATTGATATATATTCTCATTATCATTTAGAATCGCAAGAATCGACAAGCCTAAGGCCATGAGCAAGCAATCTGCAACCACTGCACAAAGTACGACACTGAATTGCCTTAAAGTTGGCGAGTCGGCAATCGTAAATCATGTCTCCACACAAAGCCTTACCCCATCGAATAAGCTCAGCGATCTCAGCGACATTGCGCGGCGGTTAAAAGAACTCGGATTTGTGCATGGTGAAGAAGTAAAAATTTTGCATAAAGGTTATTTTGGAGGAGAACCGCTCGCCGTACGCATAGGCCAGTCGACTTTTGCTCTACGTAGTTTTGAAGCTGCATTGATAGGCGTTACAACGATAGGCAATACCAAGCTTGGATCAATTTAATGACAGTTAACACACTTTTTTCACCTCGCATTGCTCTTGTTGGAAACCCAAATTGCGGCAAAACCGCTTTATTCAATCGTTTAACTGGTGCAAGACAAAAAGTTGCCAACTATGCTGGCGTCACGATCGAGCGCAAGGAAGGTAAATTTACCGCTCCCGGAGGCAGGCACTGGCATGTGCTCGATCTTCCCGGGACCTACAGCTTGCAAGCAATAACGCCAGATGAAAAAATAACCGAAGAAGTCATTACAGGACAAAGAGCAAATGAAGCCTTGCCCGATGCCATTCTCTGTGTCGTTGATGCGACAAATTTAAAACGAGGTTTACGCCTTGCCCTCGAATTAAAAAACTTAGGACTACCTTTGATTCTGGCAGTCAATATGATCGACGTTGCAAAGAAACGCTCGATTCACATTGATGTACAAGCGCTTCAACAAGCCTTAGGAATTCCCGTCGTGGAAACCGTTGCTGTCGACACCAAAGGCATCGACGGTTTATTAACGCAACTTGAAGCTTTAGCACTGACACTCAAGTCAGACAAGAGCCCCAAACTTATCGAATTGAATCATCAGGCGCCCGAAGAAATTCAATTTGAGGCGAACGCGATTTTAAAACTTTGTGTGCATAGCGGTGTCGATGCAAATAATCAATTGCCTTTCAGTTTTCGTATCGATAATTGGATTCTTCACCCTGTTTTTGGTCCTGTGATTTTCGCGAGCTTAATGTTTTTAGTGTTTCAAGCGGTTTTCACCTTGGCACAACCGCCGATGGACTTTATTAAAGACTCAATCGAGCATGTCGGCAATCTGGTCCAGGGGGCAATTCCAGAAGGTATGCTTCAAGGGCTTTTAGTAAAAGGAGTGATTGGCGGCGCTGGCAGCGTACTTGTTTTTTTGCCTCAGATCGTCATTTTATTCTTCTTTATTTTGGTGATGGAAGATTCAGGCTACTTGCCACGCGCCGCATTTTTGCTTGATCGCATTATGGGCAAAGTTGGTTTGTCAGGACGCGCTTTTATTCCTTTATTATCGAGCTTTGCTTGTGCCATCCCTGGCATTATGGCGACCCGCACGATACAAAATCCTCGCGACCGGCTTGTCACCATCATGATTGCACCGTTAATGACCTGCTCCGCCCGTTTGCCGGTATACGCGTTGATTATCGCCGCATTTATTCCGGAACGAGCGGTTTTTGGCTTCCTGAGCTTACAAGGGCTGGTGCTGTTCATTCTGTATATTGCCGGCATTGTTTCGGCAATGCTTGTCGCGCTTGTGTTTAAACGTCTATGGGGCAAATCGGAACAACATCCATTAATGTTGGAATTACCCGACTACCGATGGCCAAATCTACGCAACCTGATCCTGGGTTTATGGGAAAGAATTAAAATCTTTACCACCCGGGTCGGTACGATTATTTTGGCCTTGATGATATTACTTTGGTTTTTGAGTAGTTTTCCCGGGGCACCCGAAAATGCGCCCTACCCGCCGATTTACTATAGCTTTGCTGGCTATCTTGGTCGTTTGCTAGAGTATGTGTTTGCTCCAATTGGTTTCAACTGGCAAATTTGCATTGCGCTCGTGCCAGGTTTGGCGGCGCGCGAAGTTGCCGTTGCCGCACTGGGGACAGTTTATGCGCTTTCTCAAACCGGAGAGGAGTTGAGTCATTCACTGGAACCACTGATCTCGCATTCCTGGAGTCTGCCCACTGCACTCTCTTTGCTGGCATGGTATGTGTTTGCGCCACAGTGTATAGCGACGCTAAGTGTCGTTAAACGTGAAACAAACACGCTGCGCTATCCGATTATGATGGCAGCTTATCTGTTTAGTCTTGCTTATTTCGCCTCTCTAATCACTTATCAATTAGCGAAGTTTTTGACAGGAGCTTGAACATGCAAACCGCTCTGACCATAACTATTTTATTGCTTGCGACAAGTTATCTGTTCTTCAAATGGATGCCAACTTCTTTGCGCCGGAAAATACATGAGAAGTTAGCCGTCCACCACCCCAAATTAGCCAATCAATTTGATAGCACTGCAAAAAAATGTGCGAGTTCTTGTTCTTCGTCGTGTAATAGCTGCGAAACGTCAACAATTGTTAAGTCTGATACCGATGTAAAAACAATTACTTTCATTCGAAAACCATAAACACGCCCTTTGCACGAGCTACGATTTAATACAAATTAACCTATAGCTTCCATTTGGAAGCTCATGTATTCTTTTGCACTATCACCAGAAACTTATTCTGGTTCCTAGATCATTTTCAGGAACGCGCAAAAACATGCTTAGCTGTGCATACGATAAGACAGAAAAAGGCCGCGAAGAAATCGCAACCCGAAAACATCAATTAGCGAATCGACTCCGGACACTACTGGTAATGATAGATGGAAAAAAGAGTGCTGCGGACTTACTTAAAAAATTGACTGCGATAGGTTTAGATGAAAATAGTATCCAGGAGCTCATCGACCTCGAAATGATTGCACCAGCTGTCGCGCTTGCTAATGCCCCTGAAATCGTTGATTCCGATTCTCCAGCAATGGCGGAGCCTAAAACGACCATCAATGAAGAAAACAAAGTTGGGGTTGTACTCTCAAGCGCCAATGCAGGAGACCAAACTGAGGCTGAGCAATTCCAGGCAATTTACAATTTTTTCAACGAAACCATCAAGAGTGCGCTCGGGTTTCGCGGTTTCACATTACAGCTAAAAGTTGAGCGTGCAAAAAATATTGACGATTTCAAAAACCTTCGTCACGCTTATCTTGAGGCAATACTAAAAATAAAAGGACGCGAGATAGCCCGCAGTCTGCGTGATCGCCTTGATGTCTTACTTCACGAAGGCGAAAAACTTAATCGGGACAACTTAAACACAGATACGATTTTTGATTTTAAATAGAAAGCCTGATAAATCAAATAGCCCGTAAATCAGCCAACTTTTTTGCTGGTTAGATAGAACACGTGGATTCTTGTCTTTATCAATACATCCCAATTCAGATACCAAAGTTACAGCGTATTTCGCGCTCAAAAATACACCGGGCCATGTTTAGCGATGTTTCCATCCATTTCTATGCTCGTCACGTTCTGCGTTATGCCCGCCGTTACGGCCCTCATTACGACCCTCATTACGACTGCCACCTCGGAAATCACGTCTGCCACGCCCCCATCCACCATGCCCCAAATAAATCCCAGCTGGTGGCCCGAATGCAGGGCAGGTTTGGTAAAAACCAGGGTAACCACAACTATCAAACCCAAATCCAATAATGACTTGCGCATGAGTTAGCGGTGTCGCCGCTACAATGAACAACCCAAATATGGCAGTTAAAAACTTCGTTTTCATGATATTCCCCCCTTAATCGCTTAGCAGACCTATTTATTTTTCATTTCCATGTGACCATGAGCGCGCTGCATAAATACTTCATCGGCTAATTTTTTCTGGGCGTCGGGCATTGCTGCGTATAAAGGCGCAAACGCCGTAACCAGTTTTTTAACAGAATCCGCATGAGCTTGAGCAACATCAGCGTAGGCATTCAGATCATCTATTGCACTGGCATTCCCGATTAATGATTCACGTTTATCAACAATTTTGTCAATTTGGGCGACGTTATCGCGCATCGTTTGTGCGACGGTCATCCACAAAACTTCTTCTGAAGAAGTAATTTTTAGTTTTGCGTGTAAATCTTTGATATGTTTTTCGTTATTCGCGTCACGTTTAGGATTTGATTTAGCACTGTCGATTGTCGCATCGCTAACCGACCCTGTTGCAGGCATCGGACTCTTGGCGAAGGCGCTAGTAAGTAGCATGGTAGAAATGAATGTAGCGACGGTAAGTGTTCTCATGAGGTGCTCCAATTAAAGGGGTGGGCGAACTGGCCTGCAAAATGAAAAATAGTTCCTTTCATAAAATTGACTTGGGATTGCCCGTTCATAAGCCATTCAATCATTTGGCATCTATGCTGTCTGTTCGATAAATCACATTAGCCGTATGAACGTCGATATATCGCTCCCTCTGCGGTCAAGGCGCAGCGTTGCCCTGAACTATATGCAAGCGACAGAACTGCACCAATTGCTGCAACGCTTCGGTCGTCGCAAGCTTGCTCGCGACTACTCCGCCATAGGCATCCTCAGTGAGCAAGTTCTGCTTGACATCGAAATCCGTCCAGGCCACGACGGTATGAGTTTTATTTTCAGCCAAATAAGCACGCAGGCCGAAATGAACCACACTAGGATGCACTGTAAAGTCCTGCTCAAATTGAGTGAGTTCCAATGCTAAGTGATAAGTGGCGTTGATCGGATCAGGTGACTGCAGTACAACGTGAAATAGGCCGCTTGCTTCAATGGCGGTGACAACGAGCGGCATCAGCATGCTTGTTGGTTTTTGTTGCCACGCGCTGTGCTGGTAGTATTCAATTTGATACGGGTGTTGAACATACAGCATACGCTTGGTATCCAATCCCGGAGCTGCTCGAATGATACTAATATCGATGCTAACGGTGGGTGCCGGATAGGTGATGACTTTTGCCGCATTCACTGCCTCTAAACGGTATTCTTTCATAGACGGGGGCGAAACTGGTTGCAGCATGCCGCATCCTGATAAGGCAAGTATTACAGCAGATAGCGGTAGTTTGTGGTCAAAGATCTTCATGGTGAAACGCGCTCAGTCTGTATTTCGCCAGGGCCGACAGGCAATGCTTTGCGACCGCGTAGAAAACTTCCCGGATCTTGCTGAGTTTGTTCTGCGAGACTTTTTAATGTTATCGATAAATCTGCGATTTCCAGCATCAATTTTTGTAGATCCGGTAGGATGTCTGTGCGAACCTGATGTACACCTTCCCCCATTTCTTGCGCAGTTTTTTGCGCCTCTGCGCTTGCATCACTCAATTTATTTGCCATGGCATTAATGGCATCCGCGCTGGCGCTGGCACGGGTGATTAGTGGGTCGAGCTTTAAGCTTGCTTGCGCTGTGTTATCCATAGTGACAGCAGCTTGACGTATACCGCGGCTGATATTGGCTTTTTGCGCAGCCAGACTTGTCATCAGACTAGAACTATCAATGAGGATTTTTCTTATTGACTGTCTGTTCTCGTCACTTAACATCGCATTAATGTTGGTCGTTGTATGGTCTAAGTTAGCCATTGCAGTACTTAACACGTTTTCTAATCGTGTACCTAAAGACGGCTTACTTGTTATCTGTGGGTAGGGGTAACCGGGCCGGGCTAACAATATTGATGCTGCTGGTGTACCGCCGCTGAGCTCAACGTAAGCAATACCTGTGAGACCTTGTGTTTCAAGAACAGCTAGCGTATCAGTCTTAATTGTCGTATCAGGGTTAATGGCAAAAATCAAGATCACCTGCTGGGGGGCGTTTCGATTAAGCGTGATTGAATGCACCTTACCTACACTCACTCCTTGATATTTCACGGGTGCATCCACGTTGAGTCCAGCGACGGATTCATTGATCACGGACAAATATAATTTAGGCGTCACGTGATGGTTCAAGCCTACTGAAAGCCATAGCACGACAGCTATAAAAAAGACCCCGAGCAGTAAAACAAATAACCCGACGACGATAAAATTCACTTTGGTTTCCATGTCGCCGCCCTTTTATGATTCACGACTGTGCTATGTTTTAGCGACAACGTCGTCGCTTGTTGCTGTGCCGCGCGCCCACGTGCTCCATCAAAGTATTCACGTACATCTCGGTTTTCCAGCGTGGACAATTCCTCCATGGAGCCAACCGCCAGCACTTTACCTTTACCTACAACAGCGACACGATGTGTAACTTGCCATAGCAAATCCAGATCATGGGTAATCATGACAATGGTTGGTCGATAAACAGCGTGCAGGTGTAAGATTAATGCATCGATCCCATCTGCACTCGACGGATCAAGCCCTGCAGTTGGTTCGTCTAAAAACAATAGCTCAGGATCCAGTGCCAGTGCGCGCGCCAATGCTGCACGCTTTAACATTCCACCACTGAGTTCGGCGGGATATAAGCTCGCGGACTCCTGGCCCATACCAGTTTGCGCCAACTTCCAGAGTGCAATCTGATTAATGGTGACATCGTCCAAATTGGTGTGCTCACGCAAAGGAAGTCCGATATTTTCAGCGACAGTCAATGTCCCAAACAAGCCGCCCTTTTGAAACAATACTCCACAACGCTGCCGGAGGTCCTTAGTCTGTATGTCATTAATATTCGCTAAATCCGTGCCCAGAATTTTGACGCTACCACTGTCAGGTTTATGGAGCAAAATCATCTCTCTTAACAAGGTCGACTTTCCAGAACCACTACCACCGACAATGGCAAAGATATCACCACGCTTTACTCGCAGATCGATACCATCATGGACAATTTTTTCACCAAAGCGGGTGCAAACATGTTGCATCTCAATGACATATTCATCCCTATCGGGGACGATCGCCAGGTTGTCTGAAGTCATCAAAGATCCAGCAGATTAAAAACAATCGAAAATACAGCATCAAGCACAATAACGATAAAAATAGATTGAACCACACTGTGCGTAGTTTGCTGACCAACACTGTCGGCATTGGTCTTAGTGTGAAATCCTTGAAAACAACCAATCAGGACAATGACAAAGGCAAAAACCCACGATTTACCAAGTCCGATGAATAAGGTTTTAAGAGGGATTTCTGTTCCAAAGCGAAGAAGAAATTCATGTGGTGACACCTGAAGCTTACTGCTCGCCATCCACATACCTCCAAGAACACCAAGCAAATCCGCAAATAAGGTCAGCAAAGGCAAAGCAATCAGGAGTGCAATCAGCTTGGGAAGTACTAATAATTCAATGGGCTTAATGCCAATTGTGTTGAGCGCATCAATTTCTTCCGTCACTTGCATGGTACCAATCTGCGCCGCATAAGCAGATCCTGATCGACCAGCAACTATAATTGCTGTGATGAGAGGCGAGAATTCACGCAGCATTGCGTATCCAACCAATTCTACGACGAAGATATTTGCGCCATAATGTCGCAGCTGGTCTGCGCCTTGGTAAGCAATGACGATTCCTAATAAAAAAGAAGTGATCCCAATGATGGGGACGGCATTAGCGCCACTGATTTGCAGGTTGCGCAAAACGCTGCGCCCTCTTGCTTGACCGGGATGCCGAAGCACGTTCAGTAAGTCAACAGTTGTCTCACCAACGAAACTGAGTAACGACAAACTGTTTTTGCAAATAGAAAAACTCTCTTTACCGATGATTTCTAACGTCCCTGATTTCACAGCCGGATAGATTGTAGGTCGCGAATTGAGAGGCAAGTTATCGAGCAGCAATTGATATGCTGGTGGCCAATCCAGCATATTTATTTGCGTGCCCTTTGCTATTAGCTTTTGTAGCCGCATCTGTAAAACCCACACAACCATACTATCTATTTTCATTATTTTTTTACCATCCAGACTCAAATGAGTAAGCGGCAAAACGAATAATTGATCAAGTTCAGATAGCGCTGATCCTAAATGGCAAACCGTCCAGCAACCAGATAAATGCAGCAGACCTGGTGCGGTTTGTTCAATCCTGGCCTCAGTAGTGTTAATCATGGCAGCTTGTACGTTTTGAACACAGGCCCGATTAAAACATTAAACCGATGATTGAACGGGTACGCCATTGCGATGGTCATTCGTCGTTTGTTCATTATCTTTATCAAAAGATAATTCATGATTTAAAAATTTCTTCCTTTTATCTCCCATCAGTTTACGCAATTCCTTAATCTCTATGCCGCTGATTTCATTCATGCGTATCAATAAAGTCGCTCCTACTGCCAAATGACGGTGACGAATTTTGCTAATCACAGGTGGCGCGACTTCCAGCGCCCTGGAAAGTGCTGCGTCATTTTTAAGATGGAGGTTTTTTATGATGGTGTTTAACAGATGGTTAGGGTCATAATTAAGTTCTTTCGACTTGACATCGAGATGTATTGAATTTGTCATATGTTTTCCATGTGATTGAATCGGTCAGCCAAGTCCCAATTTCGATATTTACATTCTTCATTACACTGTTGATAACATTATTCAATTTGGTGCTGGAATGTTTCCCGACCGCCAGCCCCGGTAGTCCGGGTAAATAAAATGCTCACTGAGTCATCAAGTTGATTTTTGGTGTTTAAAGAATGATCAATAGTCAAAAAAATTTCTATCCAGTGATCAGCGAGTTATTTCATATTTCCGAAGTAAAAATGATACGTTTTATTGAGGCTACGTTCCGTTCGTTTGCGTACACATCGATGCGTTAAGAGAGCGCCGAATTAAATGTGCCAGCCGGTAAACATGCCTTTAGAGCGCTCATTTCTTCCTGCAGGTTGTCAATTCGACGCAGTAGGTTCAAAGCGAGAATCATTCCATTACAATCCAGTTCAAAGTCATCACGTAGTCTTCTTGCGTTCGTCGTAAAAAGAACGGCATGCAGCGCAAAATGCACGGTGTCGCCAACTCTGACGGAATTGCCAGCGTCATTGCTAATATGTATCGGAGTGAGCAGTGCATGGTCGATAAGCGCTTGTATTTCGGATTCACTCAAGCCCGATACCTCCATCAGGTAATAGCCATTGCATATTGTTTTTTCTGGTGCAAGATGATGCTTTCTCGTATTTGATACTTGGATCATGTTCATGCCGCTTCCTTCACGTCAGATGATGGCGTTGGCGGCACTGTGACTGCAGCCAATTGGATGTAGAGTAAGCGTTGCGCTTCGCTGAGCTTTTTAGGTACCAGTATTTGTATCAACGCGAAAAGATCACCGCCTCCAGCTGTGCCACCTTTATCAACTGGCATACCTTTACCGGCAAATCGTAAGCGCTGACCCGAACATGTTCCGGGTTTGATATTGATGGTCAGACGGGTATCAAAGAACGCAAGATCTATGTGGTCGCCCAACGCCGCTTGAGAAGGTGAAATCGGTAAATCAACATATAAATCGCGACCAGTTAGCCGAAACATCGGGTGAGGAATAATCGTTATTTTGACGTATAGATGACCATTTGGACCACCGTTAGCCCCCATACCACCTTTATTTGCCAGGCGTAATCGTTGTCCTTCAATCGCACCGCGGGGTATTTGTATGCGAAAAGTATGCGGTGTGCGATGCGGCAAGCCATGGGCATCGGTTTCTGGCAAATCAACAGTGACATCCGTTTCACCACCCGACATCACCATCTCCAGACCAACGGCAACGGAGACAGAATAGTCATCGCCCCGCGTAGGAACTGCCTTACGGTGAGCGCGTCCTTTACTATGCCCCATCCCACTCCCGTCACCATTTCTCGACCGATTGAAGGCATTAAAAATATCCGAGATATCAACATCATCAAAATCGCCGGCCTGACTAGAAAATTCCTCTTGCCATTGCGGAGGTGGCGTAAATTGCCCACCAGCTGATTGCTGCCCCAATTGATCGTATTCCGCACGCTTATCTTTGCTTTTTAAAATTGCATAAGCTTCGGCAATTTCTTTAAATTTTTCTTCACCTGCGGGATCTTTGGATATGTCAGGATGAAACCGATGCGCTAATTGTCGATACGCTTTTTTGATGTCGGAATCAGTTGCCGATCGTGGGACACCCAAAACCTGATAATAGTCTTTGTATTTCATGGTTTTCACATAGCGTGTTTTGGGTTGTCAGTTAACAATGAACAAAGCTTGCGTAGAAAACGTCTTATGGTTGTTTGACTTCCTTAAAGTCTGCCTCCGTAACATCGTCCATATGCGCAGAACCTTGTGAACCATTACCATGTTCGTCGTGCTGATTTACGCCAGCATTGCCGGCTGGTTGTCTAACTGTTTGCATCGTCTGATTCAGCTTTTGTAATAAACCTTCTAGATACTCTTGTCTTGTCATCAGCGCCGCTTTATCCGCCTCCTTTATCACTGATTTGAGGGAAAGTATTGCCTGATCGAGCTCTAACCGGTCGGACGCGTTCAGTTTTTCGCCAGCCTCCGCCATCGCTTTATGGGTGTTATGAATAAGGGCATCTGCCTGGTTATGCGCTTCGGCGAGCTCACGCAGTTTTTTGTCGCCCTCAGCATTTGCTGCGGCATCGTCTACCATATGCCGTATTTCTTGCTCAGTTAAGCCGGAATTAGCCTTGATGGTGATTTTGTTTTCTTTTCCGGTCGTTTTATCTTTAGCACCAACATGCAAGATACCATTTGCATCAATATCAAAAGTGACTTCGATTTGCGGTACCCCTCGCGCTGACGGAGGAATTCCTTCCAGATTGAACTCGCCTAAAGTCTTGTTTCCGGCCGCGATTTCGCGTTCACCCTGGAAAACTTTAATTGTCACAGCAGCCTGATTATCGTCCGCAGTCGAAAATATCTGGCTGAATTTCGTAGGTATTGTCGTGTTTTTAGGAATCATTTTTGTCATGACGCCGCCCATCGTCTCAATCCCTAAAGAAAGCGGTGTCACATCCAATAACAACAAGTCTTTTTGATCACCCGACAAAACCGCCCCTTGAATCGCAGCGCCGACTGCCACTGCTTCATCAGGGTTGACGTCTTTGCGGGCATCTTTACCAAAAAACTCTTTAACCTTTTCCTGAACTTTAGGCATGCGCGTCATACCACCGACTAAGATCACATCGTTTATGTCGTTGACTGAAATTCCCGCATCCTTTATCGCAATGCGACATGGTTCTATGGTGGCATTAATCAATTCTTCGACTAAGGACTCCAATTTGGCGCGGGTAATTTTTTGTGTCAAATGGATAGGGGCACCATTTGCCATTGCAATATAGGGCTCATTGATTTCGGTTTGTTGTGCTGATGAGAGTTCTATCTTTGCCCGCTCAGCAGAGGCTTTGATTCGTTGGAGCGCAATCGGATCTTTTTTCAGATCGATACCATGTAAGGATTTGAATTCATCAATGATGAAATCGATAATTCTCTGATCGAAATCTTCACCGCCAAGAAACGTATCGCCATTCGTGGACAATACCTCAAATTGCTTTTCGTTCTCAACTGCGGCGATTTCGATGATGGAAATATCAAACGTACCGCCGCCCAGATCATAGACCGCAATCTTTTTATCGCCTTTTTCATTTTTATCTAATCCAAAGGCCAAGGCAGCCGCAGTGGGTTCATTAATAATGCGTTTGACATCAAGCCCGGCGATCCGTCCGGCATCTTTCGTTGCCTGTCGCTGTGCATCATTGAAATAGGCTGGAACAGTAATAACTGCTTCGGTCACCTCATGCCCGAGGTAATCTTCCGCCGTTTTTTTCATCTTACGCAAGACTTCTGCAGAGATCTGTGGTGGCGCAAAACGCTTGTCGCGCACGGCTATCCATGCATCACCATTGTCCGCTTTGACGATCTTAAAGGGCATCAGATCGATATCTTTTTGCACTTCCTTTTCATCAAATTTGCGCCCAATCAGGCGCTTGACAGCATATAAGGTGTTAACCGGATTGGTCACCGCTTGCCTTTTCGCTGGAGCACCAACCAGAATCTCGCCATTTTCCTGATAGGCAATGATCGATGGCGTTGTGCGCGCGCCTTCAGCATTTTCAATCACCTTGGCTTTTCCACCTTCCATGACGGCAACACAAGAATTTGTTGTGCCTAAATCGATACCTATCATTTTACTCATCATATTTCCTTAGTTGGTTTTACTGACTGTGGCTGAATGTGCTCGTCATCGTGACGTTACTCTATTGCACCTAATGTGGAGAAGCCTGCGCTGCGGTGACAATTGCGGGGCGCAATAATCTGTCAGCCAACATGTAACCCTTCTGTAAAACACTGACCACCGTGTTTGATTCCTGATCATTGGTCGGAATCAAAGCAACTGCCTGATGCTTTTCCGGGTCAATTTTTTCTCCACGGACTGGCGTAATTTCTAATAAGCCATGGCGTTCAAAAGCAGAATTCAATTGTTTTAAAGTGATCTCCACACCCTCACGCAACGCCTCGAATGAGGGCCAGTCGAGCATCAACGCCATTTCAAGACTATCTTTGACAGGAACCATCGCTTCGGCAAAGCTTTCTATCGCGAATTTCTTTGCTTTTGTCAGATCGTCCTGCGAGCGCCGACGCGTATTCTCAGCGTCAGCTCTGGCTCGTAAGAGCGCCTCTGAAGTTTCGGCCAGTAAGACCTCCGCTTTCGCCAATTGCGCAATCAAACGCTGGTCATTTAATGTCACTACTGGTATCGACTCCTGATCAGATGCTGCTGCATCACATACGGCGCTATTGTTTTTAGGATCTTGCATTGAGCTACTTTCAAGAAACTTCAAATGACTGATTGATCACAAGATTTACTCACGACAAAGGCTTTTGGCTTAGTTTTCAATGATGACTTTAAGCGCATCCGTCGTCGCCGCATGTTCAAAAGTTTCATACGCAATCAAAATTTCAGATAGCTTAAAATGGTGCGTAATCAGTTGCGTAGCATCCAAGCGTTTCGACTGAACGACATTGAGCAACATCGGTGTACTTACGGTGTCCACCAGACGGGTAGTGATCGTCAGGTTGCGATCCCATAGGCTTTCGAGATGCAAGTCAACTTTCGCGCCATGCACTCCTATGTTGGCGATCGTCCCGCCAGCGCCTATGATTTGCTGACAAAGTTCAAATGTGGCAGGGATGCCCACGGCCTCTATTGCTGTATCAACACCGCGACCACCGGTCAAATTAAGAACCGTTTCGCTGGCTTTTCCATCTTTGCTATTGACAGTTTTTGTCGCACCAAATCGCTTTGCTACAGCAAGTCTATTGTCATCAAGATCGATCATGATAATTTCAGCCGGAGAATAAAATTGCGCCGTCAATAAGGCGGCCAGACCGATAGGGCCTGAACCGACAATGGCGATGATATTGCCTGGTTGAACTTTTCCATTAAGAACGCCGCATTCAAACCCTGTTGGCAAGATATCGCTCAACATCACCAATGCTTCTTCGTCAACGCCATCGGGAATCGGGTACAGGCTGGTATCGGCATAAGGAATGCGTACGTATTCCGCCTGAGTGCCATCGATACTATTTCCGAGTATCCAGCCACCTGTGATGCAGTGAGAATACATTTGTTTTCGACAAAAAGTGCATTTACCACAAGCGCTGATACAGGAGATTAATACCCTATCCCCTTTCTTAAACGAGCTGACTGCGGAGCCGATATTGTCGATGACCCCCACCCCTTCATGACCAAGAATGCGTCCGGGCTTGCAGGTTACAACATCTCCTTTAAGAATATGTAAATCGGTACCACAAATCGTGGTTTTCGTCACTTTGACGATAGCGTCAGTTGTATCAATAATTTCTGGTTTTGGGCATTCATCAAGCGACTTCTTGCCGGGTCCGTGGTAGACGAGAGCTTTCATAGATGACTCCAAAGTGAAGCAGATCAAAATTTCGTAATACGCATTTTTACGAAATACGCTGGAGAAGCGAAAACCACACAGACCTTGATTTACCCCCTTTACGATCAATGATTAAAGAGAGAGGTCTGACCGCATCATTGTTAAAACCTTACACAGTCGAAGTTTTTCTCTCAGTACGCTAACGTACAATTAAACCGGCTTTTTTTGGGTTGTTTGAAGTTAGCTAAATAATGAGAAATGAGTTAACTGAACGCTTTATCTTTTACTGTGTTTGTTATCGAACAGATTAGCTCAATACGTTGAAATAAAGTCTGTGTACGCATGGCAATCGCCGTGCTGCGGCAAAGAGCCGCATAACATCCTCTGGAGCAATCATGAATAAAGATCAAATCAACGGACGAACCGAAGAAGTCAAGGGAAAGATTAAGGAAGTCGCTGGAAAGATCGTGGGTAAAAAAGATATTCAAATCAAAGGAAATATACAAAAAAATGCGGGCGCCGTTCAAGCTGCAGTAGGTGATACAAAAGCGGATATCGCAAAAGCAATCAATAATAGCTAAGCAAAAAAAGCAATCGGTGAGTCGCCTCGCCTTTTGCTCTTTTTTATAGAGCATCGCCAATCTAAGATGAAGGAAAAATCGTGCATAATATTCCCACTAACGCCGCTAACAGCGACAATTTAAGCGTCATCGAGGCGATTTATCAGCGACGGGCGGTGCGAAACTTCACAAATGAAAAAACAAGCCGCGAACGGATACTGCAATTGCTCGATGCCGCGGTTCAGGCACCAACGGCAATGCATGAAGAACCGTGGGAATTCATGGTCATTCAGGATACAACTTTATTAAAACGGATCTCCGAATCTGCAAAAAACGCGCTCAATCTTTCAACTGATAAGCCAGCTCTCACCGCAAGTGCGATGCATCAGCGATTTACCGCAACAGATTTTAATATTTTTTATAATGCCCCGAGTTTAGTGTTGGTATGCGCAAAACCGGTCGGTGAATTTGCGAGTGCCGATTGCTGGTTGGCTGCAGAAAATTTGATGCTTGCCGCATGTGCATATGGACTTTCGACTTGTGTCATTGGCTTTGCCGTACAGATTTTAAACACCCCAGAATGGAAAAAAGAACTTGGCATTGCCGATGAAATTCACGTCATTGCACCTATTATTTTGGGTGTCGCGGCAGAACGCGTTGTGCAAGTTACACGTAAGAAAGCGGATCTCCTGGCGTGGAAATGATCACAGTTTCATCTCTCATGATTCATGCCAGAAGCAAGGATATTGTTCGCTTCTGGCATTGCATTTCCGTTTCATAACCAAACTGCGCATCAATGCAGATGAACGGTACGCCTATCGTTTTTACTTTATTGATTGCGGTGC
Source organism: Undibacterium sp. Ji67W (assembly GCA_049340365.1). GTDB lineage: Bacteria > Pseudomonadota > Gammaproteobacteria > Burkholderiales > Burkholderiaceae_D > Undibacterium. Next base: position 294,433 of record JBMPOY010000005.1, on the reverse strand, counting down.
TACCTTACTGGCTAATTGTGAATAAAGAGCCACAAATATTAGAACATCAAACAACATACCAAAACACACGTAAAGAACCGGCATGATCAATAATGAACAATACTGTAGTAACAGCATATGCAACATCACCTGAAACGGTACTAGCACCAAAAAATAGGTAAGAACGTAGACGGTACTGATAATTTTTCGCAGCAAACTTATTTCAAGTACGTAATAACCGAGACTCAACATGAAGGGAATTCCCAAAATCACGACATAGCCCATATTGATCAAATTCAGGCTATGACTCTGAATGGTGTATGGAAAGCGATCTGGGAAAAAGAAGAAAAAAGTCATCGAAAGACATTGCAGAACACAAATGATACGCAACAAATATTTAAGCGGTGCACGATGTTTATCCAACCAAAAACTTCCTATCAGAGCTAACAAGGTTATAAAAAAGCTGACCCACCATGCTGTGAGTTCAGACGCGGCTGTCGCCATTCCTCCATTCCATGCAAAACCCAAATGCGCTAGATCAGGCTGTTCATTCAAGGTCAACAGCGGGATAGTTAGCCGACTAAAAAAAAATAAAATACATTGCTGCCATCCGGCAAAGATATAGGGTTGAAGTTTCAATAGCGCGATACCAAATACGACTGGCAATACAATCATTTGAAACAACAATGCCGGCGCCAGCGAAAGAGACCCCATTGAGCGATGTGTGCTACTTTGGGAATCCCGCAGTTTGATGGTCTCCAACGCAAATAAACCCTTTTGCAATGCAGCGTCCTGAACGATGGCTTTACTAAGTATGCTTTTGTGTCGCTGTTCCATGATTAGCCAGACTCAAAATTGCTGAAAATAGCCAATACGACCGCCCATACGTTCGTACAAGGGGTTACTGTAACGTTCTGCGCTCAGCATGAATCCCGAAACCGGTGTCAGCCAATGGTGCCAAAGCACGCTCACCTCGCGACTCTGGAAATTAACTATGGCATTCTGCGTTGAAATCTGCTGGTATGCCTCTCCGCCCCACCCGCTGCGTAAAGTAATCTGATCATGTTTATCACGGCCATAAGTAATCGCAATCAATTGCTGATGGGTTTCCACCTTACCAGGATTACTCCAGTTGTAACGCAAACCTAACTGAACAATCCATGGAGATTCAAAGTAATACACGCCACCGATATTTACATTTCGATCAATATGACCATCTGGCGAACTGTAATAACCTACACCGAAGGAACTAACGAAATTGCGATGCTCTAACCATTTTTTGTATAAAAAAAGATCCGCACGATACCGTGGCAAATAAAATGCGCCGTCACCCGAGCCTGCTGATATCCTGGTGTACCAATCGTCATTGATCGTCACGGTATCCGCTAAACCAAGAAAATTTCCAGCAGTGTTGAATTCTCGCTTGGAAGCAAGTTCAAGTTGAAAAATCTGTTGCCCCAGCGTATAAACACCGTTGATGGAAATGTCTCGCCAATCTCCATAATCATTGGTGAGATGTTGATCGCCAACACTGATCTCAATTGAACGAAACGGCTGTGATTCCAGGCCAGGCGTCAATAAGACCGGTATATTTCCATCGTCGGCAATGCCTCTATTTTGTTCCTGCGCCCCACCCGTCTGACAGTTAAGGATTCCGATACTAAGAAGAGCGACCGCAATACGATTAGCGGCCTTTTTTTCTGGAGACTTGGAACGGGTCTTTGCAAGTTTTATATTGTGGTCATTCATATTCACGATTTCCTATTGATGAGATGAGGACGAGTCACTTTTAAAATAAAAATTCCTCGTCGAGAGCCTTAGTCAAAATTATTGGGCAATTGCGGCGGGAAGGTCGGCGAGTTTTGACATGAAATTACCCTGACTTCCGGTCAACACATCCACAATACGACGTGCGCTACAGCCATCGCCAAAGGGGCTGTCTGCCAATTGCATGCCACGATAAAACTGCGGGTCAGAGAGTAGTGATTCGGCGGATTTCAATATCATTGCAATTTCAGTTCCGACGAGGATTGCACCTCCAGCGTCAACTAACTCTTGCCGTTCGGTACTTTTACGCGTTATCAATACCGGTTTGGCAAACGCAGAAGCCTCCTCTTGTATGCCACCGGAATCGGTAATCACAAATTCGCAACGAACCAAGGTGGCGATCAGAGCCTGGTATCCTAAGGGCTCAGTTAAACAGACCCGACTTTGGACATCGGCCGGCAATTGCTGCAATTCAGCTTCCACATCCAGTCTTACTAAGGGATTTGGGTGAACTGGCCATACCACCACGATGTCATCGTGTTGCCCCAACAACGCTGCAACAGCTTGCGCTATATCGCGTATTGGTTGGCCCCAATTTTCACGACGATGCGCAGTCACCAGGATAAGTCTATGGTGATCAAATTGCTTCAAAAAGTTCACCAGGATAGTCGGTGCAACGCTGGCAAAGTCGAATCCCGTACCGGATATTTTCTGATGCGTCCAACGCGCAGCATCGATGACCGTGTTGCCTACTTCAAAAATTCGGTCAGGTCTTATTCCTTCATTAACGAGGTTCAACGCTGATTGTTCAGTCGGTGGGAAGTGCCAATCTGCCAGCCGCCCTAACATTTCGCGGTTTTTTTCTTCCGGAAAAGGCTCGCTTTCGTAGGTTCGTAATCCTGCCTCAATATGCGCCAATTGCTTGCGATGATAGTAAGCAAGCAAACCACCAACAAACGCTGAAGTCGTGTCCCCCTGCACCAGGATCACATCTGCATGCAGTTTCTCGATCGCCGTATCCACAGATTGCAATAAGGCGCAGGTCAGATCTGATAACGACGGCGAATGCCGCTGCAAGTGAATAGTAATATCAGGCGGCATATCAAAAAATGCATACAGCGCATCAGTGATAGCTTCATGTTGTCCGGTATGTACTAGCAACATCTGATGTCCTCGCGCCTTCATTTCATGATAAATTGGTGCGATTTTGATGATTTCCGGACGTGTTCCTACGCAAGCCAGATAGATTTTATTTTGCATTTTATAGCTTTCTTTTTTAAAGAAACGACATTCGGAAAAACTCAAAAACGAAATCTGGTAGCGCAATGCGAGAGCACGTGTTGCCAAAAATTAGTGGCACACAATGGCGTTCGCCGCAGGGCTTAATCCATCTTTGGATAGTATTTGCCAGGCAACTTCATCGCTGACTATCCAATGCGGGGTATGTCTTGTGCGCCCAGCGTCGCGCATCCAACAACGTGCGGATTCACTATCGCCCTCTTGCTGGGCAATGACGGCGATCAGCCCCCACGCAAAATCCTCGCGAGACTGCATTAACCATTCTTGCCTGTGCCTGCGCATCCATTGTTGGTAATACTGGTGGCGATTCGTTGTAATGATTGTGTTGTTGCGATAAAGCAATGGGAAGATCTGGGCGACCTGATCAGGATAGAATTTGCGTGGCATCTCTTTTTGTCCAGCTTGTGTCGAGACCAGAAAAATTTTGCTTTGTTGATCCCAGAATAAGTGGAGGATATTGCTTTCCAGCGTTTTAGTTGGCAATAGCTTTGCGTTGTCACTATCTATTGCTTGATACGAGAGAACCTCAAGGTTATCCATAAATAGTCCGTGTTGATACACGGGCGAGACAAGATAAATTCCCCGACTGGTGTCAATCAATCGAGATAAAGCGTTGATGCTACGGTGACGGCTCTGCTGCCATGCTGGCGTCGCTTTTAAATCATCCGGAAAGGCTTCAAGCAATCTTATCCAAAGCGCCAACAAGGCATCATCCGCATCAGCAGTCTTACATGGGGCCCATACAGGACCTACCCGACAAAATCGATCGAAAGTTGCATCTGGTTTTTGTCTGGCAATCAGCCAGTTGATCCAGTCTTTGCTGTACGTCTTATCGCTTAGTCCATGATCATGAGCAAGTAATAAGGCTTGCAATACAAAATAGGGGTCGATGGTGTCGCCATGTTCCTGCACAGAAATTGCACCCTCTTTATCTGCGTAGCTTGATAAATCTAATCTTGTGACCGTCGCAGAGGCAGGTATCGATAACGATAAAACGCAGATCAACTGTATGACTTTCCAAAGAAGTCTTAGAATGACCATACGATACCCAGTTCACGTGCCCAAACGGTGCCGTGGATCATAGCGCCTGCTTCGGCAACGATATTCTTTGCCGTTACTGTTGTTGGAAAATCGAATGAACCGATAATTGAATATTCGTTGAGATGAATAATGCTCTCTGAAATCAGCGGCCCCAAAATCTTTGCTGATTGTAAAATTTGAATCCGTCTTTCACTGACCACCGAGCCCAGTATCTGCGCACCAGCTTCGATTACAATGCCCATCCGGGCTTTGATATCACCGATCACTGTCGTTCCCGCGCCGACAAACAGGCAACCCGTTACAATCAACGAACCACGATATATGCTGTTCGGTGGTAGTACACAATCCCCATTGACTCTATAAAGGACAGGCGTCCTTAAAACTGCATTCGGGATATCCTTAAAAAATCCATCCTTTTGCAACACGCGATCAGGGGGCGCTAGCATCGCAGCTTTGCCTCCGAAATAGACTATCGGAGCATGGACACGTTCAAAAGAAGATTCAACGCCCAGTTCAATGCTAGTCATAGAAGAAAGGCGGCGTCGCACACTGCAACCTCGTCCTAGAACGACGTCTTTCTCCGCATGTGCCCATATGTAGACTTCACTTCCAGCATCCATGTGTAAGCTGCCTTGGGCAAACAGAGCTGCAAGTCGATCCCCAGAATGCAATTCAATATTGCCATCAACGAAAAGTGGCTCTGCACAATGTATCCTTTGCTGACTTACCAGCGAGGTCAAGGACAGTAACGGCCGCGTTACCTTACTCCAACACATCGCGTCGATATCGGCATTGACCATTTGGAATGGAGAACTTGCTTGTGGTTCGCCACGGCGATATGCGAGTACCAATGTTCGGAATTTCTCCGCAAAATAGATAATGTCGTTGCTATAATCGATCCCGACCGTCAAGGGAGTGCAGTCAGTCGGCTGGCGCCACTCGCGCCATGCAGGACGAAAAGCAATCAACATTAAACCAAGACAAATCAATCCAAAGGCAGGCCAAAACAAGAAAAGTGCGGGCATGGTTCATGCCTTCCGGTAACGTATGGTTTTTTCCCAAACCATATCGCGCTTAAACAAATGATCGCCAATCAAACTGGCCACAGATGATGAAATCGCAAACAAGCTGATGAAGAATCCAAGCAGATTGAACGGAAGCAGTAAAATTCGCCGGCGGTTACCATCTAACAAAACGGCAATCGTTATTTCAAAAAACGCTGCAAAATTGCCCATAGTGCCGTAGGCAAGCAGCGCAAATACTGGTATTATTGCGGAAACTAAAGAACCGGCGTTCAAAAAATACAAAGCGACAGCGAGGAACCAACCTAGCAACAATAAAGGCGGCATCACAAAAACAAGTAACAGCAATAGTCCATCGATACGTTCACGCACACTCAGATATTCGCTTTTGATAAAGGGATACCAATAACGCACTAAAACCTGATTATGACCTTTGGCCCAACGTTTCACCTGCTTAATCCGAACTGCCCAATCTTCCGGTACTTCTTCATAACATTCAGATCGGTTGGTATAAATAGTTTTCCATCCATTGATTAATAAGCGATACGTAATGTCGGTATCTTCTGCCAAAACATTGTCGTGCCAACCGCCGGAGGCTTCCACTGCAGACAAGCGAACGCCGCCAACGGTACCGCCATATTGTGGGACTAATTTGAGATTCATTCTCGCTTGCTGATCTACCTGATAGCCGCCGGAACGTTCCAAATCAAGCATACGCGTCAACAAATTAACACCGGCATTAATGGGCACGACCCTACCCATTACTGCGCCTACTTCAGGATCAAAGAATGGGGCAATTAATTGCTTTAATAATCCCTTTCCAGGGATGTAATCGGCGTCAAAAATGATCGCCAGGTCGCCATGCGAATAAACCAACGCGTCTTTAAGTGCCGCGGCCTTACCTGGTTTGCCATTGACGCGATGAAATGGCGTAATGCGACCGGGAAATTGGCGAACGTAGTGATCGATAATGTCCCGTGTGCCGTCACTTGAACGATCATTGACGGGGACGATCCTCATTGCATTCACTGGATAATTACTGTTTAGTAGCGCTTTAAGACAACCCTCGATCACTTTTTCTTCGTTATGCGCTGCAATAAATACGGTCACCAAGGGCCATCGTGCGCAATCGATATCCAAATAAGGATGGCGTTGATTCCCAAAAAGACGATTCAAGGTGAAAAACACATGGCGTAACGCATAGATCATCATAATCATGACAATAAATGCCAGTATTGATGCCATGAGAGACACTAAAATCTGGAGATTTCCGCCATTGAAATTATTGTCAGAGCCGTAGAACGGGATATACTCTGGCCAGGATGAGATTTGGGAAAGAAGATATTGATAAAATTTGACCGCGTATATGCTGGTAAGCGCAATATTCTCATGCTTATTCAAGGGTACCGAAGGCATAGCAAACGCCTTCGACAATAAGAGAATACTCAGAGCACAGAGAGAAAAAATAACGGCAAGTTTGCGCCCGACCGTCCAGATGAACGACACATATTGGCTAACGAAACCCTTCGCCTGACTAAGCCAATTCTCAGCTTCTTCTTTTTGCTTGCCACCAGAACTCGGTAAGAACATGATTGCCCCGTATCAAAATGTGCTCCACATGAAGCGTTTTCCGCAGTCATGCAAATACTAGAGGCTTGCACTTAAAGCATCTGTGCGATAGCGCACCAATGATGTTTTCCCAACTTAATTTAACTAGATATTAATGAATGATTTGATCATTTTTTGTGAACGCAAAAGCTTTTATATAGACGCCATTTGAATACTTATGTCTTTTCAGAAGCAATGCTTATTGCAACTCAGCACTATTAAAAATTGCACGTCGCAAGGCCATCACTAAGGGACTGGGCTTTTCAGTTTTACACATACTTTCAAGAAAGTATTTTCTATTTATCGTAAAAGATATGACTGGAATCCGGATTAAATCCGTCATCAATCACTAGTTTCACATTAATTAATAAATTTGCAAAAAAAGAAATCGCATCCTATATTGAAATCTACAGAAAAAAAATTCAAAAAAATCCTGATTTCACAGCTTTATCTATCTGATTGACTGAGCGATCAATATGCAACGATTTGCACGTCCGAGATACGTTTCACAATTCGCTGATTTTCATATCGATATTGTGGCAATGTTCGATTCAAATTTCCGCCATACCTACGTCAATTCGGCGATCGAAAACTACACCGGTCTTAAACCAAAAGATTTCGTTGGAAAAACGAACTATGAATTAGGAATGCCAAAGGACTTGATCGCTCAATGGGACGAAGCGCTGGAGCATGTGTTTCGTACCGGCGAGTCAAGAGATCTTACTTTTACATTTCCTGGTATTGAAGGTAACCGTGATTTTCATTCTCATTTGGTTGCAGAAAGAGACTCATCAGGAAATGTTGCATCAGTGATTTCTTTTGCACGAGACATTACTGAAGCTGAGCTCTGTTTTAGATCTGATATGGTCAATAAATATGAGACTGAGCTCATACAAGCGATTCTTGACTCAGTGGATGATGCCGTCATTGGTAAGACATTAGATGGAGTAGTAACTAGCTGGAACGGTGCTGCTGAAGCTATGTTTGGCTACACGGCAGGAGAGATGTTGGGAAGATCCATTTTGCGTTTGTTCCCGCCAGACCGGCTGGATGAAGAAGAATTCATTCTTGAAAAACTGCAATACGGTGAAAAAATCGACCATCTTGAGACGGTACGTGTTCACAAAAGTGGACGTTTGATTCACGTTACCGTGACGACGTCACCGATTCGTAATCTGGGCGGAAAAATCGTTGGCGCGTGCAAGATAGTTAAAAACGTAACGCCATTAATCGTTGAACGGCAGCGACTGGAACTAGCAGTACTTGCTACCAATAGTGGACTCTGGGATTGGGATCTGATCAACGGTACAGTTTACTGGTCAGACCTCTATCTTAAAATTACCGGTAGCGACAAACAGCAGGAGGTCCACGATTTTGATCACTTTAAACGAACTATCCATCCCAACGACTTAGAACAAACGCTAAAAACCATCGACAAATATCTGGAAGGCAACAGCGAACATATCGAGTTCGATTATCGCCTGGCTGCAAATTCCAGTCCCCAAGAAAGTTGGGTAACAACTCAAGCCCAAATTGTGGAGCGTGATTTGCTCGGAAGGCCATCGCGTTTGGTCGGTACCATAACAGACACCACAGAAACCAAAAAAACCTATTCAAATCTACTCGACCGTGAAAAACGGCTGACCCGCGTAATTGAGGGTTCCGACCAAGGCTACTGGGACTGGAACATCCAATCAAATTCCCTCGAAGTAAGCCCACGCTGGGCTGAAATGCTAGGCTATACGCTCGAAGAAGTTGATGTAGCCAATGGTGGCTACGAGAAATTGGTCCATCCGGAAGATCTCGTTTCTGTCATGGAAACGGTACTTAAACATCTCCAAGGCAAATTACCAAATCTTGAGCAAGAAATTCGTTGCCTCACAAAGACTGGCGAATGGAAATGGATATTAACTCGTGGTCGAGTTGTAGAATGGGATGAAAATGGAAACCCTCTCATGGTATCGGGCACCCACACCGATATCACTGAACGAAAAAAATTAGAAATGTCGTTGCGGGAAGCAGCAACAGTTTTTGATAATAGTTATGACGGCATTGTCGTGGTTAACACAGATGGGTTGGTTTCCCGAACAAATCCCTCTTTTAGCCGGATCACCGGATTTACAGCAGAAGAAGTGATTGGAAAATCGTATAAATCACTCTTTGCTACTCCGCTAAAGCGACGATTTTATGAACAATTATATTCATCGCTGAACAAACATAAATATTGGACTGGTGAATTGTTGGGGCATCGTAAAAATGACCAAGCCTACCCGCTATTGCTTTCGATCTCTAGCGTGGTCGACGATAAAAATGGCATAGAACATTACATCGGAATTTTTTCAGATATCAGTCAGTTGAAAGAACATGAAGCAGAACTGGATCGAGTTGCCCATTATGATCCTTTAACTGGCACACCAAATCGAAGACTATTGTCTGACCGATTACAGCAATCGATCATCAGAGCGGATCGTCAATGTAAATCGCTCGCAGTATGCTACCTCGACCTGGACGGATTTAAATACGTCAATGATCATTTCGGACATCAGGCTGGCGATGATCTACTGGTTGCGATTGTTAATAATCTTAAACAAGTACTGAGAGCAGAAGATACCCTTTCACGCCTAGGTGGCGACGAGTTTGTTTTACTTATCAATGGCTGCGATCGACCCGAGGAGTGTTCAATCATATTGGACAGAATATTAAACACCATCAAAATGCCCATTACGATAGATAAGGCAGTAATTAGTGTATCTGCCAGCATAGGCGTAAGTCTCTATCCTAATGACCATTCTGATGCGGATACCTTGTTGCGTCACGCAGATCAAGCGATGTACCGCGCCAAAGAATCCGGAAAAAATCGCTATCATCTTTTTGACCCCGACAGCGACCAAAAAGCGCAACAACAGCGTGAGATAATTAGTCGTCTGCACGGTGCATTGCAAAACAATGAGTTAACGCTGTACTACCAACCAAAAGTGGATCTCAGAAACGGATCTGTCGTAGGTGTCGAAGCGCTCATCCGTTGGCAACATCCAGAGCGCGGGTTACTCAATCCTGCCGCGTTTCTACCGCACGTTGAGGGAAGCACCGCAGAATATCCGATTGGCAAGTGGGTCATTTCCACCGCTATTGCTAAAGCATCGCAGTGGTTAACAGAAGGATTTCCATTAAAGGTCAGTGTAAATATTGGCGCAAATCAATTAATGCACCCAGACTTTTTAAATGATCTGCGTTTAGCTCTTGCAGAACACCCTGAACTACCTGCATCACATCTGGAATTAGAGGTGCTCGAGAGCGTATCCATCAGTGATATGACCCGTACCGTTGAAATACTCGCTGAATGTCATAGGATTGGCGTTATGCTATCTCTGGACGACTTTGGAACTGGGTATTCCTCATTGACTTACTTGCGTAAATTGCCCGTCGATACACTCAAAATCGATCAAAGCTTTGTTCGCGATATGCTGACTGATCCAGAAGATCATGGAATTGTTAACGCAGTAATCAACCTTGCAAAATCTTTTAATCGACAGGTTATTGCGGAAGGTGTAGAAACGCTAGCGCATGGCAATGAGCTGTTGAAGATGGGTTGCTGTTTAGTGCAAGGTTATGGAATTGCTAAACCAATGCCAGATACGGACATTCAAACATGGATCCAATCCTGGCTCGCCCAACGAAATTGGGAATGTATCTAGTATCTCATCTGCATCAGATACGCTGAGTGATTGCGACTTTTTTGGGTCGACACTGTGATGGATTGCATTTTCACTTCGAAGGAAAGAAAATAAAGAATCCTTGCCAAAAAAAATCAGAACACCCTCAGGGCGGCTTCTTTGGCAAGGACTTGCTAACGTTTAACGATTAATTTTTAGCGATAAAGGCTTTAATATCACCAAGCGATTTTTGTGATTTTCCAGATAATTGATTGCTCGTGCCCTTCTCTTTTTGCAACCTGTTTCCAAAAATATCGCCAAAATTTTTCTGAAAAGTTCCTACGATTTCTCTGGCGGTTCCCTGCATTTGATCTTTATTCATCATTTTCCTTCTCCGTAAAGTTCAAAAAACCCCTCAATTTCTATAATAAAATAAACGTTAAAGCTGGTATGCATAAGGGTCTAAAGGGGTAATTCAGACTAGCAGATTTGTTCTTTTTTTCTGTACGCCAAAGAACATTCGCGCACAAAGATGAAGAAAAAATTATAAAAACCAAGCATTCAATTCTCAAAATACAGGGTGTGATTTTTCTACAAAGAGGGCAAATTTTTTCGCATTCATAGGCGATGCGAAGACATAGCCCTGCCCTTCTTCGCATCGTATTTTTTTTAAAAAATTAATTTGTGTAGCATCTTCTACGCCCTCTGCGACGACGAGATAATTGAGACTATTTCCCATAGCGACGATAGCACTCACAATCGCACCATCTTCGTCTAATCCGCCAATATCGCGGACAAAAGATTGGTCAATTTTCAGCACATCAATCGGGAATTTCTTTAGATAACTCAAACTCGAATAACCAGTCCCAAAATCGTCCACGGCAATTTTAACGCCCATTTTCTTTAGTTCCCGAAGGATATCTGTGCTGAGGTCAACATCTTGCATCAATACACTTTCAGTAATTTCTAACTGAAGGTATTTACCATCTAATTTGCAATCAGCCAATATGCCAGCAACAGAAGAGGCAAAATCAAGTCGACGGAACTCCAGAGCAGAAATATTAACAGCGATATTGAGAATGAGAATGCCATGATCTATCCACGATTTCATCTGCAGGCATGCCTCGCGTAACACCCAACGACCTATTTCGACAATCAAACCTGAATCTTCAGCAATACTGATAAATCGTCCTGGTTTTACATCTCCCCACACCGGATGTGGCCAGCGCAGCAGCGCTTCAGCCCCTGTGATATCACCGGTTTTCAAATTTATTTTTGGTTGGTAATGCAAAACAAATTCTTTTCTGTCGATTGCTTGCCTGAGATTGGACTCAATTAATTGACGCTCAACTGCTCGTTCGTTCATTTCCTTTTTAAAAAACTGAAAGTTATTTCGTCCTCTTTCCTTCGCTTGATACATCGCGGTATCTGCATTTTTTATGAGCGTTTCTGCATTTTCACCATCATTTGGATAAATGCTGATACCTATGCTGGTTGTGACGTGAAGCACATGTTCGCCGACATTCTGCGAATTGGATAAAACACGCAAAACTTTGTTCGCAGTCAATGCAGCATTTTCACCAGATTGATCTTCGTTAATAAGGATGATGAACTCATCTCCTCCTTGCCTGCTCACAGTATCCGAGTGACGAACACAACTGCATAACTTTTCAGTTACTGACTGCAATAGCAGATCACCAACTCCATGACCCAATGAATCATTGATATGTTTAAAATTATCCAGATCCAAAAATAAGATCGCAAGCTGGGTATGTCTGCGATTCGCAAGATTAATTGCCTGAGAAATTCTATCGTTCAACAGAATCCGATTAGGCAGATTGGTTAAAAAATCGTGTTTAGCAAAATATGCTAATTTTGCTGACATCGCTTGAGCTGCAGTAATATCATGAAACACCATCACTGCGCCGACTAAGGATCCACTTGCGTCATGAATTGGAGCAGTTGAATCTTCAATATGAAGCTCGCTACCATCAGGGCGAACCAGCACAGCTCCTGGTTGCAAAGTACAGGGATGGTCATTTTCAAGAACAATATTAACGGGATTGCGTGCGGCTTTTCTGGTCTGCCCATTGATAATTGGCATCACGTCACCAATGGCACGTCCCTTGGCGTGTTGTCTTGTCCACTGCGTCAATTGTTCAGCGGCGACATTCAGATATTCAATTTTTCCGGCAAGATCAGTTCCAACAACCGCATCACCTATAGAATTGAGAATAATTTCTGCCCGTGTTTTTTCAATAAAGCTCATCGTTTGATTTAATTGATGGGCAAGCACATTTCTTACAGTCTGTGCGACGAGATAATCTGGAAAACATGACTTCGCTAAATACCCTGCAATTGCAGTAGAGTCTGATTTATCAATCAACACATTAACGGTCTCATCAACCAGTATCAATATTGGAATAAATGGGACTATTTTGGTCAAACGGTGAAAACTATTCATTCCCTGACTATCTGGCAATGATAGATCCAACAAAATAATATCTACTTTATGTGTCGTCAGATAAGATATTGCCTCTGATAGTTTAATAGCGCTTTCTATTTGAAACTGATCAATTTTGTCGTTGCGCAGTGCAGAATCGAGCTGCTTAATATCGGCAGCATTGTTGGACACAATCAGGACAAAATTGGTCATGAGCTAAGAGGAAATTCAATAATGGAAATACGCATCGTGATTACTTATGATCTTTTTGGCAGAACTGTTCAACGCCATAGGCGTTAAGCATGCCGACCAGCCCGACGGCAGCTAACGCTTGCCAAGGAGATGCTGAAGTAAATTGTTCAGCACAGTTCAGCGTAGTTTCACTTACTACTTTCGTTGAAGTGGCAGGTGTAATGCGGGACAAAATTTGTTCCAGACAGTTCACTTTTTGCGCCAGATCATTTCGCAATAACATCATCGCCGGATCTGACACCCCTGCTAGTTTTTCTAAGATATTTTCCACCTCATCCATCAATATTCGAACTTCAAATACAAGCGTATGGAGATGCCAGGTCAGGTCGTGTTCGGGAAGTGAATTCATGATGATTTTCTGTTGATGAACTGCATCTGAATTTACGGTACGTGATATGGGATGTCGGTACGATATCGCACACATTTATGACCGATGAATTTGTGTTTCTTAGTGACCTGAGCAAATCTGCAATCAGATAGCACTTTCATTCCAAAATTTAAATTTATTACGAAATTTGACGTCAAAACGGTTTGTTTATGCGCTTGTGTGTGGCAACGCGCATAGGATTTTTGCTCGCTGTGATAGCCTTAGACTAAGGCGTTTATCAAAGAGGCGGTGAATATATGCAGATCCTTCTGTCGATGTTCAATTCAGGGTATTTACCCCTTATTTTTATACGTCAGAATATCGGCCTCAGTCCGACAAGATCACATGTTCTATACGTTGATTGATATCGACGTTCAGGTATTGACACCAAGGTTAAATTAAATATGTCCACGCTTATTAGTCCGATGCAAAATCGTCTCCTGGCAAGCTTAGTTTTGATTGAATTTGAACGATTACAGCCTTATTTGGAAGTGGTAAATCTGGCAGTAGGCGATATCATTTATGAGTCTGGCGCTCGTCAGGAATTTGTGTACTTCCCAACGACGGCCGTTATTAGTTTGTTGTATATGATGGAAGATGGTGAACTCGCTGAGATTGCGTCGATCGGTAGCGAAGGTATTGTTGGTATTTCCTGGTTTCTCGGTGGCCAAAGCGCGATCAATTCAGCGACTGTGCAACGCGCTGGCGATGCTTACCGGCTACGTGGTCGCTATCTGAAAGAAGAGTTCAACCGGGCTGGCTCGTTTTTACGTCTACTTTTACGATACACCCAGGCGCTGATCACGCAAATGACGCAAATCGCACTCTGTCACCGCTATCACAACGTCGAGCAACAATTGTGTCGTTGGTTATTGCAAAATATGGATCGATCATCCTCGAATACCTTAAAGATGACGCAACAATTAATCGCTAATAGTCTCGGTTTCCGCCGCGAACGTATTACTGAGGTCGCCAGTAAGCTACAAGATCAGCGAATGATCAGCTATAGCCGGGGTAGTATTGTCATATTGGATCGCGCCGGACTTGAAAAAAAAGTCTGTGAATGCTATTGGGTCATAAGGCAAGAATTTGATCAAATCTTACATGCCCCGCACGAACATCAAAACGTTTAACGGATGGCAGGAATCGTGAACATGCCAACTAAATGTGCGCTGGCGAACATACACGACACACATTCCTGATACTCTATTGCAATAGTGGCCTTAGGGCATGCTACGCATTTTTTTGATAGAGTTGGATAAATATCACTCTTTTCATTAAAACTTTACTTCTTTTCTCAACAAGTGAGCGTGGTCGAACCGCAACGGAAGACTATTCTCGCTATCTTGATTGAAGATGATCAGCCACGGCTTACGTTTTTTTGATTGAATATCTTGCACAGTCCCTTACATAATCATCTGTTAGCCGCTATTCCTGCGGCCTCGCTAAAACGACTGGTATCCCATTTAGAATTAGTAGAAATGCCTTTGGGGCAAACGCTTTACGAGGCAGACATGCCTATCGAGCATGTTTTCTTTCCAACCACATCAGTTGTTTCTTTATTATATGTGCTCGAAAACGGAACCTCCGCCGAAATCGCGATTGTTGGCAATGAGGGCATCATTGGAATTTCATTATTCATGGGCGGTGAAAGTACTTCAAGTCAGGCCATCGTCCAAAGTGCAGGTGTCGGCTACCGCTTAAACGCCGAATTTCTTAAAGATGAGTTTAGTCGCGCCGGTCCATTCCTACGATTACTTCTTCGCTACACGCAGGCGTTGATTACGCAAATGACGCAAACAGCAGTTTGCAATCGTCATCACAGTCTTGAACAACAGTTTTGCCGCTGGTTACTTCTAAGTCTCGACCGGATTCCCGTCAACGATATTAAGATGACCCAAGGATTGGTTGCAAATATGCTTGGAGTGCGCAAAAATAAAGTGGGTACGGCAACGGGAGAACTTGAACGTCTGGGAATTATTCATTACCGAAATGGCCGTATTAATGTACTGAAACGCGCAGAGTTGGAGCATCATGTTTGCGAATGTTACGGCGTTGTAAAACATGAATATCAACGTTTGCTCTCAGAAATTGATGACACTGCGTCCCTAGAAAAACAACATGTCTTAACGATTGAGAAAAGTGCAAAAAATCATAAACACTTAACTTAAAAATAAAAAAAAGGCCACCCGGACGTTTGCAGCAACACAAACCGATGGGTGGCCGGGGCGAAACCAGTAAATAGGATTCAACGACCGATCAACCCGGCGCCATTGGAAGAAAATATATTCGGGAGGGGAAGTTTAGGTGCAACTGGCGGTGTTCCCGGTTTGAATTCAGGCACAAATACAGGCGGGAATATTGGCGTCAACACTATAGGTAAGGATTGATGTGCACCTTGTCTATGCATGTCATCACACATGAGGCGAGCAAACTCTTTTTTTACGACGGCATGACACTCGCAAACAAGTTCTTGTAAACCACGCTGATTGCTTATAGTGATATGCCCACGCCGGTAATGGATATAACCTAAGCTCTGAAGATGACCAGCCGCTTCTGTAACCCCTTCCCTTCGGACCCCCAGGATATTGGCTATCGTTTCTTGTGTCACTTTAATTTCTCTGGTTGATACGCGATCATTCGTTACCAGTAACCATCTGCATAATTGTTGTTCTATCGTGTGGTGACGATTACAGACCGCTGTTTGGGTCGTTTGTGTGATCAGAGCCTGGGTATAGCGCAACAATAACCGCAGGGTAGTACCAGCAAGATAAAATTCTTTGAGTAGTATATCTGCTCTGAGTTTATAAGCTTGTCCAGCTATTTGCACTATTGCCCGGCTGGGCATGGATTGCCCTCCCATCAACAGCATCGTTCCTAGCATTCCCTCATTGCCGATACCCGTGACTTCTGAAGAGCTGCCATTTTCCAATAAATTTTGCAACGAAATGGTTGACGAAATCGGAAAATATACCGAGCTAAGCTTTTCCCCGGACTCGCACAATACATCGCCTGTTTGCAAGCTCACCAACTCCAAAAATGGTGCGAGTCGGTTAAATTCGATGTCAGGTAAAGCACCCAGTAAATGATTTTGATTCGGGTTATACGCACTATTATTCATGGTGAACATCCTGCTTTCATTCATTAAATTGATGATGACAAAGCGGCGAAAGAGCATCTAAAACCAGACATCAATACGACGATGCACATTTAGCTTACTTTTTCGACAAGTAAGTCTCTGTGCGGAAACAGACATATGAGCTAAAACAAAAAACCGAGAGTAATTCAGAGCTCAAGTTTCCAGCGTATAAACATTGACAAATGTGCTTTGGCGCACAGACAAGGTCGTCACTATTTCAGATCATAGGCGTACTGCCACTTTCATTTGAAGTTGCACATTCAAATATGAGCGCATCAAAAGAAACGTTCTTTAGCGAAAATTTATACGGAGAAACTCATGCTCTATACGATTGCTGTTGTCTTAATTATTCTGTGGCTGGTGGGAATGGTGAGCGCCTATACCATAGGTGGGTTCATTCACGTACTGTTAGTGATCGCTGTGATTATGATACTTCTGCGACTAATTAGCGGAAGAGGCATTTAAATGCTTTATATCTATACCAAAAGCGGTAGTTGATTGGTTCAGTTTTGATTTGCACGGTTCTATGAAGCAAATAATTATTCCGATCGAAATAAACGTCGCGCTTTTGTTCAGAATCGATAGTAACAAGCATTTCTCTGTACGCGACGTTATTTATGTCACTATGTTCTATATCGCACATACAAAATGTAACAATCAGAACAATCTAATAATAAATACCGTCTGGTGGATCGGTAATTTAATTGTCATTGGCTATCCGCAACAGAGCATGGCGTTGCATTTAACACGTGCCGTAACATCAACATCGCTTTCAGGTAAAGAAACGTTATGAACCCGTGTATAAAACCGCAAGAAAACCATTTGTTAGCTTGCATGCCGGAAGATGTACTAGCAAGATTAATTTCAAAACTCGAAGCTTTTGATATGCCACTTGGCAAGGTTCTGTATGAATCTGGTGGCGTACAAAACTACGTTTTCTTCCCGACTACCTCCATTGTTTCTTTGCTTTATGTTCTTGAGGATGGTGGATCGGCCGAGATTGCCGTGGTTGGTAATGAAGGCATCGTTGGTGTGTCATTATTTATGGGAGGCGAATCAACACCTAGCCGCGCCGTTGTGCAGAGCGCAGGAACGGGTTTTCGACTACCTGCCTCTGCGATTAAGGAAGAATTCAACCGGGCTGGACCTGCACTACACCTCTTACTCCGATATACGCAGGCACTGATTACACAAATGTCTCAGACTGCCGTATGCAACCGCCATCATACGCTGGATAAGCAGCTATGCCGCTGGCTGTTACTCAGTATGGATAGATTGAATGGCATCGATCTGATCATGACTCAGGAGCTTATCGCCAATATGTTAGGTGTTCGTCGAGAAGGCGTAACGGAAGCGGCACTCAAATTACAAAATGCGGGCTTGATCAGTTACACACGTGGTCATATCAAAATTCTGGACAGACCTGGTCTGGAAAAGCGGACCTGTGAGTGCTATATGGTGGTGAAGAAGGAATACAACCGTTTGCTACCCGAAAGAACGGCAACCTAATCGCATCTGGCCCCAAATCTGACGCACAGCGCTCCATATACATTATTTTAATGTGCGACTCGCTGGCAGAACCTTTTCTACCGGTGTAATAGAGATGGCGATTGGGTCACTTGCGGGGAAGGTTTCCCATAACGCTTCATCAAGTGCAGCTTCTTTTGCTTTATTTTCTTTTATCAAAAGATCAGATTGAGCCGTACTCACATTCTTTATTTGCAAAAATGGAGGTGGTTTGTGTTTTTTATGCATATGATGCCCTGTACCTATACGTGCCTGCCTGACGCGTGAATCAAGGTGAAAAAGGGAGCACTTTCATGCCTCCCTTGTCTACATGCTCTAGCGGTTGACAATGTGCCCTGCGTCATCCGACAAGATGATCTCGACACGGCGATTCATCTGGCGATTTTCTGCAGTGTGATTATCCATTAATGGAAATTCTTCACCATAGCCATGCATAGTCATCCGTGTTTTTTGCACGCCCATTAACTGTAAGGCACTGCTAACTGCATTGGCCCTACGCTCGGACAGCCTCAAGTTGTAGGCTGCACCACCGGTGCTATCCGTATGCCCTTCGATTGATAAAGTTTGTTGTTGATGGGCTTGCAAAACCGCCGCTAGCTTCTGTAGCTCATGCATCCCATCTGGATTCAAGCGTGCATCATTAGTTCCGAATAATAAGTCACCTAAGGTGATGACAATGCCTCGATCAGTATTTTTTGCTTTAATATCTGCCAACTCTGCTGATAAGGCCGTGACTTTTTGTTGAGCGTTTAGTGTATTGGCTTGCGCGACCTGCGCAGAATACGCCGCTTGATCTGCTCTATTTTTCTCCTGACTTACTTCTTGCGTTCGCTGGTTAAGGCGCATTTCATCACGTTCTCTCCCCGCATTTGCTATTGTATTTTCTGCGTTCTTTTGTTTCGCTGCTTCGTTTGCAATGTCTATTTTTTTACTGGCAAGATAAGCGAGTTTATCTATTTCTTCGCTACTCTCGTTTTTGATTGCAGCACTATTGGCTAGCACCATTGCATCATCCGCCTGCCGCATTTCCAATGGTGCTAACTGCGCAATACGCGGATTATTTTGTGCCATCTGATATTGCTGTCGGGTGTTTTCTAATAAGCTAGTCGATCGAGGTGCGGTGCTACACGCAGTCAACATTGCCAGCATTAATAGTGCGCCTGGCGTCATAGAAATTTTACTCATGATATTTCTCCAGCTTTCATTGTTGATTTTTATCGGTAGCCGATATTTATTTATTGTTCACACGGTTTAATTCTTCACGTAAAACGCGAATGTCCTCTTGTAAAGCCGCGGCTGCCTGCTGCGCTTTGGCAGAACTCACCTTGGTTTGGGCAAGTTTGGCATCCGCTTGCGCTTGCGCTGCATAATCAGATGCGGCCTGGTAGTCATGCGCGGCCATTGCAGTATTCGCCTGGGCAAGCTTTTCCCGCGCTGTTCTCATTTCAGCCGGTGCATATTCACCGCCACCAGCGGATGCAGCACCATTGACGGCTGAAGTAGATACTGCAACATCCGCCGTTGCGGGCGTCTGTAGATTGCTACAAGCGTTAAGAGTAAAAAGGATGGTTAGCAAAGTACAGGGAATGATGAAAATCGACGAGGTTGATGCTTGAGGCTCTACATTAAGCATTATTTTTCTCCGTAAAAGACAATCAGTAAATCTGAATTGACTTTGTAACCCGGACTTGTACGTTTCATCTGTACGATGCCGCACCTACATTTTTTGCTACGCTTACCTGACATCGCCGCTATGTACGTCAGCGTACCTACAAAAATCAGACATTGCTCTAGGATCAATAAAATATGCGGTTCCCCGCACAATCAATGCCGTGATATCGAGCCTCATATCATCGTCAAAAAAAGAAAGTAGCGTGCCATTTGAAAACTATCCAACAATACTTGTCTGATGGCTTTTACAGTTTGCGCACCAATTGGCTCATGAAACGTTTGTGGTTCCGTTCGCAGCGACAGCAAACCACGACGGAATCACCGTTACGTGCCGAGCTGTTTAGTGCCCTACAGATGGAACAACATGGAAGAAATCTCGCTATAGGACATGCACTCAGTCCCACTTTTCATTCTGATCAACTGTTATCGCGCTTATCAAATAATGAAGAAGTCATTATCAATACCTGCGGTCTGCTAACCGAAGTAATCAAAGCAGGACATCAAGTCACCCCGGCCGCTGCCTGGCTACTGGATAACTTTTATCTGATTGAGGATCAAATCAGAACCGCCAAACATCATCTGCCTAAAAATTACAGCAAAGAACTCCCCTGCTTATCGACTGACAATTGTGCTGGAAAACCGCGGGTCTATGGAATTGCTCTTGAAACGATCGCCCATGGAGATGGGCGCATCGACCCGGAAAATTTACGCCATTTTATTATGGCATATCAAGTGATCTCCACCTTAAAGCTCGGTGAATTATGGGCAATTCCTATCATGCTGAGACTAGCCTTGATAGAAAACCTCCGCCGCGTAGCAGCGCGTCTTGCAACGACACAGGAAAATCGTAAGCTTGCTATCGTCTGGGCGGATGCCATGATTACCACGGCAGAAAAAGACCCCAGCAATCTGATTCTTTTGGTAGCTGACATGTCACGCTCACATCCACCGCTGGATAGCTCATTTGTCGCTGAGTTGGTACGACGGCTGCAAGGTCAGGCACCAACATTGACCTTGCCACTGAATTGGTTATCACAACGTCTGGCCGAGGCTGGACAAACTATCGAAAAACTGATCCAGCAAGAATCGCAAAAACAAGCTGCTGATCAAATTTCGATCAGCAACAGCATTGGAAGTCTGCGTTTACTCAGTGCAATGGATTGGCGCGAGTTCGTTGAAAGCATGAGCTCCGTGGATATCGTCTTACAACAGGATCCGGCACAAGTTTACGCCTATATGGATTTTGCAACACGCGACCGTTATCGCCATGTTATTGAAAATGTCGCGAAACAAAGCACGTTATCTGAAACTGAGGTCGCAAAAGTTGCGCTGGAATTGGCCAAAAAAGAGTTGGCCAGACAGATTCCCCACGACCGGCGTGCGCACATTGGCTTTTTTTTAATCGATCAGGGATTATCAGCTCTTGAGGAGATGGCGCATGTCAAACTTAGTTTATGGCTAAAAATCTGCCGTGTCACAAAAAAAAATGCCCTTCTTATTTATACCGGAAGCATTGTATTGTTAAGTCTGCTCGTTACGACTTGCTTGCTGCTTCGCACTCCAGGACTGAAAGACCAGCTTTTTCTATTGATATGCTCTGCCATCATTTTCCTTTTAGTCGCCAGCCAATACTCTATATCTGTCATCAATTGGTTAGCTACACTAATGGCAGTACCGCATTCACTGCCCCGGATGGATTTTTCGAAAAGGATTCCAGAACAATGTAGCTGTCTGGTGGTAGTGCCGACCATGCTATTTAGCTTAGAAAACATAGATGAATTATGTAACGCCATGGAAGTACGCTTTCTGGCGAATCAGGATTTCCATTTACAGTACGGATTACTGAGTGATTTTTCTGATGCAGATCAGGAAAAATTAGCTTCTGACGATATTTTACTGGAACGGGCAACCCATAATATTGAGCAATTAAATTTAAAGTATCCCCGTAAGGATGGTTCGTATTTTTTACTCTTGCACCGACCACGAATCTGGAATTCACAAGAAAACAAATGGATGTCGTTTGAACGTAAACGCGGCAAATTAGCCAGTTTGAACGCGTATATGCGCGACTTGAGCGGTACTGCGTTTTCTCTCGTAACAGGTGACACCAGTGGTTTAGCTAAAATCAAGTACGTAATCACACTCGATACAGATACTGAATTGCCGCGTGATGCTGCGTCTTTGTTCGTTGCAACAATGGCGCACATTTTAAACAGAGCAACTTATGATTCTAAGCTTTGTCGTGTGACAGAAGGTTATGGTATTTTACAACCACGCATTGCCGTGGGTATCCCCTCGTTACATGCATCAAGGTACGAGTTACTGTACGGCGGTGATATCGGCATTGACCCCTACACCAGAACAGTGTCTGACGTATATCAGGACATTTTTGATGAGGGATCGTTTATCGGTAAGGGTATTTACGATGTCGACATTTTTGAACAAGCCCTTGCAAACCGTATGCCAGAAAACCGCATCTTAAGCCATGATCTTTTAGAGGGATGTTATGCACGCGCTGGCTTACTGAGTGATGTTCCATTAATTGAGGCATACCCTGCGAATTACCTCACGGACATGCGTCGCCGCCACCGCTGGGTACGGGGTGACTGGCAAATAGCGTCATGGATGATGAAAAATGTTCCGAGTTCTTTAACGGGCATTGCCACCGACCCACAGTCATGCAACAACCCACTCTCACTACTTTCGCGTTGGAAGCTATTTGATAATTTGCGCCGGAGTGTCACACCATTAGCACAAATTCTGTTTCTGTTCGTCGGTTGGTTCTTTTTTTCAGCGCAGATTAACGCTGGCTTTTGGTCCTGGTCTCTGTTGGGCTTATTGGCCACCCCATCCCTCCTTTCTTTTTTACTCCAATTATTCAATAAACCAGCAGACGTTTTACTAGCTCAGCACATCGTGGCTTTGCTCAAAAATATAAAATTGCAATTGACCTATGTAATTTTACACATCTGCTTTTTACCCTATGAGGCATGGATCTATACTGATGCTGTCTTACGCACACAATGGCGTGTTTTGTATTCGCATCGGCATTTACTCGAATGGAACCCGTCACATCTGGACTTACTATCAAGCGAAAGCAGCTTTCTGCACACCTTAAAAAAAATGTGGATGGCCCCCATCTTGGCGGGTTTGCTATGCATCATCCTGATATCGGTTAAGAGCAGCAGCCTCTCCGCGTCCATCCCTTTCCTGCTGTGTTGGTTGCTTTCACCTGCCCTTGCTTACTGGATCAGTCTGCCCCAAATACGCCAGGTTAAACATCTTTCTGCGCCACAAACTGCCTTCCTGCGCCTTCTCGCGAGGAGGACTTGGTGCTTCTTTGATACATATGTGGGGCCACAAGACCATTGGCTGCCACCTGATAATGTTCAACTCGATCCAGTCGCTGTCATTGCGCATCGTACATCACCCACCAATATCGGTTTGTCATTATTGGCGAATGTTGTTGCCTTCGAATTTTCTTATATCTGTGCGGGACAACTCCTTGAGCGTACCAGAAATACATTTCAAAGCATGACAGCATTAGATAGATATAAAGGGCATTTCCATAATTGGTATGACACGTTGACGCTCACGCCATTGCAGCCGATGTATGTGTCAACGGTGGATAGCGGCAACTTGTCCGGACATCTACTCACTTTACGCCCGGCGTTGATCGATTTGATTGAGCAACCGATTCTACATCCCCGCTTGTATCAGGGTCTGTATGACACTTTTGAAGTATTTGCCGAGACATTACATGGCGTTATTTCACCGTTGACATCTGTACTTACCGAGAAACTCAAACAACTCGCGAAAACGAGTCCGCAATGTTTGCACACCACGTATTCCGATATCAACAATGTGATTTCTCTGATTGAAGAATCAAGAACCAGTTCACTGGGGCGACCCGTTGACCCCAAAGTTTCGAGCTGGAGTACTGCCTTACTCAACCAATGTCAACATCTGGTAAATGAAATTCTTTATCTGGCGCCTTGGATCAGCGACATGCAAAGTCTGGTTTGCCTGGCACACTTTCCTCAGTTAAAAGGAATACCTTGCTTAAAACAATTAGCCAATTTAAGTTGCGTCCACAACCAGATTATGACTGATAGCCTGGCCGTGCATCAGTATGACGAAGATGATGAGAAAAATAACGCGTGGACAGCGATGATTGTTGAAGCACGACATAGAGCAGAAGAACGTATCGCTGAGATACATCGTTTAGCAGACATGGCTGTAGGCTTTTCTGAGGTGCAATACGATTTTCTATACGATGCGACCACGCATTTACTTTCTATAGGCTATAACATCAATGAAAGACGTTGCGATATCAGTCGCTATGATTTACTGGCTTCTGAAGCAAGATTAGCCTGTTTTATTGGCATCGCTCAGGGTCAACTACCGCAAGAAAGCTGGTTTGCTTTGGGGCGACAACTAACGATCGCTGACGGTGAGCCTATCTTGCTATCGTGGAGTGGCTCGATGTTCGAGTATTTAATGCCGCTGCTGATTATGCCCACGTTTGAGCATACTTTGTTGGATCAAACCTACCACGCCGCCGTGAAGCGACAAATGGAATATGGCATGCAGCGCGGAGTACCATGGGGAATTTCTGAATCAGGCTATAACGCATTTGATACCAATCTGAACTACCAATATCGCGCATTCGGTGTTCCTGGTCTCGGATTTAAACGAGGTCTCGGTGATGACCTGGTGATTGCACCATATGCTTCTATGATGGCGTTGATGGTTGAACCCGAGGCAGCTTGTGACAACCTGATGAAAATGGCAGCCTCTGGCTTTTGTGGTGATTTTGGTTTTTTTGAAGCGATTGATTACACACCATCCCGTTTGCCGCGTGGTCAGGATCATACCTTGATCCATTCGTTTATGTCACACCACCAAGGTATGGGCTTATTGTCTTTAGCATATTTATTATTAGATCATCCATTGCAAACGCTGTTTGAGTCCGATCCTTTGCTCAAAGCAACCATACCTTTACTCTACGAGCGCGTACCTAAAGCCACCGCAAAATATGCCAACACAACCGAATTGGCGGATATTCGCAGTAGCACCAACGAAGAGACCACCCCACTACGCGTTATTTCACAAGCGAATTCTAAAACACCAGAAGTGCAATTGCTCTCCAATGGACATTATCATGTCATGGTGACCAGCGCCGGAGGTAGTTATAGTCGTTGGAATGATATGGCTGTGACTCGCTGGAAGGAAGATAGCACCTGTGATGACTGGGGCAGCTTTTGTTACGTGCGTGACGTTGAAACGGGGCGCTTCTGGTCCACTGCATTTCAGCCCAGCCAGGTTATTTCACCCCAATATGAAGTTGTATTTTCTGAAGGCCGCGCAGAATTTCGCAGGCGTGACAATAATATTGATTTACATACTGAAATCGTCGTCTCGCCAGAAGACGATATCGAATTGCGCCGTACTCGCATCATTAATCGTTCAGGCCGGCGGCGGACAATCGAATTTACCAGTTATGCTGAGGTGGTGCTGACCACCCCTGCTGCAGATAATGCGCATCCGGCATTTAGCAAATTATTTGTACAAACTGAAATACTACAAGAACAAGCAGCTATCTTATGCATACGCAGGCCCAGGTCGAGTACCGAGCAAGTGCCAACGATGTTTCATTTGATGGCTCTACACGGTGTGAACGCTGATCAGATTTCTTATGAAACTGACCGTTTACAATTCATTGGGCGCAACAATACGAGCGCCTATCCTGATGCCATGAAGCACTCTGGCCCGTTATCGAATAGCGCCGGTTCAGTGCTTGATCCCATTGTCGCCATTCGATATCAACTTACCCTAAACCCGGAACAATCAGCAACGCTCGATATCGTCACTGGCATAGCAGAAACACGCGAAGCTTCTTTGGCACTCATAGAAAAATATCAGGATCAACATTTAGCTGAACGCGTGGTTGACTTATCGTGGACTCATAGTCAAGTCGTGCTACGTCAATTGAATATCAGTGAAAAAGATGCGCAACTCTATGCGCGACTGGCAAATTCTGTGATCTACGTTAACCCTCTATTACGTGCCAGCGAAGATATTCTGATGCAAAACCATCGCGGTCAATCTGCACTTTGGAGTTATGCGATTTCTGGAGACGTGCCTATCGTCTTATTACAAATTAGTAGCCAGGAACATATAGAACTGGCGCGCCAGTTGATACAAGCACACGCCTATTGGCAGTCAAGAGGTTTGGCAGTTGATCTGGTGATCTGGAATGAAGACCACGCTAATTATCGTCAAGTTCTCCAAGACCAGATTTTGGGTCTGATTTCTTCAGTCATCGGTACCCATGCCTTAGAGAAGCCAGGCGGTATTTTTGTCCGTTCTATCGACCAGATTTCTAATGAAGACAGAATTTTATTTCAATCGGTGGCACGCATTATTTTAAGTGACCACCGCGGTTCGCTTTTAGAACAACTGAATCGAAGGGATCTTGCAGATATCCGGCCTGGCAATCTCATTCCAATCAAGAAGAAACAAATTTTTTTACCTCCATTGTCTGAAATAAATCCAGATAAAGAACGCTCAGGTCAATTTGAAAATGGTATCGGTGGTTTCTCAGATGACGGTCGAGAATATCTGATCACTAATAGCCATAGTTTTTCCACTCCCGCACCGTGGGTCAATGTATTAGCCAACCCGACCTTTGGCAGCATTATCTCCGACAGCGGTCAATCCTACACATGGTCAGAAAATGCACATGAATTTCGGCTAACCCCATGGAACAATGATCCAGTGACTGATGCGGGTGGAGAAACGTTTTATTTACGCGACGAGGAAACCGGAAAATTTTGGTCACCAACGGCGCTTCCTCGCTGCGGAAGCGGTGAATATCAGGTAAGACATGGATTTGGTTACAGCGTCTTTACTCATACCGAAGAAGCGATCAGGACTGAACTGACAGTCTACGTTGCACTGGATGTCTCAATCAAATATGCGGTTTTCAGGGTTCTCAATCAGTCTCAGTTACACCGGAAACTTTCGGTTACCGGCTACGTTGAATGGGTCCTGGCAGATTTATCAGGGAAATCGGCCATGCATATCGTCACTGAAATGACCGCCAATAACAGCGGAATTTGCGCCCGCAATTCTTACAATACGGATTTTCCTGGTCGCACAGCCTTCTTCGGCGTAAATAGCAGCAATTGTTCTGTCACAGGAAATCGTGCTGAATTTATTGGACGTAACGGTAATTTATACGATCCGGCGGCAATGAGCAAAGGTTACCTATCTGGCAAGGTAGGTGCTGCTTACGATCCATGTGCTGCGTTGCAGGTTCCTTTCGATTTAAATCCTGGCCAAGAAAAAGAATTCATTTTTATTTTGGGCGCAACAGAACAACGATTAAGCTCGCCAGACATCTTAATGCGTCAATACCTGAATGCCGACGCGGCGGCACGCTCTTTAGCTGACATTCAGGATTACTGGCAGAACACTTTGGGTGCAGCCAGGGTCACCACACCAGATGTCGCCTTGAATGTACTGGCAAATGGTTGGCTGCTCTATCAAACAATAGCCTGCCGCCTTTGGGCACGCAGTGGTTATTATCAGTCAGGAGGCGCGTTTGGTTTCCGTGACCAGCTACAAGATACAATGGCCTTGGCGCATACAGCACATCAATTAGCCAGAGAGCAAATCCTGGTATGCGCAGCCCATCAATTTATCGAAGGAGATGTACAACATTGGTGGCATCCGCCCACACAAAAAGGGGTACGTACACACTGCTCTGACGACTTCCTATGGTTACCTCTAGCCGTTACCCGCTATGTGAACAACAGCGGTGACTTTGCGATCCTAGACGTCAAAATTCCATTTATTGAAGGACGTGCACTCAGCCCAGACGAAGATTCTTACTATGACCAACCATCTCGGTCATCGCAAACCGCCACTTTATACTTGCATTGTGTGCAAGCGATAGAACATGGCTTACGTTTTGGACAGCACGGTTTACCTTTAATCGGATCCTGTGACTGGAACGATGGCATGGATAAAGTTGGCAATCAGGGCAAAGGTGAAAGTGTATGGCTTGCCTTTTTTTTACATGAAATCCTGACAAAATTTTCTGTGCTCGCAATGAAAAACGAAGACAGCGCCTATAGCAAACACTGCCAGGACAAAGCGACGCAAATTGCAGCGTTGATTGATAAAGTAGCCTGGGATGGTGCATGGTATCGACGGGCTTATTTTGATGACGGCAGTGCTTTAGGATCGGCGCTTAACGCTGAATGCCAGATCGATTCAATTTCTCAAAGTTGGTCAGTCCTGAGTTCCGCTGGCAATCTGGAACACAGGAAGCAAGCAATGGCATCCCTGTATCAGAGACTCGTCAACAAACAAAAAGGAATTATTCAGTTACTGGATCCACCATTTGATAAGTCAGAGCAAAATCCGGGCTATATCCGTGGTTATGTCCCCGGGGTACGTGAAAATGGTGGTCAATATACGCATGCCGCAATTTGGGCAGGAATGGCTTTTGCAGAACTCGGTGAAGTCGATCATGCATGGGAAGCATTTGACATTATTAACCCTATCAACCATGGAAATACGAGAAGCAACATTCAAATCTATAAAGTTGAACCCTATGTGATCGCCGCCGATGTCTATGGGGTCGCCCCACATATCGGGCGCGGTGGATGGACCTGGTATACCGGTTCTGCAGGATGGATGTATACCTTTATGATGGAATCATTGCTCGGCATTCATCGTCATGATGCGCAACTACGAATTTCACCATGTTTACGTTTAAGTTGGAATGGGTATCAACTTGATTATCGCTATTGTGAAACTAACTACCACATCGATGTCGAAGTTCACGATGATCCAATGCAAGCCTCAAAATTGTATATCGATGGGAAATTATCCGCAGATTTACATATTGATCTGGTCAACGATAAGCAATCACATCAACTACGTCTAGAGTTTCTTCGGACTTCAGCTGGCGCTATTGAGACTATGTTCGATAACGCACCGAAATTAAACTGAAAGCCCACTACGCTATGAATGTGCCAAGAAGTTGATCGGCATACAAGCTTTCTTACCAACAAAACTGGAGAAACAAACATGACAACAAATAGCGAAGCAGTGAGCTTACACGAACAAGCAGCTAATGATCATACTGAGGCCGCCTCACATCATCTCGATGCCGCATCACACCTTGCAAAGAATAAAGTTGAAGATGCCAAAGTATGCGCTGATCACGCAATGAAATCCTGTGACAAAGCCGCAAAAAATACAGCAACCGCCTGTAAATCTACTGCTAAATAAAGAATTCAAGTGTCTTTACTTTGATGAGTGAAGACACTTCAAACTCTATATATTGGCTACAACAAGGAAAATAACATCATGAACAAAAAATTATGTTCTATTTATCAGACCGCCGCCCTTGTGTTCGCCAGCCTGTTTTTTGCCGGTGGAATCAACCAGGCCTACGCTGCAAGCACCGCAGCAGAACTCAATCTTGAGGCAAATGAGTCTTTAAAAGCGCTTTATCGCAGCAATCCTACAGCACTTGAATTGTCAAAAAAAGCACGTTCAATTTTGGTATTTCCTAAGATAGTCAAAGCTGGCCTGGTATTCGGCGGAAGTTATGGCGAAGGCGTTTTGCTCAAAAGCGGCCAAATGAATGAATACTTCAACTCCGTTTCGGCTTCATGGGGCTGGCAAGCTGGTGCTCAATCCTACGGATACGTAATTTTCTTAATGAGCGATCGTGTCGAGCAAAGCATCCGTGAAGCAAAGGGTTGGGAAGTAGGCGTTGGACCCACTGTTGTTGTAATGAATGAAGGTGCTGCAAAAAATTTCTCTACGTCGAGTCTCAAAGATGACGCCTACGCCTTTATCTTTGATCAGCAAGGCTTAATGGTCAGCATCAGCGTCGAAGGTACGAAAATTTCCAGAATTAAAAGATAAAGTATTACTTGTTTCAATGAGCAAGATTCACTAGGATTTATGCAAAATTATTCTCATTTGACATGACCACGACGACAATAGAAAAACAAAGTTTTTTGATATGCTACTTTTTCAGGTTTTATTGTTATCAAGGATAAATTTGTGTAAGTCCTATTAAACTCGCTGTTTATTTCACGCCTCAGGTGAACATGGACGAATTAGGGCATACTCCAGCCCGCAACTGCCTGAAGATTCATCATTCAACCCAATCCGCGAAGAGACGAGCGAGTAATCTTACGATACTTACTTGCTTGCTTGCTTGCATACGATTCTAAACGACAGCAAATCGTTCACAGCATACTCATTTCTAAGGCCTCAATATGAATTCCAATATCGCAAATGGTCTGACCGTCAGAGGCAGACTCTGGCTGGGTTTTGGTGTTATTTTGGCCTTACTGTGTATCGTCACGACGATCGGTGTTGGCGAAGTAAATTCAATTGCCCGAGGGCTGATCACCATTGGTGATTTCAATAGTGTAAAACAACGTTATGCGATTAATTTTCGCGGAAGTGTTCATGACCGCGCGATTGCTTTACGCGATGTTGTATTAGTTCCCACTGATACTGACCTACAGGTGATCACAGAACGGATTACAAGTCTCACGGCGGATTACGAAAAATCTGCAGGCCCTTTAGATACGCTTTTTACAGGTTCAAAAGAAATTAGCGATGATGAAAAGCAAATACTGAGCAGTATAAAAGAAACTGAAGTACGCACCCTTCCATTGATCAACCAGGTAATCTCGTTGCGTAAGTCGGGTGATGTTGATCAAGCAAAACTATTGCTGCTCAACGAAGCTAAACCTGCTTTTGTAGAATGGCTGGCGCGGATAAATAAATTGATCGACTACGAAGAAAATTTAAATCGTGTTGAATCAGCTTCGGCCAGAAAAACTGCCAATGGTTTTCAGACCTTAATGCTACTCATGTGTCTCGGTGCAATCGTCTTTGGTGCTATTGTCGCTACCTTTATTGCCAGAACCATTACCAGGGCAATGGGCGGCGAACCCGGTGATGCCAGCACCATTGCACAAAATATCGCTGCTGGCGATTTGGCTGCGGAAATCCTTATTGCGAATAACGATCACAGTAGTGTACTGGCTGCAATGAGTGAAATGCGGGAAAGTCTGAGCAGGATAGTCGGCGAGGTACGCAGCACTACCAATGCAATCTATGAAGGTTCATCTGAAATCGCCGCCGGCAATCAAGACTTATCACTTCGTACCGAGCAGCAAGCCTTAGTATTAGAAAAAACTGCGTCCTCAATGACGGAGCTCACTTCGACTGTCAAACAGAATACAGACAATGCAAAACAGGCGAATGTATTAGCGCTGTCGGCCTCAGAAGTAGCTATCAAAGGTGGTGCGGTCGTCGCGCGGGTGGTGCATACCATGGAGTCCATCAACAGTTCAGCTAAGAAAATCGTCGATATTATCGGCGTCATTGATGGCATCGCATTTCAAACAAATATTCTGGCTTTAAATGCTGCGGTAGAAGCTGCACGCGCAGGCGATCAAGGGCGAGGCTTTGCCGTGGTAGCCAGTGAGGTTCGTAATCTCGCGCAAAGAAGCGCGGCGGCTGCCAAAGAAATTAAGATCCTGATTGGTGACTCCGTCGAAAAAGTCGAAATGGGCAGTAAGCTGGTAACCGAAGCCGGCAGCACCATGGAAGAAATTGTTGGAAGCGTCAAAAAAGTGACCGATATTATGGGTGAAATAATGTTAGCCAGCGAGGAACAGAGTACCGGTATTGACGAAGTGCACAGAGCAATTAATGAAATGGACGAGGTAACGCAACAAAATGCAGCGATGGTCGAGGAAGCCGCAAGCGCTGCATCACATTTGCAAACATTGGCGACAGCCCTGTCTGGCCACGTCGCCATTTTTCAATTAAGTGAGGCCGCAGAAAAACCAGTGCAAAAACTTGTTCGTAAAATACAAGTAAATAAGAATGTGATGTTGAAATTAAAATAAGCAGGATCAACGTCTTTGAACTAGCACACATTGTGCTGCATACCGCGCAGCACAATGTGTTCATTCCCGGATTTCTTGAAAGCCGCAAACACAAATGACCGTGTAGCGGCATTCAAACCAGATGAGCTTTTTTACTGGAGATCAACCACTGCCCGGGAATTAGCCAGTTCATTTTTTGCACGTAGTACATCTTCTGCGTCGCCATGAACGATTAAGACGAATTTATCAGCTTTCACCGCCGTCTCGTATTTGATCAGTTCGTCTCTGGATGCGCCTATCATCGATAAGGCGCCGCCCACCGCGGATATGCCACCGATAACGACCGCGCCCTCTAATGCAGCAACAATAGTCGTCACAATTGGCCCCGCCATTGCTACCACACCAAGACCAGGTAAAACAAAAACTGCCGGAGCAACTAACATACCCCAGATTCCGCCCCAAAATGCGCCAATTCCCCCCCAGGATTTAATGCGGTCGCCGGTACTGTAAAAGCCAATTGGATGTTCCTCACTGTGATACCCCTTACCGATTAAAGACAGTTTCTTGACATCAAATCCTGATTTCCCCAAGGCTCTGATCGCTTCTTCGGCATCACTGTGCGTATTAAATACGTAAATTGCAGAATGTTCGCTTTGCATATAAAACCTTTCAAGTGGATTTGAACGTCACAAATTCTTGTTCCGCCCGGAAAGATCATTTTGCTCAACAGCTATCTTTTCATCTGTGCGACAACCCACGTTAGAAAAAGGATTCCGAGTACAGACATTTTTTAGACATCAAGTTCGGTGCCGTACAGATGACGCACACCTATCCAAATACAGTGAAGTAATTCGGGCTGCACCTTTTTGCTTACAGGAGTTCTGATGTCTACTGACCCCACATTCATTTCTAACGCAACTTCTCAGGTAACAGGTTTGAGCAGCAGAAAAAAAGATGTATTAACGCAACCCGTTGTCAGCAGTAAAGTACAAATTCAATTTATCGTTGCATGGTTGTTTTGCCTGATTTTTTATTTTGCGCAGTACGCGATGCGTTCGGCACCCGGTGTGATGTTGCCCGAACTAACGCAAGCATTTTCATTGACCGCATTAGGCATCAGCACCTTAATCGGGTTGTACTATTACACGTATTCTCTATTCGCTCTGATCGCAGGCGCTTTTTTGGATCGCTTCGGTGCCAGACTTGTGGTACCTGCCGGGATAGCAATGCTGGCAGCTGGTTCAATTTTATTTGGATTGGGTTCTTCATTATCGGCAGAGTTTGGCCGACTGCTGCAAGGGGCTGGCGGGGCATTCGCCTTCACTGGTGCAGTCTATCTGGCGACACATGGGTTTCCCGGAAAATATCTGGCAACCACAATCGGCTTTACGCAATGCGTTGGGATGCTGGGTGGTTCAGCAGGGCAATTCCTGGTCGCGCCCTTGATACACGGGATCATCACGTGGCAACAATGTTGGATCGATGCGGGTGTTGCGTGCTTTATCGTCGCCATCGTTATGATGATACTCACACCGCGTTCTGAGACTTCAACTGATTCCAAAAAAACCTCTTTGTGGGCAATGTTTGCGCCCTACAAGGTAGTTCTGACCAATCCGCAATCATATTTGTGCGGCTTTAGTGCTGGGCTCTTATTTTTGCCGACAACAATCGGTGACATGATCTGGGGCGTACCATTCTTACGCGTAGCGTCGCAACTTGAATTTAATGAAGCGGTCAGACAAGTATCCATGGTTCCTTTGGGCTGGGTAATTGGTTGCCCTTTACTCGGCTATTTAACCGATATGATTGGTCGCAGAAAACCGGTGTTGATCGCTGGCGGCGTATTTATGCTGGCGATTTCTTTGGTGATTCTTTACGCGCCACGAGAACTCCTGCCAGCTTATTGGCCCGGTCTGTTGCTCGGCTTAGGCTCGGGTGCAGCGATGATTCCGTACACCATGATCAAAGAATTAAATCCGGACAAAGTCAAAGGTAGCGCAACTGGCGCGATCAATTTTCTGGTTTTCACGTTAAGTGCCTTGATGGCTCCAGCCTATGGCTGGTTGCTAAATCATTTATCTGGCAACGCACCGATGACGATGGAAACGTTTCAACAGGCAGGTATTGTCGGCATAGCAGGTATCGTCGCCGCCATCATCATGGCTTGTTTTATTAAAGAGACTGGAAGTAAGGCGTCTCCAGATATTCAAGCTGCCGCTCAGAAATCTTAATCAACTATTTTAAATAAGCATCGTTAAGGCCAATTCACTATGCGCTCGCCGACACTACAAGATCTGACCCCGGAAGTTAATTTGGCAAAATCACTCGGCGTTGGTCCTCGCCGGACACAACATCCTATTTATGTCGATTTGCTGCCACCCTGCAATGTAGCTTGCCCCGCTGGTGAAAATATTCAGGCATGGCTGGCACATGCGCAAGCCGGGCACGATCAACTGGCGTGGGAGGCCATAGTCAAAGATAATCCGTTCCCCGCCATACATGGGCGTGCGTGCTACCACCCTTGTGAGAGCAAATGCAATCGCAATGAGCTAGACAGCGCCGTCAGTATTCATGCCGTAGAACGCTATCTCGGTGACTTAGCGATAGCACAAAAATGGCACTTACCATTTGATGCGGCTCCTACTGGCAAGCGTATCCTGATCATCGGTGCAGGACCAGCTGGCTTGTCCGCAGCCTATCATTTGCATATGCGTGGGCACGAAGTAGAGATTCATGACTCAAACGGACTGCCGGGTGGCATGTTGCAATATGGGATACCTGCTTATCGCTTGCCACGCGATATTGTTGCAGCCGAAATTAATCGATTACAAGAAATCGGCATTCGCATCATTTTAAACCATGCGGTCAGTGATCTTGTTGAAGAACAAAAGGCAGGCAATTTTGATGCTGTATTTGTTGCAATAGGTGCCGGAATTTCTAAACACATTGATATTCCAACGCGAGATACCAGAAAAGTCATGGACGCGATCACCCTGCTTCACCACTTTGATGAAGAAGAAATTCCACGGATTGGCCGCAAGATGGTGGTTTTAGGTGGTGGCAACACCGCCATTGATGCGGCGCGCACTTTAAAACGCCTTGGGGCAGATGACACCATCATTGTCTATCGGCGCGATGCCGCACATATGAGTGCGTTGCCGTTTGAAGTGAAAGAAGCCGTAAGCGAAGGTATACGCTTCGCCTGGATGCGAGGCGTTGCTGAAGTCTTTGCAGACCACGTAAAGGTCGAAAAAATGCAAACGGATGAAGACGGGAATATTATAGGCACCGGCGAATTTGAAGATATTCCGTCAGATGCCTTAGTGCTGGCGATAGGTCAGGATTGTGCGAGTGGTTTTTTAGTAAAAGTACCGCAAATTCAACGCAGTCCTCACGGAAATATTCATATTGATAATCAATGCATGACGGGAGTGGACGGCATTTTTAGCGGTGGTGATGCCACCGATGGTCAACATAGCGTCACAGCCGCGACCGGCATGGGCAAAAAAGCTGCTGCCTATATGGATGCATGGCTGCGTAAAACCAAATACCAGGCATATAAAAAACACCCTGTCGTGAGTTTTGATATGTTGCGCTTGCCCGTCTACAGTCCGGCAGTTTCGTTAGAAGAGAAAGAGCTTCAAGGTTCAGAACGACTAGTGAGCTTTGACGAGGTCATCAGCACACTAACACCGCCCGCGGCACTGCATGAAGCAAAACGTTGTTTATCTTGTGGTAATTGCTTTGAGTGTGACAGTTGTTACGCAGCATGCCCGGAAACCGCCATCTCAAAACATGCTGAAACCCCGATCTACCAGGTCAATCTTAATCTGTGCACTGGTTGCGCCGTGTGCGTTGATCATTGTCCTAGTCATGCGATGGAAAT
The DNA here is from genome assembly GCA_049340365.1 of Undibacterium sp. Ji67W. Classification (GTDB taxonomy): domain Bacteria; phylum Pseudomonadota; class Gammaproteobacteria; order Burkholderiales; family Burkholderiaceae_D; genus Undibacterium. The sequence goes on along the minus strand of JBMPOY010000005.1, from coordinate 258,834 downwards.
GATGCAGGATCTTGTTCAATCTGATTGCTAAAACAAGCAACAGACTCAGCTCACACAAAGTAACGGGACAAAGTTCCGGGAAAGAACATCATGAGCAAATATACGACCATGGATGGTAATACTGCAGTGGCACACATCGCTTATAGGGTGAATGAAATTTGCGCTATATTTCCAATTACGCCCTCCTCCACCATGGCTGAGCTGGCCGATGAATGGTCAGCCAAAGGTATCACCAATATATGGGGCAACGTACCGGTAGTACAAGAAATGCAAAGTGAAGGTGGCGCAGCTGGTGCGGTTCACGGTGCATTACAGTCAGGGGCATTAACAACCACGTTTACGTCATCCCAAGGGCTGATGCTGATGCTGCCTAACATGATAAAAATCGCTGGTGAATTGACTTGTGCGGTTTTTCATATTGCTTCGCGCTCATTGGCTACGTCTTCTTTGTCGATCTTTGGTGACCATTCAGATGTCATGACCGTCAGAACCACCGGTTTTGCGCTATTGTCTTCCGCTTCAGTACAAGAAGCACATGATCAAGCCTTAATTGCACAGGCGGTGACCTTAATGTCGCGCGTTCCGGTACTGCATTTCTTTGATGGTTTTCGCACCTCGCATGAACTCAATACCCTGATTTTGTTAAGCAATGAGCAAATACGCGCCATGATCGATGATCGCCTGATTCTGGCACATAGAGCGCGCGCATTAAATCCTGAACATGCATTTATTCGTGGGACAGCACAAAACCCCGATACATTTTTTCAAGCGCGAGAAGCCGTCAATCCCTACTATGCAGATTTGCCAGACATTTGTGAATCAGTCATGGTGCAATTTGCTGCCCTTACCGGTCGCCATTATCATTTATTTGAATACACTGGCGCGGCAGATGCAGAACACGTCATCATTGTAATGGGTTCTGGTGCTGAGACAGTGAAAGCGACCGTCAAAATGGCGAACCAGAACGGCAGAAAAATTGGTGTCATTCAGGTTCGTTTATTCCGGCCTTTTTCTGCTTCGCATTTCCTTGCCTGTCTCCCAGATAGTGTTAAAGGTATCGCAGTCATAGAGCAATGCAAAGAAGTTGGTGCCAGTGGTGAGCCTTTATATCTTGACGTAGTCTCCACCCTTGCCCAAGACTATACGAGCGGTAAACGGGGCATCATGCCAAAAGTCATTGGCGGCAGATATGGTCTGGGTTCAAAGGACTTTTCCCCGGGCATGGTCATGGCGGTTTTTGCTGAGCTACAAAAAGCGGAACCTAAAAACGGTTTTACGGTTGGCATTGATGACGATCTCTCACATACTAGCCTTAGCTTTGATGCGCAATTTGCGATTCCTGATAAAAATAGAAGCGCGGTGTTTTATGGCCTGGGAGCAGATGGCACGGTGGGCGCCAATAAAAATACCGTCAAAATACTGGCAGAAAGCGCTGGCTTCTTTGCCCAAGGTTATTTTGTGTACGATTCACACAAATCCGGGGCGCAAACTGTTTCTCATTTACGTTACGGACACGAAGCAATCCATGCCCCCTATCTGATTAGCTCTGCAGAATTTGTCGCCTGCCATCACTTTGATTTTTTATTCCGGCAAGACTTATTAGGTCTGGCAGCAATGGGGGCGACATTTTTATTGAATAGCCCTTTCTCTGCAAGCACGGTGTGGGATCAATTCCCACGGTCTGTGCAACAGAGCATCATCAATAAACAATTGAAAGTATTTGTCATCGACGCCCAAGCAATTGCAGAAAAAGCGCAACTAGGCAACCTGACCAATACGATATTACAGACCTGCTTCTTTGCGCTAAGTGAAGTATTACCACTGGCAACGGCGATAGCACACATAAAAACAGCGATTAGCAATAGCTATAGCGGAAAAAGTACCGGCACCGTTGAGAAAAACCATGCCGCAGTCGATATGGCAATCGCCAACATGCATGAAGTCAAGATACCAGACAAAGTAAGCAATTCGCTGGAATTAATCGCAGCTGTGCCACCTGGTGCACCTATCTTCATTCAAAAAATGACCGCCAAAATGTTACGCCAGGAAGGCAACAGCATCCCCGTCAGCGTGATGCCGGCCGATGGTAGTTTTCCGTCCGGTACTGCCGTTTTTGAAAAACGTAATATCTCAGATTGGGTCGCCGAATGGAATGCAGAAACCTGCATCCAGTGTGGGCAATGCTCTATCGTCTGCCCTCATAGCGTCATTCGGGCAAAATTTTATAATCAAGACCAGCTTTCTGGTGCGCCAGCCAATTTTAAAACAGCGGCTATCAATGCGCGCGGTTATCCGGAAGAACGCATTAGTCTGGACGTTTATCTGGAAGACTGCACTGGTTGCGGACTGTGTGTTGAAGCTTGTCCTGTCGTCACACAATCAAACGCTACATTAAAGGCCATTAACCTTGTAGAAAAAGCACCAATATTAGAAAGTGCCAAAGAACATTTGCGATTTTTTGAAACGATTCCAGTCAACAATCGTTCCCTGGTCGACTTTGATAACGTACGTGGTGTCCAATTTCTGCAACCCTTATTTGAATTTCCGGGTGCATGTGCCGGTTGCGGCGAAACGCCGTATCTTAAATTATTGTCGCAGTTGTTCGGAGATCGCGCCCAAATTGCGAATGCAACAGGTTGCTCTTCCATTTATGGCGGCAATTTGCCCGTTACGCCGTGGTCTGTGAATGCCAAAGGGCAAGGCCCAGCATGGTCAAATTCTCTGTTTGAAGACAATGCCGAATTTGGTTTCGGGTTCAGGCTCGCGGCTGACAAACACTTAGCGATGGCAAAAGACCTCCTGAAAGTGATGATTCCACAAATCGGCGATCAACTTGTCAGCGACATCCTCGGTGCCCGACAAATTGAAGAATCAGAAATTCAACAGCAGAGACTACGCATCGCGAGTTTAAAAAAGATTCTTCATCGGCTTCATTCTGATCAGGCACGCAATCTATTGTCAATCGTTGATCATCTGGTCAGGCGCAGTATCTGGTTGGTCGGTGGCGATGGCTGGGCGTATGACATCGACTCTGGCGGACTGGATCACGTTTTAGCCAGTGGAAGAAATGTGAATGTTCTGGTGCTCGATACCGAAGTCTATTCCAATACTGGCGGTCAAGCCTCTAAAGCCACGCCTTTAGGTGCAGTTGCAAAATTTGCCGCAGCGGGTAAGCGAGTCGCCAGAAAAGATCTGGCATTGCAAGCCATCGCTTACGGCAACATCTATGTCGCACAAGTGGCAATGGGAAGTAATCCACAACAATGCATTTTAGCGTTCAGAGAAGCCGAAGCTTATGATGGCCCATCAATCATCCTTGCCTATAGCCACTGCATTGCTCATGGCATTGATATGCGTCATGGCATGCGACAACAACAACTGGCCGTAAAAAGTGGATTCTGGCCACTACTTCGCTTTAATCCTGCGTTGATTAGTACCGGAGTTAATCCATTTTGTCTTGATTCTTTAGCGCCTGATATTCCGCTGCAAGACTATGCCTATAACGAAATCCGCTTCAGTAGTTTGATTACGGAAAACAAGCCAGAAGCCGCAGCCTTGTTAGAACAAGCGCAGCAAGATGTATTGAAAAAATATCTGGAATATCAAACTTTATCCGAATTAGGTGGGCAACATTTCAGTGGCAAAGCACCTTCACGAACACCATCGTGGTCAGCCACTTAGTGCTTAACATCTACTATCACGTTGCTTTTTACTATTCATTTTATCTTTTCCTGGAGTTCATCATGAAATATCTTCCTACCATTTCTACTAGCGCACTATTGACCATCACAATCATTAGCCTAAGTGCTTGTGCGGGAATGACTACACAACAAAAAAATACCAGCATTGGTGCTGGTGCAGGGGCGGTTGCTGGCGCAGTCCTTACCGGCGGTAGCGGCGTTGGTACCGTTGGCGGTGCCGTTGTCGGTGGTGTGATCGGTAATGAAATTAAGAAATAAATTAAGAAGTAAATCACGCTGTCCATTGCCGCAATTTTATGTGGTTTTTCTACACCATTGTCTGATAGCGTACCGAACAAAAACTAACAAAAAACTAAGCTTAGTCATACATTTATTTTCATCACTACATATCGACAAATTCTTAGCAATCTGTGCGATGAAGAATGTTGTAATGAGATACAGGGGGTGCGTTGCACCACCCTATATTCATCACTTATTAAAAGCAGGAATTTACAGCCAAAGCAATTTCAGCTGACCTCTTCCTTGTGTCTTTTTATTTCTTCGAAAGCTATTATGCAATCCCGTAAAAAAATAAATATTGCACTGACTGCGCTCTTTAGCATTAGCGCCGGGGTTATGACCTCTGGCGCCATCGCTGAGGACTATAATCCGTCCTGGTATATTGCGCCTAGCTTACATGCGGCCGATATTGATGATGGCTTCGGACCGGGCTCAACCTCTTACGGTGCCGGTCTCAGAATAGGTAAACCTGTTTCCGACAATATTGATATACAACTTGGCACCACCTACACACAAAGCAAAAACAGTTATCAACGCTTTTACCAAAACGCGTATAGCATCGATGGTCTGTATTTATTCTCTCGCGAAGCACTACGACCATTTATCGTCATCGGTGTCGGTGCTGAACGAGATCGCATGAATTCTTCCAATGGAATTGCCGACCGCTATTCACCAAATGCCAATCTGGGTGTTGGCGTTCAATATGTTTTAAGCGATCAATTCAGCTTGCAAGCTGACTGGCGCAAAGTACATGCTTACTTGCGCGGAGCCGATTTTGGCTTCAAACAAGCAAGTAACAGCTTTTTATCGTTCGCATTAGTCTATGCGTTTGATAAAACACCAAGCCGTCCAGTACCACAGGCACCACCAGCACCGCCACCACCCAACGTCACTGCGACGCCACCAATAGTCACAATACCTGTCCCACCGCCGCCAGCCCGATTTGAAAAAATCAACCTGTCAGCAACAGAACTATTTGGCTTTGATAGCGCTCGTTTAGCTGAAAACCAACCAAAACTAGATGGCATTGCTGATGCACTCAACACCAATACCCAAATTGATAACGTCGTCATTACTGGTTATACCGATCGCATCGGAACCCAAAAATACAACCAGAAGCTATCTGAACAGCGTGCAAACGCGGTGAAGACATATTTAGAGGGCAAAGGCGTTGCTGGGAATAGAATGAGCGCCATCGGCAAAGGTGAAAGCAATCCTATCGTTCAATGTTCTGAAAAATCAAAAGCAAAATTAATCGAATGTCTGGAGCCTAACCGCCGTGTCGAAGTGGATCAAATTACCATCGAAAAACGGGTGCAATAAGCTCGCCTTCCAAACTTTAATCCTTGAATGAAAAAAGCGGCCATTGTTACGATTGGCCGCTTTTTTACATTCAACAAGTCACTCAACATTTTTTAATCAGACTCTTTAGTCCAACTCGTATCCGGGTTGTACGTGATGATTTTTGGTATCAACGTCTGTGTTCTGCTGCCTAAGTCTTTGCTATAAACGATGCCTTGATGACTGATCATAAAACTTTTGACACCGGTAATTGCATATTTTTCAGGGTACGCAATGAGTGCAAAACCACCTATCATTCTATCTTTTGACAAATAGCTAAAAGCACCGCCCGGAGCAGAGCTACCTTGTGCAGTGAGGATTTTGAAATAATAGCCGTGATAAGCATGGCCACTATTGGCGGGCATTCGTCGCTGCAAACTTTGATGTGCATCGGCAAATGCCTGTCCCATCGGCGATAAACTCTCATTTTCTCCTGTGGCCCAATACAGTCCATCATGTTTGCCCGGCGTGCTCGCAATTTTTTGTGCATATTCAAGTAGCCCATCACTATTTCGGTCCATCAAAACGTATTCGCGTTGAGCATCCGCATAGGCCAGTGAAACTTGTATGGCGGCTATTTCATCGCTACCGATACGACGATTTTTCCATTCGCGGGCACCGGCCACACCATCAAAATGCCATTGAGTGCGACTTTTTACTAACGGAAACGGTAATGGCCAATCAAGCGCACCAACGATGATGATCGCTCTGTCATTATTCAGCAAATCTAGAGAGTTTTTCTCATCAAAGGCGAGTAAAAATTTCTCATAGGACATTTGATTAAATAACTTGTCGCTGGAATATTCTTCCGGTATTGCTTTTTCTCCGAGTATCTTTCGCACCCTCACGTGGTCGTTTTGTCGTAATGCATCCACCAACTGAATAACAGCCTCCTCAGGCGTAGTAAAAGAGAGCTGTTTTAAATTAGGTGGAGCGCTATGTGCAGTAAAAACCTGCTTACCGATTTCTATTGCCGTAGCTTGCACCGACAAAGACAAATTGATCAATACGAAGACAGATACGGGGAAGATGTTGAGTAGAGTTTTCATGGTTTTTTCTCTTTTTCTGATGACGTTATTTATTTCTTCTGGCTGGCCCAGCATGCGCTGCGGGTCCCAGGCTTTGTTGACCACGGGCTGAATGTGCCTGGCTTTCTTGTCTAGAACCGGATGGCATCATAGGATGGGCAAACGCGCCTGAGTTACCCGTATTCGTGCGCTGTACTTGATGCATAGGCTTTGCCTCAGGCAAACGATGTACCTGGATCGGCGCCGCCGCCTGATTCGTCATGTGATGAAAAGATGCCTGAGGCTGCGCTGTTTCAGGCCGCCCCCCTTATTGGAGCGGCAACTGGCTCTGCTATGACAGCAGGTGCAATCCTGCCACGAAAATTTTCCCTCATTACACTACTTGGTGTTGAAGGTCTTTGCGGCGCAAACTGCTGTCGCACGTCATCGGATCTATACGCGACACCTTGCCTATGTTGTGGCAGGTGCCGCCATGGGCTGCCGCCACCTGCTGCACGCCCGCGCTGACCTTCAGGATAGACCATCATGTGATGGCGATGCCAATCTAGACGTGCATCCAGAAACAGGGAACCAACAATACCTATTCCTATCCCAAACGCCATGCCGTTGATCAATTCATTGTTATAGCCGGGCGAACGATAAATAATGGGCGGTTGCCAGTAAATTGGCGGACTATCCGGCCACCACCAGTTGCCATACACGACGTCGGGATTGTAATAAGGAACATACATTTGATCCGACGTGCCTGGTTCTATGCTGATATAACCGTTGTCAGCAATCACCTGCTCTTGCTGATCACTGCGCAGATGCCCTGCCTGGCTGGCTTTGCTACGTAGCTCCTGGACTGTGTCCATCACCGCTTGCTGTTGCCCTAAAAAAGCATCACCAAGTTGCTGCGTCCACGGCAAATTTTGCTCCATCATTAGCAATACAGAAGGAAACGGCAGCAGGGATCTGATACTCACATCCCACTGCGTTGTACCTGAGGCTTGCGCCAGCTGATCGCCATGCAATTGCGGATTTTTTTGCACAAATGCGGCTGCCTGAGTCACTTCCAGCGGATAAGTTGCGGCCATTAATACCTGACTCAGCAATGCATCTGGATACAATGCGATCGGTGCCAGTAACTGATCTAATTTTTGCTGCGTCAATATATTTTGCGCAAAGACTGACCCGGAACACATTGCTACAAGAACCACGAGGACAGAAAGAAATCTGCCTCCCACTTGGCATAATTTCGTTTTCATAATGCTCTCCGGTTAAGCGAGGTAATCTGGGCTGAAATAAAGGTAAGAAAATTTTGAGATGAGAGTAACGAAACCAAAAATATGATTCAGTACTTGCTTTCGACTTTTATCTTCTTCGTTCCAGTCGCGAACAAATGATCCCAAAAAGAACTGCTGACGCCATAACAGCAATCAGGATTCACGCAATGATGCAAGGCATGCCATCGCTTCCTGTTTACCAGCCATCTATTGCGTCCCTTCCAGTGATGAGTAGCATGATGTGTGACGATGTAAGCCCCATATCCGATAACCACACCCAGTGTGATAGCGATCGCGTAAAAGGAAGTTGTAAAAAGCCACATTGGCAAAAAAATCAAAACCAAGATGAGCGCCGCACTCACAATCGTCGGCGTACCGATACTCGATTTAGGTTGTTGATGGTGGCGATGATGCCAGACGCTGAACGGCTTCAAACCATGCAAAATGAAGCGATGAGAAAAATACTCTACCGCGCTAGAAATGACGACCCCTAACGCAACCAAAAATAGGCTCATTTGCCATTTATTTGAAGGACATATCGCATAAAGCAGCAACGTCAGAAATGAAGTATTAAAGCCATAAAATAGAAAATCTATAGCAATATCACGCCGACTTTGTTCTAGTGATAAAAAAGACATACCCACCTTTAAATGAAATAATTTCTTCGATTCCAGTCCGTATTTTGGAATGAGATTAAAGAAATTTCCGTTCGTCAACGCACATTAATATTTGGACATCCAGCACTCAGTTGTTAAGTGCTGAAGAACGACAGACGATGATCGTTCGCCAACGTACAGACCTGATAAGTGAGATGACCTAATTTGAATGCAATATCCAACCAGATGCAAATACGGAGAAGCTAAGTGAACAAGATCGGAGAAAATATCAGGGTGGAAAGGTTTACTTTTCTGTCTCAATCAAGGGTAGTCAATGCGAAAACGAATCCGTGTGAGGCGCGACAAAAGAAAGTGCAATACCAATGTAAAAAGTTAGAGGGAAGCATCGGCGACGCGATAAGTGCGATGAAAGAGTTGATCAGTCAATCTCGATATCCATAAGCCAGAATTGTGGCACTTTTTACACATTTTTATACAAGCCGTAAATAAATCATCGATTTCTGCAATCACGCTTTCGGTGAATGGAAGCCAGCTATGGAACGCAACGACAATCCACAATTAATACGCTCATTAAAACGCAAGGTCTCGTTAGACACGGTGTCAAACTTTGCCGGTAATTCACCTTTAGTTTTAATGGAAGGATGCATGTACGGAGTCTGCTCAGGCAGTCTGATAGGTGCAATCTCATTCTGGCTCTGCCATGCAGTATTGGGCAATCCAGTCTCAGCCCCTATCTTATCGTCAAGCATCTTGGCATTATGTTCCGGCGCCTTCTCAGGCGCATTTATTGGAACCCTTTTTGGCACCTCCCTCGCCTATTTCGTTAGCGGCAAAAAAGTCCGGAAATTTGAGGAGTCTCTTCAAATACCATTTGATCAGAGCCTCTATCCAGACGAAATGCAAGATAACTTTGATTACATTCAACAATGGAAATACCAGCGCGGGGAATATTCAAAAATTTGAATTTACTCTTCTGACCACATCCCTGCTTCGAAGCAATTCTTCACCTATAAAAATGGAAATCATCATGGACCAACGTGAAACATACATCAGCAAAATTCATTCGCAACTGAATGAACTCAATCGTACTCTGGATGATTTGGAAAAAACCATCAAAGATAAATCAACCCAGGCGAGTTCAGCTTACGATAAAGAAATGCTCAATCTCCATGAAAAATTAAATGAGATGCGGGTTAAATTGGAGGAAATGAAAAATGCAAGCATCGATCAATGGGACAACATGATGGAACATATTGAAGTCTTACAACACACATTTATTGCTTCCTACAATTTTTTTAAAGAAGAACTCAAAAAAAATGAAACTGCAAATGGGAACTTGCTATGAGTCTGATCATTTTGGTGCTTTTGATTCTCTTTCTTGTAGGATCAGTGCCGGCTTGGCCACATAGCCGGAATTGGGGTTATGCACCTAGCGGCTTAAGTGGTCTCATCATCGTTATTTTACTTATCTTGCTACTCACTGGTCGCATATAAAAAGTTACTGGAGCCATCATGATTTCACCATCTACACAAAATGCAAGAAGCAATTTCGTTGTTACTACTCTGCTGTTTCTGACCTTTAATAGCGTAGTGTGCCCTAGTTTTGCCTACGAACGGCACGACAATGATATAGAGCAGCGCGGCGACCCGCAGCGCTGGTACCAGGAGAAAAGTACACCGCAAGCATACTTGGCAACGTTAAAAAAAGAAGCCTACGCCGTCTATCAGGAATCAATTCTGGTTTGTAAAAATGTCGCAACCGCAGACAGAAAGCAATGTAGCAAGGATGCAAAATCTCAATTGCAACAAGATTTGGCGAATGCAAAAACCACCTCTGAACATTCGCGCTGATAGTCAACTGCAATTTGGAGTATTCACTCAATACTCATCCTGTGGCATCTGCAGGATGAGTATTTTTTCTGTCAGGTAAGCAAATCGCGCATATCGTCAGCGTGCTCTTCCTCGGTAGTCATGATGCCTACCAACATATTCTTGGTTGTCGGATCGGTATCCTCTAAATTTTCGATCATCTGACGATAGGTCTCAATAGCAATGCGTTCCGCAACCAGGTTAGATTTAATCATTTCGTGGATATTTGTCGACTCATTGTATTCTGCATGACTACGTAACAGTAGGGTCTCAGGATTAAAATCAGGTTTGCCGTTCAATTGAACAATACGCTCTGCCAACTCGTGTGCGTGGTCTTGTTCATCTAAGGCGTGTTGTAAAAATTCAGCTTTCACTGGTCGGTTATGCAAACCGGAGGCCGTGTAATAGTGACGTAAATAGCGCAACATGCATACCAGCTCAGTTGCCAATGCATCATTGAGCATCTTTATAACATCTTCCCGATCGGCTTTATAACCTGCCGTTACCGCACCATCATTGATATTCGATGCAGCGAGACGAATCGATTGTTTATTCATTTCAGATTTTTTAGCGATGTGCATGATGTGCTTTCAGAGCGAATTAGCTGTTAAAAATTTCTGGATTTCTACTACGGAGAGAAAAAAATGATTTAGGCCGGTATTTCAAAATGCGAGTGTGAGCCACAATAGCCAAGGTTAATGCGACAAGATCGAACAATAGGTCTGTGACTGTAATATTTCGCGCGTCATCCCACCGGCGATCCATTCACGAATACGGCTATGCCCATAAGCACCAGCCACAAGTAAGTCAACATTCATTTCTGTCGCGATTTCTCTCAACTTTTCTGCCTCGTCATTCGCTGCGACAATGGTCAGAGAGTTCGCTTTAATTTGATGACGCGAAAGCCACTCAATAACCACAGCGTGTTGCGTCTTGATATTGTCTTGTTCGTCAAGTGCGGCAATTTCCATTAATATGACTTTTGTCGCTTTTTTTAGCATAGGTAGAGCATCGTAAATTGCCCGCCTGGATTCCATTGTGTCTTTCCAGGCAATCATCATGGTCTGTAAATGCAGCTCGCGGCAACTAGCAGGAACCAGCATCATTGGTCGCCCTAGTTGCATTAGTACATCACCATTATTCATGTGCCGGGTAGATTCTGACTCTACGTGGTCAGCGGCTTTCGTAATCAAGAGATCTGCAATACATGCTTCTCCAACCACGTAGTCAGCGATGGACGGACATATTGCCGAAGAACGCCAGCTAAGACGGCCGGTGATCGATTGTAAAGATGTGCGAAATTCAGTTTCCAGCACAAGCATTTCCGCTTGCGCTCTATCGAGCTCATCTTTCATCAGATCACCATTGATATACCCGTCACCGTATGGCATTTGCATTGGACTGCAACCGACGATGCCTATCACGTTCGCATTAAACCGTTCAGCCAACTGCCCTGTTACATGGATTAAATTGTGGTTATCCGCACCAAGCTCAAGATTTACCATCAGGTTTGCATAAGTCATACGATCTTTCATCAACATGGCGTTTTGATGCCATGATTAGTGGTTATGAATTAGTGCAATTCATCGATCTAGATTGGCTAGTGTTAACTTTAAGTGTGAAATATCGACGTTCAAGTCATTTTCGAACTCCTGCCATCTTGCGGCACCTGCACGTTTCATTTCGCCCATTTTTTTCTCTACGACTTGAATTTCCACTTGCAACAAGGCGTATTTTTGGTCCATTTTTGTTTTAGCTTCGCCACTCAGAAGTGCTGATTTTTTTTGCAATTCATTGGCTTTTTCTCTGGCAATAGCCAAATCACTTTCAGCACTCTTTACAAATGCATCTCTTTTTGCGGTATCACTCGCGTAATCAAATTGCGGTAAATTTCTGATAGATTCTTTGGTGGCACCCGGGATGACGATCTTGCCACTTTGCTCAACGATTTGAGAGATCGGAATCGCAATGTTATGCCCACCGATACCAATAAACCCGCCAACATTGACGATGAAATAGGTCACGTTCTTTTCAGGCGAAATGATGACGTCTTCGATTTTCCCTACGCTAACGCCAGCATCGTTATAGACTTCGCGGCCAAAAATACTCTTTTTCACACTCCATCCCATCGCCACTTGCCGCGCCTCAATAACCGTCACGCCAAGAACAGTGGTTGAGCCCGCCACCTGCGCAATGCCTGGCGTACTAATCAATAGATTTGCCACAAGGAATAATCCTACGGTGTACGTTCTTTTGATCATTTTTATTCATCCTTTTTTATATATTGAAATCCACACGCCGTTGTAGCAACGACCTCAGATTACTTATAAAAGAACATGAAATAGCGTTCTGTGCGGCGTCTAACATAATTAGAAATATTCAACAAAGCGTGGCACCGTACATACAGACGCAACACCAAATTTCAGAATGAAAATTCCATCCATTCAGGAGAAATAAAGTGAAAACATCGACGGAATTAAAACGTGACGTGATTGCAGAACTCAATTGGGATCCTTCTCTTCCAGCGAACAGCATAGGAGTCGAGGTCAAAGACGGCGTTGTCACCTTGTCCGGTCACGTTAACAGTTTTATTGAAAAGTGGAATGCCGAGCGTGCAGTCCGACGCGTTATTGGTGTCGATGCATTGGCAATAGAAATCGAAGTCAATTTACCTGGTTCTAGCAAACGCGACGACGCTGACATCGCTCGTACAGCTACTAATGTACTTGCATGGGCTTCGTACATTCCTCCAGACAGTATTAAAGTCATGGTCGAAGGAGGTTGGATCACTCTCACTGGCAACGTAGAGTGGGAGTATCAACGCAATTCAGCTGCCGATGCAGTACGAAGGTTGATGGGGGTAACCGGGGTAAGCAATGATATTAATCTTGAACCGTCTATTGCAGCGCAAGTCGTGCAAAGCGACATTGAAGTGGCATTAAAACGTCAGGCAAAAACGGAAAGTGCCAATATCACCGTCCACGTTGATGGAAGTACTGTGACGCTTGCGGGAAACACTCACAGCTGGGTCGAGCGTGATCTCGCCAATCAGGCAGCCTGGAACGCGCCGGGAGTCAAGCATGTGAAAGACAAAATAAGAATATCGATGTAACTCTCATGAAGCAATTTCCAATGCTAAACCAACACAACCAGACTCAGAACACCCCGGCATCTACTTTTTCATAGAGAGAGAACACCATGATTATTTCGAATGCAACCAAAGCTACTGATATCAGCAAGCCTATCCCCCGTTTGCTAAAACGTTCAAATAAAGACTATTCTTCAGACGAAGATATTGAATCTCTGAAACGTGAGATTCTGACGATGTCCAAAAAGAAAGAAGAAAGGAAAGCGCCACCTTCTCAGCAGCCATCAAGCATCAAAGAACTGCAAGAAAAGAACGAACGCGAAGAAGTCGCAGGCAGACATAAGAATGACGGGCAAAAGCATTTTAAGGGAGCCCGCTGATTTTTTTATGAGTTAACAAGATAGCGTGAGGCAACTTCACTGATCGAAACGCAAACTTATTCGGTGAAGTTCTTTATATTCTCCGGTCGAGCGCAGCCGAATTCCAAAGAGTAATAGCAGCTGCTTCCGGGTCGTTATGTTCATAACTTAAGATGCCAAACGACGCCGTATCAAGTAAAAAATGTTGCGCATCTGCCACCGGAAAATGTATCCACCTTGCCGCTAACGCGCGACAAAAATGGGCATGTGAAAATACTGCCACATTGCCCTGTAGTTGAGCGAAATCAGCCAGACAACGATCGGCTCTGTGCTCAATCTGCTCCAGGGATTCTCCACCGTCGGGACCATCTCTGAAAAAACGCCAGCCCGGCCTTGCAAGTTGAATCTGTGCTGGCGTTAATCCTTCATCGCATCCATTGTTCCATTCGGTCAAATCATCCCTGACGATGGCGTGCGTGGCTAAACCGGCCAGCGTACAGGTTTGTCTGGCACGTCGCAGAGGACTACAAAAAATTGATGTGAAGGTATATTTGCGCAGTAATTGCCGTAAATAGTGAGCTTCTAATTTACCTTTCGGCGAAAGCAGAATATCCGTTGTACCCGTATACTGACCCGAGACGGTCCAGGCAGTCTGACCATGCCGGATAACAAAAATCCTTAGCGGCAATGGGGCCGTCATTGCTTCTGAGTCGCAGTGACAGCGCGACCAACTGGCGATTCGGGAAGCTGGTGATAGACCCCTCTACGAGCACGTTGATTGTCACAAACCCGCCGATAGATAGCATCTTGGGCGGCTTTTTTACGTTCCGGAACGCCACTCCATACTTGTATTGCAGGAATTTGTATCGCGCGTGAAAATGAAAAAGCTAATTGCCACGGCAAGGTTTGTTGCTGATTTATCGAACCATCCGGCGTATTTGCATGACGATTATCTTTGAGATTCATCGCATTGAGTCTGGTCGACGCCAGATCACCGGACTGGCCGCCAGACAGAAACGCGATGACAGGAACGGCAGCGGGAACCGTCTCAAGCAAACAGGCGATGGTTTTATTAGCGATGATATCGGTATCGGCCTGCATGGAGCAGTCGGCACCAGGCAAGATCATATTTGGTTTTAAGATTATTGCTTCCAATACGACTTCTTGCTGGTTGAGATGTCTGAATACGGACAGCAAGAATTGTGTAGTAACTTGCTGGCATCGCTCAATATTATGTGTGCCGCTCATCATCACTTCCGGTTCAACGACAGGAACCAGACCAGCCTCTTGCGATAAGGCAGCAAATCTTGCCAGGGCATCAGCATTCGTTTCTATGCATGCCAATGTAGGAAGCGATTCTGTGATGGATATCGCTGCACGCCATTTCGTAAACACGGCACCAAGACCAGCGTAAGTATTCAATCGCGCCCTCAAACCATCCAAACCACTCGTCACTTTTTCGGATGGATGTAATGCCAATGATTGCAGACCCTTGTCGACTTTTATTCCAAACAGGATGTTATTTTCACGTAAAATTTGTAAAAATGCAGCACCGTGATGCTGCTGTTGGTAGACGGTCTCGTCAAAGAGAATAACGCCCCCGATACCTTGATGTAAATTGGGAGTCGTCAATATCAACTCCCGCCACGCCCGGCGATTTTCTTCAGTTGCAGGAATGCCAAGTTCAATAAATCGTTCATTGCAGGTGGAATTGCTTTCATCCATCGCAAGTATTCCCTTACCGTCTGCAAACATCACTTTTATCAAAGTTCGCATTTTATTTATCAACATTTGATTGCTGAGCCTTATTTATTTTTTGATTCCGTCTGGCTTGCAAGAGATGTTTGACCGCGAGTTCCATCTCTGCGAGAACCACCTCGTCAACTGCGTTGATATCGACCTCTGGAATATCCCAACTAAATATGGCGCGATACTTTTCAAGTAATTCTGACATATCAAGTGCAATATCCTGTTTGCGTGCCTGCAATTCTCTCTGTTCCATTTGGCTCATTGTTTACTCCGTTGCAGAATTTTGTTGCGTCGGGTTCCAATGCCAATCACGAATTTCAGGCATATCCTCACCATACTGACGGATATATTGTCCGTGTTTAATCAGTTTTTCTTCAAGTAGCTGTTTTAGTCGTCGAGTTTTATCAGTTGCTTGTGGAAGATGATGGATGACATCCATCACCAGATGAAAACGATCAAGCTCGTTTAACACAGTCATATCAAACTGAGTGGTGATCGTGCCTTCTTCTTGATAACCATGGACATGGATATTTTTTTGATTGATGCGGTCATAAGTGAGCCGACGAATCAACCATGGATATGAATGGAAAGCAAAAACAACTGGTTGATGTGTCGTAAATAAATCATCGAAATCCGTATCCGACAACCCGTGAGGGTGCTCCGTAGCGGGCTGCAATCGCGACAAATCAACGATATTGATACATCGTATTTTTAAATCAGGCAGATATTCGCGCAAAATAGAAATCGCTGCCAGGGTTTCCAATGTAGGCACGTCGCCGCAGCAAGCCATCACCACATCAGGCGTCCCGCCCTGATCATTGCTGGCCCAATCCCAGATGCCTATTCCTTGCGTACAATGTGTGACCGCTGCTTCCATGCTCAACCACTGTGGCGCCGGATGTTTTCCGGCAATCACGACGTTGACGTAATGTCGACTGCGAAGGCAATGATCCATCACCGATAGCAAACAATTTGCATCCGGCGGTAAATACACACGAATGATCGATGCTTTCTTATTCAATACATAATCGATAAAACCCGGATCCTGGTGCGTGAAACCATTGTGATCCTGTCGCCATACATGCGAAGTTAAAATAATATTGAGAGAAGCGATTTTGGCGCGCCAGGGCAATTGTGCAGCGACTTTAAGCCATTTCGCATGTTGATTAAACATGCTGTCAATAATGTGTATAAACGCTTCATAGCATGTAAACACACCATGCCGCCCAGTGAGTAAATAACCCTCCAACCAACCTTCACATTGGTGTTCGCTGAGCATGCTGTCGAGCACCATACCGTCCTGCGAAAGAAATTCATCGTTGGCAACGATTTTCGCATTCCATTGTCTTGCTGTAACTTTGAAGATTGCCTCTAAACCATTGGATAAGGTTTCATCTGGCCCAAATAGTCGAAAATTACGTCGCGCCTTATTGGAAACAACAATATCACGCAAAAATCTTCCCAGAACGTGCATATCACCAATTCCGAGCATGCCACGCTGTTGCAAGGTTTCGGCATACGCACGGAAATCAGGTAACAGCAAATCTTGTAACAACAAGCCACCGTTGGCATGTGGATTCGACCCCATACGCCGTTGGCCTTTGGGTGCTAAGGCTGCTAATTCTGGAACTAGCTTACCTGCCTGATCAAATAACTCATGCGGCCTGTAACTTTGCATCCAGTTTTCCAACATAACAAGATGCGAAGGTGGTGTATTCGCGGAGACCATCAAGGGCACTTGATGGGCACGAAATGTGCCTTCGATTTGCAGATCATCTACAACCTCAGGACCTGTCCAACCTTTGGGAGAGCACAGCACCACCATTGGCCAACGCGGCCTCTGCAATTCTCCCATGGTTCGCGCCTCATATTGTATCGCCTGGATTTTTTCAATCACGATATCGAGAGTCGCCGCCATGGCTTCATGCATCAGGTCAGGTTCATCGCCTTCGACAAAATACGGCATCCACCCGTAACCTTGTAATAGTTGCTCCAGCTCTTCACGAGGTATCCTGGCAAGGATGCTTGGGTTAGAAATTTTATAGCCATTCAAATGCAATATCGGCAGCACCACGCCATCGTGCTCGAGATTTAAAAATTTATTTGAATGCCAGGCGGTCGCCAGAGGACCGGTCTCTGCTTCTCCATCACCAATAACACACGCCACAATCAGTTCAGGATGATCAAACACGGCGCCAAAGGCATGGCTAAGCGAATAACCCAATTCGCCACCCTCATGTATTGAGCCCGGACATTCAGGCGACGCGTGACTCGGAATGCCGCCAGGAAAAGAAAATTGTAGGAATAGCTTTTGCAATCCGGCCTCATCCTGGCTAATTTCCGGATAGATTTCACTATACGTACCTTCAAGATAGGTATTCGCAACCACGGCTGGTCCACCGTGACCGGGTCCGGCAATATAAATCATATCCAGATCGTACTTCTTGATGATGCGATTTAGATGGACATAAATGAAATTCTGCCCCGGCGTTGTCCCCCAATGCCCTAGCAGCATGCGCTTGACATCTCCCATCACCAATGGTCGTCGGAGCAAAGGATTTGCATATAAATAAATCTGCCCAACCGACAAATAATTAGCTGCACGCCAATAGGCATCTATGGCATTTCGCATTTCCGGTGACAAGCAGGCTTTCATCATGGCATATTCCCTTTATCTGAGTGAATTCTGATATCTCAGTTATACCGCTTTGCCATGTCTTTTTCTGTGCGCTAGCGTTCTTAACAAGACTTACAAAATCAGATGGAAGGAAGTGGCGTCTTCATAGAAATCAAATGAAGCACCACAGCTTGAACCTCTTTCAAAAGCCATTGCAAGTGAGCCTCACCCAAAAAACTTTCAGCATAAATTTTGTACAGATCTTCAGTTCCAGATGGACGAATTACAAACCAGGCGTTTTCAGTCATGACTTTGAGCCCATTGATGGCTTGGTGATTGCCGGTAGCTTCGGTCAAAGTCCGGACGGCCTGCTCACCGCCAAATTCAGTCTTTTCCAATTGAGGAAAAATCAATTTAGACAGCATTGCTCTTTGTGCCTGATTAGCCACGCCTTCAATCCGGCCACTTGAAGGATGACCAAAATTCTCGCTTAAGATTTGATATTGTTCTCCCGGGCTTACTCCAGTTGTCGCCTTTATTTCAGCTGCGAGCAAACCCATCACTATGCCGTCTTTGTCGGTAGTCCAGACGCTAGCATCGCGCCTCAGAAACGTAGCACCTGCACTCTCTTCTCCGGCGAAGCCGAGCGCCCCGTGATATAGCACGCCACCAAACCATTTAAATCCAACGGGTGTTTCATACACTGCTCTGTCCAAGGATTTTGAAACGCGATCGATGAGCTGAGTGCAGACCACATTCTTTCCAATTGCCGCGTGCTTATTCCATTGTGGCCGGTGCTGAAACAAATAATCGATCGCCACCACAAGAAAATGATTCGGCGGCATCAATCCACAATCCGGCGTCACGATGCCATGTCTGTCATGGTCCGTATCACAGGCAAATGCGATGTCAAAATCGTCTTTACGCTGTATCAATCTCTGCATTGCATAGCCAGAAGAAGGATCAAGTCGGATTTTTCCATCCCAATCCAAAGTCATAAATGCAAAACGTTCATCCACTTGGGTATCAATGATATCGAGATCAAGTGCGTATTGTTCGGCGATTCTCTCCCAGTAATGGACCCCTGCACCACCCATAGGGTCAACGCCGATATGTAAGGCGGCGTGCCGCATCGCTTCGATATCCAACACCTCAGACAAAGCATCAACATAATGTCCAAGAAAATCATAATAATGGATAAAATGGGCGTGTCTGGTTTGCTCGATTGATACCCTTTTAACGCCGTGCAAATTCAGGCGCAAAAATTCATTTGCTTTTTTTTCGATCCAACTTGTAGCAGGCACATCAGCGCCATCTCCCTGACAAGTGTTATATTTCAAACCGCCGAATTCTGGTGGATTATGTGAAGGACTAATGACGATGCCATCCGCAAAGCCCGACTGACGGCCGTAATTAAAGGCTAATATTGCTAATGAAATTGCCGGTGTTGGCGTATATTCTGCATCGGGTGCGATAAAGACAGTGACGCCGTTGGCAACCAAAACTTGTAACACGCTGTCTTGTGCCGGGATAGACAAAGCATGCGTATCTATCCCCAGGTAAAGCGGCCCATGTATTCCATGTTCTGCACGGTAATCGCAAATAGCCTGTGCAATTGCCAGCAAATGCCACTCATTAAAGCTCAGAGTAAAAGAGCTGCCTCTATGACCAGAAGTGCCGAAAATAACAGACTGTGCAACGAATGAAACATCGGGGCGTTCAGTATAGTAGGCTGCAATCAAGCGCGGTATATTGACCAGCATGTTAGCTGGGACGGGTTTTCCCGCTAATGGGTGGATCCACATATTAGCCATCCCTGTGAGCAACGTAATACTTCATCAATTTACGGGTTGAACCATCGTGCAATGACTCTGGGTCCGGTCTATCCGGGCTTTCCTGAAGTTCTTGCGTCATGTTTTTTGCCATTTTTTTTCCTGACTCGACACCCCACTGATCAAACGAGTTGATATTCCAAATTACACCCTGGGTAAATACACTGTGTTCGTATAGGGCAATTAACTGCCCCAGACTTCTGGGTGTTAATGACTTCGCTAAAATGGTGTTGCCAGGACGGTTACCGTCACATACCTGATGCAAAACGACATCCTCAGGCACATGCGCTTCCCTCAACTGTTGCGCACTACATCCATACGCCAGTGCTTCGCTCTGTGCAAAGCAATTTGCCATCAAGATGTTGTGTTGCGTAATGTGCTCATGCAAAGGCTTACAAAAGCCAATAAAGTCTGTGGCTACGAGCGCCGTGCCCTGATGCAGAAATTGATAAAAAGAATGTTGACCATTCGTTCCAGGCTCCCCCCAATACACTGGGCTCGTAGATATTTTCAACGTTTTACCATTGACGTCAACGTGCTTGCCATTGCTTTCCATTGACAATTGTTGCAAGTAGGCTGGGAAACGTTTCAGATAGTAAGAATAAGGTAAAACTGCGGTGCTAGTGGCCTTCAAAAAATTGTTATTCCAGATCGCAACAAGTCCTAATAGCAATGGCATATTTTGCGCCATTGGTGCATGCAAAAAATGCGCGTCCATTTCATGCAACCCGGACAATAGTTCGCTGAACCGTTCGGCACCTATCGCAATCATCGTCGACAAACCTACTGCTGAATCAATGGAATAACGTCCTCCCACCCAATCCCAGATAACGAACATCTTTGAAATATCAATTCCAAAATCCGCGACGCCATGCTCATTTCCAGAAACCCCGATAAAGTGCTGTGCTATGGCTTCCGGATGGATTAATTTTTCTAGCAACCAGTTTTTTGCCAGGTAGGCATTACTCAATGTTTCAGTCGTGGTAAAACTTTTAGAACAGACAATGAATAAACATTCCTCGGGATTCAGATCACGGGTCGATTCGATAAAATCGCTACTATCGATATTAGAAATAAAACGAAAGCACAACGCTCTGTCGCTATAAAATCGCAATGCTTCAAAAGCCATTACCGGCCCCAGATCTGAGCCGCCGATGCCGATGTTGATAATATTTCTAATCCTACGTCCTGTATAGCCAGCCATATGCCCGCCCCTGATTTGATCGGACAATATGCGCATTTGCGTTAATCCTTGCTGGATTTCTGGCATCAAATTTTTTTGATCAAGATAAACGCTTCCCCCCACAGGCATACGCAATGCCGTATGCAAAACAGCGCGATGTTCACTGAAATTAATTTTCTTACCAGCGAACATCGCGAGCGTTTTTTCAGGCAAACCACACTCTTTTGCCAACACGACTAAAAGATCAACAGTCTCTCTCGTTAGCCTGTTTTTTGAATAGTCGAGATACAACTCTCCCATCGTCAGCGACATATGTTCAGCACGTCGGGCATCTTCAGAAAATAATTCGGAAATGGTCGAATGCCTTATTTGCCTGTAATGAGCTTTCAGCGCTTGCAAGGCAGTGCGTCGATTCAAAGAACGTTGGCTTAACATGGCAACATTCGCACGGCTTTTTCGCTGAACTGAGGCCTGGCATCAAAATAGACGGTCATCAATATTCCTTGTAGAATTTTTCCAGGTCTTATCAGATTCAAGAAGGAAGTTTTTGAGATTTTTGACTTCCTTTGCTTACGCTATTGTCTGATGTCGCCAAACGAAAATCAGTACGTTAAGACACAGTCGACATCAACAAGGAATAAATGAAAAACAATTTTATTTCATCAATTGCTTACGCATCGCTTGTAGTTCGTGTTTTTGCTTTGCTGTTGGTTTTGGATACTGCATATCAAGTTCTGTTAAGGTGTCGAGCATAATGCGCGAAACGATGAGCCTGGCATTCTCTTTATCGTCAGCGGGAACGATATACCAAGGCGATTCAGCTGTACTGGTGGCGCTCATGCATTCCTCATAGACATACATATACTCTTTCCAGAACTGACGTTCTTTCATATCTGCATAGCTTAGTTTCCAGTTTTTATCAGCGGCATCTATCCGCTGTAGAAAGCGCTTTCGTTGCTCTTCTCTCGACAAATGAAGAAAAAATTTGATAATGCGGGTTCCGTTCACGTGTAAATGACGTTCCAGTTCAATAATCGAGCGATATCTGTTCAACCAAATGTTGTCAGACTTTAATTGTTGGTCAGTTAAACCTTCGCTATCAAGTATCTCCGGATGAACCCGCACGATGAGCACTTCTTCGTAATACGAACGGTTAAAAATTCCTATGCGGCCGCGCTCCGGAAGATTTCGTGTGGTCCGCCATAAAAAATCGTGCTGTAACTCAGCCTCGCTGGGATGTTGAAAGCTAAAGACCTGACACCCTTGTGGATTAATACCAGACATCACGTGCTTGATGACACCATCTTTACCAGCAGCATCCATCGCCTGAAAAATCAAGAGCACTGCGTATTGATTACTCGCAAACAGCAACTCTTGTTGTGCGCTCAAGTCTGAAATATGTTGTTTTAAAATATCCTGATATTTGGCTATCGTATTGTAGACAGGAGGGCTTAAAGTCGCTCGCTTTTGTAAATCTAGTTTTTCTCCAGGCGTCACCTGAAACGTTTTTGAATCGA
Organism: Undibacterium sp. Ji67W; assembly: GCA_049340365.1. Taxonomy (GTDB): domain Bacteria; phylum Pseudomonadota; class Gammaproteobacteria; order Burkholderiales; family Burkholderiaceae_D; genus Undibacterium. The sequence goes on along the minus strand of JBMPOY010000005.1, from coordinate 236,389 downwards.
TTTTGATCATATTGAACCCAAAGTTTCAAATCTTCCTGTACTGATAATTTACTGACACCGTCACCAGTGTTAATCATTTGGCTTTACCAACAACCTGTCTTTGTGCTCATCCACAAACCACAGCATGACAAGAGATTTTTTTAACTTGGTAGTTTGCTAGCCTTAGCAGAAGTGAGAAGACCATATTTACGTGCAAACAGAACGATGCCAACGGTATCTTTCTCTCCTATGATTTCCATAATTTTTGAACGATGCGCAGAGATAGTCTTTGGACTAAGTCCGAGTTCATAAGCTATCTGCTTATTTCCTTTTCGGTTGCCTATCATCGTAATGATTTGCAATTGCCTGGCAGTTAACGTTTGTAATTGATGTGGCAAGAGCAGCGATGGAAACTGAAATCGCTTTAGCAGCTTTACTGAAAGTACCGGATTTAAGTAGGTTTCATTGTTTGCTACTGCTCTTAGAGCTGATTCGAGTTCTGCTTTTGCGACGGTTTTCAGCAAGTATGCAGATGCGCCAGCATGTAATGCATCTGATATCAACTCCTCAGAATCATCCATGGACAACACAACGATACCTAGCCCGGGATAGGCGTCTTTAAAATGTTGAATAATCGAGACACCCGTTTGCATTTCAGTATTTACATCTATCGTGAGAATAGACGGGACGGCTTTATCTAACAATAATATTGCTTCTGATTGGGTAGAGACTTCCGCCACAACAACAAAGCCCTTCATCTGCTCAATCAAGCATCGAATGCCTGCACGCATGAGAGTTTCATCATCGAGCAAGAGCACACTAATGGTCATGTATATGCCAATTTAAATACCATTGAAGACAATCGTTACTTTCATCAAGATAAGCTAGCTTTATCGCGCTATCTGTTCGTTGTCGAACCCTGATAAAGAACAAAAACAAAATGAATAAATTCACTTACTCATTCACTCATTCACTCATTCACTCATTCATTCAATAGCGTAGCCGCATTTTTTATTCTCCCTTTTTTGAAAAAAATACCGTGGTACCCGCTATTGCGCAGGTATCACGGCCATTAGATTTCGTACGTTCAGATCGCAGGTTTACCCGCTAAGAGACTTTTGGTTCGTTGATAGAAACCTAGCTCATTAATCGTAATCATGCCGCGGTTCGTGACGAACTTGCCTTCTATCATATGTTGTTGAGCCAATGCCATCGCGGTTTGATTGCGTAGCGCCGCGACATAACCTAACACTGCCCAAGGGAAAGGGTCATATTGGCCTGCTTGCCAGTTCGGCGTATACAAGTTCAGATATGTCCAGGCTTTATCGTAATAAGAAGACAATTCACTTAATCCAAATGCCTGAGGAAAAACCTGGCATGTCGTACCAGCATAAAACGCTGTCGTTGCTTGCGCATCGCCATCGCTGGTTTTAAATCCAGCATGTGCAGTGTCATACAAATAGTTACTAATGCCGCCAACAATACCTGTGGCAACCAGATCATAGTAATTAGCATCAGCAAACTCCCCCATATCCCGTAATAAACCGGCGAAATCACGCAATCCACGATAACTTTCCGCGTTATCCATCAAATATCCCAGAGAATTCGATTGATTTCTTGGCGGTTGAAACGTCGCAGTCAAACCATCCGATGGCTTTTCCATCACGGCAAGATTGCGATATGCAATATTTTTCAGTGCCGCTTCATTTGCTTTCCACCAGACCATATCCTGGCTAACTCGCACATATTTCACTGCCAGCGATAAAAAAGTCGCTGCATAAGAATCATCGGAGTCAGATGGTACTAAAACAAAATTGCTCGTTCCCGGTACAAAGTTGACATCCATAATCGTTGAATTTGCTGTCAGATTATGAAGGTATAAATTGAGATAAGATAAAACATAGGTTTGCAAATCGGCTGGCGACAAATATTGGACAATCGGTAACAACCCTAAATTACTGAAGTACCAATTGAGTCGACCAGCTGGCGCAATCAGATAGCCATTTGCATACGGGCCAGATGAGATCTGAAGTTTCTTAATCTCCTGTACTACGTCAATGCCTGGTGCCGCTTGCGCAAAGGCTGTAGGTGATTGAAAAAATATGCCAGTCGATACAACAATGGCGGCGATTGAAAATGCAAATTTTCTAAATTGGAGCATGATATTGAGTCCTAAATGAGGATTGTGTCGAATTCCTCAATCGGCTCAATACAAATAAATTGCTTCTGATTTTATTGCCGCAAGGAATGACTCAATATAAAAGCCAAGGGCGTCAGCGTTATCAGCAAATCACCCAGGTCATCCGGGATATTTTCTTTACCTCGAATCGAAAAATTAAGGTATAGGAGGTGCTGTAGTTGAGCCAGATTGATCTGGTTGGCGCGGCGACGGCTGCCAAAAACACCCTTCGAACAGATGCGGCAAACCTTCAGTAGTCCACCTCTTAAAGTCAATATTAGTGGCAGAGTAATCTCGACTCTGGTTCCTTCGCCATGAATTGCATGACCGCAAAAAGAAATATCACGCGGTGTTTGTATCACATCCCCACCCACTTTGCTTTTAAACCATTGCCGTTTAGCATCTACAAGAGAAATTTAAGCTATTGGCGAACAACAAATTTCAGAAGCCAGGCGTGTAAAGTCGTCAAAATCAGCAGAGGCTGGCGAGTCCAGTACCTGATATTGCCTGAGTACATCAAAGCGTTCTGCACCATTTTGACCTACTGGTGCCGGAATCATTTGCCGCTTCAGCTTGGAAATGTTTTATTGAATGTCACCAAAATTTCAACTTGCAGATAAGTAGCTGCTTGATCTGTTTCATACAGCGCTCCCCAAACGGCAGACGCACTTAACGATCACTGCAGCAGCGCGAATTTCATGCTTAGTTGTCGGTGATTTACAGAGGGCGAATAACTCAAAATTATTAACAGGCCAGTTTTCAATGATTACTAGCCATACGTTTCGATACAAACTATGCGGACTTTGGTAGGTGATGTTTCATGGCCTACGCAATTAATCGACCATCGCAATAGAAAATCCGTCATAACCCTTGCTACCCACAGTTTGAATAGCAGTTGCGTTTAATCGTGGATTTTCTGCCATCAAATCAAAAAATCGCCGTACGCCAATCACATTCTTATCGTCGCTGCCTCCATCTGTAACAGCACCATTTCTAACAACATTATCACCAATAATGACAGTACCCGGTCGCGATAATTTTATACTCCATTCGAGATATGACGGGTTGCTGGGCTTATCGGCGTCGATAAATATCAAGTCAAATGGAGCAATCCCTTCTTGCTCCAACAATGGAAGTGTATCTATCGCTTTGCCAACCCGTACTTCAACAATATGTGAGAGACCGGCGTTCGCTATATTCGCTTTAGCAATCGCGGCATGTTCCGCATTGGCCTCTAAACTCACCAGGAGTCCGTCTCCCGGAAGTGCTCGCGCTAACCAAATTGTGCTGTAACCTCCGAGCGTTCCAATTTCAAGTATTTTTTTTGAGCCATTCATTTTGGCTAGCAAATGCAAAAACTTACCTTGATTCGGCGCGACGTTGTGTTGAGGTAAGCCACCAGCATCTGAAGTAATCAAGGCATTTTCAAGAACCGTATCCTTGGGGATCAATTTTTCAGAAAAATAATTATCGACGGAAGACCATATTGCTTGATTCATATGTGACCTTAATAGTGGTGAATTTTTTTTGATTAACTTTGATTGCCGTTCGACTCAATGTTCAGTTGTACCGTTTTTGACGATTGTGACCATAGGCCGTCAGGTAGTCAATGACCGCTTACGTTCATTCGTTCACGATTGATTAAACGCTTCCTTCATGTGGCTCGCAGACAATTTCATCGTTTACTTCAATGATTCGATTTGTGAAGGCTTCAAGCGAACTGATTTTGGCGATGTACCGTGCCTCTGATTCTGTGAGTGAGCCAAATCCATATCCGGTTGCGGATTTAAATTCAGAATCGATGGTCATTTCCGAGGCAACGAAGTCATGGGAAATGCCGTGAAGCTGAAATCTATGCATCAAAGCTGCTACGAAATGCTTGGTAAGCGCGATGGATTGACTCTGCGTAAGAAAACGAAGGTGAAGCAAAATGAAGATCAGAAAGAGGCAGATCAACTAACAATTCGAGAGCGACGCCGGTGAAGTGGGTCGACGCTTCCGCCAGCGACACTTGGCGCTCGCCGACGGCCGGATCAAGCAAGGTCAGTGTGACTTTGCCTTGCCAGTTTTTAGCGACTTTTTTTAAAACGACGAAATGATTCAAATTCCAGTGCAGGATACACTGCAACTGCAATTCAGACAGTTCGTCCAATTCCAGCCCCAAAGGCCGGGTCGACAACTGCAAGGCCGACGCATGCCGCATCAATTGCGCGAGCGTCGCACCTTTCAAGCTGATCGCAAACTGCCGGCTTAAATCCGCGAGGTCAAGATGATGACCGTAATGCGAGGTGATCATCGCCAGACAGGCCAGGCCGCATTCGCTGGATTCGGTTTGGAGGAGGGGTTTCATTCGGCGATCATGATTCCGAGATCCTCGGGAGTGGATTGACTTATAGGTGTTGCTCTAATTCGTTTCGCAATACTTTTCGAGAATAAGACGTATTTCCCTTCAGAATTTGCATCGCGAAGAATAAAGATGCCACCACTTCCATCATCAGCATCGTACATTCGATTTAGCAAATCAATCGTGATTTTTCCTTCACTGCGATCAGAAATTTCTTGATTGATTTTATCTGTGAAAAAAACTTGTATCTGCCCAACTCCATTTATATTTTCAGGGGAAACCTTCCTCACTGGATGCAGGAGCAACATTGACGGCTTACCACTTGGGTTTGCAAGCATTACTCTCTTGTAACCTAATAGGAAAATATTTGCGCAAGCTGAAGCACAATATCCTTTCATGTAAGTATTTAACTTTCGTTCGTCAATTCGCTTCTTAAATTCTTTGACAATTTCGACACCATTGTCAGTCGCACCAAATGAGTTTGACAGAAGAATTCCGTCTAATTGAGAACTCGATTTCAAGGCCTGATCAAAATCATCAACACTCTTGATCGTTATTGCACCCGTTATTACAAATTTATTTTGCGAATCAAATCGCTCAGCAGCTGCAAAAAATGGAATTAGAGTCACGAGAAGAAATACGAAAATTTTTTGCAAATACATGCTTTTTCCAAGCTTATAGTAACAAGATATTCAAAATCAACAGTACCTGAACCTGCTTTGAAGGAACTGTTGATACAGATGAATCTATTTTTTTGATTCTGATATTAGTTTTGCATTATTGCTTATCTGGATATTTGACAGATAGCGCAATGGTGCTAAATAAGATTTGTACGGGGAGCCAAATTTTTTAAGGGCTTAACGTTATTATTAAACCCTTTTTCTTCGTCAGAATTTTTTGAAGCTATTTTAGTGGCCTTCAATTTTACAGCTTTGTGTATTTCAAATCATTGAAATGACACTGCCAGACATCGCTGCCGTTGTCGGAATGTTCGCTCTGAACGAGGTAGCGCATAGTCAATTGAAAAATATAGGGGTCACCTCAGAATTCGGAAAAGAAAGCACGATAACGGCTGACGTATAAGGTTGAAGTCTGAGAAATCGAGCCAAGAGCTGCAGACAAAGCCCGAAACGGCCCTAATCAGACGCCAAGTTGAGGCATACTTCAGATCGACGTCTGGACAGTCCACGGCAAGATGAACTGTCGCATATATTTTTTGTTTTCCTTTAATGCGCTATTTCCATTATTGTATTTTAGGCAATTTTATAGTGCAAAATACATGCCGATGCTTGCATTACTATCGCCATTTTGTGCAAGATGTTTCCAATTTTCTGGATTTTCTAAAACATCAATTTCTGACGGTGGTTGTAAGTTTTTATAATTTCATTAACGGCTATTGCCTTTGCTTATTTTATTATTTTCATTCAAATAAAAATCTTTATTTGCTAATAATAATTTCTTGTTTTCATTTATTCCCGTTTTTCGTTTAACTGATATTTCACTCGTTGATTGTGGGGTATCCGATGGTGTACTTAATTTGTATATTGGTCAAATAATTATCATTAATGAAACGAGGTATACTAAAATATATTTTTTTCATTTTGACACTTCGTTAAGTGAGCATTTTATGCAAGCCACTGTACTAATAGATTCAAAAGAGCATGAGTATTTCTATGAATTTTCTGATACTAATCCAACAGAACTGTTAGGTAAAAAGGAAGTGCCGATTCTTCAAAAAGGAGAAAAAGTATCTATATTGGCTATTTTTTATTCGGGAAAATCAAACGAATATTTTTATTTTTGCGAGAATCCCAAAAGGGTTGCGGGGGTACATGAAACATACTTTGTCCTTTGCAGCATCTCTGATCTTGCGCCAATTAATCCTAAGGAACTAAGTGATTGGGAAATAAAGTCCTATACCCCCCCAATCAGCTACCATGGTGATTTTTTCGATATCGAAATATCTCATTTTCCTGCTTATCACCTAATACGCAATAATTGACCGCCAATCTACCGCCAGAGACTTACCACCAAGAATGCTACGTCGTATTCGCCTACGCAAAGATGGCACGCAATGGGTATCCTACTATTACAATGGCCGCGATGAGAACGGCAAACGGATTGAAACGCCGCTGGGCAGCGACCTCAATGAAGCAAAGCGCAAATGGGCAGAATTAGAATGTGTAGCGCCCCCAGCCGATACCGGTTTGATGAGCCATATCTTTGATCGCTACATCAAAGCAATCTTGCCACACAAGGCCAGAAGCACACAAAAAGATAATCACGACGCGATCCGGCAATTGCGCAAGGTGTTTGACTCCGCGCCCATCGATGCAATCACCCCGCAGATGATTGCTGGTTACAGAGACGCCCGTTCGGCAAAGATCCGCGCTAACCGCGAGATCGCCCTGCTCTCCCATATTTTTAACATGGCACGTGAATGGGGCTACACAACCAAAGAGAACCCTTGTCGAGGCGTGAGAAAAAATAAAGAAGAACCAAGAGACTTTTATGCAGATCGCGACGTCTGGAACGCCGTTTATCACTGCGCGCCGATGGAATTGCGCGATGCAATGGATTTAGCTTATCTAACGGGACAACGCCCGGGTGACGTGTTAAAGATGCGCGAATCGGATATCAGGGACGGCGCACTCCTGGTCAAGCAAGGCAAGACCAAGAAATTTTTGCGCATCATGCTCGACAGTGCTGGCGTCAGGTCCGAATTAGGCAAGTTAATCGATCGTATCCTGGCACGATCCCACAGAATCAATCGCGGCCCCATCATCACGACCCCGCAAGACCAGCCCTTAAGCAAATGGACCTTGCGTACCCGCTTTGAATCGGCTCGATCGACTGCCGCTCAACATGTACGCTTAGAAAATCGGGAGGACCTGGCACTGAGGATTGAACAATTCCAATTCAGAGACATTCGCCCCAAAGCCGCCAGCGAAATAGAAAATATCCACGAAGCAAGTAAATTGCTTGGCCACTCTGAGCGAGAAATCACAGAAAAAGTCTACCGACGCATCGGCGAAACTGTAAAACCGACCCGTTAAAAGTGTGACTTTTTATAGGGGTTGCGGAAATCGTTTCCGCAACTAGGCCGAAAATAAGCAAATAACCGATAAAAATTCGCCCATTTCAAAACAAAAATCTGCCGCAGAAAAGAAAAAAGCCCTTGAAAATCAAGGGCTTATTCGTAATTCTTGGCGGAAGGTGTGAGATTCGAACTCACGAAGGCTATAACACCTCGCCAGTTTTCAAGACTGGTGCATTCAACCGCTCTGCCAACCTTCCAAGCCTGCTATTATAGCTGGACTTGCTTGGACGGACAAGTGCCTGGGGTTAATTCACGCAAAAAATGGTTTATTTAACAGGTTTGGTATTTCTGGGGCATCGAGTGGACGTGAAAAAAGATAGCCCTGAATTTCATTGCAGCCTGCATTTTGTAAGAAATCGAGCTGAGCAAGAGTTTCTACACCTTCGGCGACGACATTTAATTTTAACTGATGCGCCATCATAATGATCGCGCTTGCTATTGCGCAATCATTAGCGTCCACAGGAATGCCTTGCACGAACGAACGATCGATTTTCAACGATGAAATAGGAAATCGTTTTAGATAGGAAAGGCTAGAATAGCCGGTACCAAAGTCGTCCAGAGATAGACTCACACCGAGGGCTACGATGCGCTTCATGATGGAAATCACATTCTCAACATTTTGCATGAGCATACTTTCTGTGATTTCTAACTCCAACCATTGAGCAGAAATCTGGTGCTTTTTGAGTACGGCATCGATTTTTGCGGGCAGCGCTTCGGTAAAATCTTTAGCGGATAAGTTGATAGCAATTTTAAAGCTGGACAGCCCCTGCTCTTGCCAGTACTTAGCTTGTTTACATGCAGCATTAAGCACCCATGAATCGACTTGCTGTATCAAGCCCGATTCTTCGGCAACACCAATAAAGCCCGCGGGCGGGATCAGGCCACGCTCGGGATGCTTCCAGCGCAACAAAGCTTCTACGCTAACGAGACGTTTGGAATCAATATCAATTTTTGGTTGATACTGTAGAAAAAATTCTTCTGTACGCAATGCTTTACGTATTGCTGATTCAAAAAAAAGTTTTTCTGCAATATGCACATTGATGTTCTGATCATAAAAAGCAAATCCACCGGATTGGCTATCACCAGTTTTTTTGGCCTGATACATCGCAATGTCTGCGGATTGGAGAAGTGCTTCTGCATCAGTACCATCTGTCGGGAAAATACTAATTCCTATGCTTGCGGATATACGTAATTCATGACCTTCAACGCAAAACACGTCCTGAAGGCTTTCGATAATTTTTTGTGCGACTGCGCTGGCATCTGAGTGTGTCGCAATCTCAGGCAAGGCAATTGAAAATTCGTCGCTACTGAGGCGAGCAATGATGTCCTGATCGCGTAAGGCGTGAACCAATCGTCGTGCGACCATATTCAAGAGCGCATCACCTACCCGATGGCCGAACATATCATTAATCGGCTTGAAACGATTTAAGTCGACAAACAACAGCGCAGCATTCACTTGCTTTCGCTGCGCAATTTGAAAAGTTTGATCGGCGAGTTGTTTAAAGAGGCTACGATTAGGAAGACTGGTCAGCACGTCAAAATATGCCAGTTGATTGATCTTTTTTTCTGCTTCCTTGCGATGGGTGATATCGCTGAGGTAGCCGACAATACCTGCTGGTTGTTGGTCAACGCCTGTAATTACAGATAAGGTAAGGCTCGCCCAAAATACCTCGCCACATTTTTTTCGACGCCGCACTTCCATTTCTTGCGCGCCATTGGTCAGAAAGGCATTCAAAAGATCTCTGTCCTGGCTTTGATCGACTTCTTCGTCTTCATATAAAAACAAAATATTCTTGCCAATCACTTCGTCCGAAGCGTAGCCAAACATTTTTTCTGCGCCACGATTCCAGCTTAAAATGAATCCGGCCAGATCCATGATAATCACCGACTCGTGAATCTGATCCAGAATCTGCGTTTGTAGCATGTGCTCTCGCACACTCACTGCATGTTGTTGCTCAAGTCTGGTGCGGAGCGCAAAAAGCCGCGCCGTCATGCCAGCGATATGATTTAATTTTTGCAGATCAGATTCGGTATAACGACCTTTTTTGTCTGAGAGAACATAAAAAGTATCCGCCGACACCTGACAACACAAATTATTTTGACAGATTTCTTCTTGCGAACGACGACGTTCAAAGCTCAGAGAAGCATCTTCAAAAACGTTTCTGATCAGGTGATTAATTTGCTGATCAAGTGCATCACCTTGTAAGCCGAATACCGCCTCACTCAATGAAACGCCAAAATCCACATCACGCAAATCAGAGACGAAAGGCATCGTCAGGCGTCCCGACAGACCTGGTTTACCCATGCGTATGCATTCACCAGACATTCCTCAAATACGCCGACATTGATTTCTGCACGCTTCAAGGCAATTTCCACCTCTGCACTGTAGGCTCGGTCAGACAGTTCAACCACATGCAACAAAGTACCAAGCCGACCGGTCCTTCGTAATAGCGCATCCAGAATTTCTTCTTTCAATGTAAGTGGCTGCAAAACTTCAGAAAGATTGCTACCGAAAAGTTTATCGAGTAAAGAGAATATCCCTACCATAAATGCGGCATCTTGTTCGTCTTTGTTACCACCATGCTTTTGGCAAAGACCTTCCATCATACTGGCCCGAAATGCAGCCCTCGTCATCAAGGGATTTAATGCTCCAGCGTTTTCTTGCGGGCGCGCATACAATAACAATTGCAGCCAGCGTTGCAATTGTCTGCGCCCAAGTAAAGTAATCGCCTGACCAAAACTGGAAACGCGCACTGTCTGAGCGAAGGCAGCAGAACTCACCAACTTAAACAACATGAAAGACAGGCTTGGATCCTGTTTAAATAATTCTTCTAATTCAGGTGAGTCAGCATCACGTGAGACCAATCCCAATAGTTTTAATAATCGGGTGCGGGCCGAACTATCCGCAGATTTATTTGACACTGGTGGATTGAATGCATAATCACCCGAAAGCATTTTAAAGCCCGATTGCAGTGCCTGTTCAAGCACAACAGAATCAGAAATATTTTTTGCCCAATGTTGACCACTACTCAGCTTGTTAGTCCAGGACTTTGCGTAAAACGGCAATCCCACTTTGGCATCCATTGCAAAATACTTGGTATCAATCCAGGCCAATTCCAAAGACGACACGAAATTATCAGCAACGATACGAAAACCATTGGTAGAAAAGTGCTTCAGGCGGCTTTGATTTTCTTTATTTGCACACGCTGCTTCGGGGATAAGCAAACAAATTCGGTTTGCAGGCAAACGTGTATGAAGATCAGCAGGAATTAATTGTGGATCAGGAAAGGAAACCAGCCAGAGATTCTGGCTCAGTTTTTCGAAAAACTCACTCTCTTTCCATGACTGCAAAATCTCAATGAGTTGATTTGTTGGCAAAGTACCAAAATCAGGTTGAATGGCGATTAATCGTTGAAGCACGTTCATGACTGGCATAAACGTAGGGAAACCTGAATCTCGAATCATAAATGCTTTATTTCTAACGTTACAAATGACGGCGATCTGACAAATTTTTAAAAATTTTAAAATTTTTTAATTCTAACTTAGTGCAACGAAATGTATCTTATTGAGAAGGACATGACAATCGCTTCAATCGAAATTTTTTAATGGTCTTTGGCTGGGGAAAATCAAATCGCTGACAAATTTCTGTACGCTAGTCACAATCAGCTTAAAGATCCAATACGAAACAAAAAAAACGTATCACGTATGGCTTAGAAAAAAGCTGTAAGCAATAATGCATTATAAATTGACATGATACGTTCAGAACGTTCTATTCAGAATCCGGCAAGAAAATTTCCTGCAAATCATTCAAAAACAACTTCCCCATTGCGGTGGGCATGATGGTTTGATGATCGCGCTGCAAAAGTCCTTTTTTCTCGGCACGTAATAATTCTTTTTCGATCGAATTAATGATCAGACCGGTACGTTCTTGAAAAAGATTAACTGGAAAGCCTTGATTCAAACGCAGTGCATTGAGCATGAATTCAAATGGCAAATCTTTCACATCAATTTCAACAGACTCTTGCACAGCGTTGCCAGCGAGACTCGCGTCGATAAAGGCTTTGGGTTGTTTGAATCTGGCCTGCCGGATGATACGGTGTGGGAAAGATAGTTTTGAATGTGCTCCAGCGCCGATACCAAGATAATCACCAAAATTCCAGTAGTTCTGGTTATGACGTGATTCACGCCCTGCTTGCGCATAGGCAGAAACTTCGTAATTGCGATAGCCAGCGGCGTCCATCCGTTGATGTATGAGTTCCTGCATTTCGGTACTGAGATCATCATCCGGAATAGCTGGCGGGAACTTTGCAAAATATGTGTTGGGCTCTAAGGTCAGATGGTAAAGAGACAAATGGGGCGGAGAAAATGACAATGCCGTTTCAACGTCGTCACGTACTTGATCCAGCGTTTGTCCAGGCAAAGCAAACATCAGATCCAGATTGAAATTATCAAAATGAGTACGCGCAATGTCAATCGCGCGCCTGGCCTCATCTCCATCATGAATACGACCAAGTGCCGCCAGATGTTGAGAATTAAAACTTTGGATTCCGATAGAAAGACGATTGATTCCGCTTTGTTTATATGAGCGGAATTTTTCCATCTCAAAAGTTCCAGGATTGGCCTCCATGGTAATTTCAGCCGCACCATCGATGGGAAGTAAAGTACGGATATCAGACAGCATGCGATCAAGTCCTGCCGCTGACATCAGACTAGGCGTGCCGCCTCCAATAAAGACAGAGTAGATTTTTCTGCCCCAGATTAATGGCAGCGACGCCTCTAAATCAGCACGTAAAGCCCGCAAGTAGGCATCCTCATCAAAACTGCCCTTCACTTCGTGCGAATTGAAGTCACAATAAGGGCACTTTTTAACGCACCATGGAAAGTGGATATACAAAGCCAGCGGTGGCAAGGCAGTCAGATTCAAACGCCCGGGAGCCAGATATTTGCTCGCAACATCTTGCGGAATATGCGACAAATCCGGAGATTCTTTCGTCCCGGTGACGGTCTTCGCGTGAATGGAAATTGGCTTAATCGGGATCATTGCTACTTTTTAACTCAACTTTTCTACTAATGCACGCAAGGCTTGACCACGATGCGACATCTGGTTTTTTTCTGCGGAATCTAATTCAGCCACTGTCTTTTGCAAAGCGGATATCCAAAAGTGAGGGTCATACCCAAAGCCATTCTCACCGCGCGGTTGAGAGATAATTTCCCCTTTCCACATACCGTCGGCAATGACCGGTTGCGGATCGTCAGCAGAGCGCACCAACACTAGCACACAGTAATAGTAGGCTGATTTATCCGCTTGGTTTTCCAACGCCGCAACGAGCTTTTGATTATTTCGCACATCGGATTTAGGTTCACCCGCAAATCGTGCAGACAGCACACCGGGCGCACCACCCAGCGCGTTGACGCAGATTCCAGAGTCATCTGCCAAAGCGGGCAATCCAGTGATGCGTGACGCATGCCTTGCTTTTGTCAGCGCATTTTCTACAAAGCTATGAAAAGGCTCGTCCGCTTCCGGCACCTCAAACTCAGATTGCGCATGCAAACTGATATCCAGAGGTGCCAGTATCTGCCGAAACTCTTTGAGCTTGCCTTGATTATTCGAGGCCAAAACGATTTTCTTGGTCATGGTCATGGTCATGGTCATTTTACTCAAGCTTCTAACAATCCTAGTACTTGCTTTTGCAACGCGATCAAATCACTAATGCCATCCGCCGCAAGATCGAGTAATTGATTCATGGTTTGACGATCAAATGCGACGCCTTCTGCTGTACCTTGCACTTCAACAAAATGACCGTCTTCGGTCATAACAACATTCATGTCGGTGTCGCAAGCTGAGTCTTCGGGGTAATCGAGATCTAATACCGGCAAACCTTGATACACGCCAACAGAAATCGCGGCAACAAAATGCTTTAATGGTACGCGATCAATCACACCCTTTTCGACCAACTGATTAAATGCATCATATGCAGCAACCATCGCGCCGGAAATAGAGGCAGTTCGGGTTCCTCCATCAGCCTGAATGACGTCGCAGTCAATGTGCAAGGTACGTTCGCCAAATGCTTCAAGATCGAAAGCAGCGCGTAAAGAGCGACCAATCAAACGCTGAATTTCCTGTGTTCTTCCTGACTGCTTCCCTTTTGCTGCTTCACGATCCATTCGTGTATGAGTAGAACGCGGCAACATACCGTATTCTGCTGTCATCCAGCCTTGCCCTTTTCCTTTTAAAAAACCGGGCACTTTATCCTCAATACTGGCAGTACAAATCACGCGGGTATCGCCGAACTCAATTAATACCGAGCCCTCAGCATGTTTGGTGAAGTGGCGGCTAATGACCACCGGGCGCAGCGCATCCGCTGCGCGACCGCTAGGGCGTTGAATATTTAACATAAATTTAATTTTTAGAAGTAATACGGGATGATTTATGAATCGCATTGCGGATTTCCGCAATCGCTTTTTCGATTTCCGCGTCGTTAAAAATATCTTGCTCTACACTCTCAGCAATAACATCTGCATCAATCGGTGCCTGAATCGTTGTCGTAATGGATCCAATTGGCAACGTATTGGTAGAAATAACGGATGAATCATCGAGATGATCGTCGCCTTCCCACATCATTGCCAATGCAGTGGTGTTATCACTATGTTTGCCGGCAATGTTAACAGCAGATCGTATCAACTCGGGAATAGCACGAACAATCGTATGTTCATGTAATCGCTGCGCTAACATGTGGTCGGGTAGCATAGACCAGAATCCATCTGAACACAGCAAAATAATATCACCAGGTTGTAATGCTGCGCGGCGCGACAGTTCCACGATAGGCGAATTTGGCGCACCGAGACAGTTGAACAGTTTGTTTCTGTCAGGATGGGTATGCCTTTCAGCAGGATCTACTTTACCCTGTGCAATCAGTGTCTCTAGCCGTGAGTGATCTTTCGTGCGCAACAATATCTGCCCTTGCCGCATCCAGTACAAACGCGAATCACCGCAATGTGCCCAGTATGCATAACCATTTTGAATCAGACAGGCAACGATGGTAGTGCGCGGCGTTTCGGGTAAATTGTTTATATTACGATAGCGATGAATTTCTTGATGGGCAGCTAAAAAACTATCTTCCAGAAAACGTTCAGGACGCCCGACCAACGGATGCGCCTGTTGCTGAAATAAGGAGCCGATGGTTTGCATAGCAATTGCCGCGGCCATTTCACCCATGATATGTCCACCCATACCATCAGCCAATAGTAGCAAAATCGCATCACGGGTAAAACTATATCCCATGCGATCTTGATTGACCTTACGGCCACCGATATGACTTTCTTGATAGACGGAAAAACGCATGAACTATTCAGCTTTACAATTTATAAAAATAAAATCGAAAATGGGAAATGGAAAGTAAAAAGTGGAAATTCCAAATCCAAACATGATCGAAGCAATGTCAAAAAACAACTAAACAACCAAACAATACAAGTAGCTAATTAATTACATTTAATGCAACTGATCACTCAATTCTGGGTATTTTCCTGAATCGTTGTATGGTCGCTGACCGCCGGGTCGTCTTTTTTGGAAAATAAATTCGAAATCTTTAATTTGGCTTTCTCTAACATTGTCAGCTCTGGTTGCGGCTGAACCTTGGTAGCGAGTGCCTTTTGCAACGCAAACACACTTTGCGGGCGTTCCAATGGATCCAATTTTAAACACCATCGCACTACCTCAATTAGCTCGGCAGAATACATCCCTTCTAGCTTTCTGTAATGCGACTCCATCTTATCGTTGATCTTGCGTTGATCTGACGGCTGCGGTGGCGCACCAATCATACAAGCAAAAATCGATGCACCAATACTATAGATATCGGTCCACGGTCCAAGATTACCATTCTTCTGATATAACTCCGGAGCGGCAAAGCCAGGGGTATACATAGGATAAAGCTTCGGAATATCCGTTTTCAAAGTCTGCCTGGCAGCGCCAAAGTCCAACAAAATAGGTGTTCCATCAAGCCGTAAATAAATATTTGCTGGTTTTAAATCCAGATGCAACAATTTATTAGTATGAACTTCACGCAAACCATTCATCACCTGATTGAACATACGGCGAATAAAGCGTTCCGATACCAGAGGTTTTTCACCTTTGTCACGTCGCCTTAAAATATGTTCCTGCAAAGAGCGACCAGACTCATAGGCCATGACCATGTAAACTGTTTCATTGGCGCGAAAAAAGTTGACAACACTGACAACGTTTGGGTGAGAAATGCGAGCTAATGCCCGCCCCTCTTCAAAAAAACACTTCAACCCAATGCGATAAATTGGTAAATTTTCATTTGAAATGGCCGGCACTAATTCACCCTGTTGCCTTAAGGCCAGGGAGCTTGGCAAATATTCCTTAATTGCAACAGCATTTCCATCTTCATCTGATGCCAGATATACGATACTGAAGCCACCCGACGCAATTTTCTTTACAATGCGATATCCGGCGATCTCCAGCCCGTCTGGCAACGGAGCGTTATTTTGTGCAGCCATTGATCTTCCAATCCTTTATACAGAAGTGATTGTGTTGATAATTGAGGTATTTGTAAAGAATATCCTGCTCTGGAACAACTTATTCCGCTCTTTTGTGCCAACAGTACCAATGAGCACCACCTTAAAAGGATCTACCTTGAGCATATACAGCATGACTGGTTACGCGACCAGCACCCACGAAACAGAAGCGGGAACCATGACGATAG
Organism: Undibacterium sp. Ji67W; assembly: GCA_049340365.1. Classification (GTDB taxonomy): domain Bacteria; phylum Pseudomonadota; class Gammaproteobacteria; order Burkholderiales; family Burkholderiaceae_D; genus Undibacterium. The sequence continues at coordinate 220,064 of JBMPOY010000005.1, read as the reverse complement.
AAGTAAAAAGCGTCAATTCCCGATTTCTGGATCTGCAATTTCGTATTAATGATGACTTCCGCTCAGTAGAGTCACTTTTCCGCGAGGCTATTACACGCAAAATTGTGCGCGGGAAAGTTGAATGCCGTTTCAGTTTTGGAAAAAAAACAGCTGAAAACAATAGTAAAGCACTTAATTCCAAGCTTCTTGATCAACTCGCCTCCTTTCAAACGCAGTTGCTTAACCAATTCCCGGACGCCAAACCGCTCAGCGCAAATGAATTATTACGCTGGCCTGGCGTCATTGAAGAATCAGAAATCAGTGCTGAAAGTTTACAGACCAGTATAGTCGCAACGATTAATAGCACCTTAGATGCTTTTATTATCAGTCGTGAGCGCGAGGGTGCTGCGCTGGCACAAGTGCTGCTGACTTGTGTAGCAGCGATGGAAGAAATTGTTGAAAGGATCAAACCATTATTACCTCAGGTACTGCAACAATTTCAACAAAAGGCAATAGCACGCCTTGAAGAAGCGCTAGGCTTGACGACTTCTACATCAGGACCCAATAACGGCCAAACAGTGACACGCGAAGAAGCCTTAGACAGAATCCGCCAGGAAGTGACCGTCTATGGCATCCGTATTGATATTGCAGAGGAACTTGCGCGTTTATCTGCGCACCTGAACGAGACTCGCCACATCATCCAAAAAGGTGGACAAGTAGGAAAACGGCTGGACTTTATGATGCAAGAATTGAATCGCGAGGCCAATACGCTAGGCTCAAAGGCTGCACTCAAAGAACTGGCCGATGCCTCAATGGAATTAAAATTATTAATAGAACAAATGAGAGAACAAGTGCAAAACCTTGAATAAGGTGTGACATTTGCTTATACTCCCGCGATATTTTTTTGCGAACGTAAAATGAGAGTGCGCTTGCAAGGTCACTTTGCAGCTGCACTACACCACATTGATAAGCTCATTAATACTCTCATTTACCAGCTGATTTATAAGCTCATTTGCGAATTCACCTGCGGTCTCAACACCGAAACCGCTATTATTCATTGATTCAACCAACCAAACAAACAAACAGAGGCCAGATAATGATACCCATTACTTCGACTGCAGGTAGTCTTTTCATTGTCGCGGCACCATCCGGTGCTGGCAAATCGACTCTGGTGAATGCGCTGTTAGCACAAGAACCACAGATTAAACTATCGATCTCATTCACGACACGGTCGCCACGCCCTGGAGAACTAAATGGTCGCGAATATCATTTCACCTCTGCAGAAGATTTTCTGAAAAGAAAAGCACAGGGTGAATTCTTGGAATCAGCGGAAGTCCACGGCAATTATTATGGCACTTCACGCATTTTGATCGAGCAGCAAATGCTCGCTGGCACAGACGTGTTATTGGAAATTGATTGGCAAGGTGCGCAACAAGTACGTAAACAATTTCCGGGAGCCGTGGGGATTTTCATTCTGCCACCGTCTATTCCTGCATTAGAAGAGCGTCTGAAGAAGCGCGGTCAAGACGAACCGCATATAATTACCCGAAGGATTTTGGCCGCAGGTGGCGAAATGGCGCACTCGCCAGAGTTCGAGTATGTTATTATTAACCAAGACTTTGCAACTGCGTTATCTGAACTAAACGCCATCGTCAAAGCAACACGCTGCAGATTTAAGCAGCAGGCAACACGCAATAGCGAACTGTTCGCCCAGCTTGGCATTCATGCCAATCCAAATTAATTCACCATATTACTATTGTATTTAGGAAAAAACATGGCACGTATTACCATTGAAGATGCATTAAAGCAGATCCCTAACCGTTTTCAATTAACTTTGTGCGCTACTTACCGCGCACGCCAGTTATTGCAAGGTCACACAGCCAAAGTCGAATCTAAAGACAAGCCAACAGTGACAGCTTTGCGCGAAATCGCTCAGGGTAAAATTGGTATTGAGATGCTGAAAAAAGTTCCAGTGTAATTTGCATTGCGACCGAAGCATCAAATTCATCGGCCGGGAGTAGCAGAATGAGTGTCACAGAAACAAATTCATCTCTGAATTTACCCCAGTCCGGCACCCCGGCCGAACCTATAGCAAACCTGTCTGGAAGCTCAGCGGGTCAAGCTGGCGCGACCAGCAAAAGAACAAACACAAAAAAACACCCGATCAATGCCGGGGAAGCGCACACAGCACGAACCACTCAGGCCAATATCGGCGTTGCATCAACGTCAGGACTCAGTGAGCGCCTCGCTCAGTATATGTCCCCTGGGGATCTCAAGCTAGTCAAAGAAGCCTACCGCTTTTCTGATGAAATGCATCTGGGGCAAGTCCGCAAATCAGGTGAGCCTTACATCTCCCATCCTATTGCCGTTGCAGAAATTTGCGCCGATTGGAAGCTTGACGTACAAGCGATCATGGCAGCTCTTCTGCACGATGTCATGGAAGATCAGGACGTAAAAAAAGAAGAATTAATTGAGCGATTTGGTGCCCCTGTCGCAACTCTGGTCGATGGTTTGTCCAAATTAGAAAAAATCGAATTTCAGAGCCAGATCGAAGCGCAAGCAGAAAATTTTCGCAAAATGTTGCTAGCAATGGCGCGCGACGTGCGAGTCATTCTGGTCAAACTAGCCGACCGCTTGCACAATATGCGCACGCTGGGCGTGATGCTACCAGAAAAAAAACGCCGGATTTCACGCGAGACTATGGACGTTTACGTGCCTATTGCGCACCGTCTTGGTTTGAATAACATTTACCGTGAATTGCAGGATTTGGCCTTTTCACATTTATATCCTATGCGGTACCGCACCTTGTCGAAAGCAGTAAAAGCTGCACGCGGAAATCGCCGCGAGGTGGTGAACAAGATCCTGGAATCAGTCAAAGAAACATTGAAAGAAGCGGGTTTGCAAGCCGAGGTCTACGGCCGTGAAAAAACCCTCTACGGCATTTATCGTAAAATGCACGATAAACATTTGAGCTTTTCTCAAGTACTCGACGTCTACGGCTTTAGGGTCGTGGTCGAAAATTTTCGCGAAAGCTATTACGCATTAGGCTCCCTGCATGCATTGTACAAGCCCATGCCCGGCAAGTTTAAAGATTACATTGCCATTCCTAAAACCAATGGTTATCAATCGCTGCACACTACATTGATTGGCCCCTATGGAACGCCAGTTGAATTCCAGATTCGCACGCAAGATATGCATCGCGTAGCAGAGTCTGGCGTGGCAGCGCATTGGCTGTATAAAAATGAGGAAGGCAGCCTGACCGATCTGCAGCAGCGCACCCATGCTTGGCTTCAGTCGCTACTCGACATCCAAAAACAAACTGGCGATTCGGCTGAGTTTTTGGAACACGTTAAAGTCGATTTATTTCCAGATTCAGTTTATGTTTTTACACCTAAATCTAAAATCATTGCTCTGCCGCGCGGCGCAACTGCTTTGGATTTTGCATACAATATTCACACCGATATTGGTGATCAGGCGATTGCTACACGCATAAATCACGAACCAGTTCCTTTGCGATCGGAATTAAAAAATGGTGATATCGTTGAGATTGTTACCTCACCGAATTCGCGCCCGACACCAAACTGGCTTTCCTATGTGCGTACAGGCAAAGCGCGTTCGGCAATCCGACATTACTTACGCACCATCAACCTCAACGAATCAACTGAGCTAGGCAAGCAATTGTTGGCGCAAGCATTGGTAGCTGTGAGCCTCAACCCCGAGCTACCAGCTTCACTGATAGATAAATTGCTCAATGAGTCCACCGCAAAAACGATGGATGAAATTTACACCGACATCGGAATTGGTAAGCGGATGGCGGCCTTGGTTGCAAGACATATCCTGGATCTGGTTGAGGACGACTCCTCCTCTATTCCGTTTCAGCAGTATGGCGATAAGCACCATTACAAGCCTGATCCAGTCATTATTTATGGCAGCGAAGGTTTATCAGTACAATTAGCACCTTGCTGTATGCCCATCCCTGGTGATGGGATTGTCGGCCAATTAAAACGAGATCAAGGCCTGGTGGTGCATACTGACGATTGCGAGCACGCCAAGCGCCTGCATATCAAGGAGCCAGATCGTTGGATTGATGTAACCTGGGGCGATGAAGTCAATCGTAGTTTTGATACCCGCATTGCGGTCACGGTCACCAATGAACGCGGAGCTTTAGCGCGCATCGCTGCCGAAATCGGCGAGTCAGAAGCAAATATCAGTCACGTTAATATGGAAGATGGCGATGCCAACGACATGACCCACATCCACTTCACCATTCAAGTAGAAGATCGTGCGCACCTTGCAAGGATTATGCGCAACATCAAGCACTTGAACGGCGTCAATCGTATTGCGCGAGAACGCGGATAAATTTCCCCTGATTTGGTTGACCGCATAAAAAAGGAGAGCCCAGCTCTCCTTTTTTATGCAACCCGCAACTGTGAACCAGCTGCTGATACTTTACCAAGGAACGACAGCATCAAACCGCCTCACCCCATAAATCATGCGCATCTGCTGCGGTAATACGAACATCAACAAACTCTCCAACCTTCAACTTGCGATGCGGCTCAAACGGTGGCTTCACATACACCACACCATCAATCTCTGGCGCATCAGCGGAACTACGACCAACGCCACCACTACGATCCAGACTATCAATCAATACCCGCACTGCCTTGCCAATTTTAGCTTGAAGGCGCTGTTTTGAGATACCTTCCTGCAATTCCATCACACGACGACGACGATCTTCACGAACATCGTCTGGCAACTGACCTTCAATCTCATTAGCGGTCGCACCCTCGACCGGAGAATAAGCAAAACAACCTAACCGATCAATCTGCGCTTCTTTCAAGAAGTCCAGCATGTATTCAAATTCTTCTTCAGTTTCACCCGGGAAACCGGCAATAAAGGTAGAGCGAATTGTAATTTCCGGACACATTTCACGCCACGCTTTGATACGCTCGATGTTTTTCTCACCACTGGCTGGACGCTTCATGCGCTTCAAAACATCAGGATGCGCGTGCTGGAGCGGCACGTCAAGGTATGGCAATACGTGACCGTTATTCATAAACGGAATGATCTGATCAACGTGTGGATATGGGTAAACGTAATGCAAACGAACCCAAGCATCGTATTGCTTAGCCAGTTCGCCCAAAGACTCAACCAACTGTGTCATGTGGGTTTTTACTGGCTTTCCATTCCAAAAGCCCATACGGAACTTTACATCCACACCGTAGGCACTTGTGTCCTGAGAAATGACCAACAATTCTTTAACGCCCGCTTTAAACAGATTTTCTGCTTCCAACATCACGTCAGCGATTGGACGCGATACCAGATCGCCGCGCATAGAAGGAATAATGCAAAAACTGCAGCGATGATTGCATCCTTCTGAAATTTTTAAATATGCATAATGCTTCGGCGTAAGCTTAACGCCTTGCGCAGGAACCAAATCGATGAAAGGTTCATGAGGCTTAGGCAGGTGCTTATGCACTGCCGCCATGACTTCGCCCACCGCATGTGGGCCAGTCACTTCTAATACTTTAGGATGGATAGTATGGATCATATCTTTACCATCGGCATCTTTTTTAGCGCCAAGGCACCCTGTAACGATGACTTTACCGTTTTCAGCAAGCGCCTCACCGATGGCGTCTAAAGACTCTTGCACCGCAGCATCAATAAAACCACAGGTGTTGACAATCACCAGATCGGCACCGTCATAAGATTTTGCGGTGTCATAGCCTTCTGCGCGCAATTGGGTCAAAATCTGTTCAGAATCAACTAAAGCCTTCGGGCAACCGAGTGAGACAAATCCAACTTTCGGCGTAGCAGCAGTTTCTTGGCGGCGTATTTCAGTAATAGACATAGAGGGTGCGTAAAAACAAAAAAGGTACAAAAGCGAATCCGCTATTGTACCCTTTGCTCTGCAAGCTTGCCTTAGCTTCATTGAATTTTCCTGAAAAATCAGCAGCTTAACTCACTTATTTAACTAATGGATCTCCCAAACCTTTACTTTTTATTCACATCTTCAGGATTGAATGGAAATACGTTAAAAATATTCTTTGCCTGACTTTGCATTTGCTCTTGCATTTGCACAAACAGATTTTTACTTTGCTCAATATAATTACCCATCATACCTTGCATCATCGGCCCTTGCACATTCATGAACTGCGTCCACATTTCCGGGCTAAACGGTTTGCCTTCGTAAATGCCTTTAGAATTTTCTGCCAGCTTATTCTGGATATCGATAAACGCTTGCACGTTTTTTTCGAGATAATTGCCCATCATGCCCTGCATCGCATGGCCGTAGTATCGGATAATCTGGGATAACACCACGCTCGAAAACATCGGCGAACCACCCGCCTCTTCTTCCAGAATGATTTGCAATAAAATACTGCGTGTCAGGTCATCACCTGTTTTCGCGTCAATCACGGCAAAATCGTCATTATCCAACACAAACTGTTTTACATCGACGAGCGTGATGTAGCTACTAGTCTGAGTGTCATACAAACGGCGATTTGGATACTTTTTAATCAAATGTTGCGTTGTTTTTTTTGCGCTATTCATTGAAATCTCAATTGATAACTTCTACATCTTGTTTTGGACTACTCAGTTCCAAAACCCAGACTCATTCAAGCAAACCATGCATTTCAATTGCGTTCAAAATGCACTAATTTGATTGTCCCCTTTTTTGCATTGCGTTTGTTTTTCTGTATTCACAATGTAGATTGTCCATCGGAATGTTTTCCATTCCGATGGACTTATTTTACTGCATTGCAGAAAAAAATAAGCAATCAATGCGTTTTAAATTACTTAAAATCAATATATTGCCGCAAAAAATAGACAACATAAGAATCAGATGAAACACGGGAATTACACCGTGATCACTTTAACCCATGTGCAAACCACCGTTGATTGAGAAATCTGAACCGGTCGCATAACCGCCCTCATCAGACGCAATCCAAGCAACAATAGAAGCAATTTCTTCTGGCTCTGCCAGACGTTTAACTGGAATACCACTGACTATCTTTTCCAATACATCTGGACGAATCGCCTTCACCATATCAGTACCAACATAGCCTGGCGAGACCGTATTAACTGTCACACCTTTCGTGGCAACTTCTTGCGCTAATGCCATTGTAAAGCCATGAATACCCGCTTTGGCAGTAGAGTAATTAGTCTGGCCAAACTGACCCTTTTGACCATTGACTGATGAGATATTGATGATACGACCCCAACCACGGTCAACCATATTTTCAATCACTTGCTTAGTCACATTAAACAGTGAATTCAGATTGGTATCCATAACAGCATCCCAGTCCGCCTTACTCATTTTACGGAACTGACCATCTCGTGTAATACCGGCATTATTGACTAACACATCGATCTCGCCAATTTCAGCCTTTACTTTATCAAAAGCTGCTTTGGTTGACTCCCAATCAGAAACATTTCCTTCGGAAGCATGAATATCAAGACCTTCCGCACGCATGTCTGCCAACCATTTTTCTCTGCGGGTAGAGTTTGGGCCACAGCCAGCAACAACGGTGTAACCCTCTTTGCACAAACGCCTGCAAATTGGAGTCCCGATTCCACCCATACCACCAGTTACATACGCAACACGCTTTGCCATACTGATTCTCCTGTTTTTAATAGATAAGCCAAAACAACAAAAATTAATCCGCTCTTACTTTCACGTAACGACCAGGTGCGGGCTCAGATGCAGGAAATTCTTTACTCCCGGCACTTACTGGGACTTTCACCATTTTTCCACCGTGTTCTGCCAAAAATTCTGACCACACAGGCCACCAACTACCCGGATATTCAGTCGCCCCAGTCATCCAGACATCCGCATCTTTACCGACCGCATCAGGATTGAGCCAGTAGCTTCGCTTTTTCTTTGCTGGTGGATTGACCACACCAGCAATATGCCCGGAAGCTCCCAACACAAATGTATTTTTATTTTTTTGTTTAGGATTCAATAAGCGAGTCGAAGCGAATGCTGCCTGCCATGGCACGATATGATCTTCGCGAGAACCATAAATAAATACTGGCGCGTCGATTTTACCAAGATCAATTTTATTGCCAGCGACAGTCAGCGCACCTGGCTGCATCAACTTATTTTCAAGGTAGGTATTTCTCAGATACCAGCAAAACATCGGCCCGGGAAGATTCGTACTATCCGCATTCCAGTAAAGCAAATCGAATGGCGGCGGCGCTTCTCCCTTTAAATAATTGGACTGTACATAGTTCCAGACCAGATCATTGGCACGCAAGCTAGAGAAAGTGCTGGCAAGATCGCGCCCTGGCAATAAACCGCCAGCGCCGATTGTTTGCTCACGCATAGAGACTTGCATTTCATCGACAAAGACGTCGAGTACACCGGTATTAGAAAAATCTAGCAATGCAGTCAACAATGTCAAGCTGCTCACCGGGTGCTCGCCACGGTCAGCCAGAACGGCCAGCGCAGTAGAAATGATAGTGCCACCAACACAGAAGCCAAACGCATTAACTTTGTTTTGCTTAGTAATTGCACGTGTAACTTCCAGTGCTTTGATGGCGCCCTGCTCTACGTAATCATCCCATGTCACATCCGCCATGCTGGCATCTGGATTAGCCCATGAAACAAGGAATACGGTATGACCTTGTTCGACCGCGTAACGGACGACAGAGTTTTCAGGCTGCAAATCGAGAATATAGAACTTATTGATACAAGGCGGTACCATTAACAAAGGACGCTGATGCACGGTTTTTGTCAGTGGAGTGTATTGGATCAACTGAAACAGGCGATTTTCAAACACCACAACACCTTCCGTTGTCGCGACATTTTTACCTACTTCAAATGCAGACTCATCGGTCTGGCTAATGCGCCCTTTTTGCATGTCGGCAAGCATCTGAGTAATGCCTTTCGCCAAGCTTTCGCCCTTACTTTCTATGAGTTTGGCTTGCGCCTCAGGATTGGTGACCAAAAAATTAGCTGGCGACATCGCATCAATCATTTGCTGCACTGCAAAACTAATTTTTTGCTTTACCTTCCCTGGCGCCTCAACCGACTCTGCTAATGCCATCAAAAACCGGGCATTTAACAAATAACTAGCGGCACTGTACGCGTGCATCGCATGCGTGTGCCAATCGGACGACGAAAAACGTCTGTCTTTGAGTTCAGGTAATTTGGATACAGCAAAATTTTGCCAGAGCTGGCCAAATTCCTGCATATATTCGGACTGAAGCTTTGCAAGAACCGCAGGATTGATTGTTGCGCCGGCTTCTTTGAGCATGTCAAGAACAGGCATTTCGGCGACAGAAGCAGCAGGCTTCATCCATTCTTGCCAAGGGGTTTGATTCACTAGCTGTGACATCCATTCGGAGTACATAGCTTGAGGATCGAAAGTCTTCATGCGTGCCTCCTGATTTTCGCGTATCGTTGTGAGTTAATCTTTAGCTTCCCTGTTTTAAAATTATCGAAAAATTAATTTCTTCCAATTTTCCAACTTACTTGCAACCATTCAAAACTTACTTCACCTGATTTTATGTATATCGTCGCTATCGCCTGGGTTTACGTCGTTTTATTAATGGCAATAACAGAACCGTCAGTCATTGCAGGAATCATGACCTTCGCCATGTACTGCATTTTTCCACTCACCATACTTTTATACCTGATGCGCACACCACAACGCAAGCGAGACCGCGTCGAAAAAGCAGTTGCACTGCAACAAACTCAGGCAAGCATGAATTCAGAATTACCAGAGAGCGGCATTACACCAACAAGCCCATCGGTTGATTATCCTGAGAAATCCAAATCAAACTAGCCATACGCCCGGTCACCCCATCACGCCGGTACGAATAAAATTTCTGCTGATCGGAGACCGTGCAATACTTACCGCCAGAAATATTATTGACTCCAACAGAATTTAAAGCGTCCCGTGCCAACTGATAAATATCGCCCAGATATTTCTGCCCCGCCCCTACCGTATCATCAGATGCCATTTTAACAAAAGAATGTATCGCATTTCTATCCTGGCTGGTGAAGACATCATAAACATCTTGACCTACTTCAAACTTTTCTGGCCCGATAGCAGGCCCCATCCAGGCAAAAATCTCTCCTGCCCCACACAAACGCATCTCCTGCACAGTATTTTGCAAGATACCAGACGCCAACCCGCGCCAACCAGCATGTGCTGCCGCAACAACACGTCCAGCAGCATCACAAAACAAGACAGGCAAGCAGTCTGCGGTCAACACAGCGCAGACCAGGCCTGGCGTACTACTGACAATCGCATCAGCAGATACACCTGGTACTAAAGTTTCAGCCCGCACAACTATATTGCCATGAACTTGTGATAAGAATATGACATCTTGAGGTAATGATGCATTTAATTTTGCCCGATTTGCGGCAACCGCTGCATGATCATCAGAGACATGATCACCAAGATTCAAACCACTCACGCCATGTTCATTTCCGTAAGCACCTGAACTGCAACCACCCACCCTCAATGTGGACATTGCCTGCACTTGCGAAGATACGCCACGCCAGTCCGGGCGCAAGATCTCAAACGAAACTGGTCGCACCACCCGCATCATGGCAAGGAAATCCCAGCGGTTTCGATGAGAGACTGAAAATCGTCTGCGACCGGCACTTCCCATTCGATATGCTCACCTGTCTCCGGATGAATCAAGCCGAGCTTACGTGCCTGCAAGGCCTGGCGCGGGAAGAATCTTGCCAAATGTTGCTTGCCATACAAAGGATCACCAACCAGCGGAAAACCTAACGAAAGCATGTGTACACGAATCTGATGTGTGCGTCCGGTTTCCAATTGACAGGCGACCAGGCTATTTGGAAATTTTTCCAACATACCCGTTGCGATACGCTGGAAATGTGTCACGGCAGGTTTTGCTAAAACACTACGAGAAACCGCCATCTTAATGCGATCACGAGGGTGCCTTGCCATCGGTGCATCCACACTTCCAGATACGTTAGGGGTACCCCAAACCAAGGCATAATATTCACGTTTGACACTACGGTCTTGCAGTTGACGCACCAGATCTGTGTGAGCAATCAAGGTTTTGGCGACTACCATCAAACCTGAAGTATCTTTATCAAGGCGATGAACGATACCAGCGCGTGGCACACCGGATAGTTCTGGCCAACGGAACAAGAGTGCATTGAGCAAGGTGCCGGACCAGTTCCCCGCGGCAGGGTGCACGACCATCCCAGCTGCTTTGTTAATCACAATCAACGATTGATCTTCGTACACAACGTCAAGCGGGATATCTTCAGGCTCATAAGCACCTTCATCCGGCGCGGCTTGTGGCACAATGACAATTTTCTCATCCCCAAGCATGGTCATCTTTCCACGACCAGGAACGCCATCTACGGTAACATACCCGTCTTCAATCCATTGTTGAATGCGACTTCTTGAATACTGGGGAACAAGTTTAGAGATTGTCTTGTCCAAGCGTTCGCCACAGGCAGATGAAGTCAGTTTTAATTCGATATTTTCGACGTCAGAAGAGAAATCTTCATCGGCTTCTACTTCGTCATTCACTACTTCTGTCTCAATGTCAAGGTCAGAATCTGACAAAATCACTGTTGTAGTTGGTTTCACATTTTTTATCATCGGCTATAATCCGTAAATTGTTTTCATGCTTACGCACAAATTTATGCACATTAAATCTTTGAAATTGCTGGTCTTGGCAGTAACCGCCTCCCTTGCTTTAGGGGGCTGCGGAGTGTTTGGTGAAAAAGGTGATGAGACCAAGACCTGGTCAGCATCAAAATTATACGCTGAAGCAAAAGACGAGATGTCTAACGGCGGATATGAAAAAGCAATTCAGTACTATGAAAAATTAGAATCGCGCTTTCCGTTTGGCACCTATGCACAACAAGCACAAATGGATACCGCCTACGCCTACTATAAACAAGGGGATCAGGCTCAGGCTCTGGCTGCTGTTGAACGATTTATCAAACTGCATCCGAATCACCCGAACGTAGACTACATGTATTACCTGCGTGGCTTGATTAATTTTAATGATCAGCTTGGCATTCTCAACTTTATCGCCCGTCAGGACATCACGGAACGCGATCCCAAAGCTTCACGCGACTCCTTTGACGCATTCAAGCAATTGGTAACGCAATTCCCAGATAGCAAGTATACGCCAGATGCGCTGCTCCGTATGAAATACCTGGTGAATGCCTTGGCGCAATATGATGTCCACGTTGCTCGCTACTATATGCGTCGTGGCGCCTACTTGGCAGCCGCCAACCGAGCACAGTCAGCGATCAAGGAATATCCAGATGCGCCGGCCAACGAAGAAGCATTGTTTATTCTGGTTAAAGCCTACAACGCGATGGGCATGAACGACTTACGAGATGATGCAAATCGTGTATTCGTCAAAAATTTCCCCAACAGCAGCTATGCTTCAGGAGGGGATAAAAATAAAACCTCGTGGTGGAAATTCTGGTAATTATTTCATTTAAAGCCACGTCAGGTTTAAACAAAAAGCCGATCATTTGATCGGCTTTTTGTCGTTTAAAATGCAAATAAAAGCAGAGTTAATTCAATTTTGCTCGTTGTGGCGCCTGAATACCCAGCTCGTCGACGTCGACTCTTCTTCACAATAAGCATATTGATCAACGTCGAAGTTCTTAATCTCTTCGACATCTTCGATTGCCCGTTCAGCGCAATATCTCGCCATCAATCCACGTGCTCGTTTAGCATAAAACGAGATGATCTTGTACTTACCGTTCTTCCAATCCTGAAAAACAGGTGTGATAATTGTGCCATTAAACAACACTGGCTTCACCACTTTAAAATATTCATCCGAAGCAAGATTTAACAAGGTGGCTGTTCCATTGTGTTTGCATAATGCATTCAAACCCTCCGTCACTTTGGAACCCCAAAATGCATATAAATTTTTTCCATAAGGATTTGCCAACGTCGTTCCCATTTCAAGGCGATATGCTTGTAGAACATCTAAGGGGCGTAACATACCGTACAACCCAGATAAAATTCTTAAATTCCGCTGCAAGTACGACAATTGTTCAGTACTTAAGCTCTGCGCATTCAAACCTTCGTAGACGTCGCCATTAAATGCAAAAACTGCCTGCCGTAGATTTTTACCTGCAGGCTTCTTTTTCCACGTTTTAAAACGCTCCACATTCAATTGCGCAAGACTGGGTGAAATATCCATCAGAGAACTTAATTGCTCCGGCGACAATTGCCGGACAATCCCAATCAGCTCTGCCGCTTCGTCGAGAAATTCTGCCTGAGTAAAAATAGTTGAGTTAACCGGAGTTTCATAATCCAGACTTTTGGCTGGAGATAATACAATGAGCATAGTTATCGACTTTTATAAAAACAATGAACACTATCATACCCAAGCGTATCATCATTGACACCAATGTTTGCCTTGATTTATTCGTTTTCCGCGATCAACGCTGGAATGAAATCTTAGAAGCACTGCAAAAGGGCCGCTTAAAAGCCTACACACGCGCAGAATGTAGAGAAGAATGGTTAGCCGTACTTAAATATCCGCACTTACCAATCAAAGCCGAAACTCTTCCTGACATTCAATCGCAATTTGATCAGTTAATTGAATGCGTCGCGCCAGCCATGCTCTCCGATATAAAACTTCCGGTTTGTAGCGATAAAGACGATCAGAAATTTTTAGAAATCGCACGCGATGCGGATGCGCATTTTTTAATCACAAAGGACAAGGCCCTACTCAAATTGGCGAAGCGAATTCGTAAATTAGGATTGTACTCAATTGAGACGCCTGAAAATTTCTTGCGCAATCAAAGCTAAAATTAATGTGAAATCTGTCTTTAATCTCACAAAAGCATGACATTTTTTAAAAGCATAGGTTACTCTTAGAGAAAGTCCTGCTAGTATAGTATGAGATCAAACTTGCACATTCATTGAACCTGAATGGCTCAGGTTGACAAAAATAAATTTCACCAATTCCGTTACTTGCAAGCGAAGATACAGAGTAGTTTTCTATTTTTTTGCGAAGAATTAACGACAGACCATGATATTTGTGGAAAAATTGCACAAAAGTCACAGCGATTATGGAGAATGAAGAATTATGACCGATTCAGCAGATGATCTGGACGCATTGTTTGAAGAAATGGCAAATCAACGCCAGGAAACAGATGCCGCCCCCGCCGCGATTGCCACTTCTGCTCCTGAAGCAGTCGCTACCACCTCGGTTCCAGTTGGCGAACCTCTTCCTAAGTTAAATCCTCACAATACCGATGAAGACGCCAGTAAGCCAATGTTTGACAGGCTGGGCAATGTTGTGCGCATGTTGCATGATTCCATGCGCCAGCTTGGGTATGACCGCTCGCTATCAGATGTCGCTATTCAAGTTGCCGATGCAAAAGACAGGCTTGAATATGTCGCAACGCTGACCGAACAAGCCGCAAACAAGGTTTTAAACGCGACAGATCTTGGCATGCCCGAACAAGATGAGTTGGCAAAAAAAGCCAAAACCATGGATGCGCGGTGGAGTAATTTGTTTGCAGGCAAAATGAGTGTTGAAGAATTCAAAGAATTGGCACAAGATTCAAAAACATTTGCCAATGTTGTTCTGACAGCCACGGATGCAGAAAAAGCGCGATTACTCGACATAATGATGGCGCAAGATTTCCAGGATTTAACTGGGCAGTTAATTAAAAAAGTCGTTGCAATCAACAAAGCGGTTGAGCGCGAGCTGGCGCAAATATTGCTCGACAATGCACCTTCAGACTTAAAAGAGAAGGCCGTAGAATTGATGGAAGGCCCATCCGTTCCAAATGCGGCACTGGAACAGGATGACGTAGACAATCTTCTTGATAGCTTGGGATTCTAATGGATGACATGCTCAAAGAATTTGTCGTCGAGGCGCTCGATCTGGCGACAAACGTAGAAGAACATCTGCTTTCACTTGAGCGCAACCCTGGCGACATGAACACACTCAATGCCGTGTTCAGGTCTTTTCATACGATCAAAGGTGGCGCGGGTTTTATGAACCTGACCGCGATGGTTTCAGCTTGCCATCTGACAGAGAACTTGTTTGATGCGTTGAGAACTGGGCAAGTTGCAGTTACACCAGAAGCGATTGAAGCCGCTCTCGAAGCCAGCGGCTTTGTCGCCGATCAATTGACAGCACTCAATAACGGCGTCGCTCCCGATCAATTATCAACAATGCCCAAGTCTTTAGAGGCAATGTTGACCGATGCAATCGAGAGCAAAGGCGTCAGCAAAAAATCTGCCGCAGCGCCAGCGGTGGTGACGAAAGCGGCGCCTGCGCCACTCTCTGCGGCAGCGCCAGCCGCCCAAAATCAAGATGGCAATATTGATTGGGAGGCCTATTACCGGGCGGTCACACCTCCGGGCACGTTGCCGGAAGTGGTGACTGAAACCTATGAGGCACCACAACCAGCCAATATCAGGGAAGAGAATGAGGCGGTTAAATCCTCATTGTCCAACGCTGATATTAAACAAAACGCACCAGCAAAAGAAGAAAGCATCAGGATTGATGCAGTTAAACTCAACGTTTTGCTGGAGGTCGCTGGCGAATCAGTACAAGCGGCAAATCAGGCTGCAGTACTTTTGGAAAAACTCGGCCAATTTAAATTTGATGGCCAAGCCGCCCCATTGATGTCGGCACTGACTGAAACCCTGACGCGTGCGTCTCGCTATTCGACAGAGCTGCAACGCGCAACATTGGCAACCCGGATGCAACCAGTTGGACGTTTATTCCAAAAATTTCCACGTTTGGTTCGGGAACTGGCTCGCGACTTGGGTAAAGAAGTCGATCTGAATATTACCGGCGCAGAAACAGAAGTCGACCGCGTTGTCGTTGACAGCTTGTACGACCCGCTCGTACACATGTTGCGCAATGCGCTGGATCACGGAATTGAAACCTCTCAAGAACGCCTGGTCACTAATAAATCGCCACGCGCAACCATTTCGCTTAAAGCATGGCAAGAAGCCAGTAGCGTCATGATTGAAGTTTCTGACGATGGTAAGGGTATGGACGCGCAACGCCTCAGAGATAAAGCAATTTCCAAAGGTCTGATTAATTCTCACGATGCGCGTACAGATGACGAGGCATTTCAGTTGGTCTTCTTACCGGGTTTCTCAACCAAAGAAGTCGCTTCTAGTGTCTCTGGTCGCGGCGTCGGTATGGACGTCGTCAAAACTGCGGTGGAACGCCATCGTGGTGCCATTCGTATTGCTTCTGAATTGGGAAAAGGAACCACTTTCCTCATCAGATTACCAATCGAATTATCAATTGTCCCGACAATGGTCGTCCGCACTGATGGTGCTTCACTTGCTTTGCCCATGGCAACTGTGCAACGTGTTGTTGAATTACCAGAAACCTTCGAAAGCGTCGGTGGACAACCCGTATTACGCGATTTAGGGCGTCCTCTACCGGTCAAATCTCTGGGTAAAATTTTGGGATACTCACCATCTTCGGAGCGTGTAGGTATTGTAATTGCAGCCCCAAATCCTTACATTTTGTCAGTCGACTCTGTGGACGGAACAGCCGATCTCGTCATTAAACCATTGACTTGTATCAGTACGCCAGGTATCACCGGCACAGCCCGCTCAGCTGAGGGTGAACTCGTATTGGTCATCAGTTTATCATTCCTGATCGATGGCTGCAAAGTACGTGAATTAATGACAAGCTAATCAGAAACTGCGAAAAATAATCAAAAAAGGTTTATTCCTTAGCAGGAATAAACCTTTACTTTTTTAGAAAGCCGATTGACAGCAAAAGTGATGATTCCGCACTTATATCTCTATAATTAAGCCGGATTTTCCAGAGCAAACATAATTAATCAGACTCTGGCAGAATGAGTGCCTTCCTTCACTAGCTAAGATTCACATGTCATCATTCATCAATGCGATGCAAAACCATCATCTGAATGATTTTTTTCAGAACTCTTTGTTTTCCAGTCTGCCCGCCAGCTTTTTTACTCATTTACGTCCAACGCCTCTTCCATCGCCATATCTGGTAGCGTTCAGCGAAAAAATGGCAAATGAACATTCAGTTTTATTCAATCGCTTTCAGGAAACCGAGGCCGTAGAAATTTTTTCTGGGAACAAGATCCCATTCACCGCCAATCCTTTAGCTAGCGTATATTCCGGCCATCAATTCGGCGTATGGGCAGGTCAACTAGGCGATGGGCGAGCGATTCTTCTCGGCGACACCATCAACAAATATCAGCAACGCTTTGAGGTACAACTCAAAGGTGCGGGAGCAACGCCCTACTCGCGCTCAGGTGATGGTCGAGCAGTACTCAGATCGTCTATCCGGGAATTTTTATGTTCCGAAGCCATGCATGCACTCCGTATTCCTACCTCGAGAGCTCTATGCATTACAGGTTCAGATCAATACGTGTTTCGCGAACAACCAGAGACAGCCGCGGTTGTAACCCGCCTCGCTCCCAGCTTTATTCGTTTCGGTTCATTTGAGCACTGGTATTACAATCGCCGCCATGACGATTTAAAAATTTTGGCTGATTTTGTTATTGAACACTATTTCCCGCATTGCCGTGATGAACACAATCCGTATCAGGCGCTGTTGATTGATATCACACGCAAGACCGCTGAGCTGATGGCGCATTGGCAGTCGGTCGGTTTCATGCATGGCGTCATGAATACGGATAATATGTCCATCTTAGGAATTACGCTTGATTACGGTCCGTTTGGTTTTATGGAAGCATTTAATGACTCCCACATTTGCAATCACACTGATCAACAAGGGCGCTACTCGTACAAAATGCAACCAAGCGTAGGCAATTGGAACCTGCACGCGCTGGGTCAGGCTATGCTGCCTTTGATAGGTAGTGTCGAAGAGACCCAAATCGCATTGTCGGGATACTCCACCTGTTTTGTCGCTCAATGGGAAAGTTTATTGCGGTCCAAGTTTGGTTTCAGCATAGCACATGAATCAGATAAGCAATTGGGAGAAGACTTCTTTAGCTTAATGCAGGCGAGTCATGCGGATTTTACGCTGAGCTTTCGTCAATTAAGTCATCTGGAGAATGAAATATCACCAAAAGATGATGCTCTACTCGATTTATTTATAGACAGGGAGTCTTTAAAAGCATGGCTTCAACGATACCGTAAGCGCCTCGCATTAGAAGACAGCAAAACCGAAACCAGACAGGTTTCAATGTTGACGAGCAATCCAAAATATATTTTGAGGAACTATTTAGCCCAAAATGCGATCGAAAAAGCACAGAAGAAAGATTTCTCTGAAATCGCCAAATTATTAAGCATATTGGAAAATCCGTTTGACGAACAAATTGAGCACGAAGAATATGCAAAGCTACCACCCGATTGGGCCAAGGATCTTGAAGTCAGTTGTTCTTCGTAATACAAATGCAATATTAATGACGCCAATTTTGCCATTCGGTGCAAGCCATCTATACGAACAAGGAATAGAAACCAAAAGATACATCACGACATGACGCATCTGAGAAATTTGTGTAACATCTGCAACGCCCATTTGTTCATGTTGTATCTGACAATTCACCACTAACAGGCTTACGCCGAAGCATGCCCTTTTGTAAGCCTGATATTTAAACCCATCGCATAAGTCTGTTTTTAATGAAATTTCTTTTTGACGTATTTCCAGTTATATTATTTTTTGTCACTTTCAAATGGGGCGAAGGACATACAGCAACGGCCCAAGCCTACGTAGAAAAATACCTTTCCAGTCTGGTATCTGGTGGCGTCAGTTCTGCTGAGCTCGCGCCAATTATGCTGGCAACCGCCGTCACTTTGGTTGCATCCATTTGTCAGATTTCTTATTTACTCATTCGCAGACAAAAAGTGGATGCAATGCTGTGGATTTCGTTCATCATTATTATGGTGTTCGGCGGTGCAACAATTTATTTCCATAGTGATACCTTTATCAAGTGGAAGCCATCCATATTATATTGGTGTTATTGTGGCGCTTTCTTACTGGCACAATTTGTTTTCAAGAAAAACCTGATCCGTACTGCGATGGAATCCCAGGTCAAGTTACCCGAGCAAATCTGGGGCAAACTCAGCCTTGCCTGGACAGCATATTTCTTTCTGATGGGTGTATTGAATCTCTGGGTTGCTTTTAATTTTTCAACTGACACATGGGCGAACTTCAAACTGATCTCTATGGTAGGAATCATGCCTGCATTCATTATTATTCAAAGTTTATTTTTGTCGAAATACATGACGGAGGCTGAATAATGTCAAGATTTGATCAACTAAAAAATCGCCTCACCAATGCTTTACAGCCGGTCGTATGTGAGTTGCAAGATGATTCTGCAGCGCATGCAGGACATGCTGGTGCGGCTTCCGGGGGCAGCCATTACAATTTGAAAATAATTTCTCATCAATTTGAGGGCTTAAATCGCATTTCACGGCATCGTCTGGTGTATGATGCCATTGGCGATATGATGCATACGGACGTTCACGCACTAGCGATTGTCGCGTTGGCGCCGTCAGAGATACCGACCTAAGCAGTTTACTTATAATCCGTTTTTTTTAATTTGTTATTTAGGAACAGACAATGACTTTTAAACCTGCTCTTTTGCTGGTAGCACTTCTTGCAACTGCTTTGCCTACAATGGCTCAAAATCTCGCCGTAGTGAATGGCAAAGCGATCCCATCTTCCCGCGTCGATGCATTAGTAAAACAATTGACATCCCAAGGGCAACCAGATTCACCAGAATTGCGCGCCAAAGTAAAACAAGAACTGATCAACCGAGAAGTGTTGATGCAAGAAGCTGAAAAATCAGGTTTAGCATCCAATCCAGAAGTAAAAAATCAACTGGAAATCGCGCGTCAATCTTTGCTGATTCGCGCATTGATGATTGAATATGTCAAAAAGAATCCAGTCACTGACGCAGAAGTTCAAGCAGAATATGACAAAGCCAAAGCACAAGCTGGTGACAAGGAATACCATGCTTACCATATCCTGGTTGACAAAGAAGATGACGCAAAGGCGATCATTTCCAAATTGAAATCTGGAGCCAAGTTTGAAGAACTGGCTAAACAATCTAAGGATACTGGATCTGCTTCCAAAGGCGGTGATCTGGATTGGGCATCTCCCGCCACGTTTGTTCCAGAATTTTCAAATGCGATGATAGCACTGCAAAAAGGACAATTTACAGAAACGCCCGTAAAATCCCAGTATGGTTTCCATATCATTAAACTGGAAGACGTACGTAGCCTGAAATTCCCAACACTGGAAGAAGTTAAGCCACAAATCATCGATGGCTTACAACAGCAAAAAGTACAGGCTTACCAACAAACACTGGTAAAAAAAGCTAAGATTCAATAAACTTAATATAATTAAAAAGGGCGCAAGTATTTAAACTGCGCCCTTTTTTTTATTTATCTTTTTTGCTTTATACCATAAACTGAAAGCAACAAATTTCCACAAAATAGCACGAATGATCGTTTAATATTCGAACAACTCGAACGAACGCATCACACCTCATACCATTTATCACACAGCGCCATCACCCAATGAAAGTGTTTTTTTCTCATTTGCAAAATAGTTTGCATTGGAACCTTGACGCAATACCAAAAGCACGGAAGACGCTTTCTTTAAAAACGATTGTTCTATTCTTGCAAGTTTTTTTTATCGTACTTTTATTTGCTCTGTCAAACAAAAGCATTGCAGGATTGGTTGATTTTTCAAATGGTTTATATGAATTCGTGGCGAAGAAATTTGGTCCAGAGGCGCCACATCGACTGCAGATTATGCAATCTAACGTTCGTCAGATGAAGACAACCGCAGGCCCACATCTGAAAACAAATTTACTTAAATCAAAGGATATTCAACTGGAAATGCCTTTGTTAAAAAGGACAAATGATTTTTATAATCAAGTTCCTTATTTCACTGATTTAGAACATTGGGGCGTGGATGACTATTGGGCGACACCAGTCGAGTTAGTTGCTTCGTTTGGCGGTGATTGTGAAGATTATGCGATCGCTAAATATATGACCTTAAAAGACTTAGGCGTCCCGGTTGAACGCCTCAGGATTACCTACGTCAGAGCAATTAAGATAGGTGAAACACACATGGTTTTGGCCTACTACCCTACCCCTGACGGTGATCCATGGATACTAGATAACTTAATTCCAGAAATAAAACACGGCTCAGAGCGTACGGATCTGATACCCGTTTACAGCTTCAACGACGACGATTTGTGGCTCGCCAACGGTACCGCGCGAAAAGGTGGGGCTTCAACGGTACGCTTATGGCGTGATGTCATTGAAAAAATGGATAGGGAAAGTAAGCTCTAATATCCATCCAGAACACCCATTAAATAAAATCGCATTTTCAAATTATTTAAGATTAAGTACATTCGCGGTCGACTGGTTCAATATCAGCAGCTTCTTTTACATTCGAGCCAATGGCGCCAAGAAATACCCCTGCCCAAAAACAATCCCCTCTTTAATCAACCAATCTTTGTTCTTTGCCGACTCTACATTCTGCGCAATCACTTTCACGTCAAGGGCACTAGCCAACTGAACGACTGAGCGAAGGTGCAACTGTGCTTGTTCACTCTCTATGGCAGCACCAACCAAACCACTATCGAGCTTAATATAGTCAGGCGACACTTTCCGCAAGAGATCAAGTGATCCCGGAGCAAGCCCAAAATGATCGAGACCTACAAAAACGCCGTGGCTGCGCAGCAAAGCAACGAAGCTCATTGTCGAAGGAATATTTTTCGCACACCCAAATTCACTTAACTCAAATGACAACCGAGAGCCAACTTGCTGAGCGCTTGCAAGTTTCTCTTTCAACCATTCGCGGAAAGAATCGCTGTCAATGGATTGTGCTGAAACATTCACCGCGATATCAGCATCGAGATATCCAAGGGTATTCATCTGGTCAATGACCAGACCAATTACCGCCTTATCAATATCAGGCATGAGTTGATGGCGCATTGCCATCGGTAAAAACGAAGCTGCAGAAATAAAATTTCCTTGCTGATCAATAAGCCTCGAAAAAATCTCGTATTGAAAAATGTTCTGATCATTAAGTTTAAATACAGGTTGCGTAAATAATCCCCAACGCTTTTCGACTAAGGCACTATGTATCAATGCGCGCCACGCTAACGATCCTTCTGCGATCGGATTATCATCTGCAAGGTTGAGATTAATTGCAACGTTACGCCCTTTTTGCCTTGCGGTTTCGAGTGCCAAATCAACCTTTGAGAATAATTCCGCCCTGGGCTGCCCCGCTGAAAACTGGGCGCAACCGAAGCTAAATGATAAGCTTTTAGCGGAAAAATTCTCAATGAAACCAATTATCTTTCCTTGCAGCATCTTAAACTCTGCGTCGATCACCGTGCTCACTACATCGAAACCAACAAATCCAAACGCGGCGCCGCCGATTCTTCCAGTAATAGCAATCTTGAGTTCCGAACAACTCAAGGCAATCTTAATCACCTCCGCCAACATTTGATCGCCCGCTTGATAGCCATGTTCGTGATTGAATTCTTTGAGCCCATCAAATTCGAGAACCATCAGATAACCCGAATTAAAACTCCCCTCCTCTGACAACATAGCATTCAAACGCAAATCAAAACCTTTGCGATTGTCTAAGCCAGTGACTTTATCTGTGTAAGCTTCAGCACGAAAGGCTTCAGCCTTCGCGACTTCCGCATGCAGTATTTCGGAAATTTTGTTGGACATAGCGTTCATTGCTAGCACGACACGTCTAAACTCCCTGGTCTTCGGTAAATCTGAAATTTGATTAAATCGCTTATTTTGGATGTCGATTGCGGCATGTTCAATCAGTGACAATGGTCGCAGAATAATCTTCAACAGCCATTTCGTCAAAAGAAACACTAAGGTATACATCGCCAACATCCATGCTGCTTGCTGTTTAAACGAATCCCATAGAAATTGATAAGCAAAAGTCGGCTGACTTACAACTACAACCTTTCCTAACTGCTGCCAACCAGCAGAAATAAAGGCCTCACCGGGTGGTGTGTGTATTTGCAGCAAAGAGGAGAATGCTAAGGGGACATTATCGATCTTTAAAGGCAATTCTTTTGAAAGCAGTTTTTTTCCATACGTATCAAACAGGATAATTTTTTGATAATAGCCGCGATCGAATACTGAGCTTAATTGTATTTCAGCGAGCACCAGATCATTTTTCGACAATGACGTTGCCAAATCATGCGACAAACTACCCGCCGCATCCTGAGCATGAGACGACAATTGTTGCTGTAAGAAATCGCGGGTCGCCACCACCGATAGCATTTGCATCCCACTAAAGACCAATAAGACGAGGACTGAAATCGCTATCAGTAACTGTTTTCTTAAACTCATTGTTATTTACCAGACCCGGTGATTAACGCATTAAGTCAAATAGTTGATCGCCACGAAGCAAAATTGATTGCAAAATTCATATGTAGATGTCAACGAAGATCATTACTCGAATCGCGCGATTGAATTGGAAGAGATATAGCATATTCAAACTAAATCAAGATCTTTTTCAATGACACTATCTGGCTATCGAATAAAAATTTCTCATTTGTGCAACAATTTACTCAATCTGATCGCCTCAATTGAATATACCATTGACGCGACATTGCTTACCCCGACTAAAACGAAAAAAAGGCGCAGTGCAACTAAGCGCATTTACTTCCATTTCAGCCTTTTTAAAACTAATTCTTTAAAAACGGGGATTTACTCAGTAAATAGCCAACCTCACGCTTACTCAAACACTGCACGTGAATACCCGTTGGAATTTCAACGGAAGCAATATCGATCTTCACTCGGAAACAACAGCAATCTGGCATCTGACAAATATACTGAGCGCTAATTCGACCATCAGTTTCTTCAGGGTCGCTGTAGACGTAGGCATAGTCCCGCGCAATGATTGCCAAATCAATCCCACTGTATTTTTTGTTGCCGGCAACAAGCAATTCAGTTTCAAGTAATTTTCTATCTAGTTCACGTCGCTCTTTGACAACTGTAACGTGCTGCCAAAGTGGAATAATCAAAAATGGAGAAAGGCTGACAAGAACCATCAGCATTGCGATTTGGGTATGGCTTTGCATTCAGAATGAATATGATTTGGAAGGGCATTGAAACAACGCAGCGATTGATTGTTCCTTGTATTCAATACCCTACATAGGATAATTATTTACTACAATCCCAATTGCGGCCAGAGTTCATCAACCTTGCCTTTGATGTCTTGGCTCATCACGATCGTTGTGCCCCACTCCCTGTCGGTCTCACCCGGCCATTTATTGGTGGCATCGATACCCATTTTGCTCCCCAGACCACTGACGGGCGAGGCAAAATCGAGATAATCGATGGGAGTGTTATCAACCAAAGTAGTGTCCCGGCTGGGGTCGACACGGGTGGTAATCGCCCAGATGACTTCTTTCCAGTCGCGAATATTCACGTCTTCATCCACAACGATAATGAACTTGGTGTACATAAATTGGCGCAAAAAGCTCCATACACCGAACATCACGCGTTTAGCATGGCCAGCATAAGACTTCTTCATCTGCACTACCGCCATCCTATAACTACAGCCCTCTGGCGGTAAGTAAAAATCGGTGATTTCACTAAACTGTTTTTGCAATAGCGGGATAAACACTTCATTCAGTGCTACGCCCAATACCGCAGGTTCGTCGGGTGGTTTTCCGGTATACGTCGAATGATAAATCGGATCACGACGCATGGTGATGCGATCTATCGTAAATACCGGGAACCAGTCTTGCTCATTATAGTATCCTGTATGGTCGCCATACGGGCCTTCCAGTGCGTGCTCATAACCACTTGGATGCGATTCATCGGGGTAGATATGCCCTTCGAGCACGATTTCAGCGGATGCTGGCACGCGGAGCTCGCTGCCAATCGCTTTAACCAATTCCGTGCGGCTACCGCGCAATAAGCCCGCGAACTGGTATTCAGACAAACTGTCAGGAACCGGCGTCACGGCTCCTAATATAGTAGCGGGATCAGCACCCAAGGCTACCGCAATTGGATAAGGCTTGCCCTTATTCACGATACAGTGCTCACGGAAATCCAACGCGCCTCCGCGATGCGCGAGCCACCGCATAATTACCTTATTTCGCCCTAATACTTGTTGGCGGTAGATACCCAAATTCTGGCGCTTTTTATTAGGACCTTTGGTAATCACCAGACCCCACGTAATCAGCGGTGCCACATCGCCAGGCCAGCAGTGTTGAATCGGCAAACGCGATAAATCAACATCATTACCCTCCCAAACAATTTCCTGACATTTGGCCCCACGTAATTCCTTAGGGGCCATATCCCACACGGCTTTTACGAGGCTGCCCATTCCAAGAATGTCTTTAAAACCTTTCGGTGGTTCTGGTTCTTTTAAGGCAGATAACAGGTGCCCGATTTGGCGTAATTCACTAACGTTATCTGCACCCATTCCCAGTGCTACACGACGTGGCGTACCAAATAAATTTGCCAGAACCGGGATGCTATGCCCTGTTGGTTTGTTGAACAAAAGTGCGGGACCTTCCGCGCGCAAAGTACGATCACAAATCTCCGTCATCTCTAAATTCGGAGATATTTGGATATCTACTTGTTTTAATTCATTTATTTCTTGCAACTGAGAAATAAAATCCCTCAAATCGGAATATTTAATCATTTTTCGCTTTTTTGTATGTCTGAACTAGTTGGTCAAGCTTATTTAGCCAAGTACTTGATTTTATTGGTTTTTGCTGCATTGCAGCGCAATTCTTTAGATTCAAAAGTTATTAAACTTCAATTTGATAGTATTGACTTGATATAAAACCACCCCTACAATTCGCCCAACTTGATGAAGAGACGTAGACGTTTGCCACTATTGATGCAAAGACGATCTCGCCAATAACGGTAACATCATTCACGGGGATCGGGCCCCACATGACATTGTAAGGATTGTTTTCAAAAGGCGTCTGCCTTATCCCGAAATAAAGTTATTTATCGCTGGATGCTCCAGTACCAAGTGTGACGAACTTAAACAGATAAATAACTCCGGCGTCTTCCGGTCGCACACTGCGACGAAGGCGATGTTTCTGATTCGTGAATTAGTTTTATGCATCGTGCTCGACGTTGAGCTTTTGCACCGCGATGATTCAGGAGGTTACATGATTCAACGTTTTATTTTAGCTGTACAACAAGGTGGATTCTCCACCGAAGAAAAACGCGCTGCTTTAAATGCAGTCGCACGTGATACAAGTAGTGGTTTCATTACCATTATTCGTCACTTAATGACAATTTCCGGCATCACTGCTGTCGTCTTGCTGGCAACAATGTTTATTAAACCTGAGCTGGCAGATAAATTTAAACATTTATCGCCATTTACAACACCAGAACAATTGGTTGAAGCAGAGGTTCCACCACCAAGCCTGGCAATGCTTATGGAAGCACCTGGTAAGCCTGCAGCAGGCAATGCTCTGCACAATGCAGCTTATAGCGAAGAAGATGCAAAATTACTCGGCAGTGAGCGCCAGCAAAAATGGGTAACGAACTGGCTTTCCAAACGCTACCGTGTTGCAACGGATGCGACTAACATGCTGGTATCAGCCGCTTATCTGACCGCCAAAGACATCAAATTGGATCCATTGCTGATTTTGTCCGTGATGGCAATCGAATCAGGCTTAAATCCATTCGCGGAAAGCCCGGTTGGCGCGCAAGGATTGATGCAAGTCATGTCCAAGGTGCATCAGGAAAAATTCGACGAAATGGGGGGAGTTAAAGCTGCTTTAAATCCCGTTGCCAATATCAAAGTGGGCGCACTGATACTGAAAGACTACGTTTCCCGTGCAGGCTCGGTCGAAGCTGGGTTGAAAATGTATGTGGGCGCAGGTGCTTTTGACAATGACTCTGGCTATGGATCCAGAGTAATGACAGAGTACAAACGCTTAAAAGATGTTTCAGCCGGAAAGAATGTTCCTACAGTATTCACCAATACCAGCCCTGCTCCGGTTGCTCGCCAGACAGAAACAGCGCGCTCAGTGAAAGAAGATGCAAGCGAAGCAAAAGCAAAAGCAGATCCTAAAGATCAGGTTGCAGCTTTATAATTTAATGTCATAAATCTGGCATTTATTACACTTCACTCGTTAGGCTGCAGAATAAGCTTCACAAAAAAACTGCCCGTATATCAACGTACGCGCAGTTTTTTTTACGCTTTAAGTAGTTTGCGTAAGAAATTTTCTCAACCGCGCAATCGCTTCTTGCAGATTCTCCATCGAATTCGCATACGACAAACGCACATAAGCGCTTGCCGTCGCAGGCCCAAAGTCGAGACCTGGAACGATGACCACACCCACCTCATTAAGCACTTGTTTGGCAAAGGCATCAGCATCGTTGGTGAATCGTGAACAATCTGCATAGACATAAAAAGCACCATCTGGCATAACGGGGATACCAAAACCCAACTCACGCAGTGCTGGCACAATGTAATCGCGACGGCGTTTAAACTCCGCCTTTCTTTCTTCATAGATAGTCAGTGCTTCTGGGCTAAAACAAGCTAGCGCGGCATGTTGGGCAATAGATGATGGACAAATAAATAAGTTCTGCGCTAACTTTTCAAGCTCAGGCACAACGCGCTCAGGTACTACGAGCCAGCCTAATCGCCAGCCTGTCATATTGAAATATTTGCTAAAACTATTAATAATCACCACATCATCATCCAGAGAGAGCGCAGAAAAAGGCGCTGCATCATAGGATAAGCCCTGATAAATCTCATCGACGATTGTGAAGCCCCCACGCTCTTTGACACTAGCGATAATTTTTGCCAACTCGCCAACCGTTATCGAAGTACCAGTAGGATTCGATGGCGAGGCAAGCAACACACCCGCGGTATCCTTCGTCCAATGTTCACGCACCATGTGATCGGATAACTGGAAACGGTGCTCTGGCCCACTCGCGACCAGTTTTGCCTTACCCTCAAATGCAGCAACAAAATGGCGGTTACATGGATAGCAAGGATCAGGCATAAGTACTTCGCGCCCCGGCTCGACCAACGCTGCGCAGGCGAGCAATAAGGCAGCGGATGCTCCCGCGGTCACGATGATGCGTGATGGGGAAACGCTTAAACCAAATTTTTCGGCATAATGGATAGAAATTGCCTCACGCAATGCAGGCACGCCAAGTGCTGATGTATATTGCAAGCGACCATCTGCCATTGCCTTCGCAGCAGCGTCGATGACGACTTGCGGTGCTGTAAAATCTGGTTCGCCGATACCCATATGTATCAAGTGGCGACCTTCTGACTCCAGCGCAGCAGCCATTTTCATGAGTTCCATTACATGAAAAGGAGCGATATGAGCCAACCGGGATGCGAGATTATTTTCCATATTTACCTGCTAATGACGTAAGTCAGCAACCATTCTGTCGTAAAAAAACCGCCTGATTTCCTGTAAAGAAAAAAGGCGGTCAAACTATCTTCGTTCATCTGCACTTATTTTGCAGCAACCTCATTCGGGCGCAATTTAACTGCCAGTTTATCGAGTACGCCATTGACGTATTTATGGCCATCGATACCACCAAATGACTTGGTTAATTCAACGGCCTCATTGATCACAACACGATAAGGAATTTCGATATGATTTTTTAACTCGTACGTACCGATCAACAAAGCAGCGTGTTCAATTGGTGACAACTCTTTGATGCCGCGGTCAATCAAAGGTGCAAACTCTTCACGCAATTCGATTGAATGATTGATAGCACCATGCAAGAGCGCATCAAAATGTTCACGGTCAGCCTTATCGAAACCGTGTGCCTGACGGATATGGGCGTCAATCACACCAGAATCTTCATTATTGAGTAGCCATTGATACAGGCCTTGCAGCGCGAACTCACGAGCGCGATGACGCGGAGAGCGACTTTTACTAGGATTGGCGTGTTGCGTTTTATTATTCATCTTCTTCTCTTACTTGATTTTGCTTTTTTATGCTGTTGATGGCCTGAAATACAATAACACCAGGCACACCTTGTTTATTACTATCGTGAAGTCAAGCCCGAACTGGTCGCGGCATCACCTTACTGTGCCTAATCAGGCGTCGTAGTCGACATCTTCAGTTGCTTCTGCTAACTCTTCGAGAGCCAATGTCAGATTCGCCATCTCAACCGCGACACGAGCTGCATCTGCACCTTTTTCTTGCATACGGACTTCAGCTTGCTCGTCGTTTTCTGTAGTCAATATCGCATTTGCAATTGGAATGCCTGCATCCAGGCCAACGCGAGTGATGCCAGCGCCAGATTCGTTGGAGACCAATTCAAAGTGGTAAGTTTCACCACGGATCACGGCCCCCAAAGCGATCAGCGCATCAAACTGATTGGTTTCAGCCATTTTTTGCAGTGCCAATGGAACTTCCAAAGCACCTGGCACAGTAACGTGCAGAATATCTTCATTCAACACGCCGAGACGTGCCAATTCTGCCAGGCAGGAAGACAAAAGGCCATTGCCTACTGTTTCGTTAAAACGGGCTTGTACGATACCAACGCGTACACCAGCACCATCCAGATTTGATTCATAGTGTCCAACTGTCATGATATTCCTTCTTGCGCGGGGCGCTCAATCAATTCTAAAAATATTCGATATTATTTAATGTGAGAAATTTTTAAGCTTAAAAATTTCTCCGTGCTTCTCACACGATGTATTCAACGCACGACATTAATGCTATTGCACAACAACTTAATTTAGCTTTATTCTGAGCAAGGTTTATCCAGATAGCCAACGACTTCGAGGTTAAAACCAGTCATGGATGGCATCTTTCTTGGATTTGCCAGAAGTTTCATTTTACCAACGCCTACGTCTTTCAATATCTGAGCACCGATACCGTAATTACGTAAACCCATCCTTGCAGCACGGCCAACAGGGCGCGTTTCCGGCGCATTCAGAGCTTTAAACTGATCAAACATTTGCTCTGCAGTTTCTTCGCAATTCAATAAAACGATAACGCCCGAATCGGCTGCCTGTACCGCTTTCATAGCAGCAGCAACGTTCCAGGAATGCGTTGTTGCCTTACTTTCCAGCAAGTCCAGGATCGATACCGGTTGATGTACGCGAACCAAGGATTCTTTTTCGGACGTAATATTGCCGTGTACCAAAGCCAAATGGGCTGAACCACTCGGTTTATCACGATAAACAACCGCCTTAAAGCTGCCATGCACGGTATGCATATCACGTTCCGCTACGCGGTCGACGATACTCTCGGTTTGGCTACGATAGTGAATTAAATCGGCAATCGTGCCAATTTTTAAGTTATGTTCTTTGGCAAACTCAAGCAAGTCTGGTAAACGCGCCATCGTGCCGTCATCCTTCATGATTTCGCAAATCACCGAGGCAGGCGTCAGACCAGCTAACTCTGCCAGATCGCAGCCAGCTTCGGTATGCCCTGCACGCATCAACACACCGCCTTTTTGCGCTTTCAATGGGAACACATGCCCTGGCTGAACGATATCGTTGGCGGTTGATTTTTTACTCACAGCAACCTGCACAGTGTGCGCGCGGTCTGCTGCTGAAATACCGGTCGTAACACCTTCAGCGGCCTCGATAGATACCGTAAAATTAGTACCAAATGAAGTACCATTCCGGGTTGTCATCATCGCCAGGTTCAACTCGTCGCAACGCTCTTCTGTCAAAGTCAGGCAAATCAGACCACGACCAAATTTTGCCATAAAGTTAATAGCTTCCGGCGTCACAAATTCTGCCGCCATAATCAGATCGCCTTCATTTTCGCGATCTTCCTCGTCAACCAGGATGACCATGCGGCCAGCACGCAATTCTGCGACAATTTCTAGGGTATTAGACATGCTCATAGGGGGTATCCTGAAGGGCTGGGCTCAGGCGCGGAGCGTGAGCACACCAACTGCAATTGAATGAATCCGCTATTTTAAAGGATTTCGCCCTACACTTCCCGCGCTTTCTGCCGTTTTACAGCGTTTTTCCTAGATTTGGATCACACCGCGCCCAATTTCCCTCACCTTACCCCCGACATTAATGGTCATATCATCAAGTATATCGAGATAAAGGTGGCTTGGCCTTTGCATTTGCCCGCCCTGACTTATCTGCAAGCTAGCTGGCAAATGGCACTTTTGCGCGATCCACCAACCACCGAGATTGGCACATGCAGATCCCGTGGCGGGATCCTCGCCGATACCACCTCCCCGACGCGCAAAAAAATAGCGTGCTTTTACCTGAATTCGATTTGTATCTGTCCGCTGAGTCTTATCAAAAGTAAAAAGATAGACAGTTTTGCGACCCACACTACTTTCAGGCCAGCCATCAAGTAAAGCGCTATTCATTTTAGCGCGAAGAAGTGCTTCTTCATTGACCAAAGGGACAAGCACCTGGTCAGACCCGGTATTGACCCACAGGGGCTGACTGGAAAAATCCTTTACATCAAGTCCTAAAATACGTGCTATTTCTGCACTATCGGTCTGACAAGCCGAAATTTGCGGTGCTTGAGGAGCAGCAAATGTCCACACATCTTCGTGCAGTTGCAATAGTACGAGACCAGCCTTGCATTCCAGCGTCAGCTGCCCCGGAGTCTTGTACAATTCATGCACCAAATGCGCCGTACCCACACTTGGGTGCCCAGCAAATGCCATCTCAGCATCTGGTGTAAAGATCCGCATTCTTGCCGTCGCTTTATCAGAAGGCAAAATAAAACAGGTTTCTGACAAATTAAACTGCAACGCCAGAGCCTGCATCTCAGCATCTGTCAAACCATCAGCATGCTCGAAGACACATAAGGGGTTACCACCAAAAGTAGACTCTGCGAAGACATTAAAAATACGAAAAGGATAAGATCTCATAGAACAATAAAAAATTTAAGAATTCGTTACGGATGGTGCAACGGCATCCGAATAACGCTCAGCAATCTCTCTGAACTCAGCCTGCTTAGAAACAAAAGCATCCAAAATATCCGGATCAAAATGCGAGCCACGCCCTTCTATCATGATCGCCGCTGCACTTTCATGCGTCATGCCGTCCTTGTACACACGTTTACAAACGAGCGCATCATACACATCTGCCACTGCCATTAAACGTGCAGAGATCGGAATAGCGTCACCAATTAAGCCTTCAGGATAACCGCTTCCATCCCATTTTTCCTGATGTGAGTACGCGATTTCTTTGGCGAACTGAAGAAAAGGAAAAGTCCGTCCAAGACGCTGTTCCGCCACTTCAATGCTGACACGGCCCAGTGTCGTATGGGTTTTCATAATCTCCATTTCATGCGGCTCAAAGCGGCCAGGTTTCAGCAATATCTTATCTGGGATACCAACTTTTCCAATATCATGCAATGGTGCCGATTTAAATAAAAGTTCAATATTTTCAGGCGTCAGAAACGCAGAAAAACGTGGATGCAAGCGCAAAGTTTCTGCCAACACCCGAACATATCGCTGGGTACGCAAAATGTGGTTTCCGGTTTCATTATCACGCGTTTCCGCCAGCGAAGCCATAATTAAGATGGTAACATCCTGCAAAGACTCCAGCTCGTGCGTTCGTTTGGCAACCTCAATTTCTAACATTTGCTTTTGGTTACGTAAAATATCTGCCGCGACTTTCAACACCAAGTGACTACGCACCCGTGCCATAATAATTGGTGGACTGATCGGTTTGGTAATGTAATCCACCACCCCCAAATCAAATCCTATTTGTTCATCTTCGGTATTATTTTTCGCGGTCAAAAAAATAATAGGAATGGAAGCAGTCAGCTCATCCGCTTTTAACTGCCGGCACACTTCATAACCATCCATGTCGGGCATCATAATATCGAGAAGGATTAGGTCTGGTGGTGTGGCCCTGGCGATCTTCAAGGCACGCGCTCCGGTTGGCGCAACTTTGACCTGATATTCGCTCTGCAACAAATCACGCATCAAAGAGAGATTGATCGGTGTATCATCGACGACCAGCACGGTAGCCTTAGTTAACAAAGGTATGGCGCTCGACATAAACTCCCTCTTCTGTTTTAAAAAACATTTGACTCAGATGGCTTTATTAAAGCTAAAACTTCCACAAAATTGCCGAAGTAAAACGCGACTCCGTTGGTTAGTCAACCTTAGAGCAAGGCACAATTGTCTGGCGATCGAGTTTTGCGTAAGCCTTAAAAATTATCTTTTTTTATTATCCTCACCTGTAAAGCCTCATCCAAAATTTGCAAGGTTCGTTCAAAATCAAAACGACTGGCAGCGGTGGCCATCACTGCATACTGCACAGGAAACACAGTCTTGAGCAAGGCCGCATTTTCGTGAATGAGCCTTTCCGCATCACCGTCATCATTCAATAATAATTCGCGCAACTGAGCACACAAGCGCATAACCACATCGCCATCCACAGGAACCTGCATTATTGTATTTTCTTGAAGTGGTAATGCGATCGTAAT
Organism: Undibacterium sp. Ji67W; assembly: GCA_049340365.1. Classification (GTDB taxonomy): domain Bacteria; phylum Pseudomonadota; class Gammaproteobacteria; order Burkholderiales; family Burkholderiaceae_D; genus Undibacterium. The sequence goes on along the minus strand of JBMPOY010000005.1, from coordinate 186,727 downwards.
TGCGCTAATTTGCGTTAAGAGTACCTGTTCCAGTTGATGCAAATGTCGCTCTAACTCGTCTGAATTGTTCTTCGCGTTTATTGAGTGCTCAAATAAATCGGTTGCAGCGACCAGACTTGAAGATCCTATGTTTCCAGCCAGACCTCTTAACGTATGTGCGATCCGTAGGGTTTCATCAAAATCATTTCGACTCAGCGCTTCACGCATTTTTTTTACTGCATCCGCTTGCGTGTAGGCGAAACCTTTCAACATACGCCAATATCGAGGAACACGACCCAAAACTCTTCGCATACCAGATTCAATATCCAGACCTTCAATTTGCGCAGGAATCACTTCATCTGGAGACATCAATTCTTTTTGCAAACCGCCAATTGCGTTTAAAGGTGGTGTCAAGACAGACTCACCCGCACCCCTGGCATTGTTAGGCACGAGTGTTCTGGGACGAATCAAGCGTAAAAGCACCTGAAATAATTGGTCTGGCTCGATGGGTTTAGCGACGTGATCAATCATGCCAGCACCAATGCATAATTCGCGTACACCCTGCATAACATCCGCAGTCATCGCAACAATAGGCGTATTAGCACAAGATGGAAATGATTTAATTGTGCGAGCGGCTTCGATACCATCCATTACCGGCATTTGCATATCCATGAGAATCAGATCATATTTACCGGTTTCTGCCATTGCACAAGCAACTTTACCGTTATCAGCGATCTGTACCTTCAATCCAGCATCACCAAGCAAATCAATCACGACTTGCTGATTCAATTCATTGTCCTCAGCCAATAAAATGCGTGCTCCGGCAATGCTCTGTAAGTCGGCTTCACTAAAATTTTGATGGTGCTGTGCTTCAGTACCAGCAGTTCCTTCCAGCAATCCCATCATACTGTCAAATAACATTGATGGCCCTATTGGCTTACTTAATACCGTTCTGATACCAATCAATCGGGCCTCATCAGCCACATCTTCCCGGCCAAAAGCAGTCAAAATGGCTAATTCGGGAATATGCAACAAATCCATCTGATAAATTTGATGGGCAGTCTCTAATCCATTCAATCCCGGCATTTTCCAATCAAGCAAAACGATTTCGTATGGCTTGCCAGCAGCGTCAGCACGGGCTATTTCTTTGATCGCGGCTTCACCACTATCAGCCACGGCCACAATGAAGCTCATCGAACCGAGCATTTCCTCCATCACTTCCCGCGTACTCTCCGCATCATCAACCACGAGCACCCGTTTTCCACGTAGATCAACCTGCAAACGAAGTTCGCGACCCACTTCATCAGTGAGGCCTAATCGTGCAGTAAACCAAAAGCATGAACCTTCACCTAATCGACTATCGACCCCAACGTCACCAGACATCTGTGTTGCGAGAATTTTGGTGATCGCCAATCCGAGTCCCGTACCGCCATATTGGCGCGAAGTCGCTGTATCAGCTTGTTGAAATTCTTTAAAAAGACGATTGATTTGCTCCTCGCTCAGCCCTATACCCGTGTCCCGTACGGCAAAATATAACAGCACACTTTGTTCATCTCGCTCTTTAACCCTGACGATCAGATTTATTTCACCAGCAGAGGTGAACTTGATTGCGTTATTGGTATAGTTGATCAGCATTTGACTAAGGCGCAAGGCGTCACCGAGCAAACGCAAGGGAACATCAGAACTGATATCAAACAGTAATTCCAACCCCTTGCTGCTCGCCTTTTCATCCACTAAATTTGCGACCTTGATTAAGACCTGCTCCAGATCAAACGGATGGATATCCAATTCCAGCTTACCGGCTTCTACCTTGGACAGATCCAAAATATCATCGATGATCCTAAGCAAATGTTGACTTGACTGTTGGACCTTGAGCAAATAGTCACGCTGTTTTGTATCAAGACTCGTCTTCAACACCAAATGATTCATTCCTATAATCGCATTCATCGGCGTACGGATTTCATGACTCATATTCGCCAAGAATGCTGATTTCGCAGCCGTTGCATCCTCGGCACGGCGCTTATCTTCTTCTGCATGCTTATTGGCAACCATTAATTCTGCGGTACGCTGGGAAACGATGGTCTCTAGAATGCGTTTCTGATTTCTCAAAATCTGCGTCCTTTTATGCACAATAAAATAAACAACTAATATTGCGAGCAGAATAAGCAAGATCAAAAACCATTTGGTTTGCCAATACGCGGGCAACACATGGATGGGAATCCGAAGTTCATGCGGACTCCAATCTCCAACACGATTGGTACCGCGGATTAACAAGGTATAGTCGCCTGGCCAGAGATTGCCATAGGAGGCGACCCTATGCTCAGCATCTGCCTCAACCCAGAATTTATCATGGGCTTGTAAGCGATACCGATATTGAATTTTTTCCGGTGCTGAATAATCAAGTGCGGCAAACTCAATAGAAAAACGTCGTTGATTTGAGGCTATTGTTAAGCCGTCAAGCAACAAGCCTAATGGCTTATTTTGGTCATCAATTTTGACTTGGGTCAAGATCACTTTGGGCTGGTAACTGCTGGGAAAGAACAGTTCCGGATTAATCACTGCCACGCCTGCGGTTCCCCCATATAACAGCAAGCCATCCCGGGTATGCGTATTTGCACCTCGTAACGGCTCACCTACATCCATCCCATCAGCACGTGACAATTTATATATGCGCTTCTTGTGCGGGTCAAACAACTTCTCGGCTGACCATATACGTCCATGTTTATCCTCGAACAAACCCGATCCAAAATATTCGCCAGCGTCACCCACTTCAATGCTAATGTGCTCAAAATACGGTAATTTCCCCTCGTCTGTCCTTAACAAATCGAGGCCACTTTTGGTACTAACCCAGACCCGACCACGATGATCAACCAAAACACTAGAGACATCATCGGAAATCAGACTTTCAGGCCGTTTTGCATCATGTGTATACGCTTGCCAGACGCTTTTATCCAATAAAAAACTCCACAAACCAGCACTTGAACCGACCCATAAATGTCTATTATTGTCCTCGCTAAGTGAAGAAATTGACGTATTCAATTGTTCGGGAACCGGAATCACTTCAAACAGATCCTCTTTATCACGCCATCGTGCAATACCCGACTCTGTTCCTAACCATAATGTCCCATCGCGCATGACATGCATGACGTTCACAACCCCACTTGGCAAGCCCTGATCTGGCCCATACGTTTTCCAATTTTTACTACCGGGCTTCAATCGTTGCAAGCCCACCCCACCAGCATCATCAACCCATAAGCTACCATCTGGCATTTGCGCCATGGCAAGGACCCAATCTTGCTGCATAGGCTGTAAAGAAAAAGAAGATGGATGGTAATTACCGATCCGCCCTTTCTCCCTATTGAAGATATCAACGCCCTTGCCAGCGACAGCGACCAAGATATCGCCGTTAGATAATTCCAGTATCGATTGCACGTAACCGGCACTCAAACTCTCGGGTTTCGAGTCGCTATGCTGGATTAAAGAAATTGCTTTGTTTTGTGGGTTATATCGCTGCAAGCCACCACCAATACCAGTTCCAACCCACACGTGCCCTATATGATCCACTAGTAAGGAGACAACCTCTTCTGCTAGCAAAGTCCCGGGGCGGGCAAGATCACGATGGATGCTTTTCAACACACGTCCATCGTTGGCTGAAAGAATGCGAATACCACTTTCCGTCGCCATCCAAATTTGATCGTTCTGAGGCTGCGCAATACTAAAAACGTTGCGCGCGCCAAGAAAATTGATTCCTTTAAAATTTTCTGGCCAGTGCAACTTCAATGTTTGCGCATCCAACCAAGCAACACCACCACCGTCAACTGCGATCCAAAGTTTGCCGTCAGCAGCTTCGAAAATAGCCCCAACAGATTTACCTGCCAGAGATTGTTTATCGTATGGGTCTGAAGCGACAGAATCAAAGCCATGCCCATCAGCCCGCAACTTCTGCAAACCGCTTGCAGTGCCTATCCAGAGATTGCCATGTCTATCATGCAATAAGCTGTCAACTTCATCTGAAGCCAGGCTATGCTGATCTGCGGCGTTATGTCGATATTGTTTCCACATTAAACTACCGGGGGCACGATAATTTAAAGCGTGTTCAGTCGCCACCCACGCCGCAGTATTTTGATCAATGGAGATCGCGTTAATGGTGCCCGAACCGATGGATCCTGATTGCATAGGGTCGTTTCGTTGATTTTCAAAGCGCTCAGTGCGAGGATCTAGAATTGATAAGCCATCAGCAAGAGTACCTATCCAGATTTTTCCATCAGGTGCCAACCATAAATTTCTCACGTAGGCTCCCGCAAGTGAATTGGGGTCACCCGAAACAGGAACAAATCTACGGAAACGATATCCGTCATAGCGCAACAGACCAAATTGCGTTCCTATCCATAACACGCCGTCTTTATCTTCGATCATCGCCCCCATGCCATTACTATCAATATTCGCACCGCCGTAGACACGATCAAAATACGGATCAATTAATTCGGCACTAAAACCGCCAGCATACGAAAAGACAGAAAAGCCCAATGAACCAACAAAAAATAGTAATGAGAGAAACTTTTTTAAAATTGCCTTCGACCAAGATGAACTCATTAAAAATCCTTTCTGATCGGCAAACACACGTCATTTTTGGGCGTAAATATGGGCAGCAAGGAAAAACGGTGGGCGAAAAGACGAGCCTCATAACATGATACAAGCTAACAAAATTGGCGTATAAGCTAAGTGGCAAGATTTACACAGCGAAACAAATTTTTTCCTAAAAGGCGTCGGATCTGACGAAAATTTAAAAAAAGGTGATACTGAACATGCCAAAGGAAATGCCAGGAAAGAAACAGCAAAGCCAGAATCAGAATAAACTGGAAAACACTTCATATCTGTTCACCACCTATTCGTATTTAACCTATGCCAGAACAAACACTTAACCCACGCCATATTCTCACAGCTGGTATCGTCATTCTTTTATGGGGTATGAATTTCGTTGTCATTAAAATCGGCCTGAAAGGAATTCCGCCATTTTTAATGGGTGGAATGCGATTCGCTTTAGTTGCCGTTCCAGCGATTTTTTTTATTCCCGCACCCAAAATACCGTTACGCCTATTAATCGCCTACGCATTGACAATCAGTCTCGGCCAGTTTGCATTTTTATTTTCAGCAATGGCAGTCGGTATGCCAGCTGGGCTTGCTTCGCTAGTCTTGCAAGCACAGGCTTTTTTTACGGTCGGTTTCTCAGCCATAATTTTTGGTGACAAACTTCGGATAAGTAATCTGATCGGTATGCTTACTGCCAGCCTTGGGCTAATTTTACTCGGCAGTGCAAGCATTGGTGGCAGCACAAGTCAGGTTCCATTGACTGGCTTTGCATTAACAATTTGCGCTGCCGCATCGTGGGCAACAGGGAATGTCATCAATAAAAAAATCGGCAAGACGGCAGTACTGAGTCTGGTTTCATGGAGCGCATTAATACCTGTTATTCCATTTTTTCTTCTTTCAATTTGCTTTGAGGGAGCGGACACCATAAAGCATAGCTTGCTCAACATGAGCTTATCATCAGCACTAACTTTGATTTATCTGGCGTTCGCCGCGACTTTGATTGGCTATACCTTATGGGGGAAATTATTATCGTCATTGCCAACTCATACAGTCGCGCCACTCACCTTACTGGTACCAGTGGTCGGATTAAGCGCAGCATGGATCATACTTGGGGAAGCATTGAAACCATCACAAATTATTGGAGCCATTGTGGTGATGTTTGGACTATTTATTAATGTATTCGGTCAAAAAGTGTTTGAGAAGCTACGCTTAAGCTTTACCTAGACTCAATTTCACTTAGACAAAAAAACCTAAACTAAAATACTTAAAATTATCAATATGACATAGACATACAACAAGATTAAGTATTTATATTATGATATAAAACTGAATATATTGAGAGGTGGTACGATGACCAGAATCTGTCCTAAATGCAATTACATACGCAAGGAAACAGACGATTGCCCCGAGTGGCAATGCCCTGCCTGTCAAGTTGCCTACATGAAGGCCGGAGATGACAAGTTAATGTCACGCATCAGCGAACAAAGACAGAACCACACCCCGTCAACCACTTCTCATTTTAATCTCTGGAAATACCTGCTTGTCGCGATATTGATCGGAGGGGTCTCTATACAGAGTTATTCAAGCTGGCACCAAAAACAATTAGCCCGCCGCGCAATGCTTGAAAACACTCAGAGCAATCAAAATGGACAACCCTTAGTCGTACTTTATGGCACCAGTTGGTGTGGTTATTGTGCTGCTGCCAGAACTTTTTTTTCAGAAAATGGCATACAGTTCAAAGACCTGGATATTGAAAAATCTCAAGAAGCGTCGGAAGCATACAAAAATTTAGGTGGCGGTGGCGTGCCAGTGATACTAATTGGCGATGTCAGGTTTAAAGGCTTCAGTGAAGCTCATTTGCGCGAAGAACTAGCGCCGTGGATACACAAAGGTTAATACAAAATTGCTTTGTAAATGAGATACAAAATTTGATCCGAACCAATGAGAAAAAGCTAACGACCAAAGAGGAATGTTGCATGCAAGCTCTGAGTTTAAGTCACGATACAGGCAGTACTCAACAGCCATTAATTGAACAAACGCTGGGACAGTTTTTTGATGAGATGGTGGCACGCTTCCCAGAACAACCGGCACTGGTCTCATGTCACGAACATATTCGCTGGAATTATCTACAACTACAAAGCGAATCAAATCGGCTTGCAAGCGCTTTGTTAGAACTTGGCCTGCAGTCAGGAGACCGGCTTGCCATTTGGTCTAACAATAATTCGCAATGGCTGCTGACCCAAATTGCTACAGCAAAGATTGGCGTAATTCTCGTTAATATTAATCCGGCGTACCGGGTGTCAGAATTAGAATATGCGCTCAACAAAGTTGGCTGCAAAGCACTCATCAGCATGTGCGAATTTAAGGGTAGCGATTACCTTGGAATGATCACTGAACTCGCGCCAGAATTAAGCAATTGCCCGCCGGCACAATTGAGCTCGACCAAGTTACCGCAGCTTAATATTGTCATTCATCTGGGTGAACATCATGTCGCAGGCATGTTACGTTTTTCCGATGTCATGGCACGTGGGCGTGCTGACGATCAAAGAATTGCAAGCATAGAACAAACCCTGCATCAGAACGACGCCATCAATATCCAATTTACCAGCGGCACAACAGGTTTTCCCAAAGGCGCGACACTGACTCACCGGAACATTCTCAATAATGGTTATTTTGTCGGTGAAGCAATGCACCTGAGCTCCGCTGATCGCTTGTGCATTCCTGGTCCTTTGTACCATTGCTTTGGCATGGTGCTGGGCAATCTCGCGTGCCTGACGCACGGCGCTTGCATCATCTATCCAAATGCCTCATTCGATCCACTGCTAGTGCTTGAGGCAGTACAGAACGAAAAATGTACTGGCTTACACGGTGTGCCGACGATGTTTATTGCTGAACTTGACCATCCACGCTTTGCTGAATTTGATTTATCCAGCTTACGTACGGGCATTATGGCGGGATCGCCCTGCCCGATTGAAGTTATGAAGCGCGTCGTCAGTGACATGCACATCAGCGAAATTACCATTGCCTACGGCATGACAGAAACTAGCCCGGTCAGTTGTCAGAGCAATACCCAAACCTCATTAGAAAAACGTGTCTCTACCGTTGGTCAGGTGCAACCGCATCTGCAAGTGAAAATTGTCGATCCTAATTCTGGCGAGACAGTCTCACGTGGAGAAACGGGTGAACTTTGCACCTTTGGATATTCCGTGATGAAAGGCTATTGGGGCGATGTCGAAAAAACTGCTGAGGCCATTGATACCGAAGGATGGATGCATACTGGTGATTTGGCAACAATGGATACCGAGGGCTATGTCAATATCGTCGGCCGTATCAAAGACATGGTGATTCGTGGCGGCGAAAACGTCTACCCACGTGAGATTGAAGAATTCTTATACCGACACCCCAAAATTCAGGACGTACAAGTCATCGGCGTACCCGATCAAAAGTACGGTGAAGAATTGTGTGCCCTGATTATCGTTCGCCCGGGTGAACAATTGGAAGAGCAAGAAATAAGGGACTTTTGCAAAGGTCAGATTGCGCATTATAAGGTGCCGCGTTATCTGCGTTTCGTTAGTGAATTTCCGATGACGATAACCGGCAAAGTGCAGAAATTTAAAATGCGGGAAATGATGCGCGAATTACTGAATTTAGAAGAAAGCAAAACGGCATAAGCTTGTGTTTTCGCAGGTTGCAATTGCAATTACACGATCTTGGCGGGTTGCACCAGACCCTACCGACCTACATACACAATACTACGGATTGCTTTCACAAGGGACCACATTTTCCCACGCCATTGAAAAGGCACCGGGATGGATCTTGGCACAAATGTGGTCACCTTGCTGCATGCTGTTATACAACTCACGAGAGACTTTAAAGGAGGTATCTCCGCGATACTCCGCATCAGAGCTACTTACATCAAGATAGTTTGCCGCGCCCTTCCCCGTCGTCATATATTTACCGATCACCGTTAAACGATAGCTGGCAGACTCTTTATGGTCCAGTTCAGCATTGAGCAAAACAGAAACACCGCCCGCATAGACGACTAATGGCGGCAGGATAGCAAAAATGCCTGCCAAGGTGATTTTAGCTCCGCGTGAAAAATTAATCACCAAGAGTGTCAGCAAGATGCCACCGGTCAATGCCAACACCAAAGGCTTTTGCCAATGCAAAGGAAAACTCGCCAGACCTGGGCGAACACCAAGCAAGACAGGATAAAAAGCAACCGAGGAAAACATCAATAACGGCTGCAAATTCAGCTTGCGCAACAAACTCGCTTTATCTACCTCGATGATCGTGAAATACCTGGAGTACGCTAGCAAGCCGATACAAATCAACGGGTCCGCCATCAGACAAATGATCAAAATGTGCTTAGGTACAGGAAGAAAAAACAGCAGTATGACGACAGCAAAATAGCCATATGTCGCTACGTTAAGCATTTTGCGCCAGCTTTTAATTCTGGCACTGCGCTCTTCTGGTGTTGCGCCAAGACTGACATCTTGTTCGATCTCTTTAGCGGCTGCCAGCTCGTCAATTTCATCGAGATTGCACAGACCGTTGAGCCATTCGATGAACTGTGCATCGTCCACATACAGTCTGGATACCGTTATCTTTTTTTGTTCAGGGCGATGCGGCAGCAAATCAATCATCGTCGCATTTTTAACTATCCGACGCCGGTAACCTAGAATCTCATGCCGATATAGTGCACGACTGCTAAACAGATTAGCCTGCTCAATTTTATCCTCATACAAAACCAGTTTCGTGCTGAGCACAAAGATTGGCAATAATAAGCCTAGTAATAGAAAAAACAGCCCAAAAGGTATGAGCGGCTCAGCACCACCAAACGCTGTTGTGAGCAGCATCGCACTGAGAAAACAAAAGAAGATACCGAAACAGGTAATCAACAATCGTTGCCACAAGGGAGCGCGATATATTTTGGGATAAAGAAAATAATTCATAGCTTTGTCAGAATGAGGCAAGCAAAAAATTAAGTGCAGACCCAACATTGAAAGGACGGGCGTAACCCGCCCAATTCATTGTTGCCGTCATTCATGAAAAAGAGCGGATCGCACCCGCCCTACGCGATAAGCCAAAACCATCACGAGATAAAATTTACAACCCCGTTTTTTCGGCGATAAATGCCTTCATTTTCGTCACATCTGTCGACATCACTGTAAAGCGCTGCGGCAACGATTCAATGCTTTCAAAGCCCACCGGACGCTCAGCATCACGACCCAGCGCTTCTTTGATTGTCTCGTTAAACTTGGCTGGCAAAGCAGTTTCCAGCACGATCATAGGCACACCTGGTTCAGCGTGTTCTAACGCGACTTTAATACCATCTGCGGTGTGTGTATCAATTGTGATGCCATAATTTTTTTCCACTGCGCGTATAGTTTGCAGACGATCTGCATGCACGGATTTACCAGATACAAAACCGAATTGTGCAATTTTTTGAAATTCGTCACCGTCGCTACCCGGCTGACCAGATAAGTCAAAGCCGCCTTGGGTTTCCACTTTGTTAAAAAGCGCTTTGACGCGAGCGGCGTCACTGCCCAATAAATCAAACACAAAACGTTCGAAATTAGAGGCTTTGGAGATATCCATCGATGGGCTGGTGGTATGCCAGGTTTCTGCCGATTTGCGCACGCGATAAATACCGGTACGGAAAAATTCATCAAGCACATCATTTTCATTGGTTGCCACGACCAATTTTGCAATCGGCAACCCCATCATGCGCGCGATGTGGCCAGCACAAATATTTCCAAAATTGCCGGATGGAACAGTGAATGACACTTTTTGGTCGTTACTTGTCGTTGCGCTCAGATAGCCGCGGAAATAGTAGACGACCTGCGCCACAACACGAGCCCAGTTGATGGAATTGACTGTGCCAATTTTTTGTTGCTGTTTATATCCCAGATCATTCGAGACTGCCTTGACCATGTCCTGACAATCGTCAAAGACGCCTTCGACTGCGATATTAAAAATATTCGGGTCTTGCAGACTAAACATTTGCGCTGTTTGAAATGCGCTCATTTTTTTGTGCGGAGACAGCATGAAAACGCGGATACCTTTTTTGCCACGCATCGCGTATTCAGCGGCACTGCCGGTATCGCCGGAAGTCGCACCGAAAATATTTAACTCAGCATTGTTTTTTGCCAAGGTATATTCAAACAAATTGCCCAACAATTGCATCGCCATATCTTTAAACGCCAGCGTCGGGCCATTGGATAACGCTTGCAACAATAATTTCCTTTGCTCTGATGCCTCTAACACGCGCAGAGGTGTAATCTGCGTCGCATCCTCGCCAGCACGCGCATTGCAATACACAGCGGCGGTATAGGTCTTATCAGTAATTGCTTTTAAATCTGCGGCAGGAATATCCGTTGCAAATTTACTCAATACTGCAAAAGCCAGATCCGCATAAGATAACTGGCGCCAGGCATTGAGTTCATCAGCGCTGACCAAGGGATATTCGCAAGGCAGATACAAGCCACCATCCGGCGCCAGCCCACCTAACAGGATTTCAGAAAAAGTTTGTTCTGCGGCATGCCCGCGGGTAGAAGCGTATTGCATAAAATGACAGAAAAGATTTGAGTAGTTGGACGAATATTCTGTTCATTATATCGCCCTTAGCAGCCTCAAACCAACGCTAATTCGGTGAAAACCCAGAATTTTCTATCTTTCGTTCGGCAATCGAGCGTTGCAACTAGATATACACAACAATGGCGAATTGTTATGAGTCACGCTATTCCCTGTAGAGATTATCGTCAAACAGGTTCATCTCGCTGCGCGGCGTCATCATCACACACCGTACGCCCCCGATCTGACAGATTCAACAGCAAACGATCGCCATCGTGATGCAACGACACCCATCCCAGGCCACACTGTCCGTCGATTTCTGCATCACCAAGATACGCCAGACAGCGCATCAGCGTGCTCATCCTTATCTTGAGTCGCTTAGCAATACTCAATGCTGACTGTGGTCGCGAATGCTGATGCAATTCAGTAACGACAGCATCAGCTAATTTAAGCATAGCCAGTTCTGCCTCATCCGGAGTGCTTATCATCGCAGCTTCCACCGCTTAAGACGGATACTCGTCAATATGTGCACTGAGCATCACAGGAATCGATTTAGACGTTGGTGTTCTCGCATTATCCGCAAAACTGGATAAAGGAACCAAGCCATTCGTTTCTGGAAAATACGCAGCCAAGCAGCCTAGAGGAATATTGTACTCAACCAACATAAAGCGTTTTGCTTCGCGTCGAGTCCCGTCTTCTGCCACACTCACTAAGTCAACCCAGTCACCGGCTTGCATAGACAATTGTGCGATATCTTCTTTATTGATAAACAGTACTCTGCGTTCACCAAATACGCCGCGATACCGATCATTTAAACCATATACAGTCGTGTTGTACTGGTCATGAGAACGTATCGTTGCCAAATTAAAAACTGGTGCGACTTGGTTCTGGCGTGCCTTGTGTATCGGCAAATCACGTGGTACCTGATAAGCATAAAAATTCGCTTTTCCTGTCGGCGTGACCCAGATCCGCTCACTCGCTGTGTTACGTAAATGAAAGCCACCCGGTACTTTGACACGCTGATTAAAGTCAGCAAAATCGACGAATACTTCCGCAATTTTTTCGCGGATTTTATCGTAATTAGCAACTAAACCCATCCAGTCAGTTTTTGATTTTTGCTTTAAGGTCGCATGCGCCAAGCGGGCGACTATCATCGGTTCTGACAAAAGATGCGGCGATGCTGGCGGATTAATCCCAGAAGAGAGATGCACCATACTCATAGAGTCTTCAACGCTCACTGCTTGCGGCCCGCTGGCCTGAACATCAATTTCAGTCCGCCCAAGACATGGCAAAATTAACGCATCGCGACCACAAATCAGATGACTGCGGTTTAATTTCGTCGTGACATGAACGGTTAATGCACATTGTTTTAAAGCGCGGTGGGTTAATTCTGTATCTGGCGTAGCGGTAGCAAAATTTCCGCCCATGGCAAAGAAAACTTTGTTTTTGTCCGCGAGCATTGATTCAATAGCGCCAACCGTATCATAGCCATGTTCAACGGGTGGCACAAAATCAAATACCTCGCCCAAGCGTTTCAAAAAACTGGCGCTCGGTTTTTCATTAATCCCCATGGTACGGTCACCCTGGACATTGCTATGTCCACGTACCGGACATGGGCCCGCACCGGGTCGACCAATATTTCCGCGCAACAGCAACAAATTAACGATCATCCGTATCGTGGCAACAGAATGCTTGTGCTGTGTAATACCCATACCCCAACAGGCAATCACACTCTTTGCCGACATATAGGTGTTTGCCACGGCTTGTAGTTGCGTTTTACCCAAACCGGATTCGGTCGTGATTGCATCCCAGGACTCGGCCTCCACATCGGTAACAAGAGCATCGAAATGTGACGTATGTTCAGCAATAAATGCCACGTCAATGATGCGCGGCAGGCCGTTACGAAGCGCGGCACTATCTGCCTCCAATACAGCTTTAATAATTCCTTTGACAGCGGCAAGATCGCCACCAATTTTCAATTGCACGTAATCAGAAGAAATGGAGGTCGCTTGCCCGGTCAACATGTCCCCCATTGCTTGCGGATCCTGAAATTTCTCCAGACCGCGCTCACGCAATGGATTAAACGAAACGATCGCCGCTCCGCGTTTCGATGCAGCTCGCAATTCGCCCAGCATGCGCGGATGATTGGTCCCTGGATTTTGTCCAAAGATAAAAATCGCGTCAGTTTTTTGAAAATCGCTTAATAGTACTGTGCCCTTACCTATACCAATCGCCTCACGCATCGCAAAACCTGATGGTTCGTGGCACATATTCGAACAATCAGGGAAATTATTGGTGCCAAATTCACGCACAAATAGCTGGTATAAAAACGCCGCTTCATTACTGGTCCGACCGGAAGTATAAAAAATCGCGTCATTGGGTGACGGCAAGGTATTCAAATGTTCAGCGATCAAATCAAACGCAGCATCCCAGGCAATTGGCTTATATTTATCGCTGGCTTTGTCGTACTGGAGCGGATGCGTCAGACGCCCCTGAGCCTCAAACCAATGGTCAGATTTTTCGCTTAGTTGCTGTACCGTGTAATCAGAAAAAAATTCAGGCGTGGCTCGACGAGCAGTCGATTCAGCGGCGACTGCTTTAGCACCATTCTCACAAAATTCAAAGGTCGACGTATGGTCAGCATCCGGCCACGCACATCCAGGGCAATCGAAACCATCGGGCTGGTTTGCAGACAATAACGTACGAGCACCTTTTCCAGGTATTCCTTGCTCAAATATTTGTTGTGCAACACTTTTTAAAGCACCCCAGCCACCCGCAGGACGATCATAAACCTGAATTACCTTTTTACTCATTACTTCTCCTGCTATTTTTAATGCATTACACCATCAGTGACGATCAAAACGGCGAGAGGCATTATTGGTTTGAAATACGTCCTTCATTCCCAATTTCAGCCTACCCGCCGCTTTTGTATTATTTCTACCTCTATTTTGTTTCTATTCGTTGCTAGACAGCGATTTATTTAAACAAAACTTGCGCCTTTTGGAACGTAAGCCAAATACCTACCAACATTGGAATACCCACACCCGCCCAAGACAAACTCAATAGGACCGGACTACCAGAAAAAGCTGATTGTGCGCTACCAACTTTCATCTGCGATGGAGACTCTTGCGCACCAACCAATTGACGCTCAGCAACCAATTCTGACTCACTCATAAATTTATCACTCGCCACAGGTTTGACCAATAAATTACAAATAAATCCCAGCAATAACATACCAGCAAGAATATACATCGTCACATCATAAGCTTGCGCCTTGGCGACGCCATGCGCAATTTGGTATTCACGAATATAGGTAATAAGCAAAGGACCCAATACGCCGGCTGTAGCCCAGGCCGTCAATAAGCGTCCATGGATAGCACCTACCATTTGCGACCCAAACATATCTGCCAGGTAGGCAGGAACTGTCGCGAAACCACCTCCATACATTGACAAAATAATGCAGAAAGAAAGCACAAACAATGCGAGATGACCACCTTTACCGACGCTAGGAATTGCGGCATACAGAGCAAAACCGAGTACAAAGAATATAAAGTATGTCGCTTTTCGTCCCAAGTAATCAGAACAAGAAGCCCAAAAAAAGCGCCCGCCAATATTAAACAATGACAAAAGACCAGTGAAGCCAGCAGCAATGGTAGCAACCTGTGCTTTTTGTTCCGTGCTTAAATCATTAAAAGCAAGATCAACCCCTAACAGCTTCCCGGCAAAAATTTCTTGTAATAGCGGTGAAGCCATACCGAGAATACCGATACCGGCAGAAACGTTCAGACATAACACGCCCCAAATGAGCCAAAACTGCGGGGTCTTCCATGCAGTCGCAAGATCAACATGACGTGAGGAAATCATGGCATTTTTTGACTTAGCAACTGGCGGCACCCATCCTGCAGGTACCCATCCAGCAGGTACCCATCCAGCAGGCGGCACGCGATAAGCAAAAGCACCGGCCATCATAAAGACGAAATACACGGCGGCCATACACAAAAACGTTTGCCAGACACCGACCGAACTTGGCGTTGCGAACATTCGCATTAAATAGTCAGCCATAGGCGCGCCAACCATCGCACCACCGCCGAAGCCCATGATTGCCATGCCCGTCGCCATACCACGACGATCTGGGAACCATTTAATCAGCGTCGACACTGGTGAGATATAACCCAACCCCAAGCCAATACCGCCAATAACACCTGATCCCAACCACATCAGCCACATCTGGTGAATATAAACACCATATGCTGAAAGCACCAATCCTCCACACCAGCAAAGTGCAGAAACCACTCCGGCTTTTCGCGGCCCAGCATGTTCAAGCCATTTGCCAAACAAGGCTGCGGAACTTCCCAGAAAAACAAAAAACAGGGTGTAGATCCACGTCAAAGAAGAAATCTTCCAATCGCAATTATTCGCAAACAGCTCCTCTAACAAGCCCATTTCTTTTGGACATGCCAGCGGATTCTTGATTCCAATTGCCCTCGATAGCGGCAACCAAAAAACTGAAAAGCCATATGCCATACCAATGCACAAATGAATTGCCAGGGCTGCCGGTGGCACTAGCCACCGGTTGAAATGATTGCTCGCTATGGTGCGCTCTTTCGACAACAAACTATACTGAGACATGCGTACTACCCTTTAAAATAAATCAGGGCTCTCACAATAAATTCAATCGTTCTTGATACCGACTGAAACAATTGCAAACAAGCCCTTGGGTCACTAAAAATTAAAACCAATTACCACTGCAAAATGAACCAAAATAGAAACTAATATATCTTCATGATGAAAATAATTTACAAATAAACATTAACAAAGAATAACTTTCTATTGTGTAAGCATTATTTACATATTGCAACATTAGAAACCATAAAATATGTTCATTAAGCAACAAAAATGGGAAATTTGACTTCTTTTTTAGTAAGCAAATGTTTCAAACAGATAGTTAGCAGGTGGAATTGGCGACTCAAAAAAGCCCGACACGACGGACAATCAATGTCGATTTCTACCCCACCGCGAATTTAAAAAAATAAATTTGAAAATTGAATGTAGAGTCCACGAATGTGAACCAGAGAGACATACGACCATCCCCGCCGCAACAGGCCAGAATCATAGGACGCCTATTTTTGTTGGGGATAATTTGTAGAGGATAAAATAATGGGCAGTTTTTCAGCAAAACTTACTTTGCTGTCTATGCTATCTATGAATAACTACCAATAAGGCCTTTGCTTCAGTTTTACCGACATTCCTGATTGCGTGATTTTTATCTGCCTCGTAACGGGCAGTCGCACCAACTTTGACTTTTCTGCGAGACGTCTCCACCTCGACCTCTACATTGCCATTCAATACCGTCAAATGCTCACTAGCGCCAGGGTCATGTGAATTAGAGACCAAAGCACCACCAGGTGCCAAGGTGAGTTCGTACCATTCGTACTTCCCCGCCAATTCCATTGGCCCAAGTATCCGTAGTGTGTAACCTGCATGCTCACCAGGCAAGGTTGGCGTCTCGTGCGATTCTAGTAGGCGAATCTCATCGAGTTTAGGTGCTTCAGAAGATAACAATTCTGCAATCGAAACGCCTAAAGCATTGGCTAAGCGCCAGGTGACAGCTATAGTGGGATTAGCTTTTTCTCTTTCGATTTGCGACAACATTGATTTAGAGACACCTGCCGTGCGTGACAGATCTTCCAGCGTCAATCCACGTTCCAGACGCATTTTTTGCAAAGTAGCACCAACCTCTGGTGGCGTATTCGACAAAACTTTTTTCATAAAGACTATTGCACCGTTAAAAAAGTACGATTAATATTCGATATATTGAACTTTAGTTCTCAATATCGAAATTTCAAGATAATTGGGAAACAATCTAGTATAAGTTTCTCTGCAGAGTTTAGCAGCAGATAGTTCAGCTTCCCCACTATTCCGGAGACAATCATGGGCACCACTACTTCCAGACAACACTTTATCAGCAATCTTGCTGGCAATCTTGACAACTTACGCGAACAAGGCTTGTTCAAAAAAGAACGCATTATTGCTTCTCGCCAAGGTGCAGAGGTCGTCTGTGATGATGGTCGCACACTGATTAACTTATGTGCCAACAACTATTTAGGTTTATCTGGCGATGAATCCATGGTGCAGGCATCGATAGAAGCGACTGAAAAATTTGGCTATGGCCTCTCTTCTGTGCGCTTCATCTGCGGCACACAAACGGTACACAAACAATTAGAGCAAGCCATTGCCAGCTTCCTCGGTACAGAAGATTGCATTTTGTATGCTGCTGCATTCGATGCCAATGGTGGCGTATTCGAGCCTTTGTTTGACGAAAATGACGCGATCATTTCTGACGCATTGAATCATGCGTCCATCATCGACGGCATCCGTCTGTGCAAGGCAGCGCGTTATCGCTATACCCACAATGATATGGCCGATCTGGAAGTGCAATTACAAGCGGCTGCAAACAAACGCCATCGCATCATCGTGACTGATGGCGTGTTTTCGATGGACGGCACGATTGCCCAGCTCGACAAGATTTGCGAACTGGCTGACAAATATGATGCTTTAGTGATGATCGATGAATGCCATGCTTCTGGCTTCATGGGTGCGACAGGTCGTGGTACGCATGAACATCACAATGTCATCGGCAAGATTGACATCATTACTGGCACCTTGGGCAAAGCATTGGGTGGAGCGATGGGTGGTTTTACTGCTGGCCGCAAAGAAGTAATTGATACGCTGCGCCAAAAATCACGCCCTTACCTGTTCTCAAATACGTTAGCACCATCCATCGCCGGCGCATCTCTGTCCGTCTTGCAGCGCTTGTCTTCGTCAACAGAATTGCGTGATCGCCTGCATGCCAACACCGAACACTTCCGCCGTGAGATCGTTGCTTTAGGTTTCACCATCAAACCAGGCACACATCCGGTTGTTCCAGTGATGCTTTTTGACGCACCTGTGGCGCAAAAATTCGCTGCACGCTTGTATGAACTTGGCGTTTTCGTCACCGGTTTCTTTTATCCGGTCGTACCTATGGGCCAAGCGCGTGTCCGCGTGCAATTGTCCGCAGCACATAGCATAGAACAACTCAACACCGCCCTCGCTGCCTTTGCTCAGGCAGGTCGTGAATTGGGCTTAATTAAGTAAATACAATCAGATTCGTTATATTCGTTATTACAGATTATCAGGAAACACCATGGAAAAAATTTTAGTCATCGGCGCTAACGGCCAAATCGGTAGCGAGCTGGTTGAAGCATTAGCCAACCAACATGGCGCCGCAAATGTAATCGCGGCAGACATCACACCAAACAGCTTGTATGGCGCAGCAATCTACGAAGTAATTGACGTTCTGAACGCGGAAGGCATTGCTGAAGTTGTTGAAAAATATGAAGTTACACAGGTCTATCAATTGGCGGCTTTGTTGTCTGCAACGGGTGAAAAAGCGCCATTGAAAGCCTGGGAACTGAATATGGATGGCCTGCTCAACATCCTTGAGTTGGCGCGCATCCGTGGCGAAGCTGGCAAACCATTGAAAGTATTCTGGCCTTCTTCAATTGCCGCGTTTGGTCCAAACACACCAGCAGTCAACACACCGCAATACACCGTGATGGATCCAAGCACCATTTACGGCATCAGCAAATTGGCGGGTGAACGTTTGTGCGAATATTATTTTGAAAAATATGGCGTTGATGTACGCAGCATCCGCTATCCAGGCATTATCAGCTTCAAATCTCCTCCAGGCGGTGGAACGACTGATTACGCGATTGCGATCTTCCATTCCGCTTTACGTGGTGAAGCATACAACTGCTTCCTGGAAGCTGAAACAACATTGCCTATGATCTACATGCCAGATGCGATTCACGCCACGATTTCTTTGATGGATGCACCTGCCGCCAAACTTTCTATACGTTCTTCGTATAATGTTGCCGGTTTAAGTTTCAATCCACGTGAATTAGCCGCTGCAATCAAACAAAATTTGCCCGCTTTTGAAATAAACTACGCACCGGACAGCCGCCAGGCGATCGCTGCGTCCTGGCCACAGAGCCTGGATGACAGTCAAGCGCGTGCAGACTGGGGCTGGCAAGCAAAGGTAGGCTTGCAACACTTAGTAGAAGACATGTTGAAAAACGTGCGCATCGACACTAAGGAGTTAAATAAGGCAGCATAAATTGCAGTGCATAAAAACTTTAATATTTGAGACAAAGAGGAACAAACGATGGACATGCGTGTATTCGATTTATTTAAAATTGGCGTGGGTCCATCCAGTTCCCATACGGTTGGCCCTATGCTGGCGGCGCGCCGTTTTTTGCTGGAATCAAAAAATCTGTTCCAGGCTGAAAAAATCCAGGTTGCGCTATACGGCTCTCTAGCCCTAACAGGAACAGGTCATGCCACAGACAAAGCAGTCATGTTGGGTCTGATGGGCGAAACACCACAAGAAGTCGCGCCAGAAAGCGTTGAAGAAAAACTGGCGCTACTCAATAGCACGCATAAAATGCATTTGCTCGGTGAATATCCGGTCATATTCGATCCTGCCGCCGATATTCTCTGGCATAAACAAGAAGTATTGCCCGGTCATCCAAATGGCATGAAGTTCATTCTGACGCACAAAGACGGCAGCGTCGAAGAAAAAGCCTACTACTCAACTGGCGGCGGCTTTATCTATTCAGCAGAAGAATTAGAAAATCCTGATGCGGGTAAAGATGTCGATAGCAAACCTGTACCTTTCCCATTTTCAACGATGGCGGATTTACTGGCACACGGCCAGCGCACTGGGCTGTCCATCACGACCATGCTGCGCGGCAATGAAATCGTCCATTGCAGCGATGAAGAATTAAATGCAGGTCTTGATAAAATCTGGCATGTCATGAAAGGCTGCATTTCACGCGGCCTGCAACTCACAGGTGAATTGCCTGGCGGCCTGCATGTACAACGCCGTGCCGCCAAATTGTGGCGCACTGCAAATGAAACGACCGACGTGTTGCCACATGATGGCTTGCATCGCGTGAGTTTGTACGCGATGGCCGTTAATGAAGAAAATGCGGCTGGCGGTCGTGTCGTGACAGCACCAACCAATGGTGCAGCAGGCATTATTCCTGCCGTATTGCGCTACTATGCAGAAGACTGCAAACCAAGTAACCCGGAACAAGGAATTCGAAATTTCCTGCTCGCCGCGTCCGCTATTGGCATGTTGTGCAAAAAAAATGCCTCTATATCTGGTGCTGAAATTGGCTGCCAGGGAGAAGTCGGTGTCGCTTGCGCGATGGCAGCTGCCGGATTGACTGCGGCATTAGGTGGCACCAACGAACAAATTGAAGCGGCTGCAGAGATAGGTATCGAGCATCACCTTGGCATGACGTGCGATCCTATCGGTGGATTGGTACAAATTCCCTGCATAGAACGCAATGGCATGGGAGCGGTCAAAGCGATCACTGCAGCATCCTTGTCACTACGCAGCGATGGCACGCATAAAGTAACCCTCGATGATGCGATTGAAACCATGCGTCAAACAGGTTATGACATGCAAGCAAAGTACAAAGAAACTTCATTGGGCGGCTTAGCTATTCACGTCGTCACGGTCAATTACGCGGCTTGCTGAACAAGACTGGCAGTCAATTCACTCAGTTCAAGAAGCAAATAGCAAATAGCGTGCAAATTTTTTGCACGCTATTTTTCCATCACGATGCTGCAATTATTTGTTAGCGAGGAGCTGCAAGGAAAACTTCGGATCACCAAGTTGCCACAAAAAGAATGCCCAACGATTTGCTTTCTGCACCAGAATATCTGTCGTCACATCACCCTGCCTCTCTGTCTGCAGCAATACAGGTTTATTTTTATTGATGCTTAAGATTTGCAAACCTGCAGCCAACTTAGCGGACATCCACATTGGTGCAGAGGGGCTTTGGGAGTCTGCCGTTAATAAAATAGCCGGATAGCCAACGTCTGCACGCAATTCTTCGTACGCACTTCTTGATGTACTGCTTTTTGGCTTTGCTAGCACGGCATTTTTTGACATCTCTTCACTAGCCACATCGTGTACCGCAGCCGCAACGAATAAATCCGGTTGCCGTAAAATGGATTTTACCAGGGCATTACCACCGGCTCGCATTTCTTCTGCCACTAATTTCTTCGGCGATGCGTATCGTTCCTTGACCAGATAGCGAGCAACTGCTGCCACATCGCTTGCTGTATCAATTGTTTTTAAAGACTGCGATTCGGCAATATGAAGGTTCAGATTCGCTATCATTCCACCATTCTCAAACCACGCCATATCACCCGTTTCATTGGCAACATCGCTGCCTGATGTAATACGCAACAACGCTGGATGCGCACCATCGCTATTAAATCCAGGCAAATAACTCAATGTCACGCTAAGAGTGCGACCATCAGTTACGGTAATCATCAAGGACTTTTTCTGTACAGGGCTCATTTCTTTAACGACTTCACTCTGCATCGACATGGCTGCGGTGACGACCGTTGTTTTCCCTTGCGGAGTCATCGTGTACGTTCCAGGACTCGCATTCGCCGCTTGCAAATTAAACGTCAGCAATTCTTTATCCCGATCAACCCGCAATTGCGTTAGCACGCCAATTTCTGGCAATGCGATCTCGTCACTTGCACCACTCGCGCGATTCATTTTAAACAGCCTGCTAATTCTATTATTGCCATTTGTCATCGCGTGCCAAAACAAATAGTCTTTGCTGACCACCATATCTTTGATCTCAACGGTACCGGCTTTGACGAATTCTTTAAATTGACTCAACTGCAACTTGTCGCTTGCCTTACTTAAATCCATTTTGAGTATTTCACCGCTAGCAGATTTTTTATTGGTGAGCAAAAATAACTGCTCACCTTCTTGTATCAGCGACTGAACTTTATCAATGGGCATTGCAAAATTTTTCCAGGGAATCTCTGTCGTTTTTATTTCAGATTGATTGACGTAAAAATAGCTACGCCCCTTTCCGTCTGCTATCCGTTCTGTTTTTTCCTCAGACGACGAAATAGAGAGCAATAGCAACGGGGTACCTGTCAACGCAGTGATCACCGGCACGTCCATTGAAGTCATCTTAATGCGTTTTGCGAACGCGCCAAGCGCTTGAGATCCGATGATGATCTTGTCTTTTTTTTGTAGTTGACCAATCACGTGCAGCCAAATATCCGTTTTATTGAGGTTACTTGCTGCCACGCTTTGGCTGTAAATAAGTGCGCTACTATCAGCAGTCCAGATCATCGATGGCTCTGCAATACTGGCTGCGGAAGCACAGAAAATAGTTTCCTCTGACAATTCACCGTCAGGGAGACTGACAACCCGTATCAACACTTCACCAGATGGTTGTTCCAGCATCAGCGCAAGGTGCTTAAGGTCTGGCGCTGCAGCGACCCTTAACAAATGTTCGTTGGTATTTTCAACATACAGCACTCGCTCACCACCAATAACTTCGTTTCGCATAATCAGTCGAGCGCGTTGATCTGCTGCAAACTGGGTATAAATTAAAGCACCGGGGATCTTTAAATCTATCCGAGCAGCTTTTTGCGGATTAGGGGGCGCCATAACTTTCATCACCAATGGCGGAGTTACTACGGTTTTTTTGACGCGTGAAGCAATATCAAGATCCCGTAGCCTTGCCAGCAACTCATTACGACCATCAATGCGGTCAAATATTTGGCGAGCTAACTCATTTTGCTTTTTAAGCCAGGATCGCACCTCTAACCCATCCAGATTTTGCAGGGAACGCAAGGGATCAACCTGACTCAATTCGCGGTTATTTGCCCCTCCTGCAATTAGAACAGGGCGTGGCACGGCAGGATAGTCACCCCAGGCTTGAAGTTGAGCTGACGCCGGAAACGTCATCAATCCCATGAGCAAACAACCAAGTAAAGATTTTTTTAGCATTCACATTCCATTTGAAATTCTGGATACCAACGAGCGATTAGCCATCGATTTTATCCGGATGAGCGGGCATTTCAGGAGGTATTTAATGAAGTTCATGCCTCAAATCCCGCGTTTCATCGCAATCTGGTCGCACCCTTGGTTCTTTTTCCCTAAAGTGATGACATCGCAACTGACTTAACACTCACTGAAACAACATCGGAGAAAATCATGAAAACCTTAAACAAAGCCACTATCAGCCTCGCAACTCTGGCAGCCATTGCTGTTACGGTCATCGCTAGCGCCAACGTCTGCCCATCGAATGCAGCATCAGCCGCCTCCATCCCTAGTGTGACGATTACCGCACACAAGATGTCTGAACAAGAGAAAATCGCCTACGATATTGCGCAATCAGGGTTGGCAATGCAAACAGTCGTCATTGAAGCAAAACGTTTAAATCCAGAACAAAAACTTGCAATGAACCAAGTTGATAGTAAAATCTTGCAAAATAAGCTTAACGCACACAAAAAATCAGCTTTAGTTATTTAATTGATATAATTAGATTTAGCTGCCATTTTATTAATATCGACATTGTAATTTTGTCGGGCACGTAAAATTTTTCTGCAGCACGCTTATTTGTTGGTTTCACTTAGAATAACCGCAGGCAATCATGTTAAATAAAACTATACTTCGCAGCTTGTTTTCCATCAGCGTTCTGTCCGTCTTAATCTGCGGCAATGCCTATGCGGTAGCGTCTTTGTCGATTCCGCAAGGGCAACAAGAAAAAGTACAGCCGGAAAATACCCAAGCTGCACCAGCCAATACTGACAATGCGCAACTTTCATCTTTATTGGACAGAAGCGGGGTTGACCGTGCATCCATTCACTTACAAGTTTTAATGCAGTCCAACACGCACTTCTCTGACAATCTGACACCGAAAAAACCGACAGACATGGCAAAAAAGAGCCAGGCAAAACCTGCCAGTAACTCTTAAAGATCAGAGCGATCCAATGTTTTCTATATCGCACTGCGATCAATGCGCTTACTCAAAATGATGGAAGTTGAGGTCTGGCGCACACCATCCATGGCACCGATCTGATCCAATAAGCGATCGAGTGTATCAGTGGTATCACAACGCAACGTCAGCATGTAGTCGATCGCGCCGCTAACGGCACATAAAGTCTCAGTTTCCGGCAAATGCTGTAAATACTTAATCAATCCTGCCGCATAGCGCGCCTCTACCGATAGACCTACGTAAGCCCGGACTGCCGGCTGCACCAATTTTTGATTTAATTTAACGCCGTATCCGGCAATGACCCCGCGTTTTTCCAAGGCTGCAATTCGTGCAATAACAGTTGTTCTGGCAATTCCTACTTGCTTTGCAATCGTAGTAACGGGCAAGCGTGCATCATCCATGAGCAAAGCCAATACTTTATTGTCCACTTCATCGAGTTCAGGTCTCATATTGTCTCTTTGTATTAAATTGCCGTCAAATTGTATTACTTTCATGCAGTATGACGATAATTTTGACACTATTATCTGACAAAACTTAAGTCTAGACTTCTCTCAGGAACACAATAAACAACACTTTGAGTGTGAATAAAAATCAGCAGCGCTGTGCTTTTAAACAAACTCAAACAACCACAACTTCCGGAGACAAATCATGGCAACGAAACTCATCCTTTTGGGCGCAGGCAAAATCGGCGATGCAATCCTGAACTTATTGTCACACACCGGTGACTATGAAATTACCGTCGCCGACCGTGATCCAGAACGCCTCAAGTATGTAGAACAAGCAGGTTTCCCTCATACCCGCGTGGTTCAGGCCGATCTTGGCGACAAAGCTGCGGTTACAGAACTGATTCGCGGTCACAAAGTGACGTTATCGGCTTGCCCATATTTTCTGACCCCGATCATTGCTGGCGCGGCGCGCGAAGCAAATTCTCACTACTTTGATCTGACTGAAGACGTAGAAAGCACACGTATAGTCAAGCAGCTTGCTGAAGGTGCAGATTGCGCATTTGTTCCACAATGCGGCCTGGCTCCGGGCTTTATATCCATCGTTGCCAATGATGTGGCAAAAAAATTCGACACGTTGCGTGATGTCAGTATGCGCGTTGGTGCCTTGCCAACCTTCCCTAACAACGCCCTGAAATACAATCTGACCTGGAGCACTGACGGCCTGATCAATGAATATTGCAATCCTTGCGAAGCCATCGTCGATGGTCAGTTACGTGAAACCGCAGCACTGGAAGAAATCGAACACTTCTCCCTCGACGGTATCGACTATGAAGCTTTTAACACGTCTGGCGGTTTAGGCACATTGTGCGAAAGTCTGGAAGGCAAAGTACAAAACCTGAACTACAAAACAGTACGCTACCCTGGTCACCGCGACATCGTCAAAATGCTGATTCGTGACTTGGAATTGGGTAAACTAGAACGCCGCCCGATTCTGAAAGATGTACTGGAAACCTCGATTCCTATGACTAAACAAGACGTGGTGTTGGTTTTTGTCAGCGTCGTTGGGATGCGTGCCGGTCGCTTGGAACAAGAATCCTATGCAAAAAAAATCTACGCTCAAAATGTCAACGGACAACTACTATCAGCGATTCAATTAACCACAGCCTCGGGTATCTGCGCAATGGTGGATCTGGTGGTTACTGGCAAATTGCCACAGCATGGTCTGGTACGTCAGGAACAAACCAATTTATCTGATTTCCTCGCCAATCGCTTTGGTAAATATTACGCCGTATAATTAAACGGTACGTTGACCCGTACTCAAAAAGTACTGGAAAAGTATTGCCGGCCAAAAAACCAAGCTCAGTTAAACCAGCTTTTTATATACTTTCATGGCGGAACCCACGATACATCGTGTCCGCCATCTCACTTTCTGAAGCGATGAACATGGATAATTCCACATCTCACACCGCACTTCACACCTTAATGGCAGACTTGGGCGTTCAATTGAACGATTATCAGGGTTCCGACATCTTCAGCATTTCGCCCATTGATGGAAGATCCTTAGCCAACTTGCGGGCTGACAGCCCCGATGAAGTCAAAGCACGCATTACGAGAGCCCACAATGCATTCCTGCAATGGCGACAAGTACCAGCGCCACGCCGTGGCGAACTGGTTCGCTTGTTCGGCGAAGAGCTGCGCACCCATAAAGAAGCCCTGGCCAAAATCGTGACGCTTGAAGCGGGTAAAATCTTGCAAGAGGGTTTAGGCGAAGTACAAGAAATGATCGACATCTGCGATTTCGCCGTTGGCCTTTCCCGCCAACTTTACGGCTTGACGATTGCATCGGAACGCCCAGGACACCGCATGATGGAACAATGGCACCCAATCGGCGTGGTTGGCGTTATTTCTGCATTCAATTTCCCGGTTGCGGTGTGGGCTTGGAATGCAGCACTAGCCTTTGTTTGTGGCAATAGCGTGACCTGGAAGCCATCTGAAAAAACACCATTAACCGCGATCGCCACCCACGCCCTGTTTATGAAAGCAGTAGCAAAATTTGGCAGCGATGCACCAACCGGGTTAGCAGAATTGATTATTGGTGGACGTGAAACCGGCGCACAAATGGTTGAAGATAAACGCGTCGCTCTGGTCAGTGCAACGGGATCAACACGTATGGGGCGTCAGGTCGCCGAAACATGCGCCAAACGTCTGACCCGTACCATCCTTGAGCTTGGCGGCAACAACGCCATGATCGTCGCGCCAAGTGCCGATCTTGAAATGGCTGTAAGGGGAATTACATTCTCAGCAGTCGGTACCGCCGGGCAACGTTGCACGACATTGCGCCGTCTGTTTGTTCACGACAGCATTTACGATACGCTGGTACCGCGTCTGAAGAAAATTTATGCTGGCCTGCCAATTGGCAATCCACTCGATAAGTCCACTTTGGTCGGACCACTCATTGATAGCGCCTCCTTTGATGCGATGCAGACTGCATTAGCAGCCGCAAAAAATGAACAGGGACAAGTGTTTGGTGGTGAACGTACCAGTGTTTCCGGATGTGAAGCCGGTTATTACGTACGTCCTGCATTAGTTGAAATGCCGACACAAACCCAAGCGATGCACCATGAAACCTTCGCACCCATCATGTACATCGTCCGCTACACCGATTTGCAACAAGCGATTGAATGGAATAATGAAGTGCCGCAAGGTTTATCTTCCTCCATTTTCACTACAGATATGCGTGAAGCTGAGCGTTTTGTTTCTGCTGTTGGAAGTGACTGTGGTATCGCCAACGTCAACATTGGCCCTTCTGGCGCAGAAATCGGTGGTGCTTTTGGGGGTGAAAAAGATACGGGTGGTGGTCGCGAATCAGGTTCCGACGCGTGGAAAGCATATATGCGTCGTGCTACCAATACATTCAACTACAGCAACGCATTACCGTTAGCACAGGGAATTAGTTTCGATATTTGAATTAGCCAGACAATCAACTTCATCTACTAGCTGCCAGATCGATCTGGCAGCTTTTTTTATTTATCACTCAATCGTATTATTTGTATCATTTGTGGCATTTTCAGCTAAAATTCATTTAACATTTTACTGAAACTTGCATACCAGTTGCTAATGTCCAAACGTTTTCTGCCACATTATATTCTTGCCATATCGTTTTTCATTTTGGGAATGAATAACAATGTCTTTGGCAGCGAAACCATCTATTATCCGAGATCAACCGCTAAAATAGACCCGCACATTGACTACGTCCTGGAGGTGCTAACTGCTGCGTTACAAGTATTCCCTGGCAAATACCAGCTAACTCCAAGCAACATATCCTACCCACAAACTCGCGCCATTAATGAAACCATCTCTCCTTCGGGAGAAATAGATTTAGTCTGGACAATGTCAACCAACGAACGCGAATCAAGATTAATTCCGATTCGAATCCCTCTTGATAAAGGAATGTTAGGATGGCGCATCTCTTTCGTCAGTAACAAAAATAAGGATATGCTAAAGCCAATAAAATCTCTGAGTGATTTAAAAAAAATCGATGCGGGTCAGGTACATGATTGGCCCGATACAGAGATATTGCAAAGCAACAAGCTCAATGTCATTACCTCATCAACCTATGAGGCTCTGTTCAAAATGTTAGAAGTAAATCGTTTTGATTATTTTCCGAGAGCGATATTTGAAATTTGGGGTGAGCAGGCCAGCCATTCTGAAATGAAGATAGCGATCGATGATCATATTGTTTTACATTACCCAACGGCGTATTACTTCTTTGTTTCACCACGCAAACCAGTTTTTGGCAAAGATCTCAAGATGGGCATGGAACATATCTTAGCAAACGGACAATTTGAAAACATTTTTCAAAAATATCATAAGGAGTCGATACATAAAGCCGATATCCGACACCGAACCGTCATAGAATTGAGCAACCCACTCTTAGACTCCAATAAATTACCACTGAACCGTCCAGAACTTTGGTTCAGACCTTAAAATAGAAACAAGAATCACCAAATGCAAAAAAAATCGCTCGACGGCATCACCCTCGAAAGCATCCTTCTCCAATTAGTTGATCAATATGGCTGGGATGGTTTGGCCGAAAAAATTCAAATCCGCTGCTTCATTTCTGATCCCAGTGTAAAATCCAGCCTTAAATTTTTACGCAAGACGCCGTGGGCGAGAGAGAAAGTCGAAAAACTATATCTTGAATCGGAATAATCAAGATCAATGGTCAACTTCTACACATTCTGAACCGCCTCGATACATCTCTTTTCCTCTGAAAAATCCAAAATCTGGCAGTACCTGACAAGATCACTCAAGTTTGCTATACTTGACCAAAATGCTCAACAACTCAGGGCATACAGAATTTTGTACCACAGGCACCGGAGCAACAGTATGCGCCTCACCACCAAAGGACGATTTGCCGTTACGGCCATGATAGATCTGGCATTGCGCCAGGACAAAGGGCCAGTCACGCTCGCTGGGATTAGTCAGCGACAAGATATCTCTTTGTCTTATCTAGAACAGTTATTCGGAAAATTGCGCCGCCATGAAATCGTGGAATCTGTACGAGGACCAGGAGGCGGCTACAATCTCGCCCGCAAAGCACAAAACGTCACCGTCGCCGATATTATCATCGCTGTCGACGAACCTCTTGATGCAACGCAATGCGGCGGCAAAGGTAACTGCCACGGCAGTGACCTGAGCAATGGGCTGCACTGCATGACCCATGACTTATGGGCCACCCTCAACGCTAAAATGGTCGATTACCTTGATTCAGTTTCACTACAGGATCTGGTCAATCAACAAAAACAGAAAATCTCGGAAAACCAAGTCATTGTCGTGCATCAGTCGCATGTCAATCACACAGCTTCTTGAAAATTTGGAGTCTTGAATGAACGCACCACTGGAACAAAGTCTGCTGGACACACTGAAGTCACCACACTTCCCTATTTACATGGATTACTCCGCGACGACGCCTGTTGATCCGCGTGTTGCTGACAAAATGATCCCATTTTTACGCGCACAATTTGGCAATCCAGCGTCACGCAGTCATATGTACGGTTGGGATGCCGAAGCAGCGGTTGAAGAAGCACGCGGCAATGTTGCAGCGCTGGTCAACGCTGATCCACGCGAAATCGTCTGGACTTCCGGCGCGACAGAAAGTAATAACCTCGCACTGAAGGGTGCAGCGAACTTCTACAAAGCCAAAGGCAAACACATCATCACAGTAAAAACTGAGCACAAAGCCGTGCTTGATACTGTGCGCGAACTCGAACGCCAAGGCTTTGAAGCAACCTATCTGCAACCACAAGACAATGGCCTGATCACGATTGAACAGTTAAAAGAAGCAATTCGTCCTGATACTATTCTGGTCTCCGTCATGTGGGTTAATAACGAAATCGGCGTCATTCAACCTATCGCTGAAATCGGTGAATTGTGCCGTGAACGCGGCATCGTCTTCCATTCCGACGCAGCACAAGCAACAGGCAAAGTAGAAATCGATCTGGAAAAAGTAAAAGTTGATCTGGTTTCTTTCTCTGCCCACAAATCTTACGGTCCTAAAGGCATTGGCGCTCTGTACATTCGCCGCAAGCCACGCGTACGCCTGGAAGCGCAAATGCACGGCGGCGGTCATGAACGCGGCTTCCGCTCCGGCACGTTAGCACCGCATCAATGCGTAGGTATGGGTGAAGCCTTCCGACTGGCAAAAGAAGAAATGGAAAGCGAATTGAGCCACATCCGCGCGATGCGCGATCGTCTGGCAAATGGCCTCAAAGAAATTGAAGAAACCTACGTCAATGGCGACATGGATCACCGTGTTCCACATAATCTGAATGTCAGTTTCAATTATGTTGAAGGTGAATCGCTGATCATGGCAATTAAAGACATCGCTGTTTCTTCTGGATCTGCATGTACTTCTGCCAGTTTGGAACCGTCGTACGTTTTACGTGCCTTAGGTCGCAGTGATGAATTGGCCCATAGCTCCATTCGCTTCACGATTGGCCGTTTCACAACAGAAGAAGACATCGACTTCTCCATCAATTTATTGAAAACTAAAGTCGAGAAATTGCGCGCTTTATCGCCACTGTGGGACATGTATAAAGACGGCATCGATATTTCCACCATTCAGTGGGCGGCACATTAATTAATTTCTGATTGAAAATAGTTTCATCAGAAGGCACAGAGCACAAATATTCAGGAGCATCAAAATGGCATACTCAGACAAAGTTTTAGATCACTACGAAAATCCACGCAACGTCGGCGCCTTTGAAAAAGGTGATGACAGCGTCGGTACTGGTATGGTTGGCGCACCGGCTTGCGGCGACGTCATGAAATTGCAGATCAAGGTTGGCGCAGATGGCGTGATTGAAGACGCAAAGTTCAAAACTTACGGCTGCGGTTCAGCAATTGCATCCTCCTCTTTGGTGACGGAATGGGTCAAAGGCAAAACACTGGATCAAGCACTGGAAATAAAAAATACAGCCATCGCTGAAGAGTTGGCATTGCCACCAGTCAAAATCCACTGCTCCATTCTGGCAGAAGATGCGATCAAAGCAGCAGTACTTGATTACAAAAACAAGCATAGCGCGGCGTAAAAAGCATAGCGAAGAGTTGACGCAGTAAAGATGGGGAGCAGCATGGCAATTACACTCACAGAAAAAGCAGCAAAACACGTGACGCGCTACATGGAACGTCGCGGCAAAGGCATCGGTCTGCGCTTTGGCGTACGTACTACCGGCTGCTCAGGCATGGCGTATAAACTTGAATATGTAGACGAAGTAGGAACGGATGATTCCGTATTTGAATCACACGGCGTAAAAGTATTCGTTGATCCTAAAAGCTTGCCATACATTGATGGGACTGAACTTGACTTCGCACGCGAAGGGTTAAATGAAGGTTTTAAATTTTACAATCCTAACGTCAAAGACGAGTGCGGTTGCGGCGAAAGCTTCCGCATCTAGGTCGTCAGAATATTGTTATGCAAAACCATTTTGAGCTATTTCAGTTACCTCAACAATTTTCACTGGACATAAATCAGCTTGATCGTGCGTATCACGAAGTGCAAAATCAAGTTCACCCCGATAAATTTGTCCAAGCCAGTGACGCTGAGAAACGGGTTGCCATGCAATGGGCAACCCGCGCCAACGAAGCATATCAGACACTCAAAAAACCGCTTAAGCGTGCAACTTATCTGTGTGAATTGCAAGGTGTAGATCTACAAACTGAATCCAACACCAGCATGCCTGCCAGCTTTTTGATGCAGCAAATGGAATGGCGCGAGGCATTTGACGATGCACGCCAGGCGAATGACCAAAATGCACTTTACGCGCTGGAAAAAGAACTGCGTAACGCTTTAAAAGCTAAATTACTTCAAGTTGAAAGTAAATTGAACAAACCAGATTTTGCTGCTGCGGCTCAAGAGATTCGCACTTGCATGTTCTTAGAAAAATTCATTGCTGATATCGCTGCACTGGAAGAGTAATTTCGATTAACCTTGCGCATCTTTTTGCGCCCATTTGATGGTTCGCCATCCTCCTCAGATACCATGGCTTTATTGCAGATTTCAGAACCAGGCATGTCCACCGCACCACACCAACATCGTTTGGCGGTAGGGATAGATCTGGGCACAACCAATTCATTAGTTGCGACAGTGCGCAATAGTATTCCCGAAGTTTTGAACGATGAGGAAGGTCGACCATTATTGCCTTCTGTGGTTCGCTATTTACCGAATGGTCATGCGCACATAGGCTTTAAAGCTCAGGCAGAGCAAAGCAACGACCCCAAAAACACCATCGTCTCCGTCAAGCGCTTCATGGGCCGTGGCTTAAAAGATATCGCTTACGCAGAAAATCTGCCTTACGATTTTCATGATGAACCTGGTATGGTGCAGTTGAAAACGATCGCTGGTATCAAGAGTCCGGTAGAAATTTCTGCACAAATTTTGGCGACGCTACGCCAGCAAGCAGAAGACGCACTTGGCGACGATTTGGTTGGCGCCGTGATCACCGTTCCTGCTTATTTTGACGATGCACAGCGCCAGGCGACTAAAGACGCGGCCAAACTCGCTGGGCTCAATGTATTACGTTTGCTAAATGAACCTACCGCCGCGGCAATTGCCTATGGCCTGGACAATGCCTCAGAGGGCACTTACGCTGTTTACGATTTAGGCGGCGGCACCTTTGACATCTCTATTTTAAAGATGAGCAAAGGTGTATTTGAGGTGTTGTCTACTGGTGGCGACTCTGCACTAGGCGGAGATGATTTTGACCATCGACTGTTTTGCTGGATTTTACAAGAATCCAAATTGGCACCACTATCCGACGAAGACACTAGTCTGCTGATGATCAAAGCACGTGAAGCCAAAGAAATTTTATCCAGCAAACCAAGCACCTACATTGACGCCAAACTGAATTCAGGTGAGACCGTTCATTTGCAAATTACTGCCAGTGCATTCGCCGAAATGACACAGAATCTGGTCGTTAAAACCATCACGCCTTGCCGCAAAGCCTTGCGTGACGCAGGTCTATCCAGCGACGATATTGATGGCGTGGTTTTGGTTGGTGGCGCAACACGCATGCCACACGTACGCAAAGCCGTTGGCGATTTTTTTGAAACCACCCCGCTCGCCAATATCGACCCAGATAAAGTTGTCGCACTCGGAGCGGCAATTCAGGCTAACTTACTGGCTGGCAATCGCGCACCGGGCGACGATTGGTTATTACTGGACGTAATTCCCCTGTCACTTGGCGTGGAAACCATGGGAGGACTAGTAGAAAAAGTTATTCCGCGCAACTCCACCATCCCTTGCGCCCGTGCCCAAGAATTTACCACGTTTAAAGATGGTCAGACCGCAATGGCAATCCATGTGGTTCAGGGTGAACGTGAGTTGGTCAGCGATTGCCGATCACTAGCACGCTTTGAACTGCGCGGCATTCCAGCAATGGCTGCGGGTGCTGCACGCATCCGTATCACCTACCAGGTGGATGCCGATGGCCTGCTGTCGGTATCTGCGCGAGAACTGCGTTCCGGAGTTGAAGCAGCAATTACTGTTAAACCTTCTTACGGTCTGGCAGACGACGATATAACACGTATGCTACAAGATTCATTTAACTCTGCCGACGCCGATATGCAACTACGTGCGCTGCGTGAGGAGCAGGTAGAAGCAGAAAGAATATTACTGGCAACACAATCAGCCTTAGATGCCGACCATCACCTGATCAACCAAAGTGAGTTCGATACCATCGCAAAGCTGATGCAGGCAGTCAGAACGCAAATGCAGCAAGACAACCACGAGACCCTGCACACCGCCATTACTGATTTGGCAAGCGGCACAGAAGAATTCGCCGCTCGCCGTATGGATCAGAGTGTGCGTAGCGCACTGGCAGGAAAGAAATTGAACGAAGTGGCTTAATCAACAAAATGAGTACCACTGAATAGCTGACCAATACCCCGTCGGGCATAGGCTTGAGGAAGCAGGGTATTAAAGCTCTTATATACACAAAAATCGAGAATAGCATGCCAAAAATTATCATTCTTCCCCACGCTCAGCTTTGCCCGGAGGGTGCGATCATTGAAGCTCATGAGGGAAAATCCTTGTGTGAAGCCTTAGTTGAAAACGACGTCGAAATCGAACATGCTTGTGAAATGTCATGTGCCTGCACGACGTGCCACGTCGTCATACGCGAAGGATTTCGCTCACTGAATGCATCGACTGACGATGAGGAAGATTTGCTTGATGCCGCCTGGGGACTGGAAGCAACATCCAGGCTCTCTTGCCAGGTAAAATTAGGTCAAGAAGATATCACTATCGAAATTCCAAAGTACACTATCAACCATGCACGAGAAAATCACTAAGAAGCGTAATTCCCCGGTTAAGCTAGGAGTAAAAAATGCAATGGTCTGACATTCATGAAATTGCCGCAGCCTTGCATGACAAACATCCGGATATTGCCCCTCTAAGTGTACGCTTTACTGATTTGCACAATTGGGTGGTTAATCTGGATGATTTCGACGACGATCACAAGCGCGGCGGAGAAAAAGTTTTGGAAGCAATACAAATGGCGTGGATAGCCGAGGCAAAGTGAACTTTTTTTGTTGTGTGTAAGTGCATAAACTATCATCTTCTTGCTCAAAAGAAGAAAAACTCTTAGTATTTCTCGATTGTCTAGCACTTCCACCCGAGTTAGTTACTATTATTGCAAATCTCTGACTAGGTACACAAAATCGAGCGCATAGCGTGCCTTTAAACAGCACCCCACAGAACAGCGACGCACAAGGATATTGCAATGCGGTTTAGATACATTTTTTCTGCCATTCGCAGCCGTATCACTCTAAGACTCGCTATCATTTTAGCGGTGGTTTTTGGCCTCACCGTTCCAGCGACCTTCCTGATTCCCTACCATATCAACAGCATTGAAATTGCTGCCCGTGCCAGAAACGCCGAAGATCACAATCGCCTGGTAGAAATCCTTTCGGTGATTTTGAGCGAACCCTTGTGGCAAATCACACCTGAAATCGCCAATATTTCAAGTGAAGTGGTCTATTCAGATCCCCGCGTGGCAACAATTGAAGTCATCACCCTTCCCGACAGAAAAGAATTTATTAAAAATAGCGTTCGACGTCAGACTCAAAAAGGTCCGTTTACGACGATGGCGCGCGAAATCAAACACGGCGGCCAGGTCATTGGCGAAGTTCGCCTGACGCTGGCGGAAGATTTACTACAAGAGAGTTTACGTTCTGACTTCCGGCGTTACGTGACAACTGCCGTGCTGTCTTTATTCATGGCTATTTTTTTTATTTTGCTGGTTCTTCAATGGCGCTTGGTACAACCGGTCAGAATGCTGATGGATGAATCTGATCGCCTGGCCAATGGCGAGCTCAATGACCCAATTGCACTCAATCGCGAAGATGAACTCGGGCATCTGGCAAACAGCCTGGAAGCGACTCGACAAGCATTAAAACGCTCATTCGGTGAACTTGAGGTGAAAAATCATCAATTACTCGAATACTCAGGCACTCTGGAATCCAAGGTTCGTCAACGAACACAAGAGCTCGAAAGTGTTAATCAAAACCTGGAAGCAGCCCTCAACAACGTTAATTCCGCTCAAGCCGAGCTGGCTCGCGTAGAACGCATGGCCGCTTTAGGCTCCATGGTTGCTGGTGTCGCTCACGAACTTAATACACCGTTGGGTAACTGCTTGCTAGTCGCCAGCACGCTGGAAGAAGAAACACGCCACCTGCTGCAAATGGTAGAAGGTGGGCAAATCCGTCGTTCTGACCTCACGCGTTACGCGGTCACCGCTTTGGATTCAACCAAATTATTGCTACGTGGCCTGCAACAATCTGCACACTTAGTTGGTGACTTTAAACAAGTTGCAGTCGATCAGTCGAGCGCACAAAGGCGTACTTTCGGCCTGCTAGTCATGTTGCAAGAACTCACTGCCCTGCTCCATTCCAGCCTGCGTAAAACACCGTTCACGCTAGAGTTGGACATTCCTGAGGATATTCAACTCGATAGCTACCCAGGTTTGCTAGGACAAGTATTCACCAATCTGGTTAATAACTCAGTTATCCACGGCCTTGAAGGACGTTCCGAGGGTCACATGCTTTGCACCGCCGAAAAAATGGGCGAATACGTGATGGTTGTATTTACGGACGATGGCAAAGGCATACCACCAGAAATTATTAATAGAATTTTCGAACCATTTTTCACGACCAAATTCGGTCAAGGTGGAAGCGGCTTGGGCTTAAGTATTACGTTCAACATCATCACCAACGTCCTTGGTGGAAGCATCCATGTTTCCAGCGTGCCGGATCGAGGTTCGCGATTTGAAATCAAGTTGCCATTGATAGCCCCCGGCGATAGGGACGGCAAGGATCCACTGCTTAACGAGCGATAATGAAGCTCCATCAAACTTTCTATTTAATTTAAAGAACTGCGGCTGGATAAGTGACGACGTTCTCGCCACGTTATGAAGAACAGTCCAGGCTCCCACTAATTAAATTCCAGTACATGCTTAATACTTTCGGGACAATTTTTGCGCACCGCAAAAAAAAAAGACCCAAAACTAGTGGTTTTTATGACCGACACAACAAGGTGAAAGGCGGGCTTAAGGTATACTAACGCCTCTTTTTGTTTTGCAACATCTTCACTATTTCATTCACCATGCGCCAATATCTCGACTTTATGCGTCACGTCCAAGAACACGGGACAAAAAAAACTGACCGTACTGGCACGGGCACGGTATCCGTATTCGGTTACCAGATGCGCTTTGACCTGAACCAGGGCTTTCCTCTGGTAACAACTAAGAAATTACATTTAAAGTCCATCGTTCACGAATTGATCTGGTTTTTAGCAGGTTCAACCAACATCAAATATCTGAAAGACAATGGCGTATCGATCTGGGACGATTGGGCTGACGAAAACGGTAACCTCGGGCCTGTATATGGCTCGCAATGGCGGAACTGGCCTACACCGGATGGCAAACACATCGATCAGATCGCACAACTGGTTGAGCAAATTAAGGCAAATCCAGATTCACGTCGTTTAATCGTCTCAGCCTGGAATGTCGCAGATATCCCACAAATGAAGCTGCCACCATGTCACGCTTTGTTTCAGTTTTATGTGGCCGACGGCAAACTTTCTTGTCAGCTTTATCAGCGCAGCGCTGATATCTTTCTTGGTGTACCGTTCAATATTGCGTCATATGCTTTACTGACGCACATGATCGCACAACAGACTGGCCTTGGGGTTGGTGAGTTTATCTGGACCGGTGGTGATTGCCATTTGTACTCAAACCACATGGAGCAAGTTGCAGAACAGTTAACACGACAACCTTTTCCATTGCCGAAATTGATCATCAAACGTCAACCTGCAAGCATATTCGACTATCAATTTGATGATTTTGAATTTAGCAATTACGAATTTCATCCTCATATCAAAGCCCCCGTTGCAGTTTGATACAAGGAACTCACTATAATGACATCATTAAGTATTATCGTTGCCATCGATAAACAACGGGGTATTGGGATCAAAAATAGCCTCCCTTGGCACTTACCAGAGGATCTTGCCCATTTTAAAAAAAATACGAGTGGTCACCCGATTATTATGGGCAGAAACACTTTTGAGTCTATCGGCAGACCACTGCCGAACAGACGCAATATTGTGATCACCAGAAATCCGGAATGGCAACATGACGGTGTTGAGAAAGTGAACTCTTTGGAGCAAGCGCAGTCAG
Organism: Undibacterium sp. Ji67W; assembly: GCA_049340365.1. Lineage (GTDB taxonomy): Bacteria > Pseudomonadota > Gammaproteobacteria > Burkholderiales > Burkholderiaceae_D > Undibacterium. The sequence goes on along the minus strand of JBMPOY010000005.1, from coordinate 149,026 downwards.
TAGTGAAAAACGAAGATGCTTTTATTATCGGCGGTGCGCAAATTTATCAGCAAGCCATGGCCTTGGCGCATCGTTTAGTCGTGACGGAAATTGAGCAGGAATATGCATGCGACGCTTTTTTTCCAGCGATAGACACGCAATACTGGCAAGAAGTGGCGAGAGAAAAACATTATTCTGAAACACAAAAATTGCATTACGCATTTGTAACTTACAAGAAAATTTAGGATTTATATGTCTAGCGATGAATTTCACGTACACGGCCCACACGATCACGAAGTTGAACATGCTGCCGCACATGGTAATGATCAATTTGCCAGCCGTATTGCCGTAATGACGGCAATATTGGCAACGATTGGCGCATTATTCGGCTATGAAGGCGGCGCGACACAAAACAATGCGGCGATGTATAAAAATGAAGCTGCCATCAAAAAGACTGAAGCTTCAAATCAATGGAATTTTTATCAATCCAAGTCCAACAAGCAAAATCTGGCCGAGTTAGCAATAAGCCTACCCGGCACTGATGCCGAAAAATATAAAACGGAAGTCGCACGCTACAAATCCGAAAAAGAAGAAATTAAGAAAAAAGCGGAAGAGTTAGAAGCTGAATCAAGCAAATGGGAAGAAGCCTCTGAGTTGGAATTGCACCAGCATCATCGCTGGGCTCAAGCAATGACAGCCGTACAGATTGCGATTTCCCTCGCGGCTATTACCCTGCTAACAAAGAAAAAGTGGTTGAACGTCGGCTCTTACGGCGTTGCAGGCGTTGGTGTAATATTGGCGATATGTGCTTGGTTTCATATTTAAAATAAGAAAGAGAAATCAAAATGAAAAAGCTTTTAGGACTCGTCCTTCTTGCATGCAGTTGCGCCTCGCATGCACAAACGTCTGAATTTGTGCAGACGATCCCTGAATTCTATCTGCCGAAAGACGTTAATTTTTCTTTAGGCGGCATTGTTTTATTTACACCAAAATATGCCGGCTCAGACGAGCGCCGGGCAAAAGTCTATCCTTGGCTGGATGTACAATGGAAAAATGGAGCATTTTTTAGCACAATCAACGGCTTAGGTTACAACTTCTCAAAAGATCCGACGATTCAGTATGGCCTACGAATGGGTGTAGAACCAGCGCGGGACGAATCAACTTCGTCGAAGTTGCAAGGTTTAGGTGATGTCGAAACGACTATTGAACCTGGTGCGTTCCTCAATTACAACCTCAATCAAAATTACTCCCTGCTTTCGTCAATTCGCTACGGTTCTGGTGTCAATCACAATGGTTTGCAAACAAGCGTGGGGGCTCGTTTTACGACGGCCATCAATGACCAACACCGTTTAACCGCAACACTCAGAGCAAACTGGGCAAACGCGTCTTATATGCAATCTTATTTTGGCGTCAACGAGCAACAATCGATCAACAGTGGCTATTCACAATACACACCAAGCTCGGGACTGACTGATGTTAAATTGAGCACTAGCTGGCACTGGACTATTGACGCAAACTGGTCATTAACGACTGGGGCATCTGTCAGTCGCTACTCATCAGAAGTCACCAAGAGTCCATTTGTGCTCGAAAAAACCCCCGTTACGGTATTTTCAGCTGCGAGCTATCGCTTCTGAGGCACGCCAAAAATACAGGTTAAACCTGTTCCATTTCCTAAAAAATGAGCGCAATTCGCGCTCATTTTTATTTAATTGTCATACGAGAAGCCTCAAATAAGACATTTAGGACATTTGAATATCAACACAAAATATAATTTGCTTGAATTCCAATTTTGCAATGCAACATACGATGAGAATGATCCGTTTATGACATTCCCATGAAATTGTGTCCTGAACGAAAAAAATGACCATTTTTTTCACATGAGCCACAACTTATCTGAGAGAATTCCGTACTTTTAAGACAGCCGTAAATTTCGTCACCGATAATTTTACGCAGACATTATTTTGAATTTTTCGGCGCGCAAGCGGTTGACTAAACTTGCCCAGGCGTCTCCCCCGTACCAAGTCTTTTGGAGACCACCATGAAATTCCGCTTCCCCATCGTCATCATCGACGAAGATTTCCGCTCAGAAAACACCTCAGGCCTTGGCATTCGTGCGCTCGCTGATGCCATCGAAACAGAAGGCATGGAAGTCTTAGGCGTCACCAGCTATGGTGATCTTTCCCAGTTTGCGCAACAACAATCACGTGCATCTGCATTTATTTTATCCATCGATGATGAGGAGTTCGGTGCTGGCACGTCCGAAGAGACAGATTATGCACTGAAATCATTACGCGCTTTTGTGGAAGAGATTCGCTACAAAAATGCCGACATTCCTATCTATCTGTACGGTGAGACCCGCACTTCGCGCCATATTCCAAACGATATTTTGCGCGAACTGCATGGTTTTATTCACATGTTTGAAGATACCCCAGAATTCGTCGCACGCCATATCATTCGTGAGGCGCGCTCGTACCTGGATAGTCTGGCGCCACCATTCTTCCGTGCGCTGGTTCATTATGCGAACGATGGTTCCTACTCCTGGCACTGTCCTGGTCACTCAGGTGGCGTGGCTTTTCTGAAGTCTCCAATCGGACAGATGTTCCACCAATTCTTTGGCGAAAACATGCTGCGTGCCGACGTTTGTAACGCGGTAGAAGAGCTAGGTCAATTACTGGACCACACCGGCCCTGTCGCCGCTTCAGAGCGCAATGCTGCACGTATTTTCAATGCCGATCATTGCTACTTCGTAACCAATGGCACGTCCACTTCAAACAAGATGGTGTGGCACTCTACTGTGGCGCCTGGCGACATCGTCGTCGTCGACCGCAATTGCCACAAATCGATTCTGCACTCAATTATTATGTGCGGTGCGATTCCTGTATTCCTGATGCCGACACGCAATCATCTTGGCATTATTGGCCCGATCCCGCTGGAAGAATTCAGCATGGAAAGCATTCAAAAGAAAATTGAAGCCAATCCATTTGCCCGTGAAGCCAAAAACAAAAAACCGCGTATTTTGACGATCACGCAATCAACCTATGACGGCGTGCTATACAACGTTGAGGTCTTGAAAGATTTACTCGACGGACAGATCGACACATTGCATTTCGATGAAGCATGGTTGCCACACGCAACCTTCCATGACTTCTACAAGGACATGCATGCAATTGGCAAAGATAGGCCACGCGCTAAAGAGTCAATGATTTTCTCTACCCAATCGACCCACAAGTTATTGGCAGGTATTTCACAAGCATCACAAATTCTGGTGCGAGAATCAGAAACACGTAAACTCGACAAAGATAGTTTCAATGAAGCTTATCTGATGCACACATCAACATCGCCACAATATTCGATCATCGCGTCATGCGACGTCGCTGCAGCAATGATGGAAGCACCTGGTGGTACTGCATTGGTTGAAGAGTCGATTCTGGAAGCCTTGGATTTCCGTCGTGCAATGCGTAAAGTTGATCAGGAATGGGGCAAAGATTGGTGGTTCCAAGTGTGGGGTCCAGAAGAATTTGCTGAAGATGGCATTGGCTCGCGTGAAGATTGGATTATTCGCGCCGAAGATGACTGGCATGGTTTTGGTAAGTTAGCGGCTGGATTTAACATGCTTGACCCGATCAAAGCCACCATCGTCACCCCAGGCTTATCACTCGAGGGTAAATTTGGCGAAACCGGCATTCCTGCATCGATCGTTACAAAATATCTCGCAGAACATGGCGTTATCGTTGAGAAATGTGGCTTGTACTCATTCTTCATCATGTTCACAATCGGTATTACAAAAGGTCGCTGGAACACCTTATTGACTGCACTGCAACAGTTTAAAGACGACTACGATAAAAATCAGCCTATCTGGCGCATTTTGCCGGAGTTTGCAGCCGCAAATCCACGTTATGAAGGTGCTGGACTTAAAGACTTGTGTCAAGGTATCCACGAAGCATACAAAGGCCACGATGTCGCACGTCTGACGACAGAAATGTACTTATCTGACATGCAGCCAGCAATGAAACCTTCCGACGCATTTGCGATGATGGCGCACCGTGAAATCGAGCGCGTGTCTATCGACGAATTAGAAGGACGTGTTACCGCCATCTTGTTAACACCCTACCCTCCTGGCATTCCACTTCTGATCCCAGGTGAGCGCTTCAACCGCACCATTGTTGACTACCTGCGTTTTGTACGCGATTTCAATGAGAAATTCCCCGGCTTTGAAACCGATTGCCACGGTCTGGTAAAAGCTGAAGTCGACGGCAAACGTGGATATTTTGTTGACTGCGTAAAAGCAACTGCGGCAAATAGCAAATAAATATCTCGCATCGACGCTTTTAGTGTTGCAAAAAAAGATCTGAAAACAAAAAGTTTTCAGATCTTTTTTATTTTGACCAGCAAGGAAAATCCACATAATCTATTATTCAAATGCATAGACACTGTAAACTTTGTTAATTTTGCGTCATTTTGGAGTAACATCCACTCAGAACAAAAACGTCTCACACATACAAAATGGAAATTAAAAATGGGTGAAGTACAAGGATTAATGCCACTGAAGCATACAGAGATTAGCGTCGGGCAAACCATCAACTGGACGATATACAATCAGGATGGTCAGGTTTTGTTTGATGCTGGCGTCCACGTTGAAGATCAACAACAGCTTAATCATCTGATGGAAGTCGGATACTGCGAAGCAGATAAGCTTTGGGATAGTATCCCATCCAAAATTGTCGTTCCCGAAAAAACAACGCAAGAAGTCACCCCCCAAAAACCGCTAGAGGAACTCAATAAAGAAACTGTCATTGAACTTGATAGCGTTCGCTGGACAGTTGGCGAAGTCTTTTATCTACAAACTCATGATCAGGCGGCAACCCGTTATACAGTCAGATTGATTGGCTTCGTCAAAAATAAATCTTTACTGGTTACTGCGCCAATGGCGCATGGGCAAGCCGTCATCATACGTGAAGGACAAACATTCATCATCCGTGCTTTTCCGGGCAAGAAGGCCTATGCATTTACCGCATCGTTGGTGAAGTATGTCTATTCACCACACGATTATTTACACCTTAGCTATCCCAAGCAAGTCAGAGCGACCACAATACGTCAGGGAGCGCGCGCAACAGTGAAAATCATCGCTTCCGTGACGATTGGCGACCCAGAGCAAACTGCAGCTGCCACATTAGGCGATCTTAGTATGGGAGGAACTTCCGGCATCATAAAAAAACAGCTTGGAAAAAAAGGGGATACCGGCCTCATCAAATTCAAAGTCAATGCCGCCGGAACTGATGAATTCTTAACCTTGAAAACGATACTACGTTCAATTGCGCCAACCGAAAACAGCACTGAGTTCCGGCATGGCTTTGAATTTGTCGAAGTGTCGCCGCAAGCGAAGCTCATTTTGTCCGCGTTCGTACATCAGACGTTGGCCGAAATGGATTAAAATTCAATCTCCCAATTTGGCACAAGCCGACGGTGACTACTCATCTTTGTTCGTCAACGTAGCCTGTTGCGCAGCAAGAGCCCTCAGCTTGTCCTTTTTACTGGGACGACGACCTTTTACACCGCCGTTTACATCCGAAGTTTTCGTCACCTGTATTGGCGATTCCTGTGTCTCAAAACCAGGAATCGATTCCAAGCTTACCTCCAAAGCCTGCTTACGCCCGATCAAAGAAAAATGCGCATGAGATTCAGCAGTAACGAAACTCAAAGCCAAACCACTTGCGCCGGCCCGTCCTGTGCGCCCTATTCTATGGGTGTAATCGTCACTGGATCGCGGCAAATCGAAATTAACGACCACTGGCAATTCTTCGATATCAATTCCACGCGCAGCAACATCCGTAGCAATCACCACTTTAACCCGGGAGGCTTTAAAATCCGCCAGCACCTGCGTTCGTTTACCTTGACTCAATTCACCATGAAATGGTTCGGCAGAAATATCCAATCTTCGTAATTTGGTTGCGATTAGTTCTGCAGAGTATTTAGTTGCCACAAACACCAACACCCTCTTCCAGCCTTCCGTCTTGATCAAATGGCGTAGCAACTGCGTGCGACGCGGCGCATCTACTAAAATTGCACGCTGAAAAATATCAGGCTTAGCCGTTTCTGTTACCGGAACATGAATACGAATCGGCGATTGACATAACTTAGTCGCCAACTCTTGAAGCAATGGCGCAAATGTGGCCGAGAATAATAGATTCTGACGTGCAACTGGCAACAAATCCAATATGCGTGACAATTCCTCCGCAAAACCCAGTTCCAATAAACGATCCGCCTCATCCAACACCAAGGTGCGAACGAAAGACAATGACAGAGCATTGCGATCGATTAAATCAAGTAAGCGCCCTGGTGTTGCAATCACAATATCTGCGCCACCACGCAAATGAAGCATTTGCGGATTAATTGAGACGCCACCAAACAAGACTGCTAATTTAACAGATGGCGTACTATTTTGAATTAAGGCTTCCAACGTTGCGGCAACTTGTGTCGCTAACTCTCTGGTTGGCACCAAAATCAGATATTGAATCACTCTCGGACGTGCAGATTTCTTCAAAGACTGTACCAAGGGAGCACAGAACGCCAGAGTCTTACCAGAACCAGTTTGCGCTTCAGCAATGACGTCATGCCCTTGGAGGATAGGTGGAATCGCCGCACGTTGAACTGCTGTAGGGTCTGAGTAGTGTTGCTCATCGATAGCAAGCAAGATTTCGGGCGAAAGCCCCAAGGTAGAAAATGACATGGAAAGAAATTTTACTGGAAGATAGCGACATTATGCCGCATTCCATAGTGGGGGTCTCAATTCACCAACACGGCAAATCGACCAAACAGAAAACGAACTTTTTATTTTGGCGGTGTATCGAAATTGTATGCGACATCACATGAATTATCGATTATTGGGAATCTCCGTCTATACATCTACGATTACTTTGCTTGTTTCTGAGCCGTTTCGCGATCACGCTCCATCACTTTGAGCAAACGCTGTAAAGCCTGAGATTCCAAAGAAATGCGTTGCAGTGTCGGCAAATATTCTCTTCGTTCAATCTTTATTCGCTTTAGGCAATCATTCACAAAGAAAGTGTTATAACAGTGGTGTTCCGCAACAACGTACCAGTTTTCCAGACGAACCTCTGCGGATTGACTTTCCTTGATAGCAATCTCTGCTACCTCGTTACTTTGAATACTACCCGCAGGATAACGTTCATCGAGTGTATGAACCAGTTGCGCAATTTCAAGCAATTCCTGCTTACCATCTTCAGCGTGCACATTTGTACTAGCGTTAAGCATACCTATGGCCAATAAACATGCAGCCAAATTATTAAAAGAAATCTTTAAAAGTATTTTCATCAAGTCAGTGAATCAGCAAGTTGGCGTTGATCGGCATCCATATACTCTTTGGATTGCATTTCAATAATACGCGATACAGTTCGGTGAAATTCGTTAGATAAGGTACCTTGAGTATATAACAACTCTGGTGCTACTTCAGCCGACATAATCAGCTTTACTTTATTATCGTAAAAAACATCAATCAACCAGGTAAAACGGCGTGCTTCAGAAGACATGGCGGCCGACATCGCAGGGATCGACGATAAAATAACAGTATGAAAACGACTGGCGATTTCCAGATAATCATTTTGCGAACGTGGACCTCCGCACAAGGTATGAAAATCAAACCATATTACCCCCCCAGCACGTCGTAAGGATTTTAAATTACGACCTTCAATATCGACGAGTGGATCCTCATCTTTAGTGTCAGCAATACGTGCAAAGCTATCTCGCAACGCTTGATCAGTTGCAGCGTTGAGGGGTGTCAGATACGCCTGCACTTGCTCCAAGGCGCGTTTGCGATAGTCATTACCTGAATCGACGTTTAGAATATCAAGACGTTCATTCAACAATGCAATCGTCGGCAGCATACGATCGCGATGCAATCCTTCTGGGTATAAAGTCTCGGGCTGATAATTGGAGGTCATCACAAAGGAAACACCATTATCAAATAATGCTTTGAGTAAGTTATACAACAGCATTGCATCAGCCACGTCCGACACATGAAATTCATCAAAGCAAATCAGGCGATATCTCTTGGCTATCTGACGCGCAACCTCGTCAAGCGGATTAGCAACACCTTTGAGTTCATCCAATTGGCGATGAACCGAGCGCATAAATTCATGAAAATGCAGACGCGTTTTACGCACCACCGGTACGACAGAGTAAAAGCTATCCATTAGAAATGACTTACCGCGCCCCACTCCACCCCACATGTAGACACCGCGCGGCACTTCTGGTCGAGTAATCATCCGCGTCAATTTATTGGCACGCTTCCCCTTGTAAAAAACCCATTCTTCATAGGCTGCTTGCAAGCGATCAACGGCGCGCTTTTGCGCTTCATCGGCAGTAAATCCACGTTGCGTTAACGCGTCCTGATAAAACTCTTGAACATCCATAGTCATTTTTTTCAAGCTACCCATCAGGAGCAAAAATCTTACTCACCTTTTCTGGGTATCAATATTTTGCGCGTAGCGCTACGTTTACTAACGCCGCTCAAAAAATATAATTGGCGGCACATTTAAAACCATCACTAACAATGCAAACGAAGCTGCACAGGGTTCATTTACAGGGCTTATGCTTTGAAACAAAAATGGACGAGTACCCGACTCGTCCATTTTATTAAGACTCACCAGTCTGCACTCAGCATATAACCAAGACGCGTCGAATTAAAAATTCAACGAACGCTTGTCTACAGCCAGAGCCGCTTCTTTCGTTGCTTCAGACAAAGATGGATGAGCATGGCAAATACGTGCAATATCTTCAGAAGAAGCACGGAACTCCATTGCTACTACCGCTTCAGAAATCAATTCAGACGCCATTGGACCAACAATGTGTACGCCCAGAATTTCATCGGTTGTTGCATCTGCCAGGAATTTCACCATACCGGAAGTATCGCCTAAAGCACGTGCGCGACCATTCGCCATGAATGGGAAGGTACCGGCTTTGTATGCGACGCCATCAGCCTTCAATTGCTGCTCAGTACGACCAACCCAAGCGATTTCAGGGGAAGTGTAAATTACCCAAGGAATGGTGTTGAAGTTGACGTGACCGTGTTGACCAGCAATACGTTCAGCAACCGCAACGCCTTCTTCTTCAGCTTTGTGTGCCAGCATAGGACCGCGTACCACATCGCCAACAGCCCAAACGTTAGGCAGGTTTGTTTTGCAATCACCATCAACAGCAATGAAGCCACGCTCGTCCATTGCCAGACCAATACTTTCAGCATTTAAACCGTTTGTGTTTGGTGTACGACCGATGGAGATAATCAGCTTGTCGAACACCGCTTTGTGTTCAGCGCCTTTATCATCGGTGTAATTAACAGTAACGTCTTTACCGCTATTAACGATTTCGCCAATTTTCACGCCAAGGTTGATCGACAAACCTTGTTTCACAAACAGTTTGTGCGCTTCTTTAGCGATTTGCTCATCGACTGCGCCCAGGAAAGTTGGCAGAGCTTCGAGGACTGTCACTTCGGAACCCAGACGACGCCATACACTACCCATTTCCAGACCGATAACGCCCGCGCCGATCACTCCGAGTTTTTTCGGTGTTTCAGCAATATTCAGCGCGCCCTCGTTGGACAACACGTTGACCTCATCAAACGGCGTACCTGGCAGAGCACGTGCGTTCGAACCAGTCGCAACGATGATGTGCTTACCTGTAATTGTTTCTTCGGTTTTGCCAGCAACTTTGATTTCGTAACCGTTAGCATCGGCCTTAACGAAAGAACCGTGTCCATGAAAGAAAGTCACTTTATTCTTTTTGAACAAGAACAAAATACCGTCATTGTTTTGCTTAACGATGGTGTTCTTGCGACCCAACATTTTCGCGACGTCCATGCCCAAACCAGACACTTGAATACCATGATCAGCAAATGCATGACCAGCGTGCTCAAAGTGTTCGGAAGATTGCAACAATGCTTTTGATGGAATGCAACCTACGTTGGTGCAAGTACCACCAGGTGCCGGACCACCTTTTTCGTTAGTCCACGCATCGATACATGCAGTAGAAAAACCGAGTTGCGCGGCACGAATTGCCGCAATATAGCCACCAGGACCACCGCCGATAACGACGACATCAAATTGTTTACTCATGAAATTTTCCTGAATTTATTTATAGCCGACTATCTTTACATGTAGATCTTCAGCAAATATCACTCTTCTTCGGGCACAAAAATCCATGCCAGTAGGTAAGCAAGAACACCTGAGCCTACAAACATCGCGAAGAAAACAAAAATCAAACGCCAGATCCAGGAATCAAGACCCGTAAATTTCCCCAGACCGCCACAAATACCACCTAACCATTTATCGCTCGTAGAACGGCGAAAACGATTCAATTGATTCAGCGCATCATCTGCGCCAGAGAAAGAAGCAGATTTAAAAGAAAATTCGGATTGATTGGAAGAAGCGCCCGACCCTACTTTGTCGAGCAGCTTCGCCTTGGCTTGCGCAAACTCTGCATCAGAAAGAGCGCCTGACTGATGCAGTTCGTGCAAACGTTGAATTTCGTCAGCGATATTCACGTTGATAGCCGTTGTTCAATGATTACAGATCTAACAACAGACGTGAAGGATCTTCCAGCGCGTCTTTCATTGCGACCAGAGCCAACACAGCTTCGCGACCGTCAATGATACGGTGATCGTAAGACATTGCCAGGTAGTTCATTGGACGGATAACGATCTGACCATTTTCAACTACTGCGCGATCTTTAGTTGCGTGTACGCCCAGAATTGCTGATTGTGGTGGATTGATGATCGGTGTCGACAACATAGAACCGAAAGTACCGCCGTTAGAGATGGAGAATGTACCACCGGACAGATCGTCCAGAGTCAATTTACCGTCTTTCGCTTTAGCACCGAATTCACCGATTTTCTTTTCGATATCAGCGATAGACATTTGGTCTGCATTGCGCAAAATAGGCACGACCAGACCACGTGGCGAACCAACAGCAATACCGATATCAAAGTAACCGTGGTAGACGATGTCATTACCATCAACTGATGCATTAACGATTGGGTATTTCTTCAATGCAGCAACGGCAGCTTTAACGAAGAAAGACATGAAACCTAATTTAACGCCGTGCTCTTTTTCAAATTTGTCTTTGTACTTGTTGCGCAATTCCATGACTGGCGCCATGTTGACTTCATTAAATGTCGTCAAGATCGCGTTAGTAGACTGAGATTGAACCAGACGTTCGGCGATACGTGCACGCAAACGGCTCATAGGAACACGTTCTTCAGGACGATCACCGAGGCTCGCCAGGGTTGGAGCTGCCACTTGTTGTAGTGCTGGCTTAGACGCGACTGGTGCTGCCAATGGCGCCACGACCGGAGCTGCTTTACCAGCAACTGCTGCCAGTGCATCGCCCTTAGTAACACGGCCATCTTTGCCAGAACCATCTACCTGACCAGCGGACAAACCGTTCTCAGCCAAAATTTTGGCAGCGGCTGGCATGGCAATGCCAGCGGAAGATTTTGCATTAGCCACTGCTGGTGCTGCTGCGGCTGCAACAGCTACTGGTGCAACAGAAACTTCCATTGGGCTTACTTTAGCGCTGGCATCCGTGTCGATGATGGCGATGATTTCACCAGCCACAACGGTGCTTCCATCGCCTTTAATAATTTGTGTGATCACACCAGCTTCAGGTGCTGGCAATTCCAGCACAACTTTATCTGTTTCTACGTCGATCATATTTTCGTCACGAGTGACAGATTGACCAACTTTTTTATGCCAGGCCAACAAGGTCGCTTCTGCAACGGACTCAGATAACTGAGGAACTTTTACTTCGATAATTGCCATTTTTTACTCTCCGATTCGGGTAGCCAAATGCTGCATCAGTTTCTGATGCAGCATCGCGTCATTTATTTAGTGAGGACAAAGCCTTTGAGTTTGGAAAATGCAGTTTCCAACAATGCTTTTTGTTGTGCATAGTGCTTGTCGTAGTAACCGACAGCTGGTGACGCACTTGCTGGACGACCTGCGTAAGCCAATTTCTGGCCTTCTTCCAGGCTTTCAAAAATATTGTGCTGGATCTGGAACCATGGACCCTGATTTTGCGGCTCATCTTGCGCCCAAACCAATTCAACCATGTTAGGGAATTTTTTCAGCTCCGCAACAAAGCTCTTATGTGGGAATGGGTACAACTGTTCCACACGGATAATCGCTGTATCGGACTGAGCACGTTCTTTACGTGCATTCACTAAATCGTAGTAGACCTTACCGGAGCAAGCAATACCACGTTTCACTTTCTTCGCGTCGATTTTCTCATCAACTTCACCGATCACTGTGTGGAAGCTGCCTTTAGACAATTCCGACAATGGTGAGCCAGCATCTTTATTACGCAGCAAAGATTTTGGTGTCATGATGACCAAAGGCTTACGGAACTGACGAATCATCTGACGACGCAACAGATGGAAAATCTGCGACGCAGTTGTCGGCTGAACCACTTGCATATTGTTGTCTGCACACAATTGCAGGAAGCGTTCTGGACGAGCGGATGAGTGCTCTGGACCTTGACCTTCATAGCCGTGCGGCAACATCATTACCAGACCAGAAGCACGACCCCACTTCACTTCGCCGGAGCTGATGAATTGGTCGATAACCACTTGCGCACCGTTAGCGAAATCGCCGAATTGCGCTTCCCAGATTGTCAGTGTATTCGGTTCTGCTGTTGAGTAACCGTACTCAAAACCCAATACCGCTTCTTCTGACAGAACAGAGTCAATCACCGTGAACGGTGCTTGGTTGTCGGAGATGTTTTGCAGAGGAATGTAAGTACCAGAATCCCAACGTTCGCGGTTTTGATCATGCAATACTGCGTGACGGTGAACGAAAGTACCACGACCCGCATCCTGACCGGTCAGACGAATTGCATAGCCGGAAGAAACCAGAGATGCATAGGCCAGATGTTCGCCCATACCCCAGTCCAGATTCATTTCACCACGACCCATTGTTGCGCGGTCACCCAGAACTTTTTCGACCAGGCTATGTGGCTTAAATCCGGCAGGCACTGTGGTAATACGTTCAGCCAGACGTTTCAATTCTGTCGCTGGCACAGCGGTATCTGCTGCATCAGTCCATTTACGATTGAGGAAAGGAATCCAATCCACAGCGTATTTGTTTTTGAAGTTAGAGATAACCGGATCGTGTGTATGCTTACCTGCATCCATCGCATCACGGAACTCTTTCACCATTGCATCGCCGCCATCGGCTGGAATCGTACCTTGTGCAGATAACTTGTCTGCATACATTTTACGAGTACCAGGATGTTGTGCAATTTTTTTGTACATCAACGGTTGCGTCAATGCTGGCGTATCTTGCTCGTTGTGACCCAACTTACGGTAGCAAATGATATCAACGACGACGTCTTTCTTGAACTCCATACGGTAGTCAAGTGCGATCTGCGTCGCCAAAACGACTGCCTCTGGATCATCTGCATTCACATGCAGCACTGGCGCTTCGATCATCTTCACCACGTCGGAGCAATACAAAGTGGAACGTGAATCGCGCGGATCAGAAGTTGTGAAACCAATCTGATTATTGATCACGATATGCATCGTACCACCAGTACCGTAGCCACGAGTTTGCGCCAGGTTCAGAGTTTCCATGACCACGCCCTGTCCTGCAAACGCGGCATCACCGTGTACCAGGATAGGCAATACCTGAGAGCCATCCTTGTCGCCACGACGATCCATACGGGCTTTAACCGAACCTTCAACCACTGGATTAACGATTTCCAAATGGGACGGGTTAAATGCGAGTGATAAATGCACCGGACCGCCAGGAGTCGATACGTCAGAGGAGAAACCTTGATGGTATTTAACGTCACCTGCTGGCAAATCATCGCCGTGTTTGCCTTCGAATTCAGCAAACAAATCTTGAGGCATTTTGCCCAGGGTATTAACCAACACGTTCAGACGGCCACGATGTGCCATACCAATAACGATTTCTTGCACGCCGCGTTCGCCAGCACGTTGGATAGTTTCATCCATCGAAGCGATAAAGCTTTCACCACCTTCGAGTGAAAAACGTTTCTGTCCGACATAACGTGTATGCAGATATCGTTCCAAGCCTTCCGCCGCCGTTAAACGGTCAAGGATGTGCTTTTTCTTTTCTGGTGTGAAGTTTGGAGTAGAACGGATAGATTCGAGCTTTTGTTGCAACCAACGCTTCTCAGTTGGATCGCTGATGTACATGAACTCGGCACCGATAGAACGGCAGTAGGTATCACGCAAAGAATTGACTAAATCGCGCAGAGAGGCTGTTTCTGCACCGAAGTAACTATTGCTGATATTGAATTGAATATCCATATCAGCGTCAGTAAAGCCGTAAAAACTTGGCTCCAGCTCAGGTAAGCTTGGGCGCTCCTGACGTTGCAATGGGTCCAAATTGGCCCAATGACTACCGAGGAAGCGATACGCCGCGATTAACTGCTGGGCGGCTACACGCTTACGACCCATTTCCGCATCAGCAGTGGCGCTGATCGTACGGATCGGACCTTGTTTCGCACGTTCTGCAAATGAAGCAATTACTGGTGCATGAGCGACGTCTGGTTTAGAAGATCCATCGACAGCGGGCACATGCTGCATCGCGTCGAAATAGGCGCGCCAGTTTTCAGGTACGGAACCGGGATTATTGAGGTAGGCTTCGTAAAGTTCTTCTACGTACGGCGCATTGCCGCCGAACAAGTACGAGTTAGCGTTATATTGTTGCATCATCTTGCTCACCTTTCTTCGCGTTTCGCGAGATTAGCGGGTTAATCTAACCTTCCGCGACACGGCCTGACCGGTTAGCGGATTGCACATCAAGTTGTGGGGAAGGGCTTTTTTCAAACTATTCTCGCACCAGAGTCAAAACACACATCAGAAACAATATACTTTTTGAATCTAAAACGAAAAAACATCTAAAATTTACTTTCGAGCCGAAGCATAGCATATTTACTGAAGAAAAAAAAAGCGAGTCGCAATGACTCGCCTTTTTTCAATGCTGCAGTGCGCACATAAATACCAGCATATACGAGGCCTGCAACATCATTTTATTAGCGCTTGTCGATAGCAACAACGTCACGTTTCGCTGCGCCAACGAACAATTGACGTGGACGGCCAATTTTTTGCTCAGGATCAGAAATCATCTCTTTCCATTGAGCAATCCAACCTACTGTACGCGCCAGCGCGAAAATGCCAGTAAACAAGGAAGTTGGAATACCCAGAGCACGTTGTACGATACCAGAGTAGAAATCAACGTTCGGATAGAGCTTGCGACTAACGAAGTACTCGTCTTCCAGAGCGATTTTTTCCAGAGCCATCGCCAATTTGAACAATGGATCATCTTGCAGACCGAGTTCTTGCAAAACTTCGTAGCAAGTTTCACGCATCAATTTAGCGCGTGGGTCGTAGTTTTTATAAACACGGTGACCAAAGCCCATGAGCTTCACGCCGGAGTTTTTGTCTTTTACTTGAGCGATGAACTCAGGAATGTTGTCAACACTACCAATTTCTTCCAGCATGCTCAATGCAGCTTCGTTCGCACCACCGTGCGCAGGACCCCACAAACAAGCGATACCAGCAGCGATACACGCGAATGGATTCGCGCCGGAAGAACCAGCCAGACGCACCGTCGATGTAGAAGCATTTTGCTCGTGATCTGCGTGCAATATCAAAATACGATCCAAAGCACGTACCAATACTTCATTCACTTTGTACTCTTCGCATGGCGTGGAGAACATCATGTGCATGAAATTTGCACTATAAGACAGATCATTGCGTGGATACACGAAAGGCTGACCAATGGAATATTTGTAAGCCATCGCAACCAGTGTAGGCATTTTCGCAATCAGGCGAATTGCAGACACTTCGCGGTGATGCGGATCATTGATATCCAGTGAATCATGATAGAACGAAGACAGCGCACCAACCGTACCAACCAATACCGACATTGGATGCGCGTCACGACGGAAGCCACGGAAGAAGAATTGCATCTGCTCGTGAACCATGGTGTGCTTAGTTACTGTCGCAACGAAATCAGCTTTTTCAGTTGCATTTGGCAATTCGCCATTCAGCAACAAATAACATGTTTCGAGGAAATCGCCACCATTCACAGCCAATTGCTCGATAGGATAACCACGATACAGCAACTCGCCTTTGTCGCCATCAATGTAGGTAATTGAAGAGTTGCATGCCGCAGTCGACATAAAACCCGGATCGTAAGTGAACATGCCTGTCGCACCGTACAATTTACGAATATCAATCACGTCAGGACCGATTGATCCTTTGTAAATTGGCATCTCTAGAGATGGCGAACCATCAGAGAATGAGAGGGTTGCTTTTGTTTCAGAATTAGTCATGGCTCTTCCTTCAGATAAGAGGTGAGTCGTTAATCAAAAAAACACAAAAAAAAACGTTTATTGTCAGGCTACGCGCAGACGGGCAAGCAAAGCGTGCACATGAGGCAAATCCACCTCACCCTCAGGCTCCTTCTTTGCCATCATCAAATCCATCAGGACGTTGTCAGACAACTCCATCAGGCGACTAAAAGCATCCACTTCTTCGTCAGTCAGGATCTCTTCATTGGCATCCAGAAACCGCGTTAATATCAGATCATTTTCCAACAAGCCGCGACGCGCGCGCCAGCGCAAACGAGCACGCTTAACCGGATCACTTTGATGAGACTCTTCTACCAGCTTAGACATATTACTTTCTCTTTTAATGCTTTCTATTTCATGCAGCTCTTCAACACCGACGAAGAACTGCATGAAATAGAAACGGCGCTTACATGTACCGTTT
This sequence comes from Undibacterium sp. Ji67W, assembly GCA_049340365.1. Classification (GTDB taxonomy): domain Bacteria; phylum Pseudomonadota; class Gammaproteobacteria; order Burkholderiales; family Burkholderiaceae_D; genus Undibacterium. The sequence goes on along the minus strand of JBMPOY010000005.1, from coordinate 132,234 downwards.
CTGTTTTAATTACACTGCGCGGCGAACCATTAATTCTTTGATTTTGCCGATTGCGCGAGTTGGATTCAAACCCTTAGGGCAGACATCAACACAGTTCATGATGGTATGGCAGCGGAACAAGCGATATGGATCTTCCAGATTATCCAAACGTGCGCCAGTTGCCTGATCACGAGAATCAGCAATAAAGCGATACGCTTGCAACAATCCAGCAGGACCGACAAACTTATCCGGATTCCACCAGAATGATGGGCATGACGTAGAGCAGCATGCGCACAAAATACATTCATACAAACCATCCAGCTCTTCACGTTCTGCGGGAGATTGCAGACGTTCTTTTTCCGGAGGAATGGAATCATTCATCAGGTATGGTTTGATCGAGTCATATTGCTTGAAGAACTGCGTCATATCGACGATCAGATCACGAATAACTGGCAAACCAGGCAAAGGACGCAATACGATAGGTTCTGTCAACTCATTTAAATTCGTTGTACAGGCCAGACCATTTTTACCATTAATGTTCATCGCATCAGAGCCACAAACACCTTCACGGCAGGAACGACGCAGCGCCAAAGAGTCATCAACGTCCGCTTTGATACGCTGCAACGCGTCCAGCAACATTTTGTCTGTATCTTTGAGCTCGACCGTCAGGTCTTGCATGTAAGGCTTGGCATCCTTGTCCGGATCATATCGATAAATTTTAAATTTCAGTGTACGTGCCATGATATCTTCCTTGTGCACCACCCGGGGCGCACGATAAATTGACTGCCCGGCCTTGCCAGGCAGTACATCTTCTCAATTTAGAATGTACGAGCTTTCGGCTTGAACGTTTCAACTGTCAACGGCTTAGTGACAACAGGCTTGTAGTCAAGTCGATTACCTTCGGAGTACCACAGAGTGTGCTTCATCCAGTTTTCATCATCACGCTTTTCGTAGTCACGATGTGCATGGGCACCACGTGATTCTTTACGCGCAGCAGCAGAGGTAATAGTTGCCTTCGCAGTTTCAATCAGATTATCCAATTCCAACGCCTCAACGCGGGCAGTGTTAAATACCTTGGACTTATCTTTGAAAGAAACATGCTTACGACGCTCATCGAGCTCCATAATTTCTTTGACACCCTCTTGCAGCAATTCATCAGTACGGAACACGCCGCAGTGATGTTGCATCGTTTTACGAATCGCATTAGCCACATCTTGAACACGCTCTGAGCCTGTGCTTGTTTCGAGTTTAGACAAACGAGACAAAGCCAGATCAGCTGCATCGGCAGGCAGATCTTTGTTACTACGTGCTTTGAGATTACTTGCAACGATATGGTTACCGGCAGCGCGACCGAATACTAACAAGTCCAACAACGAGTTCGTACCCAGACGATTAGCACCGTGGACTGATACGCAAGCGCACTCACCAATCGCATACAAGCCATTCACGATTTCGCTGCTACCGTTTTTCGGAGCAACCACCTGACCGTAGATATTGGTCGGGATACCGCCCATTTGGTAGTGAATTGTCGGAACGACAGGAATTGGCTCTTTTGTCGCGTCAACGTTAGCAAATTTATGGGCGATTTCAAGAATCGATGGCAAGCGTTTTTGAATTGTGTCAGCACCAATATGACGCAAATCGAGCATTACGTGGTCTTTGTTTGGACCGCAACCACGACCTTCTTTAATTTCCTGGTCCATAGAACGGGAAACGAAGTCACGTGGAGCAAGATCTTTCAGTGTAGGCGCATAACGCTCCATGAAACGTTCACCCTGGCTATTCACCAGAATACCGCCCTCACCACGCACACCTTCGGTAATCAGCACGCCCGCACCAGCGACACCAGTTGGGTGGAATTGCCAGAATTCCATATCTTCCAATGGCAAACCAGCACGTGCCGCCATACCCATACCGTCGCCAGTATTGATAAATGCGTTGGTTGACGCTGCCCATATACGACCTGCACCACCGGTTGCGAAAATCGTTTGTTTCGCTTCCAGCATCATGACTTCGCCAGTTTCCATTTCGAGCGCAACAACACCCAGAACGTCACCTTCAGCATCACGAATCAGATCGATCGCCATCCATTCAACGAAGAAGTGCGTGCGAGCACGAACATTACGTTGATAAAGGGTGTGCAATAACGCATGACCAGTACGATCAGCAGCAGCACAAGCACGCTGAACTGGCTTTTCACCGAAGTTTGCTGTGTGACCACCGAATGGGCGCTGGTAAATCGTACCATCCGCATTACGGTCAAATGGCATACCAAAATGCTCTAATTCATAGACCACTTTTGGTGCTTCGCGACACATGAATTCAATTGCATCCTGATCACCGAGGTAATCAGAGCCCTTGACTGTGTCGAACATATGCCAGTACCAGTTATCCTCGGACATATTACCGAGAGAAGCACCAATACCACCTTGAGCGGCAACAGTGTGTGACCGGGTAGGGAAAACTTTAGACAGTACAGCCACGTTCAAGCCAGCTTCAGCCAATTGCAGCGAAGCACGCATACCAGAACCACCTGCACCAACGATTACCGCATCAAAACGACGGGTAGGAATTGTGGATTTAATTGCAGCCACTTTTATACTCTCCACAAAATCTGTGCGGCATAGCCAGCACTAGCAACCAGCCACAAAATGGTGGCAACCTGAAATACCAAACGCAGAACCACGCTATGAGTCACATAATCCATCCAGACATCACGCATACCAACCCAGGCGTGATACAGCAAACAAACAACCACGGAGAATGTAGCCAATTTAAACCACTGGTGTGAGAAAATGCCAGCCCAACCCTCGTAGTTAAAATTGTGTCCCGTCAAAAACATGATCAGCAACAAAACCGTGTAAAGAGCCATCACAATTGCGGTAACGCGCTGCGCCAACCAATCACGCAAACCATAATGCGCACCAACGACCAGGCGCTTAGGTCCAATATTGTTATTTGCCATTTAGAATACTCCGAACAATTTCAAACCAACCAGTGCTGCCAGGGCAATGCTGACTGTCAAAACACTTGCTGCAGATTTACGTGCAGTATGCTTATCAAGGCCGTAGTGAAGATCCATGACTAAGTGACGAACACCAGCGCAAAAGTGATGCAAAAATGCCCAAATCAATGCAAGGATAACCAGCTTAACAAATACCCCTGACGTGAATGCTTGCAATTCGGCAAACGAAACTTCTGATGTCAGGCTCTTGTCCAACAAAAACAAAATGAAGGGCAACAACAGAAACATCAACATCCCGCTTATACGGTGCAAGATAGACACGACGCCAGCTAACGGCAATCGGTACCCAGTTGCATCAATCAGGCGCATCACACCGTAGCGTGGCCTGTTTTTCACTACTTCAGACATAAATAATCTCCCCATTAACTAGTCTGTACACAAAATCATGCAATTTTCGCTCATTTTGGTGCATCGCACCAACATTATTGAGCCTGTTTTTTCAAAATACCGTCATCTTAATACCAAAAATGAATATGTGCTGAGCATCAATTTACAAAAGCTTGCTCAAATCAGGCAAAAAGATCCAAAAATGCCTAATTAATCAGCGACTACATGTGCAAACGCACATAGATCACCAAAAATTAACTCAATTCATTGCGATAATGATGATGCGAAGTAAGGTATAAACCGCGACGCAATTCCACCGGCTTGTCGCCATAGGTAAAAGAAACTCGCTCAACATTTAACAAAGGTGTCCCAGTCGCGATACGCAACAATTCCGAAACCACCTCGTCAGCACAAACTGCCCTGATCTGCTCAGAGGCACGTATCATATGCGTGCCAAATTCTGTTTCAAACAAACCGTACATTGGCCCTTTGTATTCATTCAGACGTTCAGCAGTCAGGCCTTTAAAGATCACACCTGGCAACCATAAATCGTCCAGAATTGTCGGCACACCCGAAAACGATTGCACCCGGCGAATAAAAACCACTGAGTCACCCGATTTAATTTCCAGCAATCGCGCCACTTCGGCAGGGGCACGCAAGCGCCGCACTTCAATGATTCTATTTTCAGGATAATGAGGAACTCCCTCATCTGGCGCCAGACGCAAAAACCGAAATTGAGATCTCGCCTCATGATGGGTGGCAACAAACGTCCCCTTCCCTTGTCGACGCACAACCAAATTTTCTGCTGACAACTCATCGATCGCTTTACGCACCGTGCCTTGACTCACTTTAAAGCGAGCCGCCAATTCCATCTCACTCGGAATGAGTTCACCCGGCTTCCATTCGCCTGACTGCAAACTTTGCGTAATAAGGGATTTTATCTGCTGGTATAAGGGACTAAATGTGGGCGATGAATTAACGACGGCACCAGCAACACCGGAGCCAGAACTCGCAGAGTTCGCGGAGGAGATATTTGCATTTGGCGTGTTTGAAGTCATAGTTCGCAATTTCACCACAAAAACACCTGCGCCGTCTACAACAAACTGCTAAGTAATATGTCTTATATAAGACATAAGATAGTCATTGACACTTCACATTACAGCACCTAAACTTCCGGAAAATTATTCTTGCGCATGCAAATCGAGCGACTCACATTGCCCGACTTACACAAGCAATATAGCGTGAACGCATGCAATGTAAAGTTGAAATCGCGACTTAATGCTATTTAAGCTAAAAATGCCCGCAAATTTGGCTGACGAGCGCCGAGTTAGGCGGTATCATTGAATATTCGTAAGCTGATATACAGGCAACACCTCGTGAATCAGCAAGTTTGAACATCGTTTTTTACCTCACTTCGGAGATGCATCATGGCGAAATCCCCTATGCGCGTAGCTGTTACCGGCGCCGCTGGCCAAATCGGTTACTCACTGTTGTTCCGTATTGCTAATGGCGACATGCTTGGCAAAGATCAACCAGTGATTTTGCAATTGCTTGAAATTCCAGACGAAAAAGCACAAAAAGCGCTGAAAGGCGTCATGATGGAAATCGACGATTGCGCATTCCCATTGCTGGCTGGCATGACTGCACATAGCGACCCAATGACGGCATTCAAAGACATCGATGTAGCATTGCTCGTTGGCGCACGTCCACGTGGCCCAGGCATGGAACGTAAAGATTTGTTAGAAGCAAATGCGCAGATTTTTACCGTACAAGGTAAAGCATTGGACGCAGTGGCATCACGTAACGTTAAAGTATTGGTGGTTGGCAACCCAGCGAACACCAACGCATATATCGCGATGAAATCTGCACCATCCCTGCCAGCGAAAAACTTCACTGCGATGTTACGTCTCGATCATAACCGCGCTCTGTCTCAAGTGTCTGCAAAAATTGGCAAGCCAGTTTCTGCTATCGAAAAACTGTGCGTATGGGGCAACCACTCTCCAACCATGTACGCTGACTACCGTTTCGCAACAGCTGACGGTGCAGCAGTAAAAGATCTGATCAACGATCAGGTATGGAATAAAGACGTATTCTTGCTAACAGTTGGCAAACGCGGCGCAGCGATTATTGAAGCGCGCGGTTTGTCTTCAGCGGCTTCTGCTGCAAATGCAGCGATTGATCACGTACGTGACTGGGTTCTGGGCACCAACGGCAAATGGACAACAATGGGCGTTCCTTCCGATGGCTCTTATGGCATCCCTGAAGGCACCATGTTTGGCTTCCCGGTAACGACAGAAAACGGCGAATACACGATCGTTCAAGGGTTGGAAATCGATGAATTCTCACGTGAACGCATCAACATCACTCTCAAAGAATTGCAAGAAGAGCGTGATGGCGTGAAACACCTGGTTGGCTAATCAATATCAGGCTGGGGCGGCATTGGTCATCAATACCGCCCTCCCCATCCCGCTTAAAAAGAACTGATGCATCCATCTCGCGCCTTATTTCAGGATCAGTTGACGCCGGTGTTTTTACCGGTTTGTGATCACTATGCAGGCTCAGAAAAACTCATGCGCAAATCCATGGCACTTCAGCAAAAACTGGGGCCGGTTTTTGACATTACTTTTGACTGCGAAGATGGCGCAGCGACTGGCGACGAAGTAAATCACGCCAAATTGGTTTGTGAGCTACTCAATAGCAATGAAAATCAGCACCAACGCATTGGCGTCAGAGTGCATGATATTACACATGAAGCTTTCGATCAGGATTTATCGCTGATCATCCCTTCTGCCGCAAAAAAACTTGCCTATATCGTGCTACCAAAAGTCAGCTCGGCGATTCAGGTAGCAAATGCGATAGAGCAGATTAATAACTATGCATTTACTGCCGGTAGAAACCATTTACCAGTCCACGTATTGATTGAGACGCACGAGGCACTTGCCGACGTCATGGCAATTGCTGCCCTTCCACAGGTTGAATGTTTGTCATTCGGCATCATGGATTTCGTGTCATCTCACTTCGGCGCGATTTCATCAGCAGCTATGTACTCGCCGGAGCAATTTGAGCATCCGCTCATTGCCCGCGCAAAAATTGAAATCTCAGCAGCCTGTCACCGCTTTGGAAAAGTACCATCGCATAGCGTTACAACAGAAATCAAAGATTTATCGGTTGTAGAAAATGACGCATTTCGCGCAAAAAATGAATTCGCTTATACCCGGATGTGGAGCATACATCCTGACCAGATTGTTCCTATCGTACAAAAGATGGCACCACAGCATAAAGAAATATGCGAAGCTACTGACATTTTGCTTGCAGCGCAAAATAATCATTGGGCACCAATTCAATATGCCGGAAAATTACATGATCGCGCCAGTTACCGCTATTTCTGGTCGATATTGAAACGCGCAAAATCAAGCGCAATAACACTGCCAGAGATGGCATACGCTTTACTTGAAGGAGACTCCGAATGAACCAACTTTTATCCCGCATAGCAGGCTTAATGATCGCCAGCAGCTTTGTTTTTGCACCACTCTCCGCTCAAGCAGAAAATGCACCTGCTAAAACCAAGGTTAGCAGCAAAACTAAAAAAGCTGCGCCGGCTCCAGTTGAACAAGATCCGGATGAGATTGAACCTGACGTGAAGGAAGATAAAAACTATGAGTACACGTGCGAACTCGGTAACTCTCTGACAATGTACACTCACGGTGACAACATCGATAACATCGCAATGCGCTGGAAAAAACGTCTTTACGTATTGCACCGCGTCGACACAACAACGGGTGCTTATCGATTTGAAAATACCAAAGCAGGATTTGTCTGGATTGGTATTCCGGCAAAAGGTTTGTTGCTCGATTCACGTAAAGGCCAGCAACTCGCCAATGAATGTCATAGCACAGTACCAATGGTAGCAGATGCAACTTCCACAGATGCACCAGCCGATGCAGCAGGTGCGAAAGCAGTAACGAAATAAGCCTCACCGGGCAAAGAAACTCGCTTCACAGCACGACTCGTTTGAATCGGTGGAGTGACACATTGCTCAATATAAAAGCAGTAAGAAAATTTTTGATCATTGATTTTTGTAAATAAGGAATAGCCATGAGCCAAAATGCGTATCAAGATGCATTCAAAACCCTGAAAGATTTTAAAATTTCAGAAACAAAGAAAGGCAAGTTTTTTTCTTTGCCAGCACTGGAAAAAAATCTGGGTGTCAAAATTTCTCGTTTGCCAGTTTCTATTCGTGTCGTTTTGGAATCTGTTCTGCGTAACTGCGACGGCAAAAAAGTTACTGAAGAACACGTAAAACAATTGGCTAACTGGGGCGCAACTGCTACCCGCACCGATGAGATTCCTTTCGTCGTTTCCCGCGTGGTTCTGCAAGATTTTACTGGCGTTCCACTGCTAGCTGATCTGGCTGCAATGCGCAACGTTGCTGCTAAACAAGGCAAAAATCCAAAAAACATCGAGCCTTTGGTTCCTGTTGATCTGGTTGTTGATCACTCCGTACAAATCGATCATTTCCGTGAAAAGAAAGCGCTCGATCTGAACATGAAACTGGAATTTGAACGCAATAATGAGCGTTACCAGTTCATGAAATGGGGTATGCAAGCGTTCGATACATTCGGCGTTGTTCCTCCAGGCTTTGGTATCGTTCACCAGGTCAATCTGGAATACCTGGCACGCGGCGTTCACAAAGTAAAAGACGCGAAAAAAAATGAAGTTTACTACCCAGACACATTGGTAGGTACAGACTCCCACACCACCATGATCAACGGCATTGGCGTTGTAGGCTGGGGTGTTGGCGGTATCGAAGCTGAAGCTGGCATGTTAGGACAACCAGTTTACTTCCTGACACCTGACGTCGTTGGTGTTAACCTGACTGGCGCATTGCGCGAAGGCTGTACAGCAACCGATCTGGTTCTGACGATTACTGAACTTCTGCGTAAAGCAAAAGTGGTTGGTAAATTTGTTGAGTTCTTTGGCGAAGGCACACGCTCCCTGTCTCTGACAGATCGCGCAACGATCGCTAACATGGCGCCAGAATACGGCGCAACAATGGGCTTCTTCCCAGTTGACGAAGCAACCATCGACTATTTCAAAGGCACTGGCCGTACAAAAGCAGAAATCGATGCATTCGAAGGCTATTTCAAAGCCCAAAAAATGTTCGGTATTCCGAAAAAAGGCGACATCGACTACACCACAGAAATCTCTCTGGATCTGTCCACTGTTGCTCCATCTTTAGCTGGCCCTAAGCGTCCACAAGATCGTATCGAAATCGGTCACGTTAAATCAACTTTTGCTGATCTGTTCTCCAAACCAACATCCGAAAACGGCTTCAACAAAAAAGCTGAAGATCTGGAAGCGGTCTACGTCAACAGCGACAACGTGAAAGTTAAAAATGGCGACGTTCTGATCGCTGCAATTACTTCTTGCACCAACACTTCTAACCCTAGCGTATTGCTGGCTGCTGGTTTGCTGGCAAAGAAAGCAGTTGAAGCTGGCCTGAAAGTAGCGCCACACATCAAAACATCCCTGGCTCCTGGCTCCCGCGTTGTGACCAAGTACCTCGAAGCAGCTGGTCTGTTGCCATACCTGGAAAAACTGGGCTTTGGCGTGACTGCCTACGGCTGTACCACTTGTATCGGTAATGCTGGTGACTTGACTCCAGCAATGAACGAAGCAATCGTTGCAAACGACATCGTGGCATCGGCTGTATTGTCTGGTAACCGTAACTTTGAAGCACGTATTCACCCGAACATTCGCTCTAACTTCCTGGCATCTCCTCCATTAGTCGTTGCTTATGCTATCGCTGGTAACATGACTAAAGATCTGATGACAGAACCAGTTGGTCGCGTTAAAGGCAAAGACATTTTCCTGGGCGACATCTGGCCAACCAGCGCAGAAATCCAAAAACTGATGAAGTTCGCGATGAACTCCAAAACGTTTAAAGATAACTACGCAGACGTTAAAGGCGCACCAGGCAAACTGTGGGAAAACATCAAAGGCGTGGCAGAAGGGGAAGTCTACAACTGGCCTACTTCCACTTACATTGCTGAGCCACCATTCTTTGCTGACTTCACAATGGAACCAAAAGCGGCAGCGACTGGGATCACAGGCGCACGTGCATTGGGCGTATTCGGCGACTCCATCACGACTGACCATATTTCTCCAGCAGGTTCGATCAAAGAATCCAGCCCAGCAGGTAAATGGCTGAAAGAAAATGGCGTTCTGAAAGCAGATTTCAACTCCTACGGCTCACGTCGTGGTAACCATGAAATCATGATGCGCGGTACATTCGCTAACGTTCGTATCAAAAACTTGATGATCCCAGCGAAGGAAGATGGTTCCCGCGTTGAAGGCGGCGAAACATTGTTCCAACCAACTGGCGAACAAATGGCAATCTACGATGCAGCAATGAAATATGTTGCTGAAGGCACACCAACCATGATCTTCGGCGGCGAGGAATACGGTACAGGCTCCTCACGTGACTGGGCTGCTAAAGGTACGCAACTCTTGGGCGTTAAAGCAGTCATCGCGAAGTCCTTCGAGCGTATCCATCGTTCTAACCTGGTTGGCATGGGCGTGTTGCCGCTGCAATTCATCGGTACAGATAGCGTTGACTCTTTAGGCATCACTGGTAACGAGTCTTTCGACTTGAAAGGTATCGAAAACGAAATCAAGCCACAACAAGAAGTCACTCTGGTAATTCACCGTGCAAACGGCGAAACACAAGAAGTTAAAGTCTTGTTGCGCATCGATACACCAATCGAAGTTGATTACTACAAACATGGCGGAATTCTGCCATTCGTATTGCGTCAATTGTTGTCAGCTTAATAGATTGATTGCTGCGCGATATTTCGAGCAGCAATCAATCGAGCAGTAGTCTGACTAAAACATGTGGAAAAAGGGGAAGCTGTCCAAACAGTTTCCCCTTTTTTGCATTTTGGCGATCATTTGTTTAAGACGATTGTCTCGTCTCAAAAACACAAATACGTTTTCAGCGTCCCATTCTTGATCTATCATTAAATCGTAGGATAACTATCAAAAAAACGGCTCACCTGAATTCTCACTCAAACCGTAACGTCTGAGCCCATACTTTCAAATGAAAATAATCGCAATTTTTGTCAGCCTGCTGATGACATGCACATGCGCAATGACGAGTGCGGCGGTTTTGAATGCGTGCGGTGGAGACAATAATTGGCCGCCAATGTCTTATGTGACGGGTCAAACGCAGTTAGTGAAAGGAATTTCGGCAGAAATATTAAGGAATATTTTTCCGAACAAAATTAATATTATGCTTCTACCGTGGGCGCGTTGCCTTTATCAGGCGCAATCGCAACTTGGCATCGATATTGTGATGTCTGCATTCAGAACGCCAGAACGCGAACAAATGTACCTGTTCTCAAAACCCTATATGAGCCTGACACCATCCTATTTGTACTCAAGAAAGCGCTTTTCGTACGCACCTTTGAAAACACTGGACGACTTAAATCATTACAAAATTTGTGCTTTGCATGGCGCTTCGACTCTGTACACACGCCTCCCACCCCAAAAGATAGAAAGCGGCGCCACAAATTACACAAGCCTGTTCAAAAAAATCGACAAGAACTACTGTGATATCGTTATCGACATGCGTGAGGTTTTTACTGGTTTTTCAACCTTGGAACTTTTACCAATCGATGAACACGAGTATCAAATTCGCCCTCTTCCGGGCACAGGCAAATACGCATTGCAATTTGCTGTCAGTAAAACTCACCCCCAAGCAGAAAAAATCATCGAGCACCTTGATCAAGGCTTAGACCAGCTAATGAAAAGCGGCGCACTCAACAACATCCTTGAACGCGAGGGGATCCAATAATATCCTCCAGCCTCACGACATCGCGAACCTATAAGTGCCGCAACGCCTGCTCAATATCTGCGATCAAATCGTCAACATCTTCAAGGCCGATATTGAATCGTACCAGAATTCCCTTATCACTCCAGTTCTCACGCATTTTCTCTATGCGATAAGGCACGCACAAACTATGCGCCCCACCCCAACTGAAACCAATTTTAAATAATTGTAGGTGATCGACAAAACGATCCGTTTGCTGCTCAGAATAACGTTCATCAAATAGCACAGAAAATAAACCGCCAGCGCCAGTAAAATCACGTTTCCATAAGTCATGCCCGGGGCAATCTGGTAAAGCAGGATGTAAGACCTTCGTAATTTCAGGGCGTTGCGACAGCCAACTCGCCACTTTACGGGCGGCATTATCGTGCGCATCAAAACGCAATTTCAACGTCGGCAGATTGCGTAAAACCAGATAAGCATCATCCATCCCTACGCCCAATCCCAGGCGCATATGCGCGGTCAACAATCGTGCATTTAACGCCTTTTCCCTGGTGATGACAGCGCCCATCAAAACGTCCGATCCGCCGCTCTGATATTTGGTCAACGCTTGCATCACAATATCGACGCCATGATCAAAAGCAGAAAATGCAACACCTGCCGCCCAGGTATTATCCAAAGCGACTAACACGCCTTTATCATGGGCTGCGGCACAAATCGCAGGAATATCTGGCACTTCCATTGAGACAGAACCAGGTGCTTCAGTCCAGATCAATTTGGTATTGCTCTTTATCAGATCGGCGATGCCGGAACCAATCAGCGGATCATAAAATCTGGCGCTGATGCCAAAACTGCCACTGAGCCAATTTGCCAATTCACGATTCGGGCCATAGACATTATCTGGGATTAAAACATCATCACCACTTTGCAAGAAAGCCATATCAATTAAAGTAATCGCTGCCAATCCACTTGGCGCCAACAAGCAATGATTGCCACCTTCAATCTGAGCTAATCTCGCTTCCAAAGTGAAGCTTGTTGGTGTTCCATGCAACCCATAGGTGTACGAAGATTTTTCCAACCACGTCCTTGCACGCATCGCCTCCACATTGTCAAACAAGACCGTCGATGCATGATGAATTGGCACGGTAAATGCAGCAAACCCTGCTGGAGCCTGGTATTCATTATGAATCATCTGCGTATTGAAACCAGATACTTTTTTATCATTGCGATCCATCATCATGTCCCTTTTTTTAACAGTGTTTACGCTTAGCTCGTGTAAGATACCAGAAGGCTATCATAAAGATTTAGACAGCATTATTTTCAAACCTTGTCTTTCGTCATCAACATGACATAAGTTACAGGCAGGATGCCGCACTGGACGAACCATCAATATGATGAAAGAACGACTCAACATCAACAGGCAAAACCCATTTGATTTTCAGTCAACTTTAATAAGTAAATTATTAGCTCAAAAATATCCACGATATTTTTATCAAAAATAAATCTATGGATATGTTGTCAACATGATTGTAATAAGCAGATTTCTAAAAATACTCTTCATCTTGCTGGTGTTCACCAACCCAAATTTTGTGTTGGCGGCGACGACCAGAGTTATTTATCCAGCTGGCGAATTAGAAAATGATACGCGCTTCAATGACCTCATCGAGATCCTGCGTACTGCACTAGAAAAAACACGTGCAAAATATGGCGATTTTGAGTGTGGGCCAAGCAATAGTTTTGTCCCTAAAAAACGTTCAGTAGAAGATTTAGAACGTGACGATCACAGCATCAATGTCATCTGGAATCCTACTTCGGAAGAATTAGAACGAAAATTTTTGGTTATTCGTATACCTTTACGTAAAGGCTTACTAGGATATAGGATTCCTCTCATCCGCAAAGAAGATCAAAACAAATTTGACCAAGTCAAAACTGAAGAAGACTTAAAAAAATTTACTGTCGGTCAAGGCATTGATTGGAATGATATCCCTGTCTACAAAGCACATGGAATTGAGGTTATTCAGGCTCCATACACGCAACTCAGCAAAATGCTCGCTGGCCGCCGTTTTGACATGTTTCCCAGAGGCGTAGGAGAGTTATTGGGTGAATATGAGCGCTACCACGAAATTTATCCAGAAATCGCCATAGAAAAGAATTTGGTGTTTTACTATCAATTTCCGGTTTATTTCTTTTTTAATCTCAAAGATCAACAGCTCAAGGAACGCATCGAAACGGGTTTGCAACTCATGCGTAAGGATGGCAGCTTTGACGCCATCTTTAACAAATATAATATGAGTGCCATCGAAAAGCTGAACTTGAAAGGCAGACGATTGATACGACTAAGCAATCCGGTTCTGCCCAAAAATACGCCCATCAACGATGCCAGCCTTTGGTATAGCCCACCCAAACAATGACCAGTTTTGAATTTTTCAGGCCAATTTCATTTCATCCATGCAGAAAATGGCTTGATGTCGGTACCGGATTCAACATACCAGGCCTTTCTCGCCATATCAAAGCGGGCACCCAGCCCCTTGGCAATATCCTTTTCATGAAATGGCACCTTCAGATACTGCCTCCCATCAACAGTGGCGGCCTCTCTCGTTGCATTCCTGAGTACAGCCTTGTTTGCCTCAGCTTTAAAAGAATCCAGATTCATCGCGGCAATAAAAGGACTACGCAGCGCCTTCAGTTCTGGCATAAGCAAACTCAGTCGTGACTTTGTCCGGGTTGCGGCGACATAGAAGAGGTGCCTTTCATCTCGAGCATCCGATAAGAGATGAGGGAAAACTTTACTCTCCATTCGAGGAATAATCACGTGCTCAAATTCACGCCCCTTTACATTCGCCACGGTATCAAGTGTCACAAAATTTTTCTCTCGCTTGCGTGTTGCAAAGGTTTCAGCTTCGTTCAATAAATGCGCGAAATCCTTGAGGGTTAATTCTGATTGTTTAGCAACATCAACGAAGCCAGCAATCGATTTTTCAACGACACTGGCATCGTAGGCGCGGATAAATAAGCGCCTCGCAATTCCTGGAAGATTCAAGCGCGCCACAATATCATTCAATACCTCCGCAGCATTCGCATCCGGACCAAGATGCTTGATGTGCGCAATCGTGTCGGCCAGCAGCCGGATATGTAATGCATTCGCATCATGTATAAATTTTTTGAAAAAATCAAAAATCAATTCAGGGTTTTTCGCGACAGTGTATTTTCCGCTTTCCAACTCAGGTGCAGAAATTTTAAGATCACCGAATGTGGCAAGTGCATCCAATACGCCGCTACGCACTTCATAACTTTTTATCGAGGAAAGATCATTGAGCACAATCGCCATGATTCCACGTAAGAAAAGTACCTCCTCCCATTGCAAATAGCTCGCCATGGCTGGCGTTTTATAATCAATTTTTGCAATTCGCAAGGCATTTTCGATTTCTATCGATTGATCACGATTGCGCAACAAAATCGCGCATCCGTCTAATGAGTTACCTTCCTGCTCCCATTTTTTTAGCGCAGAAATCAAAGTTTGACTGGCTGATTCTGACAGCTCATCGTAATTTAAAAGCTGTATTTCTGTGCGTTTGGTGAGAAAAGATTCGATATTTTTGCCCGCAAACTCACGCATCGCGTAAGCAAGGTGGGGGCCATGTCTGTACGTAACAGTAAGCGGCAGATGTTTTAAAGATGGAAAGGCAGCTTTAAAGCGAGTTTCCAGAAATTCACGGCTCGCTCCGAGCGTCGCGTGGATCACCTGATGTTCATCACCCGCACCAACAAAATAACACTTTCTTTCAGGCGCGATCAGCTTACTTAAAATGCAAAATGCCGCTTCATTTAAATCATGCAATTCATCGCAAATCACCAACCGATAATCGGGTAAATGCTGCTCTATACCCGGATAGGTCAGCAGATATTGAGCCAAATCGTAGGTCGCATCAAACTCTGCACGGAAAAGCGGACTATCTTTTTTACCGTGGCGGATTCTTTCATATTCGATCGCAGTCAGGTACTCAGTTGCTGTGACACCCCATAAACTGAATACGTTTTCAATCTCATCAAGATCAAAATACGGATCCAGTACCATCATCGCTTTTAATTTGAGTTGCGCTTCCAGGAACTGTGCGACGGCGAGGTTGTGCGTTTCTATTTGCAAGAAATCAAATTTTTGTCCATATTGTTGCGCCACGTGATTCAAGGCTTCCAAAGCATATGGCTTAAGATTCCTCGCCTGCGTTATTCGCCTGACTTCCTCTCCTTCTATGCTCTGCAATACTTTTTGAGAAAACTCTTCAAACGTTAATATTTGAATGTCATTTACTACTCTATAATTTACCCCTAGCTCGATCAGGCGCAAACGCATCACGTCACGCGCAGCATCGGTGAAGGTCAATGCCAGAATTTTATCTGGTGGGACGTTATTCGCTAAGGCCTCACCAATGCGTAGAGCCAAAGTCGTCGTTTTTGCTGCTCCGGCATTTGCCTGCACTAAAACGACGCGATGTTTTGCTATCTGTATGTCGATCTGTTCTTGGTTTCTGACTATTTTTTTTGGAAAAAACTTAGAAACTGCGTTATCGCTCATAGCTAACCATTAAATGCGTTGGAAAAATGCGACAAGTCTACCTCAGGCAATCAAATCAAGGCGTTATTTAAACAAAGTAATTTGATAATTAATATAAAAGAATTTTCACTGCTTCGCCTATAATGTGCGCCAAAAATAGACAAGACAAATTCTGCTACCGCATGCTGAAGCTGATCAATAAAAAACGATCGTATATGACGTTTTGGATTGTTTTTATATGATAAAAATGATATTTTTATTCACTTCCGACTTTTTGCTACGTACGTCTTAGGATCCATGTCATCACCAAGTAAATTAAGTCCCTTACATTAGCGAAAAAAATGTGATTATTTGCCATCTCAACACTTGCAAGACAGATAGCTGATTTCAGCAATTCAATGTCATTTACCCCGACACACGGGGGAATGATAAGGAAGCTAAGTATTCAACCAGGAGCAATTGCATGCGCAATACTGCAATCAAAACCATCAAAGCAACCATATCCTTAATCAGCGCTCATCCCCGTCAAACATACTTAAAAGTTATCACCCTCGCAGCGTTACCCATGTTAGCGATGTGCGCGATCTTCGCGGCCTCATCGGCTAACGCAGATAGTAACAAAGGAAGCGCACCCGAGCCCATGCTGGTACGCTCCGGTGAAAAGCTGATCGTTCCAGAAAGATCTCCATTTCGCACCCGTCTAAAAGTGGCAACTGTCACGATGGCCGACATTCCTCATGTCCTGAGCTTCCCGGCAGTGGTAGAAGCCAACCCAAGTAAAACAGTCAATGTATTGCCACCTTTGACTGGTCGCCTGCTGGAAATCAAGGTTAAATTAGGTGACTCTGTTAAACAGGGGCAATTACTAGCCATTATCAGTTCGGGCGATCTGGCACAAGCTTATTCAGACTACGACAAAGCGAAAGATGCTTTAGAACTTGCACGTCAGGCGTTGAATCGCGGCAAGGGCGTTAACGCCGCTGGTGCAAATGCAGCCAAAGATTTGGAACAGTTACAGAGTAACTACTCCCAAGCGGCGGCAGAAGAAAAACGTGCTGGCAATAGATTAAACACGCTGGGCGTTGAAAAATCGGGTGAAAAGTCCCGCACGTTGAATATCATCGCACCTGTATCAGGCACAATTACTGCGCTGAATAACGCACCAGGTGCCTACATCAATGATGTGACCGCCGCTATTATGACGGTCTCCAACCTCGATTCGGTCTGGGTAACCGCGAACGTTCCAGAATCGCAACTGCAATCAATCTCAAAAGGTCAGCCGACCGAGATTCACCTCGCAGCCTACCCGAATAAGGTCATTAAAGGAAAAGTTGATATCGTCAGCGCCATTCTTGAACCAGATACACGCCGCAATAAAACACGCATTGAAGCCAACAATAAAGACGGACTATTAAAACCGAATATGTTTGCGACCGTGTCGGTTTCCATACCTCAGGCAAGGCAAATCCGCGTTCCTACCTCTGCACTGTTGATGAATAACGATAGCGTCACCGTGTTTGTTGAAGTAGCACCATGGACCTTCGTTCGCAAAACCGTCACACTCGGCAATGAAGAAATAGACTCAGTGGCGATTCTCAGCGGATTGAATCAAGGCGACAAAGTTGTCGTTAGCGGTGGAGTGCTGCTCAATGATTAATCAGTTAATCGCTTTATGCTTTCGCCGACGCCATTTGGCCTGGGTCATCGCCATATTGGTAAGTATCTACGGCTATTTGTCCTGGACGAAAATGGCCGTCGAAGCTTATCCGGATATTAGCGATGTCACTGTTCAGGTCACGACGCAAGTGCCAGGATTGGCAGCAGAAGAAATTGAGCAACAAGTGACAATTCCGCTGGAACGGGCGTTGAGCAATACGCCAGGTGTCAGCGCGACACGTTCTAGCAGCACTTTTGCACTTTCACTCATCACTTTAGTTTTCCAGGATGGCGTTGAAGATTATTTTGCGCGCCAACGTGTAAATGAGCGAATCGCTCAGGTTACCTTGCCGCCCGGGGTCCAAGCTTCCCTTGCTCCGATGTCAAGTCCTGCTGGTGAAATATTTCGCTATACATTGGAATCTGATACCAAAAATCTGATGGAACTCTCCGAAGTACAAAAATGGATAGTAACGCCAGCATTTAAACAAGTTTCCGGCATCGCTGACGTCAATAATTTCGGTGGCTTCACCAAAGAGTTCCAGCTCGAACTTGATCCTCGCCAACTACAGCGATTTAACGTTGTACTCAATGATGTCGTTACCGCAATCAATGCAAACACCTCGAATGCGGGCGGTGGACGCATTTCGCGTGGCGAGCAGAGTTATGTCGTTCGCGGCATTGGCCAAGTCCATTCTTTGGACGATTTAGGTTCCGTAGTCGTTACGCAAAGTAATGGCGTACCGGTTTTAGTTCGCGACCTGGGTAAGCTTCAATTTGGCCATCAGGAGCGCGAAGGTATTTTAGGAAAAGATACTAATCCGGACACCATTGAAGGCATCGTTTTGATGCTCAAGTATGAAAATCCCTCCAAGGTTCTGGAAAAGGTTCATGCCAAAGTCGATGAATTACAAAAACGTCTGGCACCAATGGGGATCAAAATTGTGCCGTACATTGATCGCGATGATCTGGTTAAATTAACGGTACACAAAGTCTCGCACACAGTGATAGAAGGGATAGGCTTAGTTTGTATCGTCTTGATCCTGTTCCTTGGCAGTCCTCGCAGCGCAATCGTTGCTGCTGTAGCGATTCCAATTGCGTTGGTCACGGTATTCATCATCATGTACGCGACCAAGATGCCAGCGAATTTGTTCTCATTGGGGGCGATCGATTTCGGTATTATTGTTGACGGTGCGATTGTCGTGATGGAAGCCATACTGCGACGTCGTGAAGAAGCACCCGACGTAGAACTCAATGAAGAAGATGTTTTAGAAACCGTGAGTCAGGTTGCTAGCCCTATTTTCTTTGCAACACTGATTATCATCACTGCGTATTTGCCGTTGTTTGCATTCCAACGTGCTGAGGGCAAGTTATTTACTCCCATGGCTTACACGGTGGGCTATGCGCTATTGGGCGCTTTGATTTGCTCTCTCGTACTTATCCCTGGTTTAGCCTTTGCAGCGCTACGTAAACCTCAAAAAATTTTCCATAATCGCCCTTTGGTCTGGCTTACAGATAAATATAGCTCGACCTTGGATTTTTTATTGCACCGCCCATTTATTGCATACAGTGCTGCCGCTGCCGCGCTGGTCGCAGTGGTCATTTTGGGTGCAAGTGCAGGTCGGGAATTTCTTCCAGAATTGGATGAAGGTGCATTATGGTTGCAAGTTCAACTTCCCTCTGGGATTTCATTGGACAAAGCCAATGAAATGGCGACTGAATTGCGCCGCACCCTACGTGAATTTCCAGAAGTTTCTTATGTGGTGACTCAACTAGGTCGAAGTGACGAAGGTACCGATCCGTGGACACCTTCGCACATTGAAGTCCCTGTCGGATTAAAGCCCTATGACGAATGGCCAGATCATGAAGATAAAGCAGAGTTAATCGAAAGACTCACCAAACGCTTTGCGCAGATGCCGGGACTTTCGATCGGCATTAGCCAACCTATTATTGATGGCGTCAACGATGCGATCGGCGGCGCTCATAGTCCATTGGTTTTACGAGTATACGGGACAGACCTCAAGGAAAATCGTCGTATTGGCAATCAAATTGTCGACATTTTACAATCAATCAGAGGTACAGCTTCTGCTTCTTTGTTCCAGGAACCACCTATTCCCCAGTTAGCAATCAAAGTAAACCGCGAGGCAGCTGCACGATTTGGCATCAACGTGCAAGATATTTCCGCGCTGATACAAACTGGTGTTGGTGGCGCACCAGTGACACCTGTGTTTGTTGAGGATAGAACCTACAACGTTACTGTTCGATTCCCTAAAGAAAGCAAAGCCAACATTGAGTCTTTAGGTAATTTGTTTTTGAACAGTTCGACCGGAGCGAAGATCCCACTGTCACAATTAGCGACGATACAAATGCAGAGTGGTGAAAGTACGATCTCACATAAATCCAACGAACGGCAGGTGACCGTCCGTATCGATAACCGTGGCCGTGATCTGACGTCTTATCTTGCAGAGGCACAAAAGCGTATCGATGCTGAAGTGAAGTTTAACAAAGAAAAAGTCCATCTCGAATGGGCAGGTCAGTTCGAAAACCAACGACGTGCACAAGAGCGACTGACCGTTATTCTCGGTATCGTCTTACTGGTGATGGGCATACTGTTGTTCTTCCAGTTCGGCAAATTGCGTCAGGCAATCCTGGTGCTAGGCGTCGTACCGCTTGCTGCTCTCGGTGGACTCATCGCTATTCATCTGACCGGCGAAACGTTAAACGTTGCAACCGCAGTTGGCTTCATTGCCCTGTTCGGCGTATCGGTTCAAAACGGTATTATCATGGTGGCGAACTTCCGACGCGTTCGTGGTAGCGGTCTTAACTTGCACAACACCGTAATCAAAGGTGCCGCAGAACGTTTGCGCCCAGTGCTAATGACAGCTACCGTGGCATCGTTCGGCATGCTGCCAGCAGCCTTAGCAACTGGCGTTGGTACTGACGTACAACGTGACCTGGCAACAGTCGTTGTTGGCGGTTTGATTATCTCCACTCTATTGACCTTATTTATTTTGCCGACATTTTATTTTGCGTTAGAACACTTTGTCGAAAGCAGAGAACATAAAAATTTAAGGCATAGCCGATAATGAAGACGACATTATTACCTTTCATGAAATTGAAACGCTTTCCGTTTTCACTCGCTTTGGTGGGTGTTTTTACGGTTGGCCTGGGCGGCTTGGGTGGTTGTGCGCTTGGGCCGAATTACCAACGTCCTGCGCAAACACTGCCTGATACCTACTTATCAAATACGAAAAGCAATGTTGAAAATGACGCCTCTGAAGTCAATGGCGGATCGAAAGTTGAAAGCCAAAAACTTATTGAAGGACGCGATATTCCCGCTGAATGGTGGGCGCTATTCCACAATCAAGCTCTCAACGAATTGGTCGTAGCGAGTTTAAAAAATAACCCTACTATAGACGCGGCAAAAGCTGCGTTGCGTGGTGCAAAAGAATCGACTGCTGCGCAAGAGGCCGCTTTTTTTCCCACCGTCTCTGCATCATACTCCCCCACTCGTCAACGGGTAGCAAAACCTCTCGCCAGTCCAGCAGCATCCGGCGCGACCTATTATGATGTACAAACCGCTTCGGTTTCGGTGTCGTACACGATAGATGTATTCGGGGGAACCAGGCGTCAAGTGGAATCAGGAACTGCTCAAGAGCAAAATCAACGCTTTCAATTGGAAGCTGCCTATCTGACTTTGGCGAGCAACGTAACGAACGCAGCAATACAACAAGCAATGTTGCGTGGACAAATACGTGCGACGCAGGAAGTCGTCCAAAGCCAAAAGCAATTGCTAAAGATGTTTGAACGCCAATTGGCATTAGGTCAGGTTGGCCAAGCAGACGTTGCAACCCAAGAAGCGGCGCTAGCAGCGAGCGAAGCGCTGCTACCTCCTTTGGAAAAGCAACTCGCCATACAACGTGATCTGATATTAGCACTTTCAGGACGCTATCCAAATGGTACTGACGTCGCAAGGTTTGAATTAGATGATCTACATCTCCCGTCTGAGTTACCGCTGACATTGCCATCTAAATTAATTGAGCAACGTCCTGACGTTCGGGCGGCCGAGGAGCAAATGCATGCTGCCAGCGCAGCGATTGGCGTTGCGGTTGCCAATCGCTTGCCGAATATCTCTATTGGGGCGACCAATTATGGTACAGCAGCAGAAAATTTCGCAGATTTGCTCAAATCTAGTGGAGCATTCTGGAATCTGGCCGCTAACATTACTCAGCCGATTTTTGACGGCGGCGCGCTTAAACATAAGCAAGCTGCCGCCGAGGCAGCCTACGATCAGGCAGTGGCACAATACCGCTCCACGGTACTTGGCGCATTCCAAAACGTTGCTGACTCACTGCAAGCGATCCAACATGACGCCAATGCCTATGCAGCGGCGTATAAGTCTGAACAGGCTAGCTTGAAGAGCGTCACCATCGCACGTAAGCAATTTGCACTCGGAGACATCAGTACTGCAAGCTTATTGCTCGCTGAGCAAGCCTACCAACAAGCCAAGTCAGCTTTGGTGCAGGCTCAAGCAAATCGCTTATCTGACACCGTAGCACTGATTCAATCGCTTGGCGGTGGATGGATGAACAAAAATGAGACGACCGAAAAATCAAAGACAGCATCCTGATACACTCAGAATAACGGAGAGCAAATGAAAATCGTCAGACATGACATTGGACCACGTTTCAGCGAGATGACGGCAGTCCATCTTGGTCAAGCAAAGTTACTCTATTTATCTGGACAAGTCGCTGAAAATACCTCGCTGGATATCACTGGCCAGACACGGGAAATTTTAATGTTCATCGATCGTTTATTAGAAAAAGAAGGCGCCGACAAGACTGCAATTGTCTCTGCCAGAATTTTTTTAGCTTCTGTCGGTGACTATGCCGCAATGAATTCCGTATGGGATGACTGGGTTCCACAAGGTCATACTCCGTCAAGAACAACGGTGGGTGCGAAATTGATCAGGCCAGAATACAAAATTGAAATTGAAATACAAGCGATTGTTAATGATCCCGCAAACACATAAGCGAACTACGTGAATGGATGCGACAAATATCAATAATAGGGTCGAAATCAATTGGGATTTTCCGCAACCATTCACGCTTCAACGCATTCCGAACCATCAGGATATCGATGGGCTAAACCATACCAATAATGCGGTTTATGTTCAGTGGTGCGAAATGATAGGATGGGCACATTCTGAATTTTTAGGTTTGAGCCTGACTGACTACAAACGTCTGGACAGAGCGATGGCGATACGTCAGGCCGAATATGACTATTTGCTCCCCTCCACTTTAGGTGAAAAACTTATTTTGGCGACGTGGCTGACTGATAGCGATGAGAAACTGAGTATGCAACGGCGTTTTCAGTTAGTCAGAGAATCCGACCACGCTGTGATATTCCGCGCTCGATGGAATTTGGTCTGTATAGAAATCAGCTCAGGCAAAGCGCGTCGGATGCCACCCGAATTCTCTCAGAAAGATGTTCCCGCGTTGACCGTGGCAACGATAGCAACATGAGCAATCAGGAAAAAGCAAACACTCCTCGCTTCCTTCTATAGCGCTACCTTACCAAGCGCTTCCTTACCAAGCGCTAAATGCCTGACGATCATGGCAAAAACGACAAAATATACGATAGTAATGGCGATACAAGACAATAACGTCGCCCAAAACCCTATGCGTGGAAGCAGAACAGGAAATGCCAAAGGCATCGGCAATGTGGGAACCACGTACCAAAACGTGTACCATGCATAATTGGCAATTTTTTCTTGCAGTTGATTTTCTAATGGCAACCAGATTAAAGCCAGCAGGGTCACCAAAGGCAAAGCCGCTACCAGCGGCCACCTATTTTATCGTTCCGTTTTGCTAATTCTGAAACTGCAACGAGAACAACTGAAGTGAGTAAATATTAAATAATAAGAAACCATTTCTACTCTGGATTAGACACAAAGAACGCAGTCGCATTGCAAACCTTATTTTTTTAAATTTTCGAACTACAATAAAAGCGTCGTTCTCTCTTGTTTTACTTCAATTGTATAAATAATATAAAAATAAAATCTTGGTATCATTCCAACAAATAAGGGCTGATTCATATTGCCGAACCAGTAATGCTAAATTGGGTCTCCAATATAGAAGAAAACATACCGGGACAAGATAAATGCCACGACGGGCAAATTATTGACACAAGTGATTTCGTTGACTCGGCTATTGAAATATAAGCTAAAAAAATACTTCAGCTCTGAGACGGATGTAAAGGCAATGACAAAAAAAATTAATTTAAGCTCGATCAAATACTCAAAAATTTAATCCCCCAAAGAGCTCATCATGAACGATAAAGTTTATAACGTTTTATTTTTATGCACTGGTAACACTGCTCGTAGCCTCATGGCGGAAGCATTGTTGACGACCATGGGGCATGGTAAATTTCGTGCATATTCCGCGGGTAATGCCCCCACTGGTAAGGTTCACCCACTTGCCATTGAACAAATCAAAACGACTGACTATCCGATTACGCAACTGCGTAGCAAAAGTTGGGATGAGTTTACAAATCCTGATGCGCCACATATGGATTTCATCATTACCGTTTGCGCAGATACGGCAGACGAAGCATGCCCTTACTGGCCTGGCCACCCGCTCACCGCACATTGGACATTTGAAGACCCAAGCAAGGCCGGTGGAACAGACGAAGAACAAACAAAAATATTTCACAAGATATTTCGTGAAATCATGGCAAACATTCACTATTTTACTAATCTACCGACACATTTGCTGGAAAAGAATGCTTTGCATGATGAGATCAAAGCACTAGGGGAGCCAAAGCCGTAACAGAGAGGTTCGGCAATTTGTGCAATAACAAATGACAAAGCGCCAAATGAAACTATAGACTGAGAAATGCAGTAGTATGAAAAATGTCAATGTTAAGAACCAAAAAAGCATGACATACTCTAGCCTTTCTTTGATCTCGTCATTTTTATGCCCTCCGTTTTATAACTTGGCAGAGCCACGATGACAACGCATACCCATCGAACACATAGATCAGGCTGGTTAAGAGCGGCGGTTTTGGGGGCTAACGATGGTTTGCTGTCAATATCAAGTTTACTGCTTGGTGTCGCTGCTGCGAACGTCAGCCATGAAAGCCTTATAGTGACCGGATTTGCTGGACTGATTGGCGGCGCGCTGTCGATGGGAGCTGGCGAGTATGTGTCAGTGAGTTCACAAGCTGATATTGAGCAAGCTGATCTTGATATTGAACGTCATGCATTAAGACACGAATATGACGCTGAACATGCCGAGTTGCGTGATATCTACATAGAGCGTGGCGTAGCGCCTGAACTAGCGAGTCAGGTCGCCCAGCAACTCATGGAAAAAGATGCATTGGGCGCACACGCCCGCGACGACATCGGAATTACCGATGCCTTATCAGCGAGACCATTACAAGCGGCAGCTGCATCGAGTTTGAGTTTTATGGCTGGCGGCTTGATTCCGCTAGGTACATCCCTGATCGCACCAACCAATTTTCTTATTTCTACTACTGCTGCCATATCACTGTTCTTTCTAGCGATACTTGGTGCATTAGCGGCGTATAGTGGAGGCGCGTCCGTGTTGCGCGGGGCAAGTCGCGTTTTTTTCTGGGGATCACTAGTGCTAACGTTTACCACTGCGGCCGGCAAGATTTTTGGCATTACGATTTAGTCAACTTTATCTCTCTCCTCGACGCCGGACTCCAGCAGTCAAGGTGAACCAAAACGTTGTACCCTGCCCTTCAATACTTTCAAAACCAATTTTGCCACCCATCTTTTCTACAAACGTTTTGGAAATATTCAACCCAAGGCCTGTACCACCTTGCTTTCTTGTATTGCCACCATCGGCCTGGGCAAATTTCATAAACACACGATCATGAAACTCTTTTGGAATGCCGTGCCCTTTATCCTCAACTTCAATTCTGAACATATCCGACTGGTCAATGATACGAATGTTGACCACACCATTCGGGTGGGAAAATTTAGCAGCATTTGACATCAAATTTGCATACACCTGCATCACCCTATCTGCATCACAAATCCCCCACGCATTCGCTGGAAAGGAAGCAAATTCATATTTCACCCCAAACTGTTGAGCATAAGGAGCATTAGCTTCAATCGCCTGTTGGGTCAGCTTGATTAAATCTATCCTATCCATACTGATATCCATTTTTCCGGAGACCAGTTTTTCTATATCCAATAAATCGTTGACGAGCGTACCTAGCCGTTGGCTATTTTTATGGGCGATCTTTAATAGCTGCATCAATTTCGGCGGAAAATCTTCCCCGACACTATGTTCAAGTAAACCAAGTGCGCCGCGAATCGATGTTAAAGGGGTTCGCAATTCATGACTAACGACTGCTATAAATTCCGACTTGATTTTGTCGGCCTTTTTTTGCTCGGTTAAGTCAAGAACAAATCCCACCCACTCATCATCAGACCCTTCCAAACGCGCCATTCCTAACATCACTGAAATCAGGACACCGTCATTACCAATTAACTCTGTTTCAAATGGTTGCGCCTGAGAATTTAGAGCAATTTCGTCTAAAGCTAAACGGTAATCATGGTGATAAATCTCCGGAATCATGGAATAGAAATTCAATGCTCCCGACTCAAGAGCTTCGCGCTGATAGCCTAGTAAGTGCAAGAGCACATCATTTGCTTCTATCAATTGGCCAGAATTGTCACCCTCAATAATTCCTACCAGACTCGAATTCACAAGACGTCGCAAACGTGACTCACTGATGCGCACTGCATCCAGCATCCGAGTCTTTTCCTGATTGGCGAGCTCTGCCACGTCACGCAACTGTGTCAAATTATTTTCCACCGTCTTCATGTCAGTAATATCCCGGACACTGAAAACACGGCCAATTAATTGATCACGATAAAATTCAGGCTTAGAAACGACATCAAAATATCGCCCATCCAGCAGGCATACCTGATCTGCAGTCTCCGCTTCTGATTCCGCTTTATATCGTAATAAATTACTCGAAAAATTAATATTATCGTCACAACACGTTTGCATGTAAGCGACAATGGCATCGACTTGCCGTCCCATTAATACTTCTTCGGGTATGTTCCACATTGCGATAAATCGCCGGTTCAGATTTATCACGTTGCCGCGCAAGTCGATAGATAAAATCCCTTCGGCAGTCGCCTCTAATGAACTCTGCAATTGCGATGCCAGGTGAATTTGCTCTTCTGAAACCTGACGTTTATTTGTAATATCTTCGGCGTGAATAACCCAAAAAATCTGACCGCTATTGTTAAAGCTACTGACCCGTTTTTCAATAGGAAGCACACGCCCATCACTGGTCAGCCATTCACTTTCCGCAATTCTTGCTTCTGCAAATTCTGGCGTCTGCCTGACGTCATCCCAGAAAAAAAGATCTTGCAATGAACACTCTACCGTTGAGAGATGTGTACCAATCAGTTCATCACGTGATCGACCAAGCAAAGAACAAGTTCTATGAGCAACTTCACAAATCATCAAATCGTCGGATGAAATAACGATCACTGCATCACGAGAATAATTAATGATGTGCTGTAGCAAACCAGCACCTAGCAGTGACGCATTTTCTGAACGGAAAAAATTCTCAGACATCGTGGGCTCTTGTCGCATTCATTGGGGTTTCGATGGTGAAGCGACGCCAGTTGCAGGCTTATTTTTAGATTCAAAATAATAATTTACATGCTTTCGAGGATTCAGATAATCAAAAATCGCTCTCGGCAACAATCCTGGACGTATGCTACCACTGATATTGATATCTTTTGCCTCATCAGACAAATCAAGAATTATCGCGGATTCTTTAGGAATTTCAGAGTCATATACGAGGACACAGGGGCGTAATGGCTTACCGACGTTGACATTCATCACCAGACCAATCACCTCATTGGATAATTTAACGATGGTGCCCGGAGGATATACACCCAGGCTTTTCACCATGGTTGCCATCACTGCGGGATCGAATTGTCCACGCTTATGTGCGTACATCACAGACAACGCCTCATGCGGAGTGAGAGCAGTGCGAAGATCAACCGGATTGCACAAATTGTCGTAGACGTTCGCCACTGTGATGATGCGCGTTGGCAAACTCAGTGCATTACCTTTAAGCCGTTGCGGGTAACCGCTACCGTCCATCAATTCATGATGGTTAGCGATGACCTCGAGCGTCGTCACTGACAAACCAGCGGTTCTACCGACTTCAATACCGTACTGCGGATGTAACTCGAAAAAATTCTGTTCTGGCTTGGTCAAGGGTTCTGTTTTGGTCAGAATCTTATCTGGCACATTCACTTTACCGATATCGTGAAACAACGCCGCAATACCGATTTCTTTAATCTGATTCTCATTGCATTTCATTTCACTAGCAAGCATCATCGCCAACACCGAAACATTGAGCGTATGAAAATAAACGTCCTCGTTGTTCCCCGCCTGCTGAATCAAATGCATGACAGTGTCGTTCGCATTTAAAAATACCTCAGCAATGCTATCGACCAGCTTATTCGCTTCGGCAATCGTTTCCTTAGGACGAGAAAAAATCAGTTTATTGATGCCTTTGACGACCGTTGCTGCACGAACGAATTTTTCTTCACAAAGTGCAATTTCGGCACGTTGTTTTACTAGCTTTTCATAACGTGCATGCTTGGCTTCGATAATGCTGTCATAGACCTTGACTTGCTGCTCTTTATCGGCTGAAGTTTGTAAAGGTGCAAGATTTTTTTGCTCTTTTGCAGGTTGAGCCAAATCCGATTTAGACGGGATAAAGCGCACGTGCTTGAGCTTCAGCGCCAATAGATCATTTATTTGTTGTTGATTGGTAATTTTGAACGAACTCATGGGAAACGAGTGTTCGAACCAGCTCAAATCGAGCTTCACAAACATCCCGATCCGGACTTTGTCGATTGCGATTAACTGGATATCATCTGACATAGTCGATAAATTCAATAAAAGGACAGGCTATGAGAGTTAGCGGCAATTTGCATGTTAAGCGTATCCGATAATGTACTATTTACTTTATCGGTCTCCAGATGACAACGCAAGCATTTACTTATTCCAGTCTCAATCAAGTTACTTCCGTACTTCAATAAAAAACACTTTATGCCACACAACCCACTATTAACCGTCAATAGACTAAGTTTCCACTACCCTGATAACAAATTGTTTGCTGAATGGTCCGCAACGATTTATCCCGGAATCACCTTAATTCAAGGTGACGATGGATGCGGTAAAACCACCCTTCTCAAATTATTGACAGGAAGATTGCCTATCTTAACCGGCGAACTGTGTATCACTGAGATAGATTCAAAGAAGCAAAGAGAAAATTACCTCAGGCAAGCATTTTGGGTCGATGGACAAAGCCAGGAGTTTGAAAACATAAAAGTCGAAACGTATTTTTCAACTTTAAAGACAGACTATGAAAACTTTAGCCCGGAAAATCTGCAGCAGGCCATTCAAGGGCTCAGCCTCACTCCGCATTTAGAAAAACAGTTTTTTATGTTATCGACGGGCACCAGACGTAAAGTTTGGTTGGCTGCGGCTTTATCTGCAGGATGCCCCGTCATTGGACTTGATGATCCCTTTGCCGGGGTCGATAAACTTTCTATGCAGTTCTTCAGCAAAACCCTAGAGCAACGTTTAGAAAAATCGCAGCAAGCATGGATCATTGCCAGCTACATTGCGCTTGAAACGGCGTGCCAAACACAGGTCATACAATTAACCTAGCATCAGGCACGCTGCCAATGCACGAAACCTCGAACGCATTGGCAGTATAAAAACGCGTCTATCTGTTGAGAGATTTCAGCGCACCTTAAACGTACCTTTATCCAACGACAGCGGTTTGCATCGCATCATCACTACCCTGTTTGCGGCCATGGATCCGCAATACCATCACGGCTGCAATGATGCACGCGATACCCATCATGATAGACGATGCGGTATAGCTTCCCAGGCTGTTGCGCATATAACCTGCCAGCAAAGCAGCACTTGCCGCACCTAACTGATGCCCAACCACCACCCAACCAAAGATAATTGGTGCAGCCGCTCTTCCAAACACATCGTTGGCCAATCTGACAGTTGGCGGCACAGTAGCTATCCAATCTAAGCCATAGATAATGGCGAAGATAGGTAATCCAAAATAACTTAAACCAAACGCCTGTGGTAAGAAAATTAATGCCACGCCACGCAAACCGTAATACCAGAACAAAAGTACACGAGCGTTATAACGATCTGACAACCAACCAGACAACGTCGTCCCAACCAAATCTAATACGCCCATTGTGGCAAGAATACTCGCTCCGCCGACCGCCAATATGCCGTAGTCACTACACATGGCGATAAAATGTGATCCGATGTAACCATTGGTACTCATACCGCAAACAAAAAAACTGAAAAATAGCAGCCAAAAATCACGAATTCCGACCGCACGTTTTAATGCCTGAAAAGCCGCTGTGAATGGATTACCACCCGTCATTGCATTTTGCGTCGTGTCATCCAGTTGCCCATAACGCTTCATCCCCACATCTTCCGGACGCTCGGGCAACAGCAATGCCACCATTGGAATGGCAAGCGCAGCTACAGCAGACACCATCAATGCCACAGCACGCCAGCCAACATGATCTACCATATACGCCATCAAGGGTAAAAATACCATTTGCCCGGTTGCAGCGCTGGCGGTTAAAACGCCCATCGCCAGGCCACGTCGGGTTTCAAACCAGCGCCCAACTATCGTTGCAGCCAGAGTATTGGCAACCACACCACTCCCTGCGCCAACCACCACGCCCCATGCCAGCATCATATGCCAGGGCAGTTTCATGAAAGTACTAAAGAAGGTTCCAACGGCGAGTAGTCCCAAAGCACCAAGAATCATGCGCCGAATGCCATAGCTTTGCATGGCAGCCGCCGAAAATGGACCGATTAAACCATACAAGGCAATATTGATAGAAATAACCATAGAAATCGTTGTGCGACTCCAGCCAAATTCATCCTCCAAAGGCAGGATCATGATCGCTGGTGTCGCCCGGATACCGGCACCGGAAAGCAAAACCAGAAAAATAATGGCGACGATAATCCACACATAACTAAATCGGAGGCGACTAGCGATTGCTTTCACTATTTCATTCATACCACTATTTCCATATTTTTTTAATTTATTAAGATAACCATCTCTACCACTAACAAAGGCATGAGCCGCCAATAAACGCCATCTTCGTCAGAAAACGCTAAAAACTAAATTTTTCGCCTATCCTCGTAAATTAACACAGCAAAAAAATATCTGCTGAGGACAACTATTTTATTTTTTGTTGCCAGCTACCTAAAACACAAGAAACAAATCTTTTTTAAAATTTTCAGAAAAAATCCTCTGAAACGCTAAAGTCGAGCTATAAATTGCCGATAATTTAGGCAGACAAGGGGGATTGTATATGTCAATTTCATCCATACCCACAACGCCACTCGCCACCGCCAGCACGGGTACGTCGGGTGCGCCCACAGCGACGACGCCCAGCACGACAACGAGCACTGTCACCAATAATGCACCTGCGGCAATCTCGTCGACAGCAAATGCGGGCTTAGTGAATTCAGCAGTCACGTTGGCTTCAGAATCGAGCATTGTCTCCCTTCTTAATGGAAATCAGTCGTCCAATGACACCTACAGTGCATCTGGATTATTAAGCTCATTTGTCAACGCTGGCATAAACACCTCAAAATCAAGCTCGAACTCAACGAGCGCAAATAGCACTTCTTCAACTCAAACATCCCTTCAAGCGGCACAAAATCAGGCAATTTTGGCAAGTATCAGCACTCCAGTAAATACGAACAACCCAAATGCCGCCTTATATGCCGCCATTGGACAATCGCAAAACAATAGTTCGATTGACACAACGACCAATTGGGCAAATGCCCTTAAAAATAATCCTGCCGAGGCAGTCACTTTGACACAGGACAACCTCAACCTTAACATCGTCAGCAATATCTCAACAACTGCCTGACAATGAGATTTGATTTAATCCATTGTTATCTGATTCGTGTTTTTGGATCATTCTTGTTGCTTGTCAAAAAAGTTCAGGCACACTCAAAATTGTTGCCCTTCAGCACGTAAAAATAATTTATCTTATGATGCGTGAGAACCTTGCAATGTTTGTTAAGCATCTGCATTGACCTCACCATGATAGGAAAATAAACAATGAGTGCCCTGTTCTCCCCAATTTCACTGGGAAATCTTAAATTAAAAAACCGCATCGTGATTGCACCGATGTGCCAATATTCAGCGGTCGATGGCCAAGCCACCGATTGGCATTTGATCCATCTCGGCGGCTTGGCACTCTCTGGCGCCGGCCTGCTCATTATTGAAGCAACTGCCGTAGAACCAATAGGCAGAATTTCTCCTGCAGATTTGGGTTTATGGTCGGATGAAACCGAAGCAGCATTTGCTAAAGTATTGACGTCAATACGCCAATATTCCACGATGCCAATCGCGATTCAACTCGCCCATGCAGGTCGCAAGGCATCGAGCCAGGCACCATGGGATGGTGGACAATTAATCTCTCCCGATCAAGGCGGCTGGGAAACCGTAGCTCCTTCGCCAATTCCGCATGGGCCAAATGAAACGCCGCCCTTGGCCCTAAATAAAACAGGGTTGGAACGGGTCAAGCAAGCATTTGTCGATGCTGCAATTCGTGCACATCGCCTTGGTATCGACGCCATAGAGCTGCACGCTGCACATGGCTACCTGATGCATGAATTTTTATCTCCATTATCCAACCAACGTGATGATGAATACGGCGGCAACTTAGAAAATCGCCTGCGTTTTCCGTTAGAAGTTTTTGACGCAGTGAAAGCAGCACTTCCGGAAAATTACACGCTAGGGATACGCATTTCTGCCAGCGACTGGGTCACAGGTGGCTGGGATGTTGAGCAAAGTATCGTGCTGACGAAAGCATTAGAACAACGTGGATGCTCGTTCATCCACGTATCAAGTGGTGGCGTATCGCCTTTGCAGCAAATTCCTTTAGTACCTGGCTACCAGGTTGAATTTGCCGACAAGATCAAACAAACCACCTCCATGCCCGTCATTGCGGTCGGATTGATTACCGAGGCCGAACAAGCCGAAAGCATCGTCGCCAATGCTCAGGCAGATATGATAGGCATTGCCCGTGGAATTTTGTACGATCCGCACTGGCCTTGGCATGCTGCCGCCAAACTTGGCGCATCAGTAGATGCAC
The DNA here is from genome assembly GCA_049340365.1 of Undibacterium sp. Ji67W. Taxonomy (GTDB): domain Bacteria; phylum Pseudomonadota; class Gammaproteobacteria; order Burkholderiales; family Burkholderiaceae_D; genus Undibacterium. The sequence goes on along the minus strand of JBMPOY010000005.1, from coordinate 99,620 downwards.
CAAAACAATACTGGCGCTCTCAACCGCGTGATCAAAAAGCCTTATTTGGCGAAACGAAAATCGGCGCGCGATAAACTGAATTAGTTAGATACGTCCGCACATACCATGTACGACGCTGTCTAACTGAGTGCTAAAAAACTGGATAGGAATACTTTTCTTCCTGATTTTTTCGCTATAAAGTTGGAGGAACAACTCCGATAAATCGTCAATTTGATATGCTACTTTGTCGCAATTTCAAGCGTCGATCTATAACGACTATACTGCTCAGTACTTCGAAAACACTCGTGATGTATACAAAAAAAGCGGAACCAGAAATTTTCTGGCGCCGCTTTTCTTACATCAAAATCAGTTCAACTGAATATTTGAAGGCGTTAGCTAACTCGCTTTGGCGCCTCAACGACACCACCTTTTTGAGACTTGGCGACTTGCATTGCCGTTGCGATTAATCCACTCATATCACCCAGATTTGCAGGAACGATGATCGAATTATTGGTCTTCGCTAAATTCGCAAAAGCAGCAACATATTGTTCAGCCACCTTCAAATTCACCGCATCTTCACCGCCAGGTGATTGAATCGCTGCTGCTGTTTTACGTATCGCTTCAGCGCTTGCTTCAGCAATTGATAAAATGGCTGCTGCCTGACCCTGAGCGCGATTAATCGACGCTTGTTTTTCACCTTCTGATTTGGCGATAGACGCTTCGCGCTCACCGGTGGCGATATTAATTTGTTCCTGCTTACGACCTTCGGACGCTGCGATCAACGCACGCTTTTCACGTTCAGCGGTAATTTGCGCCTGCATCGCATGCAAAATTTCTTTTGGTGGTGTCAGGTCTTTGATTTCATAACGCAAAACTTTGACCCCCCAGTTTGCAGCTGATTCATCAATAGCACTAACAATCGTAGTATTAATGTGATCGCGCTCTTCAAAAGTTTTATCCAATTCCATTTTACCAATGACAGAACGCAAGGTTGTTTGCGCCAGTTGCGTAATCGCCGCGATGTAATTTGATGAACCATACGAGGCACGCATCGAATCGGTAATCTGGAAATATAAAATGCCATCGACCTGCAATTGCGTATTGTCGCGCGTAATACACACTTGCGGTGGCACATCCAGAGGAATCTCTTTCAGGATATGTTTGTACGCAATACGATCAATAAACGGCACCACAATATTCAACCCAGGGCCTAAGGTACTGTGATATTTACCCAAACGTTCTACCACCCATGCGTGCTGTTGGGGTACAACATTAATCGTTTTGAAGACGAAGACGACGGCCAACACAAACAGCACCAGAGCAACGCTACCAACACTTTCCATATATCCACCTTGTTGTTATGTAAAATTAAATTATGTACATTGATATTTTTACATCAGACAAACTATCAATTGCCGATCATCTGACGATCAATTTACTTCCTTGCACTTCTTGAATCACATATTTACCGGACTCACCATTACCGTGATGCAACTCCACATCCCACATCGCACCGCGGTAAGAAACCCGTGCCGTATAGTTTCCGTCTCCATGTTCGTTCCACTGTGGAACTTCAACAAACTGACCAATATCCATATTCACATTCGGATCTTGTGCAGCATTGACATTCCCTTTCCAACCGTACTTACTAAAGTGCAAAGCAATGGTCGCGAAGGTGCCGACGACCGCGGCCACGATCAACTGCATTGAGGCACTGAAACCTATACAGGCAAATAAAGCACCCGCAATCATGCCTATCGAAATCATTAACAGATAGAAGGTTCCACTAAACAATTCCAGAATCACGACCACGCCAGCAAGCACTGCCCAGGTCATCCATGCATTCATACTTTGCCCCTTAAGCTTATATTTAATGCATTACATTATGATCTCTATCGTCAGCGAAGTCATCGGTTATATTTTCAATATTTCGCCGTAAAAAGAAGATAAAAAAAATAATTTCGACCAACTTAATTGAAACGAATTTACCTCAAACCGATGTCCAAATAGCATCAGAATGCGTCTTTAGACATAAAAAAACCTGCAAACGCAAATTTGCAGGTTTTTTTAATCACAATAATTTTTCAACAGGAACTTTTTTCTTTATTTCCTATGCTTACTAAGGGAAAGTTAAATTATCACGCGCTTGTGCTAAACAAACTACCTATCGATACACTACTCTCCACATTAGCAGCAACCAGTTTTAAAAATGATTGAAGATTGGCCTGAGTAGGATTTCCACCGCTGCCAGAAACCAGGCTATTGAATGAGCTTTGCAGGGCAGCGTTCGATGTATCTGATGCGTTGCTGCTGTCACCAAACATACTGCCGATAGAATTTGCACCACTACCCAAATTAGTGATCAATTGCTGAATGCTTGATTGCAAATTAAAAGTTGGACTTGATTTGTTCAATTGCACAGGTGCTGGCGAGTTCGATGTTTGCCCGGATGATAGACTTAATAACTGTGCAATATTAGTACCACCAACATTATTCGCGCTATTGGCATTTTGTTCCGCCAACCCTGGCAAAGAATTCAACAAAGTACTAGCAAAGTTTGAAGAAGACTGCTGGCCGCTGGAAGATAGCAAGCTGGTCAAATCAAGATTCGGATTAATCTGCGATAAAGCTTGTGCGATGGCGGCAGACAAGGCACTGCCATTGGCAGAGGTTGCCGATGTCGTTGATGTCGATGAAGCACTATCGGACGCTGATACGGCACCCCCAGTAGCAGAACCAGCATTGCTTGACGCGCCTAAGGTTCCGACGGTCTGATAATTTACGGCTCCTAATGAAGAAATTGACATACTAAGCTCCTGATTTGCAAGGCAATTTTTGCCGTTACTGTATATTCTCTTCGCAGCGAGGGATAAATGAAATGACAATTTGCCTATTTTTTACACACTCATACAAAAATTACGCCTAAACGAGAGAAAAACGAGAGAAATTTAGCGCGCGCATCTACCCAATAGCCAAAAAATCAACTAAAAACTATTAAGGTGCCAGCTTTAACAGATTAAGAGGCAAATTGCACCAAAAAATCTTTTACGTAACGAGCGCATTGTTGAGGCGCTTCGACGATGGGGACATGCCCTATTCCTGGCAAAATAATTTTACGGCTTCCTGCCAGATGCGCGTTCAAATAATCCGCGTCTGCAACATTCAAAATCTGATCATGATCACCCCACAGTATCAACGCTGGCACCTTAATACCATCAAGATGGGTACTTTGATCGATATCTGTTGCGATATCGGCAAATATTTTTTTATCAATATCAAACCGCGCAATTTTTTTATCTGCCAGTAAATTAAAAAAAAGTCTGGGCACATAGGGCGGCTTGGTCATACAGAACTCAATTAAACGCTGAAAATCTTCTCTGTTTTTTACATCCACTAAAGGATTCAGATCGCGGCTATCGACGATATTTTCTAAAACACCAGGCTTTATTTCAGCGCCTGCTGCACTGATTAAAACCAAGGAAGCCACCATATCCGGATATAAATGTGCAAGCCGCAAAGCGATTGCGCCGCCCATAGAGTGACCAACAATATGAACCTTGTTCACATTCATCGCCTGTAATAACTCATGCACACGGTTTGCCTGACGATGAATCGAGTAATCAGCCTCAAAATCCTGGCAATTCTCGCCATGACCAGGTAAATCTGGAATCAGCACCGGGAGCGACGTCGCCAGATTTTTTGTAAAACCAGACCAAATTTCTTTTTCCGCACCAAAGCCATGCAACATTAACAGCACGCCGCCGGACTGATTTGTAAGTGACACCGCATCACTGCACAAAAAGGAAATGTCTCCACCTTCAAGGTCGACTTTCTTTTTGTTCAAACCCGCTTTTTGATATTCAAAACGGATAGCATCCTGAAAAATCTTTGTCAGAAACTGCCTCAATGCATGTTTAATGTTGGTAAACATAGAATACTTTTCCAGTAAAAATAGAACTCAGATAGCAGTTTTAAATCAAGCCAGCAGACATATACTGCCCACTATGCACTGATTGATGCAGAAAATGTAGATAATATGGCATTAGCCGAAAGTTTGAGAAAGATGCCTGACATTTGTGCAGTGTCCGCATTCGATTCAGGCTAAATTAATGTCAGATTGAAGCCGAATTTAAGTAAATTTAAGCAAATAAAAAAGACGAACAAGTATTCATGTTAAAACAAAAAGAGAACACTGATCCATTTGCGGATGCAGATTGGCTCGCATGGTTTGATGGTTCTGCCAAACCCAACCCAGGCACATGCCATCACGCATGTATCTTAAAAGGGAAAAATGGCGAACAATTCAGCCAGACCCACCATATAGGCTATGGTGATAGCAGCGATGCTGAATACCAAGCCATGATTGCAGCACTGAAATTAATTCAGAAACATGTAGACGTATCAATAACAAAAAACGTTTTATTGAGAGGTGACAGTCAGGTTGTCATCAATGATGTTTTAGCCAATGAAAAAGATGCTTCACCCAAATTAGCGGAATACAGAAAACAGGCGCAAGCACTGCTCTCAGAACTCCCTACCGTCAGCCTTAAATGGATACCGCGCCATAAAAACACTGAGGTTGACGCACTCATGCGTAACAATATTGATATCAAAAACTGAAAAGCATCCATTTATCGCGAAATAAATGCGGTTTTTCATCACGTGAATTGGCAAACATTCACGCAAGCATTTGATTATTCAGCATAAATTCCCGATACTGCAAGCAAGGCTCGCCGCTTTCCGGTAAAATCGCGCCCATGAATCCTTTGCCAAAAAATCTTTTCTCTTTCCCGCGCTTTCGCTCAGACGTTGGCGGGAGCAACACAGCCCCATTTTTACCCATGTCCCGTGCCGAAATGGACAAACTGGGCTGGGATAGTTGCGACGTTATTTTAGTCACGGGTGACGCATACATCGATCACCCTAGCTTTGGTATGGCCTTAATTGGCCGCCTGCTGGAACATCATGGTTTCCGCGTCGGCATTATTAGCCAGCCTGACTGGCAATCTGCCGATGCCTTCCGTGTGCTTGGTAAGCCTAACCTATACTTTGGTGTTACTGCGGGTAACATGGATTCAATGGTAAACCGCTACACGGCTGACCGCAAAATCCGCTCCGAGGATGCTTACACGCCGGACGGCGATCGCACCAAACGCCCCGACCGCGCTCTGGTCGTGTACGCTCAACGCGCACGTGAAGCATTTCCTGAAGCAAACGTTGTGATAGGTAGTATTGAAGCAAGTTTGCGTCGCATTGCGCATTACGATTACTGGTCCGACAAAGTTCGCCGCTCGGTACTGCCCGATTCTAAAGCGGACATTCTGTTATTCGGCAATGCCGAACGCGCATTAATTGATCTGACACATCGCCTCGCCCAAGGCGAAGCAATCAAAGATATCCGTGATTTACGTGGTACTGCATTCATGGTACCGCGTGGATGGTTGCCAGATGACGATTGGACTGAAATCAATTCTGTCAAAATCGATACGCCAGGAAAAATCGAAGCGCATACCGATCCGTATGCGATGACGCCAGAAAAAGACGCCAAATGTGCCACAGGTGAAGAGGCTAAAGCCACTACACCTCAAGCAGCGGCTGTCAATGTTGTGCAACAGCAAGCCATTCGCATCATGAGCCGTGAAGAACGGCAGCTCATGCTCAAGAACAAGCAACATAAGTCAGTGATCCGCCTGCCTTCATTTGATGAAGTCAAAGAGGATGCGGTGATGTATGCCCACGCCTCCAGAGTATTCCATCTGGAAGCCAATCCGGGCAACGCCAAAGCCCTCGTGCAAGGGCACGGTGACCGTGATGTCTGGCTCAATCCACCACCGCTGCCATTAGCAATGGATGAAATGGATGGTGTCTATGATCGCGCCTATGCACGTGCACCACATCCGGCGTATGGCAAAGCCCGCATTCCTGCGTGGGAAATGATCCGTTTCTCAATCAACATCATGCGTGGTTGTTTTGGTGGTTGCACTTTCTGCTCGATTACCGAACATGAAGGACGCATCATTCAAAGCCGCTCTGAACCGTCAATTTTGCGAGAAATCGAAGAAATTCGCGATAAGGTTAAAGGCTTTACCGGCACCATCTCTGATCTGGGCGGCCCAACTGCCAACATGTACCGTCTCGCATGCAAAGACAAAAAAATCGAAGAATCCTGCCGTCGTTTATCTTGCGTGTATCCATCAATTTGCTCGAATCTGGGTACCGATCACAGTAAATTGATTTCGATCTACCGCAAAGCACGTGCCATTCCTGGTGTGAAGAAAATCCTGATCAGCTCAGGTTTACGCTACGACCTCGCCGTCAGATCACCAGAATATGTGAAAGAACTAGTGACTCACCACGTTGGTGGTTTGCTGAAGATTGCACCAGAACATACTGAAACCGATACTTTGTCGAAAATGATGAAGCCCGGCATCGGCAGCTACGATGAGTTCAAACAAATGTTTGAAAAGTATTCAAAAGAAGCGAATAAGGAACAGTATCTGATTCCGTATTTCATCGCGGCGCATCCGGGTTCGACGGATGAAGATATGGTCAATCTGGCGATCTGGCTCAAGAAAAATGATTTCAAACTGGATCAGGTGCAAACCTTCATGCCGACCCCAATGGCATTGGCGACCACCATGTACCATACACGCAAGAATCCGCTCAAAAAGGTGACAGCAGATTCAGAGGTGGTAGAAACAGCACGCTCAGGCAAAATCCGTAAATTGCACAAAGCATTGCTGCGTTATCACGCCCCAGAAAACTGGGAAATTATCCATGAGGCCCTTGTACGCATGGGTCGCAGAGACTTGATTGGTAGCGGCCCGCGTCATTTGATTCCGGCACGTCAACCAGTGATACCAATCACGATTGAAGAAAGCGGCGTTACCAATGGTCGACGGGTTGCTGCACCAAAGATCAATACCTTTGGTAAAAAGCCGGCCACCCACAGCAAGGCGCCAACGGCAGCAAAGTCAGTCACGGCACCCGCCCGCCCAGGTCTGGCTTACAAATCAGCAAAGCCCAAAGCGGCACCAGCAAAATCAGGACGTCGTTAATGATTCAATAACGCGTTCTGAGTAAAATGTAAAACACCATGTAAAGCTGCGCATTCCACGCAGCTTTTTTTATAAGCACAGATATTTCATCCACTTTGCTGATGTAAAATCAACTGATCGGTTTATACGCATTTTTTTACACCTACCACCTGGAGGCAGTATGAAACACATGAAAACCGTTTTGATTTTAGAGCACACCGAAGAAGTTTTCGATAAGCTCACCTGCGATGTCTGTGGAGCCGAGTCCTTATGGGATGAAAACTGGAGCGACAAAGAACACGAGAAAATCAACACCACTATCTCAATGGAAGAGGAAGAGTCCCTTCCCAGCGGCGGTTCCGCCAAAATCACACAATATCATATCTGCCCTTCCTGCTTTAAAACACATTTAGCAAAATGGCTAGAAAGTCATCGAAACGCCCAAGCAACCGTGGCCAGCTCCCTCTGGTAAAGCGCGTTCTGGCTTGTTTCCAAGGATAGGATGGGGACGATTGACAAAGTATAGGCAAAAGTATCGGCAACTACCTTGCAGCTGAGGTTATAATGCAAGGTTTTATTGCATTAGAAAAGCGACATTATGGAAGCCGAACGCCTCAATAGCCTGTCCTCCCTGCTTGCCGACCTGACGGTCCGCGAAGCCGAACTTCGGAGGTATCTTTGACTTCGATATCAAGTCAGAGAAACTAGAACAAGTTAACGCCGAATTAGAAGATCCTAAAGTTTGGGATGACCCTAAACGCGCCCAAGATCTGGGTAAAGAAAAAAAATCCTTAGAAGCGATTGTTGATACACTCAACAAAGCCAATGCAGGCTTACGCGATGCCAACGATTTATTCGAGATGGCACGTGAAGAAGCGGATGACGATACCCTAGAGGCAATCGAAGTTGACGCCCAAGATTTGCGCGGCTTGGTTGAGGGCATGGAATTCCGCCGGATGTTTAACAATCCAATGGATCCAAACAACTGCTTTATCGACATTCAAGCTGGTGCTGGCGGTACTGAGGCCCAAGATTGGGCATCCATGTTGCTGCGCCAATACCTGCGCTATTGCGAACGTAAAGGCTTTAAAGTTGAAATTCTGGAACAATCCGATGGTGACGTTGCCGGTATCAAAACTGCGACTTTAAAAGTGGAAGGCGAATACGCCTATGGCTTCCTGCGCACAGAAACTGGCGTTCATCGTCTGGTGCGTAAGTCGCCGTTTGACTCCAACAATGGCCGTCATACCTCGTTCTCTAGCTTGTTTGTGTATCCAGAAGTGGATGACTCGTTTGAGATCGACATCAACCCAGCAGACGTACGTACCGATACCTACCGCGCGTCCGGTGCTGGTGGTCAGCATATCAATAAGACCGACTCCGCAGTGCGTTTAACGCATGGCCCGTCCGGTATTGTTGTGCAATGTCAGAACGATCGCAGTCAACATCGCAACCGCGCAGAAGCATGGGAAATGTTGAAAGCAAAATTGTTTGAGCTGGAATTGCGCAAACGCATGAGCGAAAAACAAAATCTGGAAGATTCCAAAACCGACGTCGGCTGGGGTCATCAAATTCGTTCTTATGTGCTTGACCAATCGCGCATTAAAGATTTGCGTACTGGTTTCGAGACAGGCAACACCAAAGCAGTACTCGACGGTGATATTGATGAATTTATTGCGGCATCCTTGAAGCAAGGCGTTTGATCTACCTATTCGTGAGCGCGTTGCCAAGGCATTCAGCATGATAAACATCAATGTGACAAACGCGCTCACCAGCACCAATAATCGATGGGCAAGCTGCCCAATAAACTGAGAAACTGAGAGAAATCTTATGTCAGAAATAAACAATCAAAGCACTGCCAGCGAACTGCCAGTTGATGAAAACTCCATCATCGCAGAACGTCGTGCCAAGCTAGACGCCATTCGCGCCAAAGGCATTGCTTTCCCGAACGACTTCCGCCCTACGCATAAAGCTGCAGACTTGCAAGCGCAATACGGCGACATCGGTCGCGAAGAATTAGAAGCTTTAAACGTTCAGGTCAGCGTCGGCGGCCGCATGATGCTCAAACGCGAAGCCGGCAAAAAAGCGGCTTTCGCGACTTTGCAAGATGCCTCCGGCATCCGTGCTGATGGTCGTATTCAGCTCTACGTCACAACCGACAAGACTGGCGAAGCAGAAATGGAAGCCTTCCGCCATTACGATCTGGGCGATATCCTCGGTATCGAAGGCGTTTTGTTTAAAACTAAAACGGATGAGCTGACGATCAAAGTCACAACGTTGCGTTTACTGACTAAATCCTTGCGCCCTCTGCCAGACAAATTCCACGGTCTGGCAAATCAAGAGACCAAATACCGCCAGCGTTACGTCGACCTGATCATGAGCGAAGACACACGTCGCACATTCAAGGCGCGTACTGCGGCGATGAGTTCGATCCGTAACTTCATGGCCAGCCATGAGTTTATGGAAGTTGAAACACCAATGTTGCACGTCATCCCAGGCGGCGCTGCTGCAAAACCATTCATCACGCACCACAATGCGTTAGACATGGAAATGTACCTGCGTATCGCACCAGAGTTGTATCTGAAGCGCCTGGTAGTCGGTGGTTTTAATCGCGTCTTTGAAGTCAATCGTAACTTCCGTAATGAAGGTGTATCGCCACGCCACAATCCAGAATTCACGATGATGGAATTCTATGCAGCCTATGTCGATTACAAATGGCTGATGGACTTCACTGAACAAGTCATTCGCAAAGCAGCGGAAGATGCGCACGGCACAGCGGTATTGACTTATCAAGGTAAAGAGCTGGATTTATCCAAGCCATTTGAACGCCTGACGATCGTTGGTGCGATCAACAAATATGCGCCACATTACACCAATGAACAATTGCACGATGCAGAATTCATCAAAACAGAATTGTTGAAATTTGGCGTAAAACCATTCGCCACAGCAGGTCTGGGCGCATTGCAATTGGCCCTGTTTGAAGAAACTGCAGAAGCACAATTGTGGAACCCAACCTACATCATCGACTACCCAGTTGAAGTATCGCCACTGGCCCGTGCATCTGACACAACACCAGGCATTACAGAGCGCTTTGAACTGTTCATGACAGGCCGCGAAATTGCGAACGGCTTCTCAGAGTTGAACGATGCAGAAGATCAGGCCGCACGCTTCCAGGCACAAGTTGCCGCAAAAGAGGCTGGCGACGATGAAGCCATGTTCTACGACGCCGACTACATCCGCGCCCTCGAATACGGCCTGCCTCCAACCGGCGGTTGCGGTATCGGCATTGACCGTTTGATGATGTTGATTACCGACTCACCAAACATCCGTGACGTGATCCTGTTCCCACATCTGCGTCGCGAAGACTAAGTACGATCAGCACAAAAAATCGCACAAAATAATCAGGGAAAAATATACTCCTACCCTGTATTTAAAAATACCCGCATGATCTCAATGACATGTGGGTATTTTTTTTAAATATCAGGGTAGTATTATCATGTTGCAATTAAGGTAACTTTACATTCTGCCGGGTTGAGCTGCTTCAACAAATTCAGCAGATTCAAGTTAAGCACCGCGGAAACCACTCTTCAGCGTGAAAATCTTAGCCACTGTAAAATTTGCCGTTCTGCTCGCTGGCTTCCATACTAAAACATCAATAACGATCTTCACCCTAGCCCAATATGCCATCTAATCATCCACTAAAGAAGCTGCTGCATTACGCCAAACAATATCGCACCGATTTTCGCCTGGCGGTCTTGTATTCGGTACTGAATAAATTTTTCGATATCCTGCCAGAAGTATTGATTGGTGTGGCGGTGGATATTGTCGTCAATGGCGATAAAAGCTTTTTGGCAAAACGGGTATTAGGTGGCTTTGGGATTGTGGATACCTGGCATCAGTTGATCTTTTTAGGTCTCGTCAACGCCCTGATCTGGTGTGGGGAGTCCTGGTTTGAGTATTTACTGTCAATCAAATGGCGCAAGCTTGCACAAAATCTACAGCACGACTTGCGATTAGACGCCTACGACCATGTGCAGAAATTAGAAATGGCGTATTTTGAAAATCAACGTACCGGTAATTTGATGTCGGTGTTAAACGAAGATATCAATCAGATGGAGCGGTTTTTGAATGGTGGTGCAAATCAAATTATCCAGGTGGTTTGCTCTTCCGTGATGGTGAGCGCCGTCTTCTTTGCTTTACAGCCTTCGTTGGCAATTATCTCGCTGCTGCCAGTGCCTGCAATCTTATTTGGCGCATTCTGGTTTCAAAAACGCTTAGCACCCCACTACGCAGAAGTGCGTGAAGCGGCGGGGGACGTCAGCGCCAGACTCAATAATAATTTACTGGGTCTGGCTACGATCAAAGCATTTGCAACGGAGGATTTTGAGAAAAATCATATCGCCGAAGCCAGCAATAATTATCGCGAAGCAAACGCCAGAGCCATCGCCATCAGCTCGGCGATCACTCCTGTCATTCGCATGGCGATTCTGGCGGGTTTTACCGCTACGCTGGTCTATGGCGGCTGGCTGACGCTGCACGGCGATTTAGCAATCGGCGCTTATTCTGTGCTGGTGTACCTGACGCAACGTCTGTTGTGGCCAATGACAGGCCTCGCAGATGTAGCGGACATGTACCAACGCTCGATGTCCGCTATCGACCGCGCGATGAACCTGCTCGATACCAAAATGAGTATCAACTACGAAGGCCAGCACTTAGCACCAGCATCGGTCAAAGGTGAAATCCGGTTTGAAAAAGTAGGTTTCTCCTACGGCGATCAAACCACGCTGGATGACATCGATTTACATATCCCCGCTGGTAAGACGGTCGCATTTGTTGGCTCGACTGGCTCAGGAAAATCGACATTAGTAAAATTATTGCTGCGGTTTTATACGCCACAACATGGGAACATTTTGCTTGATGGTTTGGCGACAGATACCTTGAACTTGCAAGACTTACGGCGCGTAATTGGCTATGTTGCACAGGACAGTTTTTTAACTGATGGAACGATCGCTGACAATATTTCCTACGGCATGGAAAACGTCAGTGATGAAGCGATTGCCGCCGCAGCGCAAGCAGCCGAAGCCAGTGAATTCATCAACAAATTACCCTTAGGCTTTGCTACCCGGATTGGCGAACGTGGACAAAAACTGTCTGGCGGTCAGCGCCAACGCTTAGCCTTGGCACGAGCCATTCTCAAAAATCCACCAATTCTGATTTTGGATGAGGCAACCAGCGCGGTTGATAACGAAACGGAAGCAGCGATACAACGTAGTCTGGATGTGGTTAGTCACAATCGCACAACCATCGTCATCGCTCACCGACTGTCGACAGTTCGGCAGGCCGATTGCATTCACCTGCTAGAAGGAGGTCGCATCGTAGAAAGCGGAACGCATGACGAATTATTGGCGCTGAATACTGGTTATGCCAGTTTGTGGCGGCTACAAACTGGTGAGAAACAGTAGAAAAAAAATAAATATCGGGCTATCATGCACATTTAATACATTTCGTTACATAACGCATGAAAACCAGAATTAAAGCGGCGATCGTTGGTGGCATTATTACTTTATCAGGGTTTGGCGCATACGAAGCAATTCGACATGCGTCAAAAATGCCTGCCCCAAGCTCAGAAGCAGTAAAACTCCATTTGAAGTCATTTCATGTTGATCCGACGTGGGTAAAGTCTGGCACACCGAATTTCAGGGCGAACGAGTTTTTCAAATCCAGCGATGGCACAATCAGTTCGGGCATATTTGAATGTGATGCATCAACATTTGAATGGCATTATCAATTCGACGAAGCAGTCTATATTCTCGATGGCAGCGTCAATCTGAGTTATCAAGGCAAAGAATTTACGGTGAATGCAGGCGAAACAGTGCTATTTCGCGCCGGAACGGTAGCCACATGGAATGTCCCTGATCACGTCCGCAAAAGCTGGACCATTTACGATGCGGGCAAGCCCGCACGCGGGCTTGCGAAGATTTTGCAATGAAATGTATAAAAGTAGCGACTTAGCTAAGCGATTTTGCTAAAGCTAAAGCACTGAGGAAAGCATTTTCAATCCGACCACTGCCTTCCAGCCCTGCTGCGAACCAGTCGCCACAGACGCCGACTTTGCGCTTAGCATCCCACATGCAGTCTTGTGGCAATGGATGTTCAGCTTGCGCAAAACGCCAGCGATGTACGACGGCGTGGATAGGTTGTATCCAGGAACCAGTTGCCTCGTGAAAAGCTTTCAGCAATTTCTCTTTAGCGCGTTCCGGATCTTCTTCCAGATGTTCGATACTCCACGCTTGTGAAGCGTGAGCGACCCATCGCTCCCCTGCTCTGTGTTCAGGCTTTGACGTATCTCTGGCAATCCATGACAGTCGAGAATGGTTAACCCACGCACCACCATAAGGCAAGTCGAGCGACGTCTGAAAACCCAACATCAATGCCCAGCAAGGTGCCAACTTTGCTTTAATTGCTTGCGCTTCAAATTTTGGCAACTCATGCAACAAAGCTGCGGCCTGATCAGCAGGAATTGCCAGAATAACGGCATCAAATGGGCCAGCAGAAGCAGGAATGCAAACGGTATCGGCTTGCACTTTCAGCAGCCACTGATCGCCATAGGCCTCTAATGCAAGGACTTGCTGCTCCTTTCTCACGTCAAGACCATGAGCGAGTTGTTTGCCGAGCGCATTCATTCCAGGCGTTGCCACATAGCGCGTCGCAGATTTGCCAGCAGGTTTGGTAATACCATGATCCAGCGACACTAATTTTTCGTCCCAGGCGGTTACCCAACCAGATTTTTTCCAATCGCTAATTTCTTTCTTAAAACGATCTGAACTTGCTGTGAAATATTGTGCGCCATGATCAAATCCACCTAACTCAGTTTGGCGTGTACTCATACGCCCGCTTACACCCGCACTTTTTTCATAGACGGTCACATGGTGACCTTGCGATTGTAATTGGCGTGCTGCGGTCAAACCAGATAATCCTGCCCCTACGACGGCGATATGCATATGTCATTCCTCATTTGAGACAATAAAAAACGCCCGCGACAATCTCTGTGCGGGCGTTATGTTCAATTAAAAAACATTGTTTGCTTACTCTTCATTCTGTTCTGCTGGCCAATCACGAATGTAGGCTTTGAGCATTTTGTTTTCAAAACTTTGTGCTTCGAGCACGGCTTTGGCCACGTCATAAAACGAAATGACACCCAGCAAAGTTTTTGCATCCATGACTGGCAAATAGCGTGAATGTTTTTCCAGCATCATACGCCGTACTTCGTTGACCTCGGTCTCTGGCGTGACAGTAATCGGATGGTCATCCATGTATTTACGCACAGTACCAGTCCCCAGCGCACCATTATTAGAGTGAATCGCACGAATTACCTCACGGAAGGTCAAAATACCGGCAAGATCACCGTACTCCATGACGACCAGAGAGCCTATATCCTTTTCTTCCATCACACTCACGGCTTCAGTAATCGGCGTGTCGGGTGTAATCGTAAAAAGAATATTGCCCTTTACCTGGAGTATTTCAGAAACTTTCATGGCATGCTCCTCCTGTTTTCTGTGTTTTATGAAACTGTATTCCAATGTATCGTAAGCGATGCAAAAAATCCAGCATGTTCACACTTTTTCCTACCGAAAACACAATTTCATTTTGCGACGTTGATGGTAGCATTGCGGCATCACAATTTGGAGATACCAGTTTATGAGCGGCCCACACTATCCCGGCTTTGATACTCTGTCCTTGCACGCAGGTGCAGCACCTGATCCGTCCACGGGTGCCAGAGCAACGCCGATTTACCTCACCTCTTCTTACGTTTTCAAGGATTCGGATCAAGCGGCGTCTCTGTTCAATATGGAACGTGCTGGACATGTGTATTCACGCATTTCCAATCCAACGAATGCTGTGCTGGAAGAACGCATTGCAGCATTAGAAGGTGGCGTCGCCGGCATTGCCGTTGCGAGCGGACAGGCAGCCATGCATTTGGGTTTGTCAACAATAGCTGGGGCAGGCTCACATATCGTTGCTTCGCGTGCAATCTACGGCGGCTCACAAAACTTGCTGGCGTACACGATGAAACGTTTCGGCATAGAAACCACTTTTGTCAATCCGAGAGATATAGATGCATGGCGCAATGCCATTCGTCCGAACACGAAGGCATTATTTGCGGAGACTTTAGGCAATCCGGGTTTAGATGTCTTAAATATTCCTTCCGTCGCTCACATCGCACATGAAAATTATTTGCCCTTAATGGTTGACTCGACGTTCACAACGCCATATTTGCTGCGCCCTTTTGATCTTGGGGCTGATTTGGTATTCCATTCCGCAACGAAATTTTTGTGTGGTCATGGTACGGCAATTGGTGGCTTATTAGTCGACGGCGGCACCTTTGACTGGCAAGAAGCCTACGAAAAAACCGGCCGTTTTGGCGAATTATGCGAACCCTATGATGGCTTTCATGGAATGGTATTCAGTGAAGAATCAACGGTCGCAGCATTTTCATTACGGGCACGCCGCGAAGGTTTGCGTGACTTTGGTGCGTGTATGAGCCCACACAATGCTTTTGCGATTTTGCAAGGCATAGAAACCTTAGGTTTGCGCATGGACAGACATGTTGCGAATACCCGTAAAGTGGTTGAGTTCTTAGCTGCGCATCCAGCAGTAGCTTCGGTTTCTTATCCAGAATTACCTTCCCATCCCGATTACGAACTGGCTAAAACCTTATTACCAAAGGGTTGTGGCGCAGTATTTTCATTTAATCTGAAAGGTGACCGCACCGCAGGTCAGCGCTTTGTCGAATCACTCAATATTTTCTCGCATCTGGCAAATGTTGGCGATGCCAAATCACTGGTCATTCACCCTGCCTCTACCACCCATTTCCGTGTCCCAGCAGAGCAACTCAGTGCATCAGGTATTACCGAAGGCACGATGCGCCTGTCCGTCGGTTTGGAAAATGTAGACGATTTAATTGAAGATTTGACCCGTGGCTTGAAAGCAGCCCAGAAAGGAGCCTGAGATGTTATTTCAAGTAAATCAGCACGAAACCTATTGCTATACCGGCGGCAAGTCTCTGAACTCAGAACGACCAACCGTCGTTTTCATTCATGGTGCCCAAAATGACCATTCAGCCTGGGCACTGCAAAGCCGCTATTTTGCAAACCACGGCTACAACGTGCTTGCGGTAGATTTGCCTGGACATGGCCGTAGCAAAGGCGCTGCTCTGACTTCCATCGAGCACATGGCGGATTGGTTGATCGCTTTATTAGATGCAGCGCAAATCTCTGAAGCAACGTTGATCGGCCATAGCATGGGATCACTCATCGCACTGGAAACCTGTGCCCGAGCCAAACATCGCGTGAACCGTTTATGCCTGCTAGGAACCGCGTATCCAATGAAAGTCTCTGATACGTTGCTTAACGCTGCACGTGATGAAGAGCAGACCGCGATTGATATGGTTAATATTTGGTCGCACACTTCGATGGCACACAAACCTTCATTCCCTGGCCCGGGGTTTTCTGTCCTGGGTGGCAGTCAGCGCTTGATGCAAAGGATGTCCAAAATCAATCCGGATCAACTCTTTTACACCGATTTCTTCGCCTGTAATGCCTATGCAAATGGTGAAGTGGCGGCACAAACAGTGCAGTGTCCGACCCTATTTTTGATTGGCAAAAAAGACATGATGACCCCACCAAAAGCAACTGCCACACTGACCAAGATCATCACGCAAGGCAAAACTGTGTTGCTGGACAATTGTGGGCACTCTCTGATGTCTGAGCAATCGGAAGCCGTACTCAATACCTTATTCCAATTTGTAAAGACATAAGCGGATGGCAATGAGTTTCGAAAGCTGGGTCTTATTCACCGTCACCGAAGCCGCCATGTCCTTGTCACCAGGGCCAGCAGTCATGATGGTGGTGGCGTATGGCATTGCGCGTGGATGGCAAAAATCGCTGTTTGTGACGCTGGGTATTCTTGCTGGTAACGCGATTTTTTTTGTTCTCTCGGCAACTGGTCTAGGCGGGGCTTTGCTGGCATCGCCACATATCTTCATGGGGATTAAATACCTGGGTGCAGCCTATCTGGTGTACCTGGGTTTATCTGCGATTTTTGGCAGGCCATCGCCAATCACGCTCTCTCGTATTGACGATCAACCAGAATCGGGATCGAAAATTTTTAGCAAAGCGCTGATGTTGCAGCTGACCAATCCCAAAAGCATGCTAACCTTTGTCGCGATTCTGCCGCAATTTATTGACCCTTTGCAACCGATCGGCATACAAATGTTGATACTCGCCGGATGCTCTATCATTCCAGAATTTTTTATCTTACTCGGATACGGGATGTTAGCAAGCAAGGCGAGTCATCTGGCGACGCAGGAAAAATACGCATTGATCACCGAACGTATCGCTGGCACCCTTGTACTGACTGCAGGGGTTCTTATCGCAGTAGTTTAAACAATGCACCTCCGAACCCGTCAATTCAGAGGTGCGCTTAAGTGACGTTCGTGGTCAATTATGTTTGAGACGCAATTGCGCTAAATAATCTGCCCGGAATTGCCGCAAGACGAAGTCTTTAAAATTATTTTCCTTAAGATTCGCCCATGCTTGCAAACGTGCAGCGGCCGATTGCTCTTTTGCCACAGTGACCATCCCCTCGGTGACGTGAATCTTAGCTTCGGTCATCATTTCATAACCATACAAGTCCATAAAGTCACGACACAAATATTCGATAATCTCAATTTCCTGCATGCTCAATTGCTGTTTGAATTTATCTTTATTCGCAACCACTGGTGGAAAACTATTCGTTTCCCACAACGCGGACAACTGAGAGATTTGTAGGGCTTCCATTGAATGAGATACGTCGAGCATTTCTGGTAAAAAGTCGATCCCGAAAAACAAACAAATCCGACGTAGTACAGTTTCCTGGTTACTTAAAAAATCTTCATAACGAATCGTTAGAACCCGTTCAGGGTAATGAACGACCAATTGTCGCGCGATCGTATGCGCCTCCACCCATGCCAAAGCGTTTAAGGTTGAATCATAATCATGAATAATAGCGCGATTCATCGACGCCACCTGAGCACGAGGATCGCGTACAACATTGAGGAACAGCATATCAGGAAAAAGATTAAGCAATTCATCGGCGTAACGGACGCTATCTAAAGATTTATCCATAACGACCGATGCCCCATGTTGCTCACCTGCCCTGAGCAACAATTCCCAAAGAATCCGATGCACACTACGCTGTTCATGCTGAATTTTTTCAAAAATTTCTACCGGATCGAAAACAATATCTTTCCACTTCACCATACTGACGGATTGCAAGCCAATGACATCGACAATAAGCTCAAAATATTGGCGATCAACTGAAAGATCACCGTACTTTGCTAGTAGAGGCATGAAATCTACAATATGTAAAGGATATGGAGAATAAAACTGGGGACTGTTATTGAGGCGCAAACGTAGAGCATGACTACCACAGCGACGCAGTGGTATCATCAAGACTGGTCGTGGTCTTTTTGGTTGACTGGGAGTTTCAGGGCGACGACTAATAATTTCTGCATCAAGCATGGCTCACTCCGTTAAATGTATTAGTTAAACGAAAGCGCAGCCTGCTATGGGTTTCGGCAGCGTACTAAGCGCTTTCAAAATATTCAAAGAAACGCCTGAAAAACTGTTCAACTTCAGTTACTTCTAAATGATTAATTCCTGCCGCTAACTGACGTCCTCCGCCTTGCGGGAAAGAAGAACAAAATTCACTGGCAGGCTTCACCTCGGGATGCGCGGAACGCACGCTCACAACGTAACCGCCAGTTGTTTTAGGAGTCAGCACTGCAAAAGAGAATTCTCTCTGTTCCTCGTGCAGTTTATTCGCCAGCAAACCTGAAATTCTTCTGGACCAGGAAGCGTCTGGCAAGATATAAATAATGCTTTGTTTTCTGACTTCGACCGGATGCAAGTCATTTAAATAAGTCAGCTCTTCTGCATATGCAAATTGCAAAGCTAAAAAATGCGGAGAACTACGAATAAAATCAAATGGGTTAGCGAAACGATGCACTTCGCGATACAACTCAGCAGGGTGAACATGCAAATCAGATAGTTGCTCGCCGTAGGCATTGTAGTTAAGCAATTTGCCCAGTTCTTGCAATTGCCCCCGATCTACCCAGGTCAACCCCTGTTGCATACACATGCCATTCGCCGTGTGAATCAAGTTGTCGCCAAATGCTGCAACAATGGCCCACATCACATAACGGTCTTCCAGAAAACGACTGACTAAAATGCTAGTACAAACATCTCTTGCTGCACTCCAATGCATTTCCAGACGCGGATGCTGAAAAACCATTTTTGCTTCATGATGGTCGAAATAAGTAACAAAGGCGCCAGCATCTAGATGTCTGTGCAACGCTTTCACATTGGAATCGAGTGAAATATCAAGTACGGTCAGATGATCCCCCGCACGCACCTGGATTTTTTCCAGTAAAGCGATATCACGTTTGACACCGGTGACTTCAATGGCTTCTTGCGGAAATGCCATACGCAACTGATGCAAAGCACATATGCCGTCGGCATCACCGTTAAAAATGTCATAGCAAACTGGCTTAGATTCGGAATTGCTGTCCATGATCGGCGTGCTCCTCTACTTGAGATAAGCTTGCCCCACAAGAAAGTTAAACAATTGCTCAGCCGCACCTTCGATAGTTGTGTTTTCGGTGTTGATTTCTAATGCAGGAGCCTGCGGTTCTTCGTAGGGAGCAGAAATTCCGGTAAATTCAGGAATTTTTCCTTGCCGCGCTTTGACGTACAACCCTTTAGGATCCCGTTCCTCACATTTAGAAACCGACGCTCTGACATACACTTCCAGAAATCGCTGCTCACCAATAATCGCTCGGGCCATCTCGCGATCCGCCTTATGCGGGGAAATTAAAGCGGTGATAGCTATCATGCCAGCTTCATTAAATAAATGTGCAACTTCTGCTGTCCGCCGGATATTTTCACGTCTGTCTGTGGCTGAAAAACCTAAATCACTATTCAGGTGATGTCGCAAATTGTCACCATCCAGGACGGCACTATGATAACCACGCCTTGTCAATAAATTATCTAAAGCACAAGCAATACTTGACTTACCTGCGGCACTTAAACCCGTCAACCACAACGTCACTGCCACTTGTTGCAATGCACTTTGCTTGACAGTTGATGGCACCGTTGCCTGATGCCAAGTGATGTTTTCCGCAGGCGCATTGGTCTTCGTGATGAAACGCCCAAAAGTTTCACGCTTTAGCTCTACCGTATTTCTTTCGGCAAAAAGATGAGCAAACTTAAGAGATGATTGCATGGCTTGTACTCCAGTCTATATCTTGAAACTGCACTGCGAAACCACTACCCCTGATACTTAGACCAAGTTCGTTTTTCCATTCGTCTACGCCCTGCAAAATATTCTTGCTTAAAACTCATTCCAATCTTCCATCACCTGATTGTTCGAATTGGATGTCTTTTTATTGGCAAGACGCTTCATCTGCTTCAATGGCGTCGCACCTTTTACTTTCGTCTCTGCTTTTTTTACTAATGGAACCACTTTACGTGCTTCAGTTTTGTGAACTGCTTCATCTATTGCGACGGCCAACTTCGATCCATGCTGACTGCCTGCTAACTGGAAGGTACTGACCAAATCACTTAAATTGTCTGCCTGATCCTGCAAAGCTGTTGCTGCTGCGGCTGCCTCTTCGACCAAGGAGGCGTTTTGCTGTGTGACGTCGTCCATTTGAACAATGGCTTCATTAATTTGCTCAATGCCGGCTGTTTGCTCCTGCGTCGCCAGCATAATTTCACTCATAATGCCCGTTACTTTCTGGATGCTTGTAACAATTTCCTCCATCGTCGCGCCAGCTTGATCGACAAGTTTGGTGCCAGTTGACACTTTATTGACTGAGTCATCAATGAGTTTTTTAATTTCTCTTGCAGCTTCAGCTGAGCGCTGGGCGAGACTACGTACTTCAGAAGCAACGACGGCAAAACCACGTCCTTGCTCACCTGCTCGTGCCGCTTCTACCGCCGCATTTAACGCGAGAATATTAGTTTGAAATGCAATGCCATCAATAACCCCGATGATGTCGACAATTTTGTGCGAAGAATCATTGATGGATCCCATCGTTTGGACCACTTCACTTACCACCTGACCACCTTTGATCGCCACATCAGAAGCCGACAAAGCCAATTGATTTGCCTGGCGTGCGCTATCAGCATTTTGTTTCACAGTCGAGGTTAACTCTTCCATCGACGAGGCAGTCTCCTCCAAAGATCCAGCTTGTTGCTCTGATCTGGATGACAAATCCATGTTACCGGAAGCAATTTGCTTAGACGCAGTGGCTATCGTCTCCGTACCCGTGCGTACCATACCAACAATATCCGACAAACCATTGCGCATCGCATTCATCGCATACATCAGACTATGTTCGTCGCCATGGTCTAAACGTATTTCCATACTCAGGTCACCAGCCGCAATTTTTTCGGCAATTTGTACCGCATAACGTGGCTCACCACCTAACTGCTTAAGCAAACTTCGAACGATCAGCCAGGCTCCGACACCACCAACAAGCAAAGCCAACAGACCCAACATCACCATTGTGTTTTTGGTGGTGACATATTGATCCTCGGCGTCTTTGACTGCTGCCTTGTTTTGACTTTCTTCGTCGTCAATAAATGCGTTAATCTGATCCCACCATAGTTTTTGCACTGGACGAAATTGGTAACGCAGATACTTATACGCCTCGTCTGATTGCCCATTCAGGGCGAGCTCCATACCTTTTGCAATGTAAGGTTCGGACAATGCCGCTTGGTCTTTGATATTCTTAAGCAAACTCAATTGTGAAGGGGTAGGGATCGGGTCTTTTTTCAACAATACTTCGAGTTGATCCGCTGCATCATGATATTTTTTTTGCTGCGTCAGTATCCGTTCATGCTCAATTTTTTTTCCATCTTCTTCTGTTAACAGAATCAAATTACGCAAAGCCAGTGCCCGCTCTGTCACCGTGAGATACATCACTCGCGCCAATCTGGTCTCTTCATCATTAAATTTGACAATTTGATCCATACGCTCATGCATACGTTGCAAATTCATAACGCCCAGAGTAAGCACTATCAGCAGAAAGCCGAGAACGAGCCCAAAGCCTGTAATGAGCCGTGTCGACACTTTAGTATCTTCGATTTTCATGATCAATCCTAAGGCAGAAGAAGTAAAACCAAGAATGCAAAACAATCTCAATCAAGCAAATGAGCATTCGTTTTCCACGTCAAAGTACGATGACACGTGCTCGTGATGCAAATGAAAGAGTAAATTTGTTTCAAATAAGAATAGTGAATTTAATAATACTAAAATTTTATATAACAACAATATCTAATTAACAACATCGTTACAAAAATTTAAACCAATTCAACTCACCTTGAAAACACTTTCTCTTTACGCGTTTGACAAACCACGATTTATAAATGCCATTCAATGCCAAAAGGAATCTTTCTTAATCACAATAGTTCACCAAGACACAGTATTCAACATTCTTATATCAATATTACTAATTTGAATATGAAATAAAGAAAATAACGAAAAAATGTCGTTAGGATGGGGAAATCAAAACTGAAATCGAAGCTGATTCAACCTGTCAACTGATGATGAATTTGAATTCAAGGAGGCCGTCAATTTCCGTGCAAAATGCAAGCGCTGAGCTTTATTTGCGTCTGAAATGAGGATAGAGAAAAACAAGGAACTGTCGATCGATCTGATATTCACCAAAGAAAAACGAGGGCTATATCAGATCAACCTGAAAAATTAAACCTGACCTGATTATTTGAATTGGTGCTCCATACAAATATGCGCGATGCCAGCTTCCATGAAAATCTCGCCATCACGCACAAAACCTTCTCGGGCATAAAATTTTTCGGCAGTTTGCTGCGCGTTCAGACGCACCGCGATATCGCCGCGTAGTTTAGATTGCTTCATAAGCAAGCGAAGAATGTCTGCACCAATCCCTAAATTACGTGCACTGCCCAGCACAGCCATTCTACCAATATGTCCATCCGGCAATAATCGTCCAGTGCCTATCGCTTGCTGCTGCGCATCATAGGCTACCGCATGCAAGCATTGGGCGTCCATCACATCCCATTCCAACTCGGCTGGTATTTTTTGCTCTACAACAAATACCGCATATCGCACTGCCTGCGCATCTTTTTGCAGCGTATTCCAATCCCCAAGGACAATATTGACACCTGAATTCATTATTTTCATACTAACTTTCTCCTAAGGGCTTGATCATTTCCAGATTTATTATTATCTCACGCCAGGAATCAGGAATTACAACCCCTTTACGCAGTTGAGTATCTGCATAAACGTAAACCAGTTCACCAGAAATCAAATGCTGATCTCCACAAAATATCTCTACGACAAATTGGGCCGAAGAGCGGCCTAATTTACTACATCTGATGCCAATATCCAGCACATCGTCAAACCGTGCGGGAGAAAAATATTCCACGCCTGCCTTTCTGGCAAAAAATTCCTTCCCATCTGCCGCCTGAGCAACCGCGTTCGGCAATCCAGTCGCGCGCCAGTATTCAGTAAAAGCAACATCAAAATAATTAAGATAGTTACCATTAAAAACAATTGCCTGCATATCAACTTCTGACCATCTCACACGTAGCGTGTGAAAAAATGCAAAATCTTGTCTTGCCATGGATTGCCTTCGCAGTGATTACATTGATTAGTTAGTCGCTCAAAAATTGACGTATTAAGTGATTGATGCGTTCTGGCTGCTCGTGTACTACCCAATGCGACCCCTCAGTAATACGTTGAATTTTGACATCGTCAACGAAGTTCTCGATACCCTCTAACAAGGACTTGGGCAAAGCCTTATCGTTCTCACCCCAGATAATGCGGGTCGGAACCTTGACATGAAAATCTTCTGGATTGAGTGAAAGTTGTAAAGGACCGCGATTGCTTGGCGTAGCAGGATGCAACGGCGACGCACGATAATAATTGACACCCCCGCTTAAACCACGCGACCAGCATGCATGATAGGCGGCGCGGGTTGGTGCATCAAACCAGCTCGCATCCCCCTGCCCCATGCCATTAAAAAATCCATCCATTAATGCAAAATTGTCTTTTGCCAACGCGTCTTCTGAACCAGGATTCCGAAGCCAGTTCATATATTCACTCGCAGCTTGCTGTGCCGGATCATGGGCTAATGCCTGCATAAACAAATACGGGTGTGGCGAATTAATAATAATCAGTTTTTGTACTATTTCGGGTAAGGCAATTGCCAAATTCCAGCACACTGCCCCACCCCAGTCATGCGCGACTATCGTTGCCTGCTCATAGCCCAGATGGGAAATCAGCAAACGCAGATCATCGACAATATGTCTGGCTTTATAAGCACTCAGATCGGCGGGCATATCAGATAAATTAAACCCCCGTAAGTCTGGCGCAACGGCGAAATAATCGTCGCCAAATTCTGGTAACTGTGCAGACCATTCGTACCAGAATTCAGGGAAACCATGCACAAATAAGATTAATGGACGCCCCTTATCACCAGCGCTGACGTAATGCAATTTCGTACCATTTTCCAGCTTCGCAAATTGACCAACAGTAATTTTGACAGCCATTACTACTCCGTTTGAAAGATGTTATGCAGAAAAAATAGTCGCCCCACCTTCAGGGCTTACATTTTCAATTTAGCACGCAACATTTCACGGATATGCGGCGTCGCTTTATACGGATCACCCGGATTCCTTTGAAGGATAATATCTTCCATATGTTCCTGAACATTACCTAAAGCACCAGGATGAGAGAAGATATAAAACTGTTTATCACTAATCGCTTTAAAGGTTTTTTCAGCGACTTCTTGCGCCGTCACTTTCCCTGAGCTCACCGCCTTATCCGATATCGCCTGAGCAGCACGTTGACTAGACGTCGGCACATCGCCTTTAACATCATCGGGGCGATTCCGATGTGACTGCGAAATACCAGTAGGTACAAAATAAGGACACAACACGGAAGCACCAATGGGTGCCTCTACTAAATTCAAGTCCTGATATAAAGTCTCAGTCAAAGAAACAACAGCATGTTTAGAAACATTGTAGACACCCATCGCAGGTGCGTTCAACAAACCTGCCATGGACGCGGTATTAACGATATGCCCTTCAAATTGTGGATCACTTTTTGCGCATTCGAACATCAGGTTAGTGAAAATTCTGGTACCGTGGATCACGCCCCACAAGTTAACGCCCAATACCCATTCCCAATCGGACTGCGTATTTTCCCAAATCAAACCACCTGAGCCAACGCCAGCATTATTAAAAACCAGATGCACGGCGCCAAAACGTTTCATCGCCGCGTCCGCCAATGCCTGTACCTGTTCCGCATGCCGCACATCACAAAGCATCGCCAACACCTGAGCGCCTTGGTGCTCAAGCTCTGCTTTCGTTTTATCCAGTGCGTCTTGCTGCACATCAGCCAGCACCAACTTCATTCCTAGCCGAGAGCCGATTAAGGCGAATTCACGTCCAAAGCCACTGGCTGCACCAGTGATCACTGCAACTCTGTCTTTAAATACTTGCATTGCGTCTCCTGTTTGATTTTGTAATCTTGCTGATGAATTTCCTTCTTACATTGACACACTTGCGGCCATTCCTGATAGGTCTGAATAAATCAGCGCGACTAAATCAGCTTAACCAATTGCTTGCCAAAATTTTTACCTTTCAACAAACCGATAAATGCGTCAGGGGCGTTAGCAATACCTTCCGCAACGGACTCTCTGAATTTCAATTTGCCGCTTGCCACTTGCGCACCTAATTCCTGCAATCCTTGTGGCCACAGATCCATATGTTCGGAGACGATAAAGCCACGCAAAGTCAAACGCATGGTCAAAAAGATTCGCGCATTTTTGATGCTGATTTGCTCGCCGTTATAACCGGAAATCATGCCGCATAAAGCAATGCGTCCAAACGGATTCATACGCGCCAGGCTGGCATCGAAAATCTCGCCACCGACATTCTCAAAAACGGCATCTATCCCATTTGGCGTTGCAGCCGCAAGGTTTGCCTGCAATTGCCCTGCTTTGTAATCGACGCAGGCGTCAAAGCCTAATTCGTTGACCACATACGTACATTTTTCTGCGCCACCAGCAATACCAACAACGCGGCATCCCATTTGCTTTGCTAACTGGCCTACCACGCTACCAACAGCACCGCTGGCAGCGGATACGACAACAGTTTCGCCCGCTTTTGGTTGCATGATTTGCGTTAAACCGTACCAAGCCGTCAGCCCCGGCATACCAACCACACCGAGATAAGCCGATAACGGAATATGCGTGGTATCCAATTTGCGCAACAACACGCCATCAGACACACCCACTTCGGTCCAACCTAACATACCCAGTACTTTATCGCCAACGGCAAAACGTGGATTTTTACTTGCAATGACTTCACCTACTGTGCCACCTATCATGGTTTCATCAATGGCTTGCGGTGCCGCATAACTCTTTGCGTCCTCCATGCGACCGCGCATGTACGGGTCGAGGGACAAAAAGTGATTACGAATCAGTACTTCCCCATCTTTAATCTCGGGAATAGGTAGTGTTTCTAAACGAAAATTAGATGCAAGAACATTGCCATCTGGGCGCGAAGCCAGAACGATACGTTGATATTGAGTCATGGATAGTTTCTCATTTCATTAAATAATTCGCGACTGCAGAAAACGCGCGATAAGTGATCGCATCACTGGCTCCGTTAGCAGCAACAGGATGCGATGAAAATTTGACGATCACCATCTCTGCGACCGGATCAATATAAATGCGCTGGCCATGGATGCCACGTGCTTCGTAGGTTTGATGCAAATTGTGCGAAACCCACCACATATCTTTATACGAATAGCCACTCAAGGTCGTGAATCCGGCTTTAGCGAATTTACCAGGGTCGCCTCCGTGACGGATTTCTTGAATCACAGCCGCAGGAATAATTTGTTGCTGATTGTAGCGTCCATTCAAACGCATCATCTCACCAAACCTTGCCATATCACGCAAGGTCAGATTTAAACCACCACCACCCTGCTCAGTACCGATGCGATCAACCGAAAAGTAAGCATCATTTTCAGTGCCTAATTTTTGCCAGATGCGTTCTGACATCAAATCGGATAATGATTTACCTGACGCACGTCGGACGATCCAGCCTAACACTTCGGCATTCACGGTTTTGTAGGCAAACGCCTCATCATGTTCGCCTTCTTTTTGCAGCTTTACCAAAAAATCATAGTAAGTGCGTGGCCCCTGATAATCAGGTGCAGTTGGCAACAAGCCTCCAGCGCGTGCATAGTCCCAGATCTCTGCTTTTGGATCAGCATACGCTTCGGAATATTTAACGCCGATCGTCATGTCCATGACTTGCCTGACCGTTGCATCACCATAAGCAGAATCTTTCAACTCAGGTACATATTTGGTCACAATTGCCGACGGATCGAGTTTTCCATCCGCCACCAACATTGCAGCCATCGTACCTACAAAGGATTTAGTCACCGACATTGCAATATGCGGTAGGTAGGGTTTGCTAATGCCGAAATATTTTTCATAGACCACCTTACCTTTATGCATCACCAGTACGCTATCGGTATAGGTCACATTCAACATGGCGGCCCAGGTCGTGTCTTTGCCATGTTCGTCCTGAAAGCCAACGTCATCAAGTTCACGTGCCGCAGATGGCAACCGAGATACATTGTCGGTTCCGTGCCAGACATTTGCTGTTGGGCCCAGTTCACGTCCGTGTGAAAATGCCCAGCGAGTTTTTGGAAACTGGTAATTACTACCGTTAGCAAACTGAATAATTTTATCGGGCGGTGGTGGGAAGCCTTGCATCCAACCGAGCTTTTGCGGATCTGTGGCTGCGGGATCAGGGAGTATCGCTTGCGCTTGGGCTTGGGCGATTGAGACAAACATAGCAGAGAGAATGATGGATACGTTATTGATTTTACGAATGCTCGAAGAATGCCTTAAAGATACCAATATGTCATGCTGCATGTTGTCTCCTGGTTTTGTATTTTTTAATAAAATGTCAGACGAAACATTAAAGCGATTCCAGTGTCATTTCTCATCTTCGTGATCAACTCTCACTCCATTTATTAATCACTACCATAGAGTTTTTTCATGTTTTCACCGGATTTCAAGCGACGCAAGTATTTGAAAGTACCCATCGCTTTAGCAATCAAACGATCACCATTCCAGACTTCACCTTCACAAAAGCACATCGTTGTCGATTGATAGAACGCCTTGCCACGTGCTTCGATACGACCACCCACAACACCACCCGGCTGTAGAAAACTGGTTTTCATTTCGACGGTCACGACACCTTTTAAATCTTCATGCAAGGATCGCCCCGCCATTGCCATGACAACGTCGAGCAAAGTCATGATGACACCACCATGAGTAATTTGCCAAATATTCATGTGTTTTTCTGTGAGATCCAGAGACAATCTTGCGGTGCCGTTTTCCATCTCCAGAAATTCAACACCCAAATCATGTAAGAAGGGATTAAGTATTGGAGATGGCTGTTGCAAACCCGTCGGTTCAGTCTTGGTTGATTCCATCATTACACCGCCGACACGCCGCCATCTATAGCTAGCGTCTGACCGGTGATGTGCTTACCAGCATCGGAAGCAAACAATAAAGCAGCACCTTTCAAGTCTTCGTCATCACCGATGCGTTGCAGCGGTGCTTCTTTGGCGAGCTTCTCTTCGCCCAGATGATCGAGTATGCCTTTGGTCATCTTGGAAGGGAAAAATCCCGGTGCAATGGCATTCACGGTGATGCCATGCACCCCCCATTCTCCCGCCAGTGTGCGGGTGAAGTTGATGACTGCCGCCTTCGATGTGTTGTAAGCAATGGTCTGCATGGTACCTGGTGGGTTGCCGCCCAAACCAGCAATTGATGCAATATTGATGATACGGCCAGAACGGCGTGGAATCATCGAACGTTTACCCACTGCCTGAGACAATAAAAAGATGCTGCGGACATTGAGATTCATGACTTTATCCCAGGCTTCAACAGGATGATCTTCAGCAGGGGCGCCCCAGGTTGCGCCAGCATTGTTGATCAGGATATCAATGTGGCCAAGCTTCTCAATTGCAGCATCTGCTAAGCTGGTTACTGCAGCTTCTTTTGACAAATCCGCAGCGATTGCACTCGCTTGTATTCCACGGCTATTCAAATGCGCAACGGCTTCATCCAATTCTGCTTGTTTGCGTGAAGAAATCACGATCTTTGCGCCCTGTTCGCCTAAAGCTTCTGCCATTTGCAAACCCAGACCTCGCGAACCGCCTGTGATCAAAGCTGTTTTACCGCTGAGATTAAATAATTCCTGTACTGTGCGCACTGCTTTCATTCTTGCTCTCCATTGTTATTTTGATGAGACGATGCTAAGTGGGTTTCAGCTGAACTGATTATGTTTAAAACCAGTTGTCTTGCATTTCATAAGTCGTGGTATCGATATTGCCCAGTAAATCGAGTAATGGATGCACCTTAGGCAACTCCCAATGGAAGAAATATTTACAAGCTTGCAGTTTGCCTGCATAAAAATCTGCATCGTGATGGCGCTCTTTACCTACACACAGTAATGCCTGTTCCAACCAAATCCACGCAATCACCGCATGCCCAAACACTTCAAGATAGGCAGATGCATTGGCTAAGGATTTATTGGTATCACCACAAGCGTGCAATTGCTTGGTGACTTGCGCCAAGCGCTGTAAAGCACGTGCCAGTGCCTTACCAAACTCAACCAATTCTGGTTGGTTAGCGGCACGCATCAGCGTTTTATGCATCAACTCTCCCATGGCTTCGAGTGCCGCACCATCTTGCATGACGACCTTACGTCCAAGTAAATCAAGACCCTGTATCCCATGCGTACCTTCGTGAATCGGGTTCAAGCGATTATCCCGATAGAACTGTTCGACATTGTATTCACGGGTGTAGCCGTAACCGCCGTGCACCTGAATGGCGAGATTATTCGCTTCCAGGCACCATTGTGAAGGCCAGGACTTAGCAATCGGAGTCAGAATTTCAAGAATCATTGCTGCATGTTGACGTGCTTCTGACGTCGTTGCCGTGCGTTCTTCATCGACCAATCTGGCGCAATACAACGTCAACGCCAAACCACCTTCAACGTACGACTTTTGTGCCAACAACATACGCTTAACGTCGGTATGTTGAATAATCGGAATTTGCGGTGCAGCCGGATCTTTATTCAGCGGCGAACGTCCTTGCGGACGATTGCGCGCATAGTCCAGCGCATGCAGATAGCCGGTATATCCCAGCATCACTGCACCTAAACCGACACCAATACGTGCCTCGTTCATCATATGAAACATATTACCCAGGCCACGATGCAACGTACCCACCAGGTAACCAACGGCACCGGCTTTACCGAACGGTTTAAATTTACCTTCGCCAAAATTAAGCAAGCAATTGGTGGTACCGCGGTAACCCATTTTGTGATTCAACCCAGCCAGAACGACATCGTTGCGTTCACCGCTGGAACCATCAAGATTAAGAAGATATTTCGGGACAATAAATAGTGAAATCCCTTTAACGCCAGGGATCAGCTGACCATTTTCATCTGGCACTTTGGCTAAGACCAGGTGGACGATATTTTCAGATAATTCATGATCTCCCGCCGATATCCACATCTTGTTGCCAGTGAGTCGATAGGTGCCATCTTCTTGTGGTTCCGCACGAGTGACGATATCGGATAAACTCGAGCCCGCTTGCGGTTCCGACAAACACATCGTGCCGAAAAAACGACCTTCGAGCATCGGCTTTACAAACAATTTGATTTGCTCAGGCGTACCGCATTTGAGCAAAGTATTGGCATTACCTATTGTCAAAAATGGATAAGAGGCTGTGCCAACATTGGCGCCTTTGAAGTACGCAAAACCAGCTTTCTCAACAACGCATGGCAATTGCATGCCTCCATATTCAAAATCCTGTCCTGCAGCCAGCAAACCCGCATCGCGAAACGCGCTCAATGCTTGCTTTACCTCAGGAATCATATGAACGACCTCGCCATCGAAATGTGGCTCATTTTGGTCGCTTTTCTTGTTATGCGTGGCAAACAATTCTGTTGCAATTTGCTCGCAAGTATCTAAAGCAGCATTGAAAGTTTCGCGATTATGATCTTCAAAACGGGAACGTTGATTTAATGATTCAACATCCAACCATTCATACAGTAAAAATTCTAAATCGCGACGGGAAAGGATTTTTGATTGCATGGCATTATTGAGAAAATATCAAACCTGTAAAAAATTCATACAAAGCAATATGTTTTTCTGCACTTGCACGAACCTGACAAAACTTACACTAGGGCGTAGTTTATCCTAGTTAATCAGACGACCTCAAATAAGCCAGCCGCGCCTTGCCCTCCGCCAATGCACATAGTAACCACAACATATTTAACACCACGACGCTTACCTTCAATCAAAGCATGACCTGTCAAGCGAGCGCCAGACACGCCGTAAGGATGTCCAACGGCAATGGCGCCGCCATTCACATTCAATCGATCCATGGGAATGCCAAGCTTATCTGCACAGTACAAGACCTGTACCGCAAATGCTTCGTTCAATTCCCACAAACCGATGTCTTCGACTTTCAGACCGGCTTTTTTCAATAATTTAGGAATTGCGAATACTGGGCCGATACCCATTTCATCTGGCTCACAACCAGCAATCGCAAAGCCTCTGAAAATACCTAAAGGTTGCAAACCTTTGGCCTCAGCCAGTCTGCTATTCATCACGACCGCAACGGATGCACCATCAGAAAACTGGCTTGCATTGCCAGCAGAAATCACGCCACCGGGAACCGCGGAGCGTATTTTAGCAACTGCCTCCAGCGTCGTATCTGCACGGATACCTTCATCGGAAGAAATGGTTACTTCACGGGTTGTTAACATGCCGCTAGCTTTGTCTGCCACGCCCATGACTGTAGTCATTGGCACGATTTCCGCATCGAACAATCCTTGCGCTTGCGCAGCGGCAGCGCGGAGCTGGCTTCTGACACCATATTCATCCTGGCGCTCGCGCGAAATGTTATAGCGTTTGGCAACTGTTTCTGCAGTTTGCAGCATAGGCCAATACACTTCTGGCTTGTGTTGCTTGAGCCAAGTCTCAACTAACATATGCGTATTGGCTTCATTTTGCACACAAGAGATCGATTCGACGCCACCCGCCGCATAGACGTCTCCCTCTCCAGCAATAATGCGCTGCGCTGCCAAAGCGATGGTTTGCAGACCTGATGAGCAAAAACGATTGACTGTCATACCAGCAGTAGTCACCGGGCATCCGGCACGCAAAGCAATCTGACGAGCGATATTGCTGCCAGTTGCTCCTTCTGGCGTTGCGCAACCCATGATCACATCTTCAACCTCACCTGCCTCTATCCCGGCGCGACTGATCGCTGCCGCCAGCACATGCCCACCTAAAGTAGCGCCATGCGTCATATTAAAGGCACCTTTCCAGGATTTTGCCAGGCCAGTACGAGCGGTAGAAACAATGACAGCATCAGACATGTGGGTCTCCAATCTTAGTATGTTTAAATTTAAAAAGAGAAAATCGGCGTCACCAACGAATCACCAAACTGATTCAGGGCTCAAAAACATAATATAGCACGACCGTTCGAAAATATTTTATTTTTTTATTTGAGCTAAAAAATGCCGCATAAAAACAAATCTGCGTCGTTTCATTGCCACATTGTAAGCTTCTGTAAGTTTCAAGACAGTATCGCGTAAGTTTCAGCTCGCACACTCAGGCTGTGCAAAAACCGTGACTAAACAATTTCATCAGCACGCTTTGCCAACATACTTTAAAACATAATCAGGAGACAAGCATGGCGACAGCACCTATCGCAACGTCAGGCGGAATGACCTCAGAGGAACGTAAAGTAATTTTTGCGTCTTCTTTAGGCACCGTTTTTGAATGGTACGACTTTTATCTTTACGGCTCTTTAGCGGCCATCATTGCCAAACAATTCTTTGCTGGTACGGATCCTAATACTGCATTCATTTTTGCTTTGCTGGCTTTCGCTGCAGGTTTTATTGTGCGCCCGTTTGGCGCATTGGTGTTTGGACGTTTAGGGGACATGATAGGTCGCAAATACACGTTCCTGGTGACGATCCTGATCATGGGTGGCTCAACCTTCTGCGTTGGCTTGTTACCGAACTTTGAAACGATAGGCATGGCTGCACCAGTGATTCTGGTGTCGCTACGCATTTTGCAAGGTCTGGCCTTAGGTGGCGAATACGGCGGTGCAGCCACGTACGTCGCAGAACATGCCCCACATGGAAAACGTGGAGCATACACAGCCTGGATTCAGACCACAGCGACGCTGGGTTTGTTTTTGTCACTACTGGTGATCCTGGGAACACGTCAGGCAATCGGCGAAGACGCATTCTCTGCATGGGGATGGCGCATTCCGTTCTTGGTCTCGGTATTCTTGCTGGCAGTGTCCGTATGGATCCGTCTGTCCATGCATGAGTCACCAGCTTTTGCAAAAATGAAAGCAGAAGGCAAAACATCGAAAGCACCTTTGACCGAGTCATTCGGCCAATGGAAAAATTTAAAAATCGTTATTCTGGCTTTGGTCGGGTTAACTGCGGGTCAAGCTGTGGTTTGGTATACAGGTCAATTTTATGCATTGTTCTTCTTGCAGCAAACGTTGAAAGTCGACGGTGCTACCGCCAACTTATTGATCGCAGCGTCCCTCGTAATCGGTACACCATTTTTTATTATCTTTGGTACTTTATCGGACAAAATTGGTCGCAAACCTATTATTCTGGCAGGTTGTCTTATTGCTGCAGTAACTTACTTCCCTATTTTCAGTGCACTGACACACTATGCAAATCCAGCCTTGGAATCAGCATTGAAAAATGCACCGGTTGTAGTCACTGCTGATCCTGCAGATTGCCAATTTCAGTTCAATCCGACTGGAACTAAGAAGTTCAACTCCTCCTGCGACATCGTGAAAGCGAAATTGGCAGCGGCATCAGTCAACTACTCCAACGAAGTAGCACCAGCCGGAACCCCTGCAACGGTCAAAGTAGGCGACAAAGTTTTCACTTCGTATAGTTCCGCTGGTTTATCCAAAGAAGACGCAGCAGCGAAAGATAAAGCATTCTCAAAAGAGCTCGCAGACGCGATTAAAGCTGCAGGCTACCCACCAAAAGCGGATTCGGAGCAAATCAATAAACCGATGGTGTTATTACTCCTGACCATCCTGGTGATCTATGTCACGATGGTGTACGGTCCCATCGCTGCGATGTTGGTAGAAATGTTCCCAACCCGTATCCGCTATACATCAATGTCATTGCCGTACCATATCGGTAATGGTTGGTTTGGTGGTTTGCTGCCGACAACCGCTTTTGCCTTGGTGGCGTTTAAAGGCGATATTTACTACGGTTTGTGGTACCCAATCGTGATCGCCTTAACGACTTTTGTTATCGGCGCCTTGTTTATCCGCGAAACCAAAGACAACGATATTTATGCTGGTGACTAATCACGCAAAGTAATTTGGCCTCAATAAAAAAGCCGCTTGCAGATCAAAAGCAAGCGGCTTTTTAATACAGTTCAAGTTCCGGATTACCAGCTGCCGCCGATCGCAGCGATGAATGCGACGCTGTTAGCGTATTGACGATTCCTGACGTTCCACAAGCTCGCTTCTGCATTGATACGAGTAGTTTGCGCAGTCAAAACGTTGATGTAACTTACAGTGCCAGCCGCATACTGATTTTTAGTGATCAATTCCGAGCGCTGTGCTGCGACTAAAGCCTCATTTTGCAAACGCTCTTCCTGCTCAAGCAAACTCTGGGCTACCAAACCGTCTTCTACGTTCTGAAACGCGGTCAACACCGTTTGCTTGTAACTGGCAACACTTTGATCATAGACCGCCACTGCTTGCGCAGTCTTGGACTTGGTAACGCCTGCATCAAAAATGCTACCAACCAATTGCGGCCCCAGGGACCAGATACGATTGGGAACGCTAATCAAATCCGAGAACGCATTACCGTTATAACCACCGCTGGCAGACAAGCTAATTGTCGGGAAATAAGCCGCTTTCGCAATACCAATTTGCGCATTTGACACCGCCATATTCCGTTCAGCGACTGCAATATCGGGGCGACGCTCCAAAAGCTGTGATGGCAGCACTGAAGGTAACTGTGGCAAATGCGGTGTCGACTTGGATACATCCAATGCAAAGTTGGCCGGTGGCTTACCCAAGGCAACGGCGATTGCATGCTCCAATTGAGTGCGAGTGAGTTGCTTATCAATGGTTGCCACTTGCGCAGTTTTTAACTGGCTCTCAGCCAAAGCAACGTTGGCGTCAGAAACGATGCCAGCCTTAAACTGATTGCGGGTCAATGTCAGTGTCTCATTTAATGCTTTCTCGCTAGCACGCAACTGCGTCAACTGAACATCAGCGACCACTAGCTGCAAATAAGCCGTCACCAATTGCGCCTGACTACTCAATTTAATCGCAGCTAATTGCGCGACACTTCCCTCTTCTTTAGCTTGGCCAGCCTCAATTGCGCGTCGCACACTACCCCATAGATCAATTTGCCAGCTTGCAGTAACACCAGCGGAATATTGCTTTGTAACAGGAGCATCGGCAGCATTCACGCCACGCTTGGCACCCGCATTGCCCGTGATTTGCGGAAACAAACTTGACTCAGCCTGATTCAGCAACTCTTTCGTCTGACGATACTGCGCTTCAGCCTGAACAATACTTGGGCTTTGTTCATTTAAAATTTTGATCAGGCTATTGAGTTGTTCATCCTGATATACCTCCCACCACGCGCCACGAGGACTGGCATCCATCGGTTGCGCGGTTTTCCAACGGCCATCTTCTTTAAAACTTGCTGGTGTATCGATTGCAGGCTTGACGTAATCAGGACCAATTGCACATGCTGATAAACCAAGCACTAAGAGGCTGACCATCAATTTAGGTTTACACATCGTTTTCAACATTTTTTTCGACATAACAATCAATCCTAGTATTTTTCAACGATGACTTGTCCGCCGCGACGGAAAGACAAACACCACAAACGGAAGCGATCTAAATACAAATAAACCACTGGCGTCGTGTATAACGTGAGCAATTGACTCAAGATCAGTCCGCCGACGATAGAGACGCCTAAAGGTGTGCGCATTTCTGAACCGTCGCCATGTCCCAAGGCAAGTGGCAGAGCACCGAATAATGCCGCGAGTGTGGTCATCATAATTGGTCTGAATCGCAGTAAACAAGCTTGTAGGATCGCTTCCTCCGGAGGTAATTTCTGGTCTCGCTCCGCAGTCAAGGCAACGTCAATCATCATGATCGCGTTCTTTTTGACAATACCTATCAACAACAAAATACCAATCAAAGCAATAATGTTAAATTCTGAATCCACTGCCATCAAAGCCAGCAACGCACCGACACCAGCCGACGGCAAGGTCGACAAAATCGTTAACGGATGTACGACACTTTCGTACAACATGCCAAGCACAATGTAGACAGCAACCAAGGCGGTCAAAATCAAAAATGGCTGACTGCTGAGGGAATCTTGAAAGCCTTTTGCACTCCCCTGAAAACTACCTTGCACTGACGTTGGCAAGCCTATTTCTGCCAATGCGCCATCGATCGCCTTGGTCGCATCTGACAAAGAAGTTCCGGGCGGGAGATTAAACGAGATGGTCGTCGCGGCAAACTGACTCTGATGATTGACAGACAGTGAAGTCGTGGTTGGTTCCCAACGTGCAAACGCAGAAACCGGAATCGGCTGACCGCCTGGTGTCTGCATATAAATGCTCTTGAGACCTTCCGAATTTTGCCAATATTCAGGTGCCACTTCGAGCACAACATGGTACTGATTCAGCGCATTGTAAATTGTCGATACCTGACGCTGACCAAAAGCATCATTGAGCACTGAATCAACCTGATTTTGCGTTAACCCCAGACGTGCCATGGCATCACGATCAAATACCAGACTGGTTTGCAGACCCTTAGTTTGCTGATCGGTATTCACATCGGCCAGCATCGGTAACTTACGCATTGCTGCCTCGACTTTTGGCGCCCATAAACGTAGTTCATCCAGACTATCTCCTTGCAGCGTGTATTGATACTGTGCATTGCTGGCGCGACCGCCAATTCGAATATCTTGTACCGACTGCAAAAACAAACTCGCTCCAGGCTCTTTTGACAAAGTCTTGCGCAAACGTGCAATCACCTGATCGGCCGTTTCTGTTCTCTGTGTCAGAGGTTTGAGCGAAACGAACATATTCGCCGTATTTCTTTGTCCACCGCCAGTAAATCCTATGACCTTATCGACAGCGGGATCAGCACCAACGACGTCTATAAAACGTTTCAACTTGACCTGCATAGCCTGAAACGAAATACTTTGATCCGCTTGTATCATACCGTTAAGGCGCCCGGTATCTTGCTGAGGAAAAAAACCTTTAGGCACAATAATGTAAAGGTAAACGTTCAACGCAATCGTCGCAAATAGAAGCACCATCATGACGGGTCCATGTGCCAACGCCCAATGGAGGGAGCGACGATAAACCGATAACATCCACTCAAATACGCGCTCACTAAAT
The DNA here is from genome assembly GCA_049340365.1 of Undibacterium sp. Ji67W. Taxonomy (GTDB): domain Bacteria; phylum Pseudomonadota; class Gammaproteobacteria; order Burkholderiales; family Burkholderiaceae_D; genus Undibacterium. The sequence goes on along the minus strand of JBMPOY010000005.1, from coordinate 61,971 downwards.
TGAAATACTTTTCCATGTTTCGCTTCACTATGCGGTTTGAGCCACAATGCACTCAACATTGGTGTCGTCGTCAAAGAAACAATGAACGACACCAGAATCGCCACCGACAAAGTCACCGCAAACTCGCGGAACAAGCGACCGATAATGCCACCCATCAGCAAAATAGGAATAAAGACGGCAATAAGCGAAATGCTCATCGACAAAACAGTAAAACCAACTTCTTTCGCACCCTTAATTGCCGCTTGAAATGGACTCAAACCATTTTCGATATGACGGCTAATATTCTCCAGAACAACGATCGTGTCATCGACCACAAATCCGGTCGCAATGGTCAACGCCATTAAGCTCAGATTATTCAACGAGAATCCAGCCATATACATGACTGCAAACGTACCAACCAAAGAGACGGGGACGGTAATCGCCGGAATCGCTGTAGCCCTTCCATTTCGTAAAAACAGAAATACCACCAGAATTACCAAGCCAATAGAAATCACTAGTGACCGCTCCACCTCAAACAAGGAGGCACGAATCGTCGGTGTTCTATCCATCACCACATCCATGTTGATCGCAGCTGGAATTGAAGCTTTCAGGCTCGGCAGTAATGCACTAACACGATCAACCGTTTCAATAATATTGGCGCCAGGTTGACGGAACAAAATCAGCATAACCGCCGGTTGTTTTCCATACAAACCCGCATTCCTGACATCTAACACTGAATCATTAACGGCAGCAATATCTGAAATTCGAACCGGATTACCGTTTTTATAACTAACAATCAAAGGCAAATAATCTTTCGCTAATTTAGCTTGATCGTTCGCCTGAACCTGCCAATGATGCGTTTCATCTTCAATAAAACCTTTTGGCCGATTCGCATTGGTGGTGGTAATTGCTGCCCTCACCGTTTCCATTCCTATGCCATAGTGATTTAATTGCAAAGGATTGACTGCCACACGCACCGCAGGTTGCGATCCCCCACCAACAATGACGTTACCGACACCACTCACCTGAGCTAGTTTTTGTCCAAGTATCGTATCTGCCGCATCGTACATCTGACCACGTGTCATGGAATCTGATGTCAAGGCAATGATCATGATAGGCGCGTCAGCTGGGTTCACCTTCCGGTACGTTGGATTGGCTGGCATACCAGTCGGCAATAAAGAACGAGCGGCATTAATTGCCGCTTGCACGTCACGTGCCGCACCGTTAATGTCACGATCTAAATCAAACTGTAAGGTAATATTGGTCGAACCGAGAGAACTGGAAGAAGTAATCTCCGTTACGCCGGCGATACGTCCCAAGGCTCGCTCTAATGGTGTTGCCACGGTTGCCGCCATCGTCTCCGGACTTGCGCCAGGCAAGCGCGCATTGACCGAAATCGTTGGAAAATCAACCTGCGGCAAAGGAGAAACCGGCAACAATCTGAATGCCAACATTCCCGCCAAAAAAATGGCCAGCGTCAACAACGTGGTGGCGATTGGACGACGTATAAACGGCCCCGAGGACATCATACTTCGACCTCATTCCCAACAACAGGCGTAGAAACCTTACCAAAACGACGAGCTAAGCGATCAAATGCCAGGTAAATAACCGGTGTCGTAAATAGGGTCAGCACCTGGCTCACCATCAGCCCACCAACCATCGTAATACCCAATGGCGCCCGCAATTCAGACCCCATACCGCCACCTAACATCAAAGGCAAAGCACCCAGCAACGCTGCCATCGTCGTCATCAGAATCGGTCGGAAACGCAATAAGCATGCCTGATAAATGGCTTCGCGTGGCTCCATGCCATGATCACGCTCCGCCTCAAGGGCGAAATCAATCATCATAATCGCGTTCTTCTTGACGATACCGATGAGCAAAATGATGCCAATGATCGCAATCACACTCAGCTCAGTACCGCTGACCAACAAAGCCAGCAATGCACCAATACCTGCTGAAGGCAAGGTCGACAAAATCGTAATCGGATGGATATAACTCTCATACAGAACACCTAACACGATATACATCGTGATAATCGCCGCCAAAATCAACCACAGGGTATTACTGAGTGAAGCCTGAAATGCCATTGCCGCGCCCTGGAAGCGCGTTTCTATGCTCGCCGGCATGCCCAACTCCGCCTCAGCCTGGTGAATGGCCTCTACCGCAGCGCCCAGCGATGCATCTCTCGCCAGATTGAATGAAATCGTCGCGGTCGGGAATTGCCCCAAATGATTGATCGTCAATGATGTCGAACGCTGCTCTATCGTTGCAACCGTATCTAACGGCACCGGACCACCAGTCAACGTTGGAACATAAATCCCTTTCAGGGACAGCGGTCCTTTTTGCATTGCCGGATCAGCTTCCAACACCACACGGTATTGATTCGTTTGGGTAAAAATGGTCGAGATTAAACGCTGACCAAATGCATCGTATAAAGCATTATCAATTGCAGCCGTCGTCACGCCCAGACGTGACGCGGTATCACGATTGATTTGTACATAAGCTTGTAAGCCTTTGTCTTGCAAATCGCTGGCAACATCAGCCAATGCGGGCAATTTCTGCAAAGCCGCAATGAGTTTAGGTGTCCAGGTGGACAAGTCTTCCGGGTTCGTTGCTTGCAATGTGAACTGATACTGCGTCCGGCTAACACGGGCATCAATACTCAAGTCTTGCACAGGTTGCAAATACAAAGACATACCGGGTATGTCACTCACTACTTTTTGCAATCTCTCATTCACTGTCCGGATATTGTCACGGCTCTCTTTCGGTTTCAGATTAATCAGCAAACGACCACTATTCAAAGAGGCATTTGCACCATCAACACCAATAAAAGACGACAAACTTTCCACCGCTGGATCTTGCAGAATTTTCTTTGCCAATGCCTCTTGCTGCGCCGCCATAGCAGAAAATGAGATCGATTGTGAAGCCTCGCTGATGCCTTGAATCGCACCTGTATCTTGCAGCGGAAAGAAACCTTTAGGTACCCATATGTACAATACTGCCGTCAACACCAGCGTGCCTAGTGCTACCAATAAGGTCAATCCTTGACGATTCAATACCCATTGCAACATTTTGCCGTAATACGCAATGATGTTATCGAAAAACTGTCCACTGGCATGGTAAAAACGTCCCTGCTTTTCTTCAGGCACATGCTTAAGCAAACGTGCACACATCATCGGCGTGAGTGTCAATGAAATGAAAGCCGAGATCAAAATCGAGACCGCCAGCGTAATTGCGAATTCACGGAACAAGCGACCTACCACATCGCCCATAAACAGAAGTGGAATCAATACAGCAATTAAAGAAAAGGTCAGCGAAATAATCGTAAAACCAATTTGCTTAGAGCCCTTTAGTGCAGCCGCCATCGGCGCTTCACCTTCTTCGATGTAACGCGCAATGTTTTCAATCATCACAATCGCGTCATCGACCACAAAGCCTGTCGCAATAGTCAATGCCATCAAAGTGAGATTATTGATCGAGAAACCAGTCAGGTACATAACGCCAAACGTACCGATCAAAGACAGCGGCACAGCGACAGCGGGAATAATGGTTGCAGGAATATTGCGTAAGAAAATAAAAATCACCATCACTACCAAAGCGACCGATAGCATCAGTTCAAATTCCACGTCTTCAACCGATGCGCGTATCGTGAGCGTGCGATCCGTCAGTACTTCCACATCGACAGCACCAGGCATACCAGCTTTCAACTGCGGTAATAATGCCTTGATCTTATCTGTCACTTTAATGACGTTGGCACCTGGCTGACGTTGGATATTCAAAATGATCGCTGGTGTCGCGCCTGCCCATGCTGCGAGGTGAACATTTTCTGCTGACTCCACCACTTTTGCTACATCGCGCAATCTGACTGGAGCGCCGTTCTGATATGCAACGACAACGTCTTTATATTCATCTGCCGACTTCAACTGATCATTACCATCCACAGTCGACGCTTGCAAAGGACCATCAAAACTACCTTTGGCCTGATTGACGTTAGCATTCGAGATTGCGGTACGAATGTCTTCCAGAGTTAATCCACGATATGCCAGGGCTTGTGTATTTGTCTGCACCCGCACCGCTGGCCGCTGACCACCACTGATACTCACTAAACCAACACCAGGCACCTGTGAAATTTTCTGAGCCAGACGCGTATCGACCAAGTCCTCAACTTTGGTCAAAGGCAGCGTCGGGGAACTAATAGAAATTGCCATAATAGGCGTATCTGCCGGATTGACCTTATTGTAGATCGGTGGATTCGGTAAATCGTTCGGCAACAAATTGCTTGCGGCATTAATAGCAGCCTGCACTTCTTGCTCAGCCACATCCAGCGTCAAATCCAGACTGAATTGCAAAGTAATAACTGAAGCACCACCAGAGCTGGACGACGACATTTGAGACAAGCCTGGCATTTGACCAAATTGTCGCTCCAAAGGTGCAGTGACCGAAGAAGTAATCACGTCCGGGCTGGCGCCAGGATAGAGAGTAACGACCTGAATCGTCGGATAATCGACTTCGGGAAGCGCTGAAACCGGCAACAAACGCCAGGCCAACAAACCAGTAAGCAGAATTGCGATCATCAATAACGTGGTCGCAACTGGCCGCAAAATAAACGGACGGGACGGATTCATGCAATTTCCTTGCGTTTAATTTGTGGCTGGCGCTGATGCTGATACTGCATGGGATGCCGAAGATACTGAAGCCGATGCAGAGGAAGCGACAGTGGCGTTCGCTCCACCTTTACGATTTTTTCCATGCCCACGGGAACCATCATCTCCACCCGCATCAGGCTTTGCATTACGGTCAACCACCTTCACTTTAGCGCCTTCTCGCAGTTTATCCAGACCGTCGATCACCACTTTTTGGCCTGCTTGCAAACCGCTTTCGATAATGGTGTTATCGCCTGAAACAGGACCAGAGACGACTTTGCTGATGCTCACTGTGGAATCTTCATTGACGGTATAAACATAACTACCAACTTTACCCAGTTGTATCGCAGGCGTTGGCACTGTGAGTACGTTTGCTCTGGAGCCCAACTGTAAGTGGACATTGACAAACTGATTTGGAAACAGGTTTTGCTTTTCGTTCGCAAATTTCGCTTTCAGATTTACCGTACCAGTGGCAGTATTAAGCTGATTATCAATCGCTAACAATAAGCCTTCTGTCATTTTGTGTTGATTGTCTCTGTCCCATACTTCCACTTTCAATTGTCCATTTGCCTGTTGTGAAGCAGCCAGAACACTGCTCAGACTTGTTTCCGGGACTGAAAACAAAACATTGATAGGATCAATTTGTGTAATCACGACCACACCGTTAGCATCACTAGCGTGAACGATATTGCCAGGATCAACCTGACGCAAACCAACGCGACCGGATACTGGTGCTGTAATGCGGCTGTAACTTAATTGCAATTTGGCATTGTCGACGATACCCTGATCATTTTTGACCGTCCCCTGGTACTGCTGCTCCAAGGCCTCCTGTGTATCTACCTGTTGTTTAGCGATCGAATTTTGCGCGAGCAATTGACGATAACGTTGCAAATCCAATTGAGCATTTTTTAATAATGCCTGATCACGCAACAACTGCCCCTCGGCCTGAGTCAACGCAGCCTGGTACGGACGCGCATCGAGTTCAGCAAGCAGTTGACCCTGTTTAACCAATTGCCCTTCAACAAAATGAACCTTTTCTAACTGTCCATCCACGCGACTCCGCACCGTCACTGTGTAAGTTGAGTTGACGGTACCGAGGGCAGCCAATTGCAAAGGCGCATCCTGTCTGACTACCGATGCAACGCCGACCGCAACCGGCATCCCGCCTTTTCCCTGCCAACCACCAGCTGCAGCTGGCTGCTTATGTGTAATCCACCAGATACCTGAAACGACTCCGGCAACCACAACCGCAGTGACGGCATAACGCATGCCGCGAGAAAATTTATTATTCGAATCTGACATGATGATTTTTTTTCAGAAAAAGTAGTTTTCATTTTGTTGCAACAAAATGACGAATTAGCAGACAATAAGCGGTTTTTTTCAATCCTGAACAGCGCACAAGAACATTGTTCATTTTGGCACATTAAGGGGCTTCTATCATAGGGGAGGCATTAATCGAAAAGCAACCACCCCTTTGTATAGAGTTGTTTCAAAAAAATCCTGCACCAACATCAAAGAACAGCATCATTTTGTTGACCATAAACATCGAGGGCATATACAAAATATCGATAATTTTGCATATGCCCTCAAACAAACCTGAGCAACCAGCCTGAGATTGTCAGACGCTTAAAAAGTTCAAAATAAATATTCCATTGTCAGCGTTACTTTTCCTTGCTCGACCTGCAGGCTGGCATCACTGCCAACTACCAGGCTGGCATGATCGCGGATATGTCCAAATGGAAGGCCAGTCAATACCGGGATAGAGAGAATGCTGCGTACGTACTTCAGCATTTGTGCAAAGTCATAGCCATTGTCGTGCGGCGCCAGTCTGAAGCCAGAAAAATCACCAAGAATAATTGCCTTCTGCTTGGCCAACACACCCGCAAAATGTAATTGCAACAACATCCGCTCTACTCTATACGGGTGTTCACCAACATCCTCCAGAAATAAAATCCCGTCGTCTAATTGTGTCCAATATGGCGTACCCAGAGTATGCACCAACATCGCCAGATTACCGCCCCATAAGCGCCCCTGAATCTGCAAATCGGGCGTACCCTCACTTACAAATTCCACGCTATGTCGAGTACCAGACAAACAAGCAAAAAACTGACTTACCGTATAGTCGGACACATTATCAGGATGGCTAAAATCACCGAGCATTGGTCCTGCGACACTTTTCACGCCGCGCGCCAACATCGCCTGATGCATCAATGTGAAGTCACTGTAACCGACAAAAATTTTCTGGCTTCGCGCCAAAAAATCCAAATCAAGATGTGGCAGTATGCGTGAAAAACCATAACTACCTCGCAAAGCAATCACCACGTCCACATCAGAATTTGAAGCGGCAGCATGCATCTGCTCAACACGCAGTTGATCACTGGCTGCAAAACGTTGAAATTTTTCTTCGGGGTGATAATAACTGTGAACCTGATGGCCACATTGACGCAAAAAAGTGATGCCCCGGATGACCGCATCTTCATCAAGAGGCGCACCACTTGGCGCAACAATGGCAATTTTTAAATGAGAAATAGGAGTCGCTGCTGTTGCAATCGGGGTTTGCATGGAGAAAACTCAAATAGATGGAATTTCGGATTTTGCCTGACGTTTTTTTTCTGCGACTTCACGACGTCGGCTAGCAAAAAAATCTTTTAGTAATTGCGCACATTCATCAGCCAAAACGCCACCACTGACTTGCGTATGATGATTCAATTGTGATTGCTCAAAAATATTCAACACAGATCCCGCAACACCGGTTTTGGCATCACTGGCACCAAATACAACACGCGTCAGTCGCGCATGCATCATCGCTCCGGCACACATGACGCATGGCTCCAACGTGACATAGAGCTCACAGCCAGGTAAGCGATAGTTACCCAACACCTCAGCCGCACGGCGCAAAGCCATAATTTCAGCATGCGCTGTCGGATCATGATCAACGATGGGTCTATTGTAACCAGTGGCGATCACAATACCATCTTTCACGATGACAGCGCCAACCGGCACCTCCCCCTCATCCCACGCCAACTGCGCCTGCGCATAAGCGGCACGCATAAAAAAAATATCTGAAGCTGCCTGGTCAGCATGATCAGCATGACCAGGAACAGCATTCAGATTATTATCTTCTGTCACAAAATTATCCGTCGATTTCAGCCCAGCAATTGGGTGTCTCATAGAGTGTTACTTTAGCCAGCTTCAGGCTACGCCCGAAGTGATCTTGATACACGTCTTTCAGAATATCAAAAGCAATCTTTGCCAGATTTTCGACAGTTGGAACGCGATCGATCACCACCGTTTTATGACCAGGCAATTTCTCTAAGAAATTTTTGATGATGTAATCCTTCTCATAGACGATGAAGGAATGGTCCCACAAATTGACCAGGTGTTTATTGGCGAGCGCCTTAATATCACCAAAGTCCATAATCATGCCATTATCAGACTCACCATCTTGCTGCACCACTTCACCGGTCAAGGTAATTTGCAAGGTATAGCGGTGACCGTGCAAATTACGACACTGGCTACTATGATCGGGAATACGATGACCAGCATCGAATTCCATTTTTCGGGTAATCGTTAACATGAAAAGCTTAGGGAATTTGTAATAGTTTATGTGTCTGCAAACTCAGCTTCCATTGAGGATGCTGTTTACAGAAGTCAATTGCACGACGCAGATTTTCATCCCTCAAAGGGCCATCCATTGCCTGCACAAAGTAATGTTCAAAATCTAGATTAGCATATGCTGCCATATCCTGACCAACTTGCGGAATAACGACTTTAATCTCGTTCCCCTTATGGACAACTAGCTGTGAGCCCATTTTAGGGCTGACGCAAACCCAATCAACCCCGTCAGGTACTGGCAAAGTGCCATTCGTTTCAATGGCAATTTCAAAGCCAACTGCGTGCATAGCCTCAATCAGTACAGCATCGAGCTGCAACAAGGGCTCACCACCAGTGAATACCACGTATTTACTGGGAGCATAGGATTGTGGCCACAAAGCATCGATAGTCGCCGCAAGCTCTTGTGCCTGCTTAAATTTGCCACCACCCTCACCATCGGTGCCTACAAAATCGGTATCACAAAACTGACAGACTGCCGACGAACGATCTTCTTCACGCCCAGTCCATAAATTGCAACCAGAAAAACGGCAAAACACAGCCGGACGCCCGGCATGATTGCCCTCGCCCTGCAAAGTGTAAAAAATTTCTTTGACGCTATAGGTCACGTCTTATTCCCAGGAATTTAATGGCCCACAAGACCGTCCAGGCTCACCAATACGATAAATCAATGCTGTTTTGCTATGCAAACCGGAATAATTTGGATGATGAATGCCAGATGAAATAATTTATGCCAGAAAACCACATAAATTACGCTGAACCGTGAATGATACCACAGCCGCCGAACAAACTTGCCTACTTCTTCTTTTTGTGCTTTTTAGGTATTCCGTCACCAACGTTTTAATCAAGCGCTTTAGTTCCTACTTGCAAGTTTAGCAAATCAAATTTTATATTTCAAAAATTAACCACACCCCACCCAAACCACATAGGCCTTGTGGACTCGCAATTGCAAACAATGATTGTCAATCACTGAATTAACACTTCAGCATTTGTCATCAGCGTTCAACGAGTTTCAGCAGTGATTAGCGAGATAACCAATGCCAGCCAGAAACAGACCGCCGACATCGATCAAATCGACGAAACCACACAGCAAAATGCCGCTTTAGCCGAAGAAGTTGCAGCAATTAAGCCAGCCAGCACTCCAAATCAGAGAAAGCTCAAAATGGTGCCCGCCGTGCCACCAAAGAAAAGAGAAAAAATAGCAAACTCTCACAAGGACTGGGTTGAGTTTTAAACCAACGTGCATCAACTTTACACGTCAAACGCAAAAGCCCGCAACGACGCGGGCTTCCGGGGGGGGCTGCCAATCAATGCTTTGTGTTGCCAGACATCAAATCATTCCACTCGATGATCAATAACACATTAAAACGCTATAAAATCAATCAACTAGCGTTTGCACTGCGTGTGGATACCATACAAAATACCATGTTAAGAAAACCTGTAAGCTGTATAGCTCGCGCAACCCGACGAAAAGCGTTTTTCGAGTGACAGCTTGCGCCCCAAAGCGAAAGTTTAGACATCAAGTCTTGAAACTTGGATTACCACTGACTATCGGATTAACTTACCATTTGTCTTATCGAAACAAACTCCTCTCACAAATTTGCTAACAGTGTATCAGAAGGACGGGGTGATAACGTAGGAGTGTTTTGATGCTAACTCCCGCTCATCTGCTGTCAATTCCATTGGAACGGAATACTTGACAGAACAAACATCAATATCCCATATTTCATTCTTGGAGCCATCGTTTTTTTGGGGCGTTGGGTTGATGGCAAGAAGCTTTAGCGTAGAACAGTTCTCCAAGAAACTGCCTTTACTCCCATACTTTACAGCGAGATGGCGCTCCAGAACAGCTCTCCGTAACAGTACGAATCTCTCAGACTCGCTGAACGAAGATGTTTTGAATAAATCGCGGTCAGACGTGCCCCACAACGCCACAATATTGGCTTTCATGTTATCCAGCGTAATAACCTCCAAGGGTTTTGGAACGCCGCCATCGCCACCTGTTGTTGAACAAGCAACAAGCGCCAAACTAAGCATACAAACAAGTAGTACGCGTGCATTGACGACTGTTATGTAATTTATACTGTACATGAATCATCCTAAAACTGCGCAAATTAAGTAAAAAACACTGGCCGCTTTGACCGGCTATTGAATAAGATTACACACTACGACAGTATGAATCGGTCATAATAATAAAGAATATTGCTATATAAATATAATAAAGACAATATTTGGTTATTCGGCGTCACGACCGTCAGCTTCTGGTCGCAACTTGCCCTTTCAAGCTGCAAAGATGACACGCTAGACTAGATGTACCCCAAATTAACTTCTAAATCCTGAGGTGTGTGATCATTTCCCCATAAGGTTGCGCCCGTTGCATTTAGAAAGTCTCTAAATTCACCAATTGTTGAAGGTGATGCACACCATCTGTTACCCTCTCCAAGATTTTCAGTTTCTTCATTGCATGAATAAGTAAAAGTCACTCTCAGCTGTTGCATGCTGTCCGATTGGTCGTCGGGCTCTTGAATATCGAACATGACTTGCCGCGTAAGATCAATTTCAAAAAATTTTCCCTTGCCCCAGTCGTAAGTACCCCACTGAAAAAGAAGTCTATCTCCATCTGACAATTCGTTAGTGAAATCAATCCGGTAAGCAACATAGTTTTCAATTGCGAGAGCAAATAGTGCCTTTAAATCCTTGTTCTTAAAGGCATCCGACTGGGTTAAACACTGCTCAATTTCCTCAATCTTCATATTATTTTGTTTATTTAAATTCCATATATGAGTAGCAAAACGTTACGTCGGCAATTGGCCGAACGCAGTAGCCCTGTAGCAAGTTACCGACCAAGGCGACGGCGCTTCCATTCGTCTGCCACATCGCCCATATTTTTTGCTATACCAATTCGTATCCATGCCATCAATTCGCGGTCAAATTTAAATCCGGCCCGCACTGACCGGACAGAAAACGCCTGACGTTTTGTGTGTTTCTGTAATCGGAATCAATTCCAGTTGAACGCGTTATCACCGCACCATGCCAGTCGAATTTCATCTTAAAACTCCTCTGGTATTAATTTCATGAACGGCATCTATATGGCCGGTTTTCGCCTGTCAAAATTATTGCAGTTTATTGCTTGTGCGGCGCTTGAAATATGCTCCACTTATTATCTTTGAACAGATAAAGCGCAGAAGATATGCGCAGCCTCTCACTGCTTGCATGTAGTGCCATTATGGTTTTTTGCAGTCCGCTGACATCTTGCGAATCCGAAAGCGGCGCATACAAAAGTCCACCCCTACTCGGTACCGCGACAACGATACCATCGGGGTATTGTTTTAGGAGACTCTCCCAAAAAGCTTGGTCAAGGAAATAGCTGCTGTCCAAATCCGGCGACCTACCCTGAACCTGCATGACGCCTCCGGTCCACGGAGATACTTTTGGTGGACCATATACGCGCTCTATGTTTGCAATCGAAACGCGCAACGCCTCAGCAACGGTTAATTTCAAATTTGAGAGGTCCTGGGGCGTGGCATTCCTCATGGAGCTTGGCCCGTCAAATACTAATCTAAGATGCATATCGCCGATAAATTCGAAAGATGCGATTTCGAATTCAACTACCCGACCATCTGGCAGCGTGGCTTTCCTTTTTCCTGTTGGCACTAAGGTGTCATCCTGCTTATTCGCACCAATCGATTCACGTAGCACAACCATCAGGTTGTCCCTACTCATATTGAAATCTTCAGCGGATTGCGCAAAGACCGGAGTATGCAATGCCACGGCACAAAATAAGCAAGCTAATAGCTTTGTCTTGAGGTGAAAATTGAGGTGCATTGAGGGACCTTTTCGATGGCCAGCGAGGCGTGATTAGAAAATGGGCTAATCATTGCGCAAAAATATAATAGCGTATGCTGGCATATAAAAATTGCCTATGCAACATTAATTTGGAGGTTGGGCCGAAGGGCCGCTGCTGGCCGGTCTCTGTCGTCTACTACGATCAGCGAAAGCCAGCCAGCGCTCAGCAAACGTCTCTCACCTCCCAGGTCTGAGGCTAAGTATCGGTCGTCACATCGTCCCATTCCGCGCCCATGTACCTAATAAGCCAATTAAGGGCACGGTGTCGTTCCTCTATAATTTCCTCGTCAATGGCGGAATTTTTCTTGTTTTTCAGGCGAAGTTCTATTGCTCCCCAGTGAAGGCGATAATAGTAGTCTGCCATATCAAGAATCTCGCTGATGCTCCGTGGCCTAGCATTCTTTGCTAGGAGCGCTGCTCTATTACCCACAATTGTCTTTGTATCTTTTTTTACGTCACAGATGACGTTTGGCGGAGGCAATTGAGCATTGTACCCCAAGGCCCAGAGAAGCACTTCAAGTCCTTCATAACGCCAAGCAAACTTAATTTTGTCGTTTTGCGTCGGTAGAGGGTTCTTTATGAATATTAGCTCTTGCGGACTAAAATAATCTTCAATCTGCCAACGCTTAACGAGTTACACAACCTCTGTATGCAGCATTCCTTCGCCCTTAACTGCCGCGACCGCAACAGCAATAGCTCTCCTCGCAACCTCATCCACTCCACGAGACTTAATTTCCTTTGCATCCTCTGTAACTGGAAGAGATTCGTTCGTAGGCACGCCCAAAGCAGCCACCATTTTTGTGAAATGTTCTTTCCTTCTAAGCTGGCCTTGAGTAGGTTTGGGGCTGTCGAGATTCGTTCTGACTTGACCCTTCAGCGTGGATTCCGAAACAGTTGGATATGTAGGTTCAACCGCGTACGCAGTCGACAACACAAATATCGTGTAAAAAATTGGAAAACTAAGAAATCTCACGTATATTCGGTATTGTTTTTTCATATTTTTATGATGTTCTTACACGTCCGCTATTGGCCGTTATCGGCATTGAGCTTCGATATCCTGAACAAAGCTGGGAAATTCTGCCCGTGCGTCTTGCAGCACCTGCGCGGCAGTGCGGACAGGGGCTGAATTCTTCAATGCAAACGACTCCAGTGCGGGCTGTGCTACACGCGGCGCATCTGGCAATGACGCCGCTTCGCATGGACCCAGTCCCGCAGCAAGAAGCCAAAGGTAATCATAGAAATTGCGAGCCAAGATTGCGGTCTCACCTTCGGACCCCATGAACACAATTGGCTGCGCCAACAAATCAGCAGTACTTCGCACGGTCCAGAACGCGGCGTAACCACCGGTGCCGTCTTGGCCAAACACTCGGAATTTTGATGCATCCGCATTTGGATTGCCAGTCCAAGCCTTGAACCAATCGGCCGTTTCGCCGGCCGACAGAAACGTATCATATGGTTCAAATTCAATGCCATCGCCATCGGCATATTCATATGGCAGCTGATTAACTTGACACACCAACTCGGGCAAGGAATTTTTCTCACTCAATGACATTAATGCTCCAGTTTTACTTAGGGTCTTTCGCGACAGGCTGCTTCAGGCCGGACCGCGCCTGTCACGTCAGAAAGAGATTTCTATCTAAAGGCTGCGATTTATCGTGTAAATTCGAGTCCGGTAGAAAAATCGAACCGGTATACCTTTCTGTTAAAGTCGATAGCCTGTATGAAATCGGGTTGCAGCGTTAGGCCCTCAGAGAAAATATCCGCCCCCGAACTTGTCCATACGATTTTACCGTCTTTGCTTACCCGAGCAATTTCCAATTCGCCATGGGAAATTAACGCATCTCGACGTGCATCGTAATGAATGCCAAAGCAGGTTGCGGAGTCAACCGGCAAAGCCCAAACGAGTTCCCTCCCTCCGAGGTTAAAACATACGATAGAATCGCCTACTGCCAAATACAAGTTGTCGTCCAGTAGAACAGCCGAATGTTGGTGAATAGTGCTACATCCACCGGCCGCGCCGAACACTGCAATAGGAGCGCCGTTCAACCACACTCCATGCATAGACGTCGGTTTTAACATCGAAGGAAGCAATGTCTCCGCAGCATAACGTGTCCCGTTGTCGGCAGAGCGAAACGTATAATTCGGTTCGTTGACAATTTCTAGAACTCCAAATCGTGAAACAATGTCCATACAACTCCGGTTTTGTTCTGAAATTTAATCGATTTCGCCGATGCCTTTGAGTGTCAGCTCCTGGCCGTTCTCTGCCCGCCACAGCTCCAATTCCGAGTTAATTCCCAATAAATTTAACCACTCTTTCAATCGGGATAGTCACAATTACTCCTCAGTTTACAACCGCACAAATGTTGCAATTTAGCATTTTTACATAGGCTAAAGGTTTATTAAGTGATTGTAAGTACCCTAGTTAGGGCATTGGTATGACGTGCGGGATCAACCGTGATGTTCGGGAATATCGGTGTCTAAAATCGGCCGCGAGTAACGAACATCAGATTAACGACCAATGCTTATCAACATTAAATCCTGCTAAGAAGTTTAGTATTTGAATGATTTAGTCAATCATCTAGTGACCAAGAATCTGATATCGAGCGACTACCAAAATTTTGTGACTGGAACCACGATTCCAGTGAAAATAGCCCAATCCGGCGATGACGGATTTAAGCCTTTAACGATACCAATGTCCACGGTCATGCGTTTAGTCGGGCTGTAACTCACCGCAGCCAGAAATTGTGCCGTATTCGGCACAAGGCGTCGTTTGGTGCCTGAGACTTCTAAGTCCAACTGCCATTTGTCGTCAACGTTATAGGAAAGCGATCCGGCCCAACCGGTTTGAACAGCCCCCTCCAAAGCATCCGTGCCACCTAGGTGCGTCACATTTAGGTTGAGATCAATGTCAATTTTGCCAAAATCATGACTAACAATTCCGTTGATGCCGTAATCCACCTTTCCGGTACCTATTGCCGTGTTCGCCGTGGGCGACTTTACGTTGAATTCAAGTCCCAACGCGGTGGACTCGTTGATCAAAAATGCCCGCTTAAGTGTGGCGGTTGTATCACCAAATCCACGATCCACGGCACCGTTGTTGGCATTGCGAACCCAGGCTTCGCCACCTAAAAGTACACCCCAATTTTCATTAAAAGCCAGTTTAAGTAGGTAAGGTAAGCTGCCGCGACTCACGTCACCAGTCTTAGCGCTGAGTCCACCAAATTCGAGCTCCAACTGCCCTGGAAACGACAGCTGCGCCGGATTGGATACGGTGGGGCGGTATGGCACAACGCCGTCGTCCACCTCGGCGTGCGCTAGCGAGCAAAGTAGCGAAGTACACACAATTGGCACAATGTGGCGTCTAACCATGGTTGACTTTCATTCAATGTAAAAAATAAAATAAAGCTTGCCACAAATCGCGCTTCGAAAATCACGCGTAGAATATTTTTTATCTTTGCTAACCTGAATTGGCATAGTAGGCATACCTTGGTGTGAACTTCCCCAGTTATTAGGATCACGCGAAAATATGGTGCCAAAACTTGGTTCGCCCAATTGTTCAAAGGTCGACGGCAATTGGATGTTCAGTACTTCCAAAAATGGGGGACCGCCAGATAAGCTAATGCTGCAAATCCAATGAATAACCAAAGACTAAAAGGCGAGGATGCCATAAGCGTCCTATCAAAAAAATATAACACTCAACTGCCGACGGGTTTCAATGCCATTGCCAACGTCCGGTTGGTGCCGAAAGCAAACATCGACGGCATCGGCACAAGCACTGCAATGCACTCGGTTGTCGGAACCATGGCGTATGCCGATACGGTCACATGGTATCTGCTATATCTTCGATTCAGGGTCGGCCCTCTACCATGAAAAATGCCATTAATAATGCAGTCAACATCATCAATTGCATTCATTTAACCTAACAGAATCAATGGGTTAAAAAATAGCCACACTCCCGCTCTATGATCAATAGCACCTAAAAACGCTATAAAATCAACCAACTAGCATTAGCACTGCGTGTCGATACCATACGAAATACCATACTAAGAAAACCTGGAAGCAGCACAGATCGCGACGTCCGACGCACAACGCTTTTCGACTGACAGCTTGGTGCCCATAAGCGACAGTTGATGTTCTACTTTGCAGTCATTCAAATCCATGATCCTATGATTCGTCATTCCCGCCTCCGCGGGAATGACGACCAATTGCGACCGTCGGGAATGTGCCTAATTCTGCCCCCACTTTTCCTAACATCAGGACTTTTTCAGCCAATATGCATTCATAATTTCATGTGACCACTTTGGCTGGCTGATTTCTTGACGAGGCAAAAACTCTGCCATAACTGGCTTAATATCAATTATTGGAGTTCCATCGATGGCATCAAGCTCAGAAACAAATAATTGTTTTCCTTGTACTCGAATTAAGCGGCAAATAGTGCTGCCAATTCGATTGGGCCTGTTCTTACCTCTCTGAGCAAAAATTCCAACTTTTGGCCATTCCAAATTATTGCGAGGGTGACGCGCACCAAAAACAATCTTTCCAGGATCAACTTCATGAAATAGAAAAATTACCTCAATATGGGAGAACTCGGACAATCCCAATAGAGCTTCAGATTCGAATTGATCTGATAGCATTATGCAAGATTCCTCCCCGCCCCAAAAATCATCTTCAGCATTTGGCCGAATTGCACTTACGACACCAATTGATTGTATTTGTATATCCATAAAATCTCTTTTACGGCGAATTTGAAGCTTACGGGCAAAGACAGCAATGTGCCGAAAGCAGACAGCGACGGTATCAGCACAAGCGCTGCGATCCACTCGGTTGTCGATACCATGACATCCACCGATACGGTCACATGGTATTCGCTACATCTTCGATTCAGCTTCGGCACTATGCCATGAAAAATGCCATTGATGATGCAATCAAGATCTTCAATGGATTCACTTAACCCAATAGAATCAATGGGTTAAAAAAACAACCTTACTCCCACTCAATCGTCGCAGGCGGTTTTCCAGAAATGTCGTAAACCACGCGGTTGATACCGCGTACTTCGTTAATGATGCGGTTAGAGACTTTACCTAACAACTCATGAGGCAAGTGAGCCCAGTGTGCGGTCATGAAATCTTGGGTTTGCACGGCACGCAGCGCTACAACGTAGTCATAAGTGCGGCCATCACCCATCACGCCAACTGATTTGACTGGCAAGAACACGGCAAATGCCTGGCTTGTGGCGTCATACCAACTGACTGGCTTTTCTGCATTTTTATCGACAAAGTTATTGCGCAGTTCTTCGATGAAAATCGCATCTGCTTTGCGCAGCAAATCAGCAAACTCTTTTTTGACTTCACCAAGGATGCGCACACCGAGGCCAGGACCAGGGAAAGGATGGCGATACACCATGCCATGTGGCAGACCAAGTGCGACACCGAGCTTACGCACTTCGTCTTTAAACAGTTCACGCAAAGGCTCTAACAATTTCAGATTCAAGGTGTCTGGCAGACCACCGACGTTGTGATGGCTCTTGATGGTGTGTGACCCTTTTTTGCCTTTACCAGCACTCTCGATGACGTCAGGGTAAATCGTGCCTTGTGCCAGCCATTTTGCATTGCTGAGTTTGGCTGATTCCGCCTGAAACACTTCAACAAATTCGCGACCGATGATTTTACGTTTTGCTTCCGGATCGGTAACGCCTTCAAGATGCCCCATAAATTGCGCTGTTGCATCAACGTGTATCACTTTAACGCCCAGGTTTTTACTGAACATGTCCATGACCATTTTGCCTTCATCGAGACGCAACAGACCATGATCTACAAATACGCAAGTCAATTGATCACCAATCGCGCGATGGATCAATGCAGCAGCAACACTACTATCAACACCACCCGACAAGCCAAGAATCACTTCATCTGTACCCACTTGCGCACGGATTGACGCAACGGCTTCGGCGATATAGTCTGGCATGTTCCAGTCAGATTTACAGCCACAAATTTCGTGCACAAAACGGCTGATAATGGCCTCGCCCTGCACTGTGTGCGTCACTTCCGGGTGGAACTGCACCGCGTAAAAACGGCGCTCTTCGTCCGCCATCGCCGCGATCGGACAATTGTCTGTTGATGCCATTAATTTAAATCCTGGCGGCATTTCATTCACTTTGTCGCCATGACTCATCCAGACTTTCAACATGCCATGACCTTCTGGTGTCACGAAATCGTTGATGCCGTTTAGTAAGGCGGTATGGCTTCGTGCGCGTACTTCGGCATAACCAAATTCACGCACCAAGCCATTTTCTACTTTACCACCTAACTGTTCCGCCATGGTTTGCATGCCATAGCAAATTCCCAAAACAGGAACGCCAGCACCGAACACCGCCATTGGCGCACGCGGTGTATCACCTTCAGTTACGCTATTTGGTCCACCTGACAGGATAATGCCAGATGCACCATACTCACGAATAAATTCATCACTGACGTCATACGGGTGCACTTCGGAAAACACACCAGCATCACGGACGCGACGGGCGATCAATTGCGTGACTTGTGAACCAAAGTCGAGGATAAGGATTTTAGAATGCATAATTCAAATTATCAGGTCAGGTTGCCCGGGCATAGCCTGTACAACAGTATTGTTTCCCGCACTCCTTGCAGATAGCAGGGCTTTTTCAGCTAAGCTGATTAACATTTCGGGATCTGCGTCAGGGTAAGTATCGGTTGACACGACACCCGCGCAAATCGTCATTGCAGTTTCTACGTTTTCTATCATTTCTGGATGCGTCATGATCGCCAGCCTGATCCGTTCCGTTACAGCCATAACAACCAGATGTGACGCGCCAGGCAAAACAATCAACAATTGATCACTGCCAAAGCGCCCCAATGCATCAAACGGACGGATGCACGATCTGATACGACTTACTGTACGAATTAATAACTGATCACTTGACGCTGCTCCATAGACAGCACGCAAATCATCGATTTGATCAGGATAGACAAATAGTAGCGAAAGTGGCTTTTGCGCCTTGACGCATCGTTCCATCTCAATTTTCAGCGAACGTGCTATGGCAACTTTGTTCCAGGTCCCTAAGAGTGGATCAATCAACGACTCTCGTTTTAAATTTCTGTTTTGCTTAACTAGCTCAATCTGATTTTGATAAATCACACCGAGTGCCAACTCACGCTCGATAATGGTCGCAAAATCAGCCAACAACAAATGCTGATTTTCAGTGAGCTCTCGTGTTTGATAATCTAACAGTCTGATGCAACCGACCAATTTCGCGTCTTGCCCATAGATTGGATATGAAACATAAAAACGGATAAACGGGTCGCCCATCACGTGCCTATGTTCCGCCAACAACGAATGCGCACTAAGATCAGAAATGACTAAAAACTCATCAGACAAAGGAAGACTATCTGAAAAGCTCGCCTCCATTTCAGTAATGGAGCGACCACTACCACCAGACCTACCACTCACATGTCCAAAAGTAACGAAACAATTTGCTACCGAGAATAACTGCAAACCCAATCGCTCAAAACGACCAATCTTGACATCGAATTTTTCGGTCAACATCCGTTCAAAACCGGTATTAACCACTAATGATGTCGTTGCGCTGAATCCTTCCAAACTTGTCGTCATGCAGTACCCCCGGCAAAGCTAGCAAATGTTAGTCAGCACGGTAATTTGGCGCTTCCTTTGTAATCTGGACGTCATGCACATGTGATTCGCGCATACCAGCGGAAGTAATCTCAACAAATTCTGCCTTCGTATGCAAATCGTCGATAGACGCGCAACCGCAATAACCCATCGAAGAACGAACACCGCCAACCAACTGATACAGTATCGCCAAAACGCTACCTTTGTAAGGAACGCGCCCTTCGATACCTTCTGGAACCAGCTTATCAGCATTATTAGCAGAATCCTGAAAATAACGATCAGCAGAACCGTCGGCCATTGCGCCGAGACTACCCATACCACGGTAAGATTTATAGCTACGACCCTGAAATAAAATCACTTCACCAGGTGCTTCTTCGGTACCTGCAAACATACTACCCATCATCACAGTAGACGCACCGGCCGCCAATGCCTTCGAGACGTCACCAGAGAAACGGACACCACCATCAGCAATACAAGGAACGCCAGTACCCTTGAGCGCATTTGCTACGTTTGCGATCGCAGAAATCTGCGGAACACCAACACCAGCCACGATACGCGTAGTACAAATAGAGCCGGGGCCAATACCGACCTTGACTGCATCCGCACCATGTTCAACTAAGGCCAGCGCCGCAGCAGCCGTAGCAATATTGCCACCGATCACCTGAATATGCGGATAATTATCTTTAACCCAACGAACGCGATCTAAAACGCCTTTAGAATGGCCATGGGCGGTATCAACAACGATCACGTCAACACCGGCTTTCGACAGCAAATCAACGCGCTCTTCATTATCTGCACCTACACCAACTGCCGCACCAACACGCAATTTACCCAATTGGTCTTTAGATGCAAATGGATGTTCCGTTGATTTTTGAATGTCTTTAACGGTGATCAACCCGCGCAACTCAAATGCGGCATTAACAACCAGAACACGCTCCAGGCGGTGCTTATTCATCAAGCGCTTCGCCTCGGACAAATCAGCCGATTCGTCAACGTAGACTAATTTCTCACGTGGCGTCATTTTGGCACGTGCTTCCGCATCCAACTCTTCTTCGAAACGCAAATCGCGGTTGGTAATAATACCGACTACAACATTACCTTCAACAACGGGGAAGCCGCTAATTCCGTATTGTTGAGATAAAGCGATCACTTCACGGATTTTCATGCTTGGGGGAATAGTGATCGGGTCACGCAACACACCAGACTCAAAGCGCTTGACTTTCGCAACTTCGCGAGCTTGTTCTTTCGCTGTCATGTTTTTGTGAATTATACCGATACCACCTTCCTGAGCCATGGCAATGGCAAGCCGTGCTTC
The DNA here is from genome assembly GCA_049340365.1 of Undibacterium sp. Ji67W. Lineage (GTDB taxonomy): Bacteria > Pseudomonadota > Gammaproteobacteria > Burkholderiales > Burkholderiaceae_D > Undibacterium. Next base: position 40,927 of record JBMPOY010000005.1, on the reverse strand, counting down.
AGTGACAGTATCCATGGCAGCAGAAATCAACGGAATATTTAAATGAATATTACGTGTTAACTTTGTGGCAAGTGAAGTGTCTTTCGGGAGGATGTCCGAATATGCCGGAACGAGGAGCACGTCATCGAATGTGAGTGCTTTTTGAAGTAAACGCATAGCATTTCCTATAGGCGCAAAAGCAAATTATACAGAAAACTTGCGAACTCGTCTCGCTACGTGTAAAACTCTTGCATATTTTCATCCACTATTCACCCCTCATCAAGGGAACATCATGCTTAAGCAACGCACAATTCTCGTTTTATTCACTACTATTTTTGCCTGCGCTTCAGCCTGCGCCCAGTATGTCTGGGTGGACGAACATGGCAACAAACAGTTCTCTGATACGCCGCCACCCGCTTCTGTATCGAAGAATCGCATACTCAAAAGTAAAAATATAACCGAAAGCAATGCCGACACAGCCGACAAATCGGTTTCGGGCAAAGCAACTGATACAGCAGCGCAAAAAACGGATTCAATTGCTAGTCGCAATGAAGATTACAACAAACGCAGAGCTGAACAAGCAGAAAAAGATAAAAAAGCAGCGGATGCGCTGCAAGCCGCCAACGATAAGAGCAAAAACTGCGAACGCGTCAAGTCATACCAAAACTTGCTGGAATCCGGCGCACGCATGACTACGACAGATAAAAACGGCGAACGTAGCTATATGACAGATGAGCAAAGGGCAAGAGAACTCGCTGATGCAAAAAAAGCGAGTGCCGGCTGTTAATTTACAGGAAATTTATCGCCCATTCTTTGCCGCACGTCGACGACGTGCCTCCATAGGATCTGCGACCAAAGGGCGATAAATTTCTATCCTATCATTAGGATGCAAACCTGCATCTAATGACTTAATCTTTCCAAAAACACCGACTTTCTGGATTTCCAGGTTAATGTCTGGCGAACGCTCGATGACGCCGCTGTGTTCGATCGCTTGCTTTATTGTAGACGTATCGGAAACCTGAACGTCAAGCAAAATGAGCTCCTTGTCACCGGGATAGCAAACCTGCACGGGTATCTTTTTATCATTCTGCATAAATTGCCTCCGCACGAGAACAAAAAGCGTCAACGAAGCTATTTGCGATCTTACTAAACACCGGACCAATCAAATGTTCCAATAATCTACTTGAAAATTCATAATTCAGATCAAACTCTATCTTACAAGCATCAGCACGCAGTTCGGTGAACTTCCAGCATCCACTTAATTGCTTAAATGGCCCCTCGACCAGACTCATTTGCATAGAATGTGGCGCTTGATTTATATTTTTTGTTGTAAAACTTTGCTTTATGCCGTGATAATTGATCGAGAGCGTTGCCGTTAAATCACTTTCGGTTCGCTCATGTAGCTTCACCTCACCGCACCAGGGTAAAAAATCAGGGTAATTTTCAACGCGCTCCACCAATGCAAACATTTGCGCTGCGCTATAACCAATAAAAACTGTTTTATGTACGACTGCCATCCAGGGTAACCATTTGGTAGAATCACAAGTTCGCATTTTAACCGAGTCATCACCGCATCGAAATCATCCATCAGGAAATTGATACGGAAAAGTAACCTATTTTCATCTAATGAGCATCGCTGATAACAAAAAAGCCTTCCACGACTACTTTATCGAGGAACAATACGAAGCAGGCGTCGTACTTCAAGGCTGGGAAGTCAAAGCCATACGTGCAGGCCGCCTGCAACTCAAGGAAGCCTATGTCATCGTACGCGACGGTGAAATTTTCTTGTTTGGCGCACATATTGGCGCCCTTCCGACCGCATCGACACATATCCATCCAGATTCAGTACGAACGCGGAAGTTATTACTTCATGCAGCAGAAATAAGTAAACTGATTGGCAAAGTTGAGCGCTCCGGTTACACCATGGTGCCACTGAATATGCACTTTGTTAAAGGTCGCATCAAGTGCCAGATCGGACTTGCCAAGGGTAAAAAACAACATGACAAGCGTGACACGGAAAAAGAGAGAGATTGGCAACGCGAACAACAAAAGATCATGAAACAGCATCGCCGTTAAGACTTAACGACCAAGCATTTATTCAAATGCTTATTTTTTAGGTGGGTGTAATTCTTGTTCAACATCGCGCACTTGCTGCCGCAATGCGCGACGTTCCTCAGGGCTCAATTTGGCTTTTTTTTCCTCGGGTCTGGTATTACGCGCAGGGATAGCCACTGGTTTACCTTCAATTTTTCCGGAATTTACCCTCATTAATTTCTTTACACCGAAAAAATTGGCGGCATCACTGAAATGCTGCGAGCGAAACACCTGCCCACTCTCTTTATTTTTAATCAACGAAACCTGGTCGACATCGTTCGCATATGCGCAGGATGCATTAAAAAACAACGTTGTCGTTAGCAGAATAAAAATCCTGGCAGCGTTAGAATTCATTACGTCATCAACACATTCTAAGTAAGAAGAAATATTTGGAGGGTGCAGGTCTCATGCAGCAAAAAAAACAGATGCGGCGGGAATCTATATCATCTATGTATATACTACCGCCGGATAAACAAGTACTGTAGAGCAATATATACAGGAAGGAACGTTTGAACTCGTTGATCTAAAACATTTAATTTGAATGTTCAGTCTAAATCACGTGCTTTAGATTCATCTTTCACAAATGGAAAATTGTGTAACACTTTGTAAGTCCGGCAATGAACAGGTTTCCAAGCATTGACGATGCCAGTAAGATATTCATATGAACACTCATCATTCCAATACTGACGCCACTGTCACTCCCGCTAGCGGTTCTCCAAAAGCAAAAATCTTGGTTGTAGACGATGATTTGCGCTTGCGTGAACTTCTGCGCCGTTATCTGACCGAACAAGGATTTCAGGTTGTAGGTGCAGAAAATGCTCATTCCATGAACAAATTTTGGATGAGAGAACGTTACGACATGCTTGTACTAGATTTAATGCTCCCCGGCGAGGATGGGCTAGCTATTTGTCGGCGTTTGCGTGGCGCTGGCGACCGCACGCCGATTATTATGCTGACTGCTAAGGGTGAGGAAGTCGATCGGATTATAGGCCTGGAAATGGGTGCTGACGACTATTTGCCCAAGCCATTCAATCCGCGTGAATTAGTTGCCAGGATTAATGCCGTCTTACGCAGAAAAGTGCCTGATGAACTTCCGGGCGCACCATCCGAAGGATCACAAACCTTTAGTTTTGGTGAGTTTGTGCTGGATTTAGGCACTCGCACCTTAAAGAAGAAAAATGAAATGGTGTCGCTAACGACCGGCGAGTTCTCGGTACTGAAGGTCTTTGCCCGCCATGCAAGACAGCCCTTATCCAGAGAAAAACTGATGGAACTTGCCCGCGGCAGAGAATACGAAGTATTTGATCGTAGTCTCGATGTTCAGATTTCCCGCTTACGAAAGCTGATTGAGCCAGATCCGTCCAATCCATTGTATATCCAAACAGTCTGGGGACTGGGCTACGTTTTTATTCCTGACGGTCAAAAAGCTTAAACGCCAGGTTTAAGATGCAAATGCGTTCCTATTTAAATAGTCTTGAATGGCTACGCAGCGGTCTGTTTTGGCGCACTTTTTTCATGTTAGCCGCACTGGTCATGGCCAGTATGACAGTGTGGTTTCTGAGTTTCCGGACTTTAGAGCGCTATCCGCGCGCGCAGCAAGTCACCACCCAGATTACTTCGATCGTCACCATCACCCGCGCCGCCCTCACCCACTCGGCACCTGAGCGACGTAAAGAATTATTACTCGATCTGGCAAACAACGAGGGCATACGGATTTACACCTTGAACGAAGGTGATAAAACAGAACCACCTGAATCCAATGCTTTTTTCTCTGAATTAAGCAATTTGATGAAAATTCAGATGGGAAAAGAAACACGCTTTGCAAAATCAGTGAACGACATTGAGGGTTTCTGGGTTAGTTTTGATATTGAAGGCGACCAGTATTGGCTACGATTGGAAGAAGATCGGGTTGACCCACCATTTACCTTGCCTATCATTAGTTGGGCCTCGGCGACACTCATTTTTACCCTGCTCGGTGCAGCAATTATTTCCAAATTGATCAACGACCCACTCTCTCGCTTAAGTAATGCGGCAAGACTTTTGGCACAAGGAAAGCAACCGCAACCACTGCCAGAAATCGGGCCGAAAGAAATTCGCGAAACGAACGCCAGCTTTAATAATATGATTGAAGATCTGGCACGGATTGAAACGGATCGAACGATTATTCTTGCCGGTATTTCTCATGACCTGCGAACACCACTTGCGCGCATGCAGCTCGAAGTTGAAATGGCAGTACTTGATGATCAGGCACGCGTAGGAATGCAATCTGATCTGACACAAATGGATGCCATCATCAGCCAGTTTCTGGACTATGCAAAACCCATAGACAGCCTGCGTTTCGATCTGATTGACATCAGTGCATTACTGGAACAAGTAATACAGGAATACTCCCGCGTTAATTACTTGCACATACATTCAGCGATTACCCCCGGACAGATCATTTCTGGCAATACCACTGAATTGCGGCGCATGTTTAGCAATTTAATAGAAAATGCCTGCCGCTATGGTAAAAACCCGGATAATTTAAATACCGTCATCGAAATACAATGTAGCCTCAAAAACAAAGGAAAAAAGCAAGGCGTCTTAATTAGTTTTCGCGACTACGGAGAAGGTGCAAAAAGCGATGATCTGACCAAGCTTCTCAAACCATTTACGCGTGCTGATGCATCACGCAGTCAGGCAAATGGCTCCGGTCTTGGACTTGCCATCGTAGATCGTATTGTACGCCGACATCGTGGCAGGATGCGCATCTACAACCACGATTACAAGGGCTTTGTTGCAGTAATGATTTTCCCTGAAATCAAATTCAAGTAAATCTTAGTGCCAACCCAAATAACCCAGACAAACAACCTCAAATTTCAACAATCTTCAATAATTTTTAACGTAAAAAACCCGCTACCAGGTGCGGTAACGGGTTTTAGTTTTGACGGCTACTTTCGTTTATTTTGCGCCAGCCAGTGCAATCTGAACATCGGCCTTGCTCTTTTCTTCTCCATTACCTTTGACTGATTTTTCATCGGTTAATGTCTGGACCCCAGCCTTTTTCACTTGCACAGGCGCGGTGAGCTCATAACTTAACTGCATATTCGCATTGACCTTTTGCGGAGTAACAACATGAGCATGCTGCACCTGCAGTGGCGTAGTCACCGCGAACGCTGAAGAAATTGGTAAATAGTTACCCAATCCAGCAAACCCGGCTGCACCAACAACACCAGCGCACATCATTAAACCAGCCAGTACCGATGGACGCAAACGGAAGCGAAAACGTTCCTGAACGCTTGCAATCTCAGGTTCGATGTGCGCATCCAGATTTTCCAGCACAACAGGTGCATTCGCGAGCATGACCTGCACTTGCGCACGCCACTCTTGCGTCAGTTGCTGTTTTTGACGTAATTTAGAAATCAATTCCATCGCCACTTTTTCAGCTTGCTCACGCTCACTCTCCAATTTCAGGCGAGCTTGTTCTGCCTCAGCTTGCAATTCACGCTCTTGATCGAGCGCAAGCTGTTTTAAATGTGCCGCATCAGCCAATTGCTGTTCTTGAAGCATACGAATCTGCTCTTGCAACTGTTTCTGCAACAGTTCTTGCTGAGCCTGCTGCTGCAATTCTTCTGCAGACATGGTCATCGCCTGTTGTTGCAATTGCTCTTGCGCTTGCTCCAAAGCCTGCTTCGCCGCTGCGTGCTCTGCACGTCGCTGCAACAACATATCAGCAAAAGCAGCCTCTTGCTCTTCTTGTTGCGCCAAATCAGCCAATAATGCCTGCTCTGCCTGAAGACGTAATGCCAGGTCATTTGCTAATTTTTGCTCAGTTGCCAGTCGTTGCGCTTCCAATTCGGCAAGCGCCTGTTCTTGCGCTATACGTTGATTCATGGCTGCAATCGCTTGTTGCGCCTGCTCTAGCTGCACTGTTGTCGCGATATTCAAGGATTGTTCGAGTGCCAATTTATCTTGTTCAATCGCGGCAGCTTCAACAGCCAGACGGGCGCGCTCTTTGCTCTGCGCCGCCAATTCAACCTCTGCACGCATGCGATCTTCGGAAGCCTTGAGTAGCAATATCTCAGCATCCATCTTTTCGTCAATCGCTTGCAAAGCCTGCTGCTTTAAACGCAGTGTTTCTTGTTCGCGTTGCTTTTGCTGCTCAATTGCCGCAATTTCGCGTTGCGCCAGCTCAGCTTTCTGCAACTCCAACTGCTGCAATGCAAGCAACTCGTTTGCCTGAGCCTGGGCCATCTCAGAAGCTTCAATTTGCGCCGCAGCGTGCATCAGTGCCAATTCTGTCGCTTCTTTTTCAGCATTCAATTTCATCTGCATGGCAACGTTCGCGTCTTGCTCAGCTTGCGCACGAATGTCGGCTAATTGCAAATATTCTTGCTCCGCCTGCTGACGCTGCTCCGCTTCTGTCAACGCCTTTTGCTCTGCCAGAAGTTTCTGCTGCACCGCACTCAATTCCTCTAATGCTGCGGCGGCGCGACGATTTTCCAAGACCGCTAAGGCCTCGGTCTCACGCAATTTATCTTCCATCGCTTTGGCAGCCAAACGTTGCGCTTCAGCATGCTCCTGCGATTTGACAAAAATCGTCTGTTCAGTCGCCAATTGTTGTTGGGCAACATCATTGGCTAATTGCTCTTGCTCAGCACGTTCTGCAACGAGCTTTGCTAGCGCTTGCTCTGCCTCCAATCGTTGCTGAACAGCGACTTGCGCCTGCAATTCAGAGTGGAGTTTTGCATCGAGTTCAATACTCAATTGCTGCTCAAGTGCAAGGCGCTGTTGTTCGGCACGACTCGACTCTAAAAGCAAAGATGTTTTTTGTTCGAGAGCGGCAGCGGCTTCGCGTTTAATCAATGCCTCTTCGGCAGATTTTGCGAGCCATTGCTTCTCTGCTGCATTTAATTCATCCAACGCCAATCTGGCCTCTTCATCACTTTGATGACGGGCGTAAATCAGAGCAACATGCTCTTGCTCAACAGCCAGGCGAGCTTGCGCAGCTTCAATTGCGCTCGCTTCAGCTTGTTGCTTTTCGGCCAGCATAGCAATCAAGGCTTGCTCCGCATGATTACGCTCTTCTTGGGCTACCCGCAATTGCTGCTCTTGCTGCAATCGTTGATTTGCCAATTCGGCCATCAATTTTTGAGCGTCAACATGTGCCGCCAATTCCTGATGCAACGCTCGTTGTGCAGCGAGCGTTGCATCAGAAGCCAGACGAGCAACATGTTCTGCGTGGGCATTTGCCTCCGCAAATTCTTTTGCCTGCGTTTCACTTAACAGACGATTTTGCACCTCTTGTTGAACCGTCTTTTCTGCTGAAAGCTTTTTTTCTGTTACTTCCAGTAGTGCGGCATCATCGGCAGCACGTTGCAAAACAACTTGCTCCAATTCAGCGATACGACGGTTTTTTTCAACCACTAATTGATGTGCTTTGTGTTGACTAGCGGCGTAGGCCTGCGCTTGCGCTTGCAAGGCTTTCTCTGCCTCTAATTTTGCCGCAGCCATTTCACTCGCTTCTTGTTCTGCACGAGCGCGTGCAGATGCCGCAATTGCTTGTTCTTGCTCAGACTGCGCAGCAGCCTGAGCAGCGGCGTGTGCGATTTTTTCTGCTGCCAATTTTTCAGCGGCGGCTTGTGCCGCTAATTTTTCGGCTTCCGCTTTTTCTTGCTCCAGCTCTGCTTGCTGCTTTAACGCTGACGCTGCTTGTTGTTGTGAATGAGCTTTTTCTTGTTCGAGGCGGGTTAATTGTGCAGCCGCCTTCACCCGTGCAGCAGCCGCTTCCGTGGCGAGCTGCGTAGCCTTCGCCTGCGCAGCGTTTTCTTCGCATAATTTTTTTTCTTCAGCTAACTTAAGCTCGGTCGCAACACGCAGTTTGCGCTCAGTTTCAAGCAGGGCAAGATGTTGATTGCGCTGTTGTTCTTCCGCTTTAGCTTTTGCTTGCAATTCTGCCGTAAGTTGTTTCTCGGCTTCGAGTTTTTGACGAATAGACGTTAATGCAGTTTGCTCAGTTTCCGCACGTCGCTTCAGCGTTTTACCAAGCTCCTCTGCTTCTCGCACCTTTTCCTGTGCGGCTTGAGCGGCCTGTTTTTGCAATTCTGCGTGCTCTTGCATTTTTTGCAAACGGGTTTGCTCTGCCTGGATTAATACCAGGCGGGTCGTCCTGGTTTCAGCTTCTTGTTGCTGGCGGGCCTGCAACAGATTGACGTGCTCGCGATCAGCATGCGCACGTGCAATAACCTCCTCTGCGGTAGCACGTTCAGCCTCCAGCTTTTCCTGTGCTGCACGAATAGCTTGTTTTTCGGCTTCGTTGCGCACTTGCTCGACGCGCGTCATTTCCAGTGCCTGACGACTTTTGAGCTCTGCCATAGCTGCGGCTTTGAGTTGCATTTGTTTTTGAATTTCTGCTTGTTCCAAGGCTTCTTTTTCAGCCTTTGCAGCCAATTCAAACGCAATTCTTTGTTCACGCTCAGCTTGTTCTTTGGCTTGTGCGATGGCTTTCATCTCTTCTTCAACGCGCTTTTTGTTTTCCGCTTCTAATTGAGCGGCTTGCTCAAGCGCCAGTTTTTCTTCGGCGGTTTTGAGCATTTGTTGAACCGCTTCAGCCCGACGACGTTCAGCGTCGAGTTTTTCGTCTAGTATCTCCATCGCTTTTACCTCGTCTTGAGCGCGTTGCTGTTGTACGCGCAGCAGTTCAGTCACATCTCTGCTCCGTTTAACCGTTGCTTCGGCCATTTTTTGTTGCAGGTCCGCTTGCTCCATCGCTTGCTCTAAAGCAATTTTTTCTGCTGCACACTCAGTTTCCTGGGCAATACGCGCTGCACGTTCGGCCGCTTCTTGCATACGCATGAGTTCAGCATGGGTTTGATCAGCTTTGGCACGCGCCTCGGCTTCTTCAGTTCTTTGACGTTCTGCCTGGAGTTTTTCTTCTAAGGCAGCGGCTGCTTTTTGCTCTGCTTCGGCGCGCATTTTCTCAACATGCGTCAACTCTTGCGCACGCTTTGCCTTGAGCTCAGAAGCAATATTGGCGCGTTTTAAGAGTTCAGCCTGAAATGCGCTTGCGCTCAAGGCTTGTTGCTCTGCATCAGCTTGCTGACGTGCGACTTCAATCGCGACTTTCTCAATCTCGATTCTTTCTTTCGCGAGCGTGGCAGCACGTTGCTCTTCTAACGCTCGTTGGCGTGCCACTTCAGTTGCTTCCTGATCCGCTATGCGACGCTGCCGCGCTTCCTCGGATGCTTCTGCTTCTGCTTGCATACGGGCACGTGCCTGCGCATCAGCTTGCTGTTCGCTCTCGATACGGTTCATTGCCGTTGATTGCAATTCACGCTCGGCACGAATACGTGATTCTGTCACCTGACGAATTTTATCTTCAGCTTCTCTGCGAGCTTGTGCCGCTGCCGCCGCTATGAGCTCCGCCTGTTCACGACGACTTGCCGCAACATGTAATTCCTGTTCGGCTTGCATACGCAATTGTATGGCCTCAGCGGCGCGGCGCTCAGATTCCATACGCGCTTGCGCGATGGCGTCTTGCTCCTGCTCAATAGCGACCCGTGCGATAGCATCTTCACGAGCGCGTGCTTCAACAGGCGCACGGTTAAGCGCATATTCCAATGCCATCGCGTCAGCTTGCTCCCGTTCTTTACTCAATTGCAGTGTTTCTGTACGAACTTTCATTAAAGCTTCAGCAGTTTCACGCGCTTCTCGCTCACGGCGTTCACGCTCACGTGCCAACTCAGCGATACGGGCATCCGCACGAGCACGTTCTACGGCTTGTTGGCGAGCATCTTCGGATGCTGCGACACGTTCTGCCGCCCATGAGCGTGCAGTTTCTGTCTGCTTAGTTAATTTAACAGCGGCCGCTTGTGCCTTGGCGGTAATTTCTTGTTCTGCTTTAAATTGCAGCTCGGCACGCGCCTTTGCTTCTTGTTCTAATTTTTGACGCTGCTCAGATTGTGCGCGAGCACGACTTTCCATTTCTGCACGTTCTTGCAGGTCACGCGTTTCTTGTTCATTGGCAGCAATGCGGGCCACGCTTGCTGTTTGGGATTGTTTTTCTGCAAGCAATCTGGCCTGGCTGCTTTGCACGGCCTCTTGTTCAATTTGAAGCTTTTTCTGGGCCAATTCGGCAGTTTCGGCTTCGACCTGGGCACGAGACTCTGCCAACACGCGCGCCTGAGTTTCTGCTTTCAGACGGGCTTCAGCGGCAACAGTAGCACGTGCTTCAGCTTCCACACGCGCAATGGCTTCACGTATGCCTTTAACATCTATCCGGGAATTCGACTCAAGCGCATCAGAAGAAGACGAAAAATCTTCCTTTTGATCGGCAAGACGATCAAGGGAGAACCCCCCCAAAGAAAATTTGTTTAACAATGTCTGATTGCTGTCCATGCTTCACTCCTGATTTGATAGCCGTTCCCGAAAATAGCCGGCCTAGCTATTTCGGAACTTCTTAACCTGAATTATCAATGAAGAAAAAACAAACAATCGGGCAAGCAAAGCAAGAAAAACCCCTCTATTCGTGCTTATTCAAAAGCAAACAGCCCCACAAGTTGGCGTAGGGACGTAAAATAGCGGTCACTTCAAAATTAGCTGGAGAAATATCTTGAATGAATTAGTCACAGAAATAAAACACCCGTTGGTGCAACACAAGCTGTCCTTAATGCGCAGCAAAGATACGCCAACCGACAACTTCCGCCGGTTGTTACGCGAAATCAGCCAGATGCTGGCCTATGAAGTAACGCGCGACCTGCCGATCGAATTCACTAAAATCGAAACACCGATTCAAACAATAGATGCACCGACCATCAGTGGCAAGAAATTATGTGTTATCTCTGTATTGCGCGCTGGCAATGGCATTTTGGATGGCATGTTGGATTTATTGCCAAACGCCCGCGTTGGCCATATTGGCTTGTACCGTGACCCTGCAACATTGGAACCAGTCGAATACTATTACAAAGTACCGGAAGACATCGCTGAACGCCTGGTGATTGTGGTTGATCCTATGCTGGCCACGGGCAACTCAGCTGCTGCAGCGATTGCACGCCTGAAATTGGGTGGCGCGACGAGTATCAAATTTGTTTGCTTGCTCGCCGCCCCTGAAGGCATCAAAGTCATGCAAAAAGCACACCCAGATGTACCTATTATTACCGCGTCGATAGACCAATGCTTAAATGAACACGGTTATATTGTTCCTGGATTGGGTGATGCTGGTGACCGTTTGTTCGGTACCAAATAAATCTCAGTGTTTCAGCGCCAATAAAAAGGCTCCAGTTTCAAGCTGGAGCCTTTTTATTATCGATTATCAAATATTTAGGTTTTCGGCAAGGTGACGCCGTGCTGCCCCTGATATTTACCGCCGCGATCCTTATACGATGTTTCACACACTTCATCGCTCTCGAAGAACAAGACCTGTGCACACCCTTCGCCAGCATAAATTTTCGCTGGCAATGGAGTCGTATTAGAAAATTCCAAGGTCACATAGCCTTCCCACTCAGGTTCAAACGGGGTGACATTGACGATGATACCGCAACGGGCATAGGTGGATTTGCCAAGGCAAATGGTCAATACGCTACGTGGAATGCGGAAATATTCCATCGTCCGTGCAAGCGCGAACGAATTAGGTGGAATGATGCAAACGTCGCCTTTAAAGTCAACAAAGGATTTTTCATCGAAATTTTTTGGATCAACGATAGTGCTATTGATGTTCGTGAAAATTTTGAATTCATCTGCACAACGAATATCGTAGCCATACGAAGATGTACCATAACTGACAATACGCTGACCATCGCGCTCGCGCACCTGACCTGGTTCGAACGGCTCAATCATGCCAGTCGTCTCCGCCATACGACGTATCCACTTATCCGATTTAATACTCATGCATCTCTCCTGCCCAATTAATCTTGGATAGGATTTTACGCGAAATCAGCGTTGTAAATAAGCAGGATCAACAAACAAGATCAAGGATAAGTCGCAGAATTGCGTCATTTTGTCACTTATGGGAAGGATTGACGGCAAAACGTCCTACCGCAGCACTTATTAATGAGTTTTTATTGCTCTCATGCTGCTTGCCGGATCTCTGCAGCCGCGGTTTTAATCGCCGATTTAATACGAGAATAGGTACCACAACGGCAAATATTTCCACTCATCGCGTTATCAATATCTTCATCGCTAGGGTGGTTATTTGTCGCCAACAATGCTGCTGCACTCATTAACTGTCCCGACTGGCAGTAACCACATTGAGGAACGTCGTGCGCAATCCAGGCACGTTGCAAAGCATGGCTAGCATCAGCAGAAAGTGATTCTATGGTTGCCACAGCTTTATCAGCTACGCTGGATAACGGCGTCAGGCAAGAGCGGACTGGGCTGCCATCAACATGCACAGTGCATGCGCCGCATAAAGCAGCACCACAACCAAATTTAGTACCAGTCAGACCTAATTCATCGCGTATCACCCAAAGTAATGGCGTATCTGCTTCTGAATGGCAGGTCACGGGTTTTCCGTTTACTTTTAAATTGGTGGACATGCATGTCTCCTGTCGGATTTATTATTTAAGCGCGTATTGTAAAGTCGGTGCCAGATTTTGAATATTTCTAACTATCGCTGACTATTCTATCTCTATGGGAGCAAAACGGGGAACGTGCACACCATTGAGTTCTATGATTTCAAAAAAAACGTCTTTGGGACGTGTCCAGACGGTACCATTGTGTGATCGGTAGACGATCACTGGACTGAGGTCAGACTCTTGGGTCGCCTCGCACACCAATTCGTAAATCCCCCCTTTGTAATGCCGGAATTTTTGCACAGCCACTTCCTTTTTTTGTATCTTGCACGCATCACCGCGCTGAAACTGCTTATGAAGAAAAGGCGGCACCTTCGCCGCACTTAATTTATTTATGTCAATCAAGAGCTGCGGATCCACATTCTCAGTTGCATACCGTTCTGTAATATGTTGTGCGACATGGATCAGCAACTTCGAAGCGACTTCCGCATCCGCCTCGGCACGGTGCGCGGCTCCTTGAAAACGAATTCCGAGAGAAGATGCTAATTTTCCTAAAGAATAACTTGGTAGTCCGGGGAAAATTCTTCGTGCCAATTTTACCGAACAAACCAATCCGTCATGTGCAGGCCACAACCCCTGTCTGTCGCTCTCCGCCTTGAGGAATTTCTCATCAAAACTGGCATTGTGCGCCGCCAGAGTGTCGTTTCCAATAAAGTCTAGCAGCTCAGGCATGACCTCAGAAACCGGCGGCGCTCTATCAACCATCGATTGAGTAATGCCAGTCAATTCAGTAATGTAATACGGGATACGAACATTGCAATTAATCAGAGAAACAAAACGATCAACAATTTCCCCGCCAGCTATTCTTAAGGCAGCCACTTCAGTGACGCGACCGCCCTGCTCCGGGCTCATTCCTGAGGTCTCAAAGTCAATCATGACAATCGGTCTGGCAAACATATTTTTATTATTGAGGAACTAAGATTAAAAAAAGACATCCATCTACATTAGCCCTTGAGCTGATTCACCTTCATAGAGCATTGAGAATGTTGCTATAAGAGGGATAAAACTGGGCTAAAGGAATTAACTCTTGATTTGCGCAAGACTTCTCCGCCTTTTCCGGCAGACCTACGATGCCGTCGACTATATAGTTTTGCACAAATACTCCAGTATTGTAATCGCTGTCAGCGATTCAATTAAAACTACACACATAGGATTGCCTTTTTCACAAGCTTAACTGCGACAATAGATTGTAGATTTGTGATCAAAAAGGCGGCAGCATCAATATGACTAATTTTATACAGAAGCTACATAAGAATTTTACGCTACCAACAAATGATCTTTTGCGTGACCTGACTTATCGCCGTCTATGGACATCGATACTGATCAGTTCCTTTGGCGCTCAAATTACCATGCTCGCTCTTCCCCTGACCGCGGCGGTATTACTCAAAGCCAGCGCCAGCCAGATGGGGATTTTGACTTTTATGGAGACGCTCCCTTTTGTGCTGCTATCACTCCCATCGGGAGTATGGCTGGATCGCGTTAAAAAATTGCCGGTCTACATCGCGGGAGAAACTGCTATCGCGATTGCTGTCGCCAGTGTTCCCGTTGCTTTCTGGCTAGGCTCGGTCCATATGATCTGGCTGTATATCGTCGGATTTATCATTGGTATGGTCAACACCACTGCCGGATCTGCTGCGCAAATTGTATTGACGCAAATTGTCCCGCGTGAACGCCTGGTCGAAGCACATGCTAAAAATGCGCTGGCAACCTCTGGTGCAGAAATCGCCGGGCCAGCTGCTGCTGGCGCACTCATCAAACTACTCGGCGCGCCGTTTGCGCTGATTGCTGATGCCATGCTTTTACTCAGTTCTGCGCTGATATTGCGCGGCGTCAATGTGATCGAACAACGCCCCGTCAAAAAAGATTCGCATTTCTGGCGTGATTTAAAAGAAGGCGTCTCGTTTGTCGTCAATAAACCTTTGCTGGTCGCGCTGGCCATTGCTGTTGGTACCTGGCAATTATGTTACAACGCGGCACTGGTAGTGCAAATTTTGTTTGCGACTCGCGTACTAGGCTTATCGGAGCAAGCGGTAGGCTTTAGCTACATGGGCATGGGCGTCGGAACCATTATTGCGAGTGTATTTGGCTATCGTATCAGTCGTAAATTAGGACCGGGTCCCTGCTTAGTGACGGGCATCGCTATTTGTGGCATAGGCTGGAGTATGCTTGCTCTGGCTCCTGAAAATCAATGGGGTGTGGCAGCTTTTGCTTTGATGTTGATGTGCTTTTCTGTTGGCGGCGTGCTGATTTTCATCAACTTCCTCGCCTTGCGGCAGGCGGTCACGCCCGCGCCTATGTTGGGGCGGATGACAAGCACGATGCGATGGTTGATTTTAATACCAGCCGGCCCCGGGGCATTGATCGGTGGCTGGATGGGCGAATATTTAGGACTTCGTTATTCGTTAGGATTTGCGGGAATAGTCGCCTTATTACTGGCGTTTTTTGCTTGGCGAAATCCGATTATTCGCTCAATCAAAACACTGCCAGACCTTCATGGGCATGACGAAAAGCCACAAGCCTGAAATCCTGATTGCAAAATCGCGGCTAAAAGCGGGATAATGCACGACCCGCAATATATTTAAACTTTGTCACTTCATTCCCCCGACATGGAGACGAGAGTGGCGAAACGTAGCCTGGCGCATTCAAAATAACTGATTGCGCCCTTTTTTGAACAATTCAAGGTACACACATGGCAAAAGAAATGTCACCGTCAACATTTAAGCCGTATATTCCTGCCTCGGCAAATTTGCCGGAAATGACGCCACGCGCATTGATTATGGGCGTTATTCTGGGAATGATTTTTGGCGCGTCATCGCTCTATCTGGTGCTCAAAGTTGGCTTAACAGTCAGCGCGTCTATTCCAGTATCGGTGATTGCGATCACTTTGTTCCGCCTGTTTAATAAATTTGGCGCGAAAGACTCAACAATTCTGGAAAATAGTATCACCCAAACCGCAGGTTCGGCAGGCGAATCACTGGCTTTTGGTTTGGGCGTTACGATGCCAGCGATCATGATTCTGGGTTTTGATCTGGAAATCTCACGCGTAATGTTGGTAGGCTGCCTGGGTGGTCTGCTCGGAATTCTGTTAATGATCCCTATGCGTCGCACCATGATTGTTGAAAATCACGGTGCCCTGAAATATCCAGAAGGAACAGCCTGTGCGGAAGTCTTAAAAGCAGCCGCGACCGATAGTTCAAGAGAAGCCGCCGGTGAAGCAAGCGACCCACACGCGCAAGATGATGCAAATAGACGTGCTCGCATCATTTTTAGTGGATTCGGACTGGGTCTGCTATACAAAATTGCCAACGTCGCACTCAAAGGCTGGAAAGACACGCCGGAAACCGTTTTTGGCCCACCTCTAGCAAGTGGCTCCATCGGGGCTGAAGTATCACCAGAGTTATTGGGCGTAGGCTACATTATCGGCCCACGCATTGCCTCAGTAATGGCGGCGGGTGGTGTGATGTCGTACCTGTTGCTGATTCCTATGATCAAGTTCTTTGGTGACGCACTGAGCGTACCCGTTTCTCCGGGCACAATGCTGATCAAAGACATGAGCCCACACGATATTCGCAGCGCCTACGTGCTGTATATCGGTGCGGGTGCGGTTGCAACGGGCGGTTTAGTCAGTCTGGTGCGCGCCATGCCTACGATCTGGCGCAGTATGTCTGCCGGCCTCTCTGGCTTAAAAAAAGGTGCGGATAGCATTACCAGCGGCACTGTATTACGTACCGACCAAGATATCCCAATGAAATGGGTAGTAATCGGTGCATTGGCCATTATTGCCGTTATCACTTTTGCGGCACCGTTGCATATGAATCTGCTGGGCGCGTTGTTGATCCTGGTGTTTGGTTTTTTATTTTCTACCGTTTCTTCACGTCTGACTGGTGAAATAGGTTCCTCTTCGAATCCAATTTCTGGTATGACAGTCGCAACATTGCTCTTCACTTGCCTGGTTTTCTTGTTGATGGGCTGGACTGGGGGCAAATACTACGTGACAGCCTTGTCAGTGGGTGCGATTGTTTGTATCTCATGCAGTAATGCTGGCACAACTTCACAAGATTTAAAAACTGGTTTCCTGGTGGGGTCTACCCCAAAACTGCAACAGTATGCGATTCTGGCTGGTGCCTTATCTTCCGCCTTAATCCTCGGCCCTATTTTACTGAAATTGAATGACGCAGGCACAGTCTACGTTCCAGCAGCACAAGTTGCCCCTGCACTGACCACTGACGCATCCAAATTAACTGAAACAGCACAGCTGCAAGGCCCACAAGCAGAACAAGACAAAGCGACTTATCGCGTTTGGCATAAAAATGACGCTGTAGGCGCACCCGCAGGTAAATACCTGGTCAATGATGCTGGCAAAGTCGCCTACCTCGTCGATCCGGGTATCAATGGCGCCTACAAGCAACGTCCAGATGGTACTAGCGTGACAAAATATGACGCACCAAAAGCAGTGTTGATGTCGTACATCATTAAAGGCATTTTGGATCGCCAATTGCCTTGGACACTTGTTTTGTTCGGCGTCATGATTGCTGTCGTATTGGAAATGGCTGGTATTCCATCTCTGGCCTTTGCCGTTGGTGTTTATCTGCCACTTTCCTCCTCTGCGCCATTGTTTGTCGGCGGTATGATACGTTGGTTAGTTGACCGTAGAAATAACAAACTCGATCAATATAAAAACCTGAATGAAGAAGAAATGCAAGCCGCTGGAGATCGCAGCTCTGGCGTTTTACTCTCTTCTGGCTATATTGCTGGTGGCGCGTTGGCAGGTATCGTCATCGCATTCACTGCAGGCATTCTGACAGATTTCGATAAAGCCATCGGTGATTGGTCGACAGCGCACAATCCTTTCTTTGAAGGTGCTTATTCTGACGGATTATCCTTAATTCCGTACGCGATAATTGCAATTCTGCTCTACTGGGTTGCCAGAGAAAAGAACATTAAGCAATCCTGATTTGGCGAAACAATCAATGCACTAATACCGTAACGCACTTTAAAAAGACTTACCCCACACAAAGTGGCGTAAGTCTTTTTTTTAAACTGATAAGCCTGATTAACCTGATTATCTGATAGAACACATTCCTCATCAGACTCAAAATTGCCAGTACAATGTCATCCTACTTATTTTGAGATACCAAGCCATGTCCACCTCTCCTATCCTTGATAGCAAAAATCAGCCCGTTGCCATTGGCGATATCGTCCGCGTAATTACTTTGAGCCCGAAATTCATTAAGAGCTTCCCAGAGGATGAAAGGATCCTGATCGAATCAATGATCGGTCAGTTTTTCAAGGTTGTAGATTTGGATGAAGATGGCTACCCGTGCGTTATACGCGAGTGGCATGACGAACGTGGTCAAATTCAAACGCACGTGATTGGCTTAGATTCTGAAGAGATGGAAAAAGTTTAACTACCAGGCGCCGACCAGAAAATGCTCTGGCATCGACGCCCTCCAATGATATTAATTACCAATGTAATTAAATAATGAGAGTCCAGATATCTTCACAAATGACTGCTGGGCGGCTTGCAGGGTTGTTTGCTCCTGGTTGAGAGATGTAATTGCCTTTGCATAATCCAAATCTTGAATCGCCGACAAAGATTGTGCGTAGGCAATTTTATTTGACGCACCGACAGTGTTTAAACTATCCACCTCTTGAAGGCTGGCCCCCACCTGTGCCGTCACCGTCAGCACATTACCCAAAGACGCATCGATATTGTTATTTGCCTGAGTCAAGGCGGCAGTTAAACTTTTCCTCGCCGCCGAATTACCTGTTGGTGTATTCAATGCGTTAATGACATCTGTCAACGTCTCAAAAATATTCTGATTGCCAGGTTGTATCGTAAACTTATCTCCAGGCGCAGGCGTCGTAGAGGGCGGGCCTCCCGTTATCACCGCATTGATACCGTCAAATTTGACACCTTGTCCGCTGACATACGGTGCTGGCTGGGGAATAGGCGCACCTGTCACCGGATTGGTCAACGCAACGGAGCCTCCAGTTGTTGTATTGATCACACTAAAATTTGCACCAGTGTTATCAAAAGTAATCGTGTAGTTATTGCCGGTCAAATTGGCCGCCGTCGCGGGATCAATTGTCGCGGTCGCAGTTGCCGTACCTGTATTAGATGGATCTGGTAAAACGCTGAACTGATTTGCAGAAGTGCGAATATTTCCGAAAATTTGTTCGCCAGGCGCACTCAATGGCAACTGTCGGGCAGTATCAACCTGCAATGATCGTTGCCCCTGATCGCCGTTATAGCTAGCGCCACCGACAGTTTGAGTATAAGGTGCAGTCGTTGTGGAAAAACCAGAGAACAAATAATTTCCGGTACCATCGGTCGAGTTTGCCAAGCTCAACAAAGAAGAGAGGTTTGCCTTTAAGCTATTAGCAATCGCAGCCCGATCACTATCAGCCAAACCGCCATTCCCAGCGCTAATGACCAAGGATTTTGAGCTGTGAAGAAGATTTGCCACGTTACTCAGAACGCCCGAAGCAACGCCTAGGTTATCCTGCAAATTTTGACGATTTACATTATATTGGTCATTGATCGCGGCAGCCTGAGTGATAACCAAAGCACGAGAAGATCCAATCGGATCGTCTGCAGGGGTCAGAATTTTTCGACCGGACGATATTTGCTGCATTGTCTGGTTCAAACTTGATTGCAAATCACTGATTTGCGAACCACTATTCTGAAAAATCATAGATGTGCTGATACGCATGATGACCTCTATTGCCCAATCGTTAACAAAGTAGAAAACAATTGACTGGCTATTTGCATTAATTTACCAGCGGCTTGATATGCCTGTTGGTATTTTAGTAAATTTGATGCTTCTTCGTCGAGATTCACACCAGATACTGACTGTTGTGCATCGGTCGCACTTTTTAACATGGCAGTCTCGGAAGTGCTCGTCGCCTTGATTTCACTGGCTTTATTACCAACAAGACTCACAAACTGAGCATAAGCACCCTGGATCGTCGTCGTGCCTCCAATCATCCCATTCTGCGTCTGTATTTTTTGCATTAACAGTGCATTGCGGTTATCGCCGGTACCAGCAGTATTCGGCCCGACATTAAATACGTCGGCATTCGCTGGTGTACCTGAGATGCTGAAGCTAATACCCGCATATGCATAGGTGGCACCCGAGAGATAAGGAACGGCAGTCCCGGCAGGATAGGTTGTCGAATTGGCGCCATTCGTTACCGTTACGTTAGCATTTGCCGGGAACCCGGTTAAGGTGTTTGCGGGTGAATTAAACGTCAATTTAGTGCTTGCGACTGGAATCGTTGGTGTCAAACTAAACGTATCATTATTTGCAGGAGGAGTTCCATTATCTTTGATCGAAAAACTCATTCCATTGAAGTTGATCGTAGCGCCACTGGTATAAGGAATCGTCGCAGATGCCGGCGCAACACTAGGATAACTGGTAGTAACACCGCCTGTCGTGACGGATACAGTCGCACCAGGAGGAAAGCCTGAAATAGTATTCGCAGGTGACGCAAATGTCAGTGTGGTTCCCGCCCCTAAGGTAGCCGAACTAAAAGAAGCATCCACCGTAACTGGGCTGATACTACCATTTACCGAAGTACTGCCTGAGGCAGTCGGCGAATTGATAACGCCCGACGTAATTGCCGCTTTTCCAGTGTTAGTCGAAGGAATGCTAGTCGACAAAGGTGTAGCAACAGCAAGTTTGTTAGGATCGGTAATAGCAATAGATAAACTCGCTGCCGCTGAAGCAGTTGGGCGAATCAGAAATTGATCTCCGTTACCCGGAACCGCGCCCGCTGGAGGAGGTGACAATTGGAAATTAACGCCATCAAAATTGATCGGTAAATTAGCCGAAGTCTGACTCGTCCCGTCAGTTAATCGGGTCACCGTATAATTTCCACCGGAAAATTGTAAACTGTAGTCACTTGTCGTCAGTGCAGAAACATTCGTAATCGTTGCTGTAATTTGCGAAGTTCCCGTATTGTTACTACTTGAAGACGACACTACAGGGTTAATTGAAAACAGGTTTGCGCCAGTTGCGCCATTTAAATCCTGCCCCAGATTTTGCTGCTGGTTAAGTGCGCTCGCGATACCGACGGCAACACGACCAATAGAATTTTGTGTTGCCGTGAGTAAGTTTGAACGGAAATCGAGCAAACCACCCAGAGCTCCACCAGGCAAGCTACCCTCAGAAATTTGTACAACCTTACCCTTCGCCTGATACCCAACCTCATTCCGACTTGGGTCCGTAGGACTTTGTATTACTTGTAAAGCATTACTTTTTGCACCAAGAACGACTGGCTGTCCATTACCGATAAACACGTTGAATTGTGACCCCTCCTGAACAACGTTCACAGAGGTCAATTTACTCAATTGTGTAACAAGGTAATCACGCTGATCAAGAAGATCATTGGGCTGCGCTGCACTTGAAACACTTTGTGCCTTGCCAATGGCATCATTCAACTGCGCCAGTTGCGCAGAGTAAGCATTGATTGTTGTGACCGTCGTGGCTATCTGACCATTCACATCGGTACTGATCTGACTGACTTGATTTTGAAGTCCGTTGATACGGCCGACCAAAGATTGTGCTGCCGACAAAGTGGCCTGACGAGCTGCTGCACCAGCAGTACCATTTGGACTCGCGGCCAAATTTTGTATCGATGTGAAAAATGTCTGTAGAGCCGGGGAAAGACCCGCGGTAGGGTCAGCAATCGTGTTATTCAGACCAGATATTTGAGCAAGGTAAGCGTCAGCTGATCCTTTAGAGGTTGTGACCGCATTGACCTGCTGAGCTATATATTGATCATATTGGCGCTGCACCTGATTAACATTAACCCCTTGCCCAACGAATACGCCGCCAATTTGTTGCGATGCCGCAGAGCTTTGAATCAAAACCTGGCGGCTGTAACCGGGGGTAGACGCATTTGCAATATTTTGTCCGGTCGTACTAATGCCCAATTGAGCAGCCGACAAAGCTGACTGCCCAAGGTTAAGAATATCTGCACCCATGATTAAACCTATATGTTTGTCAACTTAACGACGTACCGAAGACCGGCGATCTAATAGGTTTTCGGTACAAAGCCCGAAAACTTTAATTTGCCTCGCCAGCAAGGTGAATTCGTTACGCCGAAAGATTTTGCTTGATAATTTTGCTTAATTTATTAGCATAATGCGGATCAGTTGCATATCCCGCCTTCTGCATTCCATAGGCAAAACTGGTTGCATCTTTGGAATTAGCAATGACATTTCCGTAACGAGGATTTTTAGTTAACATATTGGCATAATCTTTAAAGGCTTCCCCATAAGAGTCATATGCTTTAAATGTTTCAATTTTGCGTTGCGCGACGCCGTTCACATATTCGGTTGTCACAGCGTTCACTGTTTTCCCCTTCCAGGCACTGGTGGCTTTGACACCAAAAACGTTGTGGCTCTCTGTGCCATCAACTGTCTTAATCTGTTTTTTTCCCCACCCTGTTTCTAAGGCAGCCTGTCCTAACATGAACTTAGCAGGGATGCCTGTTGCTTTACTCGCCTCTTCAGCATGAGCTTCCAATTTCGCCTGAAATTCACGAACATGATTTGATGTCGAAGACTCCGTTTTTGTTGAAACCCCAGGATGTTGTTCAAGCTTTAAACTGTCGCGATAAGAATTTATACCTCGGACATTCGGTGTAATTGGATGGGCATCATCCCCAGCATTCAACGCCTGAGTCACTGCATTATTTGTCATTTGCTTGACCAACATATCAGCCAAACCTACTCCGCGGCTTGACATGTTTTGTGTCAACTGTTGATCTAACATTGAAGTGAAAGTGCGCGTTTGCTCATTATCAAATGCGCCATTTTGACCTCCAGCCTGACGCATTGACTTCAACATCATGTTCATAAACAACGCTTCAAACTGTTTGGCAGCAGCTTTGATAGACTCAGGGGAGTTATCCTTGGTCGCTGTTCTGAGACTATCCAGACTGCGACTATCAATCGCCAAACTCTTATCAGATGAATCACTTATCGGAATCATGGCTCACCCTTAAATAATTTCAAGCTCTGCGCGTAAGGCCCCAGAGGCTTTCATTGCCTGAAGTATTGCCAACAAATCTTGTGGCGTTGCGCCGATTGAATTGAGCGCCTTCACCACATCTGCCAGCGAAGCACCGGCCTTCAACAGCTGTAACTGCCCCGCATCTTTGGCAATCGTGATGGTGGAGTTTGCTACAGGCGCAGTTTGACCACCCGCTAAAGCATTTGGTTGACTGACTGAGTTGTCCGTATTGATGGTGACGGACAAATTACCATGAGCTACGGCGCATGCCTCCAACGTTACAGCCTGATTCATCACTATCGATCCTGTCCGCCCGTTCAATATGACTTTCGCCACATTTTGTGCCGGAGTAACATCAATGCTCTCCAACATGCCCAAAAAAGCAACTCTTTGATCAGGATTAACTGGCGCCTTTACCTGTATTGCACGGCCGTCTATCGCTGCCGCAGTATCAGCACCAAAGCGGCGATTGATCGCCTCTACTACTCGACTCGCGGTTGAAAAATCTGACGCATTTAATTCAAGTTGAATGGTTGCTCCCTGCCCGATTGCATTTGGCACCGCACGTTCAACCGTTGCACCACCAGAGATACGACCGACATCCAAATGATTGACTTGTGCTTTACTACCATTTGCCGAAGCACCAACGCCGCTCACCAACACATTACCTTGAGCCATTGCATAAATTTGCCCGTCCGCGCCTTTTAGTGGCGTCATCAACAAAGTGCCGCCACGTAAACTTTTGGCATTTCCCATCGAGGAAACAGTGATATCCAAAGTTTGACCGGGTTGAGCAAATGGTGGCAGCGAGGTGGTGACCATCACGGCTGCGACGTTTTTCAGCTGCAAGCTAGTACCTGTTGGAATGACCACACCCAAATTTTGCAGCATGCTGATGATACTTTGCACGGTAAACGGCGTTTGGGTCGTCTGATCGCCACTACCATCAAGGCCAACGACCAAGCCATAGCCTAGCAGCTGATTTTGACGTACGCCCTGTACACCAGCCAGATCCTTGATACGTTCAGCGCGACATTCCGCCGTGAAGCTGAGACCAAGAAGCAACTGGCACAAAATCACCAAACTCGCTGCGCGTAAGCGAAAAAACAATTTCATTTTAGAACCCATTCGTTTCTGCAGCACAGATTACATTGGAAGAAAGCTCAGGAAAAAGCGCGTCAACATAGAATTTGCCTCCGCTTTATCGACATGCGACGTAGAACGATATTCAAGTCTGGCATCGGCAACCTGGGTCGATGACACGGCATTGCCAGCCGCAATTGTCTGCGGATTCACTACACCGGAAAAGCGTACAAACTCAGCGCCCTTATCAAACGCAAGCTGTTTCTCACCACTCACCAACAAATTCCCATTCGCCAAAACATCGATGACTGTCACAGTGATCGTTCCGGAAAAATTATTTGAGGAACTTTCCGCTCCGGCCTCGCCAAATTTATTTCCTGTTGTGACTTTCAAGCCGCCTTGTGCAGCAGTAGTTCCAGGTAGTCCAAAAATGGTTGGAGTTGCGTACGAAATTGCCCCCGTTTTACTTCCGGAGCTGGCAGATGTTTTACCGGCAGAGGTCTTTTCACTTAAGTTAATCGTCAATACATCTCCGACCATTCTCGCTTTCACGTCTTCATACAACGGTCTATACGAAGCAGTTTGAAAAATCGCACCATTCAGCTCGCGTTGCGGCTTCGTCGTTTGCGGTAAAACACTCGTTGGTTGATGAACGATCGTAGGCGGTGCGACAGAGCAAGCTGTCAGCAAAGATAAGAGAGATACCAACAAGTAAGTTACTTTTTTCATTTTTTCACCTATCCAGAAATTTACATCTGAGATAATTTCTGCAACATCTGATCTGATGTCGTAATCGCTTTACTATTCATTTCGTAGGCACGTTGTGTCTGAATCATATTAACCAACTCTTCAGCGACATTGACATTAGAAGTTTCAACGTAATTTTGCTGCAAACTACCTGCACCATTGGTTCCAGGTGCATTCGTTGCCGGTGCCCCAGATGCAGCGGTCTCTGCGAAAAGATTACCGCCCAAAGACTGCAAGCCCGCAGAGTTGATAAATGTAGAGAGCTGCAAAGATCCAACCTGCACCGGAGCGACAGAACCTTGCTGAGTCACCGATACCGTACCATCAACGCCCACGGTGATAGATTGTGCATTGGCGGGAATCGTTATAGCAGGTTGAATGACATAGCCATTTGCCGTCACCAGCTGACCTTGATTATCCGTCTGAAATGAACCATCCCTTGTGTAGGCTGTAGAACCGTCAGGCAGCAGGACGGAAAAAAATCCATCACCCTGGATCGCAACATCTTTAGCATTACCTGTTTGATGAAGGTTGCCTTGAGTAAACAATCGCTCAGTAGCGACAGGGCGAACACCCGTACCCAATTGCAAACCTGAAGGTAATTGTGTCTGCTGAGAACTTTGTGCCCCAGGTTGTCGTATGGTCTGATAAAGTAAATCCTCAAATATTGCACGGGACCCCTTAAATCCGCTAGTACTGACGTTGGCCAGATTATTGGAAATCACGTCCATCGACGTTTGCTGAGCGTCCAAACCTGTCTTCGCAATCCACAATGAACGTATCATTTGTTTTCTCCTGTGCGCCATCAGCGCCAATTTTGTATCGGACTATTATCGCTGACGGGGTATCAAGCCAAAGTCAGGATTTGCGTCGCTTTTGTCGCGTTGTTCTCAGCATTAGTAATCAACTTCATTTGCATCTCAAACTGCCGACCTAAATTAATCATGGTCACCATAGAATCAACCACGCTGACATTACTGCTTTCAAGCATGTTAGATGCAACCGACACCGTTTCGCTGGCATCGGTGGGTGCTCCATCTTTGGTTTTAAAAAAACCGTCGTCACCGCGCACTAAATTTGCCTCTGGAGGATCAACCAATTTCAAACGGCCAATGACCTGAATTGAATTCGGCGCTGAACCACTCGGAATACTGGAAATTGTTCCATCTTTACCTATCGTAATTGGCGTACCGGGTGGCAAAGTAATGGGACCACCCTCGCCCAATACACTCAAACCATTCTGCGTCTGAAGAACGCCATTTTCATCAAGCTTTAAGCTACCATTTCTGGTCAAACCCTCTGAGCCGTCTGGCTTTTCCACCACCAGCCAACCCTTACCTTGAATCGCCACGTCTAATGCTCGTCCGGTGGTCTGCAAAGGACCAGGAGTAAAATTGGAACCGACAGTAGAATCAACGACAAAGGCTCGAGTTGGCAAAGAACCACCAATGACGGGAACAGCACGAAATGAATCAAACTGTGCTCGAAAACCGGTACTCGTGGCATTTGCCAAATTATGAGAAGCGGTTGCTTGCTGCTCTAAAATATGGCTTGCGCCAGTCATCGCGGTATATACCAGGCGATCCATATCAAACCTCTTTCATGACAGAATTTGAAAAATCATTCATGCCAACTAGCATCATTTATTAACGAAGGTTAACCAAAGTTTGCAGGATTTGATCTTGCGTTTTAATGGTTTGTGCATTGGCCTGATAACTGCGCTGTGCAGTGATCATATTTACCAAATCGCCAGTTAAATCTGTATTGGAATTTTCTGTTGCCGACGAGGTTAAAGTTCCCAGATTACCGGTCGTAGGCGCCCCAACCAGTGCTTGCCCAGATGCAGACGTTTCTCCCCACTGATTACCACCTAATGACTGCAAGCCATTGGAATTGGTGAAATAAGCCAACACGACTTGCCCCAACACTTTGGTTTGTCCATTCGTGTAGCTACCAACGATAGTGCCATCTTTGCCAGTATTAAAACTAGCCAATTTTCCTGAGGCAAATCCATCCTGCCTCATTGTGCTGACACTATATGGCGAACCATACTGAGTCGAGTTGGTGAAATCAAATTTAATCGCAAGGGGAGCCGTATTAATCGGCGTCACGGCCTGAGACGGAACAGGGACTACAAATTTAGCCGCATTAGGGCTCGTTGCTGAATATGCAGCTGAAGTACCTGTAGTGGTGTAAACACCGGTTTGTACGCCCAGGTTATTGAAGCCCAAAACAGCCAGAGGCACAGGCAAAGCCGGAGGCGTTGTGAGGTTGCCACTGGTATCAAACAAATTTCCATCCACAGTGCCGTACACAGTCCAGGCAGATGCCGGCGTCACCAACGGCGGTGTAGAAGCCGGAATTTTAGTAGGATCCACCTTCACATAATAAGTTTGTATCACGTGAGAATTTCCCAAACTATCATACACAGTAGTCGATGTCGAACTATTGTAAGTAGTGGCGTTCGTCGGATCAAATTGCGTCGGCGTGATGACCGGTGGCGTCGTGACGGGAAGCTGTGTACCCGGAACGTTCAAAGTCGAATTAAAATTCATCACCGCATTAACAGTGGTCGTTTGATTCGGAGCTAGATCGGCCGTATTAATATTAATAGGAACTGCGGATCCAGTAGACAGAACCCCCGCATTGTTAGCAGCGTAACCCGTCAATTGCGCGCCTTGTGAATTCACCAGAAAACCATTTTTATCTAGTTTAAACTGACCATTGCGCGTATAGGTAACCTGGCCATTTGTACTCATCCTAAAGAAGCCATTTCCGTTGATCGCAACGTCAAGTGGATTCGTTGAAGATGAAATATTTCCCTGAGTGAACTGCTGCGCAATATCCACAACGCGAACACCAATACCAACTGCGTTTGCCGATGCACCATTTAAGGAGTTTGCATATACGTCAGCAAACTGCGCTTGTGAACTCTTGAAACCGACCGTCCCCGTATTGGCAATATTATTACCAATCACATCCAACTGCTGCGAAGATGCATTTAAACCACTTAAACCTTGTTGAAAACCCATGATCACTCTCCTGCGTGTCTAAATTCCGACGACTAGATCGGTGCGCTAAAACTAAAATATCGATTAAAAAATCTGCACTACGCTATTCATGGCAGCCGAACCAAGATTATTGGCCAGATTCAATGTCACGCCTTGCGATCCAGAGGACACACTTGAAACCATACCGAACTCAAGATTGGTTGGCGTCACGGCAGCAGCCCCGGACGTTGCGTTCACAGAATAGCTATATTTTCCAACTGGAGCAGCGCCGCCACTATCGGTGGAACCATCCCAACTCAAGGTCTGCACACCTTGCGGCAAAGATCCAAGATTAATTGTCTTAACGACCGCACCAGCTACATTAGTGATCTTCACAGTGCCACTAGTAATATTTTGTGGCAAGTTAAGGCCAAAAGCGCCACCAGTAGTACTTACACCACTTGAATTCGTCGTTGTTGTCAGCGCGATGGAATTACCCGGAACAAAAACCCCATGACCAATCATGTTGGCCGCCTGCAAACTTTGGCTTGCCTGGAAATTGGCATTCATGGCATTAATCGAGGCATTGACTTGATTAATGCCTGTCACAGTAGATAATTGCGCCAACTGACTCGTAACCTGGGCGTTATCCATTGGATTTAAGGGATCCTGGTTTTTCATTTGCGTCGTCAACAACGTCATAAACTGATTTTGTGCATCCTGAATCGAATTCGTCGCTGCTGGCGTACCATTCATCGTCGTCAGCAAACCACTCGGCACCGTATTTGTTTGTATCGTTGACATGTCAAATCTCCTTTATGGGTCTTATTGACCCAAAGTAAGCGTCTTCAAAAGCATGGCTTTTGCGGAATTCATTGTTTCAATATTGTCCTGATATGATCGTGAGGCAGAGATCATATTGACCATTTCCTCAACCACGTTCACATTAGGTGAGGCGACATAACCCTTTTCATCGGCCAAAGGATGAGCAGGGTCATACATCAACTTAGGAGGCTTGGCGTCCTCCACAACGTCAGTAACTTTCACGCCGGTAGAGGCTGTTCCGCTCATTGGAACAGCTGCAAAAACGACTTGCTTCGCTTTATATGGCGTACCATTCGTGCTGGTGACGCTATCCGCGTTAGCAAGGTTGCTTGACACGGCGTTCAAGCGTTGCGCTTGCGCACTCATGGCCGAGCCAGCAACATTAAACACATTAAATAGAGACATAATTCTTACCCCTCATCAACCTTGAATTGCAGCAAGCATGTTACGTATTTGCATATTAATCATCGTCAGACCTGCTTCATAACGCACAGCATTGTCAGCATGAGCATTTCGCTCCAAATCCATGTCCACTGTATTCCCATCGACACTACCTTGAACCATAGTGCGATACTTTGGAGTCACGCCATCTAAAGCTCCCGAAGGATCCATGTGTGATGCCGATGTTTTTGCCAATGGCGTCGATGACTGGCTAGCACCCAACTGCAATTTACTCTTGAGCACTTCATTAAAGTCAATGTCCCGTGCTTTGTAATTTGGCGTATCAGCGTTGGCTATATTCGATGCGAGTAGTTGCTGACGCATCCCACGGACAGATAAAGCCGTCTGTTGAAAATTCATTAACTCATCTAGCTTACTCATGATCGCTCCTTCACGTCCGAATATCCGATATTACTTTCCTGTTCATTGCATCATAGGTCAGCCAACATAAATTCAATTCGATGAGCAAAGGTAAGAAACCCCTCTTATTTGAAGCATCGGGCATACCCCGGGGAGTTAAAATGATCTCGTCAGGTTATCAGCACCACAAGGCACAGAAAGTCACACATGGACTACTTTACAAAACTTGTTATTCCACTGGTCGGAGCAGTCTTGCTGAGTTCACATGCCGTGGCCACCAATAAAGACGAGCAGAAACAGGATCACGACAAAATCAGACAGGTTGCGACTGAATACCTGCAACAATTATCATCAGCGCAGCCCGGCGACGCCGAAATTTCGGTAGGAGCCATTGACGGTCGCCTCAACCTAGCCGAATGTCAGGCGCTAGTTCCATTTTTACCAACCGGAAGTAAAGCGTGGGGAAAAACGACTGTTGGTGTGCGCTGTACTGCCCCGAGCAACTGGACGATCTATCTCAGAGCAAACGTGCAAATTACTGCCGAGTACTACGTAGCAGCTCATTCAATATCAAAAGGACAAATCCTTGCCTTGGAAGATCTTAGTAAGATCAAAGGAGAAATTTCAAATTTACCAGTTGGTTTCATCAACAACCCGGACCAGGCAATTGGCAAAACGATACAAGTTTCCGTATCATCAGGCACCCTGTTACGCATGGATTCACTCAAAAATCCAGCGGTTGTACAGCAAGGACAGGCTGTCAGAGTGATCAGTATTGGCAATGGATTTCAAGTAACGACTGAAGCGCAAGCAATTAACAACGCATCAGAGGGACAAATAGCCAAAGCAAAAACGGCCAATGGTGTTACATTGAGTGGCATTGCCAAAGCAGGAGGAATCATTGAAATCAGTAATTAAGATCAGAAAACGAGTGGCTGCGCCGCAATTTTTTCTCAAAGATAACTAAAGTTTAAAAATACCGAGCCGATAACCCGAATGTAGAAGTAGATAATTCCCACTATCGAGGGTATCGCTGTGAAAATTGATGACATACTAAATAAAACTGCCACGACGCCAGCACCCGCCGGTCCGCAGCAGGCGCGCGCCGATGTTGCGCAAGAATCAACGGTAGCAACACCAGCTGCACCAAGCACCAACGTGCAGCTGTCACCGCTATCAACGCAATTACAAGCACTGCAAAGCACACAAGCGAGCAGCTCTGTATTTGCAACAAAAAAAGTCGAAGAAATTAAATTGGCCATTTCAGAGGGTCGTTTCCAAGTTAACTCGGAAAAGGTTGCCGACGGTCTTCTGGAGTCAGTCAAAGATTTGATCAATTCAAGAAAACGTTAAAAATGACACAAGCAAGCGCACAAGATATCGCCATCCAACAATGTCTGACGGAAGAAACCGAAGCGATGAATGCACTTGCTACACTGCTAAAAAAAGAGCAGCTAGCCCTTTCAAATGGCGATTTGGACACCCTCAATCAGACCACCGCAAGCAAAAGTGATTTGTTACGCCAAATTGTGGATTTGGAAAAAATCAGAGGAACCCATCTCGGCACTCTTGGCTTTGCAAGCAAACCTGAAGGGATGCAGGATTATTTAAGCAAATTTCCTGATACCACCGTAACTGCACAGCTCTGGAAAGATTTGTTGACCGTTTCTGAACAGGCGAAAGAAGACAACCGGACCAACGGTTTATTAATTAATCGCCGCCTGTCTCAAAACCAAATTGCTTTAGGTGTTCTAGGGCACGGCAACAGCGCGGGTGCGCTTTATGGACCAAGTGGACAAGCATCGCTTGGATCTGCAAATGTTAAAGGTTCAGTCCCCCGTTAAAGCAAAAATCAACGCAGTGACAATACAAAAGCCCAATAATATTTGGGCTTTTTTTATTTAACGGGAACATCCACCACTGGCTCTGGCAACACTGCCAGCACCGTTACCGTCACCCTTCTGTTTCTAGATCGACCTTCAGGGGTTTCATTTGAATCAACCGGTTGCTTTGCCCCTTGGCCTACAGCCGTGACTCGATTTTCATCCACACCGTTTTCCGTCAACAAACGCGCTACAGTACTTGCTCGAACTGCTGACAATTCCCAATTTGACGGAAAAATAGAATTCTTAATTGGTATATTGTCAGTGTGTCCCTCAACCTGTATTGCATGGGTATCAATTTTCAAAACAGAAGCGATTGCAGTCAGCGCCTGGATAGAATCAGGACTCAGCTTTGCCTCACCTGTTGGAAAAAGTAAGCTTGCATTAATTTCAATCGTAACGCCTCGACTTGTCTGAGTCACCCTCACTTTACCCTTTCTGACCAGAGGCTCCAGCACTGCCATAATATCCCGCGCAACTTCGGTCATTTGACTGCGCTCTTTACGCAAAGCTTCACTCGCTCTTTGCTTCACTAATGGGAGCGGAGCGAGTTTAACCATATCTTCGGGAGTTGCAGTAGTTAAGGTTGGCGCAATTGGCTTAGCATTGCTAAATGCACCAGTGAGCGAATTTGACAAAACGCGGTATTTACCTTCATTGAGAGACGAAATAGCATACATCACCACGAAAAATGCAAAAAGCAAGGTGATAAAGTCGGCATAAGAAACTAACCACCGCTCATGGTTATCAGGCTCCTCATGGAATTTCCTTCTCGCCATAGTTCAATACCTAGCTTTTGTGATTTGCAACACGCTCTTCTACAACCCTGGGGCTATCACCCAGAGCAATACTGTAAAAAATATCAGACAACATTTCTCTGCGGATAATCTCTTTGCCGATAATTTCTTTGAGTTTATTGCTCACAGGCAAAAAAAGTAAGTTTGCCAGACCAACACCGTAAATTGTTGCAACAAAAGCAACCGCAATACCCCCACCTAATTTAGCGGGATCGGTTAAATTTTCCATCACATGAATCAAACCGAGCACTGCACCCAAGATACCAATGGTTGGCGAATAACCGCCTGCAGATTCCCAGATTTTTGCCGCCTGACGTTGTTCCATTTCAAATAAAGAAATATCGACATCCAGGATATCCTTGAGTCGGACCGGATCAACGCCATCAATCACCAAACGCAATCCCTTGCTAATGAAAGGATCTTTGGCGGTATCCATATACCGTTCCAGACTCAAGAATCCTTCTCTTCTGGCAACAACACTCCAGACCAATGCATCCTGAACGTTTTTACGACTGTTATCTGGCGGCTCAGAAATAACCCAACGCAGCATCGAAACGCCGCGCCTAAACGTCGCCATCCGGCTCTGCAACAATACAGCACCTATCGTACCAAGGACAACGATCACAAAAGCGGCAGGCTGAACCAGAGATGAGAGATTACCGCCCTCCATCAATTGGCCAGCGCCGATTCCAATCACAACCAACAGAAATCCTGCTACGCTAGCCCAGTCCACGCCTTCTCCCTTAAATAAACCCTGAGCCTGGCAACGGCCTGGCTATGCAATTGAGATACCCTGGATTCCGAGACACCCATGACCGCACCAATCTCTTTGAGATTCAATTCCTGCTCGTAGTACAAACCCATAAGGAGCTTTTCCCGTTCAGGCAAACTATCGATCGCACCAATCACTGCATCACGGAAGTCATCATTGAGCAAATCCTGAAGCGGATCACCCGAACTATCTGAACAATAGTGGTCTAAAAAGTGCTCTTTGGTGTCTGCATCGTGAAAGTCTTCATAGTAGACAAGTTGATGGCCACCACTGTCACCCAGCATGTCCTGATATTCACCCAGCGTCAATTTCAAAGATTTTGCCACCTCTGTTTCAGTTGGTGGCCTGCCAAGCTTTTGCTGCAACACATTCATCGCAGTTTCTATCTTACGCATACTCTGCCGCACACCTCTGGGCAACCAATCCGTGTTGCGCAATTCATCAAGCATCGCGCCACGAATACGCTGAACAGCGTAGGTTTCGAACTGCGCGCCATGCGTATCTTCGTAGCGATTAACCGCATCTAGCAAGCCTATCATGCCGGCTTGCACTAAATCATCCACCTCCACACTTGGAGGCAAACGCGCCTTCAACTGGTAAGCCAAACGCTTTACCAGAGGCGCGTGCTCCCTCAGGAGAAAATTTTTATCTGATTTTCCGCTAGCGGTGTACATAGTAAATTAAATTCCGAGACCGACACCAAGCTCAGGTACACCCTCAAAAGACATAACAGAACAAGCAGAATGAACAAGCTGTGCCGCCAAGCGAGAAAAAGCGACCGATGCCCGTGCTTTTGGAAATGCATCAATCACTGACTGCCCCAAGCTGGCAGCCTTCCTGACATGATCATCTTCCGGTACATATCCAATATAGTTCAAAGGTACGGCAAGATAGCGGCTGGCAGCTTGCGCCATATTCGTATAGATCAAAGTTGCCTCCTTTTCGGATACCCCTGAAACCAAAATACTGAAAGAACGCCTACCCAATCGACTACTCATCCGTTTTATTAAGCCGTAGGCATTTTTTATTGCCGCCGGATCTGAAGAAACCTGAATTACCACTTCACTGCTATCTAGAGCAGCAAGTGGAAAAGCATCTTGCGCATCAATATTGCTGTCAACCACAACCAAATCTGAGCGATGTGTAACAATATCAAAAACTCTGGACAATTGCCTTGAAATTTCGGGCGTCAATCCAGCAAGCATGTGTGCATCACGCGACAACATCGTTACCGACAAACCTGAAGCCACTATTTTAATAGCATCTTGCATTGTACGCTGTTGTCGTGCGACATCCAATAAGGTCTTGCTATTTTGCGCATTTAACCAGGCACCAATGCTATTTCCAGAAGATCTCGCATCCAACATCATTGTTTGCTGCCCCTGGCGTGCCAAAGAAACACCCAGATTTACCAACATGGCACTTTTATCTTCCTCTTTCAATGCCGACAGAAAGGTGAAAACACGGGGCTTTGGTACCGCCAGCATGCGGCGCAAGCCTTCTGCCTGATCAATATTAACCAAAGGACACCTCCTTAGAAGAAGGTGAATTTTGTTCTTTTGATGTCCCCATGGCAGCCGACATCAGCAAGGGCAATTCTTCATCAAGATAGCGAAATGCCGCAGTTTCACGTTTCAGTTTGAACGCGCGATCAATCAAGTGCTGTTTATTCGCGACATGCAAATCTTCCGGAACGCGCTGCCCACTGGCAACGTAATACAAAGTTAATTTCTGACGAATTGCAATATCGAGAGCACCACCAATGGTCGCCGCCTCATCCAATTTAGTTAAAATACATCCAGCAAGCCCCGTACCCTGATAGGCACGCACCACCTCACTGAGCGTCTCACCAGTAGAAGTGGCATTCAGACATAATAAACGCTTCACCTCAGTACCAGCACCGGACAACATTGCGACCTGATCCGTCACCATTTTGTCACGCTGACTGACACCGACAGTATCAATCAATACGGTATGTTTATTCTTGAGCTCGGACAAAGCAATACGTAAATCGCTTTCATCTTTGACAGCATGTACCATCACACCCAGAATTTTTCCGTAAATACGCAATTGCTCGTAGCCGCCGATACGATAACCATCCGTCGTAATCAATGCCAACTTTGATGGCCCATGACGCATAACGCAACGTGCTGCCAATTTGGCTGTTGTGGTTGTTTTTCCGACGCCAGTCGGACCTACCAACGCGTACACACCACCTTTTTCTAAAATTTCACCCTCATTGTCAATTGAAGACAAATTGCGCGCCAAAATCGATTTAATCCATTCAATGCCATTCTGAACTGATGTATTTTCCGGCATCTTTCCCACCATAAAGCGTGACAAACTAGCACTAAGGCCAGTGGCCAGCATCTCCCTGAGCACCTCGGCTTTTTGCGGTTGACGCTGCTGGGTATTTGTCCATGACAACTCAGCCAATTGTGACTCAAGCATCGTCCGCATAGAACGAATTTCACTCATCACATCTGACATTTCGTTAGCACTACCGATCACCGGAGCAACTCTTGGCGACTCAATCGCAGTCTGAAATACAGGAGCTGAAAACGACGTAGTTTCAGTCCGAAACGGCGGCGTGATACGCGGTACGTCAGGTACTCCATCATTGCTATGACGGATATTTGCGGCCGACGGAATAGCATTGACTACATCACCTTCCATCGCCAAAATCTCAACCTTACCGTCAACATTCCGGTTCGATAAAATTACTGCATCGGCACCTAATGCCTCTCTCAGCATGCGCAACGCTTCACGCGACGTATTGGCAGTAAATTTTCTAACGTTCATGACTGACCTCCGACAAGACTGGTAACTTTAATTGTTTTGGTTTCTGGCAACTCCGCGTGCGACAAGACCTTTAACTGCGGTAAAGTACGGCGTAGGAATCGTGACAGCAGTGCGCGCAATGGAGCAGGTACCAGCAACACTGGCGTTACGCCAATTTGCTCTTGATGCTTGGTCGCAATTTCAGCCTGACTGGACAAGGTATCAGCTAGACCAGGCTCAATACCCGAACCATCAGCACCACCAGTATTGAGCGCTTGCATCAACAAGCGTTCAAGGCGACTATCCAGTGCCATCACCGTCAACTCATTCGTTCCCGGGAAAATTTGTTGAACGATAGCGCGTCCCAAAACTACGCGAACATGTGCTGTCAATTCGTTAGCATCCTGCGTATGCATCGCATGCTCAGATAATGCTTCAATGATGGAACGCATATCGCGAATATGAACGCCTTCCAACAATAAGTTTTGCAGTACTTTTTGCAAGGTCGACAGCGAGAGCATTTTTGGTATTAAATCTTCCACCATTTTTGGCATCTCTTTTGACAAATGATCCAACAACAATTGAACTTCCTGACGCCCTAACAATTCGGCCGCATGCGTCGTGATCAAGTGATTCAAATGGGTCGCAATCACAGTGCTTGCATCGACCACCGTATATCCGAGTGTCTGTGCATGCTCCTTCATCCCTGCATCAATCCAAACGGCAGGCAAACCAAAGGCAGGATCCGTTGTCGGCGAACCCGGTAAATTACCCGCAACCATGCCGGGATTAATGGCCAGAAATTGACCATTCATTGCTTCGCCAGAGCCCACCTCAACACCTTTGAGTGCAATTTTATAAGCAGATGGCTTCAACTCGAGGTTGTCACGGATATGCACCGGGGGAGATAAAAAACCCACTTCCTGCGCAAATTTTTTGCGGATACCTTTAATGCGACGTAATAATTCTCCGCCTTGCGCCTTGTCGACCAGTGGAATAAGCCGATAACCGACTTCGAGTCCCAAAGTATCAACAGGTAAAACGTCTTGCCACGTTGCCTCTTCCATCTCTGGTGCCTGCACAACCGGCGCCTCTTGCTTGGCTGGCGCCTGTGCGGCCACATCCATACGCTTACGTACTGCGTATCCAGAACCACCCATGACCGCAGCCAGAAGGATAAAAGCAATGTGAGGCATACCTGGAATGATACCCATACCACCAACAATTCCTGCAGCAATAAACATTACCTGAGGCTTTGCAAATAGCTGCCCGATTAACTGACCACTGATATCCTGATCGCTGGCAACACGAGAAACCACAACACCTGCCGCGGTTGAAATAATCAAAGAAGGAATTTGCGCCACCAATCCATCACCAATTGCCAACAAGGTATAATTTTTGAGCGCATCAGCAAAATCCAGATCATGCTGAACCATACCAACAACCAGACCACCAACGATGTTAATGACGGTCACCATAATGCCGGCAACTGCATCGCCGCGAACATATTTACTTGCACCATCCATCGCGCCGTAAAATTCAGCTTCCTGCGCCACTTCTGTACGACGACGGCGCGCCTCTTGTTCGGCAATCAAACCAGCATTCAAATCGGCATCAATCGCCATTTGCTTACCAGGCATCGCATCCAACGCAAAGCGGGCGCCCACCTCAGCAATGCGACCTGCACCTTTGGTCACTACAGTAAAATTAATGATCGTTAAAATCACAAATACAACAATACCCACCGCGTAATTGCCACCGATCAGAAAATGTCCGAACGCTTCAATAACTTTACCAGCAGCATCCGGACCAGTGTGTCCTTCTGTCAGAACGACTCGGGTAGATGCCACGTTCAGAGATAAACGTAACATAGTGCTTACCAGGAGAACCGTTGGAAACACCATGAAATCAAGAGGTTTTACCGTATAAAGACTGGTCAGCAAGACAATGATCGCAATCGCGATATTGAAGCTAAAAAAGATATCTAATGCGAATGCTGGCAACGGCAAAATCATCATTGCCAGCATCAAAATGATCAAGATAGGTGCGGCCAAGGCCCGCCCATTGAGCCCGTTTAACCACAGTGGTAATTTCAGGCTATTCATTCAACAACTCCTAACTGATTATTTGGATCTAATTCTTCTGGTACTTTTAATTCGCGTGGTTCTTCTGGTCTGGAACCACCATCGCGACGATACGTCCTTAACTGATAAACATAGGCCAACACTTCTGCGACCGCACCGTATAAGGCTTCGGGAATTTCATCACCCAAATCCGTATGCTTAAACAAGGCACGTGCTAATGGCGGCGCTTCCAGCATCGGAATATTGTGTTCTTTAGCGAGCTCACGAATCTTTGCCGCGACTTCATCTGCACCTTTAGCCACAACCTTAGGTGCCCCACTACCCCCCTCTGTATATTTCAAAGCCACCGCAAAGTGGGTCGGGTTGGTCACGACAACATCGGCCTTCGGAATCTCTGCCATCATCCGGCGACGCGCCATTTCACGCTGTTGTTGACGAATTTTGGCTTTAATCTGAGGATTACCATTGGCTTCCTTCGATTCCTGAATGACTTCCTGGCGAGTCATTTTCAACTTATTCGCGTACTGCCACATTTGATAGGGCGCATCGATGGCGGCAATCACCACCAAAGCGCCAACAATAGAAATGAAACAAATCAGCAACATATGGCCAACATGTGGAATACTCGAAGCAACATCCTCCATAGGCAAGGCAAAGATCGCCTCTTTTTGGCGCGAAATGACAACCCAAGCCACCGATCCAACCAAAATCGTTTTTACGACAGCCTTCACCAATTCAACTAAAGCGCGCACTGAAAACATATTCCCCAAACCTGAAATTGGATTCATGCGGCCAAAGTTTGGTTGAATTGCTTTAGCACTGAACAGCCACCCGCCAATCAACACGGGAGAAGCCAGTGCAACCACGATCAACACCCCCGCCATAGGCGCAAACGCGATCAAAACGGAAAGTAAACTTGCCGAAGCTTTAGTTATCAGTAAATTAAAATCGAACGCGACAGCACGTTCAAGTGTGAGCCCGGAGATCAAACTTTGCCGCAGTTGCCCCACTAATCCACCACCCATTGCCCAAAATGCCCCACCCGCCGCAAATAAAATGGCACAGGTAGAGAGCTCGCGTGAACGCGGCACATCACCCTCTTCGCGCGCCTGTTCAAGGCGCTTCGACGAGGCCGGTTCGGTTTTCTCAAGATCGCTTTCTTCGGCCATGGCCGACTCCTGTCATTTCCACGAAGCAATAACTACTTCGATTACGTAAATTTACAGGTGAGATTATTAAATATTCAGAAAGACTTAGATGCGTTGAACAAGAGCATAAAAACCCCCTTGTTTAGCACTAAGAGATGACAGCAAGGTCTTGTGTCACTTTTATCCATCAGCGGGTCATGGATTCTTGTATGCATTTGATTGACTTGGTGTGCGCGGGGGAGAGTTAAAGCCGGACAACCACTGATCAATAATATTGTTACTGCTTATTACCTTTAATTGCTTGCGCCAGCAATGGCCAGACAGTCTGATGAGAACTTCTAAACCAATTGATGTGGCCAAGACTCTTTAAACCGACTTGAGCAGGATCGATGTTGAATACCTGTTTACTGGCATGAGGAAACGTACGCATAAGATCGTCTACTGTCACCGCATTGGCGATATCATCATCTTCCGCATAAAATGCAATGATGGGCATACGAACTTGATTGTGATAATCAATCTCAGGCTTACCTTTCGTTGCATTCGTCGCATAACCTCCTGCTGCGCACCAGGTTCCCCATTGATAAGCGGCAACAGCGGGCAAATTTTCACCCAAACCGATGATCGCCGTTGGGCCATAACCAAGTAGCTTAATGCCCGCCGGAACAAAAAAACGCAATCCCCACATAGCCTTAAGCCGGAACGCTAAACGCAAACCAGCAAACCATCCTGTAGAAATAGATACACCGACAACCCGCGCAATACGCATATGATTTGACATCAAGCCCATCATTTGCCCGCCAGCACTATGTCCCAGCAATACAGCCTGTTCGTGACCAGTACGACTTAATAAGCATTCCAAAGCTGCGACTTGATCCAGTTGCCCCCAATCGGTCAGACTAGCTTTAGAGTCAGCCAGATCACCATTCAATGACAACCCGACACCGCGGTAGTCAAACACGAGAATATCGTGACCCTGTTCTGCCAGCCAGTTCGCAAATCGCATGTAAAAATGTTGTCTCACGCCAGTAGCAGGACAAATCAATACCGGTAATCCCGATGCACCCTGAGTACCTGTAAAAAAATGTCCTTGAAGGCGTTCCCCATCCTTACAAATAATTTCAACAGCTTCAGGTTTCTGTGAGTTGTCAGACTTCATAAACTACCTCGATTGGTAAAAATCAATAAAATGCTGCTCATACTAACCCGCCGCATGCGCTCAACAGTAGAGAGTTGAATCTATTTTCTGGTCGACTATGCATAATTATGCGATCCGCTTTAATTACTTTTGAGGGTCAAGGCAGAGATGTATAATTCGAAGCGAAAACGACGACACTAGTGAAGATCAACTAGCTCAAGGATCAACAATGAAAACAACGACGCTCGTAGCTACAATTTTATTAGCACTTTTTTTCAGCAAACTCAGCTTCGCCGATGAAACTATTGTCATGATTCGACATGGAGAAAAACCGGAAGCCGGACTTGGCCAGCTCAATTGCCAAGGACTGAATCGCTCAATCGCATTACCGGAAGTTCTCCGAACAAAATTTGGCATACCCGCAGCGATTTTCGCGCCAAACCCTGGCACGCAAAAGAACGATCGCGGCACACTTTATAATTACATTCGCCCGCTTGCGACAATAGAACCAACTGCCATCTCGTTTGGAATGCCAGTCAACACGCAATTTGGTTTAGATGATATCAGCGCCTTGCAGACCGCATTACTCTCGCCCGCTTATGCCAATTCCACGGTTTTTGTAGCGTGGGAGCATCGCTTAGCAGAAGAAGCGGCGCGTAAGATTTTAGTGGAAAATTATGGAGATCCGTCGACCGTCCCAACTTGGGAAAGCAGCGACTTTGACAGCATCTATGTCGTTAAAGTAAGACAAAATGAACAAGGAAAAAATATTGCGAGCTTCAGTTTAGACAAACAGGGACTGAACCATTTGCCGTCATCGTGCCCGAAGTAACAGCAAGCAATACATGTGCGACTCAATTCGCAATCAATCTAAATAATAGGCATTTATATTTTTCTGCAAATTGAGCCATCCAGGCAAGTAGGAGCTTTGCTCCCACTTGCCCTTAAATGTATTAGTAAATTCCAGTCAGGTAATACACTCCAACCACGACAAACACAGCTGCCGTTTTGATTAAGGTAACGGCAAAAATATCTTTATAAGACGTCTTATGCGTCAGCCCCGTGACCGCCAACAAGGTAATCACCGCGCCGTTATGCGGCAAGGTAGTAAGCACCTCACCTAAACCGTCTGGACGCTAGCGTTAAAAACCTTCAAAGTAGTTCCCGTTACTTTTTAGCGGGAGCTATTTTGGAGTTATTAGACACACCCGTCCGCAGAAAGCGGCGACCCAA
>JBMPOY010000004.1:74635-379407 GCA_049340365.1 Undibacterium sp. Ji67W | reverse complement strand
ATTGGGTCGCCGCTTTCTGCGGACGGGTGTGTCTAATAACTCCAAAATAGCTCCCGCTAAAAAGTAACGGGAACTACTTTGAAGGTTTTTAACGCTAGCGTCCAGACGGTTTAGGTGAGGTGCTTACGGCTTTCATTGATGGTATTGAAATCATGCATATGATTCACAAAGGGCAAATGACGCCTGCCTCCAAAGCTCAGCCTTTGTCCAAAGCTGAACAGTTTTATAGTTTAGCTTTTTAATTTTCCGGAGCCTCACCGCATTTTTTGTCCGTTCTACCTTATTGCGACACAAACAATTTTTTGTTGCCATCGATTTATTCAATAACGCCTTGCAACACAACCACCGGAATTGCTCATTTCTTATTTCCAGCACAATGTAGATCGATTAATTTAATTGACTGCATTGTTGTTTATTAAATATGTTTAACAATATCTTAAATAAATACTTTTAAAATAACTAATGTGGTATATGATGCAATTTCTGCGCCATATCAATGAGAGCAGTGAAAATCAAATAGCAATTCAGGTTTGCAATTTTAAGAAGTTAATGTTCGCCGTTCCTTACAAGAATCGAGGCAATTAATGAATAAAATCAGCACCAGAAATATCAATCCCGCGCACATTTGGCAAAACTGGGGACAATCAGTCACTGCTACCCCGGAAAAAATTTTTACCCCCCATTCTATTGCTGAAGTCATCACTATCGTCAATGATGCGCGCCAAGCGGGAAAAACTATTCGTGTCGTAGGAACAGGTCATAGCTGGAGTCCCTTAGTACCAACGAATGACATCCTAATTTCAATGTCCAAATTCAATACTATATTTGTGGCACCCGACCGTAGTCAGGTAACGATCGGTCCTGGAGTTACCGTGGATCAGCTTACTCCTGTCCTGATCGAAAATTCAGTCTGCCTGCCCTCGGATGTAGGACAAGGTGTCGGTGAGGCCACCTACGGTGGCATTGTCTCCACCGGCTGCCACGGATCTGGCATCAACATGCTGACCACATCAGACTATGTTGTAGCGCTCGAAGTTATCACGTCTCATGGAGAGGTAGCTCGCTTTGATGAGACCGATCCCGCTTTATTGAATGCAGCCAAACTGGCATTAGGGATGTTTGGAATTATCACCAACATCACCTTTAAGGTACAGCCTGCATTCAATGTACAAGTTAATGAATTCAAATGTTCGATTGACGACTGTCTGAAAGATCTAAAGTCTTTTGTATTAGATAATGACTACGCAGAAGTATCCTGGTTTCCATTTAACGATCAGGTCTTTATGCAGAAGGCTAATAAAACGACCTTACCTGTCACACGTGTCGGTCCCGCACCACCAAGCTCTGCATTTGATGTGACGTTAAATGCTGCGATCGGTGCAACTTCACTGAGCGCATTAGAAACGGATCCGGACCAAACTCCCGATATCATCAGAGCTGGTTTTCGTATGATGAGCTTGTACGACTATGTCTGCAATGTCACCGACTACCTACATAACACCGATTACAGTCCGATACTCCCGTACAAAATATTAGATATTGAATTTGCCTTCAATATCGATGAAGAGTTCAACGATGTACGCAAGGCATTCCGCATTTGCATTGAGCGCGTTGAGAAATGGCAGCAAGCTGGTCTCTATCCACTCAATGGTGCAATGGGATTTCGGTTTACAAAAAATAGCGATGCAACGCTCTCTCCGGCCAAAGGAAATACCTATACAGCTTGGATGGAATTCAACAGTTTTTATAAAACTGACCTGTTCACTGAGTTCGCCGGCCAATTAGTACAAGACCTGCTCCATGAGTTGCCACAGGCTCGGCCACATTGGGCAAAAGGTTTTCAATTTATGCCGGAAACTATACCCAATATGAAACACGCTTTCGGAGCACAGCTAAACGAATTCAATGCTTTAAAAGCAAAAGCTGGCGTTGATCCTGAGGGCGTCTTTGTCAATCAATATTTGAAGTCTCTCTTTTTTACCTGATGTAGAGGTAATGGCTAGGTGGGAATACCTCTGGCCACATTGTTTGGCGGCGCTTTCTTTGTAATGGCAGCATCCACTTTTCTACACCGGGAAAAAATGATGACAACCGAATATATAGATACCATCCAATTCACCAAATGGTGGTTAAAAAACCCTCAGGGCAACGAGCAGGTTATGGCTGCATTTCGTGCGTTTGTAAAACAAATAAATGAAACCGAACCAGGCACTTTCACTTATTTGATGTACACACCCAATCTTCAAGTCGCAAATCAACCATCCCAAGTCCCAACAGAACTATTTTTCATCGAAAGCTATGCTAGCCCAGCGGCTTTTTCCATCCACGTTGATGCGTTCGTAAAGGCAATTAGCGATCCATATAAGGCTAGCTTTTATCCCTATGCAATGAATACTGCAGAGCCTTTGGTGTTGACAGATTGCTGTGCACGTTTTCGCCCCACATCAGTAAGTGCACCCTGTGGATTCATTCGCCCGGATGGTTTCAAGCACGCCCAGATTACACAAAATGCGAGCTGGTGGGTAAAGCCAGAAAAAAACAAGCATGAGCTCCTCAACGCTCTTTATGAATTTTCATTATGGGTGAAAAAAAATGAGCCAGGAACGTTGATGTACTTCTTTACAAACCCAGAACAAGGTAAGACTGCTCCTCCGGCACCAGAAGGTGAAATCAATTTCATCGCTGCTTATCAAAATGAGCAAGCACAAACAGAACACTACGCCAATTGGAATGCTCGTTTTCTCAGCAAGTACAAAGACTATTTTGTCGCTTCATGTAATGACCCATCCGTGCCTTTTATTGAAGAACAAAATTTGCGCTTCTTTGATGGATTTATTCGCCAAAAAAACTGGGACTAAATATGGTTACGATGAAACTTATCGATGAATTAAAAAGCATTATCGGCGGCACGGTCGCATTGCCAAACGAATCTGCCTACCTGCATGCCATCACTCTAGACAATGGCAGAGCCCAAAGAGAACCAGCGGCGATTATTTTTCCGATCAATGCAAAAGACATTGCAAATGTTTTAAAGTTCTCCAAACAGCACCAAATCACCGTCACCGTTCGTGGCGGTGGGCACAGTGCTAATGGGTATTGCTTAAATAACAGTGGTTTTGTTATCGATATGTGCAACTTGGTCGCCAAACATATCGATACAGAACATAGCACCTTACGTATGCAGGCAGGTGTTTCCTGGTTAGATGTCTATCAGTTTCTTGGTGCGAGTAATACCGGACTGATACCGGTTGGCGGTGCCTGCTCAACCGTAGGTGTCGGAGGTTTTATTTTGGGGGGCGGCTTAAGTTGGGTTTCTCGCTCTTTGGGTATGGCCATTGATAGCTTACTTGAAATAATGATTGTTACTGCTGATGGCGACATAAAAACGATAGAACGCGACGCCTACAAGTCGAAAGAAGACGAAGATTTGTTTTGGGCTTGCCAAGGCGGTGGCGGCGGCAATTTTGGTATTGTCGTTGAAATGAAAATTCAACTTCATAGAACAAATACACCAACTATCTTTGGTGGCTCATTAAGTTTTCCGATAGAACAAATCCAAGAGATACTTTCCTTTTACAATGAATGGATTCTGACCGTTCCAGATACTTTAGCAGTCTATGGTTATTTGGGAATGACGCCACCAGAAGCAGGACAACAGGTTCAAGCCTTGTGTTTGACCGCAGTTTATAACGGCAGCTATGAAGAGGGATTTGAGTTAATTTCTCCACTGCTTAAATTCAAGCCTATCTACACCAACATCTACAATACCAGCCTGATTGACTATG
Organism: Undibacterium sp. Ji67W; assembly: GCA_049340365.1. Taxonomy (GTDB): domain Bacteria; phylum Pseudomonadota; class Gammaproteobacteria; order Burkholderiales; family Burkholderiaceae_D; genus Undibacterium. The sequence continues at coordinate 375,622 of JBMPOY010000004.1, read as the reverse complement.
AAATCGCCAATGGAAAATTTACCTTGGTCGAAAATCGAGATGCCTATATTCGCTCAGCGGTCTTTGCACCAGGTGCATTGACGCCAGAGGTAGCAGAAATATTCAAACGAAATATGCTCTCAGCACCGTCGTCAGAAAGCTTTGCAACCTGGATGCATACGGGTGGGCGTATCAAAGCCAAACGTCCGGATGAAACCGCCTATCCTCACCGTGAAGCTGAGTTTGTCTTCCAACTAAAGACCATCTGGGACGATCCCACTACTGCTTTTTCGAACGTCGCATGGGGCTATCAATTCGTAGAAGAATTACTCGTTCATGCGAATGGTGGCTATGTTAATTATATTGACCCGCTACTACATGACTGGAAAGTGCAGTATTACGGGTCAAATAGAGAGCGTTTGGAAAAAATCAAAAAACACGTTGATCCAGAAAACGTATTCCATTTTCAACAGGCCGTGAATTCAGATTTTAATCCTGAAAAACTTGATTTCAGTCGGCCAGAAACGGTTGATTTAAGTCCGCTTAATCGAACTAATTTTAAATAATCATAGCAAACAATACATGATTCAGATTGCTGATTTACCGTCTAAAAATTGCTTCAAAAAGCCGCTTATAAACAATGTAATTCAACTATTTTAAGATTATGAATACACATAAAAGTAATGCAGATTTATTTCTGACTATTTCAGTTTGGCTAACCGGTTTTGATGAAGTTGAACTGCAAGGTACAGGAATGGTTGACACGTATTTTCAAACAATCGTCACTAAAAATACGGCGTCATGTATCGACCATTTTTTTCAGGCTGTCCGGACTGTTCTGACAGAAGGCGGGGGTGATGAAGAAAAAACGAACGCACTCATATCGCGTTTATTATTCCCAACTTCCTGCTATAACAATCTGGCGCAAAATATCATCAACATGTGGTACAACGGCGCATGGATGCCCGATGTCAACGCGCCAAATGCCAATATTGCGCAAGTCAGCAATATAAGTCCCGATGCCTATGTACAAAGTCTTGTTTGGCCGGCATCTGAGACTCATCCACCAGGTGCCAAGCAACCCGGATATGGATCGTGGGCGGTTCCTCCGGTTCAGATTTCAAAGTAATGCGTTAGTACATATCTCAAGTCAAATAATGCAGCAACTCAGCGACTAAAAGCAGGTATTTTCCATTGCACCTAAGCTGCAATTGAAAATGTAATTCATGGATCAACGGCAAAGAAAACTATGACTCAAGAATTCGATGTGGTGATTGTAGGTACCGGCATTGCTGGTGCCATTATGGCTAAAACACTGACCCAGGCGGGTAAAACAGTGCTTATGTTAGAGGCAGGATTGGAAGCTGGCATCGCTATGGATCGTGATATTGCATACAAAAATTATCAACAATATCTTACGACCTTTTACAGTAAAACAAACAAAGCGACCAACGGCCCTTATCCAGATTTGACCGATGCGCAATCAGTAGACGTATTACAAATTCAAGCAAAAACACCTTACAACTCGGGCTATTTAGTTCAGATGGGGCCACTACCCTTTGCCAGTGATTGTTTGCGAGGGCCTGGCGGTACGACACTGCATTGGCTAGGAAGCGTACCACGCATGCTGCCTCGTGATTTTCAATTAAAGACACTTTATGGTCAAGGCGTGGACTGGCCTATTTCATATGATGATCTAAAACCATATTATGAAATGGCAGAAAATGAGATCGGGGTCGCTGGCGATGTCGCATCTCAAATTGGACCAGATATGAGTCCAGCGAATTATGGCAAAGATTACGTTTTTCCGATGTTGGAAATTCCGCCGACTTATCAAGATCAGATGTGGAAGAAAAATACAGAAAATCTGAAAGTCAATCTGTATGGAAAACAATATACCTTGTCCTGCCTGACCATCCCTCAAGGTCGTAACTCTGTTCCGAATCCTCAATATCGTTATGGAGATGTCGTATGGGATCCTTCTACCCAAAAACTTAAATTACTTGTTAACAAGCTCACCTATCAGGTGGTAGGGTCTATTTGGAGTCCTTACACAGGAGAACGATGCGAAGGCAATGCAAGTTGCACACCTATTTGCCCCGTACAGGCAAAATACAATGCGCTCAAAACACTCAAAAAATCTGATCGTACCAAACTAAAAATTATCACTCAAGCGGTTGCCTCAACATTAAATATTGACGATAAAACCAAGGAAATTACAGGTATTGTTTATAAAATGTATGACCAACCCGATTCCACGTATTACACGACAGCGGTAGCAACCGGCAAGATTTATATTCTGGCGGCGAGTGGGTTTGAGAATGCCAAAATTTTATTGGCGTCCAATGCGGCCAATTCCAGCGACCAGGTCGGGCGTAATATCATGGACCATTTGGTCATGCTGACCTGGGGACTTTTTCCTGAAAAAGTCTATCCATATCGTGGCCCGGGTTGTACAAGTTATATACCAACCTTCCGCGATGGTGAGTTCCGTAAAGATTTTGCTAGCTGGATATCCCCCTTTGATAATTGGGGTTGGGCGTGGCCAACGTTTGCCCCGGGCACCGACGTTAGTAATGCTCTCGCTGCTGGTAAATTTGGTAAAGCATTACGACAACATTTGAATTCAACGGTGACCCGACAAGCATTATTGCATTTTGAATGTGAACAACTTCCTGAGCCAACAAACCGAATGACAATTGATCCTAATTATATGGATCAACTCAACAACTACAGACCTGTTATTCAATATGATGCGTCGGACTATATGCGCAAGTCTTTTGCTGCAGCAAAGATCGTATCAGATCAAATCTTTGCAGCAAATAATATTGAAGACCATACGCAATATAACCCTACCGATCCCGATTATGTGACATGGGAAGATCGCGGTTATACATTTTGGGGTGCCGGCCATATTGTTGGTACGCACCGTATGGGTTCGTGCAAAGAAGATTCCGTTGTCAATTCTTCACAACGCACCTGGGATCATGACAATCTGTATTTGATTGGCTGTGGAAACATGCCCACCTTAGGGACATCCAACCCAACCCTTACCATGGCTGCAATGACATATATGGCAGCAGAAGCGGTCATTAAACAATTGGAGGAGATCAAAAAATGAACAAGCACCCATCCCCAGATCAAATACCACGACGTCGCCAGCAGTTGTTGTTCGTAGATACCGATTTTAAAATATGTGGAAGCATCACCTCCATTGACAAGTTGCGTGATCATCTGCAAACGGCGATAGAAATCGAGCACTCAACGATTCCGACCTATCTTTGTGCGCTGTATTCTATCAATGCCCAAAGTAATTCATTTGCTTATCAAACGATACAAAGCATTGTCATGGAAGAAATGCTACACATGATTCTTGCAGCGAATATTCTTAATGCAATCGGCGGCAGTCCGGCCATCAACAAACCTGAATTCATTCCAGAATATCCAACGTATTTGCCACACAGCGACAAAGCATTTTTAGTGCCCTTACAAAAACTCTCCAAAGATACATTGAACATATTCTTGGATATTGAAAAACCAAAAAAACGTCTCGCACCGCCAGAAGCAGATAACTATAAAACGATTGGACAGTTTTATGATGCGATCAAACATGCACTCCGTTACTTTGACTTCATCACGCCAGGTGGCATTTTTACTGGGCAAAAAGAGCGCCAGGTTTCTTCTCACCACTACTACGGTGGTGGTGGGAAACTGATTCCCATTTTCTGTCTTTCCGATGCCATAGAGGCGATCAATGAAATTATTGGCCAAGGTGAAGGAATGAATGGTTCGATCATTGATCCTGACCACAAATTTTTTGATGAAGAAATTGAATACGCACATTATTTCCGTTTTAACGAAATTATGCTCGCGCGTCGTTACCAACCAACGGATGCTCCGCAAGATCCACCAAGCGGCCCCCCAGTGCAAGTTAACTGGGATGATGTTCTGAATATGCAACCAAATCCAAAAATGAATGATTACCCAAAGGGAAGCGAACTTTGGAATAAAACTTATGAATTCAATCGCACCTATGTAACGTTATTAACCAGCATTCATGATGCATGTAATGGTAATCCTGAGTTATTAATGAAAGCTATTCCACTTATGTACGATTTGAAATATAAAGCACTGGATTTGATGAACACACCAATCGGCAATGGCAAAACAGCAGGGCCGAGCTTTGAGTACGTACCGTTGTAAATTTAGATTCACAGGTCATTGATTTTGGTAATGGGCACATTGCTGGAAGTTAAATTTCTTTGGAGTATAAACCATGAACTTTTTTTCCTTTTTTGCAGGCGTATTACTTTTTTGTGTTTCAAGTATTACGTGTGCCCAAAACTTACCACCACTCAACAGTAATGCATGGAATTTTATTTTTGTACAGAATTTCGAATCAAATCCAGAAACCAACAATTTATCTGTTCAAGGCTTTAATCATGCTAATTTATATGGGCAATTGCTAAGTACAGCAACTGCTGGAAAATTAAAAGATATCAGAAAAATTTACGCCTTCGATCTGCAATCTAAAGCTAGCAGCATGAAGTCAGTAGAAAGTATAGAACCCTTCGGCATATTGAATAACCTTGGCATCACACGTGGTATCGTCAACGCCGGTGATCGCACCACTTATAATTCTCCGTCCTACATTATCAGCAATATTCTCGCCAATCACCCCCATGGAAATTATGTCGTTTCTATGCCTGTCGAGTTAATCAATAGTACCGTCAGTGAAATCCTTAATGCACCAACGCCAGCGCCTGTCATCAGCAATGGCAATTACAATCAATATGTAGTTTTATCGATCGAGAACGGCATTAATTCTGCAATTGTGTACGATGACAACATTGTTTCTGGTAAAAATTACCCCTCTCTGAAGTTAAAAGGCGGCGAAGCCTGCAGTCAGGCAAAGGTAAAATTTCATGTAGATAAACCCATCTCATCGCCGTTCACTTTTAACAAAAATCAGATCGTACATTTGCTCAGACATGTCGAAGCACACCCTACTTCAACTTTTGAGAATGGAAATTTAGTTTGCCAAGGTGCATGGCGTGCGATCGGTGTGAATGAAATTTTAAAAAGTAAAATTGGCGTTCCGGCGCATTTTTTCACATCCAACCCCAACAATATTATTTCTTGTGATTCTACGTGCTCCTATATCAGACCATCACTTACCATTGCCCCGTTTGCTATTGAGCAGAATAAGCAGTTGGAACTTGCATCGTTTCAGTGGAATGATCCAGCGTCATTGGCAACTGCTTTATTTACTCGTAATGCGCCATATGGCGGCAGCTTTGATCAATCAAGTGTATTGGTGGGATGGGAGCATGGAAATATTGAGAGCGCGGTGACTTATTTATTCAACACAATTTACAACAATCCCGCTGCTGCAAAACAGATACCAAAATGGAATTTCGACGACTATGACACTATTTGGACTATCAGCATTGATGAAAAAGGAGGCGCTACATTTTCTAATTCATGTGAAGGTGTGCCAACTGAATCGCTGCCATCAACATGTCCTGCCTTTATGCCAAATGTAAGGTAAATTTTGCGATAGAGCTATTTAACGTTTTTTCGGATAAGCAAAACCAGTCGTCTCTCTAGTGGCCGGTTTTATCCACTTTCGCATTTGACGGAATTATTCTGCCAACGTATAAAATTGGTCAGAAAAATTCAGATCATCGCAGCTGTAACGCAACTCTCACGTTCACGCATGAGTTATCAGCGGCGGATGGCACCGGACGATGACATCATTGCGATTTTGCAGCCATTGGCAGTACCCGGTGAAATCAACAAGAGTTGGTCAATTGATTTTATGAGCGAAGCGTTATGGTGTGGCAGGCGCTTTCGAACTTTCAATGTCGTCGATGATTTTCATCGGGAAGTATTGGCGATTGAAGTTGATTTAAATTTGCCCGCGTCCCGAGTGATCCGGGTGCTTGAGAGGATCGTTGCCTGGCATGGCTTTCCGGCACGGATCAGAATGGACAATGGACCTGAATTTATTTCAGCCACCTTAGCTGATTGGGCGCAGAAGCATGATGTCCATCTGGAGTTTATTGAACCAGGTAGACCTATGCAAAATGGCTTTATTGATCGTTTCAACCGCAGCTACCACCAAGGGGTATTAGATATGGTTGTTTTTCAGAACCTACAGGAGGTCAAAGAACGAACAGAATTGTAGATGAACGATTACAACGAGCAATGTCCACATGATTCGCTCAACGGGATGACACCTGTTGAATACCGATTATTTCATCAACCTCAAAACTCTAGTAATGCGTGGCACTGATTGAGGGAGGTTTACCAGCCCCCTTGAACAAAGTGATTCATGGACGACTTATTTGTCAATCATCAAAAAAGTCGTCGATTTTTTTTGTTTGATTTGACATTGTTGTCAATCTACTTCTATACTCCCCGCCATGAAATTTACGGCAGCGAACAACAAACTCACAGCGATTATTGCAATTTTTGCGATACTTATGCTGTCGCTCGCGCCTTCCATTTCATCTGCGTTGAACAGAAACAATCAAGCGATGAAATTTGGAACAGAAATTTGCACTGCTCAGGGTAGCATTATCAAACTGGTGCAAATTGCGAATTCCAAGACTGACAGCGATATGGGTTCACACATACAATCCTGCGCCTATTGCACCTTGCATGCGGCCAAACATGTGACACTGTCGACGTTCGCAATCAATGTCATCGCAGCACTACAGTCAGAAACATTCCCACAACTATTTTATCTCGCACCAAATCCGCTATTTGCATGGTTAAGCTCCCAGCCTCGCGCTCCCCCTGCGCTCTCCTGATCGAATGACATCGTTTTTCATTGACTGGTGAACGAGCTATCCCAATAGCAGCTGGTCTCTGCCAAAACACGCAATACTGACTGAAAAAGATTTGAACAGGCACACGGCTCGTTCATTTCATACGTTCCGCCTGTCAAAAAATCGATGTTACCTCTTTAGTTTGCCGAATTGTATGAAGAAATTTCTTTAATACATTCGCTTCCCGTGCTCTGCACATATGACGTCAGGTCGTAATTACGCGATTACATGAATTTTAAAAAAACACCAATGGCTTTGTACCGACTGGCTGTTTGTCTGCTTTGTCTGTGTACGTTCGCGAGTGCGCTATTGCCATTCGCGACAGTCGCGTTTTTTGCGCAGAATGAAAAGTCATGGCCAGGGAATGAGATTTGCACTTCGCGCAATGGAACAAGTAAGGGTTTAGTTATCTCAAGCGTTTCCAACAAACGACGAACGACTTCAGGTAAAACTCCCACATCTCATTGGCGTCACTGTATTGGCTGTGCTTCATGTTACATAGACCTTGGTCTCCCACCCGCTGCGCAACGTGGAACATTGCGAGCGATCAAACAGTCATCAAGCATTGATCAGCGCGAAATATCTCATCTAAGTTTTTATGCAAGAAACTTCTATCTTGCCCGGGCACCACCTGTTTAAGTGCCCCACCTCTACTTCATCGTCAATTTATTAATTGGGCTTAATCCAACAGGATTCTAAGCCTTGATCTATTGCATTCAGCAATAGGAAAGAGAATGAATGATTTCAATAAAACAATTGCTAACACAACCTCGAATGAAGAATTTCATTTTTCTTCTATCGGGTCTTGTTGTTTCCCATCCTGCCAGCGCCTCCTGCGGTGCTAGCTTTTGCCTGGTGAATACTGACTGGGCAATTCAAGGCGCCTGGTTAGTTCATGGCATGCACCTCGATCTACGCTACGAGCAAGTCAGGCAAGACCAACTCATGCGCGAATCAGATAAGGTTAATGCAAACCAAATCAATCTCGGTAACCGCGAAGTTGAAACACGAAATCACCGTTGGCTGGCAAATCTTGATTATGGCCTGAATGAACATTGGGGGTTTACTGCCTCATTACCATTTTTAGATCGTAGCCATGAACACACAGAAAACGGTAAGCCAGTCACCTGGAATTTCAGACAAATCGGTGACGCGCGGATTTTGGCCCGATACCAGACTGCCTTGTTTGAAGATGCCCAAGGTGGTGCTGCAGTCAGTGGTTTCAATCTAGGCCTGAAGCTACCAACCGGCAAAACTACTATTGCCAACGATACAGGTACCAAGGCAGAAAGAAGTTTGCAACCTGGCACAGGCAGTACGGATCTCTTGGCAGGATTCTACTACCGGAAAATTCTCCCAAACTTGCGTAGCAGTTGGTTTGTTCAGGCAAGTATCGAGTCACCACTGACTGAAAAAGACGGCTTCCGACCTGGTTCTAAATACGGTTTTGATCTTGGTATTCGCACCGATCTCAATGACAAGATCGCACCCATGCTGCAATTAAATTTGCAACGCAAAAGCAAAGACAGCGGCAGCAATGCAGAACCGGATAACTCAGGCGGCAGCAGTGTTTCTTTAAGCCCGGGCATCAGTATCAAACTCAGTGGGCAAACCAGTGCTTACGGCTTTGTCCAAATCCCGCTCCGGCAATCAGTTAACGGCACACAACTCGTCGCGAACCGGGCTGCGACATTTGGCCTTCAATCTACATTCTGAAAGAACATCATGCAAAAAAAAATGAACCACATTATTTCCTTACCTTTAATCCTGACCACCACTAGTTTTCTGCTATCCGCTTGTGGTGGCGGTTCCAGTAGTTCCGCCAACGTCACGCCAGTTTCAACATCCATGCCAGTAAGCATTAATTTTGATCTGCTGGCAAATGGTATTAGCGCAAAATGCGGTACCAGCATTACTGGTCTGGGCACAAAAAATACCACCGTGGATTTAAAGGACGCGCGTTTCTATGTCAACAATATCAGTCTGATCGACACGACTGGAAAAAACGTGCCGGTGACGCTCACACCAAATGACTGGCAAAGTGATCAGGTGGCGTTGATTAACCTGATCGATGGTAATGGAGCTGTCTGCGGCGGTGTCCCTTTATTAACAAACACGGTAATTACTGGAACGGTTCCCAGCGGAACATACACTGGAATTCAATACGAGATTGGTGTTCCTGAGTCACTTAACCACAGCGATTATGCGACTGCACCTAAGCCTTTAGGTGTTGCAGGTATGGCGTGGAGCTGGACTTCCGGTCGAAAATTTCTAAAATTAGAAGTCAATCCGGTCGGCGGAGTTAACGTCATCCGCACTAACACTGCGACCACACCAGCAACCACGACGACATCGAATGGTAGCACTTGGTACACCCATCTTGGCGCGACCGGATGCAGCACCAATGCGACTACTGGGGCATATAGCTGCACCAACAGCAACCGCATGTTAGTGACGTTGCCCGCCTTCGACTCCAGCAAACAAAAAATTTCATTGGATTTGAATGCTTTCTATGCGGGAGCTGATTTAACAACCGATCTTGCTGGTGCAACAGGTTGTATGTCTGGCAGTACCGATATCGAATGCGCAGCAATTTTCAATAATATGAAAATCGATCTGAACTCGGGTAAAACAACCAGCAATGGTGTGCAATCTATTTTTGTTGCGCGTGCCAAATGAAAAAACGCTACAGCTGTCACATACTCGCCCTGGCATTGCTCGCGGCTAGCAGTCTGATGCTAATCGCTTGTGGTTCTGGAGGAAGTGGCGGAGGTGGCCCCTCCGCAACTCATAGCCATGCACCACCTTCGATACCGGCTCAAAATGGTTTTCCGGCAGCGGTAAATTCTGCCAATAACCCTGCAACCGAGGACAAGTTCGTGCTTGGACGTGCCCTCTTCTACGAGCCAAAATTATCCGGTAATGGAACGCAGTCTTGTGCATCTTGCCACCAACAGGACAAAGCATTCACTGATGGGCGACCATTGGCAATAGGCTCAACGGGTGAAACACATCCGCGAAATGCACAAGGTCTTGCTAACGTCGTTTATCACGCCACCCTCACCTGGGCAAATCCAGTGATGACGGAATTAGAGCGACAGATGGAAGTGCCAATGTTTGGTGAAAATCCGGTGGAAATGGGAATCAACGATAGTAACAAAGTGCAGGTTTTAAATCGTATCCGACAAGATTCGCAATATGCAATGTTGTTCAAAAAAGCGTTTCCCCAGGATGTTGATGCAATCAGCTTTGTCAATATTATTGCCGCCATATCGACGTTCGAACGCGGTCTGATTTCTAGCGATTCCCGCTACGATCAGTATTTACGAAAGGAAACTAGTTTGAACGATTCCGAGTTGCGCGGAATGAATCTGTTTATGGGAGAGAAAGCGGAATGTTTTCATTGTCATGGCAGTTTCAATTTCAATGATCAGGTGCGTTATGCCGGGCTTAGTCAGATTGATACACCGTTTCATAACACGGGCTTATATAACATCGATGGCAAGGGCGGATTTCCGTTTCCCAACCGTGGCTTGTTTGAATTTACCAGCAAGCTGCCTGATATGGGCGCTTTTCGTGCCCCCAGCCTGCGCAATGTAGCGGTGACCGCGCCGTATATGCATGACGGTTCGATCAAAACACTGGCGGAGGTCATCGACTTTTATGCTGCGGGTGGACGGGTCATTAGTAGTGGCATTTATTCTGGTGACGGACGTCAAAATCCGTACAAAAGTGATCTGGTCAATCGTATTAACTTAAGCGAGCAAGATAAAATTGATTTAATTAATTTTTTAAGTACTTTGACGGATCAAAAATTCTTAAGCAATCCGCGTTTTGCTAATCCGCATTAATCATTAGTATTTGACTTGACACTTCTGAATCGGATGAATTTCATCAAGTTTTGGAACGTCAATTCTAAGCTAGCAAAGAAAAAGGGATATCAGCGATTGACCCACGCATAGCGGCTCCATAGCGGAAGCCGCTATGCGATTCAATTGAGATGCTCAATGAAAATTGAAGATTAAAAATAAGTAACACCTAAGCAATCGCCGGATAAACAAAAAACACAAAATGCAAACCGTTAAAAGCGAAGTGCATCAGAATGACACTCAATATACTTCTGCTACGTTGGTATAGGCACGCATAGCCAAGACCAGCAATGGTGGCCAACACGGCATACTTCACACCACCGCCAAGATGGCTTAATCCAAATAGCAATGCTGAAATGCCAATTGCCAGCCAAGGCAATTTGGGATAAAGTTGGATGATACCTTGCTGGATTCCACCTCTGAAGAATGCTTCCTCTGCAATACAGGTGAAAAACAAATTAATGAATAAAAATGTGACTGTATAACTTGTCCACTGGGGTTGCCAATGAGTCACACCCATGAGTATGGCAATACTGAAAGTGAGAAAAAACGTAACTACGACAATAAGCCAGGCGTTCATATCCTTCCACCTTTTGTCGCGCAAAAATGGCATCGACCGACAGAATGCCGCAATCATGAATACGCCGGCAATTCCTTTATCCAGATTTACATATTGTGAAAACAAAGTCCCATTTGCTGAGATCTGTGTGTTTTTTATTAATGCTAAGTTATTGAAGCCAGGGAGTAGATGCAAAGCCATAATAAGACCGAGAGCCCCCAATACAACGTTGAGAATGCGCTTAGCGATTAAATTTGTCCCGTTATATTTCTTTGCTGCGATTAAGCCAGCCATGGCGGCGATGCAAACGACCCCGGGAAACGTAATGAGATTCTCAATGTAAGCACAACTCATCGTGAGAACTAAGAGCACGATCCAAACCGCAGCCCGATAAATAAATAAAACGGATAACGCCGTCGCTACAAACAGATAGGCAGACAATGGAAGATGCATACTCGGTCGCGGAGAGATTTTTAATTAACAAAACAATACCAACGAAAAACAATAGCAGAGGTTTGATATTGATTGCCATTTTGAAATAAATATTTCATCGCTAGTTGTCACGGCGAACTCAATTTAGCCTCAATTAATTATAAATATAATAATCATATTAAAACGTTTCTGATACCAATTATTGGTGGAATGAATACGTGCCCGAAACCAAAATTAACACTTAAGCACTTAACAAATATTCCATTAAGAAGTACATATGTAGGTAATGATTGGATTAACCTGCAATTTTCAGATCCACTATTAAAAATGGTGCATGCGATCGCCAGGATAAGATCTTTTTTCGCTTATGTTGAAGTTGCAAATAGTATCGGCGTTCATAGCTAAAACAAACTAACATGAGAAGAACAATGGATCGTTCGAGATACTCGAACCGAATACATCATAGCTATTTACTAGTTTAAGTAACAAGTGGTTCATTTAGAAACATGTTGGTTTTAGGACGCACCAAAGCATTTTGGCTAGTCAAAAATGAATCGCAGTACCAGATAGTGCAGCGATGACCGGAGACGCTTGTTATGGAGTTGTTTGCCAGCAATGAAACGGTTTCAACTCTGGAACACGCCCTCAGCGATCGAACTGATGTGGCTTCTATCGCTATGCAGCTTGAGCTGGCATGGTATTTACGTCAACGCGATAGTCAACGAGCACTTCATTTGTGTGATTCAATAGTTCAAGTGTTACCATCGTTACACATTGATGTCAAAGAAAAAAATCAAACTCAGGCTCGCGTCTTCCTGATCAGGGCTGAAAACAGTTGGCTTAAAACCGACTTCCACCATGCCCGCCAGGAACTTAAATCCGCTCTGCTATTGTTTTCTGCCATTGCAGATCATCAGGGGCAAGCCGATGGACATTGGCTGGCGGCACAAATTGAAACAGATGCCGGAGAAATTCAACTTCAGCAACAAGAGCTTGCCATGTGCATGACAGAGGCAGAACTAGCACAAGATCAGATAAGGTACGAGATCGCTAATGCCTGCATGGCACGTCACAAGGTACTGAGAATGCGCGATCCCGATGAAGAACAATGGGTGCGTCATTTTGAAAGTCTAAGTACACAACACAATCAAGGCTTATTGACCTGGGTTTTTGATTTTCTGGGGGTACAGGCGGGTCAATACAGCGACTTCGCAACCGCAACAACTCAGTTGATACGAGCGACAGAGGCTGCGTTAAACAGCGGCCAGATTACCCGCGCGATTGTGATTTCGGCCAATATTTGCTATAGCCTCGCAGGGCTGCGTGACACCGAAGGCTCACTCAAATGGGGGCAACACGCTCTGCAATTAGCACGTCAAAAAGATTGGCCTATTTCTTTGGGGATTAGCCTCACGCAAACAGCTGACGCATTTCGAAAAATCGACCAGTTGGATTCTGCTAAAGAATTATTAAATGAGGCATTACAAACCTTGCGCAAAGTGACAGAATCACGCAGCTACGTCATTGCTTTACGTGCACTCGCTGACATCGCGTTAGCTCAATCAGAGTATGACAACGCCTACCACTATTTTAAACAATTACAAGAACATCCGGTTGCGCGGTTTCAACAAGATTTTCAGTGCATCGCATTGCGTGGTCAGTCGCAAGCATTGCTACATTTAAACCAGAGTTCCGCAGCATTAGAGTCGGCTCAGACTGCATTAGTCATTGCCAATCTGAATAATTACCCGGACTATCAAATCGCCTCGCTTTGGGCGATTGCAGACATTTTTTCTACCTATCCTGAGCTCTGCAAATCAGCATCACATGAAGGAAAATCGAGTCTGCATTTCCTACTGCAAGCAGTTGAAATCGGGGAAAAAATTCAGGATTACGCCATCTCCGACAAACTATACGCGAGAATAGCGGATGAGTACGCAAAGCTGGAAGACTTTTCAAATGCTTATGCCTACTCATTACTGGCATTTTCCTCACGTGAAAAAAGTCTCAATATCGATATCAAAATCAGTGCGACTGCCCTGCAATTAAGATTGCAAACAGAGAAAGCGGTTAGCGAAAACGAACACCATAAAGCGATCGTGGAAGAACAACAACGCCGCGCGACTATCCTGGAACAAGCCAACGAAACCCTTTCTGTGCTAGGTACGATAGGGCAAGAAATCACGACGCAGCTACAGCTAGATAATATTTATCAAGTGATATCACATCACGTTAATGCATTGTTAGATGTAACGCATTTTTCTATTTTTCTTCTCGACAGCACAGGTTCAATACTGACCCTCACCTATGGAATGGAAGCGGGAAAGCGATTACCTCAACATCAATTTTCGGTTGACGACCAAATTTATTACTCATCACGTTGTATCCGTGAACGTCGTGAAATTTTGGTCGATAATTTTGAAACAATCAATGCAGCAGCACAATTGCCTGACACACTGAAAATGGAGAGCCTCTTGTTCTCTCCTCTGATTGTCGCTAACCGTATTATCGGTGTGATGACCATGCAGTCACGAAGGAAACGCGCATATGGAGAAAGAGAGCAACTCATTTTCCGCACGCTTTGCTCATATAGTGCGATCGCACTCGACAATGCACACGCTTACAGTCAGCTAATGGATGCAAGAAATCAATTAGTCGATCAGGAAAAAATGGCGGCGCTCGGTTCTCTGGTTGCAGGCGTTGCGCATGAGATGAATACACCAATTGGCAATAGCTTGCTCATCGCAAGTACGATTTCTGAGCGAACTAAAACCCTCAGTAACCAAATTGACAATCAGAGCTTGAAACGTACTGAATTACTGGACTACCTGAATAACGTCAAAGAAGGTTCTAAACTCATACTCAATGGCCTGACAACAGCGGCGACAATGTTAAGCAGTTTCAAACAAGTGGCGGTTGATCGGAACACCGAACATAAACGCCAGTTTAATTTACTTACAACCTGCCAGGATATTGCAGCATCTATTCGCAACCGTATTACGAATTCTGGTAATGAGTTACAGCTTATTATTCCGGATGATATTGAGATGTGCAGCTATCCAGGGCCCCTTGGCCAAGTGTTGACCAATATGATAGAAAACGCCTTACTTCATGCCTTTGCGGATCACAGTCAAGGTCATATGATTATCGCGGCAGAACGTTACGGGAATGATCAGATACGCCTGCAATTCAGCGATGACGGCAATGGTATCAGTGAAAAAAACATCGGTCATATTTTCGAGCCATTTTTTAGCACGCGCTTCGGGCAAGGAGGTAGCGGTTTAGGTCTGAGCATCAGCTATAACATCATCACATCAATTTTGCATGGGCAATTAAACGTCAAAAGCAAAGAAGGTGAAGGTACTTGTTTTACGATGTTATTGCCTATCGAAGCGCCAGATATGAAAAACTAAACCTTGTTGACCATGACTGATGTCAATGAATTTAATTGTCCAGATCACGCATCATCACAACCGATGTTTGCTGAAATCCTTCACGTTCAAAAAAGTCGTGCGCTATAAGATTAGTGATACCACTTTCCAAAAATAATCTGTGCACGCCACTGACCTTCAGATTCTCAATAATAAAATCTAAAAATCGTTTTCCAACGCGCATCCCTCTTGCATCCGGTGAAATAATAATGTCTTCCAGAACCGCAAAGCGTTTGGTGTTAAAGACACCGTTCGTATCTCCACTCAAGCTGAGGAAAGCAACGCCAAGCAGGCGATGCTGAAGATATACGCAATAGATCTTTGCCGTGCATGAAGCATCACCCTGCGCTTTTAATATCGCATTTGCCTGTTCAAAAATAATTTGGCGTAAATCTGGATTCCAGACACCTGGCGCAAGAGCACGTCCACCTTGCAATTCTGAGTGCGAAATATAATCAGCATTTGCGTTTGCACAAAAAAAGTCGGCAATATCGTCTGCCGTCGCCAGCTTTGTAAATACTAATTCATCTTGATTCATAGGGGAGTTCAGGTTTTATGGGAATGCCCTTGCAAGGCGCGATAACATCGCTGCATTGAATTCACGGTTATGACGATTCCAACGGCTGATCGTCTGATCGAGATCGGCTTTCAGTTTTAATGCAGTCTCTTTATCACCACGACTTATTGCCCATATCGCATATTCCGCGCGGGTATCAAAATTGCCGAATTTTTGTAAAGCAAATTCAAACTCGGTACGTGCTTCATCCGTATGTCCTGCGCCAGCTAAAGCTTTTGCCATCAGTACTGACACCACTTCCGGCGCATTATTCGGGGCACTTTCTTTTAAAATTCTCAAATGCGAGATACAGGCTTCATAACGTTGGCACGCAAAATTAGCACGGGCGGCGCCAAGACGAATTGCAGGGTCACTGGAGAAGGGGCCTTGCAAACAGGTTTCGTAATTTTTTGCAGCCTCCTCTGCCTGATCTGCCGCCAATAACGCAGCTGCAAGGCGCATCTGGTTTTGTGCCGTCGGTGTGTAATCAAAAGCAGCATGCGCTTCACGTAACTCACGATTCGGGTCTAAGATTTTACCTGCGGCAGACATCACTTTTTTAGCGCCATGCTGTATGCGGGTACTTGGTAAATAAATCGCAATGCCATAGACCAGGCTACCTAACAATGGAAACATAAACAAAATCGCCAGCCAGTACATATTCTGACCACTACGTATCACGTGAATCGCGAAAAAAACAGCGATAAAAACATGAATACCAATACCAAAGAAATACATTATTTTTCCTAGAATTTATTGTGAACGCTGTCACCAGCAAAGCCTGTCAATGTCGCATTCGCCCAATTGGCACAAACCGCTTGCTGATGCTCACTTTTTACACCTGTCGTTTTCAGCTTCAGTACCTGAATGCCGCGTACATCAATTTCTGGTTTGACTACCGCGGGTGCTTGTATCAAACCGCTGTCAAACAAGAGTTTATCATCTCCCCACACCTGAAATTGCAAACCACCGTGGCTACGGCATAGATCATCAATACCGACATCAGCGCGGAAAATTTGCCAATCGCCATGCAATTCATAGGCGATCTGGTGTTCACCTGATGTTCCGATGCCTTTATGAAATTGCAGGCCATTCATCTGCATCATCTTTTTTTCTTTCTTCGCTTGCGGCATTGCCACTTGGTCAAGGTAGAAATCGCTCGCAACCTTGGATTGAAGTGCAACATCCGATAAGAACAACTGTTGCTTTTTCAGATGCGGTAATGGTTTTTCTAAAATACTAAATTCAGAAATTGTGATCGGCGTTACCACCACCGGGTTTAGAGAATTGTAAGCTTTGGCATTATTTTTAGCTTCATTCACCGTCAACACCATCGCGTCTTGAGCATCGCCATCATCGTTCTGATCATACGTACTCAGGATACGGAAACGGAATAAGCGACCTGGCTTTGCAGCGAATTCTATTTTTTGCTTTTCTTGCTGACGTTTGAGACGCCCTGCAAACACTGGCCTACCCCACTCGCCATTATTGTCCGCCAGGTAAACCTCAACATCTTTTGCTTGTCCGTATTCCCAATTTTTATCGTTACGCGGCGCAATTTCAAAGCCATTGACCATGCGGCGTTCGCCCAATGTCAATGAAAATTCATGTGCACCATTTTTTTGAGCCTGATCACGCACAGTTCTGAACCAGGTGTCAGGTTTGCCATCAAACGCATTTTCTAAAGGGTATCCGGGTTCTTCAGGTGGTCGGTTCAGCACGCTGATACTGTCAGGCGGTACTGCATTACCCAAATCCGGTGCTGAAGGATAGCCAGCAGTAGCGGTCAACACTTTATCCGCAGCGATCTTGATCACAAAGTCGTGTGCCTGATTAACTGCCAGCGCAGCTGTTTTAACATAGACAACTCCGTACTTATCTTGCGTATCGAAATACCAACCGGCAGTCGCTTTTTCAAATTCAGTTTTGGTAGAAAAAGAAGTGATTTTATTGCCAGCGAATGTCACGCTGTCCGGCGGCACTCGTGTATGTACCTGGAGTTGCAAAGCACGTTGTGTCAGCATGCCTGCATACTGCCCCTGTACTGGAGCGATATGTATCTTTACATCTCCGGCAACAAGTTCAGGCGCTTCAACCTCAAAGGTTTGGGTACTGAATTGTCCGGCTTGATACTGACGCGTTTCACCATCATCTTCGTAGAGCGTAAAGTGTGATTTACCATATGGATAGATATCCAGAGTCAACACGTCCTTAGACACTTGACCGTCATACAGCGCAACCGGATACATAGGCAAGATAGCGCCGGCCTTGACCATCACCGGCAAACGATCGAGGGTTACTTGTTGGTCGATAGAAAGTCCTTCAGAACCAACCTGGATGACGCGGCCATCCCAATAATCTATCCATACGCCTTGCGGCAAATAAATATCTTTGCGCCAGCCTCGACTAGCCGCCTGACTACGAAATACCGGTGCAATCAAAAAGTCTTTGCCCAATAAAAATTGATTTTGATATCGCTCATCGTTGGCATGCGGATCTTGCGCGTGATCCCACATCAGCCCGCGCACTAGTGGCGCACCAGTTAGTGCGGCTTCATGCGCATACGTGTACATATACGGCATCAAGCGCATTTTTAATTTCAGGTAATCGCGGTTGATGCTGCGGTAAGGCTCATCAAACCACCACGGGTGTTTGCGCTCTGCCTTAGACCAGCCGGACATGCCCATCAAGACGGGGGTAAAAGTCTTCCATTGCAAATCACGGGTATAAGTTTCCGGGCTACCGCCGAAAATCCCATCCACATCTCCGGTCGCGTAAGCCTGACCCGACAAACCGGAACCGATCAGCGTTGGAATGTGCCACCGTATGTAATCCCAACTACCCGATTGATCGCCCGTCCAGGTCACTGCGTAACGCTGCGTGCCAGCCCAGCCCATGACAGTCCAGACAAAAGGACGCGCATCGGAGTGATCTAAAATTCCTTGGGCAGCGGCCATATTGGCGTCTAAAGAAAACTGATAACCTTTGCCAGTCCAGGCAACGTCAAGCTTCTGCGCACGAGTTCCGGCGGTGCCGACCTCCCAGGCAATTTTATCGACGCCACTTTCTGTCCATAAACCAGTTTTAAAGCCATATTTTTTAAGACCAGCCACGACTTCTGGCAATTGGCTGTAACCGCAGCCATAACCATCATTCGGCAAGATCCAGCCACCTGGCATATCGTATTCACGGTATTTTGCTGCAACGGATAGAATCACGTCCGGAGTTTTGCCGGTAGGTCCATCGCTCCAACCTGATGGTACGGTGCCTGGCTTTTTAATGTTATCGCCATCGTTATAACAATCGGCGTCGCCAAACTCATAGGCCCAGCGTGGCAACAATTGTGCCCTTCCTGTCAGTTCGGTATAGGCAGCAAGAACTTCATGGATAGACGGTCCAACAAAATAGTAGGCATCAAAGCGTGCTTCCTGATGACTCGTAGTTAAATAGTCGTTCGCACGAAAATCATAGCTGCCATTGCTCCAGGTGTTACGTAATACCCCATAACCTTTGCTACTCATGTAAAACGGTGCCGGGCTGGGACGATCACCCTCCTCCCAACCACCAGAGTATGACACTTCGAGATTCTTACCTTTGAACACCACGCTACCATTTTGCTGTCCGCCACCATACAACATTTCATCCGGAGCACTGCTGAGGGTCTGAAAGCTTGCTTTATCGCCAATCTCTAATGGCTGACGTTCCTGCCAGACCGGAGTTTGGTTATCGGCGCGGTACAAAGCCAGTCGTAAAGGTTTTTTGTAGATACGCAAAGCCATGGCAGAGGTCTGCAACAGTTGGTAGTCTGCGTGATCAGTCAATTCATAGCGCACTTGCGGATAATCAGTTTTGATCACGATAGGCGCAGCCTGATTGCCAGCGTCACTTAATTGTCCACGCAAACCAGCCTGCACCCTGAACATGTCAGGACGCAGCAAACTAATACGCATCAGGCTGCCATTGTCAGTATTGATGTCTATCTGGGATTGCTCTGCATGGGTTAAGGTTTGTGGATTGGCAGTTAAATTGCCAATGGATAGCGCCGAAGCAGACGCAGCAAAGACCAGACTGATGGCAACGGCGATGCAGGTTTTGCGTGTCCACGTCTGCATTGATTTTTCTCCAGGTAGCTTATTCGTTATCATTTTTTTAATATGAGCGTGTCTTCAATTTGACATTTCCATCACTAACATTCATTGAAGCGACCTGAATTAGTGAGTCGCAACGCTATAAGAATCACTATATTGCAAGAAGTTCACATCATTTCGTCGAAATTTTATTTATTCAAAGATAATTTTCTGTACTTTGCCGGAAAATCGCAAGAAAACAGCAGTACACGAAGAAATATCAAGCTTTGCTTCTATTTCCTATGACAATATGTATAAATCTACCTACGAATTTGGTATAAAGTTGAGTCAGGATAAAAGCTGATTTTTAGAGCAATAAAAATGATTCCAGTGTCGGTATTGTTGAAAAAAATTAAAGACTGGCAATAAAAAAATAAACGCAAAAAAGACGCCGAGCAGCCCGGAGAGATATTTTTTATATATAAAGCCCGTGAGCTGATGGTTTCTTTTTTAAGAGACAAATTCACCTTGTAACCCCATCATGCGTATCTTGCTTGCAGAAGACGATAGTGTCCTGGCCGACGGCCTGACCCGTTCATTACGCCAATCTGGTTATGCCACCGATTGCGTGCAAAATGGACAAGAGGCTGATACTGCCTTAACCACCCAGGATTTTGATTTACTGATCCTGGATCTTGGTCTACCGAAATTGAGTGGATTGGAAGTATTGCGGCGCCTGCGCGCCCGCAACTCCCATTTGCCCGTACTAATTTTGACCGCAGCAGATTCGATTGAACAAAGGGTCAAAGGTTTGGATCTGGGCGCAGACGATTACATGGCAAAACCTTTCGCCTTATCCGAGCTCGAAGCACGCGTCCGCGCATTGACCAGGCGCGGCGCCGGCGGTGGTCCTACCATCATCAAGCACGGGCCGCTCAGCTATGATCAGGTGGGACGCATTGCCTATATCCACGAGCAAATGCTGGATTTGTCAGCACGTGAATTAGGTTTATTGGAAGTATTGCTGCAAAGAACCGGACGACTAGTATCCAAAGATCAATTAGTCGATCATCTATGTGAATGGGGTGAAGAAGTCAGCAATAATGCGATTGAAGTCTACGTTCATCGCTTACGCAAGAAAATTGAAATCGATGGCGTCAGGATTGCAACGGTACGCGGTTTGGGCTACTGCTTAGAAAAATTCTTTGTTGCACCTGCTGCTAAAACAGCGACTGATGCAACCACGGTCTCCCACAGCGAAACACAATGAACACAGAAAGCAGTGTAAAACCAATGGCAGCGCAGCCATCGTCCGAGAATACACTGCTGAGTCTGTCCGAGGAAGTGAACCAACGCTCATTGTTTGGTGAAATTCTGGATTGGATGCTGGCGCCATTGTTACTGCTTTGGCCTATGAGCATCGCGATCACCTATCTGGTTGCGAAATCAATTGCCAACCAACCATTTGACCATGCCCTTGAGAATAAGCTCACTGTCTTATCGCAACAAATCAAACAGGTCGATGGCAAACTGATGTCGCTCATGACGCAACAAGCACGCGACATCTTGCGTGCTGATGATCTGGATACCTTGTATTTTCAGGTGAAATCAATCAATGGCGCAGTGATTGAAGGCGATCCCTATCTTCCGTCCCCGGAAGACGATGAAAAACCTGCCGTTGGCAACACGCAGTTTCGAACCAGCAGTTTACGTGGTGTTGAATTACGTATTGCTTATGCCTACATCGAAATTCCTAACGCCTCATTGACACAAACAGGCACGGCAGCGTTAGCAACACAAAGTGCGAAAAGTAATCGGCAACTGATTCTGGTTCAGTTAGCCGAAAGTCTGGACAAACGTTCCAATCTCGCCAATGAAATCATTAAGGGCGTGATTCTTCCCCAGTTCATCATTCTGCCTATTGCGCTGGCACTTGTCTGGTTTGCGCTGAGCCGCGGCCTTTCACCGCTCGCCGAGTTGCAACAAAGGATACGTGCGCGTCGGCCAGATGATCTGAGCCCGATTGATTCGCGCCAGGTACCTGAAGAAATTACGCCTTTAGTCAATTCTCTCAATGATATGCTGGGACGACTGACGATGACCATCGATAGCCAAAAACGATTTATTGCTGATGCCGCTCATCAGATGAAGACGCCGCTGGCGGGAATGCGTATGCAATCAGAACTCGCTCTCAGACAAACGAACCGGGAAGAAATTCATCGTTCATTATTACAACTATCAACCAGCTCCCAAGCAGCTACCCGCCTCATTAATCAATTGTTGATGATGGCAAAAGCAGAAAACCAGACGCCATCTAACCGACCTCTGGAAAGACTGAATTTAAACGAACTGGCAATGGACGTCGTGCGTGACTGGATCCCTGCCTCATTTACCAAACGCATCGATCTGGGCTTTGAACAGCCAGATGAAGCGACCATTATCTTTGGTAATCCCATCATGTTGAAAGAGATGCTGAGTAACCTCATTGACAATGCGATTCGCTACACACCCGAAGGACACAGCGTCACCGTCAAAGTGAACGACGATCAGGCGCAACAACTGGCGATTTTAGAGGTGGAAGACAATGGGCCAGGGATTCCACTTGCTGAGCGTGAGCACGTGTTTGAACGTTTTTACCGCATATTAGGGAGCAACGTTCAGGGCAGTGGCTTGGGCTTAGCCATCGTGCGCGAGATCGTGTTGCAACACGATGCACAAATCACAATCAACGATAACCCACATCCTCAAGATGTACAATTCCCGGGATGTGTATTCCGCATTTATTTCAAGTTAAATCCTTTTGATGAATTTGTTCCTGAGGCTCACTGAGACCTATTACGATGAACAAAGAACCAGAACAAAAGCCACCTCACTACTGGCGTAGTACCAAGCGACTCACCAATGCCTTACTACTTTGCTGGTTCATCCTGACACTAGGTAGTTTATTTTTCGCCCGCGAGCTATCGACACTGCATTTCTTCAGTTGGCCGTTATCGTTCTATATGGCGGCACAAGGATTGACACTGAGTTTTGTCCTGATCTTAGCTTTGTATTCATTGGGGATGCACTGGATAAGCCGCACAAAAAATGAAGGTGGCAATTAATGTCGCAAACGAACTATTCTCGAAAATTGACCAAGTATTATCTTTGGTACACAGCACTGTTTTTTGTGTTCCTGATCAGCCTTGCGATCCTTGAACGAGAAGGTGTTCCACGTTCATGGATAGGCTATTTATTTATGTTCGTGACCATCGTCATTTATGCTGGCATTGGCGTTTTATGCCGCACCTCAGACATTGCCGAATATTACGTTGCCGGACGCCGTGTGCCCGCTGTATTTAATGGCATGGCCACGGCGGCAGACTGGATTTCTGCCGCCAGTTTTTTAAGTCTGGCGGGAGGATTATTTTTGCAGGGATTCGACGGCTTTGCCTACATTGTTGGCTGGACGGGGGGGTTTTGTCTGGTAGCGATGCTGATCGCGCCGTACATACGTAAATTTGGACAATACACGATCCCAGATTTTTTAGGTGCGCGTTTTTCTGGTCCGGCCGGAACCAACATGGTCAGATTGCTTGCCGTATTTGCGACGGTGTTTATTTCTTTCATTTACGTTGTTGCGCAAATCTACGGCGTCGGGCTGATTACTTCACGCTTCACAGGCGTGGATTTTTCTGTTGGCATTTTTCTTGGACTGGCAAGTATTTTAGTGTGTTCATTTCTTGGAGGTATGCGCGCCATTACCTGGACGCAGGTCGCGCAATACATCATTATCCTGATCGCATTTATGATTCCTGCCATATGGTTATCGATCAAACATAGCGACAATCCCGTTCCGCAAATATCTTATGGTACATTTTTACCGAAACTCAGTAGCCTCGAACATGAGTTCGAAAATGATCCTAAAGAAAAAGAAGTGCGGGCAATTTACCAATTACGCGCCAATGAATTTCAGGAAAAAATTCAACACTTGCCGACTTCCTGGGAAAATGGTCGTGCGGAGTTAACCAAAGACTTAGAAAAACTAAAATCTGAATCGGGCAATCTGATTGCCATCAAAAATGCCAGCCGTATTTTGGCAAATTACCCCGCCACCCCAGAAGAGGCACGCAGTCGCTGGACCGATATCCGGAATACCTACCTCGCCAAAGCGCAACCAGGTTTTTCCCAATACACGCCTTATGCAGCAAAGACTGCGTCTGAATCTGACGTCAAGCGAAATAACTTTATCGCGCTGGTATTGTGTCTGATGATGGGTACAGCTGCACTACCACATGTATTGACACGCTACTACACCACACCGTCAGTGACAGCTAGCCGCGACTCAGTATTCTGGTCGCTGTTTTTTATCATGTTGCTCTACATTACAATCCCGGCGATTGCTATTTTGATCAAGTACGACATTTACACTTCCTTAGCCGGCACAAAGTTTTCTAATTTGCCGTCCTGGGTGACGTACTGGGCGAATATTGATAAGCTCAATCCGCTCATCAGTATTATTGATGTGAACAAAGATGGCATCGTGCAACTTTCAGAAATCAATATTGACGGTGATATCATAGTCCTGGCGACACCGGAAATTGCCGGATTGCCCTATGTTATTTCGGGTTTAGTGGCAGCGGGGGGATTGGCGGCGGCCTTATCCACGGCGGACGGTTTGCTGTTGACGATTTCCAATTCATTATCACACGATGTCTATTACAAAATTCTTGACCCATCAGCCTCTACGCAAAAACGTGTGACGATTTCCAAATTGTTTTTACTCGTGGTCGCCTTGTTTGCGGCTTATATTGCCTCACTGAAACCTGCGGATATTTTGTCCTTAGTTGGTGCAGCTTTTTCTGTTGCAGCCTCTACTTTATTTCCTGCACTGGTTTTGGGCATATTCTGGAAACGGACGAACCATCAAGGTGCAATCGCAGGGATCATTATGGGCTTTTGTGTATGTGTATTTTACATGCTTTACACACATCCCTTGTTCGGCGGCAATATGCAGAATCAATGGTGGCATATCGCACCCATATCTGCTGGCGTATTTGGCGTACCTGCCGGATTTGTTACGATGGCGATTGTTAGCCTTTGTACGCCTAAGCCAGATGCAAAGACCCTGGAACTGATTGATTACCTACGCGCCCCCTGAGATCGATGCAGATACCAGGTGTCAGTTGGCACGTTTCTTGATATAGTCAAAATCAACAGTACTCGCGGAACGATGACATGGCAAAATTTTTTAATGAAATGACTGCTGAAGATGCAACCAGCACAAATGGTCTCAATATCCCACGCGAGCACTATCGCGATTTTGAGCAGTGGCTAAAACAACAAACTGCCGAACGTCTGCAACGTAAACGGGCAGAAGCAGACCTGAGTTTCCGTCGCGTCGGTATCACTTTTGCGGTGTATGGTGATGATGCCGGCACAGAACGCCTGATACCTTTCGACATCATTCCACGCATTATTCCGGCGCATGAGTGGCAACAATTGCAAACAGGTCTGGTACAACGCGTGCAAGCCCTGAATATGTTCATTCATGATATTTATCACGATCAGAACATCATTAAAGCCGGCATTATTCCGCCCGAGCAAATTTATAAAAATGCACAATACCGGCCTGAGATGCAAGGGATTTCTGTCGCATCTGATATCTATGCCCATATTGCCGGCGTCGATATCGTGCGCGCTGGTCAGGGTGAATTCTACGTTCTGGAAGACAATTTACGTGTCCCCTCTGGCGTGTCATATATGCTGGAAGACCGTAAGATGATGATGCGCCTTTTTCCAGAATTATTTAGCAGTAATAAAATCGCACCGGTCGATCACTATCCCGATATGTTGCTCGACAACCTACGTTCTGTCGCACCGATGGGAATTGATGATCCTACTGTTGTTGTGATGACGCCGGGCATGTATAACTCTGCGTATTTTGAGCATGCGTTTCTGGCACAGCAAATGGGCGTAGAACTGGTTGAAGGCAAAGACTTGTTCGTCAATGATAATGCGGTGTATATGCGAACGACCCGCGGCCCTAAACGGGTGGATGTGATCTATCGACGTATCGATGATGACTTTTTAGACCCACTTGCATTCCGGCCTGATTCTTCGCTTGGCGTACCAGGTTTGTTATCCGTTTATCGTTCGGGTCGCGTGACGCTCGCCAACGCGATAGGCACAGGGGTTGCTGATGACAAATCAATTTATCCTTACGTGCCGGACATGATCAAGTTCTATTTGTCGGAACAACCGATTTTAAATAATGTGCCAACTTACCAATGCCGCAAACCCGAAGATCTCGCTTATACCTTGGCAAATCTGGCTGATCTGGTCGTCAAAGAAGTACATGGCGCGGGTGGCTATGGCATGTTGGTGGGCCCAGCATCGACCAAACAACAAATTGAAGACTTCCGTCAGCGTGTGATTGCAAAGCCTGATGGTTATATCGCACAACCAACATTAGCACTCTCTTCCTGCCCAACCTTTGTTGAAAATGGCATTGCGCCACGACATATAGACTTAAGACCGTTTGTGTTGTCGGGAAAAACGATTTCTATGGTACCCGGCGGCTTGACCCGCGTTGCGTTGCAAGAAGGTTCATTAGTAGTCAATTCATCACAAGGTGGTGGTACCAAAGATACCTGGATCTTAGAAAAATAAACATCGGATCACACAAATATTTCACCGCGCAACTATGCGCACAAGGAAGCATCATGTTAAGTCGCACCGCTGATCATTTATTCTGGATGGCACGTTACACTGAACGTGCCGAAAATACGGCCCGCATGTTAGATGTGAACGTGCAAACCTCGATGCTGCCGCAATCGGCAGAAAATGCGGAACAAGGCTGGCGTGCCATGTTGGGCATTTCCGAACTGCAATCGGCGTATGATCATCACTACGGCTTACTGACCAAAAAAGATGTGTTGGACTTTATGGTGCGTGACCCCATGAATCCGTCTTCTATTGCATCTTGTCTGAAAGAAGCACGCGAGAATGCACGCGCAGTACGCGGAACACTGACGACAGAAGTATGGGAAACCCAAAATGCGACGTGGCTGGAAGTACAAGAAAAGCTCGCCAGCGGCATGCTTGAACAAGACCCGGGACAATTTTTCGAATGGGTCAAATTCCGCTCACACCTGTCGCGCGGCGTGACTCTCGGAACAATGCTCAAAGATGAGGCCGTGCACTTTATACGTCTGGGCACATTTTTAGAACGCGCCGACAATACTGCGCGGATATTGGATGTGAAGTTTCATAGCGTAAAAGAAATTGAAAGCGGCAAGCAACTCATGCAGAGAGATTTCTATTATTGGGGCGCACTATTACGTTCGGTTTCGGGATTTGAAATTTATCGTAAAGTGTATCGCGACGTGATTACCCCAGAACGTGTCGCCGAGCTATTAATGTTACGCGGCGATATGCCGCGCTCTTTGCTGGCTTGTATGGATGAAGTGGTCGCAAATCTCGCTGAAGTGCGCAATGATGTCTCTGCTGATACCGAAAGACTGGCCGGAAAACTGCATGCAGAATTTAAATTCGCCAGAATTGAAGACATTTTACAAGCAGGCTTGCACGATACACTGACAGAATTTTTGGAACGTATTTTTGAATTAGGCAATCGCATCAGCCGCGATTTTCTGGTTCCTTTAGCCGCTTAACGTTATATGCAACTCCTCATTCAGCATCAGACAACATATCAGTATTCGCTGCCGTCTACCTACACCATTCAACAATTACGGTTGACGCCGCGTATTGAGCAGCATCAACAAATCATCCATTGGGAAGTACAGACCGCAGGCAATAAAACAGCATTTATCGATGCTTATGGCAATCAGTCGCATACACTGACGATCACCGGCGCACACTCAACAATTAGCATTCTGGCGCAAGGAGTTGTCCACATCAGCGCACCTGCGCAAGGGCGCATAAGCGACGCCGAAAATTTTTCGCCGTTGGTATTTACCGTACCGACGCGCCTGACTGAGGCAAGCCCGGCGATTCTGGCATTTGCGCATCACGCATTACCGCGCAATCAGTCCGCCACAACGACCGAATTGCTTGATCTGGCAAGCAAAATACAAATGACGGTAGCTTACCGCAGCGGCACCACGATCGTCACCAGTACAGCGGATGATGCCCTGAGTTTGGGTCTGGGGGTCTGCCAGGATCACGCCCATTTGTTTTTGGCCTGCTGTCACGTACGTGGCATACCGGCACGTTATGTTTCTGGCTATATTGACCCTGAAACCAGCGGTCATGCAGACAGCCACGCCTGGGTCGATGTCTGGACACAAGATGCCGATTACCACGGTTGGGTTAGCATAGATGTCACGCATGCTCGTCTGATGGATGATACGTATTGTCGCCTGGCGATAGGTCGCGATTATGACTCAGCGGCACCCGTACGTGGTGTGCGACGGGGTGGCGGTACAGAAACCCTACAAGTCAGCGTGCACGTCACGCCACGATAATCACCATTGAGACCATCGCGTTCTTAGCTTGAGGTAAAATTCATACTTTGCTTCTATTTGCTTGATTGAAATTATGACTTACTGTGTTGGCATGCGCCTCGACGCCGGGCTGGTTTTTTTGTCGGATTCCCGTACCAATGCCGGGGTGGATCAAGTAGGCACCTTCCGTAAAATGTCGGTATTTGAAAATACTGGCGACCGCTTAATGGTCTTGATGACCGCCGGTAATTTGTCTATTTCACAATCCATCCGTGAACTCTTATCAGATTTCAAAGACAGCAATGGCAATAGCATCTGGAATGCACCCAACATGTACGAAGCCGCCCGTATCCTGGGTGAAACTGTACGCACCGTGCATCAGCGCGATGCCAAAGCACTGGCAGATTTTGGCATCGACTTTAATGTCAGTCTGATGTTTGGCGGCCAGATCGGTGAAGAGCGATGTCGTTTATTTCAGATTTATGCCGCCGGAAATTTTATTGAGGCGCATAACGAAAATACCTATTTCCAAATCGGTGAAGCCAAATATGGCAAACCAATTTTGGATCGTGTTATCAATCCATCCACAAGCTTAGACGATGCCGCAAAATGCGCGCTGATTTCTATGGATTCGACCTTGCGTTCCAATGTTTCTGTCGGATTGCCTTTGGATTTGCTTGTGTATGAAAATAATCGGCTTGCAGTCACACGCTTTGTAACTATTGATGAAAAAAATCACTACTTCCAGATGATACGCAGTAGCTGGGGTCAGCAATTAAAAGCAGTGTTTGAAGGCATCGATGCACCAGTCTGGGATGCAGACAACACGGTCAATACAAGCAGCCCAGCCGGACATACGTCGAACTCTACTGTGTTATCCCATGCCAGTTCTCGCAACACACCAGTGATGGTCGCGCATCCACGCAACCAGGACAACAAAACCTCTTCCGGCGAAATTCAATCGTTTGCCGAACAAAATGGTTCCGGCAAACAACATTAAATTTATCGTTGCCTTGAGTGCGCTTTGAGCTCAACAGGACGATGCCAATCGCAATCGACAGCATGGTCATGCACCATGCCTATGGCCTGTATATAAGCGTAAATAATAGTTGAACCAACGAATTTAAAACCGCGTTTACTCAAGTCTTTAGATATCTGATCTGACAGCGGCGTGGTTACAATGCGCTCGCCATTATTGTGTATCGGTGTGCCATTCACATAGGCCCACAGATACGCATCCAGACTGCCTTTTTCTTCGCACAAACGCAAATAGGCTTTGGCATTATTGATTGTCGCTGCGACTTTGAGACGGTTACGAACGATGCCTGGATTAGCCAATAAACTGGCCACTTTAGCGTCATCATAGGTTGCAATTTTATGGGCGTCCCAATGATCAAAAGCCTGCCTGTAGTTTTCGCGCTTATTCAAAATTGTTTCCCAACTCAAGCCCGCCTGAGCGCCTTCCAGATTCAACATCTCAAATAAGCGACGCTCGTCATGGCACGGAATCCCCCATTCATGATCATGGTAATGAAGGTAGAGGGGATTGGCGGGATTAGCCCATGCACAACGATTTTTTTGCATAAAAATGTATAGTTAATCAGATCACGGATCTTCTCATTTTACATCCGAAAAGACGAATTTTCGCCTAAAAGTATATCCCTTCAATAGCCCTTCTTGTTGGCGTGATCGAAACCAAGCACGCACCTGACTCTCAATAATTACAAATTTCATACCATACCAGTTTGGCAGTTGATGAAGACAACTTGTCACCTTTCGAGGTGTTTGATTGAAATCATGCGCCATAGACTGTTTACACGATGTTTCAAAACTACGTAAAAGACCAGTCAGAACTCCGACGTAACGCGCTCGAATGCATCGCATCAGAAATCCAAATGTTTTGTGTATTTCATTCAATTTTTACGATTGAAAAGAGCCTTTCATGTCAAACACTGAAATTAGAACGTGGACCACTTTCATCAATACCATATTGACTGGTCTGCTCATATGTACCTTGAATACATTTTCCGCATCGGCTGCAACTGAAATTTCAGGCCGTTCTATCGATGAGGTTCCACCAAACAATCCCTCTTCGGAAATTGTCATTGGTAACCAGCAAACCAAGACCATGACCAATTGCAGCGACCACCGGACTGTCACTATCAGTGGGCTAGAACTGCTTTCAAAACAATCGCATACGCACATCCTGAATAACTTACCAAGTTGCATAGAACAAGGAGAGCTTAATCAATTCTCGAGACTGGTCACTGAAGCTTTTATCAATGCCGGATATCTCAAAATTCATATAAGCAATCAATCACCGGTCGACAGTCAACACATTCAGCTGCATGTTGAGCCTGTTCGGATCGACAATATTCTCGGCGCGAGTAAGACAATCAATCCCAATTTCATTTTCCCAAACTATAAAGATCATCCTTATCTCAATGTCCAGGATCTTGATCAGGCTTTGGAACAAATCAATCGACTCAGCAGCAACCAGGCAGAAATAGACATTTATCCAAGTTCAGAAAATGGTGTCACGATCAGCCTGAAAAACCAGGAGAAAAACCGTTTTCACGGTAGCCTGATGGTAGACAATACCGGCCAGAGTGGCACTGGGAAAATTGTGAAGCGAGCGAATTTTTCTCTGGATAGTCCGCTGGGCTTTTCCGACTTGATGATGTTTGGAGGTAGCAAATCGTCGAGTAGCCAAAGCGCCTATTTTTCATACAATCTTCCGTTGGGGTATTGGCTAATCAGTGCCAATATCAGCCAATCCAACTATCAATCGCTATTACAACTCACCAACAGTACCGCCCAACAAAGTGGCCAGACACCACAAGACTCCATCCGATTAGAACGAGTCATTCAACGTAACGCAAACACTATTAGTAACGTATTTGGACAATTGTCTCGCACGAATACACGCAGCGAACTCTCAGATAGTGTGATTGATGTGCAAAGTCCGGTCATCACTAAATTACAGCTTGGATTTAGTTGGACAAACCTATTCTCGTCTTCTAGTTTGAATACCAGTTTCGAATGGCAAAGAGGTCTGAGATTGTTCAATTCGACAGAAGATGTCGCTGACATTTCTGTCGATTATCCAAACGCACGATTTAATAAATTTTTACTGTCTGCGAACTTGAGCGGCAATACCCTTATTAAGAATCAAGCTCTGATCTACGAACATCAACTCTTTGCTCAATATTCGAAACAGCGCTTATATGCCATAGAACAACTCAGTGCCACGGACAGATCCAGTGTTCGTGGTCTGTCTGACTGGGGTGCTGCTGGTGATAATGGTTTCACATTGCGCAATACGTACTCCCTGCCTATCAATCAATACAGCGTATTTTTCCGCCCCAGGCTCGGCCTTGATGTCGGTGAAGTATGGAACTCTGGAACAAATCGTCATAAACAAAAAACAGCCAGCGCAAGCATAGGTCTGACTCTTCAACTAAAAACCGCGACCTTAGATGTGGAATACGCAAGAGGAAAAGCCTCGCTGATGCCAACCTTGATAGATAAATTTTCGGCCACTAGCTCATGGTCGTTCTGAAGTCATCGGCATGAATAGCTGATGACTTGTTGAAGTAGTTGAGCCTTTGTTGTCTCTATGTTTTACACTCAGGGAGTAAAAAAATGAAAACTAAATCTAAGCATCAGTGGAAATTATCACAAACCAGCCGGGTCGCTGTTCTGATTGGTCTTGCCTGTCTCAGTATGCGTCCGGTAACCGCGCAAATTGTGACCACTGGTGGCACCTCGGTCAGAAATCAAAATGGCGTAGACATTGTCAATATTGTTGCGCCAAATCGCCAAGGACTATCACATAACAAGTACACACAATACAACGTTGGTACGCAAGGTGCGGTATTAAACAACGCAGTACAATCCGGTCAATCACAGTTAGCAGGTCAATTAGGTGCGAACAGTAATCTCAACGGTACTGCAGCTAAAGTGATTCTCAATGAAGTGATCAGTCAAAATCCTTCTCTGCTACTTGGCAAGCAAGAAGTGTTTGGTGTCGTTGCTGATTATGTACTTGCTAATCCCAATGGAATTACTTGCAATGGATGCGGCTTTATCAATACACCAAGGGCCTCATTGGTCGTCGGGTCAGCCAACGTCAATAACGGCTCATTAACTGACTTTTCCGTTGGGGCTGGAAATAATAAAAATGCAGTACTCAACGTGCAGGGTAACGTATCAGCCGGAAAAATTCTGGATCTGATCGCACCGAAAATTCAGATATCTGCAAATATCAATGCCGACCAGACTATTAACGTTTTCTCTGGCCGCAACAATATTGCTTTAAATTCTGATGATACATTGACTATCAAAACGTTGACCGAACCACCACCTTCTCCGCCCCCCGAACCATCCACAGTTACAGTCTGCCTTTTGGGATTTATTTGTTGGGATGAGGTCATTCCCGCACCAGCGCCACCACCGAGTGTAACAGCGCAGGCCTTGGATGCTAGTATTTTTGGCAGTATGCAAGCCGGTAGAATTCGTTTGATTAATACAGATAACCCGGCGATTACAAAAATACAGGCACAATTAATCGGCAAAGAGTTCATCACTACGGATATCGCGGGAAAGCTTTCAATATCTGGCAGTCAATTACGAGCAGCAAATGCGGACATTCAGGCAGGTGATATTTCAATCGGTGCAATAGTCAACTCTGATACCAAACAGACACAAGACCATAAAGATGGATTTCATGATCTGCTGGTTTATTGGTCGCATGACACGAAGGATACGAGCACAACACAAACGGCAATTGGTACTGACATTGGGATTTCTGGCAATCTCAACATCCAGGCTAGAAATGGAAAATTAGAAGCAGACGCCACTAATATGCAAGCTAATAATATCTCTTTGGGTGGCTCTCAAGGAGTGCGTATTGCGGGTGTAACCACAACAAACAGTAGTTCGCATGAAGAAAAGTTCTGGTACGAGGGGTCAGATAACAACACTGGCTTCAATAATATTTATCACTCTGAAGACACCTACCATGGTTCGACAATCAATGCGAATAATATCAATATTAACTCTCATGGGATAGTCGAATTAGCTGGTGTAAAAGTTACCGCAAATAATGACATATTGATTAATGCAGACAGAGTGAATTTAATCAGCGAACTTACGAAAAAATCAGATAGTAACGATAAAAAAGTCGATGCTATGTTGCTCGTCGTGGTAAATAAAGAACAAGAAGACAGTAACTTTTACAAAGAAACAAATCAACATGGCAGCACTCTGAGTGCCGGAGGGAATTTATATATCAACGGCAATAGCGGCATCGCTTCTGTTGGTACAAAAATGACCGGTAGTGCAGTTCAATTATCGGGTGCGAATTTGTCCTTTGATCAGGCGATAAGCAGTGTGCAATCGGGTGATGCGCATCATACCAATGGCATTTTGAATTCGCCTCAATATGCCCACTCAACAAGTAAGCTCGACGAAAAATCTCTGTTCTCTGAAATTACCGCCACGCAAGGTGATTTAAACGTCAACGGTTCAACTATTTCTCTCGTCGCCACTAATATGAAAGCAACAGGCAAAGCAACAGTCAATGCGAGTAACAGCCTGAAAATGAGTGGTGCAGATGAGGTCCATTCCACATTGGTTTCGGAATGGACTCCGTCGTTCGATTCTTATCTCATCCCAGATGGTGCAACACCACAAGTGTCGACTGATCTACCTAAAACCTTCGCTGAATTCGCCAATTTAATTTTAAACAATGATGGTGGTTGGCAGTGGCGAATAGGTGCCAGATTTAATGGCAACACTCATGATCTCATCGATAAAACGATCAATCGTAATGGCAGCAGAATTGCAAGTAACGGTGATATTAATATCAATGGTGGGAATCAACTGATTGTCGCCGGTAGCAGTATTAGTTCTGCAACAGGCAATGCAAACGTAAAAGCACAAAATATTTCTCTAAGTGCAGAACATAACGCCGTCATTCATGAAGACAATAAAAAGACTGACGGTATTGGCCCTTATTTCACGTTTGGACTTGATCGCCTTGGTGCGGGTGTCGATCTCGTTACATTCCAAAATAACGTCAAAGATGAAACAGATAAAGCGCAAGTTTCATCTATTCAAAGCAAAGGAAACACAAGTATCAACGCGACCCAAAGTCTTATTAATCAAGGGAGTACCTTAGTTGCAGGAAATCATCTGACGCTCAGCGCCCAAGATATTTCCAATAGCAACGCGAGTGATTTCAACATCCATACCGTCGTCTTAGCTGATCTGGGGATGGAAGCAGAAGTATTTGCAAATCTGAATCCACAGGTCGGTGCGCGCGCAGCGGTGTTTGGTGACCTGGAAGTGAAACAAGACATCAATGGAAAATCTGTCGCAAATCATATGGAGGGAGCTGACATAGCTGTCGCAGCAAATAGCTCTATCACAGATGCAGGTACGAGTTATAAGACACCAGGCAATATCAATATCCATGCTGGCGGATATTACCTGAGCAAAGAGGCAGAAAATATGCAGATGCACATCGACGACAAAGCCCGAGGGAAATTGGAATTGCAAGTCTACACAACAACGTTTGATGATATTGCGATCAAAGGTATTGTTTCGGGTCAATTGAATCATTCTGACACGGGTACAACTCAGGCAGTCAAAACAAATTTCAATGCCCAGAATCTAAACATCACAGCGGGCGCCAACCTTGAAAGCTCCGCTGATATCGCCGTAAATAATAATGTTAGTCTTTCTTCTAACGATCTGACGAACATTACTTTTGCCAAAAATCGCTCCTGGGAAAATGATGGCGGTTTCAATGCAACCGTCGGCATCGGAGTCGATCTGATTTTTGACGGACCAGGCGGCGTGATTCCAGTGCCCATGATCAATCTTGCTGGTGGTTTCAACTATAAAAAAATTGCCGATACTAAATCCGTTGCAGCAAACATTAATGGCGGCAATATTTTCATTAATGGCGGTACCAGAGCGTTGGTACAAGGCGCAAACATCACTACACCTGGCGATCTGACAATCAAGGGGCCATTGGCATGGTATGACCGTGCTTATGATACACATCATGCTGAAGGGGTAGCAATTGATGGTAGTTTTGATTTCCAGTTTCAGATTGGAAAAAACTTTAAGTTCGGTGTCACTGCTGACCTTGATTTTATCGATGAAAACGGCACCGTGGGTCATGGGGGAACAGTGAATGCAAAGACCATGAATGTGCTCGCAAATGCCAAAGATACCGGGATTCTGTTAGCCGGCACCAAGATAAATGCTGATAGCGTTTCCGTCATCAATAAAGCTGGAGACGTCACTTTAACCGCAGCACAAGGTAATTCTTATATAGCGGATTTTGGCGGTGGCTTTGCGTTTGGTATTGGCGTAGGAAAAGGATTAGAGAGTCTGGAAGTTGGAGCCCGAGTTGATCTCACTTTTGACAATCAACATACCAACGATGTCGGTGCAATTTCAGCAAAAAATATCAATCTGACAGCCGGCAATAACCTGACACTGCAAGGTACGAGTATCACTTCAAATACCATGACTGGCAGCGTCGGTAAAGACTTAACTATTGCCTCTGCTGTTGATCGTGAAAATAAATTCCGTTTGTTAGTTGACGTTGGCGTAGGTGGTTCACCTTCGCCAATAAAGACAGGTCTCGATGGTGTAAATGCAGTAAGAAATAATCTGCTTAATGGGGATATTTTTGGCTTCGCTGCTCACGCTAAATTTGACGGTCAATTCATCGACTACTTACACACAGATAAGAGTTTGATTAACATTGGCAAACTCGATTTACCAGTAGGTGGAAACGTAGCGGTTCAAGCTGCTTCGGTCACTTCTGGCGGTGGTAGTAACTTTGGTTCCGCACCTATTAGTACGGGGGCCAATTTCGATAAAGATCATCGCCTGGCTCTGGCATTTGATGTTTCAACGAATATTTTCAAAATGGTGCAGCAGGGTATCAACGATATCAACGCCGGAAAAACGCCGTGGATACAAGCTTCTGCTACCTGGACTGACGATGTAGTTGCAAGCAATATCAATCTCAAACGGTAATTCTTCATCGTGACCATGATACGGCATTCATCGTGCAGCAACGATATGAATGCCGTATTCACTCACAGATATCTTCATTTGAAGCAGTTTATTTTCCGATACGTCAGTGGTTATTCGAATAAATTCAAGAAAATCAATTCAAGCTGATTTATCTGCTTATATAAAAGACGTGCAGGATAGCTTGCCATTGCAATTATTCAGCCACTTCGAGGAACTACGTCTATACAACGGAAACCTTGTTCAATAATCTTGATCATCAGCATAAGAACTGTTCACCAATGTTTACCGGATGCTTAGGCAAAAACGAACATCAGGAGACCGCCATAAATTAGCACATCTCGTTCTCGGCGGCAGAAATAAATCATATCAATACATCTGGAGAAAAAATCACGCTGGCGATTTTAGCCCTGCTACCCACATTTAAATGGAGCAAGTATTTCCAAGCCTATTCGATTGTTTTGGCTCATTTTCAGAAAATAAAAGAGGCTCGTTTTTGAGCCTCAATGAATTGATGTTA
This sequence comes from Undibacterium sp. Ji67W, assembly GCA_049340365.1. Taxonomy (GTDB): domain Bacteria; phylum Pseudomonadota; class Gammaproteobacteria; order Burkholderiales; family Burkholderiaceae_D; genus Undibacterium. Next base: position 338,865 of record JBMPOY010000004.1, on the reverse strand, counting down.
CCCCTTATTACAACCGTCAATAATTACAAATTAACGTGATTGAACAAAATCCACGTCGACTAAATAATTGGTGGAAAGTGCATTCTTAGCTCCCGGATAAATTGTGACAGTATGTGTGCCCGGAGTGAGGCCATTAATAGAAAACATTCTCGCCTGATTTTGTCGCGTTACACGATAAAGATCGACTGTCGAATTAAAAGTACCATCCACATAAACACTCATCATTCCATGGTCTGGTCCTGTAACGCCATAAAATAAACATTCAGTTCCATTAAAAGTATATTGTGCGTAGGAGCCAGTACTTGCAGTACTCAGATTTAAATAATGAGTACTTCCGCCAGAATATGTTGACGAATTTGAGGTAAGCCAAGGGCCATTAAATACTAGGCCTTTTCCTACGGTAGCATCATCAACTGTCGAAGTGGGGACTGCGGATGAGGATGATGCGTATTGTAGAAAATCAATATCAATATAAGAATTCGACGAAGCAGGGTTTTTATCACCGCGTGCCTTAATGGTTAAATTGTGCGGACCATCTGCCAAACCGGTAAGCTCGTAAATTAAAGCCTGTGTATTTGTAGTTGGAGAATAAGTATCCACAGTCGCTTTAAACACGTTATCGATATAAACATCTGCAAACCCGTGATCGGGTGCGGTCATGCCAAACCAATCAATTGCAGTTCCTGTAAAGGAATACGTGACCGTTGCCCCTGGTGTGACTGTTCTTGAGACCGCCCCCTTATAAGCGCCGGGTATAATACTGTTGAACCACCCTGATGAATAATTAAGTAAAGTATCATCTGCCTTGCTTGCAAAAGAAATAGCATCAATTTCAACGTAATGGCCTGAATTCGACGAGTCACTCCGTGCAACTATTTTTACATTATGAAGACCTAAGCTAAGACCAGTTTTTGAATAAATCATCGCTACGTTATTTCGCGTTGTAGCGTTTAAATCAATCGTCTTATCTAGTAATCCATCAACATAAACATCCGCTCTTCCATGGTCAGTTCCTGTTGGTCCATAAATATTTACATCTGTTCCGACAAACGAGAAAGTGGCTGTGCTACCAGACGTTGTTGAATATGTTGTCGTTTGTAGATGTGCATATTCATAACTCCATGGAAGCCAACCACCGGAATATGAAATTGCTGGATGTGTATCGTCAATGACCGTCGATACACCTGATTTTCTAACAGCGTTATTAATATTGCTTAGTTGGGCAAGACTTGCTGCAGAAATCAACGTATCTTGTACTGCAGCAATATTCCAAGTCATTACTCCTTGCTCATTCATTACTGCCTTGGTGTAAAGAATAACTTTGTTATCGCTATAGCGCGGAACCGGTGGAGTTACAGATAAATCAACCCAGCTCGGTGCGTCCAACGGTGACCAGGTGTGCCATTGTGTTGCCCCCTCTCCGGAATATCTGCTTGTGGGGAGATGGTAAAGTGCTTGAGCTTCACCAGCCTGATAGTCGGAATTACCCTTCCCCAATGTAGATCCCCAATTTTGCGTTCCACCAAAATTAAAGGTAACTAAACGATCTGGATTCCCGGCTCGCAACATTTTTGCATAAACACGATGGTCATAATATGTACCGAGATCTTGATAGTAGTTATTATCAACCCACCAACCAGCTAACATCGTTCCGTATTTATTTCCAATCGACTGCACTAAATTGTACATATTTTGAACAAACGCAGCTCTGTTAGTGTTCCATTGACTAGCAGCAATCCAGTTTGGATCGGAAGCATCTCCGTTTGACGGAAAATAAAACATCATTTTGATATTTTTTGCAGCTAATGCGGCTCCTAATTCTGCATATAAATCTCGGCCACAAGTTCGTCCGGGAATGATTGAGTCCAAGGTCGCATTCGGAAATGCAAAATACCATTGCGCATGAGAAATGGTAAACAGGACATAAGCTGCGCCTGCTGCCTGCAATTGATTGACGAAGTTGTTTACATTAAAGTTATTTACAGCCGTGCAATAAGATAATGGTGCCCCTCCATTGCTCTGCATTGATTGTGATGTCCAATGTACCCCAACGCCATAGCCCGCGTTTTTAAACCAATCTGTGGAAACCACACTACCGGCGACCACTGGGTTTGTAAATGAAGACATTCCCAGTAAAAATAGCAAAGCCAGTTTATGTTTCATCATCGTATCCTAAAAAATTTTTAAAAAAATAGAGCTTCCTGACAGAGCGGGTTCAGTACAAGCAATACCAGGCTAACCCGCTCAAGTTTGATTCCGCCGTCGGTATTCACTTGGCGTATTGGCATACCATCGACGGAAGGTACGGCTAAAATTGGTAGGATCTTGATAGCCGAGACGCAACGCAATGATCTCAACGGGCTCATCCGTATTTCGTAAGTACCAACAAGCCAACTGTTTGTGGTTTGCGTCAAGCAACTCCTTAAAACTGGTTCCCTCTTCTTTTAACTTGCGCATTAAGGTACGACTTGACACACACAAATGGCTCGCCACATGGGACAGCTCAGGAATGCGATCGGTGGTCAGATCGACTCGCTTGAGAAGCTCGGCAACACGTAATGCAAATGACTGCTTGCGTCCTGATAAACTTTGATTCTTGCGTTCACATTCGAACAAAGAGATATTCCGGATCTCCGTATCCGAAGTAATACAAACCTGGTTTAACATTTCTAGTGGAAAATGAAAGACAAGATCGTCGCAACCAAAACGGATCTGACAAGGACTAAATTGACGATAAACAGCGGACCAGATTTTTTCTGAAAATGGTATATCAACAACGATTTTATTTAAATTTGTAGCGATGACCGATTGAAAACCTCGCACCAATGTCGCAAAAATAGCCTCGAAGAAAAATTGACTTGCATCACCTAAATGAATTCGTTCAGAGATGATTAACTTGCCTTCCATCTCATTTTCGACATATCGAAAAGTAAAGGCATCTGCCCGCAAGTGAGCATACTGGGCAATTATTTTTAAGGCTTCTCTGAGATTTTCACAGGCGGCTGCAGCATGCCCTACCGCACCATGCGAGGCGGAGTCGCCTTCCTGCCCAAACTCCAGACCCAACCAAGGACAAAAAAGTAATCGTTTAGCCTCTTTGATCATCCTTCCGTAGAATTTGATATCAATCATGCTATCAGCAATGCTGATCTGTTCGAGGGTGAGGCCAGCGACTTCAAGGACTTTGATAGCGTCAACATCACGGGCCAAAAGTTGAGAATATGTGCGACGTACGTAAGAAGAATGTACGTAATAAATTTCCAATTTTTGGTGCGCCGTCATTATTGACTCCAAGATATTTCTTTGAGGAATTTTAAATGACGCTATTTACACCAATCAATCATTGAAACAAAATACAACATAAAGTAACAAAAATTACCAAAAAGAAAGACTTATTTAAACCCGACCAGCGATACTGGTGGAATTTCGAGAGAGTAAAATTGGGGGATGATCGTCGTCATTAACAAAAAGCCTCTGTATATTCGATAAAGAGGCTTTTTGGGAATTGGCATTTGAAAATCTATTTCACATGACAAAGTACCTGATGCAACGTCTCACTGCGCCCGGTACCCAGATCGATTAAGAGGCATTCATCTCCTCGCTTAAGCAAACGAAGACGATGTGGCTTTTCAATATCGCGGCCTTGTATCAGGTCGCCTTGCGGGCTTCGTTGGTGACGCCGTTCTAATACCACGTCGCTGTCTTGCGTCCAATCTGTTCCAGACAACAAAACCTCACTAAAACCACTAACCCTGGCAGCAACCTCCTGCAACTCCTGCAAGACAGGCTGACCAGCATTGCTTAACAAGGCCGGCCGTTCTTCGGGCATTGCGCCACTTGACTGGCACGCCGTTAAGGCAATGACAGTCATCGTGCATACCAAGATCCCGTGTGTTTTCATAAGCCAGGTTTAGGTGTAACGATTCGCATTTCCTGACTTTGCGGACGAATTAAATTGAAATTAAGTGCATCGAATCCAGTTACAGTTGTACTGGTCACATTTGCCGGGCAAACATTGGTCAGACGATAGTTGAGCGCCGTTTTTAACATGGTCTCAGAAGGATCTCCCCGCAGATGAGTGAAGTCGTCGGGAGCATTACATGTTGGTGCAAATCCATCCGCATAATCACCATAGCCCATGTTATTTTGACCTTTGAACTGAATTGAAAAATAAGTGTAAGAACAGTTATCCTGCGGCACAAAACCATATGGCTTACCACGGGTTGTCGCACCGATCAAATCAACTTTTACTCCAACGCCGCGTAAACTGTTAATGATAGATTCACTTGCGGATGCTGTTCCTCCCGTCACCAACAAAGTGACGTGATTCAACCCCAGAGTTGGCAAAGCTTGATTCGTCGTGCTTGATGAATAAAATGGATAGATTTGGTTTTTCGATGTCAACTTATCGTTGTAGGTCAATTGTTCGAAAATTTTATTTGCAGTCGTCGTTGGACCAGCAATCATGTATGCCAATTCACTGGCAATGTACAGCAGACCGCCGCCGTTATAACGCAGATCGATGACCAGGTCAGTCACCCCCGCCGCTTGCAATTGGCTAATCGCACTAATTAATTCGGCTTCGGATTTTTGAATGTGCGTATCGAAAGCAAAGTAACCAACTGCACCGTTTGCAGTTTGAATCGTACTCACATTTTTGACTGTCGCAACAGTATAGGTTGCTGGTGTCATTGTTACAGGCGACTTACCGCTAAATCCTATGGTATGAGCGGCTAACTTCGTTGGAAATAAACCTTCGTTAAGAATATCGATACCTGCCTGAGTATTGTCGTTGACCAAATCAACCCCATCCACTGTCAATACTTTGTCACCGCGTTTGACGCCAGCAAGTGCTGCAGGTGATCCACTGGCAACTTCAGCTGCGATAAATACTCGTGGAGGCACCAGTGATTGTGCCGCCCACTGAACGCCATAGTCCTGCGAAATACCAGAAGAAGCTGCATTCCAGGATGCCGTTGTTTGTGACCAGTGAAATTGATCAACAGGCTTGCCAGATGCAGTCGTTAATGGCGTTTTGAGAGCATCAAAATACGTTTGCGGAGTCGCGAAACTAGACGGTATCAGGTTGGTAGGTACATCTTTATACCAAAGATAAGTCTCATCTACAAAAGAGCGTAAGTACGCCTTTTCTGTATCTGCTGAACCTTGCACGTCAACTGTGTTAGGACGTGGAGCTGCGCATTGATTCGCCAGACTCGCTGAAGGTGGTAATACAGAACTTACTGAACCACTACTGCCACTACTACCACTACTGCCGCCGCCTCCACCACATGCCGCAAGAATACTGACCAAACTCAGAGAAAGAATTTTTTTCATTTTGATTTCTTCAAAAACAAGTTTCACAATAGCAGCCGACACCCCTCTGCCGATTCATCAACAATACTCAACATATGAAAGATATGCGGGAATTATTTTACAATATTTTACGATTTATCATATTTTTTCATCGTCACCAACCGACAGTTTTTTTTTGAATCGCAACTGTCCAGATTAAAACAAGCTACAACCTAATATTTATACCGAAATAAATTTCAATACACAGTTCAACATGGCAAAATTGATGACTCTTTTAAGTTGGCGTCGCTATCAATTCAACCATATACAACAACCTCAACCAACAAAAATAGCATGCTAAATTTAATCAAAGAATTTTGAAGAGCGGGATTATTTGCCCCCCCATTTTCACATCACATAGAGAATAATGGGGCGCTAATAATTCGATAGAATTTTTTTACATCCATGTCGAGATCCATTGACATTCGCGATATGAACAATCTTCAACAATGCAATCGGCGCTTGTTCACTACACGCATTACAATGCTTAAGATCTTATAAAGATCACATTGCCATTAGCTCTCAAATTTCCTTGATAACGCTAACATTTTTATTCACTATGCCGACAATATCGCAGAAAAATGCCACATCAATGACTCCAGCAAAAGGACGCGCCAGCGGCAAAACCACCTTGGCAGATGTCGCTGCCAGAGCAGGTGTTGCCAGTATGACCGCCTCACGTGCCATCAATCAACCAGAAATGGTCTCAGAGAGTTTGCGTGACCGCGTTGCGGCAGCAGTCAAAGAATTAGGCTACGTACCAAACCGTGCGGCTAGGGCACTGGCTTCTGCGCACTCCAACGTGATCGTGGTTCTGGTACCGTCCTTATCAAATGCAGTGTTTACCGACGTATTGGCAGGTATTCAGGAGGCACTTGATGCTGACAACTACCAGATTTTGATCGGCAATACGCGTTACTCCGATGCTGAAGAAGAAAAGCTACTGAATATCTACATGCAGTCTAATCCGGATGGGATTTTATTGTCTGGATTGAGCCATAGTCCACGAGTTGAAAAACTCCTGGCATCATCACAAGTGCCCGTCGTTTCTATGATGGATCTTGCAGATAATACCCATCAGCGATCGGTCGGTTTTTCGCAATTTGAAGCTGCCTATAAAATGACCCGTTACTTGCTCGACAAAGGGCGCGAGCGCATTGCCTTCATGGGTGCGCAACTGGATGAACGTACGCTCAAACGGGCCGAGGGTTACCGCAAAGCGATGCAAGAAGCAGGACATTATGACGCCCGTCTTGAGGTGATGGTTAGCGATCCGTCCACCATTGCTCTCGGTGCTGAATTGTTAGGACGCATCCTCGCCGCTGCACCCGACTGCGATGCGATCTTTTGTTGCAATGACGATCTTGCCCACGGTGCGATCTATCAATGCCAACGCCGTGGCATCGCTGTACCGGAACAAGTTGCGATCTGCGGTTTTAATGATTTACCCGCATCTGCTTGGATGAAACCGTCCGTCACCACCGTCAGTACGCCGCGTTATCGCATCGGTTATGAAGCAGCAAACTTACTACGCGCCATCATCCGCAAAGATCCGGTAACACAATCAAAAATCGATCTTGGATTTACATTAATGGCCAGAGAAAGTGCCTGAAAAACCACATTAGCGGGAAATTTCTCCGAATTTTTTTTCAGCCCCGTTTTTATCGCCCTTCTCTCCTGCTTGGGCAAAAAATGCGCAATATTATGCTGTCATGCAGCATAAATTTTTCTTTACAAATCACATTGCGTCATTAAACTTCACTCTAAATGTTAGCGCTAACATTTCAACAAAGTTTTAAACCATACACTCAATTGGAAAATACATAATGAATTCAAAGCAGGATCAATTGGAGTCAACGGGAGTAAATACCTCACGCTGGGTGGTAATGGGTGTTTGCGGCTGTGGAAAGACCGAAATTGGCCAGGGTTTAGCTCATCGTCTTAACGTGCAGTTCATTGAAGGCGATCAATATCATTCCTCCTCCAACGTCAAGAAAATGCGTGACGGGATTCCACTGACAGATAACGATCGCTCCGACTGGCTGCTGCAACTGACGGTCATTATTTCTGAAGCGCGTGAACAAGGGCGAGGCTTAGTACTTTCTTGTTCTGCATTAAAGCGTGCGTATCGTGATTTGTTGCGCTCCGCTGATCCGGAGTTGCAATTTATTCATTTGTATGGCGACCGCGACATCATCGCGCAACGTATGCAGGCACGGCAACAACACTTCATGCCGGTATCGCTACTTGATAGTCAATTGGCTGATTTACAAGCGCTGCAAGGAGATGAACAAGGCATCTCCCTGAACATAGAAGAAACACCCGCAACCCTGATCAATTGTATTGTCCAGACACAATCGACATATCGGGGATCCAAATCCTGACTGATAAAAACACCCACAACAATAAACCTTACTATCCTTACTACCAGGAGACAAATATGTCCTCGCATGTTCAAGAAAAAATTCCGCACCGACGCTGGGGTATTGGTGCTTTGCTCGGTATCGGCGTACTAATCAATTACATTGATCGTATCGGACTGTCAGTCGCAGCACCACAAATCCAGGAAATTTTCCAACTCAGCGCAGTGCAGATGGGATTACTGTTCAGCGCGTTCGCATGGTCGTATGCGATATTGCAAATCCCGGTAGGAATGGTGATCGATCGGTTTGGTCCAACCAAAGTAGGCCGTTGGGGTGCTTTTCTATGGGGTGTTGCCTCAACAATTACGGCGTTCTCCAGCGGCTTTGCCGGTATATTTTTTGCGCGAATATTACTTGGTATCGCTGAAGCACCCGCTTTCCCTGTCAGTGCAAAAGCGACGGGATACTGGTTTCCACGGAGCGAACGTGGCCTCGCCACGGCAATCTTTGACGCCGCAGCAAAATTTTCTAATGTCATCGGGGTGCCGTTGGTCGCAGTCACTGTTGTCAGTCTGGGATGGCGGTGGGGTTTTGGCTTAACGGCAGCTTTAAGCTTTATCTACTTTTTTGCGTTCCTGATCATTTATCGCGATCCAAGCGCCGACAAAAAATTGAGCGCAGCAGAGTTAAATTATATTCAGCAAGGTGGTGCAGCGGCAGAAGGAAAATCCGAGGCAGGTGCCGTCAATATGCTAGCCTATTTGCTCAAGCAATCTAAAGTCTGGGGCTTAACCATTGGCTTTGCTGCATATGGTTATTCGTTTTATCTGTTTCTGACATGGTTACCCGGATATCTGGTGCAAACCATGCACATGAGTATTTTAAAATCAGCAGGTTACGCCGCCATTCCATGGGTGTTCGCCACGATAACAGATCTGTTTGTGGGTGGTTGGTTAATCGATCATCTGATAGCACGTGGCTTTAACGAATCTAAAGTACGCAAGAGTGTGCTGGTGACTGGCATGTTATTTGGACTAGCTGTTTTTGGCGCGACACAAACGGTTGACCCTGTATGGGCGATTTTCTGGATTTCTATTGCGCTTGGTGGCTTAGCTTCTGCAGCGCCGGTTGGATGGTCTTTACCTTCACTGATTGCACCCAAAGGCGGTGCAGGCACCATCGGTGGCATCATGAATTTTGTTAATAATCTCATGGGTGCCGCAGCACCGATTGTGACGGGCTACATTGTTGGTGCCACCAATTCCTTCATCAATGCGTTTTTTGTTGCAGGTGTGATTCTGGCTATCGGTATTGTTTCATTTGTTTTCGTTATGGGAAAAATTGAAGCAATCGACGAACCGGAATAATCCTCTGCCGATCACTGCATAACGTTAGTTGTGAACCCCCGCGGTAGCGTCTGACGCCACCGCACTCCCCATCGTATGTTCCAAGAAAAATCTCGCAGAGATAAGGAATCTCTGCGCCCTTTTCACTAATAAAAAAGAGAGACCTTATATGAAAAAACTCGCCCTCACCACGATTGCCACCTGCTTTTGCATCATGCATCCATCCGCTTACGCCCAGAGCGCCGTTACCATGTACGGCGTTATGGATATCGGTTTGTCTTATGATCAGGGCGGCATCAACGGCAATGCCCTGCGCGTCACCAGTGGAATGGCAACCCAAAGTCGCTGGGGTTTTCGCGGCACCGAAGATCTGGGCAATGGCTTATCCGCGTACTTTGTCTTAGAAGGAGGCATTCATGCTGACACCGGCGGTTCAACTCAAAACGGCACGTTGTTCGGACGCACGTCGATTGTCGGGCTGAGCAATTCACTTGGCACCGTGTCTGCTGGCTTACAAGACACACCTTACTTCACGACCCTCAATACGATCGTTGACCCGTTACGTAATGGCATCGCACGCTCAAATAACCTGATGGCTGCGACAGGTTTCCGCGCTGGTAATTCCATTCTATTCCGCAGCAATAAGGTCAATGGGTTTAATGCAGATATGATGTTTGTGGCTGGCGAAGTGGCTGGCGACATCAATGCAGGACGTGCAATTGGCGGTTCATTCGGATATAGCGATGGTCCACTGAATCTGCGTGTCGCTTACCATCATAAAAATAACGACACCGCAACAATTCAAAACACCAGCAAAGCCCGCAATTTATTATTCGCTGCAAACTATGACTTTGGTATCGCGAAGGCTTACTTTGGCTACGCAATTGATAAAGGTTTAAACAGTGCCAGCTTAAACAACAGCGTAGCAAGTTTCGGTGGTACGGCACCAACAGCATCGATCAATAGCCGGGACTTACTATTAGGAGTATCCATGCCTTTCGGAATACAAACAGTAGTAGCGACCTATATCAGAAAGGATGACAAAACCAGCCTTGCACAAGATGCGCAGCAATACGCGTTAGCCTATATGTATGCGCTCTCGAAACGGACTGATGTGTACACCTCATATGCCATCATCAGAAATAAAAATGGTGCGGCATACACCGAAGGCAACAGCGAAGAAGCAGGCACGGGCAACAAACAATTCACTGTAGGCTTGCGTCATCGCTTTTAAAAATGCGGGCGGGTACAACCCGCGCTGGCATTGCTAATCCATGGATGTGGCGGGTTGCACCCGCCCTACCAGAATGTTTTAATTAAACGACAATCGTTGGATGCTCGTTACCTTCACGCGCACGGATCTCGCCGATCCGGGAGACTGTTTCACCTGATGCAGCCAGATGCGCAATCGCGGCATCCGCATTTTCTGCAGAAACAATCACGACCATTCCGATACCGCAGTTAAATACGCGGTGCATTTCTGCGTCAGCGACGCCGCCGTGTTGTTGCAGCCAGGTGAACAGTGGTGGCATGACCCAACCATCTTTGTGCAAGACGGCTGTTAATTTATCGCCCAAAACGCGTGGTACGTTTTCAACCAGACCGCCGCCAGTGATATGCGCCATCCCTTTGACTTCAATGGCTTCCATCAGCGCCAGCAAAGGTTTAACGTAAATCCGGGTTGGTGCCATCAAGGCATCACCCAGTGTACGACCATGGAAATCGGCGTTTAAATCTGGCTGAGCAACTTCGATGATTTTACGCACCAGAGAGAATCCGTTTGAATGGATCCCCGAAGAAGCCAGACCGAGGATCACGTCACCAGGCTGAATTTTGCTACCGTCAATGATTTTAGATTTTTCTACCGCACCGACCGCAAAACCTGCCAGATCGTATTCGCCATCTGGGTACATGGATGGCATTTCAGCAGTTTCGCCACCGATCAATGCACAACCCGCCTGTTCGCAACCAGCGGCAACACCTTTGATGACGTCAGTTGCTGTAGCAACATCTAACTTGCCGCAGGCAAAATAGTCCAGAAAAAACAAAGGTTCTGCACCTTGCACCAAAATATCGTTGACGCTCATCGCAACCAGATCGATACCAACGGTGTCATGTTTATTCAGATGAAACGCCAGTTTAAGTTTAGTGCCGACACCGTCCGTACCAGAAACCAACACGGGTTCTTTGTATTTTTTGCTGACTTCGAACATAGCACCGAAGCCACCGATACCTGCCATCACGCCTTCGCGCATGGTTCGTTTAGCAAAAGGTTTGATGGCATCGACGAGGGCGTCGCCAGCAACCATATCGACACCAGCGTCGGCGTAAGAGAGAGAAACAGAGGTAGGAGTGCTCATGATAGTCGTCAGTAGGGGCTTGAGGCGGTAAAATAGAGGAATTGCCAGAAAACTCCGGCAAAAACGCTATTTTAACAAAATGACCGCGGCTTGACCTATATTTGGACAAGACCTCATCAACACATCAGCAAATAATTTTATAAGCGAACAGTCAATACGATGTCACTCTCTATTACAACCGAGCAAAAACAAACCCTGCTATGGCTGGCGACAGGATGCGCACTGTTGATCTTGTTCTCTATGCTGGGTCCGGTTCTGATGCCATTTATTGTGTCAGCGACAATTGCCTATGTGCTCAATCCCTGGCTCGATCGTCTGTGTGCACTGCGTATCGGACGCTTGCGCTTGCCGCGCTCGGTAGCGGCAACCTTATTGATCGTGCTGTTTATTGCGCTGGTATTGGGCTTAATTTTCGTCATCGTCCCGATACTAAGACGAGAGATTCCACAATTGCAAGATGAAATTCCGCTATTTCTGGACAGATTAGATCAGTTTCTTGGGCCAAAACTTGCAGAATACGGTTACAACATTAAACTCGACAGCACCGGCATTAAAGCATTATTAAGTGAACAATTTGCTGGGAGCAGTGATGTTATCGGTAAAGCCATCTTGTCTTCTATCCGCGTTGGAGGTACGGCAGTCATCGGCATGGTTGCCAATCTGTTGTTAATTCCCATCGTTTTATTTTATTTATTGCTCGACTGGCACGCTTTGATTGAACGCTCGGCACAATTTATCCCTCGCCGGTGGACACATCGGGCTACCACCGCTTTATTAGAAGTGGACGATATCCTTGCGCAATATTTGCGCGGACAGTTGTTGGTGATGTTGGTATTGGCAATTTACTATTCTGCAGCGCTGAGTATCGCCCGATTTGATCTGGCATTGCCGGTCGGAATTATTACCGGATTTTTAGTGTTTATTCCGTATCTGGGTTTTGGTCTGGGTCTGGTGTTGGCCTTAATCGGTGCCGTATTGCAATTTGACGGAGCGCATGGATTGATTGCGGTCGCGATCATTTATGGTATTGGTCAAACGCTGGAATCTTTTTTCCTGACGCCGCGCTTAGTCGGCGAACGCATCGGTTTACACCCCTTAACTGTCATTTTTGCCTTAATGGCATTCGGACAGTTATTTGGCTTTATCGGTATTCTTGTTGCGCTGCCCGCTTCTGCCGTAGTTTCGGTGGCAGTCAAACATCTGCGTGCCTCGTATTTTAATAGTCCTTTTTATCGACAGTCATGAGGCAATTACTTTTAGATCTGGATGCACAAAAATTTCCATCCCTGACTACCTTCGTGGTTGGTCAAAATGCCGAACTGGCGCAACTATTGGGATTATTTTCTCAACGCATCGCCAGCCAATACGGCGAACGTTCCGTCTATATCTGGGGTGAAGCCGGTGCGGGGAAAACGCATTTATTGCATGCACTGGCCGATCATAACGAATCACGTTACATTCCCGCTAACGCCCCGGAAAGCGCATTCGATTTTAGTGAAGCAGTGAGTTTGTATTTATTGGATGATTGCCACTTGCTATCCCCATTGAATCAAATTGCTGCATTTAACCTTTTCAATGAAGCGCGTGCTCATGGCGGCTTTTTGGTTGCAACGGGCAATCATCCGCCGATGATTTTGAATGTACGTGACGATTTGCGGACGCGTTTTGGCTGGGGTCTGATTTATCAGTTACACGGTCTGACGGACGAGGATAAAATTGATGCCTTAGAACGGGCCGCGAATGCCAGAGGGATTCAATTGTCCGCCGGCGTGTTACCCTATCTGATTACCCATTATCAACGCGACATGAGCTCGTTATCAGACATGCTGGATCAGCTCGACCATTATTCTCTGGTCACCAAGCGTCCGATTACTTTGCCGTTGTTGCGTGAACTCATGCTGCAGCAACCCTGACAATGAACCAGACTATATTGCAGACTACCTATGCGTCAATTAGCTTTATTTGATCTCGACCACACGCTGATACCAATTGATTCAGATTATGAATGGGGTCAATTTTTATGCCGTATCGGCGCTGTCGATGCCGAAGCATTTGCCCGCCGCAATGCCGATTTTTTTGCACAATATCAGGCTGGTACTTTAGATCCTGTGGAATATCTGGAATTTGCCTTAGGAACCCTGTCGCAATTCAAACGCCCGCAACTCGATGAGATTCATGCACAGTTTATGCAAGAGGTGATACAACCTGCCTTGTTACCTGCAGCATTTGATCTATTGAAAAAACATCAGGATCAGGGTGATCTGATTGCGATCATCACTGCTACCAACCGTTTTGTGACAACTCCCATTGCCGCCGCCTTAGGAGTAGAACATTTATTAGCAGCAGAACCGGAACTGGACACACATCAAAATATCACAGGTAAATTGATTGGTGTACCTACTTCTGGCGCTGGCAAAGTCGTCCATCTGCATAATTGGTTGCGCCAGCGTGATCAACAACTCAGCGATTTTAGTCATAGCTATTTTTATAGCGACTCGCACAACGATATACCTCTGCTTGAGGTTGTAACGCATCCGGTCGCCACCAATCCAAACGCTAAACTCAGTGCGCACGCACAAGCGCGCGGATGGCCTCAAATTAACCTGTTTCATCAGCAATAATTCGCAAGCAATGATTAAGAAATTTATCCGCAAAATACTCGGTGTAAAAAATTCCGCTGAGTCTGGCAAAGCTAATCCTAAGCCAACCGTGTTGACCGCCAAAGAGCATGGCATCAACCCCAAATTGGTCTCTGCCAATGCCATCCGCGTCACACAGACTTTGCAAGAAAATGGATTTAAAGCTTTTATCGTTGGCGGTGCGGTGCGTGACCTGCTGACCGGTGTCAAACCAAAAGACTTTGATATTGCGACCAACGCCACACCCGAGCAAGTCAAACGATTGTTCCGCCGCGCCTTCATCATCGGCCGGCGTTTTCAGATCGTGCATGTGATGTTTGGTCAGGATTTGCTCGAAGTCACGACCTTCCGTGGACCTTCCAATGACGCGGCACCAAAAGATGAACATGGCCGCGTGTTGCGCGACAATACGTTCGGTGAACAGCATGAAGACGCTGCGCGTCGCGATTTTACGATTAACGCGATGTATTACGATCCTGCATCACAAACGGTGTTTGACTATCACGGCGGTATTAAAGATATCCGTAAAAAAACATTGCGTATCATCGGCGTTCCCGAAGCACGCTATCGAGAAGATCCAGTACGCATGTTGCGCGTAGTGCGCTTTGCGGCCAAACTGCAATTTGATATCGATGCCGCTACCCGGGCACCGATCGCCGTCATGGCGCCTTTGATTAACAACGTACCAGCCGCCCGCGTATTTGATGAAATGTTGAAATTGCTGACCAGCGGACACGCAATGGCATGTTTGCAGCAATTACGAAAAGAAGGTCTGCATCATGGCCTGATGCCTTTGCTGGATGTGGTGATGGAGCAACCCTTGGGCGAGAAATTTGTCACGCTGTCGCTCGCGAATACCGATGAACGGGTACAACAAGGTAAGCCAGTTTCACCAAGTTTCTTGTTTGCATCTTTGTTATGGCATCAAGTCCTGGAAAAATGGGATGCGTACAAAGCCGCGGGTGAATTCCCTATCCCGGCCTTGCATCTGGCCGCCGATGATGTGTTGAATGCGCAAACAGATGCCTTAGCAATACAACGCAAAATCGGCGCAGATATGCGCGACATTTGGGCGATGCAACCACGTTTTGAAAAACGGGTTGGCAAAACACCGTACAAAATGCTGGAACATCAGCGTCTGCGCGCTGGCTATGATTTCTTGCTACTACGCTGCGCCAGCGGTGAAATTGATGCTGAAATCGGTGAATGGTGGACGGGCTTCATCAACGGCGATGCTGAACAGCGTGAAAAGCTCATCAACACTAAGCCTAAAGCGAGTGGCGCACCTGCCGCCAAAAAGCGCAAGCCGCGCCGACGTGCCCCAAACAAGGCAAAAGCCGAAGAATGATTAAATCGTACATTGGCATCGGTGCCAATCTGGGTAATGCACGGGAAACCGTGCGAGAGGCAATTGACCACCTTGCTCGCACAGCCGGATGCAGGCTCATGACTGCATCCTCCTTGTACAGCAGCGCACCAATAGATTCCAGCGGCGACGACTACGTTAATGCCGTCGTCGAGTTAAAAACAAGTCTGAGTGCGCAAAGTCTGCTGGAGACCTTGCAAGCGATAGAATTGACATTTGGTCGTGAACGCCCCTATCGGAATGCCCCTCGCACACTGGATCTGGACATATTGCTCTACGGTACAGAAACAATCGACACCGACACACTGACAGTGCCACATCCGCGCATGACGGAACGCGCATTTGTTCTGCTACCTTTAGTGCAAATTGCTCCAGATATTAGTATTCCAGAATACGGAAAAGCAGCTGATTTACTCGATAGGGTCAGGGATCAGGTGATTTTTCAATTAGCAGTTAGCGAAGTAACGCGTTAATAGCAAAAATAGAATTTGAGTTAGACTGCGCAACACGAGTACACAGCTTGGCTCATGGATGTCAATTCAAGAATAAAATCGTAGTCTGAGGTTCTGGTGGAGACCAAACCAGCTGTCGCACAACATTCAAACGATAGCATCACCTTTGGAGAAAAGAATGGCTGAATATTTACAAGATCGTAAAGCTGTCAGTGTTCCTGGCTTGCACAACATGCGGGTTCAGGGCGAAAAAATTACCATGTTGACCTGCTATGACGCGAGTTTTGCAGCATTGATGGATCGCTGTGGTGTCGATATTTTATTGATTGGCGACTCCCTCGGCATGGTTTGCCAGGGTCACGACTCGACTTTGCCAGTGACGGTAGCAGATATTGCTTATCACACAGCGTCAGTGGCACGTGGCAATAAAAAAGCATTAATCGTCGCAGACATGCCGTTTGGCAGCTACGCCACACCCGAATCAGCGTACCAAAACGCCGTCCAATTAATACAAGCTGGGGCGCAAATGGTTAAATTAGAAGGTGGAAACTGGCTGGCTCCAACAATCAAATTTCTGACCGAGCGCGCGATTCCGGTTTGTGCGCATTTGGGTCTCACGCCACAATCAGTCAATGTATTAGGTGGCTATAAAGTTCAAGGAAAAACCGACGCCACCGCTGGCTTACTCAAAATGGAAGCCTTGGCAGTGCAAGCCGCTGGCGCCAGTTTGCTGGTGTTAGAAGCAATTCCGGCGACGTTGGGTAAAGAAGTGACCGATACTTTAGATATACCAACTATTGGCATTGGCGCTGGTGTTGATTGCTCTGGCCAGGTGCTGGTCATGCACGACTTGCTTGGCGTTTTCCCTGGTCGTAAAGCCCGTTTCGTGAAAAATTTCATGGAAGGTCAAACCAATATCGACGCCGCAGTATTGGCCTATGTTGCAGCAGTAAAAGATAAATCCTTCCCTGCACCTGAACACTGTTTTTAAGAACTTTAGAACAACGACCTTAAAAACCGGATAAATTGCTCCACCCTCACAATGAGGCTGGGGCATTTTTTTATCCCTTCGAAGGATAAATAGTTAAAAGCAGTTGAAAAATGTCAATTTTGAATTAAAAACCGACACTTTTACGGCCGTTTTACCCCTTGATGCAATTTTTACAAATCCAGGTTTACGCGATCTATACATTCGCCTAGACTATCTTTGCACCGTTTTTACACCTTCACCGTTATTCTGACCACTATCAAGTCGCCATGTTGGCGGCGATAAAAAGGAAGATCACATGAAGAAAAATATCCTGTTTTTGAGCGTCATTGCTACTCTCATTTCCTCTGGCGCTGCATTTGCAGATGAAGTTAAACCAGATAACGAAGTTACTTTCAACGCCAGCCTGGCAAGCGACTATCGCTATCGTGGTATCTCTCAAACACGTTTAGACCCAGCATTACAAGGTGGGGCAGACTACACCAACAATCCAACTGGCTTGTACGCTGGTACCTGGTTGTCCACGATTAAATGGATTTCTGATACACAAGGCGCGGGCAGCACTCCGGCAGAGTGGGATATCTACGCTGGTAAACGTGGTGAAGTAACAAAAGACATCTCTTATGACGTCGGTGTATTGGGCTATGTCTATATCAATAATAATCTGACTAACGTTGGTTTAAAAGATGCAAACACACTGGAGATCTACGGCCAGCTCGGCTACGGTCCTGCGTATATCAAATATTCTCGCGCAGTAACGCCATTGTTCGGTATCGTTGACAGTAAAAACAGCGGCTACCTGGATGCAGGCGCAAATATCGAAATCAGCGAAGGTTTGACACTGAACCTGCACGTAGGTTATCAAAAAGTGCAAGGTATGAATTCCAGCGCAGCGACTTATACTGACTACAAAGTTGGCGTAAGCAAAGAATTTAAACAATTGGGCGGCGTCGTCGTCAGCCTGGCAGCTATCGGCACTAATGCAGATAAAGCATTCTATGCATCTCCAGCAAATGGAAAATTCATGGGTAAAAACAGCGCAGTACTGATCGCTACAAAAAATTTCTGATCTAAATGAATCAACGCTGATGCAAAACACAAAAGAGGTAGGTTTCACAACCTACCTTTTTTTTGCATCTAAAAATCAAAAAAAACCTCCCGTCTTTTAATTATGCTTCTTCTTTGCAGCACTCGCGTGCTCGCGCGTTGTTGCGTATTTGCAGTTCACTCCAATCGAAAAAACTCTCACCAGAAAATGCATCTGTAGCGGTGTTATGATGCGTGCTTTACATAGTTTTACTTCGCTTCTATGTCTAACGCCGTTGCTATTGAGCAAACTACTCAGGTCAAAAAATATCTGCCGTGGGTTGTCGCCATTGCCCTATTTATGGAGCAATTGGATTCGACAATCATCAATACCGCGGTGCCAGCCATGGCGGACAGTCTACAAGTGAGTCCGCTGAGTTTAAAAGCCGTGGTCACCAGTTACATTCTGAGCCTCGCGGTAGGAATACCAGTAAGTGGATGGATTGCAGATAAATTCGGTACGCGCAGAGTTTTTAGTCTTGCCGTTGGCATTTTTACGCTGTCGTCGGTGTTGTGTGGTCTGTCTTTGAACCTGCCCATGCTGGTGGCAGCGCGGATTATGCAAGGGATGGGTGCAGCAATGATGATGCCAGTTGGCAGACTCACTATCGTGCGCACGTTTCCAAAATCGGAATTGCTGGCGGCAATGAATTTTGTGATTATCCCCGCTTTAATAGGTCCGCTACTTGGACCAACTGTCGGTGGCTTAATCGTGCATTGGCTTTCCTGGCGTGTGATTTTCTTTGTCAATATCCCAGTTGGTCTCGCGGCGCAATATTTGATCCATCGCCACATGCCGGATTACTACGGGGAAGAGTCGAGACCATTGGATGTGAAAGGTCTACTGCTATTTGGCACGGGAGCTGCCTTATTATCGTGGTTGTTAGAGATCTTTGGCGAGCATTCCATTTCTGCGCCTTTGACCTTTTTCCTGTTTGGACTGTCGTTGGGTCTGTTGGCTTGGTATGGCTGGCACTCACAACACACCACAACACCACTACTCAGACTTCAATTATTTAATGTCCGCACCTTCAGAGTGTCAGTGGTCGGTGGCTTTATTACGCGTCTGGGGCTGGGCGGACTACCATTTTTACTTCCTTTGCTGTATCAATTAGGGCTGAACCTGCCAGCCTGGCAATCAGGCCTGTTAATGATGCCGGCAGCGGCAGCGGCGATGTTTATGAAGCTGATTGCCAGCCGCGTTTTGCGTCGATTTGGATACCGCCAAGTGCTGATTCTGAATACGCTGATGATAGGCGTGACAATTTGCACGTTTTCATTCATTAACGCTGAAACACCATGGCACATGATCGTACTACTCAGCTTGACGCAAGGCTTCTTCAATTCTTTACAATTCACCAGTATGAATTCAATGGCATATGCAGATATCAAGCCGGCCGACACCAGCATGGCAAGCACGATTGCCAGTACGTTGCAGCAAATGTCGATGAGTTTCGGGCTGGCATGCGGTTCTTTGGTCACAGCCTGGTATCTGAGCGGATTACCACAATCTGACAAAATCGCTGTTACGTCTGCACTGCATCACGCTTTTTTAACCCTTGGGGTCATGACTTTATTCTCATCCATCACCTTCTGGAGCTTACGCCCGGAAGATGGTGAGAGCGTCAGTAAAGGCAACGCTTGAAGGCGATGCGGTTGCCAAAAAACTGCATTTTTTAATGCCACGTATGCAACACCTTGAGAAGTAAAGCAGTATCAGGCACAATTCAGACACAATTTTTTTGGATAAAAACATGAATGTCGATGCAGGTATGGGAGCGGATGCGCTAGCGCAAGCAGTTGTCGTCAATGACGTTACCGGTGAAGGTCGTGACCCTCACTATGCGCCGGAAGAACACGGCATTTGTGCCAATTGTGAGACGCCACTGACAGGCGCCTATTGTCATGTCTGCGGACAATCAGCGCATATCCATCGTTCGCTTCTGCATATGTTTGAAGAGCTTTTGCATGGCATTTTTCACTTTGAAACAAAAGCATGGCGCACCATACCGGCCTTGATTTTTACCCCCGGAAAACTGACCCGTAATTATATCGCCGGTCAACGTACACGCTATGTGTCACCATTGGCGCTGTTTTTGTTTTTAATCTTTCTCATGTTCTTCGTGTTTTCTCTCACCAGCAGTCACATTGATGCAGATGTCAACGGAGGAAAGGCCAAAGCGAGTGAGAGCATCCATAAAGATATTGATGCCGCCAAAATAAAGCTGCAATCTTTGATGACGACGCGTGACCAGTTGCCGAAAGGGGATCAGAAAACTAACGCAATCAATGAAGAAATCAATGACACTAAAATTGAAATTGCTGCGTTAGAGGTTTCATTGAAAGCAATGGGGGATTCTGCAACAAATACACCTGGAGATGAAATTAGCAAAGAAAAGAAAACCAATGTGAGTGGAGCTATTGATCTTTCCGGTGATTCAAAACAAGGGATTAACTTGACGCTTGACGACGAGAACATCACTTCCTCATCACCATGGATCAAGGATGCATTGAAACATGCGACGCAAAATCCGGAATTGACACTCTATAAAATGAAGAGTGCGGCATCCAAATTTGCATTTTTGTTGATGCCAATTTCATTGCCATTTTTATGGTTGATGTTTATTTTTAAACGTCGCTATGTGATGTTTGATCACGCCGTATTTTCTTTATTTTCCTTATCTTTCATGGCGATATTGATTATGTTTATCACCATTCTGGGAAAATTTAACTTAACTGGTGTCGCTGCAATTCTTATGGCTGTGGTGCCGCCAGTACATATGTTCGCACAATTACGTACTAGTTATGCGTTGACAAAATTCGAAGCACTCTGGAGAACCATTGCGCTATTATTTATTGCTTTGATTTCATTAATTATTTACGCGCTGATTGTGGTTGGAATAAGTGCGTAAAATACGCCCGATCAATAAAAAATGTCATCGTGTTAGTTGATATTTCGCTTGATAATTGCATCCAATTCGCCGCTCTTTTTTAGTGACTCGATAGCGGCATTTAAGCGTGGGAGAGCAGATGCTTTGCTGGGATGAACACGTAACATCACTTCACTTGATTCAACAATGCGTCCCTCTTCGCAATTATATTTTGCAGGATCAGATTTAGCCCAGTACTGTTTAACGTATTGACTGATAATAATCTGATCAAAACGCTTTGCTTTTAACATGGTGAGTAAGTTCGGATTAGTAAATGCGTCTGCTCGCTTGATCAAACCACTGGTAAACGCTGGATCAAACTCAGGGTAACTATAATTGGCAATAACACCAATCGTGTCCCCGGAAAAATCAGCAATACGTTCGTTCTTCTTTACCTCGCCAAAGCGATAACACAAAATATCGCTAACCACCAGAAACGGATCACTATAGATACCAGGCACAAGAGAGGCACTTCGCCATTTAGGATTGACGCCGACTTCAATATCAATCGAGCCAATTTCAAAAGCATTGAGCAATCGCTTGATTGGAAGTGCCTGCACTTCAATCTGATCACCGCTTTTTTGTGCAATCGCGGCCATTAATTCAGGAAAAATTCCATATACGCGACCGTTGGTAGTCTGCACAAACGGCACATCGCCACCGTCATAATAAGCGACACGAAATGTTTCAGCGTTCACTTGCAGGCAAAGCGATATGGTGGTGAAAAACACGACACTTTTTTTCAAAGCTATCCTCAAATCGCATCAAGATGCCAGTGAGTATATCAATGAAAACGTGAAACAGGTGCTGAATTCAGTCTCAATTGATGCAAGCTGATGATGACCTCTCGCGTTGGTGTTGCCACTGCATCTTTTAGCGTGTACGCGTCCAGCGCTTCATAGAAAATCTTATGAGCAAGGTCGAGAATATGTTTGAGTTGACAATTGCCTTTCAACCCGCAAGCTGGTTTCGCACAATCGATTAACTCTGTATGCCCTTCAAGGGTGGAAATTAAATGACCTAATTTATATTTTTCGACGGGTTGAGCTAAGGCCATGCCCCCGCCTTTTCCGCGCGTTGTTACGATCCATTGTTGTTGCGCTAAAAAATGAACCACCTTTACCAGATGGTTGCGGGAGACATCAAACTGCGACGCAATCTCAGAAATCGTCACCGGCTCTGTACGATCAGGGAAGGTCAGGTAAATCAAAACGCGTAGGCCTAGGTCGGTAAAGTGAGTGAGTTGCATGAGTTCTCTTTGCTATCAATTAAAAGACAAACCTGCATTTGCCGGCTCGCCAATGTTTCAGATGCAATTATGCAGCAATGCCGCCACTACCAAAAGCTTCTGCGTGTATTTTTCCGGCATCAACACCAAGCATTTTGAGATGATTGATTTGCTCTTGCATAAAAGGAACCGGTCCACAAACATAATAATCAGCATGCGCTTGCACAACCATGGGGGCTATCTGCTCCATTTGCAAACGCCCTGTATATTGGTAATCTTGGTCCGGCAAATCCTGCTCACGAGGCACTTCGTAATAAACCACATTATTCACGGACGGGTGATTTGCCGACAGCTGCTTTACTTGCTGCTTAAATGCGTGAACTCCGCCATGACGGCATGCATGAATAAATACGATGGAACGTGTTGAATTGGTCTCAATCAAATGTTCAAGCATCGCGAGTTTAGGTGTAATACCAACACCCGCACTGATCAACACAACAGGGGTGTCGCGATCTTCATGCAAAAAATAATTGCCCATAGGTGGCGCAACTTCGATCAGGCTACCGACCACTGTTTGATCATGCAATACGTTTGATACCATGCCGTCAGGATTGACTGCGTTCCCCACCTCGCGCTTGACCGAAATACGTAAAAACGACTTACCCGGAGCGGTTGATAAACTGTATTGCCTTACCTGACTCATTCCCATTGCCGGTATTTGCACCTTTACCGAAATGTATTGTCCCGGACGATAGTTCGGTACCCGCCCACCATCCGCCGGCGTAAGATAAAGCGACATAATCTCATCGCTTTCTAACACTGTTTTTTCTACTTTGAAACTACGCCAACCACTCCAACCGCCGTTTTGATTGGCAGAATGTAGGTAAATCTGATTTTCCTGTGCGATAAGGATGTCAGACAACTGTCCATAAGCCGCAGCCCACGCTGAAATTAAAGCGGCACTTGCCGCATCACCCAGCACCTCTTGTATTGATGCGAGTAAATGTTTGCCGACAATCGGATAGTGTTCCGCACGAATGCCGAGACTGACATGCTTGTTTGCAACCAGATTAAGCACTGGTTGCAATACCTGAGGTTGATCAATATTCTCAGCATAGGCCAACACTGCCATTGCCAACGCCTGTTGTTGACGACCAGCTTGTTGACTTGTCTGATTAAACATCGGCTTCAATTCCGGATTGTGGGCAAACATACGAGCATAGAAATGCCGTGTCAGTGTTACTCCATGTTGCTTTAAAACAGGCACCGTCGATTTAATTAATTCACGCGTTGCAGAATCCAACATATCAGACCTTATTTAATATAATTAAAATACATCTTTAAGCTCGCATTACCTCGGATGAAATTTCTATTCATGCAACACGACACGTAAAGGACTAAAGCCATCATACACTCTTTAACATATATTTTCAATACATGTTAAAGAGAATCTCAGCTGAGAACATCCTTCAGAATTTTCAGGTGGTGATTTACCGATGACATTTTCGCTTTTGCAGGCGGACGTGTCTTTACATGCTGGGATGGGAGTGAATATGCAGGCGTTGATCATCAGCCTCCAACGCTGACTGACATTTAATGCAACGTTCTGCAGTAGGTTCTGCCTCTAATCTGGCATAAGGTATCGTTGCACCACACTCACGACAGATATCCGCAATATTCTCACTCAAACGCGCTTGCGCCCTTTGCAAGGATTGCCATTCGGCATGTTGATGCAAGTACTTTGACATCGCATCGTGATTTAAAACGTCATTTATTACGCCATCACCTTCACTATTGTCCTGACGCAAAAGATCGGGATGATGCTGTCTGAGTTCTGTCTGAATCTCTTGCTTCATCAAATCTAATTTCGATTTCAAGGCTGCATGTTGTTCGTTATTTAGGCTCATATATTCTCACTGAACACTTCATGGATAAATTGGTGTTACCTGCATTTCCGCGTCAGATAGCAGGGATAATTAGCTTATAAATACGATATCCAGATTACTCTGCCCAGCTTACCTGGCCTTGATGCAACGCAATAATCGTCGTGTCATGTGGCATCTCTTTGTCCGGTACCTCGATTAAAGGGGGAACTATTTATCCATTCTCATCTTGTCAGTCACAAAAAAGGCACCAAACGGTGCCTTTTTTGTGACTGAGATAAAGTATCTGATGGTCATTCTTAGAACTCTTCCCAATCGTCCGTTGCAGCTTTAGTTGGCTTAGTCGATGTCGCAGCACTCAGTGCCGGTGCTGCAGGACGTGCCTTGGGAGCGGACTTAGGAACTGACCTAAGCATGGGCTTGACTGCTGCTGTCGACTCCCCACTCATTGCCATCTGTGACCTGCCCGTGCTTTGACGCTGCTGCAAACCTCCACCGCCTGAACCATTTAATTTAAACACTGAGACCACTTGGGTCAATTTATTTGCTTGCTCTTGTAACGATGAGGCCGCTGCGGCTGCTTGTTCCACCAAGGCTGCATTTTGCTGAGTAGTTCCGTCCATGTGTATTACTGCCTGATTGATCTGGTCTATGCCAGAACTTTGCTCATGGCTGGCATTACTGATTTCACTGACGACGTCACTTACCTTCTGAATACTGGTGACGATGTTAGTCATCGCCACACCAGCCTGATCAACGAGCTTGGTACCTGAATCGACTTTCTCTACCGAGTTGTCGATCAGCGTTTTGATTTCTTTTGCTGCGGATGCCGAACGTTGTGCCAGAATTCTGACCTCGGCTGCGACCACGGCAAAGCCACGGCCTTGCTCACCAGCTCTGGCTGCTTCCACCGCCGCATTCAAGGCCAGGATATTTGTCTGAAACGCAATGCCATCGATCACGCTGATGATGTCGACTATTTTTCTTGATGATTCATTGATTGCCGCCATCGTTTCAACCACTTGTGAAACCACCGCACCACCTTCGACTGCCACGGTGGACGCGGTGCTCGCCAGCGTATTGGCCTGACGTGCATTGTCGGAGTTTTGACGGACGGTGCTGGTTAATTCTTCCATTGACGATGCAGTTTCCTCCAGCGCACCTGCTTGTTGCTCAGTGCGTGAAGAAAGATCCATATTACCCGTCGCGATTTCTGTAGATGCGACCGCGATCGCGTCGGTACCTTGTCGTATCTGGTTACAAATTCCTTCCAGGCTATTCGACATTTCTTTTAATGCGCCCATTAACTGCGCAATCTCATCTGTGCCTGAGACATCGATATGTTGTGTCAGATCACCCGCAGCGACCGTCATTGCAACAGAGACTGCATGGTTTAAGGAGTTTACTAATTTTCTTGCTAAACCCCAGACTATCAATGTCACAACGACTATCGATACGATACCAATAGCGAGGGAAATCCATATCGCTCGTATCAATGATTTTTCACCTGCATCCGAACCATTTTTCCCTAACTTGATGTTGTAATCTCTGTGCAGGTCTATCGTGTCAATCATCTTTTTTATTGTGCCTTGATTATGAAGAATTTCTTCTTGCGCTTGAACACCCTTACCAGTGTTATCTAAAGATATGACTTTATCTATCAAGGCGTCATAGGCCATGATGGCTTTACGGTCGTCGTCCAACATTATTTTGTCTTGATTGTCAGAAATATCTTCTTTCTCATACCTATTCAATGTCTCCGTTATCTTGATACGATCGTCGAGAATCATCTTTTGAACGGCCTTCTTTTGTTCAGGATCCTGCGTCGCCAGATACTGCCAGTACAATTTCCGGGTATCCAAAAGTTCTCGTAACAAGTCATCAAGAGCCAGAACGCTAGGAATAGTGTTGATATTCGTGTAGTTCGCTGCATTGTAGACGTAATTGATTTGATAAATACTGATACCCATTAATAAGCTCGTCATGAAACCAACAAGAGCAATGAGCAGGTAGAGACGCTTAGCTATAGTCATTTTCAACTCCAATTAAAAAATACCAAGGCAAGAGGTGGCTTCATAGGAAGGGGGAACGAAAACTCTGACTGAAAAAAGGAAAAATCTCAAATCCTCAGTAGATTGAAAAAATCTTAGAGTGAAAAAACTGTGCTACGAGGGGGTATTTGTTACAAGATATGTCAAATTTGAAGATGAAAAATAACCGCTTAAAGTGCATAACACCTTGATCGATTAAGTTACTGAAATCAAAGGAAAAAAGTATCTTTGCAGTAAGAGAGGATAGGTGGAAGATCTAATGGTGCCGAGCGCTTTCGGGAAAATAGCTTGTTAAAAAACTTTCCTTCTCAATGAAATAAAAAAGCATATTCAATCCGAGCGGAATTAAATATGCTTTCATTTCGAAAACGGCAGCGTTGCAGGTGTCAGAATAGTTCAGAAACGCTTTCTTTATTCTTTTTCTAAAACTCTTCCCAATCGTCCGTTGCAGCTTTAGTTGACTTAGTCGATGTCGCAGCACTCAGTGCCGGTGCTGCAGAACGTGCCTTGGGAGTGGGCTTAGGTGCTGGCTTAGGTGCTGGCTTGACTGCTGCTGTCGATTCCCCACTCATTGCCATCTGTGACCTGCCCGTGCTTTGACGCTGCTGCAAACCTCCACCGCCACCTGAAATATTTAATTTAAACACTGAGACCACTTGGGTCAATTTATTTGCTTGCTCTTGTAACGATGAGGCCGCTGCGGCTGCTTGTTCCACCAAGGCTGCATTTTGCTGTGTGCTCTCGTCCATGTGTATCACTGCCTGATTGATCTGGTCTATGCCAGAACTTTGCTCATGGCTGGCATTACTGATTTCACTGACGACGTCACTTACCTTCTGAATACTGGTGACGATGTTAGTCATCGCCACACCAGCCTGATCAACGAGCTTGGTACCTGAATCGACTTTCTCTACCGAGTTGTCGATCAGCGTTTTGATTTCTTTTGCTGCGGATGCAGAGCGTTGTGCCAGATTTCTGACCTCGGCTGCGACTACGGCAAAGCCACGGCCTTGCTCACCAGCTCTGGCGGCTTCCACCGCCGCATTCAAGGCCAGGATATTTGTCTGAAACGCAATGCCATCGATCACGCTGATGATGTCGACGATTTTTCTTGATGATTCATTGATTGCCGCCATCGTTTCAACCACTTGTGAAACCACCGCACCACCTTCGACTGCCACGGTGGACGCGGTGCTCGCCAGCGTATTGGCCTGACGTGCATTGTCGGAGTTTTGACGGACGGTGCTGGTCAATTCTTCCATTGACGATGCAGTTTCCTCCAGCGCACCTGCTTGTTGCTCAGTGCGTGAAGAAAGATCCATATTACCCGTGGCGATTTCTGTGGATGCGACCGCGATCGCGTCGGTACCTTGTCGTATCTGGGTACAAATTCCTTCCAGACTGGTTGCCATTTCTTTAACCGCACCAAGCAGTTGTGCTACTTCGTCACTACCACTCGCATCTATTCTTTGCGTCAAGTCGCCAGCGGCAACCGCTTTTGCGACGAATATCGCTTGATGTAATGACGCAACCAATTTTCTTGCCAAGCTTATTCCTATGAAGGCAACTACAACGACACCAAACAGGCCGATGATACTCGCCAGCCAAACCGCTGTACTTAAGATTCTTTTCGCTTCATCCGCACCTTCATAGCCAAGTTTGATGTTGTATTCACGATGGGCGATGACTGCTGAATACGCTTTTTTGATGATATCTTGTTTGCTAAGAAGTTCCTGCACGGCTTCATCATGTTTGCCGTCAACATCTTGCGCCAGTACTCTGTCGCTTAATGCTATATAAGCGGCTATCAATGATCTGTCCTCAGCAAGCATTGCCTTATCTTTTTCGTCAGCGACGTCTTCTTTTTCATATTTATTCAGTGAATTTTCCACTTTACTTTTTTCTGCAGGGATACCATCGCGCACCGTCTTCTTAGCCTCTGGGTCAACAGCTGCTAATGCTTGCCAAGTTTTAACCCTGATATTTGCCAACGCATCCGTTGCATGATCCAATTCAATCAAACTAGGAACCACATTGACGTTTGCAAAATTAGCAGCATCAAAGACCCGGTAAATTTGGTAGACGCCCAAGGCAGCCAACATCATCATCGCAGCCACAGCGAATAACACAAGAAGGTAAAGTCGTTTTGCTATGGTCATTTCAAACTCCGCTCTGATAAAAAGGTATCAACACAAACTAACACGAACAAACTAAACAACAATTCATGAAGATCGCTAGGTGGCAAGGTAAGACATTAAATCAACTTTTGGACAGAGCTGTGGCCGTTTTAGTATTTTTTAAACTAAATTTACAATGTGTTGTTTAAATTCATTTTCAAATGAAAAACACGCCAACCTCAAGTGGTAATTGCAGTTAATCCTTTATTTCAATTGGAAAACTTAGTATTTAATCCAAAGAACTAACGCAATATTGAAAAGTAGCCTACTCAATTTAGTAAAGATTCGAAAAAAATCAAAGAATTAAACTATCGATAGCCGATATATCTAAGGAAAAAGAAAACGAAAAAAAACGAGATTGCGACACACACAATCTCGTTGAAGAAATAAGGAAGAAGCTGTAAGAAATCAAATACTATCGATGAAGCTCATTTGCGAGAGCGTCCAGTTCATTACAGTACTGCAAGCTGACACTCATTCAGGGCACAATTCTTGTCAATAAATTTATGATATTTTCTTTAAATTGAGTCACCAATTTATGCTTTTCGATAGTAATTATGCATCTTGTAACTCTTAGCATAAATCGCAAATGCCAGCGCCGCCAATAATGCAAAGCCCGCAAAGAAAAACATCAGGAAAGCCGTTGTACTGATGCCTGTGGTTTTAATTTGCTCCATGACAGGAGCACTCTTCACACTGGCGTCGGCCAGCAATACCCACAAGTTACCGATAGTCACGGTCAGATTCCAGAAACTCATAATGACGCCTTTCATCGCTAACGGTGCCTGTCCATAAGCGAACTCCAAACCTGTCGTTGATACCAGCACCTCACCGAGCGTCAACAAAGCGTAAGGTAAAATTTGCCAGGTGATTGACAATGCATTACCACCATCCATCGCCAATTGCATGAAACCAACCACGATCCAGGCGAGACCAGAAAAAGCAATCCCCAGACCCATACGACGCAATGCGGTCAATTCCAGACCGAGACGTTTGCATAATGGATACAAGACCAGGTTATTAAATGGGATCAAGAGCATCACAAGCATAGGGTTCAAAGCTTGCATTTGCGATGACTGAAACCATGAAGGCTTTACCATCGAATCCGCTTGCACAACCCATGTCGACGCTTTTTGATCAAACAAAGACCAAAATGGTGTGATCAAGGCAAAAATCACCAGAACACGTAATACTGAACGAACCCCGTCAACAATCTCATCGGGATGTTTGCCGTAGGCACGATCCAATTGTATCCAGGTACCAACGCCGCCAAAACCAAGCAACAATACCAACGCCAGACACACAGCAGGTACCAGAGCCAGGGTTGGGATCATCAACAATACGCCAACGGCAGCAACCACACCCAGCACCGCAATAAACAAACCTGTGCGTGCTTTGCCTGGAACTTCTGCCAACAATGCTGTACGTGCTACATTTAAAAAGGAATGTGGATCTTTCGCCACCGGTGCCACATGCACATATTTTTTACGACCTGACCAGAAAATAATGGTCGCGATTAACATCAAAATTCCTGGTATACCAAACGCCACGCCCGGCCCTAATTGCTTCAGGAATATAGGCATCAAAATTGACGCGAAGAATGACCCAAAATTAATAATCCAATAAAATGCCTCAAACACCTTTTGCGCCAGACTACGATTGCTTTGATCAAATTGGTCACCGACAAACGACGATACCAATGGTTTAATCCCACCAGATCCCAAAGCAATTAAAAACAGACCAACATAAAATCCACGTGGATTATCATCAAACATCGCCAGGCAAGCATGTCCTGCGCAGTACACCAGGCTTAGCCACAACACGGTATTGTATTTACCAAAAAACCTGTCAGCTAACCACCCACCAAGCAAAGGAAAAAAATACACACCAATCACAAAAGTATGAAAAATCTCTTTTGCCATGCCAGCACGTAAATTCTCAGGCATGGATAGCAGCAGGCTGCTAATCAGGAACGTAGTCAGAATATTGCGCATGCCGTAAAAACTAAAGCGTTCACAACCTTCGTTCGCAATAATGTAAGGAATCTGCGCCGGCATTTTTGGTGCCACAGCGGATGCTGCTGCTTGACTCATTGGTGTCTCCAGTTCAATTGTTTTTGTTGAAGAATAAATAAACGGCCCCGGTAAAGGCCGTTGTTAACATCGGAATTATCTATTTAAATCAGGACATAAGCAAAATTGTCCCCGCAAGGTATGGCGACGAAGTATCCAGATTTGAAACCGTCAAGTCAAGCGAGAACCTCTGCTAATTTTCTCGCTCAACCACGATCTATCAATTAATCCGTGAAGGTTTGAATTTTCTATAAGCCCGCATAGGAACCCGGAAAATAAAGCGTATCAAAGTCAGAGTCAGTATCACTTCGACGGCTGTTATGACGCCAGCATACAAAGTATTCCAGCGCTCTTCGCGCAAACGATATTTTGCCATCATACGATCTCGACTGATTTCAATGCTGTCATAAAAAGTCGGTACCACCAGTAATGTCAGCAAGGTCGATGTGATCGTGCCACCGATAATGGCAATTGCAAGCGGACGATAAAACTCCCCGCCTTCACCGAGACCAATCGCTACCGGCAACATACCTGCGATCAAAGCAAAGGTGGTCATCAGGATAGGACGCAAACGCTTACGTCCTGCATACATCAACGCTTCTTCACGATCACATTGCACCTCTTGCTCACGTTTGCGAGCACAATCTAGCAGCAAAATGGCATTCTTCGCGACCAAACCCATGAGCATGATGATGCCGATGAAACTCATCAAATTCAAAGTGCCATGGGTCAACAACAAGGCTATGACCACGCCGATCAGACTCAATGGCAATGACAACATAACAGCAATGGGTGCTGTAAATGAACCGAATTGCATCACAAGTATTAAATACATCAGACCGATACCCATCACGAGCGCAATCGTCATTTCCGTAAATAATTCTTTTTGAGAGCGGGCTGCTCCGCCAAGATCTAAAGCATAGCCAGGCGGAAAACTCATGGCCTTAGCGATTTTCAGTGCTTCGGCAGTCACTTCTCCTGGTGACCGTCCTTGCGTATTCGCAGAAACGGCAATCATCCGCTTACCATCGGTATGCTTGATTTGCGAAGGCCCTTTACCCATTGTAATCTTCGCTATTTGCTCCAGTGGCACCATCGTATCGCTGTTGTTCACCGCTATCGGTAAGCGCTCAATATTTTCCGCGTTGACCCTGTCGTCAGGATGCAGACGCACAGCGACATCCCGCGCTTCACCCGTTGGATCGACCCAATCACCCACTTCAACGCCGGCAAACGCAACACGTAAAGCTTGTGCAGTATCATTAACCGATATGCCCAAAGAGTTAGCAAGACCGCGGTTGAGTTCAATTTGCAATTCGTCTTTAGGATCTTGCTGAGATAAACCGACATCGACGGCACCATCAACTTTACGCAATTTATCCATAAACTCGTTGGTAATCGTCAATAATTTACGTGCATCGGGGCCGGAAAAATTGATCTGCACTGGCTTACCACCACCGTTACTCAGATCATCCTGAACCACATATTCTGCACCGATGATTTGTACCAATAATTTACGCAAATCTGCCGCAACATCGGCCGCCGATTGCTTGCGCTCGGTACTCTTACCGATATCGACATAAACCCGTCCACCACCCGAATTGACCGTACTATTCGTCGCCTTCGTCAGTTTCATACTGCGAGCAATCTCGGCAGCTTTCTCTACCTTCAACCGCGAATATTCAAGGCTGGAACTTGATGGTGTGCGAATTTCAATATAGATCGTGCCATTATCTGAGCTTGGTAAAAAACTAGAACCACCAAAAGTCGCGTGAAGTGCAATTGCCCCGATAAAACTCACTACCGCAATAACAGCCATCCATGTGCGATGGTGCAATGCCCATGCGATGACGTTACCGTAACGGTCAGACTGATGATCGAACCAATCATTGAACCTTTTTAAAATCAGGCTGATGCCTTTTTTAGGAACTAAATGATGGCCAACAGGATCACCCCAATAAGCCGACAGCATAGGGTCGAGCGTAAATGAGATAAACAAACTGACCAGCACAGAGCTGGCTACCGTCAATGCAAATGGGCGGAACCACTCGCCGGAGATACCAGGCATAAAAGCTACAGGAATAAAGACGGCAATAATTGAAAACGTCGTCGCTGCCACCGCCAAACCGATTTCCTTAGTACCGTTGCTGGCCGCAGTACGTCTATCCACGCCCATTTCCATATGGCGCACAATGTTCTCACGCACCACGATAGCATCATCAATCAGCACCCCAATTGCCAATGACAAGCCGAGCAGGGTCATAAAATTCAATGTAAAGCCACTGAGCCAGATTGCGATAAAAGCAGCGATCACTGAGGTCGGCAAGCTCAAGGCGGTAATTAAAGTCGAACGCCAGGAATTCAAAAATACATAGACCACAAAAATCGTCAATACGGCGCCAAACATCAGCGATTCAATGACATTATCGAGGCTACTTTCAGCATCTTTACCACCGTCCTGCGTCACCTCGATTTTAGTACCCGCCGGAAGAGACTTATTAATTGTCTCAACTAAAGAACGTACCTTATTGGCAACAGTAACAGTACTTGCGTCGCGTGCCCGGGTAATTGATATGCCGACATTAGGATGTCCATTGTGCATACTAAAGCCGTTGAGTTCGGCAAAACCATCATTGATGTCGGCGACTTGTGCCAGACGTATGACCTCTTTTCCACGCTGCTTAACGACAATCGCTTGAAAATCTTTTGGTGATTCAATGCGCCCGATCAGGCGAATACTTTGTTCATTCAAATGGCCAGTAATTTTTCCGACTGGTGCAGTCGTGTTTTGATTTCTCAGCGCGTTAACCACTTCCGACACAGAGACATTATATTCACGAAGTTTTTGCGCATGTAATAAGACACTCAATTCCCGCCGCAATGCGCCATCGACGGTCACCGTTGCAACACCGTCAATTGCGCGAAATTTATCTGCTAACTCATCCTCTGCTTTGCGTGAGATTTCTGCGTGACTAAGCACATCGGAGGACAAAGCCAACTGCATAATTGGTTCAGCCGAAGGATCTATCCTCTCCAATACAGGTTCTCGCATTTCTACCGGCAATTTATAGCGCACCGATGCAATCGAATTGCGGACTTCATCTGAAGCCTCCACCATGTTTTTGCCAAAATTAAATATCAAGACGATGGTGGCAGAACCTTCATTGGCGGTGGAACGCAATTGATAGACGCCGGTAATGCTTTGCATGGCTTTTTCAACGCGATTGATAATCTCGCGCTCGACCGTGTCAGGCGATGCGCCAGGATACGGAATACTCACCACCAATACCGGCTGCTGAACGTCGGGAATCTGATTGACCTTGAGCTTTTTAAGCGCCAGCAAACCAAGGGCCATCAAAGCGATGATAATAACGATCATCGCTATGGGACGTTTAATACTGAAGTCAGATAAGAACATGGTTTATTTCCCGGCAGATTTCACAGCTGGCTGCGCTACATTTGCTGGCAAAAGCGCAGGCAACTTGCTATCAGCAGAAGCGACCATCTTTACCTTCTGTCCATCTTGCAAGGTAGCAATAGGATTGCGGATGACCTTATCGCCTTCATTTAAGCCACCACGCACGACATAATCGCCATGACGCGAATCCCGCTCACCGATAATTAAAGGTGTCTTTTTGATGCTGCCATCTTTCACTAGCCATGCGTAGGCTTTATCACCCTCGCGCACCAAAGCTGAACTGGCGATCATCAAGGTTTGCATACTTGCAACCTCAATCAATCCTTCCGCATATAGGCCCGAGACACGCGGTTGCGCGTTGTTGTCAAATGTGACCAGCACTTCCACCTGTCGTGTGGTCGCATTTGCTGCCAGATCAATGCGTTTGACCTTGCCATTGAATTCTTCATCGCCATAGCCATTAAGGTGAAAGCGCACCGGTTGACCAACTTTTACGTTATTGACTTTGTCAGCTGACACCAAACCTTCAAAACGCAAGCTGGTCGGATCAATGACTTTGACTAACTCTTTGCCTATTTGGGCGGTGTCGCCGGAGGATACTTTACGTTCACTCACTACACCATCGAACGGCGCACGCACTTCAGTACGTTGCAATTGCTGACGCGCTTGCACAGTGCGAGCTTTGGCAGCAACCAGGTCACTTTGTGTATTGTTGCGACGAATTTCTGCATCTTCGAGTTGTTGTGTCGACGTCATGCCAGAGGCACGTAAAGTCTTCAAGCGCTGAAACTGACGCTCTGCCTGATCAAAGGTTTGTACGGCGGCTCGTTCTGCCTCTTCCGCAGAATGTAAGCCGTCTTTGATCGAGGTATCGTCCAGCCTTACCAAAAGATCTCCACGTTTTACAGTTTCTCCATTTTCTTTAAAGACTTGTAAAACGACCGAAGAAATTTCTGCTCGCAGATCAGCTTTTCGTTCAGGCTGCACCGATCCGGTAATCACCGGGCCAGATGACAAGGCATTGCTTTGCAACTGAAATAAATCTTCCTGTGTGACCAACAAAGGTTGATCGGCAAGCACCTTCGCAACTGAAGCGCTGGCCTTTGCCTTGCTATCATCTGGTTTTTCTTTACTACATCCAGCTAATGCAAGTGCAATTGCCAGCACAATCAAACTAGGTCGTAACATGGTAAGTCTCCGGATTTTCAGATAGGGAATGCCAATACATTGAGCAGTGAGAAACAGCTGTGTTTTTCTTTCAGCTTCAATCAACGTAAAACAAAGCCGTTTTATTAACCACGCAGTATCCACGAGAGTTAAAGATCCTGTCAATCAAGCAATTGCATATCAAAACAATAATCTTCGATAAGTATTGATAAACGCAAACTGACGGAAAAATTACCCTGTATTTGCTCTTCATTCTGTGTAAAGAGCTGCGATCCTTGCAATTTCAACCCAAGTCCGGTAGTCTCCGCCCTCCTTTGCTTTACTGCTATCGCTCGTGCCTGCTTCTGCTCAAATAATTGATTCATCGAATTCATCATCGCTATCCAAGCTTGTTCAGTCTGAAACGCAGCCCCAAGCGACTGTTCTCATTGCAACCGACGTGTTTGGACATACACCAGCGGTTGCCGGATTGGTACGGCAACTCAATGTTAATGCCATCGTCATTAGCCCCTGGGACGATCCGGGTCGTCATTTCCGCACCGAGCAAGAGGCCTATCAGGCGTTTATTGTCGATGGCGGCATCGGACGATACGCAGAAAAATTGCACAAGGCTCTAGAGCAAGAGCAAGCATTGAAATTTGTGATTGGCTTTAGCGCCGGAGCAAGTGCATTGTGGATCAATAGCGAACGAGAATGCATGAAAAAAATCAACGAAACTGTATTGTTTTACGGCTCCCGGATACGTGACTATCGAGATATCCAGCCCTGCTGTCCGGTACGTCTGATTTTTGCAGAACAAGAGCAAGCATTTACGCCACAAGAACTCGTCAATGATCTACGCCTTCGTGGACTTTCCGCAGAGATTGTGAAAGGCACGGTGCATGGTTTTATGAATTCCTACTCGCGCGGCAGTTGCGTGAAGTCACAAACACGCTTCACGGCAGAGTTATTACACCTGTTGCATGCCAGCAAGGACAAGGCGGCAGCATAAGTTTATATGAGCGGGTATTCAATTAATTTCAAAATACCAATGAAATTTGAGTTCCCCCCCACTCCTGCCTTATACTTCGCCGCGCGTGACACAATCACCAATTTGAATAGCATTGATCACAACAACCAGTCATCAATTGCTCGTAGCTCAATGTAATTTCGCTATTTTTTCTTGTTTTTAATCATTTTTAATCACTTTTTCTGCGGAAAATGATTCAGCCTTATCCGGCATATCGAGTCAAACTTCCGCGCGGAGCCATAAGCATGACCGCTTTTGTATTTAACGAAATCAATTTTGACAATCACGAACAAGTTGTTTTTGCTTCTGAAGCAAAATCTGGCTTGAAAGCCATTATCGCCGTTCACAATACCAACCTCGGCCCTGCGATGGGTGGTTGCCGTATGTGGAACTACGTCAGCGAAGCGGAAGCTGTACGCGATGTATTGCGCCTGTCCCGCGGCATGACTTATAAAAACGCCGTTGCTGGCCTGCCAATCGGCGGCGGTAAGAGCGTGATCATTGGTAATCCAAAAACAGATAAGACGCCAGCTCTGTTTGAAGCACTTGGTGAAGCTTTAGAGCGCCTCGGTGGCCGCTATGTAACGGCAGAAGACGTCGGCACCAGTCCAGCCGACATGGCCAATGTTGCCAGCAAAACTAAATACGTAGCTGGTCTGGGTGACCGTGGCGATCCATCTCCATTCACCGCATTGGGTTGCTTCGTCGGTGCGCAAGCTGCCGTCAAACACCAATTGAAACGTGACAGCATGGAAGGCCTGACCGTTGCTCTGCAAGGTCTGGGTCATGTCGGTTACGACTATGCACGTCGTCTGAAAGAAGCTGGCGCAAAATTAATCGTCGCTGATATTGATCAGAGCGCATTAAAACGCGCACAAGAAGAATTAAACGCAGAAGTTGTTGGCATCGATGCCATCTACGACGTGCAAGCCGACATCTATGCACCATGCGCTTTGGGTGCGACACTGAATGCGGATACCCTGTCCCGTCTGAAAGCAACCATCGTTGCTGGTGCCGCAAACAATCAGTTAGCCTCGCCAGAAATCGGCGAAGCTTGCCGCCAAAAAGGTATCTTGTATGCGCCAGACTTTGTCATCAACGCCGGTGGCATTATCAAAGTTTGCTATGAATACCTGAATACGCCAGAAGATGGCATGGATGCTCATGTACGCCGGATTGGTGAAACGCTGACTGAAATCTTCAAACGTGCTGACGCTGAAAGTCAGGCAACCAGCATCGTTGCTGATCGCATCGCAGAAATGCAATTCAAACGCTAATGGAGTTCATTGTCACGTCGCATTAAGATGTCGACATCACTACAAGCCATCCGCCATGTCCGGGTGGCTTTTTTTCCACCATTTTAAAGCGACGAATGATTAGAACTTGTTGAAAATTATTTTCAAAGTTACCATGAATTATGCAAACGATATTTTTCCTGGCCAATTTTTAAAGCACTTTTCATCTTCTTTGCTCATTCAACATGACTATACTCACCACTACACGCTTACGTCTGGAGCCTATTACCGATAGCCATCTTGAGGGTTTATGTCGACTTAACAGCGACATAGAAGTAATGCGCTATATCTCAGGTAAGTCTGAGACCAGAGAAGAAACGCTTTCCATGATCGAACGTGTTAAAGCTCGCTGGGCTGAATTTGGATTTTCATGGTGGAGTTTTATTGACATCGACACCGGAGAACTCATCGGTGCTGGTTGCATACAATATCTGGGACGCGACCCCAAAAATCCACTCGAAATCGGCTGGCGGCTGCGCACCGACAAATGGGGTAAAGCTTACGCGAGCGAAGCCGCCAGAGCTATGGCTGCGTTTGCCTTTAATGAACTCAAGGCCGAATCACTTTACGCAATTTGCATGCCTGAAAATACCGCCTCATCCCAAGTTATGAAAAAATTAGGTATGAGCTATCGAGGAATTGAGCGTTGGAACGATAAAGACGTTGCGACCTATTCTCTCGACAAGACTACGTGGAAAAAGCAACAACCAGCAAAAGCTTAAACTTGCGGTTATTTCCCACGATGCTCCACAATATACGATAAACGCGTCACAGATACATCTATACAACGCACTGATGTGAAATCTTATCTATGTGTTATTGTTATTAAGCTGACTTGTGCTATAAAAATAGTTGATAGTCAAATAATATTGAAAAATTAGAATCTACCCCGGCTTTTTCGCACTTATCCTCTATTCTCAAGACTAGCGCAAGCTTGGGCAAAAACACAGAGAGTGGCAACACCTGAAAAGATCAAAAAGCATCGATAAGAGATCATTTTATTGGTGTACTTATATCGAAGTTCGCAGCCCCACGAGACCACGATGAGTAAAATTATTTCGTATAAAGACAAACATGTTCTCATTATTGACGACATGGCGGATATGCGAAGCTCTTTACGAAGTCAAATCGGATCGCTGGAAATAACCAATGTCGGTGTCGCGGCTAGCATACGCGATGCCCTTGATCTTCTAAAGCAAAAACGCTACGACGTCATCCTGTGCGACTATTACCTCGGCGGCTCTACCGACGGTCAACAATTTTTGGAGTATTTACGCACTGCCAAAATTATCAGCCGTGCGACCTTATTCATCATGATCACCGCCGAGACCGGCTATGAAAGCGTCATCACCGCAGCCGAATGTTTGCCCGACGATTATCTGTTAAAGCCATTTACCGCTGAAACTTTACGGTCGCGTTTTCAGCGATTGATGGAAAAAAAGATACGCCTGCACACGATAGACCAACTCCACGACAAGTCAGCATGGCTGGAAATTATTGCCTCTTGTGACGACATCATTGCTACCCGTGATAAATATCTGGTCGATGCAATGCGTATCAAAGGAAATGCCTTATTAATGGCTGAAAGAAATGATGAGGCGATGCAATTTTATGAGCAGGCACTAAGCTTACGTGCGATGCCGTGGGCCAAACTCGGACTGGCTAAAGCGATGAAGGCGAAAGGCAATGGCGAACAAGCAAAGCAATTATTAAGCGATTTAATTAATGACAGCCCAAATCTCCTGTCTGCCTATGATTTATTAGGAAAAATTCATACTGAATCAGGTGACGATGCCGCCGCCATAGCGATTCTGGATAAGGCGAGCACCGTGGCGCCCAATTCGTTAACCCGTCAACGCTCTCTTGCCGGTCTGGCCGAACGCACGGGCGACTTTAAACGAGTCGAACAGGCGCTGAGCACCGTATTGAAAAAGACCAAAAACTCTCCACTAAGAGATCCAACAGATTACGTCAAACTCAGCGGTGCATATATGGAAATGAATGACGCTGCCAAAGCCATCAACGTGATTGAAGATGCGAAGACCACGTTCAAGGGATCGGGGGAACTGCGATCGGTATTCGCAATGGAAGCTCAAGTTTTATATAAGACAGGAAAACCCGAACTCGCCAATGAAGCTTTGGATAGGGCATTGAGTGGCGGAAATACAGGACTTTCAGAAGAATTAGCTTTCACGCTTGCCAAAGCTTGCCTGGTCAACGACAGAGCTGCAACCGCAGGCGACATACTCAAACACGTGCTGCAAAATAATCCAGATTCTGAAGAAGTCAAAAAGGCTGTTTCTACTATTTTCAAACATCATGGCGGTGAAGACGCGGCAAGAGAACTCATAGACCGATCGACGCAAGAAGTCGTCACGCTCAATAACGAAGCAGTTCTGAAGGCAAAATCCGGCGCATATGCAGAAGCCGCGCAAATGCTGACCGAAGCGGCATTTCGTCTGCCAAACAATATGCAAATCGTGGCGAATGCCTCACTGTCCTTACTCGCCGACGTGTTAATGAATCAGATGGACACCATCAAAATCAAACAAGCCAAAGACTTTGCAATCACCTTAGCAAAGACAAATAAAGAGCATCCTAAGTTACCGGAAATTTCGCGTTTTCTCAAAAAAATCCAAACCAAATATGAATTGGACACACCATTATGAGCTTTGCTCACATTGCGGCACTGGCAATACACGATGTCAAAAATAGTTTGTCGGGTATCGCCGCCGCAGCAGAATCGCATGGTGACAAGCAAACAGTGAAGGCAATTTACGAAATCTCCGACACGCTGACCAGATTATTGGTTTTCTATCGCAGTGAGCATGAATTACTGCATTTGAATATTAACTCCCATGCACCGGAAGATTTGATTTCCGAACTTGCAGCAAATCAATATGGCGCGTCAGATATACAGATCACGAGCGAACTCAATCACGCTCCCGTACTATGGGTGTACGATGAAATGTTGGTCAGAATGATACTGGTCAATGCTTTGCAAAATGCTTCAAGGTATGCAACGAGCCGCATCGTGATCAGTGCGAAAGAATGTTCTGGCTACCTTGAAATGAGTGTTCATGATGATGGTCCGGGTTTTCCTGACACGGTGCTGGAAGAGGACTATAGCAACATTCCAGCCAGCCAAAACGGAACAGGCTTAGGTTTGCTTTTAGCTAAACGAATAGCCGCTTTACACGTCAATAATAATCAACAGGGGCGAATCGAACTATCAAATCAAAACGGAGGACTGTTTCGACTTATGCTTCCAGCATAAAAAATTTCAAATTTAAATCAAATGTGCTGCAATTTTAGGGCGGTGCAAAGAGCCAACTTTAAGCAAACGTAATATGTTGAAGTTGCGACTTGATCCGACACTCACCCGGTTTGACGTGCTAAATGCTCATATCACCTACTCTGAACGCCAATGAATTCCAGCCTTCGCTGAAATGACAAACTTGCATGGGATAAAAGTATCTACTCGCTGTAATTTTTTTATTTGCTTTACTCTCGTTTCTAAGAATTCGCAGGCGACTCAAAAGCAACACTAAATATCAAACCAGTTCCCACTTGAGCATCTGACAGGGTAATCATTGCCTTATGCATTTCCGCCACATTTTTAACAATCGCCAATCCCAGGCCGCTGCCTGATTCGCCACTACCTTCACAACGATAAAAACGATCAAAAATACGCTCGCGATCATGCGCCGGAATACCCATTCCATTATCGCTAACGGTGAGTAAAATCATATTATTTTCTTTTTTGACACTGACATCAATACGGCCGCCTTTTGCGGTGTAACGTATCGCGTTATCAACGATATTTCCTAACATCACACGCAAAGAATCGATATTCCCCTGAATGCATAAGTCTTCTTCGGTGACATCAACCCCAAGATCAATATTTTTATTTTCAGCCAGTAAAGAAAAATCTCCGACAACTTGTCTTGCTAATTTCGGCACCGATACTTTCTGATTAATCTTCTGTTCATCCATGTCATTTTGACGTGCAAGTATCAATAATTGATGAACCAAATGTGTGGCGCGATTCAAACGTTCATGGAGTTTTTTGATTCCGGTTTTGCGTTCTTCATCATCGGTTGTACGTTCTACTAATTGCAACTGTAATTTCAAGGCTGCCAAAGGCGTGCGCAATTCATGAGCAGCATCAGCGACAAACATTTTTTGTAATTGAATGGAACTATCAACTCTAAAAAATAAAGCATTGATCGCAGTTACAATCGGCATCATTTCCGGCGTATAGCCATGCGTCTCCAATGGTTGCAGCGCATCCGCAGAACGCTCTCCCAATGCGTTTGCCAGCCTTGTCAGGGGTTGCAAACTGCGCCCTACGACAAACCAGATTAATGACGCTAGCGTCGGAATCAAGATTAGAAATGGAATCAGTGAACGCAATGCCAGACTGAATTCAATCTTCTCACGATCGAGTATTAACTGCCCGACTTGTACTACCTGATGATTATTTTCTTCGCTGTAGATGCGCCAGGCTTTATTATTAACCATGACTTCAAAAAAACCTGTGTTGCTATACAGCGGCAAATTTTTTGCCGGGTTTGAAGTAAACACCATGACACGATCTTTATCCCACACTTGAACCACAATTTTTTTTCCGGGATGTTTATCTGCCGTTTCACTTTGCTGCAACGTCATATTCGCAGGAAATGAGCGTACGATTTGCTTCAACTGGTAGTCGAAAAGTTCATTAGTTTCGTGCCTTACTTTGAGATAACTGCCTATACAAACAGCAATAATCGTCATGACCATACCGGACATTAATCC
Source organism: Undibacterium sp. Ji67W (assembly GCA_049340365.1). Lineage (GTDB taxonomy): Bacteria > Pseudomonadota > Gammaproteobacteria > Burkholderiales > Burkholderiaceae_D > Undibacterium. The sequence goes on along the minus strand of JBMPOY010000004.1, from coordinate 296,880 downwards.
GATTAAAAGTTGCTGGCGTATGGTTCTCATTTTTCGAGTTGATTCATCAGTTTATAACCAACACCGCGAACATTTTTAATAAAATCTGCACCCAATTTTTTTCTTAACATGTGGATGTAAACTTCAATCGTGTTACTTTCAATATCTTCCTCCCATCCATAAATTTTTTCTTCTAATTTTGCTTTTGAGATGACGTTTCCCGGTGTCTCCATCAATGCCAACATCAGATTAAATTCATTTAAAGATAAATGTATTTCTTCGCCATGAAAAAATACTTCATGTGTCGAAACATTCAGCGTCAGACCACAATGATGCAATACCGAGTCTTGCACGATGTGACAGCGACGTAACAAAGCACGTATGCGTGCATACAATTCATCGAGATCAAAAGGTTTAACCAGGTAGTCATCCGCCCCAGTATCGAGTCCTTTGATTCTGTCGAATGTCGCATCTCTTGCGGTAATAATTAAGATAGCAGCCGTACCTCTATTTTGACGATATTTTTGAAGTACTTCTAAGCCTTGCCTCTTTGGCAGTCCAAGATCAAGCAGTACAATATGGTACTCATTTGTAGTTAATGCAGCGTCAGCAGCAATCCCATCTTTGACCCACTCAACCTGATATTTTTCTTTCTGCAAACCCTCAACCAGGCTCTCGCCTATCATCTGGTCATCCTCAATCAACAATAATTTCATGTACTTCCATTCTTTCGTTCGCAGACAGTTATCTTTTTCAAGCAACAAAAATGAATAAATGAAGATCACCATCTTCGCAGAGTTCACCTCAATTACAAAATGATTTCTTTTGGGAAATTTATCTTCGGAATCTTTAAAGAAACTGAAGAAATACTTAAAGAATGCTTAAAAATTTTCGCCCCCAGATTGAGGCATAATTTTTTGAGCCGAAAATTAAATTTAGCTTAATCAAAGCTAAATACAACAAGAAGCTTTGATATTTTCCAATGTCTTTTTCTTGTCATAAAACTTTCTTAGGATGCGAGCCATCCGTAGAAAAACAAAATTAATTTAAAAAATAAATTTATCAAATTCAAATTAATTTGACCTCGTCCATTTGCAAAGCATCGCAATGAAGATCAGGAATCTTTTATCTGATAAATAAAAATTTTAAACCAAGTCATTTTTCTTGCTTCAGTAACTGTTTATTTGATGTTGCATTAATTAAATCTTCACCTATTCACCCCTAGGATTATTTATGTCTAAAGCAATTCCGTTTCCTAAACGCTATTTAAGCCATGCGTTATCCGTTTCATTGTTATCTCTCGCTGCTCCGCATATTGTTTTCGCTCAAGAGTCAGTTAATCTCGGTGTAGTAGGTGCGCAAACTGGCGCAGGTCAAATCGTTGAGGTAACGGCCAAACGTGATTCCGTTGCCGCTGTCGCGCCAACCCAGGCCAATCTGACTGCGACTCAACCACAATCTGTGATTTCTCGTGCTTACATTGAACAATCCGTAGCACCAACAGGCAACTTCAACACGATCGCCGGCATCTCTCCAGGCGCATCAACGCAGCCATCTTCAAATGGCCCTGGTGCGTCGGATACAAAAACTGTATTGCGCGGGTTTCAGGATTCTCAATATAACGTGACCTGGGACGGGATTCCATTTGGCGATACCAATGATCCTTCTCATCATTCGACAGCTTATTTCCCAGCAGCTGTCATTGGCGGTGTAGTGGTAGAGCGCGGTCCTGGCAACGCGAGTAATCTGGGACAGGCAACATATGGAGGTAGCATCAATTTGTTCTCCAAGACGCCTGCAGCAAAAATGGGAACGGAAGTCTATTTCTCGCATGGTACCTGGAATACGAATTTGTTCGGGGTCGCTTTTGAGAGCGGTAAGTTCGGCGCGAATGACTCAACCTTGCAATTGAATGTACAACAAATCAAGAGCGATGGCTATCTGACTTACAACACCATGGACGGCACGAATTTTGTTGCGAAGTACCAGCAAAAATTGGGGAGCAACACACGCCTGACTGTATTTGCTACCTATAACGATATCAAAACGCAGTTGCCAGACTCAGCTTCTGGCGCGACGCTGGCGCAAGCAGCATTGTTTGGTAAAAACTACAGCTTGAATAATGATCCAACGAGTCAAGGTTATTACGGCTATAACACTGTTCACAAGACAACGGATTTTGAATACCTCAGATTGCAAACGAACTGGGGTGATGGCTTCCAAACAGACAACAATCTATACACCTATTTTTACGATAACAAAACGATCTCGGGATTTGATGCGACTGGTTACCTAGGTAAAGGCATCATCGCAGCGGGTGCTGGAACGAACGCCACTTCCTATGCTGGTGCTAAGGTACCTGTTGGTGGCGTTTTAGGTTACGACAAATTAAATCACTATCGTGTCAACGGTGATATTTTCAAAGCGACTAAAGAATTTTCTGCTGGCTTGCTGCGCGCTGGCGTTTGGCTAGAGCAGTCTGACACATCGCGTCATCAGTATGGTTTAGATTTAACAACCATGACTTTACTTGATCCTACTTTGGCTGGTAAAGGAACTAAATTTAATCAAGACTCTAGTTGGAAGCAATACCAACCTTTCGTGGAATTTGAATGGGTTGCAACTGAAAATACGACAGTGACACCTGGCTTTAAATATACACACTTTACCCGTAGCGTCGATGCCATCAAAAATCAAGGTTCTAGTGTGGCGGCCAATTTCTCGGAAACCTTTACAGCAAGTTTGCCGTTCTTAACCGTGAATCATATGCTCAGCAAAAATGATTCGCTTTACGCTCAGTACGCTAAAGGTATGCAAGTGCCAGTTCTGGGAACAGCATTGCAAGTAGTGACGCCAACGAATACACCAGATCCTCAAACGACGACCAACTATCAATTTGGTGGTGTTCATAAATCAGATCGTTTCCAGATCGCTGGTGATATTTACTATATCGACTTTAACAATCAGATTGGCTCAAGTGTCGTTGCCGGACAAACTGTCTTCGTTAATCAAGGCGGCACGGTGTATAAGGGCTTCGAAGCTGAAGGAACTTATCTTGTTGATGGTGGTTGGGCGGTTTATGCAAACTACTCTTTAAATAGCGCAAAATTTAAAAACGGTAACACCGCTGGCACTGGCACGATCGCTAAAGCACCAAAATCAACTGCTGCATTAGGTCTACTATTTAATCAAGGCCCTTGGAATGCGTCACTGATCTATAAACAAGTCGGCGAGCAATATGCAGTAAATAATGAGCCTGCTGCTTACAAAATCGATGCCTATGGAAATGCAGACCTCAATGTGTCTTATACCTTCGGTGATATTGGAACAATGGTGAAAAAACTGAAATTACAAGTGAGCGCGTACAACATCACCAACAGCCAAAAAGTAACATCGATATCTACCGGTCCAACAGCAGCTTTAGATCAATATCAATGGCAGGCTCCACGCAGCTATATGCTCTCACTTAAAGGCTATTTTTAACTGAAAGTGAAGTTCTGGAGCGGTGCGAGCAGTATCGTTGAGCACTACTTCAGAAAATTATTCTAAAGAGTAATAGCAATGCGACTTTTAGCAACTGATGGCAGTTGACGGCACTTTGTGGCACCTTGTGGCAACGTTAAATATTCTGCCCCAAGATTGTGATCGTCAAATCCACTTAGCCTGACAATATCTTTGAGCGATGGCTTGCATCGCAGATTGAAAATTCAGAAAGCACCAGAGGGATTACAGGCTCTGGTGCTTTTTTATCACTTTTCGCTACAAATACGGGCAAATATAAGCGTATTATGAAATGTCTGAAAATGGTGATCGTAGCTTAATAGGGTTAAAACACCATTTTTCCTATTTTTTGAGAATCGAGGCTTATTTATGAACGATCGTTACGACCGCAAAACAATTGCTTTGCATTGGCTTACAGCAATTTTGATTATCGGTTTATGGTGTGTAGGCCAAAGCATCGATTGGTTCCCAAGTGGGACACCTCGCGTCTGGGTACGGAGCATGCATATTTTATTTGGTAGCGTTCTCGCTTTCGTATTTGCATACCGCCTCTGGTGGCGCATCAGCGCAGGCACAAAACTTCCACCAGCCTCTGTGGGTTGGCAGCAAACTTTAGCCAAATCAATGCATCATTTTTTATATCTGTTAATCGCTGCAACCGTATTATTGGGGCTTTTTAACACGTGGGTACGAGGTGACAATGTATTTGATTTTTTCACATTGCCTTCGTTTGCTCCTGGTGATAAAGCGTTCAGACACCAAATCGAAGATATTCATGCATTGGCAGCCAATATCTTACTGGCTGTCGCAGCACTGCATGCAGCTGCCGCATTAGTACATCACTTTATTTTTAAGGACGCGGTGCTAAAGAGAATGCTGATGAGCGGCACAGAAAAATAACGCAAACTAATACACCTAAAAACCCGATCCCAATTACATATTATTGAATTAATACGATCTTAATTTTATTTATTGCGATCTGGTTTAGCCTTAAAACCTTGGCATGTATCACCCGAAGCCTCGACAACATCGAGGATAGGTTGTCGCTTACTTTTAATTTGAAAAACTCTGCATCCGTACATGAAATGAACATCATGCGTAATGTAGTAGTTCATGCATTGTAAGCAACTTGGTGCTTTCATTTTTTTATCGTCTTGCATCTGCTTTTAATATATATGCCTCTGCAAAAAATGTCTTACATCTTTCTTTGCAAAAAAATCTATTTAATTTCTTACTTTTACATATTATGAATTTCAAAAAACGATTCGTCATGTCTGCAATTATTTTAAGTGCGACACTAACCGTAACAACTGCATTTGCCACAAATGACATGCCGTCATGGATTCAGAATTGGTCCCTGGGAGCACCGAGCCATTGGGATTATATTGACATTGATGCGCTTCGTCACCGCCTATTTTTGAGTCGCGGCGATCACGTACAGGTACTGGATCTTCCATCTGGCAAGATAGCAGGTGAAATCCCAAATACGAATGGCGTACATGGTATCGCGTTTGCTCAGGATTTAAAACTTGGCTTTACCAGCAATGGAAAAGCGAATACGGTGACGGTGTTTGATCTTGATACGCTCACTGTTAAACAAGAGATCAAGGTCAGCGGCGCGAATCCTGATGCCATCTTATACGATCAACAATCACACCAACTTTATACTTTTAACGGAAAAAGTGCCAACATTACCGTGATTGATGCAAACAGCTTACAAGTCGTCGCTACTATCGCAACGACGGGTAAGCCAGAATTTGCAGTTAATAACGCTGGAAAAATTTTCTTCAATGTAGAAGATAAAGCTGAACTACATGTCATTGATATTGCGAGCAATAAATTAATCGCCAAATGGCCGCTACCACATTGTGAAGAACCAACTGGTCTGGCAATAGATGTTAAGAATGCCCGGCTATTTTCTGTCTGCCAAAACAATACGATGGTTGTGACAGATGCATCAACAGGCAAACAAGTTGCCACCGTCGCGATTGGGGGGCATCCTGATGCTGCGGTCTACGATGCCGACCAGAGAACCATCTATTCTTCCAATGGTGAAGGAAGCTTATCGGTGATTCAACAAATCGATGCCAATCATTACGCACCTGCGACCAATGTAAATACTTCTAAAGGTGCGAGAACAATGGCAATGGATACTATTAGTAAAATCATTTATTTGCCAGCGATCATTGACAAGCAATTTACGGTTATGAGCTACGGAAAAAAATAAAATTTCCACTAATTAAAAAAATAAGCCCGCACAAAAAAATGGCGGGTTTATTTTATTTAACATCCATTGAAACTCTTTGAAATCCGCTAAATAGATTACTATCAGACATTAGCTTTCTATCGTTAATGTCACGAGTAAAGCTTCTGTGAATTCCTTCGTGTCAGCGGGCAAGCCGGCATCTGCGTAGGCTGCACTTACTCCTTGCATCAAGGCCTCAGCTTTTAATATGATATCCAGATGCTGTGGTATCGTCGAGGCACCATCCGCACACTGCTGCGCATCAATGGAGTGACCTTTCCTACACACTGCAGGCCGGTTTTCATAAATCATACATTGCTGGTTTTCCAACAGCACACAAGGTGGTCGCTGAAACGGTTCAGTGGTGGCCAATCTTTGCTTCTCAGCCAAGCCAATCCGCATATGTTCGACAATATGAGCAAATTCAGCGACTGGTAATTGCCTCAACTGATGCGCAATATAATCAATTTCGGGTTGTTGAGCCTCCACTCTGACGTGGCAACAGAAACTACATCCGGCGCGGCAGGCAATTTCTTTACCAGCCCTATTTGATGGAGCAAATAAGTCATCCACACCGTGCTGTATTTGCGGCACGATACGCATGATGTTCGCCGGATATGGCTTCTCAGCTAACTGCCGGAAGGCAACGCGGCGTACTGATTGTATTGCAGCCAAAAATTCGGCCTGTTCATCCGGTGTCAGCATATTTTTTCTTTTCAAAACACAACAACAAAAGTTTAAAACTTACCTATCCCCGTTTATTTCTTGTTTGAAGAAACTGGCACTACCATTTCATCATCCGGAGTGAACAAAGATTTCACATCACGTCTGCCACGCTGTAAATAAGGAATTGGTGTCTTCATCCAATCCGGCCTTTCCTGGTTTAGTAAGTAATGATCAAAGTACTCATCCAGATGGACAGTGTAGTGTTTGACATTTTCACGATCTTTCAAACCGTGCTTCTCGCCGTTATAGTTGAACCAATACGCTTCTTTACCAAGCCTGCGCATGGCCGTAAAGAATTCAATCGCCTGATACCAGGGTACGGCATCATCGCCATCGTTATGTTTAGTCAGATATGGCGTCTGAATTTTATCGATATGGAAAATGGCGGAGTTCTCTATGTACTCGTTGGTCTTATTCCAGGGTGTTCCACCAATACGACTTTGTCCTGTTTCATATTGGAAAGCACGCGACACGCCCTTACCCCAACGAATGCCTCCGTAACCACTGACCATATCACCGACAGCAGCACCAGCCTCCGCTGCACGGAACATATTGGTCTGGGTCAGCATATAGTTGATCTGATAGGCGCCCCAGCTATGGCCCTGAATACCAATTCGCTTCGCATCGACGTAGCCCAGGCCGACTACTTTATTGATTGCCGGAATCACAGCATTCATCGCACTCTTTCCAGGATGACCAGTCTGATAGACAATGTCAGGACGCAGCACCACATAGCCATTACTGACATACCGCGTGACATTGATATTCTGGCTTGGTGCAGGCGGGACGTAGCGATACAGGTTGTCAGTCATTTTTTCGTAGATATAGACCATCAAAGGGTATTTTTTAGCTGGGTCAAAATTTTCAGGTTTTGCCAACAATGCCTTGAGTTTTTTTCCGTCCTTGGTCGTGTATTCGATCAGTTCTTGGGTACCCCAGTTGTACTTCACCTGCTGTGGATTGGCCGCACTGATTTTTTCAGGATGTTGAAATTGCAGATTGCTGTGCCACAAATCAGGGAACTCAGTGAAACTTTGCTGAGTAAATAAAATGTCGTCGGCTTGCTTTGCTTTGATTACTGAGCCTAGCATTTTATTTTGTAGCATCAATTGTTGTGGTGTCCCGCCATGCGGATCTTGTTGGAAAAATCCGCTTGAACGATTTTGTTCATGCGTTGCGCTAAGTACCCAATTGTGAGATGGCAGTGCTTTACGCTCGGCGCTGAGGGTGACTTCCTCTGATTTTTCTGGTGTATCTTCACCCAATGGCACATAACGTAATTCAAGTTGATGGCGACGACCATACCCATTGCTCAGATTTTTATGCTCCAAGGTTTGTGGATTAATTTCCCACAAATCATACTGATCATAGATAACAACAGTTTGGTCGGCGCTAGTCCAGCCTGCAAATCCAAAAGCCGATCGTGGCTCTGGCGTATCATGTTCGTGGTCTTCGAAATTGACTTTGATTTTTTTGGTAAGCTCGATTGCTTTGGCGTCCAACGTGTTCCACGCCAACCATTGGCTGTTCGCAGCATTAAACGCCAACACGTATTTACCGGTTGGCGACAGGCTGGCAGAAAAGCGTAATTTCTTCGCCAGCAAACTCGATACACCGGTTTTCAAATCGATCGCATAAGCGTCCTCGTAATTACCATCCCAGGAAGACAGCATCTTGTATGGTACGTCACTCGTTCCCAAAGCAAATTCTGCATTGTCATTGAATGCTACGTTTGGAATCGTTGGCGTCGCTAATTGCACAAAGCGTTGGTCAGCAAGATGAATAACTGCTTTGAAATGTCTATTTTTGTCTTTTTCGGCATTTACTTTTTGTACCGATTGCAACTCTGGATCTTGCCAGTGCCAGAGATCAACTTTGACTAATTCTTCGTCATCTTTACTTTCCGGCTTAGGCAACACAGCGGTAGAAAAGAATAGACGTTGACCATCCTTGCTAAAGGTTAATGAACCAAATTCGCTTACACCCCACGATGCGGGCATACCTTTGGTCTCAGCACTTGCTAAGAGTTGTGCCGAATCCTGCCCGGTGCTCCAAGAAAAGAGTTGATAAATGGAGGCTTCTTTATCCAGATTTTTTTCGTTATCTTTGTCGACTTTCTTTTCTACAGCCTGATCGCTTTTCTTGTCATCATTCGCTCCGTTTTCGGACTGCTTTTTTACGACTAATAACTTTTCGCCTTGCAGTTTTTTTGTTTTTATTTTTGCGATTTCATCACGATTGCTGACGAACGCCAACATCGTTCCCGCATCATTGAATTTCAGTTGTTTGTAACTACCTGTGCCACTCAAAATCGCCTGTGTTTGACCATTTTGAGGATTAAGGACGTACATGCCATCATTCAACACTTCATTTTTCTGCGTGGCCTTAATACTCGTCTCTTTCAATGGCTGCTTTTGCACACTAAAAGCGAGAAAGCCACCATTTTTTGCCCACGCAAAATTCATCACACCATCAAAATACTTTCGTTCATTATTTTGAACATCAATAAAAATGAACTCAGCTGGCAAGCTTTTTTTCTTAGAATCAGAACCACTCGCTTCTTCATCATACGCCTCATCCATGTCAGCTTTTTTATTGGAGCCCACTTCTTTTTTCTCTTCTTTTTTGGGTTCCAACAATGCAACTAGAAAATTCCCACCCTCTTCTGGCCATGCGAACTGTTTGACATTGTCGATCGCATCCATATTTCCATTGGAGAGGTCTACGATGCCAAGACCAGCCTTAGGCAAATCCTCGCCCTTCTTTTTTTCTTTCTTCGCTTTGTCGAGCTCTGCCTGCGTTGGCCGGATGGAAAATGCTGCATATTTGCCATCCGCACTGAAGGCTGGCGCTATGCCTCGTGGGAAGCGCCATTCTTTTCCGTCTTTCAAATTTTTGAAAATGATCTCACCATCTGCCTCTTGCGCTACCAGCGAATACGCAGCCCAGTTTCCATCCCGACTTAAGACCGTGTTTGCAATGCTGCGCCAATTAGCGTAAGCATGATGCGTGATCACTTTTTTATCCACAGCCAGGGGGATAACAGATCGATTTGCTGAAATCGCACTGATTTTTGCATCATCGATTGCAAACGGAGTCGCATGCGCGGCGTTGCTTAACAAAACTGTCAATAAAACTGCACTGGCGCACAAAGGGTGTACATGTCCCCTCTGCATTGGAAATAGGGAAATTGGATACATGAATAATATTTAGATGAAAAACCAAAAAATAAAAAGCTTAAATGTTTAAGAAACCGAATTACGTTTGTACCTGCAAGGTTTTAGTGACGCGCGTTTCATTGCGTTCACCGGCACCGGAACTCAGATTTTTCCATTCTTTTTTCAAAACGACTAATCGATCACCAACCAGACCATAAACGAGACTTTCATCTTCTTTCACATCGAAACTAATGACCACGAAAGCACGGCCAGATGCCACTTCACTACTGCGACTCGCTAATGGCGTGCCATCACTATCTATCCATACATCGAGTTTGCTTTCATATTTTTTTATATACTTACGGTCTTTTTCACTGAGATGTTCGACTGGAATATCAAAACTCAACAAACGGGCTGGTTTGTTATTGAAGGTATCGTTTTTTTCGCTTTTAAAGATAGCAGTTTCAAGACGACTAGATAAACCTGTCGCGGCAGAAAGTAAGGGACGCAATTCCGCTGAATTAAATTCTTTTAACGCTTTTGCCAGAGCCATTTTTGCTTTAGGATCTTTTTGCTTAGCCTGCTCTTCTGCTTGCAATCGGGAGAGCAAATCCTTGCTATACAGGACTTGCATGCCCCGCGCACTATCTTCGATACTGACACTGACGACAGATTGCATTTCCTCAGCATCCTTCCCTTCACCCTGACGGTTCCATGATTTTGCTTCCAATACTGCTTTGAGGCTTGCATTGCCCTGTAACTTTGCTAACGCCGCTTTTAAATCTGTAACACCGTCGGCATGAGCGTTACCACACATCAAACTTAGCGCACTCAAACCAAATAAACTCACTGCGATTAAACGTTTTTTAAAAATCCACATCATTGATCCATTCTGATAACAGGTTAAGGTTCCAAACTAGCTGTACAACTCAGCAAAAAATCTCAAGAAAAAAATCATATCTTTCATGATAATCACAACTTCATATTTTTTAAATCCAGCCAGCATTGATACGTCAACAAGGCGACCTGTGCATCGTTGGCCGCATACAAAATTTGCTTTTCGCTCAGAGGATTTAAGGCCCAATTTGAAGTTGAAGTTTTTTTTGATTTAGACAATTGCATCCCAAAAAATTTTGCGACCGCAGCCTTTGCACCCATATCACGCTGTTTGCTCTCGCGCATTGCTTTGGCAAGATCGAGCACATTAGCAGTAACGATGCCAAGTTTACTTTTCAATTGTTTGACATCGTCGTTCAAACCATAACCAACTTTTAAGATGTTTGGTGCCTCGAGCAAAGATTTGACTACATCAATATTCATTGCATGCACGACCGGAAACAAAAACGCTTTAGTTTCACTCGCAAGCTGAATTAAATGCGGCCCATCACTGCGTTGCCCTTTCTGAAATACTGGTTTAGTTTCAGTATCAAAGCCAACTACTTCCAACGCGGAGAGGTGGGCATAAGCGTATGCAGCATCGTCGTCAGTTCGTACCAGGCAAATATCTGCCAGAGCAATTCCGGGATAAGATGGAAGTGCGGAAGGAAGTGAGGAAGAAAGTGGGTTTTCTAAATCGTCAGTCATGCTAAGATTTTCGGCGGATTCAATGAGTGCTGATGCAAGCAGAAAACGATTCATGAATTCGATTGATCAGTAGGGATAAATAAGTGGGGATTGGAGAGCTTACAGGAAACTGGCGCAAGCGCAACTTGCTGGTGTTAATCCTCCTCACCCGGAGATGTTCTCGGCACATGCAGTCCGTCTATCTTGCGCCGCCGCTTTGTATCCTGACTTTGCAGCTCTATCATCAAGGCTTGCCCATCAGCCAGAGTAACCGCCATTTTTTCTTGTCCATCATGCTGAAAATGATATATGGTCGCATTTCCAACCGCAGATGATTTTTCGAGATGAGCAGTAACCAACATTTGAGATAACTCGCTGACCGGCGCGATACGCCATGATAATTTACTCATTTGGACTTTGCCTGTTTGCCATTCAGATAGTGTTCAAAAGCGATGGTATCCATAGGCTTGGCAAAGAAGTATCCTTGCACCTGGCTACAACGCATCTCTTTTAAGGCTTTTATTTGTTCATTTTTTTCCACGCCTTCTGCGACGACATTTAAGCCGAGGCTTAAGCCCATCGCAATAATCGCACTCGCAATGGCAGCATCATCAGGATTTGTGTGAATATCATTGATAAACGACTTATCGATTTTTAATTCGTCAATCGGGAAACGGCGCAAATAAGATAAACTGGAATAGCCGGTACCAAAGTCATCCAATGAAATCGACAGGCCTAAACTTTTGAGAGAACGCAAGGCGCCCAGCGTGCTGTTCACATCTTGCATCACCATGCTTTCGGTCAGTTCTAAGGTGAGTTTATGCGGATCAGCCCCGGCCTCCTGAATAATCATGGCAACACGTTCTGCCAGGTCTTCCTGGCGGAACTGGCGTGATGACATATTAATGGCAATGTGCAAATCAAATCCGCTCTTTTTTTGCCATAAAACTTGTTGACGACATGCCTCCGCTAAAACCCATTCGCCAAGAGGCAAAATCAATCCTGTTTCTTCGGCTAAGGGGATAAATTCGATAGGATGAATTAAGCCGATTTGTGGATGATGCCAGCGTACCAATGCTTCAGCGCCAATCACCGTCTGCGTCAGCAAATCAATTTTGGGCTGATAATGCAAAGCAAATTCACCACGCTCCAAACCGCGTCGCATCGCGCTTTCCATATTCAGACGACTTATCGCAGTAAGCCCCATCTCAGGAATAAATTGACGTACACTATTGCGACCATGTTCTTTCACCCGGTACATGGCAATGTCGGCATTACGCAGAAGAATTTCGCCGTGATCACCATCGCGTGGATATACCGACACACCGATACTCGCAGTGACCACGACGTCGTGTCCATTGATCAGAATCGGACGAGATAGGGATTTCAGAATTTTTTCAGCGATCAGATCGACATCACCGCTTTCCTGCAAGTCTGTCAGCACAATCACAAACTCATCACCGCCTAACCTGGCCACGGTATCCGTATCCCTGACACATTGATTCAACCGCTGTGAGACTTGTTTTAACATCTCATCGCCAGCCCCGTGACCGGACGCATCATTGATCAGTTTAAAGTGATCCAGATCGAGCAACATCAAGCCTACATGTAACTCCTGTCGCTTAGCCCAGGCAATAGCCTGGGTAATTCTGTCATTCAAAAGATTACGATTTGCCAGACCAGTAAGACTGTCATGCGTGGCCTGGTATTCGAGTTCTTTTTGGTAATTGACCCGCTCACTGACATCGTTAATGACGCTGACAAAATGGGTCGTGACTGCACCACGGGCATCTTTGACTGGTGAGATGTGTAATTCATTCCAAAATTGTGTTCCGTCTTTGCGGTAATTGCGCAACAATGCACGACCCTCACGTTTTTCACGTAAGGCCGAACGTATCTCTTCGAGATCAGGTTGAGCCAGATCATCACGCACCAGAAAACGTCCTTCCAGTCCGATGACTTCTTGCGCCGTATAACCTGTGATACGTTCAAATGCCGGATTGACATAAACGATAGAATGATCGCTTTCATCGCTACGAGTAATCATGATGCCGTTACTGCTAGACACCAATGCCTGTTCGCGTAACAGCAAGGCTTGCTCTACATCTTTGAGTTGGTCTTGCCTGCCGGTGATGTCCTGGCGTACCGCAATCAGATGCGTGACTTGGCCCTGTTCGTTGCTCAAGGGGCTGACGACCTGGCGCTCCCAATAGTGGCGTCCATCCTTACTGATGCTTAATATCTCGCCATGCCAATGCTGCCCCGGTTGCAGAGCAATAAACGCCGTCATATGTTCAGCATCTAAGCGGGCATTACCGCTGTTCCAAAGCACGCAGTGTCCGGCTAATTCCGCCAATTCAAAGCCTGAATGGCGGACAAAGCTGGCATTGCAATATTCGAGTTCACCCAATGCATTGGTGATCAAAATAGAGAACGGGCTTTGCCTCACCAGCAAGGCCAACAACTCCAGATTGTCTTGTAAATTGTGGTGTTCGTGTGTAGTAAGAAGGGCGATGATCGCTTCACTTAATTCTCTCACAAAGCGATCAAGTATCAAACGCGCTTCGCTCCCCTCTTCCAGATCAAAATCGGCACTCAGCAGTATCTTGGCATAGGCCGCCTGCGGATTACGCTGTTGAAGTGGGAGACTCAAGCTTAAATATTGCAAATAAGCATCGCCACTCTGGCCATTGCTTGCCTGATAAGAATCAGATTGTTCACCAGATTCAAAAATAATTTCCACGCTGGAATAACCGGCATGCTCAACTAAGATGCGGCAAAAGCCTTGTAGCATTCCAGGCAAATCAGTCGGATACCAAAGACAATGGGTCAGTTCGCCAAGCAAACGGTACCATTGCTCCAATTTTTGTGATTCGGCATCCAAAGAATCCACCGGCATGCTTGTACTCATCTGCTGCGCCTCTCCTCTTGTCTAAGATTGCGATTAACCTCTGAGGCGATTTTTATACCTTGTATAAAATATTAACGCAATAGAAACATTAGACCAAAATAGCAAAATGACAAACAAAGATGTTGCGCATCGCAGCAAATACCTTCGCTATACAGGCATTCTGACGGCATTTCTATCTGTTTTCATGTCTGATCAACAGCGTTTCTAGGTTAAAATCGTAGGTTTGGCAAACAATATTCCTCGCCCTCCGTTGGACGCGAAAAAGGTAGATAGCACGATGCTCACATTTCAACAAATCATTCTGACATTACAAGATTACTGGGACAAACAAGGCTGCGCCTTGTTACAACCTTATGATATGGAAGTGGGTGCAGGCACATCGCACACAGGCACTTTCTTACGCGCAATCGGCCCAGAGCCTTGGCGTGCAGCCTATGTGCAACCTTCTCGCCGCCCAAAAGATGGACGTTATGGCGAAAACCCAAATCGTCTGCAACATTACTACCAATATCAAGTCGTATTGAAACCAGCGCCAGAAAACATTCTGGACTTGTACCTCGGCTCACTCAAAGCACTTGGTCTGGATTTGCAACAAAACGATATTCGCTTTGTGGAAGATGACTGGGAAAATCCTACGCTCGGCGCTTGGGGTCTGGGCTGGGAGGTCTGGCTCAATGGTATGGAAGTGACACAGTTCACGTATTTCCAACAAGTGGGCGGTCTCGATTGCAAACCTATCCTCGGTGAAATCACCTACGGTCTGGAACGCCTGGCGATGTATTTACAAGGCGTCGACAATATCTACAATCTGGTCTGGACAGAGCGCGAAGAAAATGGCAAAACCGTGCGCCTGACCTACGGCGACGTGTTCCATCAAAACGAAGTTGAACAATCAACTTTCAGTTTTGAGTATTCAAACACTGACTTCTTGTTTTCATTGTTTAGCAATTACGAATCAGAAGCGAAACGCTTGCTCGACGTCACAGAAAAATCGCTGGCATTACCTGCGTACGAAATGATTTTAAAAGCGGCACACACATTTAACTTGCTCGATGCCCGTGGTGCGATTTCCGTCACCGAACGCGCAGCATATATTGGCCGTATTCGCAATCTGTCGCGTGCTGTTGCTGCTGCTTATTATGCGTCACGCGAAGCGTTGGGCTTCCCTATGTGTGCAGCGGATGACAAACATAAGCCAGCCCCTGCTCCTTCAGCGCCTTCACCAACTGAAGCCGCTTAAGCGAACATTGACAGAATTGACTGGATTTTAAAAATGAATCACACCTTATTAGTTGAATTATTTACTGAAGAGTTACCACCAAAAGCACTGGCAAAATTAGGCGAAGCCTTTGCCGCTGGCATTGTCGCTGGTTTGAAATCACGTGATTTCTTAGATGCTGAATCGGTAGCCACGAGTTATGCTTCACCACGTCGTCTGGCAGTGAGCATCAGCAAAGTACGCGCCACCTCACCAGATAAGCTGATGCGCGACAAAGTATTGCCAGTCAGCGTGGCCATGGATGCCGATGGCAAAGCAACGGCGCCATTGATCAAAAAGCTGGCGGCAATGGGCTTCCCTCATTTACAAATCAGCGATCTGGAACGCGCGATTGATGGCAAAGCAGAAAGCTTCTTCTACAACCACACGGCACCAGGTTCTTCCTTAGCACCTGCTTTGCAAAGCGCAGTAGAAGAATCGATCAGCAAATTACCAATTCCGAAGGTCATGAGCTATCAACGTCCAGATGGCGAGACCGTACACTTCGTTCGCCCTGTGCATAGCGTCATCGCTTTGCATGGTAACGATATCGTGCCGCTGTCTTTGCTTGGCTTACATAGTGATCGCGTTACCCAGGGTCATCGCTTTTTATCCGCTGGCAAGGTCAACATTGCTCACGCAGATGATTATGCGAACGCCTTAAAAACAGAAGGCAAAGTGGTAGCCAGCGTGACAGAACGTAAAGAACAAATCCGCACGGCCTTGTTGCAAAAAGCCGGTGCTGATTCGGTATTGATGCCAGAATCTTTGTTGGATGAAGTAACTGCCTTGGTCGAGTGGCCAGTGGTTTACGAATGCCATTTTGAACAAGAGTTCCTGGCTGTACCGCAAGAATGTCTGATTTTGACGATGCAAACCAATCAGAAATATTTTGCGCTGACTGATGCGAATGGCAAACTGCGTTCACGTTTCTTAATCGTTTCCAATCTGGAAACCAACGATCCGCAACACATCATTCAAGGCAATGAACGCGTCGTTCGTCCACGTCTGTCGGATGCGAAATTCTTCTTTGAGCAAGACAAGAAAAAAACACTGGAATCACGTTTGCCAATGTTAGCTAATGTCGTTTATCACAATAAACTTGGCAGTCAGGCTGAACGCACCGAACGCGTAAAGACATTGGCCGGTAAAATTGCTGCCAACTTACACGCAGATATCGCATTAGCTGAACGCGCAGCCTTGCTGGCGAAGACAGACTTGTTGACTGACATGGTCGGTGAATTCCCGGAGCTGCAAGGCATCATGGGCACTTACTACGCGCAACATGACGGCGAACACGCTGATGTCGCAGCTGCAGCGTCAGAACATTACCAACCACGTTTTGCGGGTGATGCATTACCTTCAACCATGACCGGTACGGCAGTTGCACTGGCTGAAAAATTAGAAACGCTGGTCGGTATCTGGGGCATCGGTTTGCAACCAACTGGTGATCGCGATCCATTCGCCTTGCGTCGCCATGCACTCGGCATTTTGCGTATGTTGGTAGAAAAGCGTTTGCCATTATCTCTGTCGGGTTTGTTGGCTGATGCAGTTGCCCTGTTTGCTGGCAACGCGAATTTCAAAGATCCATCTGCCGACGTACTCACTTTCTTGTTTGATCGACTGCGTGGACAGTTGCGTGAACGTGGTTTTGCACAGAACGAAGTAGAAGCAGTGGTCGCACAAAATCCGGACACACAGGATAACATCGTTGAACGCTTGCAAGCGGTACAAGCCTTCGCTGCCTTGCCAGAATCAATCTCTCTGGCTGCTGCGAACAAGCGCATTACCAATATTCTGAAAAAAGCAGACAGTGTTCCGACCAGCATTAATCCGGCACTGTTAGTTGAGGCACCAGAACAAGCACTTGCCAACGCAATGGCGAATGTTAAACCGCAAGTGGATGCTGCATTTAGTAGCGGTGACTTTACCGGAGCGTTAAAAACCCTGGCGGCCTTGCGCACTGAAGTAGATAACTTCTTTAACGATGTGATGGTCAATGCCGACGATCTGGCTTTACGTCATAACCGCCTGGCATTGCTGGCAAGTTTGCACGTGATGCTCAATCAAGTCGCTGACATTTCAAAACTCGCGGCATAACGTGATGATGGCTGAGAAAGGACATGGCATGAAACTCATTATTCTTGATCGTGATGGCGTCATCAACCAGGATTCGGATGCGTTTATCAAATCACCTGCTGAGTGGATTCCCATTCCTGGCTCATTGCAAGCCATCGCCCGTCTGAACCAGGCGGGCTATACCGTGGTGGTCGCGACCAATCAATCTGGCATAGGACGCAAATTATTTGATATGGCGACCTTAAATGCAATTCATCAAAAAATGCATACAGCAGCACAGCAAGTGGGTGCCACCATCGATGCCGTTTTTTTCTGCCCGCATACCGCCGATGACAATTGTGACTGCCGCAAACCGAAACCTGGGATGCTGCATGAGATCAGCCGCCGCTATGATATCAACCTCAAAGGCATACATAGCGTCGGTGACTCATTACGTGATTTGCAATCTGGTTTCATGATGGGTTGCATACCCCATCTGGTGTTGACTGGTAAAGGCATGAAGACGCAAGAGAAAGGCGGCTTACCACCCGGAACACAGATTTATCCAAATCTGGAAGCGATGGTAGATCAATTGCTGAGCAACTCACTACAAGCCGAACTTAATTTTGCCGTTTAATGCTATAAACTAAAATAATAAATAGGATGGCAATCATTTCTGATCTGGAGACTTCATGCGTAATGTAATACCGTTTATCCGTTCTTTCATCTTTTTACTGCTGATGATCGTTGCCACTGTGGTTTGGGCACCGATCAGCATGCTGTTTGCATTTCTGCCTTATAACCAACGTTATTACATTACCGCGCGCTGGAATGTTTTTATCATCTGGGCTGCAAAAGTCGTGTGTGGCATTCATTACCAATTTAAAGGTTTTGAAAATTTTCCGGATGCGCCAGCGATCATTTTGTCCAAGCACCAATCTGCGTGGGAAACCATTTTCCTATTGATGGCGACTCCACGCCCGCTGGTGTTTGTATTCAAAAAAGAAATTACCTACATTCCCTTTTTTGGCTGGGCAATTTCTATGCTGCGCATGATACCAATTGATCGAAGTAAAGGTAAAGATGCGTTTGCACAAGTTGTGACGCACGGTAAAAAGCGTCTCGCCGATGGCCAATGGATCATCATGTTCCCAGAAGGCACTCGTATTGCAGTCGGCAAAAAAGGCAGCTATAAAGGTGGTGGTGCCAGGTTGGCAGTTGAAACGAACACGCAAGTTGTCCCCATCGCTTTGAACTCCGGCGAATGCTGGCCGAAAAATTCTTTCATCAAACGCCCGGGCACGGTCACTATTTCAGTCGGGAAACCTATTTCATCTGAAGGCGAAAATCCTTTCGATTTAATGCAAAAAGTCGAGGCATGGATAGAAGCCGAAATGCGTGTGATCTCTCCACATGCCTATAATGCTGATGGTTCAGAAAAATAAGGTAAGCCTTTATTCAAATTTTTAAAGCGAAAATTAAACTATAGCCGCCCCATTTTTGAGCTTCAGTTTTAATTTTCGCGAATTTCTTCGTTACCAAAAAAATCTTTACGCATCCGCAAGCGACATCGTTCAGCCTCGTGCAGCATTCTCTGACTTGAGATACAGTATGCATAGCTGAATTTAAATTCTCACTATAAAAATTCCATCCGCATCCAAAAAAATCCTGATTGTCAGTCTGAATTGAACTGCGTATGCCATCCATCGTAAAAGCCATCCAACTCGCATTGCAACTGGATTTATTCAGCGATTTTTTGTTGCCGGAACGCCGTAAAACCAAGCCTGAAGCACCTGAGTTACCACCACCGGCACCAAAACTGATAACACCCCCGACAAACAAAAATGATGACCAACAATCGTCACTACCATCACTGCCATTTGCACCTCCGCGGGAACAGACTAACGCAGGCATTCGTCGCCGCATTTTGATCAATGGCACGGTGCTTGAATATGATCTACAACGATCTAAGCGCCGCAGTATCGGCTTCTTAATCAATGATGAAGGCTTACGCATTACAGCCCCTCGCTGGGTTACCATTAACGCCATCGAGTCTGCTATTCATGAAAAGCAAAACTGGATTTTACGCAAACTCAGCGAGCGACACGAACGTACTTTACGTCAGCGCGAACCAGTCATTGTCTGGGGTGATGGAGCGAAGTTGGCTTATCTGGGCAATGAAATTGTTGTCCGCATAATGAACGCGCCCAGCACAGGTGTTCATTTTGATTCAGAAGCAAACGAACTACACGTGCGTTTGCCTGCAGATACCAGCGAACAACAATTAAAAGACTTGATCCGCAATTGGTTACAGCAACAAGCAAAGCGCGAATTTAACGAACGCTTGCCTGGCTATGCGGAAAAACTCAATGTACGCTATCACAGCGTGTCGCTATCGGCCGCAACGACGCGCTGGGGCTCATGCACCTCACAAGGAAAAATCCGTTTAAATTGGCGACTCATTCATTTTTCACCGCTCATCATCGACTATGTGATTGCGCACGAATTAGCTCATTTAAAAGAAATGAACCACAGTCCGCGCTTTTGGGCGACTGTAGCATCCATCTTCCCTGATTTCGACATCGCGCGTCGCCAGTTGCGACAACATGCGACGGCGGATTTTCCGAATTTCAAATAATCCAATCATGCTCTATAGTGCAGGTAAAACCGCCAAATCACATCATCAGCGATCACAGCGCGGGTTACACCCGCCCGTAATAAAACACAGATTTCCAGAATATGTAAAAATGCGAGCTGAATAAAAAAAGTGCAAACCTCAATACGTGATCGCCACAGCACTAAACACCAAGGAAAAACCATGAGAATCTTACACACCATGCTACGCGTCGGTAATCTGCAGCGCTCTATCGATTTCTATACCAAAGTTTTGGGAATGCATTTGCTGCGCCAATCCGATAATCCAGAATATAAATATACGCTGGCGTTTTTAGGCTATGGCAGCAACCCTGAACATGCAGAACTGGAACTGACGTACAACTACGGCGTCGAGCAATACGATATGGGCACTGCCTACGGTCATATTGCCATCGCAGTCCCTAACGCAGAGGCGGCGTGTGCGGCAGTAAAAGAGCGCGGTGGAAACGTGACGCGTGAAGCTGGCCCAGTGAAAGGCGGAAAAACCATCATCGCTTTTGTGCAAGACCCGGATGGTTATAAAATTGAACTAATACAGCGTAGTGCAGACGTGACCCTCTAAAGGTAGCTAAAAAGATTTGCACCGGGTAAAAAATAATTTCAATTCCGGTGCAAAGGATTTACAAAAGATTTACAAAAGCCAACCGTCGTTGAGCGCCAAGGTTCCCTCAGCACCAATCAGCGATCAATTTTTATGCGTAGCTTGTTGGCATCTGCACTGGCATCAGACGAGCTTACGCTTGAATTCATTATCTTCATCAAAAAAATCAAAATCAAAATAAACAGCAGCGCCAAACAAGAAAAAATCATGGTCCACATAATAGAAGCTGATGCCTGAAGAAAAGTTATTGGTATCAGGCAATAATACTTCAGAACAACCATCTCCCATCATCGACATGTTTTTAGACACGATATTTCACAATTCTTTAAATCGAATTTCAGATAGAAAGTTATCGTTTTAGCGAAACTCAATCAGGGTCGATACGTGTTTGGACGGCAATACATCAAATACCCGAAAGTATTGTCCTGACTCACGAATTTGCAATTTGTCTTCACTGAATATAGCGTGCTGATTGCTGCTCATAAAGCTTTAAGAACTTCGGTAGTTTACACCTTGCACGAACACTTTCTGTGCATACAGTGACTACACCCTATATGTATCAAATATCAAAGCTCATCAGCTCTAAATCTACAACTAATTCCTGAAGACTCAACCGGAATTTGTGTCAATACGGTACCGCGTGGTAAGGTTAAATTCTGAAGCTGATCCAATGGTGGAATATTATATTTAAAACTTTTCATGAAGCCACTCCATAAAAATGTGGGGTAAGGTTTGCTATAATCAACCAATTCCCCAAAGTCCGCAATTTTCGTCCCATTTTCTAGTCTGCTATGCAAATACTCATTGGCGCAATAGCCAGCCTGAAACGTCATATTCGGATCTGTATTTATTAATAGACTAACATCACTACGCAATGGTTCACCTTTTCCTCCAATACGATGTCCAGAAAAAAAATACTCGATTGTAGGAAAGGCGACAGGTACGCCATATAATAAAGTGGTAGGCATCGGAGTTGAAAAATAGCGATTACTTACCATTCCTCCTAATGGCGTGACTGTTACAATAATATCTCCAGCTAACACTTCTCCGTCTCTATCCGGACTATGATGTTCGGTGGCAAAGATGGCGGTTCCCCCCTTTTTAAAATCGATTGAGTTCCCTCCCACATAACCAAAACCTGGCTGTGTCGCCGCGCATGATCCGGCCGTTCTCCGACCACCACCATCATTTGCAAGGCAGAGCAAACTATCGGCACTTGTGGCATTTTCGTATGATTTAAGTCTGGGATGTTTAAATGTTGGATCATCTCCAGCAGAAAAAATCACAGATGTGGGTTTAAAGGCCTTATAGAAACTTACTTGATTACTGCCCTTTTCAGATCCATGATGAGGTGCCAACATCAATCCTTTTCGAGCATGAATACCGAAGTTCTTCACCCTTTTTCCGGCATCATCTTCATTGACTCCTACAGCATCCCCGGGCAGGGTTACGCTATATGTCCGATCTGCAACAGAAACGACCAAGCTATTAAAATTTGCATCTGGTAGTTGCCATTGAGATTCAAGGAAATATAGCCATGGTCGATCTTTACGGTCACTATTTGAGACTGTTTCCAGGGTTACATTTGAATCATCACCTATCAATGGAAAGGCTGCTGAAATTTGTGATTCTCCCCCCTTATTTTTACTCGCATATAATTTGTTATCAACAAATTTTATTTTTTCATAAAACCTCGTATCGCTACCCGGTGCTGCTAAATTTTCCAGCCACAAACGGGTTTGTTTTTGCACCCCTTCTGCTGCGGTTGAGAATTTACTTAAATCACCTCCAATATAAACAGAATAAGGTGCAGGCAACTGCCCGAATTGGGGGTGATTCCTATTAAATACGTATTCTAATAAATTATAGTGATCGAAATCTGCATGGGATATCATCAGGATTGGCCTACGAGCTGTTGAAGTGAATTGAGGTGTATCTTGCGGCGCGCTAGCGTGCATCACTGATTTTCCATCCTTCAAGATCCAACTCATAAATTTAACTAGCTCTGTCGCGTGTTTTTCAAAGTTTGGACGACGCGTTGTTATTCTGCGAAAACTTCCCGTATCGTAAACAATTGGGTGATTCCAACCGTAGCCATCAACAATCGTTGCCAAACCCTGGCCGATATTAATCACATAAACCCGCCATTGTCCCGGCAACAATGGTGCCAAGATATCAGATCCAACGACATGCCTGCGTTTCACTTTTTTGCCGCACACATCTGGATTGTCGCTGTCGATTAAACAAACATCATCGAAAATTACACTCCATGTCACTCCAGAAACCGCTCTAGGAACACGGTGCTTTACTGAACACGCATTCTCCAAGTTATTCGATTGATGAAAACCAATTGCGACGTTTTCAATACAATCAAAACTAGTAACCAGGACATCGTAATCAAAAGTTTCTTTATTATGAATAAAGACGGTAGTGTCAGTTGGTTGAGGTCTTATTTTAGAATCCTCTTCATAGGAAAGCGTTGCATCTCGCGTTACTTCATTAAAAAGTCCAGACGCATCGACACCCCGATAGTCCCAAATGAAACATCGATCAATAAAAAAAGAATTTTCCTGAAGATTAGAAAAACATTTCCCCGGAAAAGCAACTGATTCATAAGCTACTTTAATCGGCACCTCGTTATTATCTAACTTAATTGGAAGCCGTCGCCACATTTGCTTTGGTTCGTCCGACTTGCATGTTGTTGACACTGCAGTCAGGATGTTTTGGGAATTATCTACAGCCAGACATTTATATTTTCCTAAATAAATTGCATTGCTGCTTGAAGACCAAAAAAAGCCGCCGGTCGCATCTTTATTGTAGCTCCTTTCAGCTGCAACTCGTCCAGGCATGATCTCCCTTTTATTTTCGTCGTATTTCGGTGGATAAACGTTCAGATAGCGGCCATTTCCAATTCGAATTTTTCTTTCATAGGCTGCATCGGATAAAAAATACGCTAACACCGCCGATTGATCCTGATCCCAATCAAAAACACCTCCAGAGGCTACTGGCTGTGGTGGTTCACCTCGTGCCCAGGTGTAGACAGTTGGCGCATCTGGTTCCTCCACTTCTTCTACGTCTTTAATTCTCCGGTAAATTTTTTCTAATCTTGTAAATTGTTCTTGTTGTGTTGCTGTTGCCACTGCCACCTGTGGAACCACCTTCGTCGATTTAAAAACATCTATTACCGCATCGAAAGCAGCACGAATATCTAACTCAAAGAAACCCTTTGCGACAGCATCACGTAACTCCAAAAGTTTAGGGTGAACAATTGCGATAACTACTGGTGTGACAAGTAATAATTTTTTTATGAAAGGAGTAGTGGGATCAACAGGATTTGGCTGCCCAAAACCAACTGGCGCTATAAGTGGCAAGATATCAGGGGAAGTCTGGATATTTTCAATAATTTTATAAATTGAACCAGAAAGAAAATCCGGGATTTTCTCCGCAACATTTTCCAAATACTTCAGAGCAAATGCCCTCTCTTGGGGAGATGCCTCATTCCAATAAATGTCACTGTTATCAACTAATTCTGCAAACGCAGTACCGCCGACCAAAAAGAGTAACAAAAGAAAGTACTTTAGTTTCTTTTTCATTACCGCCTCCAGAATGAAAAACGAATCTGCAAGTGAAAACAACAAAAGCGCCGAAGAAACATCGGTAAATCATGCAAATAAGCCTTTTTGAACTACTTAATCGGCTTGAGAAATTCAGAAACTATTCATATAAATAGAAAAAGAAAGAGAAAAATACTTTCTCTTCTAAAGCATACTAGCAAAAAAGATTTGCAACACCAAAGTAACTTTAAGTAACTTTTTGTTGTATTTCAACACTTTACTTTATTATTTTTTTATTAAAATAGATGAAATACGGTAGCAAAAATGCCGTCACCATCCACTAAAAAGTGGGGATTGGAGTGCGTCGAGTAATTCAGCGGAGAGGATAACTTGCGCGTTGCAAGTTATCCTTGTTGGCAGGTCACACGTGACCGTGGCGTCGGAAGTAGGCGATTAAGCCGCTAGTAGAAGTATCAAGTTGGGCATCGTAGTCCTGATTGCCCAGAATGGCTGGTAACAGGCGGTTTGCCAATTGCTTACCGAGTTCAACACCCCATTGATCAAATGAATTAATGCCCCAGATGACGCCTTGCACGAACACCTTATGCTCATACAGCGCCAGCAACATACCGAGTTGGAATGGGTCGAGAGCAGGCATCAGTATCGTGGTGGAAGGCTGATTACCAGCAAAGACCTTATGTGGCAAAAGGGCAGAAATCTGGGCCTCGTTCAAACCAGCATTGGTTAATTCTTCGCGTGCTTGGGCTTCGGTTTTACCAAAGGCTAAAGCAGCACTTTGAGCCAGACAGTTTGCCAGCAAAGGAGCCTGATGGCCTGGTAAAGGATGATCGCTGGATGCTGCAACGACGAAGTCGCACGGTATCAACCAGCCGCCCTGATGCAGTAATTGGAAGAATGCATGCTGACCGTTGACGCCGATCTCACCCCAGACAATGGGATTAGCCCGACAAGTCAAAGGCTCGCCATTACGGCCAACGGTTTTGCCATTAGATTCCATTTCCAGCTGTTGTAAAAACGCTGGCAAGTGACGAATGGATTCGTTATACGGCAAAATGGCTGTGGTTTCTGCGCCCAGAAAATTGGTGTTCCAAACCGAGATCAATGCCATTAATACGGGCAGGTTGTGTTCCAGGGGCGCTGAGCAAAAATGCTTATCCATGGTTTCTGCGCCCTGCAACATGCGTTCAAAACCACTCATGCCTATCGCTAATGCAACTGACAAACCGACTGCCGACCATAGAGAATAGCGCCCCCCAACCCAGTCCCAGATGGTCAGAATATTAGCGTCGGGAATGCCAAATTCACGTGCCTTGTCCGGACTGGAAGTGACAGCAATAAAGTGTTTGCCGATCGCCCACTCCTCCATCGCCGCAGCCATCAGCCAGGTGCGTGCCGTGTGTGCGTTGATACTGGTTTCCTGGGTGGTAAAGGTCTTCGATGCCACGATAAACAGGGTCGTGCGTGGATCAAGCTCTTCTAACAGAGGAGCAAGATGTGCACTGTCCAAATTCGAGACATAATAAAATTTCAGATTCGGATGCTGCATCGCTGACAAAGCGCGCGTAGCCAATTTGGGGCCGAGGTCAGAACCGCCGATACCGATATTAACGATATTCTGAATCGCATCACCTTTAAATCCGCGCCACAAACCACTGCGCACGCGTTCAACGATGTCACGCATTTGCTTACGCACGGCGCGCACTTGCGGCATCACATCGTGTTCCGCACTCGGAAACGGCTTGAAGTCCATGTTGCGTAAGGCGGTATGCAACACTGCACGGTCTTCGCTGATGTTAATTTTTTCACCGGAAAACATGCGATCACGCCAGGCTTCAACGTTCGACAATCGTGCCAACGCAAGTAAACCGTCTAACGCTGATTGATCTATTCTTTGTTTAGAATAGTCGATGAGCAGACCGTCCAGCTCCGCTGAAAAGCGTTTAAAACGTTGCTGATCTTCTGCGAATAAGTCACGTAAGTGTTTTTGCTCCAGACGGGTCTGGTGCTGCAACAGGGATTGCCATTCAGGGGTCAGCGTAATATTCATAGTGTGAAAATCAGCGTAAATAAATAGATCAAATAGTGCTTTATCAACTTATGCAGCAGCATGAAGAATACGCGCGAGGTTGACGTATTGTTCGAGCGGAATTGTCTCTGGACGCGCCTGTGGATCAACACCAGCATCGATGAGCTGCTGTTCAGTAAACATACCTGCCACACAGTTACGTACCACTTTACGGCGTTGTGAAAACGCCTTAGTTACGACAGCTTCTAAACTCTTTTGATCACAAGGCAAGGTTTCTTTTTTCGGGATCATGCGTACGATCGCAGAATCAACTTTTGGCGGCGGATCAAAGGATTCAGGCGGTACGACAAACAATAAATCCATCTCGTAACGCCACTGCAACATCACAGATAAACGGCCATAGGTTTTGCTTCCCGGAGGTGCTACCATGCGTTCAACCACCTCTTTTTGCAACATGAAGTGTTGGTCTTCGACCTGATTAGCGATCTCAGCCAGATGAAATAACAATGGACTGGAAATGTTGTACGGCAAGTTGCCGACAACACGTAGTTTTTTACCCTCAGGCACCGGAATGGTATTGAAATCAAATTTCAATGCGTCGCCTTCATGGATGATTAGCTTATCTGCCGGAAAAGTCTTCTTCAGGCGAGTGACCAGATCACGATCCAGTTCCACCACATGCATTTGTGGCAAACCTTCCAAAAGCAGACTGGTCATCGCAGCGAGACCTGGTCCAATTTCGACCATGGTTTCGCCAGGACGTGGGTTGATGGCGCGAATGATCTGGCTCAACACCAATTGATCGGTCAGAAAATTTTGACCGAAACGTTTACGTGGAATATGTTTCATGATTGTTTCTTATTTTTTGCCATTTCAGTGGCAACGCGAATTGCCACCAGCATACTACTAATATCCGCATGTCCCAGACCTTGCGCCGCCAAATCTAAGGCTGTACCGTGATCCACAGAGGTGCGAATCACCGGCAAACCTAAAGTAATGTTGACACCCAATCCAAAACTCGCATGTTTCAGCACACTCAAACCCTGATCGTGATACATCGCCAAAACACAATCAGCGTGTTCCAGATATTTAGCTTGAAACAACGTATCCGCTGGATAAGGACCGCTTGCTTCGATACCGAGACTTTTTGCATGTTCGATGACAGGAGTGATCACATCGATTTCTTCGCGCCCCAAATAGCCGTTTTCTCCCGCATGCGGATTAAGTCCGGTCACTAAAATGCGCGGATGAGGAATTCCCATCTTGTCTCGCAAATCAGCGTCAATGATTTGCAGCGTGCGTAACAAATCGTCGAAACGAATTGCCGCTGGCACGTCTTTTAACGCTAAATGCGTTGTTGCTAATGCGACCCGCAATGGTTGTGTCAAGTGCGCATTTGCCTCGCAGGCGAGCATCATAACCACTTGCGGTGTCTGTGTCTTTTCCGCCAGATATTCGGTATGTCCGCTGAATTTCACACCAGCATCGTTGATGGTACTTTTTTGCAATGGTGCAGTAACGATGGCATCGCACCAGCCTTGTTGCACACTTTCAATTGCGACATCCAGCGTATGCAAAACGGCTCTGCCATTGCGAGGATCAAGTTGACCTGCAAGCACGTGAGCACTGAGCGGACAATCGATGACTGTAATCCGATCACTTCGGCTCGCTGACAACCCATCATTTCTGAGCGCTTCGAGAGAAACGCCCATCAATTGTATTGCGGGATCGATTTCGTTAGCTAACATTGCCAGGAAGGCTGCATCGCCAACCAACACAGGTCTGACTTCATGCCGCAGAGACCATGCGGCGCGAATCGAGATTTCCGGCCCTATTCCTGCCGGTTCACCTACCGTCAGTGCAATGACCGGCAATCTCGATTCTGGCATTATTTATCTTCCGTACGGAATTCAACATACGTACGATCACGCAATTCACGTAACCAGTCTTGGTACGCTTCGTCTGACTTGCGTTCACGTAGAGCATTACGCGCAGCCATACGCTGACGGTCGTTAGTTTGATCTTCCGATTTGCGTTCTAACACTTGAATCAGGTGATAGCCAAATGGCGATTTTACAGGTACGCTGACCTCATTGATCGCCAACTTATTCATTGCCTGTTCAAACTCTGGCACCGTATCACCTGGATAAATCCATCCAAGATCGCCCCCCTTCGCTGCAGAGCCATCTGCAGAATTAGCTTTTGCCGCATCTTCAAATGCGGTCTCTTTACTATCAATCTTCTTTTTCAAATCCTGTAATTTCTGCAGAACTTCCGCTTCAGAAATAATTTGATTTGGTTTCATCAAAATATGACGTACGTGTGTCTGCTGAACGACCGCGGCATCTTGCTTCGCATCATTTGACGCACGCTGACCATTCAATTTGACGATATGAAAACCGTTAGGGCTGCGGATAATATCGGTGAATTCACTCGTTTTTATTTTTCCAACCGCATCTAAAAAAAGTTGTGGCAAACGATCTTGTTCACGCCAGCCCAGATCACCGCCTTTGAGTGCTTCTGCACTATCGGAATAAGTCACCGCCAGTTTGGCAAAATCACCACCTGCACGCAATTTTTGCAGTACTTCTTCAGCACGATTTCTGCGCAAAGCGATTTGGTCTGCGGTCGCATTCTCAGGGATGCGAATCAGAATATGCGCAAGATTCAACTCTTGCTTTCCAGCTTTTGCACTCGCTTCCGCTGCAAGGAAATTATCGACTTCAGTCTCTGTAATCAAGATTTTGCTATCAACTTCACGGTCGCGTATGCGCTGCATCATGATGTCGTCACGAATCTCCTCACGGAATCGAGCATAGGACGTTCCCTCGCGTTCAATTTGATTACGGAACTCTTGCATGTTCATTTTATTTTGCTCGGCCATTCGCAACATGGCGCGATCGAGCATGACATCATCAACACGCATACCGTTTTCTTTTGCCAGTTGTAATTGCGCACGATCTATGATCATGCGTTCCAACAATTGCTTTTGCAAGTCAGCGCGATCAGGCAGGGCTGTACCCTGTGCCTTCAAGCGACGCTCAACGGTGATCATTCGTTCATTTAATTCCTGTCGAGTAATCACTTCGTCATTAACAACGACGACAATACTATTGACAACTTGTGACTTCGCAGGCGCAGTCTTGCCGCTGACAGCCTGTTGCGCGAAGCTGGAATGAGTCGCAAGCAGCCCAATTGAAAGCGCCGCTACAGATAAAAGAGTACGTTGTTTCATGTGCAATAAATGTCGCATAATGATCTAAAAAACTGTTTGAGCAAAGCCGCAGTATTGACTGCTTCAGCGGCATAAAAGTTGCAATATACACGTTAGCGGTGTTTTCACAAACAACCATGCTTGCGCATTGCTATTCAAAAAATCACTAACCACCTCACGAAACACTTCATAGAGCCCGTCACATCACGAATTAACGCTCAGTAATTGGCTGATAGCCGGAAATGTTACGTTTTAAAGCCTCGATAGGATCGTTCCCGACACCTAATTTGCCTAGCCCACCAAGTTCAAGTTGAATCGAAAAACCCGTATTATTGTTCAGACTATCGATTGCAAATCGTTGTGCAACAAAGCGCAAAGCCCAGCAGTCTGCCTTATATTCAAATCCGACCAGACCGTCGACAACTTTTCTGTCCATCAAAGAATAGTTGCTTCTGGCAACTGCATACCAACGTTTTCCAATTGGCCATTGTCCCGAGACATCGACTTCTTCCAATTCGTCGCGTTGAAAGCGATACGCCAGATTCAACACTTTTTTCGGTTCAGGTTGCCAGCGAATGCCATAATTTGATTTGACGGATTGACGGCTACTTTGACTTACCTGTAAGCCTAAATCCAATCCGAGGCTACGTGTCACCTGACCGGTTGCGGCCAACAGCAAATCAGAACGACTTGACGGGATGGTATCGTCGGTCGTTACTTTTTGGGAATTGAAATAAAAACGCTGTCCGATAGCCAGCTTTAATCGCTCTTCACCATCCATCTCAATGTAACGAGACACAAGAGCTGCGGTAATCTGATTCGAGTCTCCAACTAAATCTTGTCCACTAAACCGGTTTTCGCTAAAAATCTGCGCAAAATTAAAATCAGCCTTTGCACTATCAAAAAGTGGCACCGCGTCTTGGTTCACATTGGGTGTGCGTACATAAAATAACCGAGGTTCGAGCGTTTGCGTGACGTCACGGCCAAACAAGGTGCTCTGACGCTCAAACACCATACCACTGTCAACCGAAAATGTAGGTACTACTTTCGTAAAGTCCGATGGGTAGCCAGGATCCTGACGCACCAGTTGGTACGAATTGACATGCAACTGCAATTTGGGTGTTATAAAGTAACCTGGCTGAATAAACGGCATGGATAACTGCGGATTGAGAACCAATCGGTCTCCACGCACAAAAGTCGGGTGCCAAAAACGAGTCAGGCTGGAATCAAACGCCCAATCGAAACCCATCACGTCATGTTGCTCAGCATGAAACTGAATTTGTGGCAAACGATCATACGGCCTGACGATAGGGTCATTCAGGTCTTGCAATACCTGATAATTGCTAGCCAATACACTGAGATTCCAGAATGCGCCCGAATACGTTGCATTGATATTTCGCGGCAACAACCGCTGAGAGGTTTTGGTAATAGAATTTGAAAAATCTGAAGGATAGTTATCGTCGGATGCAATATTGATATCCCAGGTCAAATTCAAAGCGGGCGTCAGCAGTTGTTGATGCGACGATGTTAATGCGTATCGGCTGGTATTCGTTAATTTATCTGCTGACAATCCTTCAAGCGAAGTTTCACCACGATAAGTCTCACCGAGATAGCGCATGTCGGCACCCAATTGCAGCCCCCTGCGAGAAATGATTTTCGGATATAAGGTTAAATCTCGGTTCGGTGCGATATTGTAATAATAGGGCAGACCAAATTCGGCGCCACCTACCGTTGACGCTCCAATTGTCGGCGGTAAAAATCCGGAATGACGAGCGCCAGACAAAGGAAAAGTCAGAGTCGGGGTCGCAAGGATAGGTGTCCCCATAAAATAAAGTACGGACTTGCCTGCAATACCGGTATCAAGACCGCTATCGAGATTCAATGTATCTGCTCGCAAGTACCAGTCAGGATCAAGGCCATTACAAGTACTATAAGTTCCCTCGTGAACGATGGAACGCTCGGTATCCAGAAAGTCAATCTTTGTGGCTTTTCCCTGGGCATTCGATTCCAGCAAATGATAATCAGCACGAACCACGTTGCCAACGCCCGAGTCCAAACGCATTTGCGCAGTATCGCTGTTGAAACAATCCCCCTGCTTACGGATACGTACATTTCCTTCAGCTTCGACCTGATCTTCAAGATACAGATAGCTCGCCTTATCAGCTGTTAAGGTCGTACTGCCCTTTACGATCTCTACATTATCTTCAAAATGAGCATACCTATCTGGGCGACCGAACATTCTTTCGGACTGCACAACGGTGGGTGCTACTTTATCCGCGTCCTTCTGCTTTTCTTTTTGCTTATCTCGCTCTTCCTTTTTATCTTGCTTGCTCTTTTGGCGTAAGGCGGTATCTTCCTCAAAACTAAACGGATCAATCTGCTGCAACTGATCGGCTTTCAAAGTTTGAGCTGAGGAACCTCTGTTTTCAGCGTCGAGCGGCGATGCGAGCGTTTCCGAAACCTTCAGGGTCTGCGCCTGCACCTGTGAAAAGAAGGCGGGCACCAGTATCGACACGACAATCGCGGGGATAGTAGGAAACAAGAGCGGTGAGTGAGATAATACGGGTTTCCTGCGCATGTATTCAGTAGTAAGTGAGCGTTTTGGCAAGCATAATAGACGGTATCATTCAGACAATCCGCCAGAAATTAGTCGCCTATTATAGGTGAAATGCCGCTAAATCTACTTGAACTGTGTGTACAAACTCAATCTATTATCAAATTCATCATGTCATCCACCGATAACCAGCCCGCAAACTCAGCCGTTTCTGAGGAAAAAGAACAACGCCTTGCCGCTCTCAAAGCGTGGTTAGGTGGGCTTTCTGCTCACTCAATCGAACTTGATACGCTGCGCCCGGCATCGTCTGATGCCAGTTTCCGACAGTTTTATCGCATCGACACCAAGGATGGACGCAGTCTGATCGCCATGGACGCCCCGCCAGCGACTGAAAATTCTGCTGCTTTTATCAAAATGGCAAACCTGCTCAAAAGCATTAACCTGACCGTACCAGAAGTGTTAGAACAAAATCTGGAAGAAGGTTTCTTAGTCGTCACCGACCTTGGTTTGCATACTTATGCACACGTCTTGAATTTGGACACAGCACATCATCTGTACCTTGATGCAATCGACGCACTGGTGTTGATGCAGGCACAAAGTCAGCCAGATGTGCTGCCAGAATATGATCGTGCATTTTTGCTGCGTGAACTGAACTTGTTTCCTGAGTGGTACATCAACAAGCATTTAGGTGTCACCCTGACGGAAGCGCAGACCGCCACCTTAAATAAAGTTTTCGATCACTTGCTGGCGAGTGCATTGGCGCAACCACAAGTGTATGTGCATCGCGACTTTCATTCACGTAATTTAATGTGGATGGACAAAGGCAATCCCGGCATTGTCGACTTCCAGGATGCAGTCTACGGCCCCATTACCTATGATCTTGTTTCTCTGTTACGTGATGCTTATGTACAGTGGGATGAGGAAATGGTACTCGACTGGGCAATACGCTATTGGGAAAAAGCGAAACGTGCGGGGCTGCCGGTTGCGCCGGATATTGATAGCTTTTACCGTGATTTTGAATGGATGGGTGTACAGCGTCACCTCAAAATTTTAGGTATCTTTACGCGCTTGCATTACCGCGATGGAAAAGACAATTTCCTGGGTGATATTCCGACGGTCATGGAATATGTGCGCAAAACTTGCCATCGTTACAAAGAGTTAGTGCCGCTGTTACGCCTGCTCGACGAGCTGGAAAATACTGCCCCCCAAGTTGGCTACACGTTCTGAGGTCAGCAATATGAAAGCGATGTTACTTGCAGCAGGTCGCGGCGAACGCATGCGACCGTTGACCGACACTTGTCCTAAGCCATTATTGAAGGTACGTGGTCGTCCATTAATCGTTTGGCATATTTTAAATTTGGTCAAGGCTGGAATCACTGAGATCGTCATTAATCATGCGCACCTTGGTCATATGATCGTCGATACATTGGGCGACGGTAGCCAATTCGGCGCACAGATCAGTTACTCAGCTGAAGAAACCGCACTGGAAACCGCGGGCGGCATCGCCAAAGCCCTGTCTTTACTTGGTTCTGATCCATTTATTGTGGTGTCTGCCGATATCTACATTCCACATTTTGATTTCAAAGAATGTTTAAATACGCTCGAAGATAATGATCCGTGGGGAAATCCACTGCCAGAGCAAGAGCGCGATGTCGCATGGCTGTATATGGTTAAAAATCCCAGTTTCCATCCCACGGGCGACTTTGCACTGACCTTGATGGGTTTATCTAACGAAGGCACGCCACGGCACACTTTTGCTAATATTGGTGTCTATCGCCCTGAGATGTTTGCTAGTGTTCGTCCTGGTGAGCATGCGAAACTGGCACCATTGATGCGCGAATTTATCGATGCTGGCCGAATTGGTGGCGAACTGTATCGTGGTGAATGGCATAATATTGGCACGCTGGAGCAACTCAACGCACTCAATGCACCACTGAATTTCGTTAAAGGATAGGTATGGGGCAAGCAAATTACCTCCACTATGCTGCACGTCGTCAACACCTGCTGTCTTTGATGCAAGCGCAAGGCGGAGGTGTTGCTATTATCCCGACGGCGCGCGAACTCATCCGTAACAACGACAATACTTTTCCATTCAGGCACGATAGCTATTTCTATTATCTGTCCGGTTTTACTGAGCCGGATGCAATGATCGTTCTGATCGCTGCTGGCGATAAACAAACAACGATTTTGTTTTGTCGCGAAAAAAATATCGAGCGTGAAATCTGGGATGGCTATCGGTTTGGCCCGGAAGCAGCGCGAGTCGAATTTGGTTTTGATGAAGCCTACGCGATCGATGACATCAATGAAAAAATGCCAGGCTTTCTCGCCGATGCACACAAGCTATTTTATAGTTCAGGTACTGAACCTCATCTGGACAACCAGCTTCAACAATGGTTGCAAGAAGTACGCGCTAAAAGTCGCACAGGCATCAGCGCACCAACCACAACTGTTGATGTACGTTATCTGATCGACGAGATGCGACTATTCAAAGACGACGTTGAAATTGCAAACATGCAGCGTGCCGCCAGCATCTCCGGCGCAGCACACGCAAGAGCAATGCGCGCCGCCAGAGCCGGACAATTTGAATATGAATTAGAAGCCGAGTTATTGTACGAATTTCGTCGACAGGGAGCACAATCTCCCGCCTACGGCTCTATCGTCGCCGCGGGTGCAAATGCCTGTGTTTTGCACTATCAAAGCAATCAGGAACAAATCCACGATGGCGATTTGGTTTTGATTGACGCGGGCTGTGAATTTGATAGTTACGCATCCGATATTACCCGCACCTTTCCAGTCAATGGCAAGTTTAATTCTGCACAAAAAACCCTGTATGAAATCGTGCTCGCGTCGCAATCTGCGGCACTGGAATGCGCCAAACCAGGAACACGCTACATGGATGGTCACCATGCCGCAGTGCGTGTTCTAACGCAAGGCATGCTCGATACTGGCTTACTCGACAAGAATAAAGTGGGATCCCTCGATGACGCCATTACCAATCTCGCCTATCGTCAGTTTTACATGCACGGCACCGGACATTGGTTAGGACTCGACGTGCATGACGTAGGTCTATATCGCGAAACACATAATATTGCCGAAGAAAAGCCCTATCGACATTTACAAGCAGGCATGGTCATCACCGTAGAACCCGGCATCTATGTGCGACCAGCAGAACATGTGCCGGAAGAATTCTGGAACATCGGCATACGGATTGAAGACGATATTCTGATCACTAGCGATGGGCATCTGAATCTCAGCCGTGACACCCCAAAAACGGTCACGGAAATAGAAGCTGAAATGCAGCATAGATAAACACATACAGTATGAATACTCCAGACTTTGATATTGCAATTTGTGGTGCAGGTCCGGTTGGACAAGCGCTGGCACTACTGTTATCCCGGCAAGGTTTTCCGGCAGATAGAATTGCCCTGTTTGACGCAAAGAACGCGGCACAGGCTGAACAAGATGCGCGTTCAATTGCAATTTCTTACGGAAGTCAGCAAATCTTGCAACGTGCCGGAAGCTGGCCAATCAAGGCGAGTGTAATCCGTGAAATTCATGTTTCCCGTCGCTCGCATTTTGGTCGTAGTCTGATGTGTGCAGATGATTACAACGTACCAGCCTTAGGATATGTGGCGCGTTATGGTGACATCATCAGCCCTATGCAGACGGCACTGGCGAAGACACATGTTCACATGTTAAGACCATATCAGGTGGACGGCATCGAAGAACAAGTTGACCATGTCGTGATTCGTCTGAAGCACGCGGAAACAGGCGACCATTCCACCGTCACCACCAAAATTCTTGTACAAGCGGAAGGCGGCACCTTTGCGGACCAGAGCCAACGCATGCAGCGGCACGATTATCAACAGACTGCGATCATTGCGCATGTCACTTGTGATCAGGCGCAACCACAACGCGCTTTTGAACGCTTTACCGATCAGGGACCATTGGCCTTGTTGCCACAAGAAGACGGTTACGCAATGGTGTGGTGTGCTCGTCCTGCGATGGCAGAGAAACTCATCGCGCTCGACGACCAGGCATTTCTTGCAGAGTTGCAAGTGGCATTTGGCCATCGTCTGGGGCAATTTCAACAGATATCGAAACGCAACGCCTATCCACTAGGTTTGAATGCGCAGCCAGATTCAACTGGACGCACAGTCAGCATCGGGAATGCCGCGCAGACCTTGCACCCTGTAGCAGGTCAAGGTTTAAATTTAGGTCTGAGGGATGCGCATACATTGGCGAAATGCTTGAGCCGCCAGACTACTGAATTGACCACCGCAATACCTCAGTTTATCGACCAACGACGAACCGATCGACAATTAACGATACGGATTACCGATAGCATGGCACGTGTGTTTGCCAGTTCGCCGGATGGTTCATTCACGCAGTCTTTGCTAGGTATCAGCCTTGGCGCCATTGATGTGTTAAAACCATTCAAAAGTTTACTTGCCGGACAAATGATGTACGGCTGGCGTTAATGTGCTTTTTAATTTTGCCAGCCGTGTTTTTTAAAAAAGCTATAATCCGCCCTTCACTTTAAAAGGATGCATGATGAAACTCCGCACAAAAAGACGTTTAATGAATTACGGACGCATTTATAACCACCAGCTCGCCACGGTATTAGAAGCGGCGTTTGAAGAATTCCGCGCCAACTTCACGAAAGAAGGCGAATCTCTGGAACAATCTTTGGATGCGTTGCATAAACTTGGTGCCAGCTATCGTCACTTCAAAAAATTCTCTCTGCGTTTCGCTATTTATCACTAATATCACTAGTATCAGTAAGCATCACTAAGCTTATTGATGCGCTCCGGATCTGCAGAAGTATCCCCCCTCAGATCCGGCATTTCAATCAATAGGCAAACCGCACACTGGTTTGACTTCCTCCATACAAATCATTGAACGCAATGAAGCTACCCCTGGCACTTGCATCAGCGTATCGGTCAAAAATTGCGATAAGCTCTTCAAATCAGCCGCAACGACTTTTAGAATATAGTCAAAGTCACCAGAAATCGTGTGGCATTCAATGATGTTAGGAAATGCCCGCAACTGCTTTTCAACTTCACGCACGTTTCTGAACTGCTCTCTATCCAGAGATAAATTGACAAAAGCCATCACTCCCAAACCAAGGGCTTCAGGCGCGACCTGTGCAACATAGCGACGGATAATTTTCTTTTCTTCCAATACCCTCACACGACGTAGCGTTTGCGGGGCAGATAAATGAATTTTTTCTGCCAGGTTCAGGTTACTCATACGACCATCATCTTGTAGATGGCGCAAAATACTTAAATCATAGGCATCCATTTTTATTCCTTATTTCTTCAGCGCTAAAGTGATAAATCAAACAAAAATCAAGATCAGTGTTCAATCGTCAATGCTAACCTCGACCTCCAT
This sequence comes from Undibacterium sp. Ji67W, assembly GCA_049340365.1. Classification (GTDB taxonomy): domain Bacteria; phylum Pseudomonadota; class Gammaproteobacteria; order Burkholderiales; family Burkholderiaceae_D; genus Undibacterium. The sequence goes on along the minus strand of JBMPOY010000004.1, from coordinate 259,462 downwards.
TGTCAAACGTGGCTTAGATTATTTTCAGCATAATTTAAAGATATTTTATTCAATAACGATATTATGAAATATAAGTTCTCTATAAATTTATTTAAGAAATAAAATTTCTCTATTTAAAGATAATACAACAAATTTAGCAATCTAATTATTCTACGGCGTAGCTACAATGGTTAACAGAACTCGTCGTTTCCATGAGCACTTTAGTGCTTGAGGCTTTTGCGAAATGCGGAAAAATTTCGCAGCGGCTTCCGGACATGCCTCTTTTTGTATAACCTGGCTAAGTCCAATGACGATGTTCTGGTTTTACAGGATGGACAGCAAATTGATGTGAGCTCATTTTAATTTGCATTTTTTTGGTTTCATCCTGGCTAATTCAAACTATTCGGAGAACATCATGGTGACCTATATTGGCACACAAGAAATGCAAGCCCACTTACGTAAGGTAAAGCCAGAAACAGCCATCACCCGTATGGCAGAGATGATTAAAGAAGACTATTTGCGCTGGGGCAGTTTTGACAAATCCGCCCGCGTGGCAAATCACTCCGACGTCGGCGTTATTGAATTAATGCCCATTTCTGACGGTACCAACTACTCATTCAAATACGTGAATGGTCACCCTAAAAATACCCAAGCTGGCTTGCTGACTGTGACTGCATTTGGTGTTCTCGCCGACGTTGATACAGGTTATCCACGTTTGTTATCTGAATTGACACTGACCACTGCAATTCGTACTGCAGCAACTTCTGCTTTAGCAGCGAGCTACATGGCGCGTCCAGGCAGTCGACGGATGGCGCTGATTGGCAATGGCGCTCAGAGTGAATTTCAGGCAGTCGCCTTTCACGCGATGTTAGGCATAGAAGAAATCCGAGTTTTTGACGTTGATCCTGCAGCAACTGAAAAATTGATTCATAATTTGCGCGCTTACCCCAATTTACGTGTGGTACGCGCCGCATCTATCGCAGAAGCGGTCAAAGGTGCGGACATTGTAACCACGGTGACAGCAGATAAAACCAATGCCACGATTCTGACACCAGAAATGATAGAACCTGGCATGCACATCAACGGCGTTGGCGGTGATTGCCCCGGAAAAACAGAGTTACACGCAGATATTTTGAATAATGCTTATGTTGTGGTTGAATACGAACCGCAATCCAGAATTGAGGGCGAATTACAGCAAATGCCAGCGGACTTTCAGGTAACTGAATTGTGGACAATTCTTGAAGGAAAAGCCGCTGGCCGTATGTCTGCAGAACAGGTCACGGTTTTTGATTCTGTCGGTTTTGCACTGGAAGATTTTTCTGCGATGCGTTATCTGGAAAAGTTTGTCATGCAAAAAACGTCACCCATGCTGGATTTAATTCCTGAGATGATGAATCCAAAAGATTTGTTTGGTATGGGAATGGGTGCACCCGTCGTCAACACAAAAAATGCAAACTCAGCAACACCGGCAACACCGGCAACACCAGAAACACCGTTAGCACCAAAAGTGCCAATACATGCTTAATACGCTTAACAGCATAACCTTGTCTGAAATTACACATAGAATGAAAACCATTTCCTTAATTGGAGCGCCAACAGATGTTGGCGCCAGCGTCAAAGGCGCAGGCATGGGGCCTGACGCACTAAGAGTAGCCGGTCTGAACGAAGCACTTGAAGGCCGTCATCTCAAAGTTATCGACCACGGCAATCTGCATGGCCCGGCAAATCCCTGGGAGCAGCCGGTCAATGGCTTGCGCCATCTGAAAGAAGCGATCGATTGGAATCAGGCTGTTTATGACGCCGTCGACCATGCTTTGCAGAATGGTCACATTCCTATGATGCTGGGTGGCGATCATTGTCTGGCAATTGGTTCTATCAGTGCGGTTGCGGCGCATTGCCGCCGCGTTGGTAAAAAATTACGCGTACTGTGGTTTGATGCGCATGCAGACAGCAATTTATCGACGATCAGCCCGACCGGCAATATCCACGGCATGCCTGTCGCTTGCCTGATGGGGCATGGGCCAAAAGAATTGATTGCTTACGGCGGACATACGCCAGCCATGAAACCTGATGAAATTCGCCAAATCGGCATCCGCAGCGTGGATGCCGGTGAAAAGAAATTCATTCATGAAATGGGTATTCAAGTCTACGACATGCGTTACATTGATGAGTATGGCATGCGCAATGTCATGAGTTCAGCGTTGGCTGGCATCGATTCCAATACGCATTTGCACGTGAGCTTTGATATGGATTGCCTGGACCCTGCAATTGCGCCTGGCGTAGGTACAGCAGTACTGGGTGGCCCAACTTATCGCGAAGCACAATTGTGTATGGAAATGATTGCCGATACCGGATTACTCGCGTCACTGGATCTGGTTGAACTTAATCCTGCTCTGGATTTACGCAATCAAACCGCAATTCTGGCGGTAGATCTGATTGAAAGTTTGTTTGGTAAATCAACCTTGGTCAGAATGTAATTTACTCACATTTTCAAAAACGGCGTACATCAGCCATCTGCTTTGCAGGTGGCTTTTTTATTATCTGAAAACGCCATGAGGAACTACACAAAACCGCTCCTGCGGCGTTATAGTTCCTAGCCGTATCCTTTACTGTCGTCGCCGCCATGCCTTGCTAGAGCAATTTTGAGTAAGTCCTAGCCATAAAAAAATCCCCGTCGCATCCAAATGACGGGGATTTTTAATTTTAAATTTCAGCGTCTTATTCGACTGCTTTCACCATATCTTCAATGACCTTTTTAGCGTCACCGAAGACCATCATGGTTTTATCCAAATAGAACAGCTCATTATCGATACCAGCATAACCGGATGCCATGGAGCGCTTATTTACGATAACAGTTTTAGCTTTGTAGGCTTCCAGAATCGGCATACCTGCAATCGGTGATTTAGGATCTTTGGCGGCTGGATTAACGACGTCGTTTGCACCCAATACCAAAACCACATCCGCCTGACCAAATTCGCTATTGATGTCTTCCATCTCAAACACCTGGTCGTACGGCACTTCCGCTTCTGCCAACAAAACGTTCATGTGACCAGGCATACGACCCGCCACCGGATGAATTGCATACTTAACGGTAATGCCTTTGTGCGTCAGTTTTTCGGTCAACTCTTTCAAGGCATGTTGCGCGCGCGCGACCGCCAGACCATAGCCAGGAACGATGATCACCGTTTCTGCATTACCCAGCAAAAATGCGACGTCGTCAGCGGAACCCGATTTGACGTTACGTTGGGCTTGCGCACCAGCACTGGCCGTTGCTGCTTCACCACCAAAGCCGCCCAGAATCACATTAAAGAACGAACGATTCATCGCCTTACACATGATGTACGAAAGAATCGCACCTGATGATCCGACCAGAGAACCGGCAATAATCAACATGGAGTTATTTAATGAAAAACCGATACCCGCAGCAGCCCAACCAGAGTAACTATTGAGCATCGATACGACGACTGGCATATCTGCACCGCCGATAGGAATGATGATCAATACACCCAGAACAAAGGCAATCGCCGCCATCAATACAAATGGCGTCCAGCTTTGCGTGACACAGAATGCAATCCCCAAACCCAGCATCGCTAATGCCAGAATCAGGTTCAATTGATGTTGACCACTAAAGCTGACTGGTGCGCCCTGAAATAAACGGAACTTATACTTACCGGATAATTTACCGAACGCAATCACCGATCCAGAGAAGGTAATCGCGCCGACAAAGGTACCAATAAATAATTCAATCCGGTTACCAACCGGGATAGGCATATCTTTACCAACGATATTAAATACCCATGGTTCGGATACCACAGCCACCGCAATACAGACCGCTGCCAGACCAATCAGCGAGTGCATCGCTGCAACCAATTCTGGCATCTTGGTCATCTCGACACGCTTTGCCAGAATCGCGCCGATACTGCCACCGACAACCACGCCCAATACCACCAGACCATAACCCATGCCGCTACCAGCACTTTCGGTTTTGAGCTTAACGATCAAAGCAATCGTCGTTGCTACCGCCACCGCCATACCTATCATGCCAAAAGCATTGCCGCGTCTGGCTGTAGAAGGATGAGACAAACCTTTGAGCGCCTGAATAAAACACACTGAGGCGATCAGATACAGCATCGTTACCAGATTCATACTCATTATTTACCCTCCTTAACACCGTCGGTTTTGACTGCTTTAGGCTCTTTTTTCTTGAACATTTCCAGCATCCTCTGGGTCACCAGAAATCCGCCAAAAACATTCACTGCCGCCAAAGCCACGGCAACCGTGCCCATGACCTGCGCCAACAAACCTTCAGTCAAACCTGCTGCCAACATGGCACCGACGATGATGATGGCTGAAATAGCATTGGTCACCGCCATCAAAGGCGTGTGTAAAGCAGGTGTTACTGTCCAGACCACGTGATAGCCAACATAAATTGCCAGCACAAAAATGATGAGGTTGGTAAGGGTATGACTAACTTCCATGATGTCCTCTCTGTTGTATGGATTAAGACATGCAAATGCAGACGATGCCGCCGGTAACATGGGATGGACAGGCATTTTTTAATTGCCTGTCACTTCGCGTACCGTCGATACCGGCTTAATACTCCTTTAAACTCGTGATCTGATTTTTTGCATTCACAAAAACCACATTCGGCTTGTGTGCACGCGCTTCTTCTTCTGTCATTGGCGCGTAAGTACAAATGATCATCAAATCGCCGAGTTGCACGCGACGAGCTGCAGCGCCGTTTAATGAGATTTCGCCACTACCGCGTTTGCCTTTAATGGCATAGGTAGAGAAACGCTCACCGTTGTTGACGTTATACAGCTCGATCTGTTCGTTCTCGATGATATTCGCAGCGTCGAGCAGATCTTCATCTATCCCACAGGAACCTTCGTAGTGGAGATCGCACTGGGTTACAGTTGCGCGATGAATTTTGGCGCGGAGCATATTTCTTTGCATGGTGTTTCTACTTTCTGATACGTGTTACGAAAAAACTTTAATACTCATCTACTTCTTCAGTACTTCGCCACCAGCACAGACCAAAGTCGCAGCAACGATCTCGTCTTCACGGTTGATCGCCAATCCAGCATCTTTGTCGATGATAAGTTTCAGAAAATCCAACACGTTGCGGGCATACAAGGCCGAAGCATCGGCCGCCAGCAAGGTGGCCAGATTGGGTTCACCAATAATGTGGACACCGTATTTGGTCACTGTTTTGCCCAATTCTGACAAAGGACAATTTCCGCCTTGTTCGACCGCCATATCGACAATTACCGAACCAGGCTTCATGGCACTTACAGTGTCTTCTGAAATCAATACCGGTGCTTTACGGCCAGGTATTAAAGCAGTAGTGATAATAATGTCAGCTTGTTTGGCTCGCTCATGAACCAGGGCTGCCTGGCGTTGCATCCAGGCGGCAGGCATGGGGCGCGCATAGCCGCCCGTGCCTTGAGCGATTTCGCGCTCTTCATCGGTCTCATAGGGGACGTCGATAAATTTTGCGCCGAGGGATTCTACTTGTTCTTTGACCGGAGGTCTAACATCCGATGCCTCAATCACAGCACCCAGACGCTTTGCAGTGGCAATTGCTTGCAAACCTGCTACACCTACGCCCATGATTAACACCCTGGCAGCCTTGACCGTGCCAGCTGCAGTCATGAGCATAGGCATAAAACGCTGATAGGTATTTGCCGCTAGCATCACCGCCTTGTATCCAGCGATATTAGCTTGCGAAGAAAGTACGTCCATCGATTGCGCACGGGTAATCCGCGGCGCCGCCTCTAAGGCAAAAGCACTGATACCATGCGTTGCCATTGCTGCAATATTATCGGCATCAAAGGGGTTGAGCATGCCAATTAATACCGCTCCGGACTTGATCAAAGTCCTTTCACCAGCATCAGGTGCTCGTACTTTTAGTACTAATTCTGCCCCGAATGCCTCTGCTGCAGTGCCGATTTGTGCGCCTGCAGCCAGATACGCTTCATCTGTGATACTCGAAGCCACACCAGCACCAGACTGCACGATCACCTGATGTTTTGCAGCAACGTACTTCTTAATGGTTTCCGGAGTCGCTGCGACACGCGTCTCTCCAGGCCGAGTCTCGGCGGGAATGCCGATTTTCATAGATTTGCTCCCTGCTTGTGAATGAAATCTGTGTCTTCTTGCAGCACCGCGCTCCGCTTATTCTTGTACGCGATGGCAAACTAAGCGCTCATGTACGATGAACAGGTAAGCGATTGTCTGACTTGATACGTAGTCAGCATCAAGCCAGTTGTGGAGCACAAAAAATACTTACCCGAATCTTACATTTAATATTCGACAACAATATTACACGGAAAATGTTTTTTAGCACAACCGTTCGTTTTTTTGTTGATTTTTAAATTATTTATCTCAATTAATTTGATTGAGAAATAGCGTTGAAGAAAAAAGTAAACTATTTTTATCTTTAAAAACAAAGACCTACCAGTCCGACATGCGTCGAAAAGCAAAAAATAAAACTAACTAAAATTAACTTCTTCACATGAAAACGGCTTCATTTTTGTTCATAGATAAAAATCGCATTAGCTAATTCACTTTCAAATTTGCTGGTTTGCCACACAAATTTTGACGGCAAAGTAAAATGTCACCCTGGCAGACTAAATGAAAGCAGCAATGTCCACTACCTGGAAGCCATCGGTCACGGTTGCGGCAATTATTGAACGCGACCAGCGTTTTTTAATGATCGAAGAAGAAACCCCGGACGGCATACGCATTAATCAGGCTGCTGGTCATCTGGATCCACATGAATCCTTAATACAAGCGGTGATTCGGGAAACACTGGAAGAAACTGCGCATGATTTCACTCCGACGGCACTGGTCGGCACTTATCTGTCGACCTTCATTTCTCCGGTAAGCGCTGAGGAGGTGACTTATTTGCGCTTTGCGTTTACAGGCGAGCTTGGTCTGCAACATCAGCAGCCGCTCGATACTGGTATATTGCGCACCCTGTGGATGAGCTATCAGGAAATAGTGGCGTGTCAGGAACGGCATCGCAGTCCTTTAGTGCTGCAATGTATAGACGATTATCTGCGAGGACAACGCGCACCGCTGTCCTTGCTTTTTACCCATCCAAGCATACTTGGAACATGATTATGAGCAAAAAAAGAGTAGTTATTGGCATGTCCGGCGGCGTTGATTCGTCGGTATCAGCTTGGTTATTAAAAGAGCAGGGTTATGAGGTCATCGGTCTTTTCATGAAAAACTGGGAAGACGATGATGATTCTGAATATTGTTCTACCCGTGAAGACTGGATTGATGCGGTTAGTGTCGCCGACGTGGTTGGCGTTGATATTGAAGCCGTGAATTTTGCCAGTGAATATAAAGACCGCGTTTTTGCCGAATTCTTACGTGAATATCAGGCCGGTCGCACTCCTAATCCAGACGTGCTGTGCAATGCCGAAATCAAATTCAAGGCCTTCTTAGATCATGCAATGAAACTCGGTGCAGACTACATTGCGACCGGTCACTACGCTCGCGTGCGTGAAGTCAACGGCGAATTCCAATTGCTCAAAGCCCTGGATGCCAGCAAAGATCAGAGTTATTTTTTACATCGTTTAAATCAAAAGCAACTCGCAAATACCTTATTCCCTTTGGGGGAAATTCAAAAGACTGAAGTCAGAAGAATCGCTGAGCAATTGCAATTGCCAAACGCAAAGAAAAAAGACTCGACTGGGATTTGCTTCATCGGCGAACGCCCTTTCCGTGACTTTTTAAATCGCTATTTATCCTACAAACCAGGTGAGATTAAAACACCGGAAAATCAGATTATTGGTCAACATGTGGGATTGAGCTTCTACACCCTGGGTCAACGCAAAGGCATAGGCATCGGCGGCATCAAAACCCACCAAAATGCCGACGGCAGCAGCGATGCCTGGTATGTTGCCAGAAAAGATGTTGCGACCAATACTTTGTATGCGGTACAAGGTCATGATCATCCCTGGTTGTTGTCATCGAGCTTAGACGCAACACAGGTCAGCTGGGTAGCTGGTCATGCACCTGAGAATACGGATCTGTCCGCAAAAACCCGTTATCGCCAGCCAGACATGCGTTGCACTTTTGCGGGTGACGAACAACAGTTCAATTTGCATTTTGAACAAGCTCAATGGGCGGTCACACCCGGCCAATCAGCGGTTTTGTATGACGGCGATGTTTGCCTTGGCGGCGGCATTATTCACGCAGCAACTGCTTAATCACGGCAACGGCCATGAATGGCGACTAGCTTTCTATTGGCGGGATCCTGAATTAATACCCAATGGGGCGGGTTGTACCTGCCCTACTCTTCGCTTCGTTTCATTGTGCGGCTACAACCCGCGCGGCCTTTCAAATCGTTCAGGCATCGTGCTCACAAGCACAGACTCAATATGCCTTTTCAATGATCCTTGCCACAAAAAATATTTAAATTTCCCTTGCCTTAAGCACGGGTTTTCGTTGACGATGAAGACCACTTGCATTAAAAGATGTTTGTAAAAAGAGACAAAGCAGGAACAGTTTTTTTCGTAGAACTAAAAATATAATTTACATTAACAAGAATAATCGGTTGAAAATTCTGCAAATGTAATGCGAATATCAACATTTAAATAAAAAAGTTCACTCGTTCATTTTGATACGTTTCATTACTTTACTTAAGAAAATGATGAAACTATATTTACATTTACTATCACTGAAAACGCCAGCCAACTATGAATCGCCCTGATACACAATCCCTTGGTGGTACAGTCAACGCACGCATTGGCAAGGTTTACATGAACCTTTCCAAAGCACATAAAAAAGCAGCAGACTATGTGTTGTCGAACGTATTCAGGTCAGCCACGATGTCTATCGATGAATTGGCCAATGCAGTCGGTATTTCCGTCGCCACCGCGAATCGTTTTGCGCGTGCCTTGGGGTTTGAAGGCTACCCACAGTTCCGTGCAGAATTAGTGACTGGCTTTGAAGCCATGCTGGCACCAATTGATAATTTGCGCACGGAAGTCAGCCGCGCAGCAAGCAGCACGGAAATTATTGCCGGGTCACTCAATGAAGATCTGGCAAACCTCGAAGCAACACGCCGTGGACTAGATGCGGAAGCCTGCAATCAGGCAGTCAAGATGATACTCAACGCTGAGCGTATTTATATTGTCGGTTATGGCGCAAGTGCATTCTTAGCCGGATTAATGGCACACAATCTGGATCCTTTCTGCAATACCGTGCAGTCGACGATAGGTGCTGGTGGGCCGTCGACAGTTGCCAGACAACTATTTAAGTTCACGCCACGCGATCTGGTCATCGGGATTTCATTTCCGCGCTACGCGGAAGATGTTGTTACCATTTTGCGCCAACTGAGTGAAAAAGAGGTTCCGATATTAGCGCTCACTGATGCGCCAAGTTCACCGTTGGCGGCTTTAGCAAATATAACCTTGTACGCCCAAACCAGACGCCAGTTTTCTCCAAACTCGGAAGGTGCCGCGCTTTGCCTGATTGAGGCTCTCTGTAGTGCCGTCGCTCATCAAGCAGAAGCGCCAGTGCATGCGGCGTCAGAAATGACGAAATTTATGCTGCACTGGATGTATCAGGATCCGGCAAGTACGTCAAAAAAGTCGACGCCGTATGATTACATGAACGACATTAACAGACCCGCATAAATTGAGCTTCAGTTCAGATTTTGGTTCAAATTTAATATGTTGTAGTATCGGACGGCATCGATTTTGGTGCCGTCACCAATTTCAGTATTCGTTTTAAGCATCCATGCTTTGCACTTTTTGCCCGCTTCGCACCTGGCTAACTGGCTCACTGCCACGTAAAGCATAAACACTAAAACTCTTACTCGCATTCATGAGATGACCCGGATGTGCGAGTTCCATTCCATTTTTTGTATTCAGGGTCAGTTGACTAGCCAAATCGAGGCGAACGCCACGCGGTAAAATCAACTGTATAACATCTGCGTTTTTCCCACGAATAGCTTGCACAAGCTCATTGCCCGGCAATGTATTGTTCGTAAAATGAGCAACAGTAGGCATTTGTGACTCAAAAAATATCGCTTCCGCCTGATCACTAAGCACCTGCATCTCAATGTAAACGCGGCCTTGCAACGGACGCAAAATACGCTGCACGACACATAGTTTCGGCTGATGCCAATCTGCTTGTTCCAACATGCACGCGGCCAAATCACCAATGTGCATTGGTGTCGTATGACGGCTTTCTAAACTCGATAAGCATATCAACTTATCGTCTTGATATTGCAAAGACCACACACTTTCAATAGTAGCTTGGGCATCATCAGAAAATACTGCGGAGTGTCTGGCAAGTAAATCGGTCATGCGGTGTCCGATTGGTTTTCGAGCTCCTCCTGAAGCAATATGACGCAACAAAGCAAATACGTCTTTAAAACCAATAAAAATTCTCAAATCTGGAACAGCTTTTTCCTGATCCAGTATGGTTTCCATTCTTGCTGGATATGCATTAAATCTTTCAAACTGCAATTGCGCGATGGCAAGTTGTTCATCAGCATGAAATAAACTCAAATGCCTGGAAAGTGTCGCTGGTCGATCCGGTTGTCGGGAACGCAATACTTGGGCCAGGTCATTAGTGAATACCTGATGTAATTGATCCCATTGCAGCACTAACGGTGCGACCCCTCTTTTATCTGATGCGGGAGTAAAACGGCTTGGTGTCGGATCGGCGCAATATACAAACGACATCTGACTTTTATTTTTCTGTTCCGAAAGAACACTTAACTCCATTTTGAGATCACCCAAACCGATTGAGCGTTGCAACCAGGTCTGCCATTGAATTGGCCAAAAACTGAGTTGAAGACGCTCCAACATTTGCAGGCTGAGATAGGTATCAATCGCTCTGGTAGTAGCGACCGGGCGATCCGTGCAATACATTTGCTCGAGCGGTTTTAACACCACATTTAAGCGATCAGAAGCGACCAGAATATGAATGACGGTATTGGCCATGCTCCAGGACTTCTCGCTCAATTCCTGATAGCGCAAACCCTTAATCGATTGTTCCAGTTTTAAGAATTCAAAAAAACGAAAAACCGCCAAATCAAGTTTTTTGAGAGACCTGGCATAACGGAATCGCGAACACTGCTGGTAATACTGAATAACCACGCCATATGAGCTGACGAATTCTGCGCAAATGGCAATCAAACTTTCTAAAATCCCTGCCCGCACGTCGCTATCGGGAATCCCCCCATCCTTTCCAAACCTCCCCAGCTTCAACTGCGTCAACGGATAAAATAACGCGGCCAATCGGTGATTGTATTCTTCTCTTTGAGTAACACTGGTGTCGCAACGATTGAGTTGCTTGAGAGCCTTTAGTATCAGACGGAAAAACTGCGCATCCTCATCCTCTGTTTCCCTTGTTTTTTGCAATTGATATAAGGTATTTAAAACAGGTAAGGGCGTCGACTTCACCAATGGTAATGTGACTGTGAGCGGAATGCGTTGCGCAGGATAATTTAAGCCCAGCCAGTTATGTAGCCATTGCGGTAAAAAAGTCATAAGGATATTGTTACAATTTGTAATAATATCAATTATAACAATATTCGTTAGTAAATTAACTAAGCTTTTTTATATCAACAAATAAAAAGCCTCATTCGCTTAACGAATGAGGCTTTCCAGATATGTTCCAATGCTCTCCGGAATGAGCGTGGCTCGCTAAATCCCGGAATTTGACCAAATTCAGTTGCGGATCAAGTGATCAAAAGCACCTAATGCTGCTTTAGCACCTTCACCGACAGCAATCACAATTTGCTTGTAAGGAACTGTCGTCACATCGCCGGCCGCAAATACGCCCGGCAAGGAAGTCTGACCACGCGCATCCACAATGATTTCACCATGACGTGATAATTCCAGTGTGCCTTTTAACCATTCAGTATTTGGTACTAATCCAATTTGCACAAATACACCTTCCAAATCGATGTGCTTGAGGGTTTCATTAGAACGATCTTTATAGCCAATACCATTAACCTTCTGACCATCGCCATGAATCTCTGTGGTCTGCGCTTGCGTAATGACTGTGACATTTGGCAAGCTATGCAATTTTTTCTGAAGCACGGCATCGGCACGCAATTCCGCCGCGAATTCAATCAGAGTCACGTGACTGACAATACCTGCGAGATCAATTGCCGCCTCAACACCGGAATTACCACCGCCAATTACTGCAACACGTTTGCCTTTAAATAAAGGACCATCGCAGTGCGGGCAATATGCAACGCCGTGATTACGGTATTCTTTTTCACCCGGCACATTCACTTCGCGCCAGCGTGCACCCGTTGCCAGAATCACTGCTTTGGCTTTCAATGTCGCGCCGCTGGCAAGCTGAATCGAAGTCAGACCATCTTGCTGTGTCAATTTTTCTGCGCGTTGCAAGTTGGTGATGTCAACGTCGTAAGCTTTAACGTGCTGCTCCAGCGCCACCGCGAATTTTGGCCCTTCTGTTTCCGTCACCGAGACAAAATTCTCAATCGACATTGTATCCAGAACCTGACCACCAAAACGTTCCGCTACGATACCTGTTCGTATGCCTTTACGTGCTGCGTAAATCGCAGCCGCAGAACCTGCGGGGCCACCGCCGACGATCAATACGTCATAAGGCGCTTTCGCATCAAGTTTTTCTGCGGCACGTTGTACTGAGCCAGTATCAAGCTTCGCGAGAATTTCTTCAACCGACATGCGTCCCTGACCAAACACCTGACCATTCAAGAATATCGTTGGCACTGCCATGATCTGGCGCTGCTCGACTTCTTGTTGGAACAAAGCGCCATCGATCGTGACTGATTTGATACGTGGGTTCAATACCGCCATCAAGTTCAACGATTGCACAACATCAGGACAATTCTGGCAAGTCAGCGAGATATAAGTTTCAAAAAGAAAATCACCATCCAGATTTTTGATCTGCTCAATCACGTCAGCATCAACTTTTGGTGGATGACCACCCGCCTGCAACAATGCCAACACCAGCGAAGTAAATTCATGCCCCATAGGGATACCAGCAAAGCTCAGCGAGATATCGTGACCAGGCGAAGTAATTGCAAACGAAGGTTGACGAACTGCAGGATCGCTATTTTCAGACAGCGAAATTTTGTCCGATAATTCAGCGATTTCATTCAGCAGACTTTGCATTTCTTTTGCTTTATCGCTGTCATCGAGAGAAGCCACCAACTGAATCGGACGAGTTAATCTTTCGAGATAGGCTTTGAGTTGTGTTTTGAGATTGTTATCTAACATGATGTTTCTTTCCTATGCATATGCTTCATGCGTTTTATGTTTTTAGGACTGATGCAAAATGGTCCCAATCAGGCGCTTCATCGATGTGCCTTAAAGCTATTGGGGCGATTTTGCATCAGTCCATACCCTGAAGATCAGCATCAGGGTACGAACAGATTGCTAAGTTATGCGACTAAATTTGGTCGCACGTGTCAGCCCCAAACTTAGATCTTGCCAACCAGATCCAGGGATGGTGTCAATGTTTCTGCACCTGGTGTCCATTTAGCCGGGCAAACTTCACCTGGGTGGCTTGCAACGTATTGCGCAGCCTGTACTTTGCGCAGCAATTCTTTTGCGTCGCGGCCGATACCATTGTCATGCACTTCCATCACTTTGATTTCGCCAGCTGGATTCACAACGAAAGTACCGCGCAGTGCCAAACCTTCTTCTTCGATCAACACTTCAAAATTGCGTGAGATGGCCAAAGTAGGGTCTGCAATCATTGGATAATTAATCTTGGCAATGGTTTCAGATGTGTCGTGCCATGCTTTGTGAGTGAAATGCGTATCTGTAGAAACTGAATAAATTTCAACGCCCATTTTTTGGAATTCTGCGTAGTGATCAGCCAAATCACCTAATTCTGTTGGGCAAACAAAAGTAAAATCAGCTGGGTAGAAAACGAAAACAGACCATTTACCGTTCAGATCTTCGTTCGTTACTGGAACGAATTTACCATTATGGTACGCAGTTGCTTTGAATGGTTTGACGATTGTATTAATCAATGACATGGTAATTTCCTTAGTTGTTGAAACAAGTGTTACGAGAAAAGACTGTATGATAGAACGTTTTTAAAATTATGAAAAACTAATTAATTTTATTAACGTGATTAATTTTAACTATCAAAATAAGTATACCGTAATTTTGTTCCAGGCATATGTCAGCCACACGCAGTGCGTGATTACGACCAAAGTTTCCAATTGACGCGAATTCTGTCTTTTTCCATCAAAATTTGCATCGGAATGCACGAAATACGTGATTTCTCTTTCCACAACGTTATAATTCCCGACCAATTCAATTCAAAGGTCACCTACCGTGTCTGATCGACTTGCCGTTTTCACTCAATATCTATTACCCAAACAGGCGTTGACCGCGCTCGCGGGTAAAGCCGCCAACGCGAAATGGGGTAATGTCACAACTAAATTTATCCGTTGGTTTGTCGGTAAATATCAAGTGAACATGGAAGAAGCGGTCAATCCAGACATTAGTAGCTACGAGACTTTTAACGAATTTTTCACGCGCCCTTTGAAAGCAGGCGCCCGCCCAACCGCCGACAGTGATTTGATTTGTCCAGTTGATGGTGCTATCAGCCAATTTGGACCTATCGCTCAGGGTCAGATCTTTCAGGCAAAAGGTCATCAATTCTCGACCACGGCTTTGATCGGCGGTGATAGCAAGGCTGCGGCCGAATACGCGAACGGCAGTTTCGCTAACATCTATCTCAGCCCACGCGACTATCACCGCATACATATGCCTTGTGACGGCAAATTAGTGCGTATGGTCTACATACCGGGTGACTTGTTTTCGGTGAATCCAACTACGGCACGCGGCGTACCAAATCTGTTTGCACGTAATGAGCGCGTAGCATGTTTTTTTGAGTCCGCCAATGGCAATTTTGTCCTGACCTTGGTCGGCGCAACGATCGTAGGCAGCATGGCGACAGTCTGGCACGGCACAATTAACCCGCCGCGTCCGGGTGAAATTCGTACCTGGGACTATCAAGACAAAAATATCGTGTTGAAAAAAGGCGAAGAAATGGGACGCTTCATGCTTGGTTCTACCGTCGTGTTACTGTTCCCGCAAAGTGATTTACGCTTTAATCCTACATGGAAGCCAACCTCGGGTGTCAAATTGGGCGAACTCATGGCAAATTTTCCGCCAGGTAGCAACTAAAACGACACGCTCTCAACAAAACAGCCCGACGCAAACTGCCTCGGGCTGTTTTATTTTCAAGCTTGTTTTTTTGTCTGTGTTACGCACATTAAGTGCATCGCTCTGCCTGCCATTCTTTTTCGAGCAACAATAAGTATTTAAAACTTATCAAGTTTTCATCTTCGCAAAAAGAAAAACTATCACGTCGATAGAAATTTCTTGCAAATTCTCACCATATCAACAATAATCTAAATAAGAATTGTTATCATTTAGATTTTAAGGAGTTGTTATGGCTGAATATGCACAACACCAGGTCCCGCTTTGCGGCATGACAACATTGGCGCGTGAACAAACAAAAGCGCCAATCTCCATTCCACGCTTAAAAAGCAAGGAATTAATGCAACACTCAAGGGAAGTCGAAATTGAGCACGAAGGCAGAATTTACCGCTTGCGAGTCACGCAGCTCAATAAGCTGATATTGACCGCTTGATTTGACGTTTTCATCAGCCAGCCAATTGCATCTCAGCCAGTCAGATCGTATTCAACGAAATGGAGAAGCACCATGCCAAATACTTTACTGAAAGAAACTGCAAAGCGAGAAGCGCTGAGTTCTGATCACTTTGAGAAATCAACGCAAGCAGAGTTGCTAGTTTCGGCCGCTTTACATTTGATGTCACATTACAGCGTCAATACCGTATCGGCAGAAGGTAACAATCCTTGCCTGAAACTGGCGTCAGTCATAGAGCGGCACTTGAAGGCTTTATCGGAATTACCAGATCTGACACCAGTACTGCGCGCCACTTGCCAACAACTCAGTGAGCAATGGGCGCGTTTAATTGATAACAATATGCCACGACAAAACAAAATGCGACGATTTGCGTGGATAGCGCCATCTAACAGCGAATAAGTTCTTTTCGAAATAAGAAGGATATTTTTATGATTATCTGTGTTTGCAACAACGTCTCTGAGTCCAAAATCCAGCGCGCAGCTGAAGCTGGAATACGCACGATGGCGGAGTTGCGCACCCAACTTGACGTTGGTACGTGCTGTGGTAAATGCGCTGGATGCGCACGGAAAATCTTACGTGAACACTGCGAGAAGAAAGAGCCTCAGTCCAAAACACATGGGGTGCAGTTACTGCTCCATAAAATTCAGTTTCATGCAGAAGGAGTACCAGCATGAGCATGGCAAGCGCCAATTTATTTGAATACGAAAATCATAGATTTAATCTCAAACGCTATGCAACTTTCGGCGTTATTGTACTTGCTCATATTGCTGGCATCTATGCGCTGAAGAGTGGTTTGGTGACCGAAATTAAAAAGAATTTACCCACAGAAGTGATCGTAAGCTTTGTCAGTGCCCCACCGAGTCAAGAAGTAAAGAGTGAAACTAAGGTCAGAAGTGCTGAAAAAATAAAATTCACAGCACCTGCAATAAAACCAATTGCAGCACCAGACCTCGCCAGCAAAAACCCGACCGAGAACGCAATCTTGGTTGCCGTTACCGAAGCCTCTGCAAATGAAAAGCAGGCGCTACCGACCAGTATCGCCACAACTCCGGTACAAGCAACATCGCCACCATCGTTAAAAGTTGTAAGTCAGGTCGAATATTTGCGCGCGCCACAACCCGTCTACCCGCCGCAATCTCGTCGTCTTCGTGAAGAAGGCAAAGTAACGCTGAAGGTACTAGTCAACGAAAAAGGCGAAGCAGAAAAAGTAGACATCCATCATTCATCCGGGTCACAAAGACTCGACGACGCTGCCCGTGCCGCCCTTATGCATGCATTGTTCAAACCTTACTTCGAAGATGGCAAAGCAATGCCTATGCTCGCCACTGCCACGATCAATTTCTCCTTAGCGGGCTAGTTTTATTTCGTTTTCGCCTTAAAATTGTTATGATGATTGCGTGGCATGACGCCTGCCCGCAGTCATCAACTGCCGTCTGCTCCGTCACCATTTTGCAAGAAATCGCAAACAACACCTGTTTCAAATTTTCTTTGAAAGGATGGGCTATGAAAGGTGATGTTAAAGTTATTAAATTGTTAAATGCACAGCTCACGAATGAGTTAAGTGCCATCAATCAATACTTCCTCCACGCCCGCATGTATAAGCACTGGGGCTTTGAAAAAATCGCAAAAAAAGAGTACGAAGAGTCCATCGGTGAAATGAAACACGCCGACAAGTTGATTGATCGTATTCTTATGCTGGGTGGCTTACCCAATCTACAAGCCCTGCATAAGTTAATGATAGGCGAAGACACAAAAGAGATGCTCAGCTGCGACCTGAAACTGGAACAAGCAGCACAAAAGACAGTTAAAGAAGGTATTGCCGCCTGTGAATCACATGCAGATTTTGTATCCCGCGAGATCTTTCAGCACATACTTGAAGATACCGAAGAACACATCGACTGGTTAGAAACTCAGTTAGAACTCATCGAAAAAATCGGCATTCAAAATTATCTGCAATCACAAATGGGTGAAGGCGAATAAGCGCTTTATTTGAGCATTCGCTATTGCGTTGAAAGCCATTTTTATTGGCAGAAATGGGCGGATTGCGCCCGCTATTGATAAAAAAAAGGATGTGCTTTTAAGCATCATCCTTTTTTCATAACCTGCTTTCAGGTAATTTTTTTTAACTGAAATCGTCGTTTAACCTGGCACCGTATCTTTAAACGACTGACGCTCAGATAACTTATCAAACAACTTACCAAGATTAGGGTAATCACTACGCCAATCGATGTCAGGGAAGCGGAAGCTTAACCAGTCGAGCGCACAAACCACACTGATGTCAGCCAGTGTCATATGGTTACCAGAACAAAATGCCGTTTCGCCCAAGCCAGTCGACATCGCTTTTAATCCAGCGTTAACTTTGTTCATCTGGCGCTCTATCCAATCAGCGCTTTGCCGCTCTTCCGGACGCAAGGTTTTCTCCAGGCGTACCAAAATCGCTGCATCGAGTACACCATCAGCCAGCGCTTCCCAGCACTTAACTTCAGCCCGTTCGCGCCCCAGAGCTGGAATCAGCTTGCCAACTGGCGTTAAAGTATCGAGATACTCAACGATTACCCGAGAATCAAACATCGCGCCGCCATCTTCCATCAACAGACATGGCACTTTGCCAAGTGGATTTGATTCTTGAATTTTGGTGTCGCTGGCCCAGACATTTTCCAGCAAAAACGCATAATCGAGTTTCTTTTCCGCTAAGACGATGCGGACTTTTCTGACGTAAGGACTGGTGGTAGAACCGATGAGTTTCATAGTTTTTGCAAAAATAATGTGGATTTGATTATAGCATTGTGAAAATTAAAAACTGGTGTCTCCGGAACCTTTGAACTTACAGGCGGACCGCAAAATACTGTTACCGATTCAGCAAGGTCGGTGTTAAGGCTACCTTATCACTACTTTATGACTCCTTAAAGCGCGCATCAAATGGTAAAATCGACGCTTCAGCGCAAAAGATAGACGAGTAAGTAAAAGAACTCAGGATACTTGGCTTCGATTAAAACTTTGTTATTTTTAGTACAAATACAACAAAGTGTTGTTTTTTGCGCAATGCTTTCTATCTTACACTACCACATCGAGCGATCATGTCCCTATCCTCCCTTTCTGCCCTCTCCCCGCTAGACGGTCGTTATGCTGCCAAAGTAGATGCGTTACGCACAACTTTATCGGAAGCTGGCTTTATGCACCACCGAGTTAAAGTTGAAATTTCGTGGTTACAAGCCTTATCCGAAGCGGGCTTTGATGAAATCAAGCCTTTCTCCCCTGATGCCAACGCATTGCTAAACAAATTGGCTGCCGAATTTTCTGAAGCCGATGCGCAACGCATCAAAGATATCGAAGCGGTCACTAATCACGACGTAAAAGCTGTTGAATACTGGCTGAAAGAACAAGTGAAAGATGTGCCGGAATTAGTTGCTGCGAGTGAATTCATTCACTTCGCCTGCACATCGGAAGATATCAACAACACGTCTCACGGTATGATGTTAAAAACTGCACGTGACGGCGTCATGCTACCAGCATTGCAAAAACTGATTGTCCGCCTGACAGAATTAGCACATGCCAACGCCGATGTCCCTATGCTCTCGCGTACCCACGGTCAGGCTGCAAGCCCGACGACCCTGGGCAAAGAAATGGCGAACGTTGTAGCGCGTCTGCAACGTGCTCTGAAGCGTATAGAACAAGTAGAAATTCTGGGCAAAATGAATGGTGCCGTTGGTAACTACAATGCCCATTTGTCCGCTTACCCACACTACGACTGGGAAAGTTTTTCTAAAAATGTCATCGAACAGCGTTTGGGTCTGACATACAACCCATACACGATTCAGATCGAACCGCATGATTACATGGCGGAAATGTTTGATGCATTTGCACGCGTCAACACGATCTTGCTGGATTTAAATCGTGATATCTGGGGTTACATCTCAGTTGGTTATTTCAAGCAAAAAACGAAAGCCGGTGAAATCGGTTCTTCGACCATGCCACACAAAGTCAATCCTATTGACTTTGAAAACTCTGAAGGCAATTTGGGTCTGGCCAATTCTTTGCTGCGTCACTTATCTGAAAAACTGCCTGTGTCCCGCTGGCAGCGTGATCTGACCGACTCGACAGTCTTGCGTAACATTGGCGTAGCGTTAGGCTACACCTTACTTGCATACGACAGCTGCCTGCGCGGCCTGAATAAGCTGGAAACAAATCCAGAACGCCTGGCTGCAGATCTGGATGCAACCTGGGAAGTATTGGCTGAACCAGTTCAAACAGTCATGCGTCGCTACGCAATTGAAAATCCTTACGAGCAATTAAAAGAATTGACCCGTGGCAAAGGTATTTCCAAAGAAGCATTACGTGAGTTTGTTGAAGGTCTGGCAATTCCTCAAGAAGCTAAAGACGTCTTGCTGGCAATGACCCCAGCCAACTACATTGGTATCGCTGCAAAGTTAGCGAAAGCGATTTAAGTTTTTATCACTTGAATACCCCCGTGTTCAAGTTCGCGAACCAAAATAAGAAAGCGCAATCAAACAGTTGATTGCGCTTTTTTTCATCCTCTATTCAAGTATAACAACGAGCCTTATGCACGCCTACTGCAAGGTATTGCTTATCAAAATCAGCATTAGAAATTAAACCGTGTTCAGCAGAGTTGAACTTTTTTTGCTATATTAGTTCTAACACGTACTAATTTTCATTTTTACAGGAGTTTAGGCATGACGGCAAAAGATCGATATCCGGCACCACTTATCGCCTTACATTGGCTTATCGCAATATTGATTGTCGCGGCGTTTGCACTTGGCACAGTCATGACTGACATGCGCATCAGCCCGACCAAACTACAATACTACTCCTACCACAAATGGTTGGGTGTTACCATTTTGGGACTGGTGGCAATCCGCCTGTTAGTGCGCTTATTCAGCACCGCACCCGCCTATCCTGTAGCGATGGGCAATTGGCAAAAGAAAGCAGCTAATGCCGCGCACATTATGTTGTATGTGTTGATGTTTGCGGTTCCCTTATCCGGCTATTTCTATACTTCTGCCGCTGGTTACCCCGTCGTCTATCTGGGGCTATTTGAATTACCAACCTTTATTGCCCCTGATCCAGAACTTAAACATACACTCAAAGAATTACATGAATTACTGACTAATGTCATGCTCGGCGTGGTGATCTTGCATGTACTTGCCGCACTCAAGCATCACTTCGTTGATAAGGATGGCATCTTACGCCGCATGATGCCGACTACTTGAATCCATCCGTCATGAATAACCAAAGGAAAATAATGAAACTCTTCAAAAATACCAAGCTACTTCTCGTCTCGACCATCGTCGTTGCAATGGCGATTCCTGCATTTGCAGCGATCTCCAAACTTGACGCAAGTAAAAGCACGGTTGGTATCGTGTTTAAACAAATGAATGTGCCGGTGGATGCTAAGTTTAAAAAATTCTCAGCAGTTATCGATTACAACGCCGCCAAACCAGAAACTTCAAAAGCGAGCGTAGAAATTGACCTCGCCAGTTTTGATTTAGGCGATGCGGAATACAACAAAGAAGTCTTGAAAAAAGAATGGTTTAACGCAGCGCAATTTCCTAAAGCCAGCTTCATTGCCACAGGCATGAAAGCCAGCGGTGCAGGCAAACTTGATGTAAGTGGCACATTGACTATCAAAGGCAAAAGCGTCCCTGTTAGTTTTCCTATGAGTGTAAAACAAGAAGGTAATACACAAGTATTTGATGGCAGCCTGCCGATCAAACGTCTGACCTTCAATATCGGTGAAGGTGAATGGAAAGACACCGGTATGGTTGCCGACGAAGTAACGATTAAATTTCACGTAGTCACCACGCAGTAAAAACACTTAAGAACGCAGTAGCACAAAATTTTACGCAGCAATTCCATATCAAATCCTGAATGTCGGTTACTCGCTGACATTCACCTTTTATCCAATCAGGAGTCACTATGAAATTAGCAAAACTCATCGCCGCAGCTCTCGTTATCAGCACAGCACCAGCATTTGCAGATACCTACAACATTGATCCTAGCCACACTTACCCAAGTTTTGAAGCTGACCATATGGGTGTTTCTGTATGGCGCGGTAAGTTTGATAAAACCAGCGGCACAGTTACTTTAGATCGTGCAGCGAAAACAGGCACAGTTGATATCACGATCGATACGTCATCCATCGATTTCGGCATGACAAAAATGAACGACCACGCAAAATCTGCTGATATGTTCAACGTCGAAAAATTTCCCACAGCGACTTTCAAAAGCACATCTGTTAAATTTAATGGTGACACGCCAGTTGCCGTCGATGGTCAATTCACGCTGTTAGGTGTTACTAAACCGTTGACACTGACAATCAACAAATTCAAATGCATTCAACATCCGATGTTGAAAAAAGAAGTTTGCGGTGCTGATGCATCTGCAGAATTCAAACGCACAGATTTTGGTTTGAACTACGGCACACCACGTTTTGCACCTGAAGTAAAATTGGCGATCCAGGTCGAAGCCGTTCGCGCAGACTAATATTGTGAAATGCAACTTCTGACAGAAGTTGAATGCACGCTTGAAGCGGCGATGTCTGAACTGACATCGCCGTTGATACTGACAAATAAACGATGAGTAAACGTTACCTCCGCAGCATACGTCTGCTTTCAGAATGTATGCAACTTTTTGAGCAGGCATCCAACCGAAATGTGCGTCAGTTCGGATACACCCCAGCGCAATTCGACATCATTGCTACTCTCGGCAATACAGCGGGAATGACTTGTAAAGAGTTGGGAGAAAAAACCTTAATCACCAAAGGAACCCTGACAGGTGTACTCGACCGCATGGAACAAAAAGGCCTGATCCAACGTGAGCGTGGCGGCGAAGACCGGCGTCAATTATTTGTTAAATTAACGCCGCAAGGAGAGGCAACTTTCGGTGAAATTTTCCCGCAGGTAGTGCATGCAGGAGAACAACGCTTTTATAGCTATACTGACGCTGACTATAGCACCCTAGAACAAGCACTCAGCAAATTAAAACATCATTTGAGTGTGAAGTAATCGCCTCGCTCACATTCTGAGTGTCACTGATCTGAGTTTCAATTTTTTTATCAGGTAGTTGCTGTAAGCACGAGTTTCTTTTCAGCTTCGTCTGCAATGCGATACAGTATTTTAGAAGTCAATGCAGAAAAATAGGCGGCATTCTCGTGTTCATATTTTGAAAGTAATTTACAGCAAATAGAATCGGTCCAGTACCAACCTGATTGACGCTCTTTCAAAGAAGGATGCATGGAAAGTGATGTCGGGATAGGTAAATCCAGCTCTTTTGCATCTCCCCAAAAATAGGCAGCGGAATTAGTAAGCGTGTAGGGTTTATCCAGTAAACCGGCGGTTATCCTGTCATACAACATGGTAAAGTCAACGAACTCAACTTGACCTGTTGGCAAGTACTCGTCACTCGCCAATTGCACCCAACAGTGATAAAACTTCATATCAGCGAGATTTTTGGCATTGCGACGTTCATTGCGAGTTGGGGTAATGAGCACATATTCTTCATTACCGCAGTCCATTATTTGCCCACCACCAACGGCTTTATATGGTGCACTTGTCAAAATTTTTAATACCCTTGCCCCGACAATTGCAAACTCAGCACATTTACCGAAGGCACCTCTTTTTACATTTGCGTAATTATCTTCCATGACATCAAAGATGACCGAATAGATAATATCGCGCCATATCTGCGGCACTGGGAATGCAATTACACCGGAATGTTGAGGAGCCGTGCTTAGCATTTTAGACAGTAAGCAATGGGTAAAATTAAACCAGCATCATAACTCAAAGTAACACAATATTACAAAAATAATCGAAATTTACATATTTCTTTGCGGCATTGTTTGTTAGCTATTATTTACGCCACGTAAATTGCATTTATAGCATCAATAACATTACTTAATTTGCACTTATTATGTCTCTATGTTTCAGTACGTAACTGTTCAGCATTTTGTTTGGGCAAGTAGCCTGAAGGTTTTTGCAAAATGGATTGCAATCGATAAATCGCTCAATCTGAAAAACGCCCCCGGAAAACTGAAAACATGTCGGTGTTTCAGCTTTTTAGTCATTCCAGTGAAAAGAATGAAAAAATCCCCCGCATCTAATCCAAGTAATCAGATGGGGGGGACGATGCGCCGGAAACTTACAACAGCGAAGAGAGAAGAAGTAATACCAAAATTATGGCAAAGATGTTTATTTGACGCGATAAACCGCACAGAGTTTATTGCCATCCGGATCACGCACGTAAGCTAAATGCATCGCTCCCATGCTACCCTCTCGAAGGCCAGGCGGATCTTCACAAGATGTACCACCATGTGCAATGGCGACATCGTGGAATTGTTGTACTTGTTCTGCGGAATGGCACTTGAAACCGAGTGTTCCGCCGTTAGCGTACGTCGCCGCCTCACCATTGATGGGCTCGGTAATGCCAAAACTATTTCCATCATGGCGATAAAAGAGCCTCTTGTGCCCGGTCGGCGCAACGTTAAGATAGCCTTCACCTGCACCCAAAATTCCCAGTAAGGCGTCATAAAATAATTTTGCACGTTCAATATTATTTGAACCTAGCATTACATGGCTAAACATCATTTCTCCTTTTTATAAATACAATGTTAAGAACATCGCTTGCATTCTTTGATTAGTGTAATTGTTTTCGAACCAAAATAAATTACTGAAATACTAGTGTCCATTCCAATCCATTCATTGCATTGATGCCACTGTTAATCGCTTGCGCCCCATCATCGTTTGGATAAATGCGCTGCAATAACGCAAAGTAAGCTGCATTGCGCACGCCATTTAGGTGACCGCCGTTGCTATCGAAATAAGGGAAAGTTTCCGGACGTAAAGTCCATGCGGCAGCCATGCGGTAGGCACTCGCCAATTTATTGCCTTGCGGTGTTTGCCAGACGCTACGACCGGCCAGATCAAAGATACGCGCCCCTGCCGTAGTAGGTAGCAAGGTGTAATGCGTGTAGCTAAGGCCATTAATACCTTTACGCGCACCGCCACAATAATCATTGGTATCACTGCGGCAAATTTCTAATGGTAACGAACCATCCGGGGCGACTTCGCTGTCCATCAATGCCAGCCAACGATCACGGGAATGATCAAGCAAACTACGGTTGCCTGTGTAGGCGGCAATTGCTGAGTTCAGGAACACACCCCAATTTGCATGGTTATTTTTACGATTGATATGTGATAGTGGCAAAGCAATATCCGTCATTAAATGCCGGAACGACTTGTCATCCCAATGCTCAACACCTCGTACGATCGAGGCGGCAAGGATATACTGCGGCAAATCAAAATTGATTTCTGAAACCCCCTGTTCAGACTTCACTTCGCGCAATGTATCCGCCCACGCAGCGATGATAGCCTGTGCATGTTTTGCATAGCGCGGATTTTGCGTCACGACATAGCACAAGGCAGCACGCCAGGCCATCGCCCCGTCACTGGCAAATCGTTTAGACGCATCAGTTTCGACCACGCCATCGGACGTATAGTGTGGTGGAGGCGCAAATGTAGATACAGGCGAGGCTGCAATATCTATCTCTTTATCACAGTGGTGAATCAAGGCCGCGGTGCGAGCCGGTTGCGCGCGCAACGACTCCATATCAGCATCAGTCAACCAAAGATTTGACCCACTGGCAGAGACTATGGGGGATATCAGCATCGATGCGGTAAATGTGAGTAAAAAGATAGGCTTCATTTGTATGAGTCACTTCAAATCAAAAAAAAATCGTTTTTTAATTATGATGTTTTAGATTTCTTTACACATTAAGAACACAAAGAATAGCAACATTAAATCAGATTTATCGAATGGGATTAGACAATTTGGCTGGCTTTTGAAGGGCGCGTGCAATCCTCGCGGAGATTCTCCTAAAACGGATTTGGCTGGTTGCACTTGCACTGCAAACTTCTACAGAAGTGCAAAAGGGACAAGAATAAAAAGAGCCAGCAATTGAACTGATCCTGTTTAATTGAACAGTTTTATTGCTGGCTTTTTTATTTACAAACAATTAAACGACGGCGCCGTCCGTATCGTCTTTTTCTTTGACTGGCTTAATCAGATCTTCACGTTTAACACCCAACCACATCGCAATCGCAGCAGCCACGAAGACCGATGAGTAAATACCGAAGCAGATACCAATCGTCAGTGCAACCGCAAAGTAATGCAAAGTCGGGCCGCCGATCAACAACATCGACAACACCATCATCTGTGTGCAGCCATGCGTGATCACTGTACGTGAAATGGTACTAGTGATTGCATTATCGATGACTTCTTTGACTGTCATCTTGCGCTGCTTACGGAAGTTTTCGCGGATACGATCAAAAATAACCACGGATTCATTGACCGAGTAACCCAATACCGCTAACACCGCTGCCAACACCGACAAGTTAAATTCCCACTGGAAAAACGCGAAGAAACCAAGAATGATGACCACGTCATGCAAGTTAGCGAAAATCGCTGCTACCGCAAATTTCCATTCAAAACGAATCGCCAGATAAATCACGACACCAATGACCACAAACAACAGAGCCATCAGACCATCGTGCATTAACTCGTCACCCACTTGTGAACCAACTTGTTCCGTACGTTGCAACTTCACATCTGGGTCAGCGGCCTGCAAAGCAGTGAACACTTTTTTCGCTTGATCGTCTGCTGAAATTTCTTTCGGTGATGGTAAACGAATCACCACGTCCTGTGCTTTACCAAAGGTTTGCACCGGCACATCAACAAAACCCAAGGACTCTACTGTTTTACGCACTGAATCAACGTCAGCGGCTTTGGCGTACGATACTTCCATTACCGTGCCGCCGGTAAATTCGACAGATAAATGCAAGCCTCTGTGCAGCAAGAAAAACACGGCAGCAACAAACGTTAAAGCAGAAATGACATTGAAAATCAGCGCATGGCGCATGAAAGGAATGTCTTTTTTAATGCGGAATAATTCCATAATGAATTCCTGAATTCTTATCTAGACTTACGATTGTTTAGTAACGTCAGTTGTACCGACTGTATCACCAGTCGGTTTCCAGATCTGACCGATAGACAGTGAAGTCAGTTTCTTTTGACGACCGTACCAGAGATTCACCACACCGCGTGAAACAAAAACGGAAGAGAAAATCGACGTCAGAATACCCAGGCAATGCACCACAGCGAACCCTTTGATTGGACCGGAACCAAAAATCAACAAGGCCAGACCAACGATGAAGGTAGTCACGTTAGAATCAAGAATGGTCGCCCATGCGTGTCCAAAACCCTCTTCAATCGCTTTTTGTGGTGATTTGCCGCCACGTAATTCTTCACGGATACGTTCATTAATCAGCACGTTAGCATCAATTGCCATACCCAGAGCCAAAGCAATCGCGGCAATACCAGGTAAGGTCAGCGTTGCTTGCAACAGGGACAAGGTTGCTACCAGCAACAATAAGTTCACCGACAAAGCCAATACGCTGAAGGCACCAAACAACATGTAGTACACGATCATGAAGATGGAGATTGCAGCAAAACCATACAAGGTTGAATTGCGGCCTTGCTTGATGTTTTCCACACCCAATTGAGGTCCGATGGTACGTTCTTCGATGATTTCCATCGGTGCAGCCAACGAACCTGCACGCAACAATAAGGCCAGATCAGCCGAAGCGGACGCTGTACCCATACCAGTAATAATAAAACGTGAACCGAGCTCCGCATTGATGGTTGGGGCGATCAATACTTCGCCTTTACCTTTTTCAAACAAGACGATCGCCATACGTTTACCGATACGATTGCGGGTAGCTTCGCGCATTTTGCGGCCACCATCGCCGTTCATATCCACCGACACGGCTGGTTGTTGACGTTCATCGAAACTCGCAGAAGCACCAGTAATGTAATCACCAGTGGCCACAGGATCTTTATTCAAAATCAGCCATTCACCACGATTCGATTTAAACAATTCGGAGCCAAATGGTACTGGTGTGTTGGTGTCAACTGGACCAATCACACTGTCATCGAGCAAACGTACTTCCAGCGTCGCTGTACGACCAATGATTTCTTTAGCACGAGCAACGTCCTGTACGCCTGGCAATTGCACCACGATACGGTCAGGGCCTTGTTGCTGAATAATCGGTTCTGCGACACCCAATTCGTTAACGCGTTTAGACAAGGCAGAAATGTTTTGCTTTACGCCTTCGGTCACAACGGCTTTCAGTGCCTCGGGTTTCAAGCTCGCTTGCAGATTAAATTCAGTCGCATCAGTGCCAACTACATCAACAAAATTCACATCCGTTAATTGCGTTACCAAAGCGGCTTTTGCTGCGTTACGTGTTTCAGCGTCACGGAATTTAATCGCGATCACGTCGCCTTCGCGACTAATGCCAGCATGGTGGATTTCTTTATCACGCAACGTTGCCCGCACACTTGATTGCAGGCCTTGTATACGTTTGTTCAACACAGCCTTGGTATCAACTTGCATCAGGAAATGCACACCGCCGCGCAAATCCAGACCCAGATACATCGGTAAGGCGTTCAGGCTTTGCATCCACTTTGGGGTATTCGACAACAGATTGAAAGCAACCGTGTAGGTAGGATCAGCCGGGTCTGCATTCAAGGCTTTTTCAATCACATCCTTGGCTTTAAACTGGGTATCAGTATCCGCAAAACGGGCGCGGACAGTGCCTTGTAAGCCATTGAAATCATAAAAAATGCCGTTGTCTTTGAGACCAGCCTGTTGTAAGGCCTGTTCAACACGGTCTGACAAACTGTTATCAATTTTAACTGTCGATTTCGCGCTACTGATTTGTACGGCGGGTGATTCACCGAAAAAGTTCGGCGCCGTATATAAACCGCCAAAAACCAGCGCGATTAAAATCAACAGATACTTCCAGAGTGGGTAGCGATTCATAATAAAAAAAGAAGTGGAAGCTAAAAGCACAACGCAGTCCAAGAATTAATGGACTGCGTTGCCGGTGTTTGCTAATTAAATCGCTTTGATGGTGCCTTTAGGCAACAACATCGTCACAGCGATTTTTTGCACGACGATTTCAGTGCCTTCAGACACTTCCAAGGTCACATAGGCTTCAGTGACTTTTACTACTTTGCCCAGAATACCGCCGGAAGTGATGACTTCGTCATTTTTCGCCAACGCATCCATCATGGCCTTTTGTTCTTTCTGACGTTTCATTTGTGGACGCAACATCAAGAAGTACAACACCACAAACATCAACACCAATGGCAAGAAACTCATCAAGCCACCATCGCCACCAAAAACACCACCAGCACCTGCGGACTGCGCGTAAGCGTTAGAAATAAACACGTTAAGACTCCATTCGTTATAAGAAACAGCGACTTATTCAAAACAAGCCGCTTTCGTTGCAATTACCCATATATCGTGACAGATGGGTAATTTTCAATTGGCAAAGCGCCACATTCTAGCATTGGCAGGCAAAAATACCGCTTTTTCGTACGCTTTAGTATGTTTTGCTCGCAAAACTTCATCATCTCATTCATTTTTTAGATGATTTTTGGCGCTGCCATAGCAAAACCGTACCAGATTTGCAGTCAATTTCAGGCAACGTTCATTGTTTCCAGCGCCAGCTCAGCTGTGTTCAATGCGCCTTCGACAAAACCTTGATAATCAGAATACGCTTCGCCAACGATGTGGATATTTTTCGCCCCGGAACCAAAATCAAAGGCTTTGAAAACGTCCATCACCTTCCATGAACGCACACCCGGCTGCCAGCCATGATTGGCAGCGCCATAGGGCGCACGTGCCCAATCGCGTATACCATAGGTGATGACCGAGTTCTTGATAAACGCTGCGGTTTCTTCGAGGCTCTTTTCTTCAAACATGTGACGCGCTTGCTCAGTCAAGCTCAAACCAGAACGATTAATATCAATTAATCGCTTCACATCGCGCGCAACAAACAATGAGAAAGCTTCAACAATCTTGGCATTTTGATCAATTTCTGCCCTGTCATGCTTATCGCCCTCAACCACGTAATGCTTCCAGAACTCGGTCGAAGGACGATCCATATATAACAAGACCATGCCGTGCCCGTCCTTGTCTTTATTTTCAGGACGACGGAAGTAATGAATCTCACGAGTCGGTAAGCAGCTTGCATATTGTTGTGGCTTTTGCGAATAATCCCACCACGGCGCATCGGTGACGAAGAACAACTTCAGCATTGGGAAGCCATTCACCGAATCCAGCTGGCTCGCAACATGCTCCGGCAAGGAAGATGCAAGTTTAACTAGCGGCAAACGCGGCAACGCCAAAATCAGGCGATCAGTTTGTAACTGGATCACGCCATTTTTGGTATTGATTTCCAGCTCCAGGCGCGGCTGCCCCATCGCCACTTGTTTGAAGCTTTTCAAGGTATGCCCACCAGCCAGTGTGATATTACTTGATGCGCGCAATTTAGCCATGATGCTATCGGTCAGTTTGGCGCTGCCACCATCAATCGTTGCCAATTCCTGCCCTATCGTTTTCAAGGCACGCAGCCACCAAATGATCCATTCAATTGCATTCAAATTTTCTGGCAGCATGTGATAAAAGGTGCCGGTATCACGCAATTTGGTCAGTGCCAGATGCGACAAGACGCCTTGCGCCGACATCGCATTCCAGAAACCCATACTCCATAAAGGCTGGCCATTCAACTGCGCGTGTTTGCGCATACGCTGGTAATCGGCTTCTGTTTGCTTGTCGATCCACGCCTGATCATCGGGCGACTGTCCCATGATCAACATGATGCCGCGTTTGAGCAATTGAAGAGAGTTAAGTCCTAATTCATCATCCGGCAAATCATAGGTTGGGGCATTGACCTCTTCCCCTACCGGGCCACTAAAATCAATCAGTTTCACACCCAGATCACGGCATAAACCTGCAAAGCGCGGTTGCAGCGTCGGTTCAAAGCGCATTGGTCCCCACTCGGCAGTAAAGCCATCCAGATCTTCGGTCTCGATGCGGCCACCCCAACGATCCGCAGAGCCTTCCAATACCACCACTTGCTGGCCGGACTCAGCGAGTCGCCATGCACAGTACAAGCCAGCAATACCACCCCCGGCGATCACTACAGGATGAAAATTCATGTTGTCTCCTTTTTGTTTTTACTTCTATGCAGCGAGCATTGAGCTCAGCCATAGCACCTTCAGTAATGCAGAAAATCTGTCAGGCGCGATTTTACCCTCGGAGAGCAGCAAAAAGCCGTGAATCACCGACTATATTTGAAAAGCGCATATAGATATAACAAACGTAAAAAAAGGTCGCAACGCGACCCTTTTTGTATTTTCAATAAGCATTGATGTTGTGCTTATGTCGTACTTTGCTTACGTCGTACTTCTTCCACCAAATTTACACACCACGTGCACGATCCGCGTGGAATTGCTGCACAAATTCCGGGAAACGCTCATCGTCCAGCGCTTTACGAATGTTTTTCATCAAATCCAGGTAGTAGTGCAAATTGTGTATCGTGTTCAAACGCGCACCCAGGATTTCACCAGTACGGTGCAAATGATGCAAGTAGGCGCGTGAGAAATTTTTGCAGGTATAACATTCGCAGGTCGCATCCAAAGGTTCTTTGTCTTCTTTGTAACGCGCATTCTTAATTTTGACATCGCCAAAACGGGTAAATATCCAGCCATTACGCGCATTGCGGGTTGGCATCACGCAATCAAACATATCGATGCCATTCGCCACGCCAGCAACCAAATCTTCTGGCGTACCAACACCCATCAGGTAATGCGGCTTGTTTTCTGGCAATTTAGGTCCGGTATGTGCCAGAATGCGCATCATGTCTTCTTTTGGCTCACCGACGGACAAACCACCAATCGCTATCCCGTGGAAGCCTAATTCATTCAAACCTGCCAGCGATTCATCGCGCAGGTTTTCAAACATGCCACCTTGCACGATCCCAAACAAGGCATTCGGATTTTCGTTCGCATTAAATTCATCAATCGAACGCTTGGCCCAACGCAAAGACATGCGCATGGACTTGCCTGCTTCTTCTGTCGTCGCCGGACGGCCATCGATTTCATAAGGTGTGCATTCGTCGAATTGCATGACGATGTCAGAATTCAAAGCGCGTTGAATTTGCATCGAGATTTCTGGCGACAAGAACAAACGTTCGCCGCTGATCGGTGAAGAAAACTTGACGCCTTCTTCGGTAATCTTACGCATGGCTCCCAGAGAAAACACCTGAAAACCACCCGAATCCGTGAGAATAGGCTTATCCCAGCCCATAAAGTCATGCAGGCCGCCGAATTTGTTGAGCACACTTAGACCCGGACGCAACCACAGATGGAAGGTATTACCGAGAATAATGTGCGCATCGATCTCTTTTAATTCGAGGGGTGACATCGCCTTGACCGAACCATACGTGCCCACTGGCATAAAAATCGGCGTTTCGATTTCACCATGATTGACTTTGACGCGACCACGACGTGCTGCGGTGGTTTTGTCTTTTTTAATCAATGTAAATTCCAGCATATTCTTTCCTTGTGCCCAACACGAATCCGGAAGGGCTAAATAATTAGTTGTTGGCTACCTGATCAGCCGACGTATTATTGAGCAGCATCGCATCGCCATAACTGAAGAAACGGTACTCTTGTGCAATCGCGTGGGCATAAGCAGCTTTGATGTGATCGTAACCTGCAAATGCCGACACCAGCATCATCAACGTTGATTTTGGTAAGTGGAAATTCGTGATTAAGCGATCCACGGTTTTAAATACATAACCTGGCGTGATGAACAATTGGGTGTCGTCACTACCGGCTTCTAACTGACCGGATTGTGATGCTGATTCCAGCGCGCGCATACTGGTTGTACCAACCGCAACGACCTTCCCACCGCGGGCCTTGGCGGCGCGAACAGCATCCACAGTTTCTTGCGGCACGGTGTACCACTCGCTGTGCATAACATGTTCATTCAGATTTTCTACTCGCACAGGCTGGAAAGTACCAGCACCGACGTGCAAAGTCACATAAGCAAGCTGCACACCTTTAGCCTGACAAGCTTGCAACAAGTTTTGATCAAAGTGCAAACCAGCGGTTGGCGCAGCCACAGCACCCGGCACGCGGTTATACACGGTTTGATAACGCTGCTCATCAAAATCATCTGCATCGTGCTCGATATATGGCGGCAACGGCAAACGACCATGTTGTTCCAAGAGCGCAAAAATATCCGACGGAAAAAACAAGGTAAAAAACTCACCTTCACGTTCACCCACCACGACATCAAATGCGTCTGCCAGTCGGATTTTGCTGCCAGGTAACGGCGATTTGGACGCCCGCATCTGTACCAGAACACTGCGGTTCTCATCGGTATTCGACAACACGCGCTCTACCAGCAATTGCACTTTACCACCGGTTTCTTTGACACCAAAAAAGCGTGCTTTGAGTACCCTGGTATCGTTAAATACCAACACATCACCCGCATTTAATTGCGCCACTACATCAGAAAAACGACGATCGACGATGCGATCACCGTCAACGTGCAATAGACGGGAAGCGGTACGATCCGGCAATGGCATTTGCGCAATCAAGGCTTCGGGCAAATCAAAATCAAAGTCACTAAGAGAATATTTCATGCTCGGAAAATCAAAAAAGACCAAAAAGGTAAAAACAAAATGCTGGACACTGTATAAAAAATCAGTAGAATAGTTTGCGACATGCTATGCTTTTAAGATTGACGTGAAAAAACTGACACATCAACACATTTTTATCGAATCACGCAAACAGCAAAACCTACCATTTTACACCCATGGCAGCTGAAGCCCCAAATCTAACCGCCGCAGCCTCTGAAATCACCGAAAATCCGGATGATATGGATGATATTAAGGGCAATGGTCGTGCCTCAGCCAAGAAAGCCAGCAAAACCAACAAAAAGCCAGCCGCCAGTGGCGCCGTTAAAGCGAGTGACAAACTAGCAAAACTTGGTTTGCGCAAGGACATGGATTTTGCCTTGCATCTGCCAATGCGCTATGAGGATGAAACCAGCATCACCAGCATGCATGATGCCTCAATGCGCGGCGGAAGCATGGTACAAGTAGAAGGCGTGGTCACCGAATCCGACGTGCAATATCGCCCGCGTCGGCAATTAGTCGTCACCATCACTGACGATAGCGGGCAAATCGTGCTGCGTTTTTTAAATTTTTACGGCAGTCAACTCAAACAATTGGCAGTCGGTGTGCGTGTCCGCGCACGGGGTGAATTAAAGCATGGTTTCTTCGGTGCAGAAATGGTGCATCCAACGTACAAAATCGTCAATGAGGGAGCACCATTAGCGACGGCATTAACGCCCGTCTATCCTTCCGGTGAAGGCGTACCCCAAGCGCTATTACGCAAGGCAATTGCTAACGCTCTGGGACGCATGCATTGGCGCGACACCTTATCACCAGCACGATTGGCGGCACTGGGATTGCCAGGTATCGAAGAAAGCGTGCGCATACTTCACAACCCACCGCCAGACATCGATCAATACAGCCTCATAGAACACGAACATCCAGCTTGGCAACGCGTCAAATTTGACGAATTATTGGCACAACAATTATCGCTCAAACGCGCCCAGATCACGCGCCGCAGCAAAGGTGCAAACGCCTTGCCTGTAGTTGGTGAATTGAGCAATGCGTTCTTACTTAATTTGCCGTTTTCATTGACGGGCGCACAAGAAAAAGTGTTAGCCGAAATTCGCCATGATTTGCGGGCCAGTTACCCTATGCAACGATTACTGCAAGGCGATGTCGGTAGCGGTAAAACCATCGTTGCCGCACTGGCTGCCGCACAAGCGATAGACAATGGCTATCAGGCTGCGCTCATGGCACCGACCGAGATCTTGGCGGAACAACACTTCCGAAAAATCGCCGCCTGGCTAGAACCTTTGGGCGTCAAGACTGCATGGCTGACTGGTAGTCTGAAGAAAAAAGAAAAAGATGCCGCCAATGCCCTAATCAGCTCTGGTGAAGCGCAATTAGTGATTGGCACGCACGCTTTAATTCAGGACACGGTGCAATTTAAAAAATTGGGGCTAGTCATCGTCGACGAGCAGCATCGCTTTGGTGTCAGCCAACGTCTAAATCTGGCAAACAAAGCGGAGCAAGGCAAAGTCCCGCATCAACTAATGATGTCCGCAACCCCGATTCCACGCACGCTGGCAATGACCTATTTTGCTGATCTCGAAGTCTCTGTGATTGACGAGCTACCACCCGGTCGTACGCCCATCGTTACGCGCGTGATTGATCAAAACCGTCGCGAAGAAGTCATCGCCCGTGTGCACGCTGCAGCACAAGAAGGCAAGCAAGTGTATTGGGTGTGCCCGCTGATCGAAGAATCAGAAACCTTGCAATTACAAACCGCCACCGATACCCACATGATGCTTGCCGCCGCGCTGCCAGGCATCCAGGTAGGGCTGGTACATGGGCGTTTAAAACCCGTAGAGAAACAGCAGGTCATGGATGATTTTATCCACAACCGTAGTCAGGTGTTGGTCGCAACCACAGTGATTGAAGTGGGCGTTGACGTGCCCAATGCGAGTTTGATGGTGATCGAACATGCGGAACGTTTTGGATTATCACAGTTACATCAGTTACGCGGCCGGGTAGGTCGCGGCGCTGCTGCGAGCGTCTGCCTGCTGCTCTATCAAGGCCCGCTTGGTGGCACCGCCAAACAACGCCTTGCCACCATGCGCGAAAGTAATGATGGTTTTGAAATCGCACGCAAAGATCTAGAGCTACGCGGCCCCGGTGAATTCCTCGGCGCGCGGCAATCGGGCGAAGCCATGTTACGTTTTGCGAATCTGGAAACCGATCAATGGTTGGTAGAAAAAGCGCGTAATCTGGCCGATGATTTATTAAAAAATGATCCGGTGACGGTCGCCGCGCATCTGGAACGTTGGCTGGGGAATCGTGAAGAATTTTTGCGAGTTTAAAACTCGATCAAAAGTATAAATCATCGCAATCCCGTTGGGCGGGTGCAACCCGCGCGGCACCGCGTAAGCATCACGACTGGCGAGTTATATTCGCCCTACCAAACCAAGGTTTCAACTAAAGTCGCAGTCAACGATGTTCCCAACGATGACAGTGCATCGTTAAATGCTGACAAGCTCAGTTTATCCGTCGCCGTCGCCTGGCATTGTGTGATGCCGCCCCCTTCAGACACATATGGTTCTAATTGCGCTAACACAGTATCTGCAGGATCAAGAAAAGTCATCTGCGGCGCTGCCGTTTCAAAAAAAGATTTCAACCACGGAAGATGCGTGGACGACATTGTCATTACATCCAGTGTTGGATGTTGGCTGAGTAGTTGCGCAATAAAATCGCTCACTGTTTTTTGTGTGAATTCCGGCTTATTAAGAAAATCAAAATTCTCTACCAGATCAACCAGTGACGATGCATTGCACAAAACCACGCTGTCATGTTGAGAGCTGTTCTTTGCGACATAGTCTTGCATCGCAGTGCTCGTTACCATGGATTGCACACCTAAAATCGCGACATGCTTAGAAACAGATTTTTCCAAGGCTTCACGCACCGGAGGAAACACACCGATAACGGGTACAGAGACAGTCTTACGCAAGTCATCAAGAACAACGATGCTCGGCGCGTTTGACGCTAACACCACGACTTCACAAGCTTGACGTTGTAAATATTCTGTCGCGGCGCGTACTGATTGCAATAACTGTTGTGGCGTTTTTGCGCCATACGGAAAACTGGCCCGATCTGCAAAATAGACAATATCTTGAGATGGAAAACGACGACGGACCCTTTCTACGATCGCATAGCTGCCAATTCCAGCATCAAAAATACCTACGGGTTGGTGAAGTTTCATGATTGAGCAATACCTAAAATTAATCTAAAAGATCTGCAGCGGTATCCGACGCACTGAACAGACAACTTTTGCCTTTCTTTGTACAATGAATCTGAAAGTCAGAATTTCAATACACTTGAAAAAAAATTTATTAAAGTACAAAAGGAATGATGATGTTTGAAAAACTCAAAGCTATGCTGACGGCCAACCATGCCCGCTTCAGAGAAATTCATCACCCCTCCGAAGGCAATAGTGAAAGAGTTGCCACCGTCCGAGGGACGGAGGTAGGACAAGGTGCTAAGGCTATGCTATGTAGCGCCAAAGAAGATGAAAACATCCTGATTCTGGCGATTTTGCCAGGCGATAAAAAACTGGATTTTAAAAAACTCGCCCAGGCCGTACCCTGCAAAAAGATAACACTTGCCGCACCTGAAGTCGCGACGGAAAAAACCGGCTGCGTAATCGGTGCAATTCCACCATTTTCATTTTCTCCCCATATCCGGTTGATCGTCGATCCTGGCCTGCTCGCGCGTTATGAAGAAATTGCGTTTAACGCCGGACGGCTCGACACCTCTATCGTACTCAATGCGGAAGACTATGTACGAATTTCGCGACCATCGTTACACGATATTTGTGTGACAGAATAGCGTACTGATGACGCATTAAATTTTTTCATTCCGCTGCAATCACGATTAATTTTCCACTCATACTTTCATGCCCGCTGCCACAAAAGTTATCGCATAAAAAATCAAATTCGCCTTCTTGATCAAAGCTGACATCCAAATTAATGACTTGGCCAGGCACCAGGTCATGCCTGAGCTTAAAATCGGGCAATAAAAAGCCATGAGTAAAATCAATGGCTGTCAATGCAAGCCTTATTTGTTCTCCTTTTCTGACAATGATAAGGTCTGGAGCATATTCAAATTTTCTTGCTTCAATGCGAATGACGCGCCGATTTACCCCAGGTTTTTCAGTTTGATTATTTTCGGCAAACAACGCCGAAGACAAACCTGCAAAGCCGCAAATAGCCACTCCTATTCTCACCAGAGATGTGCGTTTGTTGACGTTCATGACTCAGGCTTTCACGACCGGAAATTCGATAATTTTATTGTCAGTCAGGCTTTCTTCCACCTCACGAAATCCCAGCCCTTGAAATGCTTGTTCGGGGTTCCATGGCAAAGGCGTGCGTTTCTCTTGTGAACCTGGTGCTGGTAAAGGAAAAATCAAAGATTTAGCGGCATGGTGGGCAATATTTCCGGTCATCTGATGATGTTCTTGATGAATATGTCCATAAAATACCGTGACATTACTATAAGCGCTGAGTAGTTCTATCGCCTTTGCGCCATCACGTGTTGCCCAATCCCACTTAGGCACGAGATCAAATAATGGCCGGTGAGTAAAAACAATGATTTTGGCGTCTTGGCTTTGTGCCGCCAGATCTTGCTGCAACCATTGCAATTGGGCGTCCCCAATTCGAGCACCAACATCAGACACATTGTCGATGGCAATAAAATGTACGCCTTTGTGATCGAAGCTATAGTAAGTCGGGCCAAAAAATTCTTTGAACGCAACGCCGGCATCCAGGGATGCGTCATGTTCGCCCGGTATAAAACGGACATCTTTCACATTTAACTCAGCAACAATTTCTTTAAACGTCGCCATGCGCTGGCGGCGCTCTTTGGGGTCGTCCGTCGTGTGCGTCAAATCACCGGTGAATATGATAAAGTCTGGGCGCATTTCTAATGCATTGACGCTGGCGACCGCTTTCCGCAGCGTATTTTGTGCTTCGGGGTTGACATCACCGCGGTAACCCCAATGACAATCTGAAAGCTGAACAAAATAAAAATCTGACACCATCGGGCTTGCGTTTACAGCACCGTAGAGCCCTGACAAAAAAACAGCGCCACCACCTGCTGCACTCAGTTTTAAAAAACTTCGACGGTCTAACATGATATTTCCTTTCTTGGTTAAAAAAGCGCACTGAAAAGGCATTAAAAGCGCGTTAACAGTAGATTGAATGTCTCACGGCGTAGTCTGGCCCTGACTGATCATTTTGAGATAGGCAATCAGATCAGCGCGGTCTTGTGCAGATGCCACAGAAATGCCCATTTTTTGTCCTGGCACCAGTTTTTCCGGGTTGCTGAGCCAACTATTGAGTTTGCTTTCATCCCAGACCATCATGCTATTTGCCAGCGCTGACGAATAGTTATAGTCCTTGACGCTACCAGCCCGGCGACCGAATACGCCACGATGTGCAGGGCCGACGCCGTTGTAGTCAAGGGAATGACAGGCGACACATAATTTTTGATACAAGGCTTCACCTTGCCTCACGCTGCCCGGCAGTTTTTGTGCGGCATTAGCGTCAGGCAAAGCCATGCCAGAACACAACATCAATAAAATTTTCAAAACCGAGAGACACGTTGGGTTGGGGACTGGAAATTTCATGTAATAATCCTTTCATATGCTTCAATCGCATTCCCTTGCCAATACTCGGACGAGTCAATTTTTATTCCAGATTTATTTTTTATTTTTTTTGGGGAATAAACCAACGCCCGACTGAGTCTATGTACCCAAGAACATTGAACAGGTGCAGATTTGGAAGATAAAGCCCGAACCGGAGAGCTTGAACGCTCGCTGCTTGCACAGCTTGACAGTGCCTACAATTTGGCGCGTTGGCTCACCCGCGATGACCACGATGCGGAGGATCTGGTACAGAACGCCTATGTGCGTGCGTTCCGGTTTCGTGATGGCTTTCGTGGTGATGATGCGCGTAACTGGATCCTGACCATCGTCCGTCACACGTTTTATACCCAACTACGCAACAATAAACAGCAAGCAGGAGAACTTGAATTTGATGAAAATCTGTTACCTGAGGCAGGCCTCCATGAAAGCGAATCATCCTATGCAATAGGAAATGATCCTGCGCAGATACTTGAAACCCAAAATACGTCGATCAATATCAATATTGCCTTAGATACGTTACCGACAGCATTTCGCGAGATATTGGTCATGAAAGAAATGGACGATCTGTCGTACAAAGACATTGCGCAGATTGCTGACATCCCGTTAGGTACCGTCATGTCACGTCTTGCCAGAGCACGGAAAATGCTGCTGGACTTGCTGACGCAACGCGGGATGGGAGAAAAAAATGGACTGTAAGCAAATTCAGACGAAGCTATCTGCTTATGTTGATCATGAGTTGAATGACAATGAGATGGTAGCGATCAGCGGGCATTTAATCAACTGCGCGACCTGCCAGGCAGAACTGGGAAAAATATCAGTCCTTGGTCAAACGATTCAACATAATGCAACACGTTATGCTGCACCACCGGCTCTGAAAGCAAAGATCGCAACGCAGCTATCCTCGTCTGCCAATTTATCAGCGCCATTACCGGCAAAGCGTTTCCGCCTGTCTGATTGGCCCTGGGCATGGATCAATTTCGGCTTAACTGGCATCAGTTCTGCGGCATTCGCCGCGATGTTGGTACTGTACCTGGGAAGCCCTTCAAAGCAAGAGGTTGTCAACGATGAAGTCTTAGCCAGCCACTTCCGCTCGCTGACCCCGGGGAGGCTGATCGACGTTACATCATCAGATCAGCACACCGTCAAACCTTGGTATGCAGGAAAGCTCGATTTTTCACCACCAGTACATGATCTGGGGGCGCAAAACTTCCGCTTGCTTGGCGGACGAATTGACTACATGTTTGGTTGTAACGTTGCAGCACTCGTTTACCAGCGCGACAAACATATCATTAACGTCTATGTGTGGCCGCAAGAACGTCAGAATAGGCAAAGTGAACTTAGCGAGCATTCACTGCGCGGCTACCAGATAGTGCAATGGACGTCATCTGGCATGA
Organism: Undibacterium sp. Ji67W; assembly: GCA_049340365.1. GTDB lineage: Bacteria > Pseudomonadota > Gammaproteobacteria > Burkholderiales > Burkholderiaceae_D > Undibacterium. Next base: position 219,173 of record JBMPOY010000004.1, on the reverse strand, counting down.
ATTACGTGGCTGTGTCTGATTTAAATAAACCGGAACTCCGTCAATTTTCAACAGCAATGACCAAAGCAGAGAATTCTGTAATAAAGAACCCATAGCGTTTAAATCAGACCAATGGATCGTCAGCAAAGAGCAATCAAATCAAATCAAATCAAATCAAATCAAGATTACTTGACTAAATAAAAAAATATTTCCTTTTAATAATTTTCTGCCTAAAATGAAAAGTCTCGTTTTACGGAGAATTTGCTATGTCGCGAATTATTACACTATTACTTCTCGGCATGTTTTTTTTGCACGCTCGTGCAGATACTGTCAATCTCAAATTCTGTTACGAAGACGACTCGGTCTACCCATGGATTACCGGAACCAATGAAGGCTTAGTCATTTCGGAAATGCATATGATAGAAAAAGAAGTCAATATGCAATTTGAGTTAATCCGCCTGCCATGGAAGCGTTGCCAGAATGAGGTAAAAGAGGGGCGCATACATGCCGTAATCGCCGCCAGCTTCAACAAAGATCGTGCTAAGTGGGGGAGCTATCCGGTCGACGCCAAGGGGGTGCTCAATAAGGAATTGAGTTTGTTTACAGACAGTTTTTTCGTTTATCGTCGATTTGATAGCGCGATACGTTGGCAAAACCACCGCTTTGAAAATCTGAATCAACAAAACGTAGGAGTGCAACTCGGCTACAGTGCTGGAAAAGATCTGGAAGAACTTGGTTATCAGGTCACTTATTTACCAGGCAGTGAAGATCTGGTGGCGCTTCTCAAGTCTCATGCTTTGGATGTCATCGTATTACAAAATTACGAAGCACAAAGGCTGATCACACTGAATCCCGATTTAGAAAAAATCATGGTAAAGGAAGCGGAACCTGTCAAAGTGGCAGAGCAATTTCTTTTATTCAACACTTCTTTTTACAATGCAAATGCTTCACTTGTACAAACTATTTGGGAGGCAACCGCAAAGGTTCGCAAAAGCAAAGCGTATAAGGACGAACGTGCAGTCTATTTAAAAGATAGATAGTGAAAACCAATCGTAGCTGTTCAAACAAAGTTAAGCTCTACACCATTTCCTAGCGGGTCATTGAAAAAGATTTGTTTTTGAGCAGGAAAACCTTCTGATGCAGGAATGTCAGCTAGTTGGAATTCAATACCTGCCTGCTCCAATTTCCCTTGCATAGCAGGAATATCCACGCAATTAAATGCAACGTGATCAAAGCTAGTTTTTAACTCAGATTGGCGGTGCTCGCCAGAACGAATCTCAGACAAATGCAATACCGCCTGATCACCGGCATATAGCCAAAATCCATAGCTATTGAGTGCAGCACGTGGCCCTGCTTTGAGCCCGACAAATTCGCAATAAAATTCCTTGAGTAGGATCATTTGATCGCGATTTGCCCGTAAATTGTAGTGACTCAATGAGGTCGCAGGCATGCCCTTTATCCTTCGCTTTTCTCTATTTATAACGTTCACCGTGGATCAATGTTCAGCCTTATTGATCGCTTTATCGATCATCTTAAAACGCAATTCCTGCTCACTACCGCTGGCTGCCTGATCGTCAGTATTGGCAGGTTTAGGATGTACAAAACCTTGAGTATCGTTCAACTTAACATGCTTAGTCGTTGAATTTTGATCTGTACATTCAGTATCAGAGAAAACGGTTTTGCCATTGATGATACAGCGACGTACTCCAGATTCCACGGTCACCGGAGCGCGGACGCCGCTGCTATCTTGACCAGGTAAATTTAATTCTTTAACACCAGATGCTTTCTGCAATTCATTGCCGATGACATTTGCCGATTTTCCCCAGCGTGCCCAGACTTCCTGAAACGGCAAATGACCGTAGCGTACCGTATATAGCAAGGTCATACCGGCGGCTGCCAAAGTCATAAAAAATACAGATACCCAAATTAAACTGATACCACGTTGACGATGTAAATTCATGGAAGTTCTGCGTTGTTCATACGTTTAACAATAATCTCTGTGCGCCTTTGCAGGTAGCCAGACCCCTGGTTTTTATCGAAGTAACGGGGTTTAGGTAACATGACAGCCAAACGTGCCGCTTGCGCCACACTTAAGGACGCAGCGTTCACATGGTAATAATGCTGTGACGCTGCTTCAGCACCGAATACGCCTACACCCCATTCTACCGAATTCAGATAAATTTCTAAAATTCTTTCTTTACTCATGCATAGTTCCAGCATGTAGGTAATGATGAGTTCCTGCCCTTTTCGCAAGTAACTACGTTCACCAGACAAAAACAAATTTTTGGCAAGTTGCTGCGTGATGGTAGAACCACCAGAAACGACCTTGCCTTTCTTTTGATTTTTTTCGTACGCCTTTTGCATTGCTTCCCAATCGACACCTTCGTGATCAACAAAACTGTCGTCCTCAGAAGCAATGACGGCACGCTTCAGATTATTAGAAATACGATTGTACGGAACCCATTGATGCTGCAATTTGGCATCTGGATTTTTTTCTTGCAAGACGCTGAGCTGATGACGCATAAAGCTCGTCGAAGAGGGATTGAAATTTACCCACCAGGCGATCTGCAGAAAGAAATAGGCCTGCAGTAAGAGCACCAGTAACAGCGGCACTCCGACCAGCCAGAAAAGAAGACGACGAAAGGTTTTCATAATTTAAATAAAGACTTCAAGCAAACTTCAGGCAGGTTTGGAAGCGGACAATTCTTCACGCAGATTTGCTAATACCGTTGACGTCTGCGGACGCACGCCACGCCACACAAAAAACGCCTCCGCAGCTTGCTCTACCAGCATGCCTAATCCATCACGGCATATTGCACCTGATTGTTCCGCAAAGCGTAAGAAGGCAGTTGGTTGTGCACCGTACATCATGTCGTAGGCCAAGGTTTCCGCGCTAAATACAGTTGGAGATATGGGGGGAACATCATCATTCAGGCTGGCTGAAGTCGCATTGATAATGACATCAAAATGGCCTGCCACATCCGAAAAACTGGCGCACTTAACTTGCGCATCAGGTATAAAATCATGCGCGATTTTTTGTAAATCCTGCGCTTTAGAAAGTGTGCGGTTAGCAATTGTTAAAGATACGGGCAATTGTTCCAAGAGCGGTAACACGGCACCGCGCGCACCACCACCAGCACCTAGTAACAAAATACGTTTACCAGACAGGTTGATGCCAGCATTGTTGACGATATCAGCGACCAACCCCATTCCATCAGTGTTATCTCCGATGATGTGATCGGTATCAAATTTCAAGGTATTGACTGCGCCAGCCGCCGCAGCGCGTGGCGTCAGCTTGCTTGCCAATGCATAAGCTTCCAGTTTAAATGGTACCGTCACGTTAGCGCCTTTTCCTCCTTGCTGCCGAAAGGCATCTACACTCGCCACAAAACCATCGAGCGGCGCGAGCAAACGCTCATACTTGATAATTTGTTCCGTTTGCTGGGCGAAGGTCGCGTGGATGGCAGGAGATTTGCTATGCGCAATCGGGTTACCGATCACCACGTAGTGATCTATTCTTTCCGATTCGCCGTTACTTGCGTTAAGAGGTACTTGGATATTCAATTTTTACCTCCGCGCAATTCGGTTTCCAGTTGTTCGTCGCGCGTAAATTTGAAACGGGTAATCACCACCCATAAATCATCTTTATCTGTTGAACGCATGTTTTGCGGGAATTTACCAAATGGCGCAGCGTGTCGCACGATGCGCAAGGCTGCTTTATCGAGTGCCTTGCTACCAGACGATTTTTCTATACGCGGACCACCATCTTTTTCGTAGATCGTACCATCCTGAAAAATCGGAATATACACAATCAATTCACCATACAATTTTTTGCCTTCTTTTTGCGGAAAATGCACGGTACCAAAATCTTCTATGCGCTTTTGCATTTCTTTGTAATACATCGCATAGCCGACTTTTTGCGTGCTCGGTGTAATGAAGGTTTTACGTGGACGCTTGTTCTGATCTTCGATCGTTTGAGAAATCTCCGCTGCCATCCTAGCCAGGGCTTTAGTAGTATCTAAATCATCATTGCCTTTTGCCAGTGAACGGCTATCGTCTAGTCGGCGTTTTTCCTGTTGTGGCAAGCGGAACTTTTCTTGTAGTTTGGCCTGATCCAGCAATTGCTTTTGCTGTTGTTCCAGTTCTTCTATGCGCTTAGTCGCCGCACGGATGTTATCTCCATCCTCACTTTTTTGCATATCAGGCAGTGGGGACTTACTACGCCCATTATCATTTGCACCACCGCCATCTAAATCCGCTTGCGCCAATGCCTCTGCTTTTAAAGGCTTTTTATCATGCTTGGAATTCACCAAAATCACTTCTAAGCCTGGATCAGCGGCCTTGGTTTCCGCGATATCAGGGACGACGAAATGAACCAGCATCAATGCTGCATGCACTATCACGGAAATCGCGACGGCGATAGTCAGTATCAAATTATCGAAAATAGATTTCAATGGTATGTTACCTGTCTTGTTGGTGTTCTCTGGTTGGACGCTATCCAACAATTATGAATGTGGTTTTTCTTGAGAAACAATTATTTCTGAGCTGACTGAAATATTTTCCCCGCCAGCCCCAGATTCATGTTGCGTTTCGTTCACCAAACCGCCTTCAGCTACACTGTCTTCTGCATTCCCTGCTTCGGCATCCGTTTCTTGGTCCAGCGCTGCTTCTGACTCTTCTTCCATACCCTCATCCTCACCAAGCTCGGTGACGGTATTCAAGACTTCCAGCAAACGTGCCTCTACACTGAGATCGACTTCATCCCAACGCAAAATATCCAATTTTACTTGTGCACCGCGCGCCGTTTGCGGCATTCCTGCCAAGCGTATCACGAGCGGGATATCAACTAATCGCAAAATTTCATCTTTCAGCACTACTGCATCCACCTGACGTGCGTTTTCTTGTTGCAACCAACGCAGACACCAGTAACGCTCCATATTGTTCTGGAAATCTGCATACGCAGAGTAAGCTGCATCAAAGCCAGAAACAATCGCAAACAGATCGGCGTCTTTCGGTTTAAATGTCGCAGCCAAAGGCGCGGTAATACCGTGCTCTACGCAGGCGATAATCTGCCATTGATTGACCAAATCGGTATAGCGACGCAAAGGCGACGTACTCCACGCATATTGATCAACACCTAATCCCTGGTGCGGTGCTGCGTGGGTCAGCATGCGCACTTGCATACGTCCGGCCCAACCGCCCTGTCCACGTCCACCAGCGACGCCTTGGGCTCGATAGATACCCGGAATGCCGTGATCCGCCATCAGCTTGCCCCAGGTGCTATTAGCGAAAATCATCAGCTCAGCAACCATTTTGTCTAGCGGTGCGCCACGCTTACGGCGTACGATGCTGACCACATCATTTTCTACATAGAAATTAAAATCGACGCGATTAGTTTGCTCTGGTTTCATGCCAAAACTTTCGCGTTTTGCCATGCGGCCTTTTTCTAATTCCAGCGCCCACTTCCAGATGTGGGCAATTTCGGTTTTGTGCGGATATTCTCCAGCGTTATTTGCCAGATTTTCTTCCGTGACCAATGCATCCAGATCGTTATGACGTAAGTTCGACGCCATAGGAATTGCTTCAACTTTGGTCTCTGTTGCGATGACTGACCAGTCTTCAGTATTGATCATGGCATACAAAGACAAAGCAGGACGGGTTTGACCGGCACCAAGCGTATAGGTATTGACCAGCTCGTCTGGCAACATCGTAATTTTGTCACCCGGCATATACACGGTCGACATCCGGGCGCGTGCAATCTGGTCAATCGCATCGCCACGTTGTATGCCGAGTGCTGGCGCAGCGATATGAATACCAATGCGTAGCTTGCCGTCACCAAGTTCCACGACGGAGAAGGCATCATCAATTTCGGTGGTCGTTACATCGTCAATAGAAAATGCTTGTACATCCGCAACCGGTAAGTCAGTAGGCAATGCCGGCACCTGAATTGCCGGAAAAGCGACACCCTTGGGGAAATTCTCAAAGTGAAATTTCGCCAGATGTAAATCTTTTGGGCTACTGATACCGCCGACTGCCAGCATCAAGCGTTGTGCTGAGGTTTGCATCACATCGCAAGCTTCTGCCAGTGCTTTGTATTCAATGCTGTTTTTGTCCGGTTTAAACAATAACTGCAACGCCAATGCTTTCATTGCGTCTGGTAACTTGTTTTGTTTTAAGTCTTCTACATAACCCGCCTGAATCAGCAATTGTTGCTTCTTTTTTTCGATACCAGCCAATGCTGCTTTGAGTGAAGCCTCTGGTGCCGCTTTGTAACGACCACGGCCTTTTTTGTAGAAATACACAGGCGCAGAGTGCAATGCAAAAATCAATCCAGCCGCTTCTACCGGATGTGGCGCATGGCCAAAGTATTCGGCGCCCAATTCAGCAAAGCCAAATTCTTCTTGCCCTGCCACTTCCCATAAGAATTCCAGATCAATCTCCGTCGCTGCTGCCTTTGCTTGCTCAAGCAACGTGGCTGGATCAGGGGCAGTAAATTGCAGCAACACGTCTTTCGCTTTGATCTTGCTACGCTTACCGCTCGCTAACTCTACCTGATAGGCTTCGCCTGCTTGGGACAGCACACTACCTGCTTTAAAATCGCCGGATTCTTCAAAAAATAAATTCATTCAAGACTTCTTTATAAACATCTGTGTTTGCAAACCGTTGCACATTTGACGTCATGTACGCCAACTATTTGCTGTATTTTAGGGAGCATCTTTCACTCCCCTCCTATATTTCTATTTCACCGTGTAGCCGTCTAGCTTTAAGCAGTGCGAATCTGAAGTTCTTTCCGCGAGACTTCAAGCGGCGCTCTCTCTTTGAGGGTCAAACTGGAAATGGCTGGCAAGAATACCTCCGTCACTAATAAACAAGCACCTTTACGCCAGAATAATGACCTTCTGGCAGGCAAGCTACTCACAGTAAGGTCAGGCAATTCACGTTTAATTCTTTGCATCAGCGGATGACTTGCATGCAAACGTGCATACGATAAAACACCGCGCTCCACCAAAGGATCATTAAACAAAGTGCTACCCAGAGACTTTTCACCGAGCGCATGAAACAAAGGCCACTGGCTCGCGGTAGCAGACAATGGCACTACTGTGTGGCCATAGATCATTGCCACACCGTCACAACGCAATAACACTTCACGTTCATGCACTTTGATTGGACGCGATAAGCCAATCTCCGCAAACTCGTCTGCAAGACAGCGGCTATGCTTTTGTGACAAACGCTGTACTCTGAACTGCTGACAACGCGCCACCAATCTTGCGGTCAATGAATCACGATTGCACAACCAATCCTGCATTGCTGGTGAGGTTTCTACCGTGTTAACGTGTTCAACCCAATGCGCAAGCGCAGATCGACGTATCGCTTTGCTACGGTTTGGCAGCGAAAGATCACGCATGAGCTTGTTTGCCATCACAAAATGCCATTACCTGATCAAACATGTCGGCAAATTCTGCCAGACCGTGATCACTGCCCTGAATAATTAATTGCTGCGCGCCCTGATAAAAGGTAACCATTTCGCGCCAATCGAGAACTTCATCACCAGTGGCTGCCAATAAAAAGTAGCGTTCCGGCTGAGTGATGTTAGCGACGGCTAAAGCGCGTAATTCATCGACGTATTCCGCTTTAAATTCGAACACTTCATCGCTATGGTAATACGTGGTAACACCAACATAGCTTTCTAATTCACGTGGCGGTTTCACCGCAGGGTTAACCAGCATCGCTTTGCAGCCATATTTTTCAGCCAACCAGGTGGCGTAATAACCGCCCAACGAAGAACCGATTATGGTGACATCAGCCGGATCAGTACCGTCTAAGATTTGTTCTGCTTGCGCGATCGCCAACGCAGGCGATGGCGATAAAGCAGGACAAAAAAATTCCGCAGCACGTCCAATGCGCTGCATATATTCTTGCATCCTGCGCGCCTTGAACGAACTTGGCGACGAACGAAAACCATGCAAATACAAAATCATACTGAGCCTGCTTCAGCACTGTGTTTTGCTTTGAGCGCAGTCAATATCTTTTGATGAACGCCACCAAAACCGCCATTACTCATCACCAACACATGATCACCAGGGCGTGCTACCGCCACAATCGCTTCGACTAATTCTGGTAACTGGTGGAAGCTCTGCGCCTTGTTACCGAGGGGAGATAAAGCTTCTGCCAGATCCCATCCGAGCGCGTCTTTGCCTTCGTGTGCACCGAAGCCAAACACCAGATCCGCTTCTTTCAGACTATCCGGCAAGGCCTGTTTCATGGTACCGAGCTTCATGGTATTTGAACGTGGTTCCAACACGGCCAGAATTCGGGCAGCACCAAGCTTGCGGCGTAAACCAGCCACGGTGGTGGTGATGGCAGTCGGATGATGGGCAAAATCGTCAATCACGGTCACACCATGCTCAACGCCACGGATTTCCATACGGCGTTTGACGTTAACAAATTCAGCCAGTGCTGCAATCGCAATCGCAGGCGTAACCCCGACATGGCGCGCAGCGGCAATTGCTGCCAGCGCGTTCTGACGGTTGTGTTCGCCATTCAATTGCCAATGCACAGTGCCTTGCAACTCATTATTAAAGTACACATCAAAATCTTCACCTTCGCTCAACACCAGACGCCACGCCTGATCCTGACCAAAAAATTCTTTTTCACTCCAGCAGCCACGCGCGACCACACGCGCCAGCGACTCATCGTTGCCATTTACAATTAAGCGACCTACGCCCGGAACAGTACGAACCAAATGATGGAATTGTGTTTCTATCGCTGTCACGTCTTGGAAAATATCGGCGTGATCATATTCCAGATTATTCAGAATGGCAGTTTTGGCGTGGTAATGGACGAACTTACTACGCTTATCAAAAAACGCCGTATCGTATTCATCGGCTTCAATGACAAAAAAGTCTGAGGATTGCTTTCCGTGCAGACGCGCAGAGATACCAAAGTTCAACGGCACGCCACCTATCAAAAAGCCCGGCGCGTATCCCGCGTATTCAAGTATCCAGGTTAACATCGCTGATGTGGTCGTTTTGCCATGTGTGCCAGCCACGGCCAATACCCACTTATCTCGCAAAATATGGTCACCCATCCATTGCGGCCCAGAAACATATGGCAAACCACGGTTCAGAATTTCTTCCATTAAAGGATTACCGCGCGAAACCACGTTACCAATCACATATAAATCAGGTTCCAGCGCCACTTGTTCCGCACCAAAGCCTTGCGTCAGTTGTATGCCTTGCGCCTCAAGCTGAGTACTCATCGGCGGATAGACGTTGGCATCACAGCCGGTGACGGTGTGTCCGGCTTCCTTTGCCAACACAGCAAGTCCACCCATAAAGGTGCCGCAGATACCTAAGATATGAATATGCATAATTTCACTTATTTTCAGAATCCCGTAATTCTACCTGAGAGCTGCGTGGTTTCCCTATGCACGAAGGGATAGATCTTGAGTTATGATGCCAACATGATGATCCAGACTCCTACCGAAGCTGAAGCCTTGCGGGCAGAAATCGCCGCACTTGCCGCCCGCATGATTGCGGAAGACGGTGCCGATTACGCTACAGCAAAGCGCAAAGCCGCCAAACAATTACTTGGCAATCAAAAACTCAAAGGCGATGTGTTGCCTGATAATGAGCAGATAGAACAAGAAGTTCGCGAATACAACGAATTATTCTTCGGCGACACACAACCTCAACGACTTTTGCAATTAAGACAACTAGCTGCAAAGTTAATGGCAGAGCTTGAGCGCTTCAATCCTTATTTGGTCGGCTCGGTATTAAATGGTACCGCTGGCGCTCATTCGGATATCTATTTACACTTATACACAGACAACAGCAAGGATGTTGCCATCTTCTTATTAAATAAAGATGTGCAGTTTGAAGTCTCGGAAACATTCAATAAGCGCAACGAAAGCATAGAAACCCTGAGTTTTATGGTTGAAAACGAAGGTGTTCATCTGGTGCTGCATGACCACGATGCCATTCGCAGCGGCCACGGCAAAGGCGTAGAGCGCGCCAATTTTGCCACCTTGCAAACATTAATTGCATCTGAAAACTGAATTTGAGAACTGAATTTGACAACTGAATTTAACTAAGCCGAGTCAAAAATGAACAAAAAAATAATTTCTCTCGCTGCCATTATGGCTGCGCTTGGTCTGAGTCTTGGAATATACGCAGGCAATGTGAACACCGCGCCGGAAACGCCTCAAGAAAAAGCCATCGCACAATTGATGGCAAAAACGCTGCCAGACAGCGCAGGCAAGCCGCAAGCACTCAATCAATGGCAACATCACTTCCTGGTGGTGAATTTCTGGGCAACCTGGTGCGCGCCTTGCGTGCAGGAAATGCCTGAGTTATCTGCCTTACAAAAAGAATTTAAAGGCAAATCTACACAAATTCTCGGTCTGGGTATCGATAGCCCAAGTAATATTGCCGAGTTTGCAAAAAAATACAATATCGGCTATCCATTATATGTGGCAGGCATGGACGGCAGCGAACTATCCCGACAAATGGGGAATCAGGCTGGCGGACTGCCATTTACGGTCTTGATCAACGCCGATGGCAAAGTCGTCAAAAGCTATCTTGGACGACTGAAGATGGACGAGCTACGTGCTGACATCACCAAATTTTCTGCGGAAAAGTCAAAGTAAGTCGTTTTTTCCTTGCCAATCTGTAGTCATTAGCGGCAAAATGCGGCCATCTTCGTCAAATTGAATCCGACTATGGCACGCAAACTGCTGCTACTGAATGGCCCCAATCTGAATTTACTCGGCACCCGTGAGCCTGCCACCTATGGCTCGACGACTCTGGCCGAAGTGGAAGCAGCAGCCCATGCGCAAGCACAAGCAGCAGGTGCCGAATTGACATTTTTTCAGAGTAATCATGAGGGTGCTCTGATCGACAGAATTCATGCAGCGCGCTTGGAACAGGTTGACGCCATCATCATTAATCCAGGCGGTCTGACACATACCAGCGTGGCTTTACGTGATGCTCTGGCAGGTGTCGCCATCCCATTTATCGAAGTTCACATCTCCAATGTTCATGCACGGGAAGCCTTCCGTCACCATTCCTTTTTATCATCAATCGCGAAAGCTGTGATTTGCGGATGCGGCACGGATGGTTATCGCATGGCTATTGATTTTTCTCTAAAAAATATCTAATTTCTTTTAACTTCGCTTAAATAACGTACATTTTCATTTATTTTAATGTACAATCCGCAATCCGGCAGCATTGCAAGAACTTCAGAATCGTTCTATATTGCGCCCTTCAGATAATTCAGAACTACTTTTTTAAGGGGATTACACATGGATTTAAGAAAACTCAAGACCCTGATTGACCTCGTTGCAGAATCGGACATCGCCGAACTCGAAGTAACCGAAGGCGAAGGCAAAGTCCGCATCGTTAAATCTTCCGCATTACCCCAAAACCAAGTGGTGATGATGCAGCAGCAACCGCAAGCGCATCAACCAGCAGCACCAATGGCAGCAGCGCCAGTCGCAGCAATTCCAGAAGGCCAGATCGTTAAGTCACCAATGGTTGGCACGTTCTACCGCTCCTCTTCTCCAGGTTCCGCTCCGTTTGTTGATATCGGCAAGCAAGTCAACAAAGGCGACACTCTGTGCATTATCGAAGCAATGAAATTATTGAATGAAATCGAAAGCGATTTCGATGGCGTGATCAAACAAATTCTGGTCGAAAATGGTCAGCCGGTTGAATACGGCCAACCACTGTTCGTCATTGGCTAATCCGGGCTAGTGTGTTCAATTTACTGACACCAAGAGCTGCAACCATTGCCACAGCAAAGTTAAATCATGTTTGAAAAAATTCTTATCGCCAATCGTGGTGAAATCGCGCTCCGTATTCAACGCGCATGCCGCGAGATGGGTATCAAAACCGTGGTTGTGCATTCTGAAGCCGACCGCGAAGCAAAATATGTCAAACTCGCCGATGAATCTGTCTGCATCGGCCCAGCGCCATCGAATCTGAGCTACCTCAGCATGCCTGCAATTATCAGCGCAGCTGAAGTGACCGACGCACAAGCGATCCACCCTGGCTACGGTTTCTTATCCGAAAATGCCGATTTCGCTGAACGTGTAGAACAATCTGGCTTTGTCTTTATCGGACCACGTGCAGAATCTATCCGCCTGATGGGCGACAAAGTTTCCGCTAAACACGCAATGATAGAAGCGGGCGTCCCTTGCGTACCTGGCTCTGAAGGTGCATTGCCTGACGATCCTAAGGTTATCGTCCAGACTGCACGCAAAGTTGGCTACCCTGTCATCATCAAAGCCGCTGGCGGTGGCGGTGGTCGCGGTATGCGCGTTGTGCACACTGAGGCAGCCTTGCTTAATGCAGTCACGATGACTAAGGCAGAAGCTGGTGCAGCATTTGGCAATCCAGAAGTTTACATGGAAAAATTCCTGGAAAATCCACGTCACGTAGAAATCCAGATTCTCGCCGATCAGCATGGCAACGCCATCTGGCTGGGTGAACGCGATTGCTCCATGCAACGCCGCCATCAAAAAGTTATTGAAGAAGCGCCAGCACCTGGCATTCCACGCAAGTTGATAGAAAAAGTCGGTGATCGATGCGCTGCCGCCTGCCGTAAAATCGGCTACCGCGGTGCTGGTACTTTCGAATTTTTGTACGAAAACGGCGAATTCTATTTCATTGAAATGAATACCCGCGTTCAAGTTGAACATCCGGTGACAGAAATGATCACCGGGGTGGATATCGTACAAGAACAGATCCGTATCGCTTTCAACGAAAAATTGCGCTTCAAGCAAAGTGACATTACGATTAAAGGTCACTCAATTGAATGCCGTATCAATGCGGAAGATCCATTTAAATTTACACCGTCGCCTGGTCGCATCACCTCCTGGCACACTCCGGGTGGACCTGGTATTCGCGTTGATTCGCATGCATATGCTGGTTACTTTGTACCGCCTAACTATGACTCCATGATAGGTAAAGTAATTTCCTACGGCGAAACGCGCGAACAAGCGATACGCCGCATGCAAATCGCCTTATCAGAAATGGTTGTTGAAGGTATCCAGACAAATATCCCACTGCACAGAGAATTGATGATTGACGCACGCTTTATTGAAGGCGGCACCAATATTCACTATCTGGAACATAAACTGGCAGATATGCCGGATTTGTCGAAGAAAAATAAGTAAAGCTTAAGACCTCGTAATACAGGGGCACAAAGGGCACAGAAGGATTAGAATAGAGTGTATTCTTTATATCAAATCCCGATGTTGCCCTTTGGCGTTTTCTCTGTATTACTTAGGTGAGCCTGTTGGTGTTAACGTAGGACTAGAAAGTAATAGAAAGTAATAACATGGCTTGGATAGAAATTGTCATCGAAGTAGCACGTGCTCATGCTGAGCCTTTATCAGACGCCTTGATGGATGCTGGTGCCTTATCAGTTTCCGTTGAAGATGCAGACGAAGGCACAGAAGACGAAAAGCCCTTGTTTGGCGAGCCTGGTATGGAACCAGATGAAACCGCCTGGGATCGTAGTCGCGTTGTGGCACTGGCTGAAGTTGACAGTGACCATGCAAGCATTGTTGCAGAGGCGGCAGCAGCCATCTCCCTGGCAACAATACCAACCTACACCACTCGCCCGGTCGAAGAGCAAGACTGGGTACGCCTGACCCAATCACAGTTTGCGCCTATCCATATCGGCAAAAATATCTGGGTTGTCCCGAGCTGGCACGATGCCCCGGATGCTGACGCACTGATACTTGAATTAGATCCGGGTCTGGCATTTGGCACCGGCAGCCACCCTACTACCCGTCTCTGCATGGAATGGCTGGAAGCACATGCGCCAAAAGAGTTGAGCGTATTGGATTACGGTTGTGGTTCGGGCATTCTGGCGATGGTTGCTAAGAAATTGGGTGCAAGTCGTGTCATTGGCGTGGATATTGATCCGCAAGCGATCGAATCAGCGCAATTCAATGCCGAACGCAATCAATGCGACATTGAATATGCATTGCCGACAGCATTTGGTGAGGCACACCCGGCGTCTGAAAAATTTAATGTCGTTGTGGCGAATATTTTATCCAGCCCGCTCAAATTAATGGCGCCGATGTTGGCGGGACGCGTAGCGGCTGGTGGCTCTTTGATCTTGTCGGGTGTATTAGCGCGTCAGGCTGAAGAAGTGGCGGCCGCTTATGCACCATTTATTCAACTCAGCGTCTGGGCAGAGCACGAAGGTTGGGTCGCTTTGTCTGGTCAGTTAGCAGGATAACTCCAATGGCACTCGCCACTCGCTGCCCCCACTGCCAGACTACTTTCAGAGTCGCCAATGACCAACTGAAATTGCATGCTGGCCTGGTGCGCTGTGGCTCGTGCCAGCAAACCTTTAATGGTGTTGAACACCTGATTCCTTTAGATACGACCAAAGCGGCCGTGGGCACTGCCAGAAGTAATCAGATAACTCCTGCACCGGAAGCAAACACCCAATCTGAACCTGCTGAAGTACAAGCGGAAACAAAGACTATTCTTCCCCCGCCGGTTCAGGAACAACCGTCGGCAGAAGTCGAAGACCTTGCCGAGCATGCAGAAGCGTTCGATGAGTCGTTTCCTATTTTACCGCCAGATGAGGATGAAGATCACACTGCTCCCGCGCACAGCGACGAGTTGATAACTCATCGCGTAGAAGCCAGTGAACAAGCAGAACAGTTAAGCGAAGCACGCGCTCCGGAACAAGGATTGCCCGAAGAAGTGCTGCCTGATTCAGCCGCATCACTCGATTTTGATCTTGGTGATGACGAAGGCGATGCAAACATCCATGCAACACCGGCAGCCAATCTGGCAGCAAAAGCGGAACTCGATACCAAAGCCGCCCTCCTCGATTCCACCGATGCAGCATGGTCTGTTACTGACCATGGAGAACATCCAGATCCTGAAATAGATCACGTGAGTGCCACTGATCATGAGCTTGAATCACTGCGCTTCACTCCCGATGCAGCAGATGAAGAGCCGCGCGAACCTTACATTGGCGAGGCAGAGGCCGCACTGGCGCAACATGCGGCACTTTCTGAAGATTCGGTCAGTGACGCTACTGAAGATGTGATCACGGAAGATAAGCCAGATTTTGTACTAAAAGCCGAACGTGAACAAAAACGCGGACGCCTCCTCCGGGTAGCAATGTTGCTTTCCTGTCTGATTTTACTGCCAGCCTTATTGCTGCAATTAGCGTATATTTTCCGGGTGCAGATTTCTGCCAACTTCCCGGAAGCACGTCCGGTGCTAGCGCAAGCCTGTGGCATCATCCATTGCCAGATCGATCTGCCAGCGCAGATAGAACATATCACTCTGGAATCGAATGAACTGGAATCGCCACCACCCGACGCCAAGGCGTTTACACTGACAATGCAACTACAAAATAACGGCACAACGGTGCAGACATGGCCGCACGTCGAACTGGTTTTGAATGATGAAAAAGACAAGGCTGTGTTGCAAAAAGCCTTCGCCCCTTCAGACTACCTGAGTGATAAAGCCGCCCTGAGCAAAGGCTTTGCGCCTAAGAGTCAGCAAAATATTAAACTCTATTTTGAATTACCTAAGCTGAAAGCTTCCGGTTACCACGTCAGCGTATTTTATCCTTAAAGCCCTGCACATCTGACCTTGAAAAAGTCACTCTCTTACGAGCCAATTTAAAATCGGATCTCCAACACCGCAGTGCACGAGATCCGTTTTTTGTGTTGCTCAAGTAGCCCTGCCGTATTAGTGCTTTTTGTGTAAAGCCAACGCCAACTGCGCACCGACTTTCGCATTATTTTTTACCAGGGCAATATTTGTTGCGAGACTACGTCCACCTGTCAGTTCTTTAATACGGCTCAATAAAAACGGTGTGACTGCTTTTCCAGCGATCCCCTGCTTGGTCGCTTCCTGCAACGCTTGTGCCGTAATGCCATCAATTTCATCTTTGGGCATTGCCTCAGATTCCGGAACTGGATTGGTGACGATGACCCCTCCGCGCAAACCAAGGTTCCATTTGGCATGAATGAAGTCAGCCTGCTCATCCGCTGTGTCCAGTTGGAAGTCGGCACGGTATCCACTGTCACGTGTAAAGAATGCCGGAAACGCCGCTTGTCCAACACTGACAACAGGTACCCCGTAGGTTTCCAGATATTCCAAGGTCAAGCCCAAATCGAGTATAGACTTCGCTCCTGCGCACACAACTGCAACCGAAGTGCGCGCCAACTCTTGCAGATCTGCCGAAATATCAAAGCTGGTTTCTGCGCCACGATGAACACCACCGATACCTCCCGTGACAAACACAGAAATGCCTGCCAACTCAGCACAAATCATCGTCGCCGCCACAGTTGTGGCGCCGAGCTTTTTACTGGTCAACACATACGGCAAATCACGGCGACTGACTTTTAATGCGTCTTTAGACTGTCCCAGCAATTCAAGCTCGGCATCAGAAAGCCCAATGTGGATTTTGCCGTCAATGATTGCAATAGTGGCAGGTACGGCGCCCAACTCACGAATAATGTTCTCGACTTCACGCGCAGTCTGCACGTTTTGTGGATACGGCATTCCATGAGAGATGATGGTGGACTCTAAAGCGACAACCGGCTTACCCGACAATTTGGCCGCGCGGACTTCTTCAGAAAAATTCAAGTAGGATTGCATGATGTTTCCTCGTTAAATAATGATGGGTGCAAAGTTTGCGCAACCGTCGTTGTGGTTCTTACTGTGATGGCAGCCATTTTCAGACCGCGCTGGCAGGCCAGAAAAATGTCATCTGCTACTTCATTCAATGACCAGCAAACGCCTGCGGTAAATGCATCTCCCGCACCAGTGACATCAGCTACCTGGTCTGCACTGATCTCTTGAGCTTTACAAAATATCCACTCATCTTGATGACGACTATTGCTAAACAATACGCCTTCCGCGCCGAGTGTCACAATCACATCTTGCACCCCCTGAGATTGCAAACATCTTCCCGCTTCGATTATTTCTTGGTGGTGAGCGAATACACGTCCGCTGCGTTGTTCCAGCTCGCCGAGATTTAATATTAACAAGCGTATGCCACTGAGTTGCGCTGGCAAACGCGCCATTTTTGGCTGAGACACTGCGACAATCACCAACGGATGTTGATTGTGTCTTGCCTCATCGATCAACAGTTGAATACTGTCGGAGGGTAAATTCATATCAACGACAGTTAATGCCGCATTCGCTCTTTGTTGCTGGCGGCTGAGTAAGAACGCTGGCGTTAACGCTTCACACAATTCCATGTGAGCCATTGCTAACACCAAATCACCGGTATCACTTAATAAGGCAGTATAACTGCCACTCAATTCACCTGTGACTTGCAAGCTTGCTGAGACATCAATGCCAAGCGAATCTGCCTGCGCCAGCAAACTCTGCCCCGCACCATCGTCACCAACCGCACACAGCAATCGCACCGAAGAACCGAGTCTGGCGAGATTTTCAGCAATATTACGTGCAACGCCACCAAAACTTTCATCCTGACTGACGGGATTAGAGGTGCCCATTTGTAACGGCGCTTTACTACGGAGTTTGCGGTCAATGTTTGCCCCACCAATGCAGACGATGGGGCGCCCATCAGGTAAAACATAAGCACGCCCAAGAATGCGACCATCTTTGGTTAAATTAGCGACATAACCAGCAACAGCGGAACGAGATAATTGCAATTGCTGGGCAAGCTCTTGCTGCGAAATATATGGATTTGCGCGTATCAATTCAAATAACTGATCCCTTTTTGACATTATTTTGCTCATAAGCGCAGCTTGTGGACGAGTGAAAAGAAATTGGAGTGGATGAGAAAAAACCAAAGAAGCCGAAATCAATAATAAACAATTGTTTAAAACAATAAACACTTGTTTAAAAACTGTCAATCTGGATTACAGATAAACGATTTTTATTTGAATTTAGATATATCCACATAAATCCCTGTCATTCTAATCAATTCTCATTTGACAGTCAGTGCTATCAGCCCCACAATCTTGGTCGCTGAGAGTGTACGAAAAAGCGAGATCAAAATCATAAAAATGACCGCTTGCACTATCACGGAGACGCGTCGTAAGTCTTAAAACTGCACAAAATTTCACCAAAATTTGAGAATGCGCTTGACGAGCGCTTTTGACCATAGTTAAATACGAAATCGATTGCGCAAACGATTGCGCAATGACTTTTTATCGAGAAAATAGCATCATGAAGCCACGCATAACGGTAGTCGGCAGCGTCAATATGGATTTGGTTTTTCGCACACCGCGCATGCCTGCGCTTGGCGAGACCTTACATGGCCATGAGTTTCGCCAAATTCCTGGCGGTAAAGGCGCGAACCAGGCGGTTGCTGCCGCTCGTCAAGGCGCACAGGTCAACTTCATCGGCGCCGTGGGCGACGATGGTTTCGGTACGTTCTCCAAACAATGCTTATCTGCTGAAGGTATCGATATTAGTCATCTGACTACCATAAATGGTGTCGCCACAGGTGTTGCGGGTATTCTGGTGGAAGATGCCGGTGACAATAGTATCGTTTTAGCTGCCGGAGCCAATGCTTGCCTGCAGGAGCGACATATCGATGCGGCACGTTCAGGTATCAGCGGTGCACAATTATTGCTGTGCCAACTCGAAACACCAATGACAACCGTTGAACGTGCGATTGCAGTGGCCCATGCTGAAGGCGTCAAAGTTATTCTGAACCCAGCACCAGCCCGCGATTTGAGTCCAGCACTCTTGAAACAAGTTGATTTCTTGATTCTGAACGAAACGGAAGCCTCACAGCTGAGCGGCATTAACGTCATTGACCAGACAACAGCGCAAACTGCTTCAGAAAAATTGCTGACAATGGGCGTTGTTACTATCATTTTGACGATGGGTGGCAACGGTGCCCTTATTACCCAGCAAGCTGGCTCTCAGTTTATCAACGCAATCAAGGTCGACGTAGTAGACACAACAGCGGCAGGTGACACTTTTGTTGGTGCGTTTGCTGTAGGTATTGCAAACGGACTGAGCGTACTCGAAGCGAGTATCGAAGCGCAATACACTGCTGCCTTGACCGTGACACGTTTGGGTGCGCAAACATCGATTCCACAGCGTCAGGAAGTACTGGATTTCATGGCGAAGCGGAAGGCAATGTAAGTGACGCGATTGCGAAACACTGACGCAAAGCATCGGAATCGTAATGCAGTTAAATTAGAAGCAAATAAGCAACAAGCAAACATTCCCTAAGTAACGTTTAAATAAGCAACATCAGTATTTGATAAAATTTCGCCTCTACGTCAGAGCAAACGCTGCTGACATGGTAGGCTAGTGACAGCGAATATTTTCCGGCTGCAGGAAACCAGAAAACTGGAACAACACTGCCGTGCATCGCCTTCACACCTCGACATCTGAATAAGGAAGCTCTCATGAAACTCAAGCAAATTTGCCTTTCTCTGGCTTGTCTGTTAGCAGTAAGCAGCGTTTACGCGGCTGATCCTAAAGTCGCGGTAATCTATGACGCGGGCGGCAAGTTTGATAAGTCGTTCAATCAATCGGCCTCTGAAGGCGCAGATCGCTTCAAAAAAGAAACCAAAATCAATGTCATTGAAGTACAAGTCGCCAGCGATACACAAGCTGAACAGATGTTGCGCAATCTGGCACGTAAGAATGTAGACCTGATTGCAGCGATTGGCTTTGCGCAAGCACAAGCAGTGCAAAATATCGCCAAAGAATTTCCAAAAACAAAATTTGTGATCATCGATGGCATTGCTAAGGGCGACAACGTCAACTCCGTCCTGTTTAAAGAACAAGAAGGTTCTTACCTGGTTGGTGTCGCGGCAGCCTTATCCAGTAAATCTAAAAAGCTAGGCTTTATCGGCGGCATGGATATTCCTTTGATCCGCAACTTCTCTTGCGGTTACACCCAAGGTGCCAAGGCAACCGACAGCAAAATTGACGTTGTACAAAATATGGTTGGTACAACCACAGCCGCTTGGAATGATCCTGCAAAAGGTGGCGAACTGGCGCGTGCTCAGATGGAACGTGGCGTTGACGTGATCTTTGCGGCTGCAGGCGGTAGCGGCATGGGTACTCTGCAAGCGGTCAAAGAAAAGGGCAAATTAGGTATTGGTGTTGATTCCAATCAAAACTACATCCACCCGGGCAATATGTTGACCTCCATGGTGAAACGCGTTGATCAAGTGATCTACGACAGTTTTATGGAAGTTAAAAACGGCACCTGGAAAGGTGGCGTAACGTACAAAGGTTTGAAAGAAGGCGGCGTTGACTGGGCGTTGGATAAAGACAATCGTAGCGTAGTGAGTGCCGACGTAGAAAAACGCGTCAATGCAGCGAAGCAAGACATTATTAGTGGCAAGATCAAAGTAGTTGATTTCCGCGATGCAAATAAGTGCCCGGTCTGATTTAAGATCTGGCAAACGGGGCGCTGTTGGATAGCGCCCCGAAATTTTTAGACTAGCGTATTTACCTCTGCCCCTCTATTTTTATTATCCATTATCCGGAATCCCGAAAGTATGCAGCCAGCCGTCGAATTTCAACACATCTCCAAACGCTTTGGCGCCGTACAGGCCAATCGCGATGTGAGCTTTTCCATTGCATCGGGCTCGATTCATGGCGTCATCGGTGAAAATGGTGCGGGTAAGTCGACCCTGATGAGCATTTTGTATGGCTACTATCAGGCTGATAGTGGCAAGCTGCTCATCAACGGTCAGGAACAACAGATACGCAATAGCCACGAAGCCATTGTATCCGGTATCGGCATGGTGCATCAGCACTTTATGCTCGTAGAAAATATGACGGTACTCGACAATGTGATGCTTGGTGGCGAAGGCGGCTTCCGTCTCGCCCAGCGCCGTAAAGAAGTCGAAGTAACCTTGCGCGAGATCTGCAAACGTTACAACCTGGAAGTCGACCCACTGGATAAAATTCAGGACTTGTCAGTCGGCGTACAGCAGCGTGTAGAAATTCTGAAGCAAATTTATCGCAGCGCTAACATCCTGATTCTGGATGAACCAACAGCGGTGCTGACGGTACAAGAAACCGCGTCTTTATTTGAGGTCTTGCGTCTATTCAAAGAGCAAGGCAAGACCATCATCCTGATCACCCACAAATTACAAGAAATTTTGGAAATCACCGATGAAGTCACGGTGATGCGTGGTGGTACGGTCGTAGGTTCCGTCGTCACAGCTGAAACCAATAAAGAACAATTAGCGGAATTGATGGTGGGTCGCCCGATCGAAACACAATTGCCACGCGCAGCATATGCGCCCGGCGACACCGTGCTGGACGTCAAAGGTCTTAACCTGGTCAATGATCAACAGGTGAGTTTGCTCAAGGATTTAAACTTTAATATCCGTGCTGGTGAAATCGTCGCAATTGCGGGTGTCTCGGGCAATGGTCAGAGCGAGTTACTGGAAATTTTAAGTGGCATGCGTTTGCCATCCAGCGGCTCGATGACGATGCAAGGTAAAGCGTTACCTTATGCGGGGCGCAAAGATGCCGATGGCTTGCCAGCTGTGTATCGCGAACGTGGCATAGGCCATGTACCGGAAGATCGTTTGCGTGATGCCGTCGTCAAAAACTTTTCAGTAATGATGAATAGCTTTCTTGGCTATCAAAAAAAATTAGGTAAAGCGTTTGGTTTGCTCGATTACAAACAAATCCTGAGTAACTGCAACGAGATGCTGCGCAAATTTGATGTGCGCCCTGCTGATCCTCATTTACGGATTGCTTTGTTATCCGGTGGTAATCAGCAAAAAGTGGTAATGGCACGTGAGATTGATGCTAATCCAAAACTCATGCTGGTCGGCCAACCAACCCGTGGCGTGGATATCGGCACGATCGAAAGCCTGCACGCGCGCTTGTTAGCGATGCGTGATGCGGGCGTTGCCATTTTGTTGGTATCAGTAGAACTGGAAGAAGTCCGCGCATTGGCTGACCGCATCTTAGTCATGTCCAGCGGTGCGATCACCGGCGAATTGAAAGTTGAAGAATTTGATGCAACCCGTATCGGCTTATTGATGGGTGGCTTGCACAAACATTAGTGCGACTCGCCACCATTTCCAATGCCCCGACATAAGTTCCGAAAAATATATAGCTAACAGCGACGATAAAGTTGACACGTATGAATCAAGCCGATCTTCCCCGCTGGGCCAGCGCCTTTGCCCTACCCTTACTGAATTTATTATCTGCTTTGCTGGTCGCGGCGGGTGTGATCTATTTGCTGGGAGAGAGCCCCATAGAATCTTTGCAAATTCTGGTCAATGCAGCAGTGCTTGACCCCGAAGGTCTGGGCTATACCTTGTTTTACGCTGCGACTTTTATCTTTACTGGTCTTTCAGTATCAGTAGCGATGCAAGCAGGTTTGTTTAATATCGGTAGTGAAGGTCAAATGTATATCGGCGGTTTGGGACTGACACTGGTGATACTCGCATTGGATGCGCATTTGCCCGGCTGGATCCTGATCCCCTTAGCGGTTGCGGGTAGCGCCCTTTTTGGCGCGGCTTGGGCGTTTTTACCTGGTTATCTACAAGCGAAACGCGGTAGTCACGTCGTTGTGACGACGATTATGTTCAACTTCATTGCAGCAAGTTTGATGAACTATGTGATCATCGGTTTCATGATTCCTGAAGGTCAGCAAAATCCTGCAAGTCGATTGTTCGCCGACAGTTCCTGGTTACCCAAATTAAATGGCTTGTTTCCAATCCTCGGTGAAACACCGTT
Source organism: Undibacterium sp. Ji67W (assembly GCA_049340365.1). GTDB lineage: Bacteria > Pseudomonadota > Gammaproteobacteria > Burkholderiales > Burkholderiaceae_D > Undibacterium. The sequence goes on along the minus strand of JBMPOY010000004.1, from coordinate 196,485 downwards.
GAATATCAGTTTCCTTCTCGCTATTGTGGCTCTGGTGATTTACGGTGTTGCGGTATGGCGCACCACATGGGGCTATCAACTGCGCGCCACTGGTTTAAATCAGCATGCAGCCCACTATGCCGGTATCTCAATCAAAAAGACCATCATCGTGACAATGATGATTTCCGGTGCCTTAGCGGGCTTGGCGGCGGTGAACTCTGTGATGGGTTCTACGCACTATCTGAACCTGAACTTCCCTGCCGGTGCTGGTTTTATCGGGATTGCGATTGCTTTGATGGGTCGCCAACATCCGGTAGGTATCTTTTTGTCTGCCATTTTATTTGGCGCATTGATACAAGGCGGATTTGACCTATCATTGGAAAAACCAAATATTCCACCAGAGACCTTTATTTTCATTCAGGGTCTGATTATTTTGTTCTGCGGTGCGATGGAAAATCTCTATGCGCCAGCTCTGTCCGCACTGTTAAAACGTAAGGAAAAATGATGTTTGATGATTTTCAATTTTCCAGCATTCTGGTGTCTACCATCCGTAATGCCCCGGTACTGATGTTCGCCGCCATGGCAGGTTTATTTGCAGAGCGCAGTGGTGTCGTCGATTTAGCACTCGAAGGCAAAATGTTAGCCTCTGCATTTGTTTCTGCCGCCGTCGCATTTACCACGCAAAATCCATGGCTGGGCGTATTGGCAGGTGTGGGCGTATCGGTTCTCATCGCCCTGATACAAGCCTTTGTCAGCATTACGCAAAAAGGGAATCAATTGGTTGCAGGCATTGCAATTAATATCGCTTTGAGCGGATTGACTTTTGTGCTGGCACAATTTTTCTTTATGCAAGGTGGCCGCACACCTGATCTGGGTGAAGCACGCCTGTTTGACATCGTCTTACCGGGCGCTGCAGCGGTTGCCAATATTCCGTTTATCGGCTGGTTTTACACGAAGTTGCTCGGCGGGCATAGTGTTCTAGTTTATCTGGCATTTGGTTTGATTCCGCTGGTACATTGGGTGCTGTATCACAGCCGCTTTGGTCTGCGTCTGCGTGCCGTGGGTGAGAACCCCCATGCGGCTGATGCTGCGGGTGTGAATGTTGAGCGCACCCGTTTTATGGCGATGATCTGTGCTGGCGTATTGTGCTCGTTCTCCGGCGCGTATTTGTCCATCGTGCAAAGCGGATTTTTCTTGCGTGATATGTCGGCTGGTAACGGCTATCTGGCATTGACTGCATTAGTGTTTGGTAACTGGCGCCCTCTTCAAACCGCATTAGGTTGTCTGATGTTTGGTTTTTTCACCGCCTTACAAGTACAGATTGAAGGCGTTGTTTTCCCTGTGATTGGCAAAGTACCTGGCTCATTAATCCAGATGATTCCGTATGTCGTTACCGTCATCGTACTGGCAGGTCTGATGGCAAAATCGGTGGCACCAAAAGCCATCGGCGTACCATTTGTAAAATCAAGATAAAGAATTGATGATCTGGCTGTCACCACGGACACAGCCAGATCAGTTTCAGGAAAAGCGCAATTTACGGCCTCCTTGAACCGGGTCAACCGCAACAAATCGCTTCGCGTCTGGGTTCTGTCCAATGGCCAGCCGGAGTTATTTTTTGGAGAACATCCATGCAAACAAAACACAAAGTCATTTTTGATACCGACCCAGGTGTAGATGATGCAATGGCGCTGTACTTTGCACTCGCGCATCCGGATATCGATGTCGTTGGTATCACCACGACTTTTGGTAACGTCTACGTTGAGCAGGCAACTATCAACGCACTGTATCTGACACGTATCGCTGGCCGCCATATTCCAGTAGCGCAAGGCGTGAACGTTCCATTGGCAAAAGCAGCAGGTACACCACCTGACTTCATTCACGGTGCTGACGGCTTGGGCAATCTGCCTTCACGTATCGAAGTCGGCGGCAAAGCTGAAGTTGAAAGTGCAGCAGAATTCATCGTCAAAATGGCACGTCAACATCCAGGTGAAATTACGCTGGTCGCAGTCGGCCCCTTGGGCAATCTGGGCCTGGCATTGAAGATGGAACCACAACTGCCTAAGTTGTTGAAAAAAGTTGTATTGATGGCGGGTGCCGTTGATGAACCAGGTAATGTTTCACCTGTCGCAGAAGCCAATGTCTGGAATGATCCTGACGCAGCGGATCTGGTATTTACCGCTGGTTGGGATCTGACGATGGTTGGTCTGGACGTGACACACCGCGTGGTATTGCCATCGACATTCTTTGCACGTCTGGCACAACATCACAAACACGTGGCAATGGATACCTTATCCCACGCTGTGAACTTCTACGCTAACTTCTACCAAAGCATTCGTCCAGATCTGGGCCATGCTTGCTACGGTCATGACGTATTGGCGTTTGTCTGGTTGGTAGCACCAGAGATTTTCGAAACCCAATCTGGCCGTGTACGCGTTGCCAAAGAAGGTATCGGCAATGGTCAGACCATGATGGCAAAACTGCCTATTCCTTATCCACAAGCAGGTTGGGAAGCCAGCAAACCAGAAACCCGCGTGTGCATGAAAGTGGATGCTGATGCCTGCTCCAAACTGATCGATGCAACCTTGAGCAGCAATTGGTTGCAAGCACCTTTGAGCAAATAAGGAGCAATCATGCATATTCAACCAGTTGATTATCGTGATCCAGATGCGGCCAGAAAATTCACTGAAAGCCTGCATCAAACCGGCTTCGGTGTGTTAACCAACCACCCTTTGTCACAAAATCTGCTCAACACCATTTATCAGGAATGGTATGAATTCTTCCAGACCGATGCGAAGAATCAATACACATTTGATGCTGAAAAAATGGATGGCTATTTTTCGCCAAAAATTTCTGAAACTGCCAAGGGCTTCGCTAAGCGTGACTTAAAAGAGTTCTACCACGTGTATCCATGGGGTCGCGTTCCTTCTGAAGTTTCGAATGCAGCACGTGAATACTATGTCGAAGGCTCTAAGCTCGCAGCAGAGTTGTTACAGTGGGTAGAAGATCATACCCCTGCAGAAATCAAAGCCAAGTATTCCATGCCTTTGTCAGACATGATTACAGACAGCGATCTGACTTTGTTACGCGTATTGCACTACCCGCCATTACGCGGCGACGAAGAACCAGATGCAGTGCGTGCAGCCGCCCATGGCGACATCAATTTACTGACGGTCTTGCCAGCGGCGACTCAAGCCGGTTTGCAAGTGTTAGGCAAGGATGACGCGTGGCATGACGTACCATGTGATTTTGGTATGTTGATCGTCAATATTGGCGACATGCTCGATGAAGCATCGCAGGGTTATTATCCTTCGACGATTCATCGCGTGCTTAATCCAACCGGCGAAGAAGCGAAGAAATCACGTATTTCTCTGCCACTGTTCTTGCATCCACGTCCTGATGTCGTGCTCTCTGAGCGCCACACATCGGGTAGTTATCTGCAAGAACGTTTGCGCGAATTAGGCGTTAAAAAATAATACCCACAATAAGTGGCGTTATAAAACAAAGGCATGCCGTTAAACGACATGCCTTTTTCACTGGGATAAAAAATGAATACTCAAGAACTGATCACCGAAGCAAACATTGCTCGTGAACGTGCATACGCGCCTTACTCAAAATTCAAAGTCGGCGCTGCCGTGCTGACCAAAGACGGTAAAGTTTTTCATGGTTGCAACGTCGAAAACGCGTCCTATGGCTTATGTAATTGTGCCGAACGCACCGCTTTGTTTAGCGCCGTTGCAGCAGGTTATCGCCCTGGCGATTTCGCCAAAATCGCTGTCACTGGCGACACCGAGGGACCTATCGCACCTTGCGGTGCATGTCGTCAGGTGATCATTGAACTCGGCGGCCCGGAACTGGAAGTCGTGCTGACAAATATCAAAGGCGATATCAAAGAGACGACCGCTGGTGCGCAGTTACCAGATGCGTTTTATTTGAAGCCGGAATAAATAGCGGTAGCTTTGTACCCATGTCCGGCAAGCAGGACATGGGTCTTTATTCACACATCAATGTACCAGTGCAGTAAACGGCGGCACATAAGCCAACAAGAACACAAACAAGCCAACCAACACCGCTAAAGCCAGGCTATGGAAAAATACGAAGCGCAGAATGCTGCTTTCATGTCCGTACCAGCGCGTTGCAGTACTGGCGACAACAATACTTTGTGCATCTACCATCTTACCCATCACACCGCCAGCACTATTGGCAGAGGCCATCAATACCGGATTTAAACCTAATTGTTCTGCCGTTGTTTTTTGCAGGCCACCAAACAAGACGTTTGCAGCAGTATCCGAACCGGTCAAAGCAACACCCATCCAGCCCAATAATGTACCGAAAATAGGATACAGGCTACCGGTATGCGCAAACGCAATTCCCAGTGTTGCATCCGTACCCGAATAGCGTGTCAGATAACCCAACGCCAGCATCAAGACGATCGTCAATAAGGAATAGCGCACTAACCAAATGGTGCGCAGATAAATACGCACTAAATCCAGCAGACGATACTTCATCATCACGCCACTCAATACACTTGCGATGAAAATACCGGTACCCGTCGCCGACAGCCAGTTAAGTACGTAGACCGCTGACTCCTTATGTGGTGTCGTCACAACTGGCGCAACTTTTTGTACCATATTATTCAGGCCACTGAACGGAATTTTAAAGATAGAAATGCCGTCAACCCATTTTTTAAATTCTGGCACACCCCAGATAAATACGAGGATCGTCAAAATAACCCACGGCATCCATGCCATCACCAAGGCGCGACCATCATGTTTTTTGAAGATAGCAGCGCCCAAATCGGCTTCATGTCCATGTGGTCGCTCGCTGGCAACATCTGGTACACCTGAATCATCGGCATGACCTTTTAAAGAAACCGACGTCCAGACTTTGGCGGGCTTCCAGACTTTCAGGAACAAGATCAGACTGACCATAGAAACAATCGCTGCCACCACGTCCACCAGCCATGGGCCATGATAGTTAGAGACCAGATATTGTGGAATCGCAAAACTCAAGCCAGCGACCAAAATTGCAGGCCAGATCTGAAGCATGCCTCTGAAGCCTGCAAACGCCCAGATCAGCCAGAATGGCACCAGTAAAGAAAACAAAGGCAAGATACGACCTATCATGCCAGAGAGTTGCATCAGATCAAGCCCGGTCACTGCTGCCAGAGCAATCACAGGCGTACCCAACGCACCGTAGGCGACTGGAGCGGTGTTGGCGATCAAACACAAGCCAGATGCGGCAAGCGGCGAGAAGCCTAGTCCGATCATAATCGCCGCAGTAACGGCGACCGGAGTACCAAAACCAGCCGCACCTTCAAAAAATGCACCAAAGCAAAATGCGATCAGCAGCAATTGTATGCGACGGTCGTCAGTAATATTTGTCAGGCTATCCTGCAACACATTGAAGGAGCCATTTTCTATCGTCAATTGATGCAAGAAGATAATGTTGAGTACAATCCAACCGATTGGCAGCAAGCCATAGGCAGCACCAAAACCGGCAGCATTCCACGCCAGACCTGCTGGCATACCGAAGCCCCAGATGGCGACTAACAAGGCGCTAATGAGCCCCAAACCAGCTGCGTAATGCGCTTTCATGTGACCAAAGGCAATACACGCCAACATCACTACCACTGGTATCGCTGCCATCAAAGCAGACAACCATACGTTCCCTAGCGGGTCATACACCTGACTCCAGACCATCTTATCTCCTTTTGTTTTATTCTTGCTTCGAACCTGATTGGCTCTGAGTTTTGGATGGTACGACAGGTAGATGACAGAAATTCATCCGAAAGACATGAAATGAATTTCAGCGATCGTTGAATTTTTTAGCAGTTTTGAACAAAACAGTAAGCTGTTATGGTTAACAGTGATGGCAAATTTCCGGCTTAAGAAGCACCGATTATCATTTTACACATTCAGGTAACAATAATCTGAGTTGAAACCAGAGTTTAAATCGTAAGTCATTCCAAGCTTGAACCAGAAGACCAGGCAAAGCGAAAAAATTATATGAGCCTATAGCTTTTTAAGATTATCCGGTGCATACAAAGGAATCAATATCTCAAACCGCGTGCCTTGCCCTTTATCTGAAAAAACTTTCAGGCTCCCCCCTAGCACCGCCTCAACCAGGTTGTGGCAAATATGCAAACCCAATCCAGAGCCGCCTTGTCCGAATTTGGTGGTAAAGAAGGGATCAAATACCCGCACCAGATTTTGCTCAGGAATACCCGCACCGTTATCTGAAAAACTAATTAAGGCATGATCCTGGGTCAAACCGAATAAGTTAGCACGAATGTCTATCTCCCCTTCATCCATATCTTCAAATGCGTGGAGCAAGCTATTATTGAACAGGTTAAAAATAACCTGCGTCAGTGGCCCAGGAAAACTATCCATCGCAATATCATCTGCTATATCTATCCGTAATTCCAGCTTGCGCTTTTTTAATTGCAGACGCAAAGTAGGTTCTAATTCCGAAATTAATTTTTTTAAATTAAATTTCCTACGTAATTCACTGGTCTGATCCACTGCGATGGTCTTGAAACTAACGATCAGTTCTGAGGCTCTGATGATATTTGTGGTGAGCAAATAGCTGGCTTCATTGAGGGTATTGAAATGACGCTCCAGCAAAGATTTTTTTAAATTTCCCGCTTCGTATTCTTTCTGCGTCTGATTCACTTTATCGATCAGTGATGTAGCAACAGTCAGTGCATTACCAATCGGCGTATTAAGTTCGTGCGCGACCCCGGCGACTAAGGACCCGAGGCTCGCTAATTTTTCCGAATTGACGAGCTGAGTTTGCGTATTTTTCAAATACTGCAAATTATCGGATAGCAATCGATTCGACAGCTCCAGCTCTGAAGTGCGCTGGGCGACTCTTTGTTCCAGAGTTTGATTTAAGACCGTGACTTCTTTTATTTTTTTATCGATTTCAAACGCCATTTGATTAAAATCGTTGCCAAGTGCGGCAAGTTCATCGCGTCCGGAAATATCAATTTTTTGATCGTAGTTTCCCGATAAAATGGCCCGACTAGCGCGTGCCATCTGTTTCAGACGTGCTGAAATACGCCAACCTAAAAACAAGGTCACCATCAATGTCGCCAACATAATGGCAGAAGTTCTGAGCAATGAACGTTGTTGCTCTCTGGATGTCGCGTTAATCAAGCTTTTAGTAGAAAAACCATATTGTAAAAAGCCCGTTTCCCGATGCGCTAACAGTAAGGGATTACGAATATGGATCACACCATCTTTTAAGGCGGCATTTTCAAATTGAGATTCTGGCGTTGGCGAAGCCAATTTATCATCAGAACTTAAAGTGCTTAATAAAACCTTAGCCTCTGAATTGAGAATAACGACATAAATCAAACCATTTTCAGCATGTTGATCCAGCATTTCGCTAAAAAATATTTTTACAGTTTTGAGGTCATTCCTGATCACGTAGGTTGATACCGTCATGTTGAGTATCTGTGAAGTTTGATTGATGCTGGACTTTACGTTCTCAAAAACCGCTGTTTTAAGGGTGCGATTGCCATCATAAAAAACGCCCGCAATCAGCAGCGAAAAAGAGACTGCTGCAGTTATTGCAAAATAACCAATTAAAGAATGAAAAAAACGGCTCAGCCTGATAATCATTTCTCACCATAGGGTAAGCACTGGTTAGACATCTACAAATTCAGCTATTTTTACAATCTACACAAGGTGATCTATCCTCAAAGTAACATTATAGGCACATAAATATAACAAGCGTGTGGCAGCTTCATTTTGCGTGTAAACAGAACACCTAGAGAAAATAGACAAGTGCAAGTTAAAGATCCTTCGAGCAAAAGATTTTCAAGCTAAGATATGCTTGCAAATTATTCTTACCCTGAGAGTCTGTGAAATCACGATCCTTAACCGTACCGGAGAAAACGATGCAACTTCGCCAAGAGTTTAACAGTTTGACAGGAAGTTCTGATGAATCTGAGCCAATGAACCGTCGCAATTTTATACAAACAGCGATGGGTGTTGGTTTTGCTGCAGCCGCCTTACCAGTGTGTGCGCAAACCATCATAAAAACCGATACAAATGGCCTCGATGATGGTCATGCGAATCTCGATGTCAGTGGTCAAAAGGTGCCCATTTATTTCGCTAAACCACAAGGCAAAAGTCAATTACCTGTAATTTTAGTCATTTCAGAAATTTTTGGCGTCCATGAGCATATCGCTGATGTGGCTCGACGCTTTGCCAAATTGGGTTATCTGGCAATAGCCCCTGACTTATTTATTCGTCAAGGTGACGTCAATCAATTTCCGTCGGTCGCAGAATTGATTCAAAACATCATTGCAAAAGTGCCGGACGCGCAGGTCATGGGCGATCTCGACGCCACGGTTGCATGGGCTGCGAATAATGGTGGAGATATCACGCGTTTGGGAATCACTGGTTTTTGCTGGGGTGGCCGTATTACCTGGATGTATTCTGCACACAATCCGAAAGTCAAAGCGGGCGTCGCATGGTATGGTCGTCTGGTCGCCAATCCAACACCGCTATCACCAAGCAATCCGATTGATATCGCCGCAACTTTAAAAACACCTGTTCTTGGCTTATACGGTGCCAAAGATACTGGCATTCCCGTATCTACTGTAGAGCAAATGAAGGATGCTTTAGCTAAAGGCCAGAGTGGGTCTGAGTTTAAGGTCTTTGATAACTCTGGACATGCCTTCCATGCCGATTACCGCCCTAGCTACGTAGAGGCAGATGCCAAAGACGGCTGGGGACGCGCCGTGACCTGGTTTAAAACGCATGGTGTAGTCTGATACTGACTGGATATTGACGAACACAGCGTCATCAATATGATGAAAAAAACGCGCCGGATTTGCAGAATATCCGGCGCTGTGTTTTAATTTGCAACCCAGTTGCAAATTACCCCGAGGTTTAAAATTCACTCCACGCTGATTTCCATCTTAATCACCACGTCACTTGCTGGTGTATTAAGCATTACCGCCGCCGCGATTTTTTCGTTTTCTCTGCTCGCCAAGATGGTAGAACGGATGGTGGCATTGTCGGTGGGCATTATGTTATCCACTTCGTTATTACATGCTTTGCCGGAAGCATTTGAATCCAATGCGGATCCGCATACTTTATTCGCTTGTCTACTAGGTGGCTTGCTGGCATTTTTTCTACTGGAAAAATTTGCTATTTTGCGCCACTCCCATCACCACGAGGCGGACGGGCACCAACATGAGCATGGGCATGATGCCCATGAAGCCGGTAAAGCTGGCTGGATGATTTTAGTTGGTGACGGCATGCATAATTTTACCGATGGCATCTTGATTGCGGCGGCTTTTTTAGCGAATCCACAGTTAGGCTTTGTCACTGCGTTTGCCATCATCGCACATGAAATACCGCAAGAAATCGGTGACTTTATTGTCTTACTGAATGCCGGATTCAGCCGCACTCGCGCATATTTGTACAATCTTGCTTGCAGTATGATGGGCGTACTTGGCGGCGTGCTTGGCTACTACACACTGGAACACGCGAATGGCATGATTCCTTATGTACTTGTCTGTGCGTCTTCCGGCTTTATTTACATTGCCGTCAGCGATCTGATGCCACAAATGCAGCGCAGAACAACACTGAAAGAAACGATTCCGCAAATTATTCTAGTCTCGCTTGGTGTGTTGATTGTGCTCTTTGTCACCAGAAATCATTAATGATAGAATTGATGTGTAACCGCCCTGAGGGCGACTAAATCAGTCATAAAAAATGGGAACGTGTGTTCCCATTTTTGTTTAACGCGCAACTGGACGACTGCTGTCCGAACACCACTCACTCCATGAACCCGGATACAAGGCTGCGCCTGTCAGTCCGGCAACTTCTAAGGCTAATAAATTATGGCAGGCAGTAACGCCAGATCCGCATTGCATGATTGCTTTTTCGGGTTGCGTTAGCAAGGCAGACCATTCTGCGCGTAATTGCTCTGCTGCTTTAAATCTTCCATCCGATTGCAGATTATTTTTAAAGAAGCGATTTAGCGCACCGGGAATATGTCCGCCGACCGGATCTATCGTTTCATTTTCACCGCGATAGCGATCGGCCGCACGCGCATCGACGAGGGTAAATTCTGCGCTGCTGATATTGTCTAAAACAGCCGCCACATCAACCTGAGGAACCAAAGATGCATGTTCCTTCAGTCCTCCGGAACGCACCTGAAGAACGTCCTTTGTCAGCGGTAAGGAGAGTGCATTCCAAGCTGGCAAACCACCATCCAATACGGCGACTGCTGCATGCCCAACCCACTTTAACATCCACCATACACGTGCAGAAAACATGCCGCCATGCGCATCATAGGCGATCACTTGAGTGTCATTGTTAATACCTAAACGGCGCAAAGTTTGTATGAACTGCTGCTTGTCTGGTAAAGGATGGCGACCACGAAACACACCATCGGCACTCACTTTGGGTGCGGATAATGAATGATCCAAATGCACAAATTGGGCTTGCGGTATGTGTCCGGCTGCGTAAGCCTGAGAACCGGCATTGGTGTCCATTAAGTCATGTCGACAATCGAGAATCACCCACTGTTCATCATTGATATGTTCAGATAAATCTTGTGCGCTGATCAGCGTCGAATACTTAGATAAAGGCATAGCCAACTCCGCAATGGGTTCAGTGTTGAAAATCATGGGCGGGATGCAAATTCTGACTCTCATAGTCAAGTAGAATTTGCGTACTCGACACCATCTTAAGCATTACGACAATATCACATTGTTTTGGCCGAGAGGTCATTGGCAGATCTAGGGGCGAAAAAAAAGCACGCCGAGCGTGCTTTTTGGAGATTTTTGTAAAGGAGATGCGACCCGCCGTACACCGGCAATTTAAAACGACATACGGCGGCGGTACCATTCGTGAAAATGTTGCATGCCGTCTTCCATTGGTGACTGATATGGGCCAACCTGATTTTCACCACGATCGAGCAAAATTTTACGGCCCGCATCCATACGCAAACCGATTTCATCATCCTCGATACACGTTTCCATGTACGCAGCACGTTCTGCCTCGATGAATTCGCGTTCGAAAAGCACGATTTCTTCGGGATAATAAAATTCAACCACATTGCGGGTTTTGCCTGTCGCTGTCGGCCATAAGGTAGAAACCACGAGAACGTGTGGATACCATTCGACCATGATGTTCGGATATAGCGTCAGCCAAATCGCGCCGTATTTCGGTGGCTCGCCATTGCGGAATTGCAGCACTTGCTCTTGCCACTTACGGTATTTTTCCGAACCGGATTTGAGCAAGCCGCTATTCACACCGACAGTCTGCACACTGTAATCTTCACCGAATTCCCAGCGCAAATCGTCGCACGTTACGAAGCTACCAAGCCCAGGATGAAAGGGCTCGACGTGATAATCTTCCAGATAAACTTCGATGAAGGTTTTCCAGTTGTAATCACATTCATGCACTTCGACGTGATCAAGCATATAACCAGTGAAATCAAGATCTTTGGTCACGCTGAGTTGCCCCATGCGTTCCATCACGTTATAGCCATTTTGCTCAAACAGCAGACCATTCCAGTTTTGTAATGGCGTGCGCTTTAAATTCAGACACGGCGTGTCAGCAAAATGCGGCGCACCGATGAGCTCACCTTTGAGGTCATACGTCCAGCGATGCAAAGGACAAACGATATTATTGGTGTTACCACGGCCGTTAAACATCAGCGCCTGACGATGACGACAGACGTTAGACATCAACTCGATGCCATGCGCATTGCGCACCAACATACGACCTTCATTTTCGGACTGTAAAGTCGCAAAGTCACCCACGTTGGGTACCATCAGTTCATGACCGACGTAACGTGGACCAGCTTGGAACAGGTCTTTGATTTCACGTTGCAATAACGTTTCATCAAAATACACATGTACCGGAAGTTGCGCGTCAGAACGCGCGAGTGTAGACAAAGAAGCCAGATCGGACATCCCCACCCCCCAAATTAATTTGCACCAACCTAAGAGAGAAAGAATCCACAAAAACCTGTTTTCGACTGGGGTTTCAATCCAGCCAAAAATTCAAACGATCAAACGACTTGAAGAGGAAATTTTGGACAGAACCCGCAATTATACCTGAAAGAATTAAATTTGCTCCAAATTCATATAAATTCTGAGAAAAATCAAGTCCTTAGCGTAAAACAGTACTTGCATAAAAATGTGTCGCGGATAACACGTTCTTGTTCTTTAGTAAAAATCGTCTAATCATTCGCATGATTTTCCAAAACAACGTTCAAACCACTTCCTGCCCTATGAACACGTGTTAATACCACTTTTAATCGGCTTATTCACATTATTATTTAGACATTTAATTATGCTGCATAGCCGCTTGCCATTCATTTTCATATCAAATTAATCTCATCGTGCTGAATTAAGCAACGCAGAAAATGGCGATGTACTTCAGTCCCGCCCGGTTTCATTTGAATTACCTTTTCACGAAAGAATCAAAATGAACAAAACACTGATGAAGAAAGTAGCTGCATTCTTAATCGCGTTGTCTTTACTACCGGTACAGGCATGGGCAACAGGCTATACGGGTACAAAATACCCTATCGTGTTAGTACACGGCTTGTTTGGATTCGACAACATCGGTCCAGTAGAATATTTTTATGGCATCCCAGAAGCCTTGCGCGCCGATGGTGCCAAGGTTTTTATCACTCAGGTTTCTGCCGCCAACAGCACAGAAGTACGCGGTGAACAATTATTAGCCGAAGTACAAAGAATTTTGGCTGTGACTGGCGCCAGCAAAGTAAATCTGATCGGGCATAGCCACGGTGGACCAACCACGCGGTATGTGGCTTCGGTACGCCCAGATTTGGTCGCATCGGTCACTTCCGTTGGCGGTGTGAATAAAGGCTCCAAAGTTGCTGACTTTCTGCTCGGCGTTGCGCCACCAGGTAGTTACTCCAATGCTGTCGTTGTCTCCTTAAGCAATGGTCTGGCATCCTTGATTAGCTTCCTCTCAGGTCAACCAAAGTTACCTCAAAATGCATTGAATGCGGCCAACTCCTTGAGTACCGCAGGATCGCTGAAATTTAATGCTGCGCATCCGCAAGGCGTTCCTGCCAGCGCCTGCGGCGAAGGCGCCTATCAGGTGAATGGCGTTTCGTATTATTCCTGGAGTGGTGCTCAACCTGCCACCAATATTTTGGATGTCTCCGACCCAGCATTAGTACTGACATCATTGGCTTTCGCTGGCGAAAAAAATGATGGCTTGGTTGGTAGTTGCTCTTCTCATTTAGGTAAAGTCATTCGCGATGACTATGGCATGAACCATCTTGATGAGGTCAATCAGTTTATCGGTCTGGTCAATATTTTTGAGACGAATCCGGTGACCGTCTACCGCCAACAAGCGAACCGCTTAAAAAATAGCGGGCTGTAAACCATCCTGACAACATGACCGGCGCGGAGTCAGATATGAAAACAAGAAGTAAATTTTTGCTGTTAGCGGTGATGATCGTCACCGCTTTTTTTTCTCTACAACTATTAAAACCTGATAACAAAAGCCAGGAGATTCACCTGACCGCAAATGAACATCAATTTGCGTTCGTTCATTCGCTCGAAGGAACAAGCACTGACGGCGATATTCAACAAAACAAAGAAGGCGATCTGCAATTAGACGCTGAATTAAAACGATTATTTGACTACTATCTTTCGGCGATAGGCGAAAAAAATCTACCAGAAATTCAGTCGCAAATTGAGAAAATTCTGGATCAAAAATTACAGAACAGAGCAGCAACGCAAGCAAAGGAATTACTGAAGCGCTACATCGCTTTTAAACAAGCCTTAGTCGATCTCGAAAAAAATGCCAGCTCAAATTTATCGGCCAATGATAATCTTCTTAGCGCTGTCAACAACAAATGGCAAAGCATGCGCCAATTGCGTTCACAGTTTTTTAGCGAGAAAGAAATCCAGGCAATGTTTGGATTTGACGATGCATACGATCAGGACGCCCTGGCACGTCTCGCCATCAGTCAGGACAAAACCTTAAGCGACGTAGAAAAACACAATAAATTACAGGCGTTGGATAAGAACATGCCTGCAGACCTGAAAGCCGCAAAAGACGCGCCGTATCAAGTGATCCGACTGGAGGAACAAGCAAAAAAAATGCGCAGTGATGGTGCCAGCGAGGACGATATTTATCGCATGCGCGCCGCAGCAACCAGTCCAGAAGCAGCCAATCGCCTTGCACAATTAGACCGTGACACTGACGACTGGAATAAGCGCATCAGTCAATATCTGGAGCAACGCAAACAACTCATATCATCGCAAACTCATTTCAATAGCGATGACCAGCAAAGCGCTTTACAGGAATTACGAAACAAATACTTTACAAGCCAGGAGCAAAGACGACTAGCCGCTTACGAGTGAAACCAGAAATCGTTGAAAAATTCAGATGGGTTGTACATCGATCTATATAGAACCGGTAAATGGAATAAAAAGTCTATTGACGACAAAACGCAGTGTAAGGCTTCATTGGCACAAAAGTCTCCCTCGGAGCCCAGCTATTGGCACATAATACCTAAGAAACACTGTAACAACGGTTCAATGCGTTGACCTGTGAAAAACTTTCGCCCGACATATCCAACCTGATGCAAACGTAAAATACGTTGTGAAATAACTTGAATAAGGAGGTTTGCAGTATGAGTGGAAGAATCAAGCCAGACTATGGTCTGGATGCGCCTTTGGTCGTCAGAAACATGTTTATCCTTGGATCTGCCGGCCTTTTGTGCTGGCTCGGTACAAAATTAAATCGATGGTCCGGTAAATTATTACTGCCGATCGGCAATGAATCCCTGATACTAGATTTCTCGGGTATGGGTTTGTTTTTGGGTGCCACCCTCACATTCAGCGCGTGCTGGATGGTCTGGGATAGCAAAATCGGCAAGCTACACAACCGGGAAAAACTTTTAGACTACTTAACATGGACAGGCGACGAGCAGGTATTAGATGTGGGTTGTGGACGCGGGTTGCTGTTGATTGGTGCAGCCAAACGCCTGACCAACGGTAAGGCGACGGGGATCGATATCTGGCAAACCGAAGATTTATCCGGCAATGCGCAAGAAGCGACTGCAAAAAACGTGCGAATCGAAGGCTTGGAGCAAAGAGTCGAAATCACGACTGCGGACATGCGCAACATTCCCTACCCTGATGGAAGCTTTGATCGCGTCGTATCACGTGCTGCGATTCATAATCTGTATTCTGCCGAAGATAGAACGAAGGCCATTGAAGAAATCACGCGAGTATTGAAACCTGGAGGCAAAGCATTGATTGAAGATATCCGGCACGGCAACGAATACGCAAAATCATTTAGCGCATCAAAGTGTTCCTCGGTCCAACATCTCGAACCAGTCTGGTTATGTATTTTTACCCGGATCATTACTTTCGGATCACTAAATCCTGTCACTTTGTTAGTGACCAAATAACCACAACGATTATGCAATTGCGTAAAAGCTATCGTGATTGCCGTTGAACCCTAACCATTGCGGTTCAAGGTCTGGCCAAGACACATTCTGAACAATCCATAGGGCAAATGTAACCCGCTCTATCCGCTATGCTGTCGTGTCAGCGATGTTAAGTATGTCAGCAGAGTCTGTGCTTTCTGTGCTCTCGTCAGGAATATGGTCAAGCGCTTCCAGCAAAGCTCTGTCAACAACCTTATCTAAAACTAATATTTTGGCCCGATGTTCGCTGAAGGCTTTTTCCAGTTCTTGTGCGCCAATAGAGAAGCTTTTTTCTTTTTCGCTGGAAGTGAAGATGTAAAGGCTACGCATAGGACTGACCCATGCCAATCTGACTCTCAAGGCTTCGTCGTTTTCTTTGACAAATTCCAACCAGATACCGCGTTCTAACTGAGATACCGTTGTGACGTATTCTTCAGGTATTGGTGGCGGTGCAGAGGCGGCAGTTTGTTCCGCTGCTGCACGCTTTTCCAAACGACGCTCTGCTGCTTTCTGAGCTGCCTCAACAGCGATCTCAAGCTGGCGATCAGGTGAAAGTTCCAATGGTGCCCGCACAATCGCTGCGTGGCATTCTGCGAGGTCAGCGAAAAACTGCACGCGATCAACGTCTTCCCATTTAATTAAACTTAACCATTTATTGAGACGTGCCAAAATAGCTGGCAGACGATTCAATAATTCCTGTCGTTCTTGTAAAGTAATCTTAGGCTTGACGCTCCAGATCAAATCGTCCATGGTTTTGATCGCATCAGCAACAGCGTGTGGCTTTTCTTCCTGCACTGTGTAGGCGAGCGTCAATACTTTCGTCCAGCGATTTTCCAAAAAAGTTTCTATGAACGCAACCACTTCGCCGCTGCCGACACGAATTGCTACCTCATGCGTTGCCGTGATATTGGCTTGCTTGATCTTTTCTTTACGAAGCGCCTTCTGAATAGGTGCTTCTAATGCCTGCGCGCTGGCTTGCTCTTCTTTGGCAATAAAGGATTCGAGATCATTGACGACCTCATGAAACAAAGCAATTTCCTGATCAAACTCTTGCGTAACTCGCTGCACATTCTTGTGCATGGTCTGATACAGCGGATCTTGTTTGCCTTTATTTTTATCCAGCGCCGGACTATAACGCGACAATAAATCGATCAGGCGGCGCGCCGGATGTTGCTCCTGAAAGAAAAATTCTTTATCGATCAGTGCCGCCTTTAAGACCGGAATTTGCAAAACCGAAATCAATTCTTTTACCGGCGCGGAAATATCCTGATTGCGGAACACGTTGTCGAAAACCTGCGACAACAAATCCAGCGTATGTTTTTCTACACCAGTTCCCATGCTTTCAGACAAATGTTCACGCATCTGCGACAGCCGCATGACATCTTGAGCTTCTGTCATTAATTGCTGAAATTTGACACTCTTTTGGAACTCGCCCAACTGCCTGAACAGTGCCGGATTGACCGCATCGTCTGCGCTGCACGGGACACTGTGATTGGAACTTTGATGGTTAGCACCGGAATGAGGAGAAGATAGATGACCGGATCGATTTTTTCTACCACGACCACCAGACAAAAATGCCTTCAATTTGTGATTGACTGGATTTTGCGTAATGCTAGAGTCTTCACCAAACTCGTCTGTTGAGTCAACCGGAGCATCATCTTCTTTTTCAGCGAGGCGTGATTTGCTTTGCTTACGCTGTATCCGATAGGACTCTTGCAAATCAGGTAAAACGCCCTTATTAATCAACCAATGATTAAGTTCCAGCAATATAGGTTCGAGATCAAACAAAATGTCGACGCGAAGCAGCGGCAAAATGAGCTCGCGACTGTTTTCTTCAGGATCAAAAGCACACCAGGCAACATACAGCGCGCGTAAAAAAACTTCAGGACGAAATGGATTTTGTGCGATGCTTAAAGTTTCTCGGTCAAGCAGGTGGGACAATCGCATAGTCAGAGCTGCGTATTGTTCCGCGCTATCAAGTTCTATCGCTCTGCTCACCCGGCTGAGGGTCAGCTTCTGATCCATTTCCTCATAGCTGACCAGACTAAAATCACCATCGCTGCTTTCCACCGTTTTAATGAGGTCTGCCGCATTAAGCAAGGTATCGATTTCGTGTTTAAAAACCTTTTCAAACTCTACTGAAGCGATGTGATAAAACGCATAAGCATTTTTCTTTAGTAATTGACCTGCATTGAAGCTCAGATTGGCGATGCGCGAATCCATGCTTTGCTCAGAATGGGCCAATAAAGCATTTGCTAATCGCGCCGAAAACGCGTCGATCTGCGCAATCGTCAGATGACTGGCTAGCGGAGTCAGCCCACGCAACATCTCCGGGCGAGGCATAGCAGCTCCCGCCAGATCAGAAGATGTGATTTTGGAATGACTCATAATTAAAGCCCGACAAGATTCGACACATTACCGACAGCTAAACTACTTAACACATAAGCTAGCGATGGACTTTGCTTTTTTTGCAACTTAAACTAATAGCAAACGAAACACAAAAAAAGGCGAAAAAAACAGACACCCTTCAGCGTGGAACTATATACGCTTAATTTCCATGTGGAAATGTTGTATTCGCAATTTTGGCATGTTTTTTTATTTTAATTACCGTATACCAACACTTCGATTTCACAACTGAAACAAACATTACATTTTGTAAGTATTTTTTGTACAACTATGACAATTTAACGCCAATATGAATAGATTGCTCTAAAATAGAGGGTTAAACTTTTTCGCATATTTGTGCGCCATATTTGTAAATAAACATCTTATGCCTAAAAAAAATACCATTGCAACAACGCAAGAAATAGCGACACCGCCTGCTTCCTTTGAAGCGGCGATGGAGGAGCTAAGCGAATTGGTAAAGCAAATGGAAGCAGGCGATTTGGCGCTGGAAAAATCTGTTATTGCTTACCAGCGAGGCTCTGAGTTAATTAAATATTGCGCAAATCAGCTCGATAAAATTGAACAGCAAGTCAAAGTGCTCGAAACTGGAATTCTAAAACCTTTTAACGTGGATAACGACGAGGATCTCGCATGAGTCTGGATTTCCGCACCTGGATGAAAAATACCCAGGAAAATTGCGAACAAGCACTCTCTGAATACATTCCGCAATGTGATATCGCGCCGCAGCAACTGCATGAAGCGATGCGCTACGCCGCCCTCGACGGTGGAAAACGGGTACGCCCTTTGTTAGTGTTTGCCGCCGGACGTTTGTTTAATGCCCCGGAAGAATTATTACGCCGCGCAGCTTGTGCAGTTGAGATGATTCACGCTTACTCCTTAGTTCACGACGATATGCCGTGCATGGATGACGATGAGTTGCGTCGCGGCAAACCAACGGTGCATGTCAAATATGACGAAGCCACTGCCTTGCTGGTCGGTGACGCTTTGCAGGCACAAGCCTTTATTGTGTTATCAGAAGGTGATGGTGATGCGCAAAAGAAGCTGTCGATGGTACGCGTTCTGGCGCAAGCTTCCGGGTCAGTTGGTATGTGCGGTGGTCAGGCAATCGACCTCGCCAGTGTTGGTCTGGCATTGAGCCGCGAACAACTCGAACAGATGCATCGATTAAAAACTGGCGCATTACTTCGTGCGTCAGTACTGCTTGGTGCGATGAGTGGTAAGACGTTAACGAACAGTGAGACTGAAGCACTTTATGCCTATTCGGCCGCGATTGGACTGGCTTTCCAGGTCGTGGATGATATTCTTGACGCGACCGCCGATTCAGCAACACTGGGCAAAACTGCTGGCAAAGATGCCGCCGATAATAAACCAACCTATGTCAGTTTGCTCGGCTTACCGGCATCGCAAGCGTTGGCAACACAGCTTTGCAATGATGCACATAACGCCTTGTTACCGTTTGGTGAACACGCACAATATCTGCACGATCTGGCCGATCTGATCGTACAAAGACAAGCATAACCGGCAGACTTTTATGACGAATCTACTCCAACAAATTAACTCCCCTGCTGACCTGCGTCATCTGACCCGTCAGCAATTACATGCGTATGCAGCCGAGCTGCGCCAATACGTGCTGGAATCAGTGTCCAAAACTGGCGGTCATTTATCTTCTAACCTCGGTACTGTTGAGCTGACAATCGCTTTGCATTATGTCTACAACACACCAGAGGATCGCGTCGTTTGGGATGTGGGGCATCAGACATACCCACACAAAATCGTTACTGGTCGTCGCGATATGATGCATACACTGCGTCAGTTCGATGGCATTTCGGGCTTCCCGCGGCGCTCGGAAAGTGAATACGATACCTTTGGTACCGCACACTCCTCGACCTCGATTTCTGCGGCATTGGGCATGGCATTAGCCGCCCGCACCAAAGGCGAAGACAGGCATTCAATTGCAGTGATCGGTGATGGCTCAATGACCGCGGGTATGGCATTCGAGGCACTCAATAATGCTGGTGTATACGACGACATTAATATGCTGGTGATTTTGAACGACAATGATATGTCGATCTCACCTCCGGTAGGTGCATTGAATCGCTATCTGGCACGTTTGATGTCCGGCAAATTTTATGCCGCAGCACGCAATGTCGGGAAATCTGTATTACCTTCACCGATGCTGGAATTAGCCAAACGTTTTGAAGAACACGCTAAAGGCATGCTGGTTCCGGCCACCATGTTTGAAGAATTTGGCTTTAATTACATTGGTCCTATTGATGGTCATGATCTGGAATCGTTGATCCCGACGTTGCAAAATATCCGTAACCTGAAAGGTCCACAGTTCTTACACGTGGTCACTAAAAAAGGTCAAGGCTACAAGTTGGCAGAAGCAGATCCAGTCTTGTACCACGGCCCGGGAAAATTTAATCCGGCTGAAGGTATCAAACCAAGCACTTCCAGCAAACTGACTTACACCCAGGTGTTTGGTCAATGGTTGTGCGATATGGCGGCAGCGGACAAGAAGCTCATCGGTATCACGCCTGCGATGCGCGAAGGTTCTGGCATGGTGGAATTTGAAAAACAATTCCCAAAACGCTATTTTGACGTTGGCATTGCAGAACAACATTCAGTCACTTTTGCTGCTGGTCTGGCTTGCGAAGGCTTAAAACCTGTGGTGGCGATCTACTCCACGTTCTTGCAACGTGCGTACGACCAATTAATCCACGACGTCGCTTTGCAAAATCTGGACGTTACTTTCGCGCTTGACCGCGCGGGTCTGGTTGGTGCCGATGGCGCTACCCATGCGGGTAACTACGACATCGCGTATTTGCGCTGCATTCCAAATATGGTGGTGATGGCTGCTGCCGATGAAAACGAGTGCCGTCAGATGCTGAGCACTGGTTACCACTATCCCGGACCTGCAGCGATTCGCTATCCACGCGGTGCTGGCGTTGGTGCAAAAGTCGAGAGCAGCTTAGACACGCTAGCTTTCGGTAAAGGTGAAATCAAGCGACAAGGTCAAAAAGTCGCCATTCTGGCTTTTGGTTCTATGGTTCATCCTGCTATTGAGGCAGCAGAGGCGATCAATGCAACCGTCGCCAATATGCGTTTCATCAAGCCTCTTGATACAGAATTGGTCAAGTCGCTGGCCGCCACACATGATGTGTTAATCACAGTGGAAGAAGGCTGCACAATGGGTGGTGCGGGTTCTGCGGTCGCTGAAGCATTATCGGAAGCTGGAATTCAAATTCCAATTCAAATCCTCGGCTTGCCAGATAAGTTTATCGATCATGGCGATGTGCATTTACTGCTGAGTCAATGTGGTCTGGATGCCAAGGGAATAGAATCATCGATACGTACTCGTTTTCCTGAGATTTTCAACACGGTGCCTAAACTCGCAGCAAACTCCTGAGTAGTTCGAAACGAAATGTAGGGCTAAAAAAAATGGCTACCGTATCAATTGACGGTGGCCATTTTTCTATCTAAAACCTGGAACAAGCCCTGGTTCATATATTCACATCACATCAACGTCCACTCACGCCGACTTTGTTCAGAATAGCTCACAGGGGCGCCCTGCACATCGTCAAATGTGACGATGTCATAGGCGTCGGGTTGGGCCAATAGGGCTCTGAGCAATTGATTATTCAGACCATGCCCGGATTTATGCGCTGTGTAGCTCGCCAGGAATGGGTGGCCGATCAAATACAAGTCGCCGATTGCATCAAGAATTTTGTGGCGCACAAATTCGTCGTCAAAACGTAGTCCATCCGAATTCAGGATCCGGTATTCATCCATCACAATCGCGTTTTCCATCGATCCACCACGTGCTAAGCCTATGCCACGCAACATTTCCACGTCTTGCATAAATCCAAAAGTACGTGCTCTTGCCACATCTTTCACAAACGACACTTTCTCGAAATCGACTTCCGCCGTTTGCACCGTACCATCGACAGCTGGGTGATTGAACTCAATAAAAAAGTGCAGCTTAAATCCATCGTATGGCTCCAGGCGAGCCCACTTCTCAGCTTTACCTGTGCCCTCGCGGATTTCAACTGGCTTTAAAACGCGGATGAATTTCTTCGGTGCCGTCTGTTCTTGCAAGCCAGCTTGCTGCAATAAATACACGAACGAAGAAGCCGAACCATCCATGATGGGAATTTCTTCAGCGCTGACATCAATATACAAATTATCAACACCAAGGCCTGCACAGGCCGATAATAAATGCTCAACCGTTGACACACGCTGCCCATTATTGGACAAGGTAGAAGCCATACGGGTATCGCCGACGCTCATGGCATCAGCTGGAAAAACCAAAGGCGGTTCGAGATCGGTACGGGTAAAAATAATACCGGTATCCACCGGCGCTGGTCGCAATACCAGCTCTACTTTCGTACCAGAATGCAAACCGACACCGACGGTTTTGACTAATTGTTTAATTGTTGTTTGCTTTAACATGCGCATATTATAGCGATTCATTCCAAACTCCATGTAACACTGTGCAAAATGAGTCCAAAACCAGAGAATTCCATGACAAACCCATCCCTGAGCATTCGTGCTGCCATCAGTGCCGATATCGATGGTATTTGCTCACTGAGTCAACAAATCAACCAGCAACATCATCTGGCTGCACCACAGGTATTTGTTGAAAATATCGATCCGACTTTTGAACGTATCTTCTGGAAAGCAAGATTGGATTTGCCGGAGAATGTCCATCTGATTGCCGAGATCGGGGGTGTGATGATCGGTTATATCACCGCCAGCATCAACGAAACCATGAAAAACCCATTTTTACACACTAACAAGATCTGCCGTATTGGCACTATCGTGGTTGATCAACATCACCACCATACCGGAATAGGCAAAGCTATGATGGATGCAGCTTGCCAATGGGGCAAGCAAAACGGAGCGGCGGAAGTAAGGTTGGAAGTGTTTGACTTCAATAGCAATGCAATACAGTTTTACGATAGTCTGGGGTTTGGTATGCAGTCCCATATTATGCATAAAACGCTATAGAAAACAGCGCCAGCCAGAATGGCAAAGCGCTGCCTTAATATGACTGAGTTAAGCGAGCTGAGCTAACAAAGTTTCGGCGTTAGAAACTTCAAATTTACCGCCTTCTTCAATGTTGAGTTGTTTAACGACACCGTGAACTGCCAACAAAGAATAGCGCTGTGAACGCGTACCCATACCAAACTTACTGAAATCGGCATCCAGACCTAATGCCTTACTAAAGTCGGCATTGCCATCGGCCATCATGCGAACAATGCCAGTAGCCTTCTGATCGCGACCCCATGCACCCATCACAAATGCGTCGTTCACAGAGATGCACCAGATCTCATCAACGCCTTTGGCTTTCAATTCTTCTGCATGAGCAATGTAACCAGGAACGTGTTTTGCGGAGCACGTCGGTGTATAAGCACCAGGCAAACCAAAAATGGCAATCGTTTTTCCTTTGACCAAATCTGCTACCTGGAAAGTATTTGGACCTATGCTGCAGCCCTCGCCTTCCACTTCGATAAATTCAGCCAGACTGCCTGCTGGTAACTGTTGACCGATTTGTATGCTCATCATCATTCCTTTCGTTGTATTCAAAATAATCTGCTGCCGTTCCGGCATGGCAAAGGGTGGCGTGGTTCATAGCATAAATGACAAATGGCCACGCACGACGGAAGTATGCCTGAGTAAAAAAAAACGTGCAGAAAGCAGAGCAAATTTCAATCTTTCTTTTAGAAATGTTGTTCAAAAAATACTGAAATTTATTTTTCAATACTTCACAGAGAAAGTCACAATATTTAACAAACAATAGTGCTAGGATGAGCGCCAATGATGTTGAAAAGTTAAAGACAACTCAGCCGCAATTGAACAACAATAGATATCAGCTCTTACTTCAGATTTCAGATGATCTAGACTTGATGACTACTTATTGATTCTTGTAAGACGCATGTTATCAACTATTTCTTGTCAGACCAGGTAAGAACGAAAATAATTTAATCCCTCACCGAGGAGTACAAAAGAAAATGAATATTTCGACCCCGTCAAAAGGCGTGCCGATCAAGCGCATTTGCCTGGCATTAGCAGGTGTCGGTTTTACTACATTGTTGGCAGGTTGTGGCGGAGGCTCATCCGCGCCAGCGGTAACACCACCGCCCCCGCCGACAGTTACGATTGATGTTTTTGGTGCGCGTGGGGCAATTTTAACCGCTCAAGTTACTTCGACAAATTGCTCTGTTGCTCCGACAGTCACTTGGCAAACTTCAGGCGGCGTTGCATTAGGAACTGGCTTGACTATTCAGGATACGCAACCGGCATCGGTCATTACCGCCACAGCAAGTTGCTCCACCGCAAGCGTGGTAGAGAATTTACAGCCCAATGTTGTCTTTAACACTAACGCTGCGTTTGCCGTTGTACAAAACGGATCTGTTGTTGCGTGGGGCGACCCGGTCTGGGGCGGTACAACATCCGATGCAGCGAAGCTGACCAACATATCGAAGTTATACCCATCTGAACGAGGCTTCGCCGCCTTACTCACCGATGGTTCCGTTAGCGTTTGGGGAAGCTCTTACATTGATCCGACTACAGCAACGGGGGCTTTGACTAACATTAGCACTATCATTCCTGGTCGAGTCGCTTACTTCGGAATTAAAAATGACGGCAGTTTTGTCGCTTGGGGAAATTACCGACTTATCAATTCATCAGGTAGTTTAGTAACAATGAAAACTGGCCTCAGTGCCTCAACGCTGGCTTCATTGACCAATATTAAGAGTATTTCCTCGACAGAAGGTGCCTATGCCGCATTAAAAAATGATGGCACCGTAGTAGCCTTTGGTGACCCAAACGTAGGCGGCGATGCTAGCACTGTTCAGAGCCAATTGACGAATGTGGTTCAGGTAGCTGGCACCAATTTCGAATTTCTTGCGTTAACAAAAAATGGCAACATCTATGAGTGGAGTAACGCTTACTCCTACGCTTACCCAGACCCATCTCAACAAATACCGTCTGCGACCAAACTAACCGTTGATGGTACAGTTGGAGTCGCAACAACAAGCACTGGTATTGCTACCGCGTTTGGTTATAGCGCAGGTATTGATGCTGCAAGTAGCGCTTCAGTAGCTAGCTTATTAAATAATGTCACCAATATTTATGCCACGGAGACTTCTTTCGCAGCTTTATTATCCAATGGCAGCGTTGTCAGCTGGGGCGATCTGGCTCGTATGGGTGATAGTCTGAATGCGGTGCAATCGAGTCTGACCAACGTCAAGAGTATTTCTAACACCGAGTACGCTTTCGCCGCATTAAAAAACGATGGTTCCGTCGTTACTTGGGGCGATCCTATTGTTGGTGGTGATAGCAGCGCTGTCGCCTCTCAATTGAAAAATGTCGTTGCAATTACAGCTAACAAATACGCATTTGCAGCACTCACTTCAAGTGGTACGGTGGTTACCTGGGGTATGCCAGGTAAAGGTGGGAGCAGCTCCACAACGGCAAATTTAACCAGTGTTCGGGCGATCTATGCAACACCATTCGGTGGATTCTTGGCAGTGAACAAAGATGGTAGCTTTGCAACTTGGGGAGACCAGTGGGCGGGTGGTGGCGCAGTACCAAACACACTGACAAAAATTCCATTTGCAA
Organism: Undibacterium sp. Ji67W; assembly: GCA_049340365.1. Classification (GTDB taxonomy): domain Bacteria; phylum Pseudomonadota; class Gammaproteobacteria; order Burkholderiales; family Burkholderiaceae_D; genus Undibacterium. The sequence continues at coordinate 171,015 of JBMPOY010000004.1, read as the reverse complement.
GTTAATCGCTTTTGCTAACTGACACATTGCTATTCCATAAATTGGAGAAGATTTAATATGAATTCCATTAAGTGCCCGCTGAAAACAGCACTCGCTATCGTCATCAGCACGACGTTAGCAGCACCCGCTTTTGCTTACGTAACAAACACTAAAAAAACGTCCGAAACCAGCGCTCAGGACGAGCAAAAACTGTATCAGATTATTGTTAAGTACCGCAATGAACCGGGCAATTCCGCAGAAATGGCCAGCGCTGGTACAGCTAAAGATAATCTGAATCAAGTAATGAGTCAGCGCGTATCCAAAGTGCAAAGCGTGGCACAGTCGTTCGGTGCGAATATCTCAGCTAAACGCCAGATCGTCACCGGGGGATGGGTATTTCGCTCTAATGTTGCACTTAAACCAGCACAAATGAAGGAACTTGCCGATAAACTCGCCAAGTCAGATTCGTCGATCGAATATGCGGAGCCTGACTATATTTTTCATGCGATGTTTGTCCCGACAGATCCGTTATTTGCAACATCCCAATGGGATATGCAAGCATCGGCTTCTCAGGCAGGGGGTTTGAATTTGCCTGGTGCATGGGACATTACCACGGGAAAAAATATGGTGGTTGCAGTACTAGACACTGGTTATCGTCCTCATCCGGATTTAGTAGCCAATCTGGTACCTGCACAAAACGGTATCGCTAATCAATACGGCTATAACTTTATTACAGACCCAGTTGCGGCACGAATTACTCCACCTTCAGGAGTTACTAGCGCGCGTGGTTGGGATGCATTAGATCAAGGTGACTGGACTGATCCTAACGACACCGTATGCCCCTCCCAGTTCGGTAGCAGCAGTAGTTGGCATGGTACCCACGTCGCGGGAACCATTGCTGCATTAGCAAATGGTGTTGGTGTAGTCGGCGTTGCACCTAGCGCAAAAGTATTGCCATTGCGCGTGCTTGGAAAATGCGGTGGTCATAATTCTGATATTGCCGATGCTGTAGCATGGGCATCAGGCACTCACATCAACGGAATTCCAGATAATACGACACCGGCAAACGTGATTAATTTATCGCTAGGCGGTCATGGCTTCTGCACCAAAACCAGCTCCAACGTGTTCCAGCAAGCGATGAAAAATGGAACCGTGATAGTGGTAGCCGCAGGTAATGAAAACATCGACGCAAAAGTCTCTAATCCAGCCAATTGTCCCGGTGTAATTACGGTCGCATCAAGTAATATTTTGGGCGGTCGATCCTCTTATTCCAATTATGGGGGTACGGTAACAGTCGCAGCACCAGGTGGGGGCGCGACAGATGCCGTACAGGGCGGCCCGCCACCAAAGGACGTAATTACATCAACATTGCCCACTGGAAGCAAGACATCCACTGATGACACGACTTATGGGCCAATGAAGGGTACGTCACAAGCAACTCCACACGTAGCAGGTGTCGCTGCGTTGATGTTGTCAGTTAATCCGAAATTAACACCAGCGCGTGTCAAACAAATTCTTGTGAACACAGCACGGCCAACACCAATCAACTGCCCTGGTTGTGGTGCGGGGATTGTCGACGCAACGGCTGCAGTGAAGGCAGCCGTTGGCGGATAATTGAAAAGATCAGGCAAACTTCAAAACTCAAAGTTTGCCTGATCTTCAAATTGTTCTACCTCTTGTTTTACAAATAAAAAAACCGCATCTTTGTAAGATGCGGTTTTTATTTTTGCCTTCTATGCAAGTCAGCAATCAACCTGATTGATCAATCAGCCTGCTTACGCAAGAAAGCTGGAATATCGTACGTTTCCATTCCATTTTTTTCCAGAGCACGTACCGTGTCAGAAGCAGATTCACGACGCCATACAGCTGGTTTGCTCAGTCCATCAAATGCAGGAGCTGCGCTACCCATACCGTTAGATACTGTCGTGCTTGCGATACCCGCAGCGGCCATCATTGGCTCATTGTTCGTACCTGTGCGCAGCATTGGTGTTTGTACTAACTGGATATTTTTCTTGCCACGACCCAGACCTGTTGCCACAACAGTGACACGGATATCATCGCCCATTGTGTCATCGTAGGCAATACCTTGTGCGATCGATGCATCTGGTGCAGCGAATGCACGAACTGCCGCCATGACTTCTTTGATCTCTTTACCTTTGAGACTACGGCTGGCAGTGACATTCACCAATACACCACGTGCGCCAGACAGATCGATGCCATCCAACAACGGAGAAGCAACTGCTTGCTCTGCTGCCAGACGTGCGCGATCTACGCCAGACGCTGTCGCTGTGCCCATCATTGCCTTGCCTTGTTCACCCATGATCGTTTTCACGTCATTGAAGTCAACGTTGATATGACCAGGTACATTGATGATCTCTGCAATACCAGCAACCGCATTATTGAGCACATCGTCCGCATGTTGCAACCATTCGATCATGCTGTCGTCTTCGTAGATCTCTTCCAATTTTTCATTGAGAATGATGATCAGAGAATCGACGTGCTGAGACAAGGCTTCCAGACCTTCGTCAGCGATGTCCATGCATTTCTTACCTTCATAAGAAAATGGCTTGGACACAACTGCCACAGTCAACGCACCTAATTCTTTAGCAACTTGCGCCACCACTGGAGCAGCACCAGTACCAGTACCACCACCCATACCAGCAGCGATGAACACCATGTGCGCGCCACGCAATGCATCTTCGATGCGTGCGCGGGAATCTTCAGCCAGTTTGCGACCGACTTCAGGTTTCATACCAGCACCCAAACCAGTTTCACCGATTTGAATGACGTTATGCGCCTTCGATTGCAACAATGCTTGTGCATCAGTATTAGCAGCAATAAATTCAACGCCGGAAACACCTTTGTTGATCATATGCTGTACCGCGTTACCGCCTGCACCACCTACGCCGACAACCTTAATTACGGTGCCTTGTGTGGCGTTATCAACCATATCGAACTCCATCATGACTCCTCCAGGTAGGCAGTTATCAGTCGCTAATCATCACCCGATGAGACGACTAGCGACTAATAACTGTATATCAGACCATTATAAAATGACTACACCATTTGTGATACAAAAAGCTGACTAAAAATTCCCCAAAAACCACTCTTTCATGCGTTGCCAGGCCGCTTTGGCAGAACCTTCCTGCCTTGTGACCAGATTTCCACGCAAGTACTGCTTCTTCGCTTCCAACAACAACCCCAAAACTGTGGCATAACGTGGGCTACGAACAACATCAGCCAATTGCCCACTGTACGCTGGCATACCTAATCTGGTCGGCTTCAAAAAAATATCTTCTGCCATTTCAACCATGCCCGGCATGGCGGATGAACCACCAGTGAGCACGATGCCTGATGACAGTACATCTTCATATCCCGACTCACGAACTACCTGATGCACAAGCGCGAACAACTCTTCAACCCGCGGTTCAATCACTGCAGCTAATGCCTGACGTGATAACGAGCGCGGCCCACGATCACCCAAGCCAGGCACGTCCAGCGTATCCGAAGGATCAGCAAGCACTTGCTTTGCAACGCCAAAGCGAACTTTGATTTCTTCTGCTTCAGAAGTCGGAGTACGTAATGCCATCGCAATATCATTAGTAATCTGATCGCCAGCAATTGGAATCACTGCTGTATGACGAATTGCGCCTTCGCTAAATACTGCAACATCGGTCGTACCACCACCGATGTCAATCAGCACTACGCCTAATTCTTTCTCATCACGAGTTAAGACTGCTTCAGCGGATGCCATTGGTTGCAAAATCAAATCTGATACTTCGAGACCACAACGACGCACACATTTCACGATATTTTGTACCGCGGAAACGGCGCCAGTGACGATGTGTACTTTGACTTCGAGACGAATTCCGCTCATGCCTATGGGTTCACGCACATCATCCTGGCTATCAACAATAAATTCCTGTGGCAATGTGTGCAGCAATTGCTGGTCAGTAGGAATATTCACTGCTTTTGCCGTTTCAATCACACGCGAAACATCTGCTGCTGTGACTTCTTTATCCTTAATCGCCACCATGCCACTGGAATTGAAGCTACGAATATGGCTACCGGCAATGCCAGTATAGACGCGACTGATCTTACAATCAGCCATTAATTCAGCTTCTTCCAGTGCACGCTGTATCGACTCCACCGTAGCTTCGATGTTGACCACAACACCTTTTTTTAAGCCTTTGGATTCATGCTGTCCCAAACCAATTACTTCATGCCGTCCATCAGGCATGACTTCAGCGACTACCGCCACAATTTTTGAGGTGCCGATATCGAGACCAACGATCAGATTTTTTGCGTCTTTTGTCATGTCTTTCCACTTGCTTTTGTTTGCTTTTTTGATCCTGCAGGACGAGCATATTTCATTGCCAATCCATTTGGATAACGCATGTCTATACTTTCAATACTATCTTGCGCACTGGCGATCAATTGCGGATAAATCATCAGTAATTTATTCACTCTCATTTTCAGCGTTGTGCCGTCCTGCACCCTGCCCAATTCAACCTGCAGACCATTATTCAGTTTTAAACTCCAGGCATAGCGATTCGAATACGTGACTGAATCTGGCGCCAGATTTATTTTGGCAAACCAGTCTTTCAATGCTAAATATTGCGACAAGACTTCTTTCTCACTGCCATCAGGCCCACTCAAGGCGATCAGATCCGTATCGTCTTCTGCCTCAGCCAGGTTAGCGGTAAACACGTCACCAGCGACAGAAATTAAACGACCATCGTCTCCCCAGGTTCCCAATGCAACGTGCTCATCCAGAGTTACTGTCAATTTGTTCGGCCACTCTCTTTGTACACTGGCTTTACGTACCCAGGGCACACTTTCAAAAGCCCCCCGTACAGCGTCAAGATTAGCAGTAAAAAAATTACCTCTGATTTTTGGTACTGCTGCATTTCTGATTGTGACTGCGTCCACGTGACGTAACGCCTGCGGGGTAGCGCCAACAACGCGTATGCTGTGCAATGTGAACATCGGTCTTTGTATCACCCACCAGACGCCAGACGCCATCAGAGCGAGCAACACCAGGCCAAATAAAGCATTGGCGGTATTATTCATCATTTTGACGTCATGCCACATCCGTTTTTTCCTCTTTATTTAGATTCGGTATGAATTTTTAAACGAGCAGTTTTTAAAATTTCCACACAAAGATCCTCATAACTCATGCCTGTTGCTTTAGCGGCCATCGGCACCAGCGAATGCCCTGTCATACCAGGAGAAGTATTAATCTCCAGCAAGAATGGTTGGTTATCCGACTTACGCAACAAAACGTCAACCCTCGCCCAACCTTCGCAATCGATAGAACGATAGGCTTCAACAGCCATTTGCTGTATGCGAGCGGTCAATTCTTCATCTAATGGTGCCGGGCAAAGATATTGAGTGTCATCAGTGAAATATTTATTCTGGTAATCATAATTACCATCAGGCGCGACGATTTCAATAATTGGCAAGGCATAGGCATCTTTGCCGCGGCCTAAAATCGCAATCGTCAATTCACGACCTTCAACAAACTCTTCCGCTAGCACCACATCATCAAACTGCGCCGCCAGATCATAGGCTTCCTTCATTTCTGAGTAGCCTTTGACCTTGGTGATACCAATGGTCGAACCTTCATGCGGTGGTTTCAGAATCAACGGCAAGCCTAATTCGTCCGGCACTTCGCGCAAAGTTGTTTCTGGTGTGAGGACCGCGTATTTAGGTGTACTCAAACCGTGTGTTTGCCAGATGCGTTTAGTGAAAATCTTATCCATCGCCACTGCCGATGCCATGACACCACTCCCGGTATAAGGAATATTCAATTGCTCCAATACACCTTGCAAACTACCGTCTTCACCATAGCGGCCATGCAATGCAATAAAAACCCGGTCAAATTTTTCTGCTGCTAACTCCGCGATGCTACGCTGCGCAGGATCAAATGGGTGTGCATCGACGCCCTTCGCGCGCAGCGCCGCCAATACGCCGTTGCCTGACATGATAGAGATATCGTGCTCAGCAGAACGCCCGCCAAACAAGACACCTACTCTACCCAATGATTTGATATTCAATTCACTCATGATGATCTGCTGGTTATTTTATTGTTTTGCCTGTGCCAGTTTTGCCGGCACGGCACTAATCGATCCTGCGCCCATGACGATTAAAACGTCACCGTCTTTCAAGACGTGCAATAAACTCTCAGGCATGTCTTGTATATTTTCAACAAATACAGGTTCAACTTTTCCGCTGACGCGTAAGGCTCGCGTCAATGCACGTCCATCCGCTGCCAAAATTGGTGCTTCGCCAGCCGCATAAACCTCCGCCAACACGACTGCATCCGCCGTCGATATTACTTTGACGAAGTCTTCAAACAAATCACGTGTGCGGGTATAGCGATGCGGCTGGAATGCCAACACCAATCGACGGTCAGGATACGCTCCACGCGCTGCCGCTAACGTCGCCGCCATTTCCACCGGGTGGTGACCGTAATCATCAACCAGAGCAAAGCTTCCTCCAGCTTCAAGAGCAATTTCACCGTAACGGGTAAAACGACGACCAACGCCATTAAATTCGCTCAAGGCTTTTTGTGTCGCTTCATCGGCAACACCGATTTCACGCGCAATCGCGATCGCGGCGCAAGCATTCTGTACATTATGCATACCAGGTTGATTCAGACTGACTTGCATGTCCAGATAGCCCTCCTGTACCACCGTAAAGTGCATTTTTCCGCCAGCGGCCACGGCACTCACTGCGCGAACTTCAGCCTCTTCATGAAAACCGTATGTGACAATTGGCTTGGAAACAAACGGCATGATTTCGCGCACATTCGCGTCATCAAGACACAACACAGCCACGCCATAAAATGGCAGACGTTGCGTAAATTCGATAAATGCTTGTTTTAGCTTTGCAAAATCATGGCCATAGGTTTCCATGTGATCGGCATCGATATTGGTGATAACCTCAATCACCGGCAATAAATTCAGGAACGACGCATCCGATTCATCCGCTTCGGCAACAATAAAATCACCGCTACCTAATTTGGCATTGGCTCCGGCGCTATTTAAACGACCACCAATAACAAACGTTGGATCAAATCCACCTTCAGCAAGCACGCTAGCAACCAGACTCGTAGTCGTCGTTTTGCCATGCGTGCCAGCAATCGCAATCCCGCTTTTGAGGCGCATCAACTCAGCCAACATCATTGCACGCGGAACGATAGGAATATGCTTTGCTCTGGCGGCGATCACTTCCGGATTGTCACCCTTGACGGCAGTGGAAGTCACGACCGCATCAGCTCCAGCAATATTCTCTGCAGCATGCCCCATTTTGACATCAGCACCGAGCTCAGCCAGACGTTGTGAAGCCGCATTATTACCCAGATCAGAACCGGAAATGGTGTAACCCAGATTCAGTAAAACTTCGGCAATACCACTCATGCCTGAGCCGCCGATACCGACGAAATGGATATGTTTGACTTTATGTTTCATACTAATGATTCCAAAATTTTTGCAATATTCATGCTTGCATCACGCTGTCCAACGGCGTAAGCATGGCCGGCCATCTGCAAACATTGCGCTCTGTCCAGCGCTTGTAATTGTGTAGCCAACTTCTCAGCATTTAACTCGCTTTGAGGCAAATTAATCGCGGCGTTTTGTTTTGCCATCCACACGGCATTTTCCTTTTGATGCGAGGTACTTGAAGCCATAAAAGGGACCAAAATACTTGCCACCCCAGCTGCTGTCAGTTCCGATACCGTAATCGCCCCAGCTCTGCAAATCACCAGATCTGCTTCAGCATAACGACGGGGCATATCGTCAATAAATTCCAGTACTTCAGCATCCACACCTGCTTTGGCATAGTTGTCGCGCAATGCCTGAATATTTTGCTTTCCCGATTGATGCGTCACAACAGGGCGTTGCGTTACGGGTATCAATGCAAGTGCTTGAGGCAAACAGTCATTCAAGACTTTGGCACCTAAACTTCCGCCAACAATTAAAATTCTTAATACACCTTGCCTTTGCGCATAACGCACTTCAGGTGCTGGCAGCTGACAAATATCTTTGCGAATCGGGTTGCCAGTGACTTGTAGTTTGGTATCCGACAAATTCTCTTCTGATGGCAATCCAAACAATAATTTGCTGGCAAATGGACGCAAGGCTTTATTCGACAGCAACAGTGCGGCATCAGCATTCATCAACACCAGAGGCTTGCCGCGCAACGCCGCCATCAAACCACCAGGCACCGTGACGTAACCACCCATGCCCAACACGACATCTGGACGACGTTGTCCTATAATTTTTAAACAACTAAAGAAACTTTTGACTAATTTATAAGTGCCCGTCACGGTATGTTTCCAACCTTTACCACGCAAGCCGGTAAATTCCAGACTATCCATAGGAATGCCATGCTGAGGTACGATCTGGCATTCCATGCCCGTGCTGGTACCTAACCAGGAAACTTCCCATCCACGTTCGCGCATGATGTCTGCAATCGCGATGCCGGGGAAAATATGCCCTCCGGTACCCGCCGCCATAATCATCAATTTTTTCTGTATGCTCATGCGCGACCTCCACGCATCAACACACGATTTTCAAAATCCACTCTGAGCAAAATAGCTAGTCCCACACAATTAATCATCACTCCAGAACCGCCGTAACTCATGAGCGGCAAAGTAAGCCCCTTGGTCGGTAATAAGCCAAGGTTCACGCCCATGTTAATAAAGGCCTGCACACCAATCCAAATACCTATACCTTTTGCGGTTAATCCAGCAAAGGTTTGATCCAATGCAATTGCCTGACGGCCTATTTCAAATGCTCTTTTCAAAATCCAGTAGAACAACAATACGACGACCATCACGCCAACAAATCCCAACTCTTCACCGATCACTGCCAGCAAAAAATCAGTGTGTGCTTCGGGTAAGTAATGCAATTTCTCAACACTGCCACCAAGTCCGACGCCAAACAACTCACCACGACCAAACGCAATTAAAGAGTGCGATAACTGATACGCTTTGCCTAGTGCATTTTCTTCTTGCCACGGATTCATATAAGCAAAAATCCGTTCACGACGCCATGGTGACAACAAAATAACAAGCGAAAAAATCCCAACTAAGATCGCTGCAATGCCACCGAACCAAACACCGTTAATGCCACCCAAAAATAAAATCCCCATCGCAATACAAACGATGACACCAAACGCCCCCATATCGGGTTCAAGCAAAAGCAATAACCCAACCACGCCCACAGCGGTCAGCATAGGAACAAAGCCTTTGGTCAATTTGTGCATGTATTCTTGCTTGCGTACTGTGTAATCTGCCGCATACAAAACCATAAACAACTTCATAAATTCGGAAGGTTGTATGTTAAAGACTTTAAAAGACAACCAACGTTTAGCGCCATTCACACCTTTACCCAAGCCTGGGATCAATACCGCTGCCAACAAAATCAGCGTAATGACAAATAAATACGGTGTTATTTTTTGCCAGCTCGACAATGGGATCCTGAACGCAAAAATTCCGGCGATCAGCGACACCACAATAAATGAAGCTTGCCGTACCAAGAAGTGCTTATTCGTATAATTGGCGTACTTAGGTGAATCAGGCAAGGAAATCGATGCCGAATACACCATCACCATACCGAACAACATCAGTATCATGGTGACCCAAACCAGCGCCTGATCATAGCTCATCATTTTGGACCGATGAACTAATTGCGTTTGCGGTGCCGGTGTCGAAAACGGCAACCATTTCTGGAGCGGAAGCATCATTTGTTTCATCAGCAAATTTCCCCGCGTGCCAGTGCCACTTCTCGCACTGCATTCACAAACACTTCTGCTCTATGCGCGTAATTGCGGAACATATCAAGGCTCGCGCACGCAGGTGACAACAAAACGATATCGCCGCTTCGGGCATCGTTTGCAGCAGCCTGTACCGCGGATTCCAGATCAACGAAATCCTCGCATTCGATTGGTGTTGTACTCAGAATCTGACGAATTTCTTCTTTTGCTTTTCCGATTAAAAAAACTTTTTTAGCATAGCGCTCTATGGCATCCGCCAAAGGAGAAAAATCTTGTCCTTTGCCCTCGCCACCGGCAATAAGTAGAATCCGTTTTTCTGGTGAGTCGGATTGTTGCCCTAATCCTTTTAATGCAGCGACAGTTGCACCAACATTGGTACCTTTGCTGTCGTCGATATAATCAACATCAGCAATCGTACTGATCAGTTCAACACGATGCGGCTCACCTTTATATTCACGCAGTCCATGCAACAATGGAGCAAATGCCAGCCCGATACCGCGACATAAAGCAAGCGCCGCCAGTGCATTTGCTGCATTGTGCTGACCACGAATTTGCAACGCATCGGCAGGCATTAAGCGTGTGATGATGCTAGCGATTTCTTCCGCTTCTTTTTTCTTGCGACGACCAGTAACCACTGGTGCTTCTTCAGCTGGCGTCGCCGTTACCAACCAGGCCATGCCATGTTCATTAAGCAATCCCAGATCGCCAATAAGTTCGGGGGCATTCAAGCCAAACGTCACGATTGCGGACTGTGGTTTTGCCATTGCCATCACCAGCGCATCATCACGATTCAATACCTGGATGGTTTGTTCACCGAAGATTCGCGCTTTATCAGCACAATATGCTGAAACACTGCCATGCCAATCCAGATGATCTTGAGTAATATTTAGAACGGTAGCAACATCTGCTTGCAAACTAAAGCAGCTATGCAATTGAAAACTGGATAATTCTAAAACCCACACCTGAGGCAAATTGTCTTTATCCAAATCTTCACGCAAAACATCTAGCACTGCCGGACTGATATTGCCCGCAATACGGGTACGCAATCCGGCACGTTCGCATAACAGTCCAACCAGACTGGTCACCGTGGTTTTACCATTGGTTCCAGTGATTGCAATCACTTTAGGCTGGTAGGCACGTTCCTCTTTTAAGGCCGCCAATGCTTGTGCGAATAGCTCAATTTCCCCCCAGATCGGGATATTTTTCTCTACTGCAGTAGCTGCTATTTCTTTTAAATCACCGGATGGTGAGAGGCCAGGGCTGACTGCGACAAATTCGATATCGTTCAACAGTTCAGCTTTAAATTCTCCAGCAACAAACTCCGTCTGCGCATTCAACGCCATTAACACTGGCAATCTATCAGGAGTTTCACGGGTATCGGCAACACGCAGGTTCGCACCGGCGCGCAACAACCATTGCGCCATTGCCAGGCCTGATTCACCAAGGCCTAAAACTAATACGTGTTTTCCAGAAAAATTCATATGCAGAAGTTCTAAAATCAAGTCAGCAATCTGACAACAACATTAACGCAGTTTGAGCGACGCCAAACCAACTAATACCAACAGCATGGTAATGATCCAGAAGCGCACCACTACTTGCGTTTCTTTCCAACCCTTTTTCTCAAAATGATGGTGCAAAGGTGCCATCAGGAATAAGCGCCGGCCTTCACCGAACCGCTTTTTTGTAAATTTAAAATAGCCAACCTGCAAAATAATTGAAACGGTCTCAGCAACAAAAATACCGCCCATAATGAACAATACGATTTCTTGACGAATGATGACTGCAACCGTTCCCAAGGCACCACCCAAGGCTAAAGCGCCGACGTCACCCATGAACACTTGCGCAGGATGTGCGTTAAACCACAAAAATGCCAATCCAGCGCCAGCCATCGCGCCACAGAAAATCAGCAATTCCCCCGCGCCAGGAATATGCGGAATCAACAAGTACTTTGCGTAGACCACATTGCCCGTCAAATAAGCAAAGATACCTAATGCCGATCCAACCATAATGATTGGCATAATCGCCAGACCATCTAATCCATCGGTAAAGTTTACCGCATTGCTAGTTCCTACAATCACGCAATAGGTCAGAGCAATAAAGCCCCAGACGCCAAGTGGGTAGCTGATGGTTTTGAAAAACGGTACGATCAGATCAGCTTTTGGTGGCAAATCCATACTGAAGCCCGACTGCACCCACGCAAATAACAAGTCAAGAATTTTGGAATTGCTTGGCGCCGAAACTGAAAAAGCTAAATAGAACGCGGCAATCAATCCAATGATGGATTGCCACATATATTTTTCTCTGGAGCGCATTCCCTCTGGGTCTTTATTGACGACCTTGCGATAATCGTCAACCCAACCGATGGCACCGTAACCAAAAGTCACGATCATGACGACCCAGATAAAGCGGTTACTCAAATCTCCCCACAACAAAGTAGAAATAGCGATAGAAATCAGAATCAAAACACCACCCATGGTCGGTGTACCTGATTTAACCAGATGCGTCTCCATACCATATGCGCGCACGGCCTGCCCAACTTTCATACGAGTCAGCATACGGATCACCGCGGGACCAGCAAAAATGCCGATCGCCAATGCGGTCATGGTGGCAAATACTGCGCGAAACGTAATAAAACCGAAGACGCGTAGCAATCCCAGATCCTGTTTAAAAAATTCTGCTAACCAGAGCAACATGCTAATGAGTTCCTATTATTTTTTGTTGTGAAGAAATTTCGGTAGCATTTAATAGATGAGCGACGACGCGCTCCATCTTCATAAAACGCGAACCTTTTATCAGCACTTTGCTATCTTTACTCACACGAGCATCTAAGGCAGACAGCAATTGCTGAATATCGGTAAAGTATTGCGCAGCTTTTCCAAAACCGGCAGCACTTTGTTGTACCTGATCACCGAGCAGGAATAATTCAGAAATGCCAGAAGCAAGGGCATACTCACCAATTTCGTGATGAAATTGGGCACCGTTGTCACCGACTTCTCCCATATCACCGAGCACCAGTAAAGTATCACCGCCCAATTGTTTCAAAACATCAATCGCAGCGCGCACGGAATCTGGGTTGGCGTTGTAAGTATCATCAATCACAGTCGCACCGCAGCTTGCTTGCTTGCGTTGCAAGCGACCTGAAACGGGATGAAAATTTTCCAAACCTTGAACGATCACTTCATTACTGATACCTATCGCATGACAACAAGCGGCGGCAGCCAGCGCATTTAAAACGTTATGTTCGCCTGCCGCTTGCAATTGAATCCGGGATGTTTCTCCGGCAGTGCGCAGCATGATGTCGCTGCCAAACGCGGATGTTGTATACGTACCCACGACATCGGCATCGGGGTTGAGTCCGAAACTAAGTATCTTGCGCTGACGATGCTCTAGCGCGTATTCACGCCACAATGGGGTATATTCGTCATGGTGCGGAAATACGGCGACACCGTTATCTGGCAAGGCCTTGATGGCACTACCATTTTCTTCAGCCACTGCACGCACAGTCTGCATAAATTCCTGATGTTCACGCTGAGCATTATTCACAAGCACTACCGTTGGCAAAGCAACTGAAGCCAGCAAGGCAATTTCACCAGGATGGTTCATGCCCATTTCTATGACTGCTGCCTGATGCGCGGCGTTTAATTCGAGCACCGTCAAAGGCACGCCAATTTCATTATTCAGATTACCCTTGGTAGACAACCTTTGCTCTTCACCAAACGCCGCGGCCAAAATTGCCGCAATCATTTCTTTGACGGTTGTTTTTCCGTTGCTACCAGTCACACCAATCACAGGTATCGCAAATCGCTTGCGCCAGAATCTACCCACCTCTGCTAAAGCCATTTTGGTATCAGGAACAATCAATGCCGGCAACTGAAAATCCGCTGGCAAGTGTTCAGCAATGACGGCGACAGCACCAGTGTGTGCGACTTGCGGCAAGAAATCATGTGCATCAAAATTATCACCGCGTAAAGCAACAAAGACATCGCCAGCTTTAATTTTTCGACTATCGGTCGACAAGCCGTTGATGTCTGCATCCGCAGTCATGCTTGCTGAACTCAGTGCCTGTGCTAATTGTTGTAAACTAAATTTCATTAGCTACCTCTCTTACTATTGCCACTGGTGGCAACGGTAGCCAGCGCAAGCGCCGCGTGTTCTTCATCAGAAAAAGGCCATTTTTTACCCAGAATATCCTGATAGGTTTCATGCCCTTTGCCAGCCAATAAAACCACATCCTGATCGGTCGCGTGTTTGATCGCGTATAAAATCGCATTGGCACGATCTTCAACGATATGTGCCTGCACACTCATGCCAGCTACGATGTCCTGAATAATACTAGTTGGATTTTCACTGCGCGGGTTATCACTAGTCACCACAACATGATCTGCGTTTTCGGCAATTTTTCCCATTTGTGGACGCTTGCCAGGGTCTCTGTCGCCACCGCAACCAAAGACGCACCAAAGCTTGCCATGGCGCTCATTGGCGACCTGTCTTAAGGCTGCTAAAGTTTTTTCAAGCGCATCCGGTGTATGCGCGTAATCAATCACTACCATCACATGACCGGCAGTGCCCAACAATTGCATACGTCCCGGAACGGGGCTTAATTTTTCTATCGTTGCGAGCACCTTTGCGAAAGGCAATCCCTTAGTCAGTAATACAGCCATGACCCCCAGGATATTGCTGACATTAAATTGTCCGATCAACTGTGTCTTTACCAAACCTGAACCGAATGGAGACTCCAGATGAAAACTCGTACCTGTGTGTGAAGTTTTCAGATGAGAAGCAGAAAGCAAAGCAATACCATCGGATTCAGTCTTAGTCAGGCTGTACGCAACAATGTTCAATGCGGGTGATTTTTTTCTTAAATCATGAATCAGTTTTTCACCAAAAGCATCATCGAGATTGATGACCGCACTTTTTAAACCTCGCCACTCAAATAAAGCACGTTTTGCGGCACCATAATTTTCCATGTTGCCGTGATAATCAAGGTGATCACGAGTCAAATTTGTCAGCATGGCTACATCGATATGTAAGCCATGCAATCTTCCTTGTACCAGCCCAATTGAGGAAGCTTCGATAGCCAATGCTTGTGCCCCCTCATCGCGCATGGAAGCCAGCCCGCGCTGTAAATTGATCGCATCTGGCGTCGTAAAACCAGTTTCGGACAAGCTACCTAGCTGCCCGTTTTTGAAAACACCAACACCAAGCGTCCCGACGACGGCACTATCGCATTTATTGAGTGACAATGCTTTTGCAAGCCATTGTGTACAAGACGTTTTGCCATTCGTACCAGTGACTGCAATGCTGTACATATCGGCATCAGGTGTCTGGTACCAGGCATTAGCGACATAACCGAGTTGATCCTGCAAATCACTGACTGCAAGATGTGGCGTTTTGATAGAATCATCCCACACATAATCTTTGGCTTCATACACCACCGCGATCGCGCCTTTTGCAATGGCATCGCGAATATATTGACGGCCGTCTCCGTGATGAGCGCGCACAGCAAAGAACACATCACCAGCTTGTATGGTTCTCGTATTTGAACTCAATTGTGCGGCGGGAGCTACTTGTCTTAGCCAGTTAATCATATCTATTGTTAATAAATTGTTCGTTGTCATTACATACTCTCCTGAACACCACTATCAGGAACAATGGTTGTAATGGACGAATCGGGAGGTATATTCATCGAACGTAATACATTTGCTGTGATTGTCGAAAATACTGGTGCCGCAACCGTTCCGCCGTAATAGCCACCGACCGAAGGTTCATCAATCATCACAGCTACGATGACGCGAGGATTGGAAACCGGAGCGAAGCCAACAAAGTCACCGACGTATTTATTGACATAGCGCCCACCTTCAATTTTGTGAGCGGTTCCAGTTTTACCTGCAACCCGGTAACCGGCAACGCGCGCCTGTGTTGCGGTGCCGCCTGGTTGCGTTACCGATTCCATCATGCTTCGCATTTCCATCACTGTTTTTTGCGAAATAATACGTTGACCTTTTGGTGCTTCAGTTGCTTTTTGAAAAGTCAAAGGAATCATGTCGCCATTACGTGCAAAAATCATATAAGCACGAGCGATCTGTATCAAAGAAACTGAAATACCGTGTCCGTAGCTCATTGTCGCCTGTTCAATAGGACGCCAATTTTTATAGTTACGCAGACGACCGGCAACCGCACCGGGAAAACCAAATTTTGGCTGCTGACCAAACCCCACGCTGGTAAACATTTCCCACATCTCTTGCGGTTGCATCTGGAAGGAGATTTTTGCAGTACCAATATTTGAGGATTTTTGAATGACTTGTGCAACAGTCAGGGAATCCATCTTATGGGAATCGTGAATTGTGGCAGTACCGATGGTCATGCGACCCGGTGCGGTCTGGAACACGGTATCCGGAGTAACCCGACCTTTATCTAACGCAAGCGCGACAGTAAATGGTTTCATTGTCGAACCAGGCTCAAAAGTATCAGTCAATACGCGGTTACGCAATTGGGCACCGGTCAATACTGAGCGATCATTTGGGTTATAGGCAGGCAGGTTAACCAAAGCTAACACCTCACCGGTTTGCACATCAAGTACGACTGCCGCACCTGCTTTTGCCTTGTGTTTTTCAACCGCTTCTTTTAAATGAGTAAAGGCGATATATTGAATTTTACTGTCTATCGATAAATTCAATTCGTGCCCATCATGCGGTTCGCGAACTGCGCGAATATCTTCCACGATACGACCAAGACGATCTTTAATAACGCGACGACTGCCTAATTTGCCTGCTAAATCTTTTTCAGATGCAAGTTCAATACCCTCTTGCCCCACATCTTCCACATTAGTAAAGCCCACAACGTGTGCCGTGATTTCACCTTCTGGATAAAACCGTTTATATTCTTTGCGAGTATCGATACCTGGCATGGCCAAAGCTTGAATCTTTTCAGACACTTCTGGTTCAACCTGCCGTTTCAGATAGACGAATTGGCGGTCTGAATCTAGCTTCTTGCGTAATTCGGCTTCGGACATTTCTAACAATTGTGCCAATTGCCGGATTTTTTCCGGAGGCGCACTCAACACATCTTCTGGAATCGCCCAGATTGCTTTTACCGGTACAGAAGACGCAAGCACTTCGCCGTTTCTGTCAGTGATCTTTCCACGAGTCGCTGGTAATTCTAAGGTACGTGCATAACGACTTGCACCTTGTTTTTGCAAAAATTCAGTTGTAATACCTTGCAACCAAAGGGCACGCACAATCAATGCCAGAAAAGCACCGAACAGCAGAAATAGCACCAGACGCGAGCGCCAGGTAGGCAGCTTTACATCTAATACCGGATTAGATGAAAATGACACACCGCGTGATGCAGCGGTACGAGAGGTATTCCCGACGCGGCTCATTTAAGTTCCTCCGCTTTCAGGTATTGGGTGCGCTCAGGTGTTACCACCACCATATTCAGATTGCGCGTCGCCGCTTCCTCAATGCGTGCATGCTTGCCATAAGTAGACTGATCAAGCTTGAGTTGGGTCCATTGCAACTCATATTGTTTACTCAGACTTTGTTCGCTCTCGAGCTCAATAAATAAATGTCTGGCCTGATACTGCGCATTAATTAGCGATAAGGCGCAGGCGATCAATATCATCGCGAGAATAATATTGATCTTATTGATCATTTCCCACCCTCTGGCAAGCGTTCGGCGATGCGGAGGATAGCGGATCGAGAGCGTGGATTCTCACTTACCTCATTTTCTGAAGGTTTAATACGGTTGAGCAAACGCATTTGCGGTTGTGGCAAATCGAGGTGACGGATAGGTAAGCGTCGATCCGGTTGTTCAACTTTCACTTTGGAAGCAAAAAATTGTTTGACAATACGATCTTCCAAGGAATGGAAACTAATTATCGACATAATGCCAAAGGGAGCCAAAGCAGAAAATGCGGCATCCAGACCTACTTCGAGATCTTCAAGCTCCTTATTGACGAAAATCCGTATAGCCTGAAAGGTGCGAGTTGCCGGGTCCTTGCCCTTCTCGCGAGTTTTGACGGCGTGTGCGACGAGTTCTGCAAGTTGTCGGGTTCCAGTAATGGAGTCCGTTTGCCTGCGAGCAACAATCGCCTTTGCAATCTGAAAAGCAAACCGTTCTTCCCCATAATTTTTAATTACCTCCCTAATTTTTTCTTCATCTTCAGTGGCCAGCCACTCAGCCGCTGAAATGCCACGCGTGGTATCCATACGCATATCTAAAGGACCATCAGCGCGAAAACTAAACCCACGAGTTGCATCATCAACTTGCGGTGATGAAATACCCAGATCCATCAAAATGCCATCAACCTGCGCGACGCCAAGCTCTTGCAGAGCTTCAGACATCGTGGCAAAACTATCGTGAACAATATGAAAACGTGGATCTTTTATTTCACTGGCACTGGCAATCGCCTGTGTATCTTTATCGAACGCGATCAAACGTCCGTTTGGCCCCAGGTGTTGTAAGATCAGGCGGCTATGCCCGCCTCGCCCAAAGGTACCGTCGATGTAGACACCGTTAGCACGCTCGCCATTGATGGCAAGTGCATCCACTGCTTCATTTAAAAGCACTGTCTTGTGGGTAAATTCTGTCGCTGCTTGGTTCGTCATTTCTCGCGATCAGAAAGAAAAATTGTTTAATACATCGGGGGCGCCAGCAGCTTTTGCATTGGCTTCATTTTCAGCCAATCGACCAGCATCCCAAATTTCAAAGTGGCTCCCCATACCAAGTAGCATAATGTCGCGCTCGATCCCGACCGCATTGCGCAATTCGGGTGCCAGCAAAATCCGTCCAGCACTATCAAGCTCGACGTCGAAGGCATTACCCAGAAAAATCCTTTTCCAGTCACGCGCCTGTATCGGCCATGCAGCAATTTGTTCACGATGAGATTCCCAGGTAGGACGTGGGAACAAGAGCAAGCACCCATCGGGATGACGGGTCAAAGAAACACGCCCCCCAAACTGTTCGTTCAGGGCATCACGATAGCGGGCAGGAATAGACATTCTGCCTTTCGCATCGAGATTGAGTGCGGATGGACCCTGAAACACGCTTGTACCTTTAACCTGGACTTTGATTGAAATGAGAAGTCTTGTGACGATAAACGAAAAATGAGGTTATATCCCACAAAATTACACTTTTTCACACTGTTTCCCACTTTAGAGGATGACTTGATCGTGGTCAAGTAAAATTACACGTGTTTTTCTGAATTTCTTTAATGAAGTCAATGACTTAGCGCAACTATCTCGAAACCGTATTTCAGAAATAGTCCAATAAATTAAAGACTTACGATATATTTTGAAAGTGGCTTATCACATGCAGGCATGTACGTGACCTGAATTTAAGCCCGAGAAAGATGGGAAATAGTAGAAATTACCAGATCATACAAACACGATGCGTACACTTACATTCATAGCGCTTACGAATGTAAGCTCTACGGCGTTTGCTTTGGTGACAGCTTGAGCACTCATCAGACGCGCTCGACCATGACCTGCTTTTGAAGCAAGGATGCAAAGTCTTTGGCTGATATCGCTTTGCTAAAATAAAATCCCTGGTACTCATCGCATTTAAAGTCGCGCAGGGTACTGAGTTGGGTTGAGGCATCTACCCCTTCAGCAATGACTTTCAGCCCCAAAGTGTGGGCCATAGCGACAATAGCAAGAACGATAGCGGTGTCGTTCGGATCGTGCGGTATATCTTTAATGAAAGAACGATCAACCTTGACACTGTCGACCGGGAAGCGTTTCAGATAAGCAAGAGAAGAATAACCGGTGCCAAAATCATCAATCGACAAAGTGAACCCCGCCTCCTTAAAACCATCCATCAACACAATCGCTTGCTCACGATTGTGCATCACCATACTTTCTGTAATTTCAAATTCAATCGCATTCGCAGGAACGCGCCAAAAATCAATTACGCTCTTCACTTCATCCAAAAGTTGATGGTCATTGAATTGCGATCCGGACAAATTAATGGCAATCCGTCCAAAACGACTATCCAATTGTCTGAAATTTAAAACATCACGGCACGCCACATCCAACACCAGCATACCTAAACGTGGAATCAGACCAGCTTCTTCAGCCAGCATAATGAAATCATTGGGAAATAAAAGACCACGTTCAGGATGATTCCAACGTACAAGTGCTTCTGCGCCGACAATTAGTCCTGTTTCTACCGATACTTTGGGTTGGTAATAGACGACAAACTCTCGTCGCTCCAGCGCTTTACGCAGACGTGCTTCAAACGCCAGGCGCTCTACAGTATGTGTATTCATTTCAGAAGCGTAGAACTGGAAGTTGTCCTTTCCTTTGTTCTTAGCACGATACATGGCAATGTCAGCATTTTTTAACAAAGTCTGCGCATCCCGGCCATCTGTAGGGAAAGTAGCAATGCCGATACTTGCGCTGAGTTGACACTCCTGCCCATAAATTTCAAAGGGTTGCGAGGCTTCAAATAGCAGTTTGTCGGCAATATCTCCAAGATCGCGCGGCTCGTTGAACTGGTCAATCAATAAAATGAACTCGTCACCTCCAATCCTGGCAACAATGTCTGACTCGCGTAACGTCTTGCGGAAGCGCTGTGCGACACTACGCAACACTTTATCGCCTTCATCATGTCCAAACGTATCATTAATGTTTTTAAATCTATCCAGATCCAGAAACAATACTGCCAGACGAGTACGGTTACGTTCAGCCAACGACAACGCTTTGGCTAAATGTTGGTTATACAAAAAGCGATTTGGCAGCCCTGTCAATTCATCATAATGAGCGAGTTGTAGTATTTTCTTTTCTGAGCGCCGCCCTTCAATCGCGATTGAGGCGATCTCAATCATTATGCCGATGACACTCATATCGTCTTCAGTCATGCAGGGAACATCGGGGAATAATAAAGTAAAGCTTGCTAATACCTGACCATGTTTATCCATTAAAGGCCATGCCATACTAGACTCAAAAGCCGACAACTCTTCGAGTCCGTTTACAAACTGCATGCACGGTGCTGTTTGCAATTGCTCGATCTGCACTGGACAAGCGACGATTACGGCATCGCTCCAAATTCCATTTCCGTGCGTCACCGGCATTTCATTCAATTGTTTGAGCAACACTTCGGGGAAATGCTGACCAACGCCCTGTGTAAAGGTTCTTTGATCATCCGCCAATAGTTGTATCCCAACACACCAAGAAGGTCTTAATTCATGCACGAAATCGCACACGGAATTCAAAATAAAAATTGGGTCTTCATTTGCGCCGATTAATTGCAACAGACGATTTTGCCCCTCGAGTAAACGCTCAGTGTATTTTCGGGTATTGATATCGCGCTCAACGCAGAACAGTAAAATTTCACCATCAATTTCTACCGGACTCAGGGAGATTTCACTATAAAATGGCATACCGTTTTTTTCCAGTTGCCACTCAAAACATTGAGCCGTACCTGCGAAGGCCTGATCTATCAGGTAAATGATCAATTTTTCTTTATCTGATTCTTTCAGACCAATGATAGTCTGATGCGTCGCAGAAAAACCACCGACTTTCTTGCCGATAATGTCCGCAGTGGACTGTGCGCCTAATAACTTTACGGCAGCATGATTGCAATCAACGTAAATATAGTCACGATTGATAATCAGAATGGCATCCTGCGCCCCCGTAAAAAGTATCCGATAACGGTTCTCGCTGGCATTGAATTTCGCTTTTGAAATCTGTAAACGTTTTAACTGCCACAGCAGCATCAATGCCAACATCAAAATAAAGGCGACAGTCAGAGATGTGAACAAAATTCTTTGTTGCAGGCGATTGTTCCAATCCAACAAAATACTGTCCATATTTCTGGCATAAACCAAGGTCAGCGGGATGCCGGTAATTTTGCGGTAGGTGTACAAATACTCACCTCCACCATCAATCAAACCGTTTCCTACCAAAGATCCCTCACTTATCGGATCAGTGATCGCCGACAACAAGTCAGTCTGGGTAACAGGATGATCAAGAAAATTACTATCAAAAGGAGCTCTGGCAAGAATATTTCCCCGTTGGTCATGCAATGAAATAGCAGCAGCGCCACCTCTTGCCACGATCTCGTAAAAATCCTGAAAGTAGCTCAGGCGTACATCCACTTCGAGTATGCCCTGGAGCGTGCCTTTTTCATTATAAAAATTGCTGGCAATTGGCAAAATCCATTGATCTGAATTTTCCAGTCTGGCCGCTGTACCAACAACTATATCTTTACGGGTCGTTTCCTTTAAAAGCAACCCAATATGACCTGGCGCCACCAGAGCATTGCCTGGGGCCTGATGAGGTCGACTTGAAAGTTGCCTCTTACCCTCCTTATCAAAAACAGAGAGTGAATAGATAAATTGAGACTCTTGACGCTGATTGAGCAATATTCTTTGAACTACAGAGTCATAGGAAGTAGAAGACGAATCGAGCAGACGAATTTCATCTCCTGCTGCATTCATCGCACGCATCGCCTCATTCAAGGCGCGACTGGCATGCTCCTCTAAGATTCGTACTGTGAAATAGCTGTGTTGCTGCGCATCGGCCAACGTTAAGGTTTTATCTTCCCTGATTGACCACCAGCTTTGAGCCACGATTAACGCAACGATGACACAAACGCCGACAACGAACGCCTTCAGGGGCACGTCTCGTTCTTTTTTTGGGCCTGGAGTCTCCATGCGTCTGCAATTTATATAAAGTATGAGTTAGATAAGACCTGTTGCTGATAAGAGCAGCAGGAAACGCATTGCAAAAACACTTAAGTAAAACTAATGAAAAACCACTAAAGCGCTCAAAAAATTGCAGATCGTTATGAGTCGAAAAACATTATCACAAATGCAGAGGGTTTTCGTGAGTTCTAATTAAACAAGTTAGTTAAATCAGACGATTAAATAAGCTGATATTAGTTTAACACCAGATTTTTTAAAAATAGTTTCTACAATAGAACTCAGGCAAAAAATGTTTCAGTCAGGCATGGTGTTAATTTTGCTTGAAAAAGCGATGTAATAAAGCATGAACAAATCTGCAAGCTATTCGTTTATCACATTTCGAATGGCGCAATAGTGGGACTATATCGGGAAAAAATAGGACAAAGACTGTTTTTTTGAGATGGCGGGGATATAAGACGAAGTAAAAACGGAGCTAATTCAAAAACTGTCGTGAAATTGATACTGCATCAACAATACGAAATAGTGTCTGGTATGCCTGAAGGCACGTCGATGATTGGACTTCTTTTTGTTACAGAATCCGCGGGGAAGTAAATTGAAGCAGGCCGATAGGCCGGATTTTGTTACGGCATCAGATATTACTATCCTCTGCTATGACAATCATTCCTCTAGGCGACGGATTACTCCGCCGCTCAAGCTTTCTACCCGCACGCTCCGCGAGCCGCCTCAACGCGTGCCTATTTGAAATTGCTCCGGGTGGAGGTTACCGCGTTTCACCGTAACTTAATACGCTCGTCTCTGTGGCCCTATTCCTCGTCTTATACTTCAGCTTGCGCCTCAGCTTTCAACGTACGGCCGTTAGCCGTCACCCTGCTCTGTGGAGTCCGGACCTTCCTCCCGTCACCATGTGAACATGGCAACCAGCGATTGTCTGGCCTGCTTCGAGCTGTATTTTACCTCAAATCAGAGTGTTCCAGTTGTCGTAAGTGCCTGCAAACTTGAATTTAAGATTAGCGCTTTACGAACGTATTGCCACAGATTTGTTCATTTGACGTCAGAAGTACTGCAAATTTTGTATGCTTTCTGGTAGCTTACTGCTTTTACTTGCTCCCGCTTAATATCATGTCGAATTCTCGTTCTGGTGGTCAACTTATTGTGGATGCACTGCAAATCCACGGTGTAGATACAATTTTTGGTGTTCCCGGCGAGAGTTATCTCCCAGTGCTGGATGCGCTGCACGATAGCCCGATTCGCTTCATTATCAATCGTCAGGAAGGCGGCGCGGCATTTATGGCAGATGCTTACGGAAAAATGACAGGCAAGCCGGGTATCTGCTTTGTGACCCGTGGCCCGGGTGCGACCAATGCGTCAATCGGTGTCCATACTGCGTACCAGGATTCCACCCCAATGATTCTGTTTATTGGACAAGTTGGTAATGATTTTGTCGAACGTGAAGCATTTCAGGAAATTGACTATCGTCGCATGTTTGGTCAAATGGCAAAATGGGTAGCTCAAATTGACCGCGCTGACCGCGTTCCCGAATACATTGCACGGGCTTTCCAGGTTGCTACCAGCGGCCGCCCAGGTCCAGTTGTGCTGGCATTACCAGAAGATATGCTGGCACAAGTCGCTGAGGTCGCTGATACCCGCCATTACACGCCAGTGCAAGCATCTGCTTCGCCACAGCAATTAGCACAATTAAGAAATATGCTGGCCGTGGCGCAACGTCCCGTATTGATAATTGGTGGCAGTGGTTGGGATCAGACTGCCTGTGAAAATATTCGCGACTTCGCCAGCAGCAATCATCTGCCACTTGCCTGCGCATTCCGCTTTCAGGACTTGATCGATAATACCCACCCAAACTATATCGGAGATGTTGGAATTGGCATTAACCCTAAATTGGCACAACGAATAAAAGATGCCGATTTGGTTATCGCAATTGGACCACGTCTGGGAGAAATGACAACTGGTGGCTACACCGTTCTGGAAGCACCAATACCTCAACAAAAATTAATACATATCCATAGTGACGCCCTGGAATTAGGGCGGGTTTATCAAGCGGATCTGATGATCAATAGCGGCATGAAAGAAATTGCCGAGGCGCTAGCAGACATGGAAGCGTTGGATGCATCCCATAAATGGCGTGATACCGTCGCTCAGGCAAAGAGCGAATTACTTGCATGGCAAACCGAACCCGCCATTTTTGCACAAGAGAAAGCACCACTCAATTTATGGCAAGTCGTGCAAGACATCATGCAACAGACTCCTGCAAATACGATACTCACTAATGGTGCAGGCAATTATGCGACCTGGGCGCATCGTTATTTCCGCTACGGTGGCTTCCGTACCCAATTAGCACCAACGTCTGGTGCGATGGGTTATAGCGTACCATCAGGCGTTGCTGCCAAAATTGTTGATCCTGAACGCACAGTGATTACCTTTGCTGGCGATGGTGAGTATATGATGAATGGTCAGGAACTTGCTACAGCGGTTCAGTACAATGCAGGCGTAGTGATCATCGTATTTAACAATGGCATGTACGGCACCATTCGTATGCATCAGGAACGCGAATTTCCTGAGCGTGTTTCTGGTACAGAGTTGCACAATCCGGATTTCGCTGCTTTGGCACGCGCTTACGGAGCGAGTGGTGAAACAGTACTGACTACTGCCGAGTTTGCACCAGCACTTGAGCGCGCGTTGAAACACTGCCGAGAACACCATTTGCCTGCGCTCATAGAATTGCGCTACGACAGCAATCTGATCACTCCCGGTGCAAGTTTGGAAATGATCCGTAAGCAGGCAAAAGCAGCGGGCAAATAAAAGTATTGAACTTAACAAAAAAAACACCTTGCCGGGGAGGAAAAAACGGCAAGGTGCTACAACAACAAAAAGAAGAACTTTTACCAGCGCTATTCGTTAATAAAGAACTGGCAACAACCCAGAATTTCCAGCCAATCCCGCACGCAAGATCACCTCTTTTGGAAATTCGACGATCCAGTGACCAAGTAAAAAAGGCGAATTAAACTCCTCACTAATACGTCCGTAACGAAGCTCTGGCAATGTGCTTGTCAGGGCTAAGCACCGCATCATATCCGCAGATAACGGTGTACCAGCACGGGCAATTGAAAACTCGCCGACAATTAAAGAACATCCTTGATGTTGTGGATCTTTGGTAATTTCATAGCGAAATGCGGCTCTGTCGTTAGACGACCCCATCAAAAGCCGCTGAAATCGATCCGTATTTTCTGACGCACAGGAATTCCAGCTCGCTGAAAAATTAAACGAATCCGTGGCGATTGCTTTGCCATGTCGGCCAAGTTTTTGTCCATTAATCACAAAACCATGCTCAAAATCATTCCAGCGAATTTTAATATTGCGTGGATGAGTAGCATCAAAAGTAACGGAAGCCATGATAAACCGCCTTTGAAAATGGTACCTACTGATGAGAATGGATTTCTGTTGCCGGGACAGTTAATTACCGTTGATGCGATACGCTCAAATAAATGCCCGGGGTTTATCGGGAAAATAAACGCATTCCTTTGATTTTTAACTCAGCGCACCACTTTTTCAGCAAATCTCGTCTATTCAGAGTCTTCGATTCAAAAAGGAAATTTTGGTTCCTTAATCCCAAAAGTTCAAATTAAAGACATGTTCTGAAGCCGTACCGTATGGCCTTGATTATTGTTTATTTTTCTATCATTTTCAACATCTTTAATGTATCAAAATTTAACTTAATTTCTTTCTTCAAAACAGTTTTTATTGATAGCATTACCACATCAACGCAGCACCTCCCGTGCAGGGCTTCTCTTCATCCATCGAAGAAATTGCCTTGTTTGATCACAAAAAGAATGACCTTATACCTCGTCATCACGGATACGACGCAGGAGGCTCTTTTGTATTTCTTGCCGTGCTTTACGACGTGCCGTCCGCAATGGATTTAACGCTTCATGCGCCCCGGCATTTCGCTGGCGGGCAGCCAATGCAAGGCGATTACGCGGTTTTCCGGCAGTTGGAATTTTAATTTTCATATTAACTAAGTAGTGGCAAAGTGTGCAGCATTCTAAGTGACTGATTACGTTGACAAAATTCTTTGAGACAAAAAAGTTGACGGATAATTTTTTTGCTTTCGCAAAACGTTGTTATAAGAAAATAAATTATTGTAACGAAGTTAATTTTCTTTTGCATACGCAACTCTCTTCATTTATTATAGTTGCATTTATTGCAATTAACCACCAACATTGACACCAATTCTGGTATGTTAAGTTTGGTGTAGCACTGCACTCAATAATTGCTTTTTTCTACCTCGTCGTCTGGTTTTAAACCCAAACAAGGAACGAAGTTATGGCAGCAATTGGATTGAGCCTGTTCAGGCTGATCAAACATCTGATTCTCGTAGTTGCATTGTTGTTTTGTAGCGACGGCTTTGCCAGTCCAGTACAAACTGATGCCGTCTGTGGCAAAGCAACCGAACTTATTCATATTCCGGGAACTAACGCTGCCTGGACGCCAGGCTTGGGTAAATTACGTCTGCAAAAAGTTTGCTGGCTCAGAATTGAACGCCCACTTCCTAAAGATGAGCTTTTGAGTTTTAAGAGTGTGTGGATTGATATTGCGCTCTTTGACAAACAAGGAAAGTTATTAGGCAATGCCACGCACAACGGTGAAAAATTAAACACCTTTGTCAGTGCAAATCGCATCAGTTTTATTGTGCAAGATGCAGCATATCCAATTTACGTCAGAACTACCGTATCGCCGTCGACCTCGTTTTATGACGAAATCGACGTTGCCGGAATGACCCTCGATCAAATCAGCTTGCAAGCACGTAAAGCAGAAAATACCAGCGTTGCTCAAGCAGCTGTGTTACTCGGCTTTGCATTAATTATGTTGGCGTTTGGCTTGTTTTTACGCGACATAAATTATGGATTGTTTGCGCTATTCGCCTTCTTCCAATCTGCGTTCATCATTTTTAATGACGGACTTATTTTTTCTGTGGCAAATTTGCCCGATTGGTTTCCGCGTTTATTTGCATTCACATCTTGGCCATCCACGGCGGTGTTGTCGATCATTGTGACCAGAATTGGCGGCTTTAAGGAGCACAGCCTCTTTCTTCATCGTTGTATGCTATTGATGGCCGTTGCCTATTTGGCGCTCGTCCCAATGTCGTTTTTCGAAGCATCGCTGAGTTTAAAAACCGTCGTTTTACAAGACTATCTTAGCCTCTTGTGGTTCCCTCTCGCATTGTTAGGTTTATTCCGTGCAATGCAAAGGCACTATAAAGGCACTCCCTTACTTATACTTGGATTACTTCCAATTACCGTATTATGGTGGACTTTGTCGCTCATCAATGTACAACCAAAAAGTTGGGGATGGAGATTTACCCCTCCGTCAGGAACGGCTCTTGACGTCATTCAAAATTTGTTCCTCCCTACCCTTTTGTGCATCAGCTTGGCTTACCGCACTTTCGTATTGCATAACGAAGCGATTCGTATCGCCCGCGAAGACCAACTCACCGGCCTCGCAAATCGCGAACGCTTGGCGGTTCAGGGCGAAGCAATGTTGAGAAATCAGATGCATCCATATATTGCAGTGGTCGCCGTAAATGTTGATCGTTTTAAGGCAATTAATGAAACACTGGGACACGACATCGGTGATGCAGCATTAATAGAAGTGGGACATAGGCTGTCGTCTATTCCTAACACAGTCATTGGTCGCAGTCAGTCGGACCAATTTTTTATTATCTGGATTGATATACACACAATTGATGAGTTACAACGGCATTTGAAAGAAAAGTTCTTCTCACCAATCAATGTGAGTGAACAAACGATAGATATTTCGCTTTCTGCCGGCGTTAGCCTACAGACTAATATCAGCATGCAAAAGCATATGCATTGTGCAGAAATCGCCCTCAACGCAGCGCGTGCGTCTAAAAGTGGTTGGGAAGTATACCGCCCCGATATGGAAACCAATAAGTTAGGTGATCTGAGTCTGTTGTCTGAATTACGGATGGCGATACAACAGAATCACTTACGGATCTTCTTGCAACCAAAAGTCAGAGTCAGGGATGGTGCGGTGGTTTGTGCTGAAGCACTAGTACGCTGGCAGCATCCTACGCGCGGTATGATTCCACCGTATCAGTTCATCCCCTTTGCGGAACACACGGGCCACATTAGCGCCATCACTGTCTGGATGTTAAAAGAAGCGATGCAACTGGTCGCGGAATGGAGAGCAGCAGGAGAGCCCATACAAATTTCAATCAATCTATCGGCATTTGATTTGCGGAATCATAATATCGTTTCCATCATCGAAACTTTGCGTGAATCTAATAATGCATTTGCCGAAGATATTCGTCTGGAAGTCACAGAAAGTAGCGTTATGAGCGATGCCAATACCGCCATCATTGTTCTCGATCACCTACGCTCTCTCGGCTACTCGATCGCCCTCGACGATTTTGGGACAGGTTATTCCTCGCTTGCTTATCTGCAAAAAATGCCGGTATCCGAATTAAAAATTGATCGGGCATTTGTCGCCAATGTTAAACCAGACACGGATGCCGCATTACTTTTGTTGTCGACCATAGAGTTTGGGCAACGTCTCAAACTTCATACTGTCGCGGAAGGTGTTGAAACACTGGAAGAATGGGAACTGGTGAAGCAATTTGGGTGTGATTATATACAAGGGTGGTATGCAGCCAAACCTATGCCGGTCAGCGAATTTATCCAATGGCGAACATTGAACAATCCATTTAATTACCTGCAGCCAAAGAAAATAGTACCAGAAAAAGTGTGAAATTAAAAAAATAAGCGTCCAGGCACATAGTCGAAACAAATATGAGGGTTTAAACCATTGATTTTTTTCCAACCTCAGCTAACATAACGTAGCACTGTCGTTATGTTAAATGAGTCGATTCACCAACCAGGAGAGCACGATGTCTATTCAACAAAAAGTACCCGGTGTGCCAGATAGTGCCGCCGACGAAAGCAATCTTACCTCTAGCATGCCAGGCAATGGAGGCGGTGAAAACAATCTCACTTCAAGCATGCCTGGCAACGGCGTAGAAGAAAACGACCTCACTTCAAGTATGCCTGGCAACGGCGGCGGTGAAAACAATCTCACTTCAAGTATGCCTGGCAATGGCGCGGAATAAAATCGCTGACTTTTAATAAAAGATGAACGTTGTTAAATAAAAACGGAGCCCGAATAGCTCCGTTTTTTTATTAACGTCAGTATTTAATTGAACTGACTAAAGTCTGGCTTACGCTTTTGAAAGAATGCCATAAATGCTTCACGTGCTTCTGGCGCATTGAGCATTGCTGCAAAGTGCTGGTTTTCTTCTGCCATTTTTGTGACGACTGCTTGCGGCTGACTACCTTTCATCAAACGTTTGGTAGTACGAATTGAAGCGGCTGGCAATGCAACCAATTTGGCCGCGATTTGCTGAGCGTAGGGCAACAATTCTTCAAGTGGTAGTACCTTATTCACAAAACCCATTTCAAACGCTTCCTGCGCGGTAAATGATTCGCCCAACATCAATTTTTCTGCGGCACGTTGATAACCAACAATTTGCTGAAATACCATGCTGGATGCAAATTCAGGACACAAACCTAATTGTGTGAATGGCATAGACAGCTTGGCATTATCGGCCAGATAAATCAGATCACAATGCATGAGCAAGGTAGTACCAATCCCCACCGCTGCACCGGACACAGCAGCAATCACAGGCTTGCCGGAATCATTTAATGCCTGCATAAATTGATAGACCGGAGGAATACTATCTGGATTAGCAAGGCTGCCAGCGTTTTTCATGAAATCTTCGAGATCATTGCCTGCGGTAAAAATTTCTGGCTTACCAGTGATCAGGATGGCGCGCACAGCCGCATCTGTTTCGGCTTCACGCAAGGCATCAGCCATCGCCTGATACATGGCAGCGGTAATCGCATTTTTCTTTTCAGGACGATTAAAGCTGATCGTCAGAACGCCATTTTCTTTGTGGGTCAGGATATCTGTCATGAGTCTCTCTCTTTTTTCCTAGGACTTTATTTGTCATTCATGTGCCAACAAGTACATATTGTAACTCGTGAGCAAACACCATTTTTAATGTTCTACGTGTAAAAAAACCGCACAAAATATGTGCGGTTTTTTTGGGCTGGTAACGCAAATTACATACGTTCAAAAATACCAGCTGCACCCATACCTGTACCAACGCACATGGTCACCATACCGTATTTCAGGTTATTGCGATGCAAAGCGTGGATCGTGGTCGCGGAACGAATTGCACCTGTTGCGCCCAGCGGATGACCTAGAGCAATTGCGCCACCCATTGGGTTGACTTTGGCTGGATCCAAACCCAGATCTTGTACTACTGCCAGTGACTGCGCCGCAAACGCTTCGTTCAGTTCGAACCAGTCGATCTGATCTTGCGTGATACCTGCTGCACGGCACGCCGCTGGGATCGCTTCTTTAGGGCCGATACCCATAATTTCTGGTGGTACGCCACGGACTGCAAAAGACGCAAAACGTGCCAATGGTGTCAGGTTGAATTGCTTCAGGATTTTTTCGCTGACCAGAATCAATGCGCCTGCACCGTCAGAAGTTTGCGAACTGTTACCAGCAGTCACACTACCTTTAGCGGCAAACACGGCTTTGAGCTTCGCCAGACCTTCTAAAGAGGTATCTGGACGTGCGCCTTCGTCGCGTGTCACTGTGCGAGTTTTGAGTTCGATTTCGCCAGTCAACAAATTAGGTACGCGGTCGATGATATCAACAGACGTTGTTTCTGCATCGAAGTAGCCAGCGTTTTGCGCAGCGATTGCACGTTGGTGCGATTGCAAAGCAAATGCATCTTGCGCTTCACGAGATACTTTCCATTGCTGCGCGACTTTTTCAGCAGTCAGACCCATGCCGTAGGCCATGCCGACGTTTTCGTCTTGCAGAATCGCCATGTTCATCGATGGGTTGCTCCCCATCATTGGCACCATGGACATGGATTCCACACCGCCGGCGATCATCACATCAGCCTGACCAACACGAATGCGGTCAGCAGCCATCGCCACGGCAGTAATACCAGAAGCGCAGTAACGGTTAATTGTCACGCCACCGATTGTGTTTGGCAAACCTGCCAGTAATACGCCCATACGCGCCAGATTCAGACCTTGTGCGCCTTCTGGAAAGGAACAGCCAATGATCGCGTCTTCAACCAGTTTTGGATCGAGGTTAGGCACTTGTGCCAGCGCTGATTGCATGACACGTACCAGCAAGTCATCTGGACGTGTGTTACGGAACATACCGCGACCAGATTTACCGATCGGTGTACGAGTAGCAGAGACGATATACGCGTCTTGAAGTTGTTTAGTCATGTTATGTACTCCGATTAGTTACGTACTGGCTTGCCAGTTTGCATCATGCCCATAATGCGCTCTTGTGTTTTTGGATGATTCAGCAATTCCATAAACGCTTTGCGCTCCATGTCGAGCAACCATTGTTCGCTGACCAGACTGCCATTGTCGATGTCGCCACCGCAAACGACTTCTGCAATCATCTTGCCGAGTTTGTAATCGTGGGCAGAGATAAAGCCACCGTCACGCATATTGATCAATTGCGCAGAAATCGTCGCGATTCCGTGACGACCAGTCACAGGCACGAGTTTCTTCATTGGGGCACGATAACCAGCGTCAAACATCGCGCGCGCTTCTACTTTCGCTACATGTAACAGTTCGTATGGATTAAATACAATCACATCGTTCTCGGACAGATAACCCATTTTCTTCGCTTCAAGCGCTGATTTGGATACGGCTGCTGTCGCCGCGTTCATGAAGTAGTTTTTCAGGAACTGCAACAAATCAGTACCTTTGGCATCCGCTGCAGCGCGAACTGCCGCTTCTTTCAAACCACCACCACCAGGAACCAGACCAACACCCACTTCAACCAAACCGATGTAGGATTCGATCGATGCCACGCGCTTTGCTGCGTGCATCAACAATTCGCAACCGCCGCCCAATGCCAGGCCAGAAACCGCTGCCACGACTGGGATATTTGCGTACTTCAATCCCTGATGCGCGTTTTGCAAACGTGAGATTGCTGGTTCGATCGCTTTCACACCACCAGACATAAACAATGGCAACATTGCTTGCAAGTCAGCACCTGCAGAGAACGCGCCGCCGTCTGCTGCGTCAGCACTCCAGATAACCAGACCTTTGTAATTCTTCTCGGCTTCGGCAATCGCTTTTTCCATGCCTTCGATCACGCCAGGGCCGATCACGTGCATCTTGGTTTTCAAGGACAAGATCAGCACGTCATCACGTTGTGCTTCTGTACCTTGATGCCAGATACGAACGGAGTCATCTTCGAAAACCGTAGTACCAGCATTGGCACCAGTCGCTTCGCCCGTACCCAGAACTGGTGCACGGAACGCCTGACGGTCGTAAACCGCCAGATTGGAGCGTGGAACAAATGTGGATTTGCTTGCGGACCAGGAACCTGCGGAGGTATGTACCCCACCGTTTTGTGCAACAGCGCTATCAAATACCCAGCTTGGCAATGGTGTATTGCACAATGCTTTACCAGCATCGATGTCTTCTTTCACCCAGTTAGCGACTTCAGCCCAACCTGATGCTTGCCATGTTTCGAAAGGACCAACATTCCAGCCAAAGCCCCAGCGCATCGCGAAATCGATGTCACGCGCATTGTCAGCAATCGTTGCACCATGAACGGCGATGTAATGGAACGCATCACGGAAAATCGCCCACAAGAACTGCGCTTGTACGTGCGTTGATTCACGCAAAGTTTTCATCTTCTTGACTGGATCTTTTTCTTTCAACATGCGTGCTACGACGTCGTCAGCTTTAGCACCGCCGGTCACGTATTGCGCTGTCGCGAAGTCCAGACGTTGAATGTCTTTACCTACTTTTTTGTAGAAGCCTGCGCCAGTTTTAGAACCTAATGCACCTGCTGCAACCAGTTTCGCCAAGACTTCAGGTGTTTTGTAGACCGCAAAGAAAGGATCGTCCGCCAGATTGTCTTGCATGGTTTTGATTACATGGCCCATGGTGTCGAGACCAACCACGTCTGCAGTACGGAAAGTACCAGAAGAAGCACGACCCAGTTTTTTACCGGTCAAATCATCTACAACGTCCACTGTCAAACCGAATTTTTCAGCTTCATGGATCGTCGCCAGCATACCGAAAATACCAACCCGGTTAGCGATGAAGTTCGGTGTATCTTTTGCACGAACAACGCCTTTACCCAAAGACGTCGTCAGGAAGCCTTCGAGTTGGTCGATGATTTCTGGACGAGTAGCTACGGTTGGGATTAATTCAACCAAGTGCATGTAGCGTGGTGGATTGAAGAAGTGAACGCCGCAGAAACGTGCTTTCAATTCAGCATCAAAGCCTTCAGACAATGCCGTGATGGACAGACCGGAAGTGTTCGACGCAAAAATCGCATTTGGCGCGATGTGCGGAGCAACTTTTTTGTACAGGTCATGTTTCCAGTCCATGCGTTCAGCGATCGCTTCGATAATCAGATCGCAACCAGCCAGCACGTCCAGATTGTCTTCGTAGTTAGCAACTTCGATCAACGCAGCATCATCTTTATTGCCGAGTGGTGCTGGATTGAGTT
Organism: Undibacterium sp. Ji67W; assembly: GCA_049340365.1. GTDB lineage: Bacteria > Pseudomonadota > Gammaproteobacteria > Burkholderiales > Burkholderiaceae_D > Undibacterium. The sequence goes on along the minus strand of JBMPOY010000004.1, from coordinate 136,994 downwards.
TTTTGAGATTTTCAATTGCGCGCAAAACGATGCCGTTTTTTGGGCCTTCTTTTGCTGGCAAGTCGAACAGAACGACAGGTACTTTAGCATTGATGCAGTGCGCAGCAATTTGCGCACCCATCACGCCGGCGCCGAGCACGGCGACTTTTTTTACGATGAAATTGGTCATGGCTTTTCCTTGTTTTAGTCTCTGACTGCCAGGGAACGCCGTGCGTCCCTGTCAGCCTGAGAGTCAAAGTGCGCAAGCGCACCTTACGGTTACTTACATCAGAACAAATCAGCTTCGAGGGACAGCAAATTGGCAGAGCCAGAACGCGCCTGACGAATCAACATCGCTGTTTCTGGGTACAAACGTGCAAAGTAGAAACGAGCAGTCGCTAATTTTGCCTTGTAGAAGGTATCACCAGATGCTTCTTTTTCAAGAGCAATTTTTGCCATTTGAGCAAAGAAATAGCTATACACCAGATGACCAACAACGCGCAGGTAAGGTACGGCCGCAGCACCCACTTCGTCTGGGTTCTGGAATGCTTTCATGCCGATTTCCATGGTCAACTTAGTGACTTTGTCGCCTAATTCAGCCAATGGTGTTACGAATTCAGACATCACTTCGTTCGTGCCATTCGCTTCCACGAAAGCCTGTACCTTGGCGCCAAATTTACGCAGCTTTGCACCGTTGTCCATCAAGATCTTACGGCCTAACAAATCCAGTGACTGCACTGTATTTGTACCTTCGTAAATCATGTTGATACGCGCGTCACGAACATATTGTTCCATGCCCCATTCAGCGATAAAGCCATGACCACCGTACACTTGCAGACATTCAGAAGTCGCTGTCCATGCATTGTCAGTGATAAAGGCTTTGATCACTGGTGTCAACAAGGCGACTTCATCAGCGCAGTCTTTACGGACTTGTTCGTCAGGGTGATTCAATTCTTTATCCAGTTGCAGAGCAACGTAGGAACAGAATGCACGCGCACCTTCAGCGTAGGCTTTCGCGGTCAACAACATACGACGTACGTCAGCATGAACGATAATCGGATCAGCTGGTTTTTCTGGCGCTTTAGGACCAGACAAACTGCGCATCTGGATGCGGTCTTTTGCATAAACCAGCGCGTTTTGGTAAGCAACTTCTGTCAAACCCAAACCTTGCATACCAACGCCCAGACGGGCAGCGTTCATGAACACGAACATCGCGTTCAGACCTTTGTGCGGGCCACCGATTAACCAGCCAGTCGCGCCATCCAGATTCATCTGGCATGTGGAGTTGCCGTGGATACCCATTTTTTCCTCGATCGCGCCGCAGAAAATCGGGTTACGTACACCGTTTGTTCCATCTGCATTTGGCAGGAACTTAGGAACGATGAAAAGGGAAATACCTTTCGAACCTTCTGGCGCGCCTGGCAAACGTGCCAGCACCAAATGGACGATATTATCCGACATATCGTGTTCACCAGCGGAGATGAAAATCTTCGCGCCAGTAATTTTGTAGGTGCCATCCGCTTGTGGCTCTGCTTTTGAACGCAGCATACCCAGGTCGGTACCGCAATGTGGCTCAGTCAGGCACATGGTACCCGTCCATTCGCCAGAAATCAGTTTTGGCAAGTACAACGATTTTTGTTCGTCTGTACCGTGTTCATGGATACATTCGTAAGCACCGTGCGACAAGCCTGGATACATTGTCCATGCCTGGTTCGCAGAATTCATCATTTCGTAGAAAGAATTGTTGACTACCAATGGCAAGCCTTGACCGCCAAAATCCGGGTCGCAAGACAATGCAGGCCAGCCAGCTTCTACGTATTGTTTATAGGCTTCTTTAAAGCCTTTTGGTGTGGTGACTGAGTGATTAGTCTTGTCGTGATGGCAGCCTTCACGATCACCAGAATGGTTCAACGGAAACAAGACTTCGGAGGTGAATTTGCCGCCTTCTTCCAGAATTTGGTTGATGATGTCAGCATCGACGTCAGCATGCTTAGGCAATTGCTTAAGTTCCGATTCAACATTCAATAATTCATGCAACACGAACTGCATATCACGCAATGGAGCGATATATTGACCCATGATTTTCTCCTGACGGCAAAGTTAAACTAAATGAGGAAACAGATATTTCAAAAATAACGACGGCCTTAGATTATTTAGCGACGACCGGCGCGTAAAATTCGATCATTCGTTCAAAACCAGCCTGTGCTCTGTCTACGCTACCTGGTTTGCGCAAGAAGCGCGCATCGTGGTGCAAAGCCAGTATCAAGCCGTACATTTCATACACAATCTGGTCAGGATCGACATCCTGGCGTAAATGGCCAAGCTGTATTGCCTGGCTGGCTGCGCGGTGTAACGCCCCCTGCCATGCTTTCACCATACCGACCAACTCATCGCGTATAGGTCCCTGCCTATCGTCATACTCGGCAGCACCACTGATATAAATACAACCAGATGCAATCTCGACCGTAACCCGCTTGATCCACAATGCAAACATCGATTGCAAACGCGGTAAGCCACGCTCTTCTTTCATGCTTGGATAAAACACCTCTTGTTCGAAGTGATGGTGGTATAGCTTTAACACTTCGATTTGCAAATCTTCACGCGACCCAAAATGGGCGAATACGCCGGATTTGCTCATATTCATTTTGTCGGCCAGCAAGCCTATGGTGAGCCCTTCTATGCCGTCACGACTGGCGGCGTCGAGTGCTACGTCCAGAATGGCTGCGCGGGTCAACTCCCCTTTACGCATGAATTTCGATGTCATATTCATATTACTGTATCTATATTGAAATGCTTCACGTTGACATGAACAACATGCAAACTAGTGAATTAATCGAACGCTCGTACTATTAGCCACGGCGCATTAAAAGTCAAACTGGATTCACCCTTTAGAGGAGAGTATCTATTTGTTTTCAGATTTACTTCTTATTAGTAATGCACTAAAAAATCGTTTATTACTTCGAATCACATCTAATCACGTCTGTGTACCATGCCTATTTGCCAGGCCTTATGGACGTTCAACGGCATTTTTGAACTTGCACACCAGTCACACAGGGCGCCACGTTTCTCTTTCTGACTCACAGCTCAAATGACGCTTACAGGCGACAACTGCGTGAGATGGGAACACGGCATCAATCCCACGAGGCGTCTATTTGCCTGCGATCACGTTTAGTCGGACGTCCCTGAATATGCGCTGTCGGCTCGCGGAAATATTTTCTGTCTTCCGCTGCTTTTTGGCGCTTTTCTATACTGGCCGAAGTCTCCTCATACATCGTCTGCGCCACCGTTGCCGGACCGCGTACTTCCAGAATACGTAGCACTCTGACCTGCCAGGTTTGTTCGCCGTGATGGATTTCAAGCAGATCGCCTGGCTTGACATCATGAGCCGGTTTGACGCGCTGACCGTTTTGCAGAACACGCCCCAAATCAACTGCATGGGTTGCCAGACTACGGGTTTTAAAAAATCTGGCTGCCCACAGCCACTTATCAATACGAGAGGTGTTGCTCATGAGACTCACTAACCAATCAATCTAAAAATTCAAATTATTCCAATAGTCCGGATTAATTAACGTACGTTCATTCTATTTTGATGCAATGTATTGCAGGCGCAAGGCAAATACAAGGCATTTGTGCTGAGTGAAAGCGATACTGGCAGACTATCCATGCGGCGTCGCAACATTGTGAACACTTGATCGCCAAAATGATGCGCAAAGCCTCAAATTTCATCGCTGTTACGCGCATTTGCGTACATGTGTCAATAAGTTAATTGTGTAAATTTAACAACGAAAAATTTCCAAAAACCAATGTTTATATCTCGACTTTAACGATTCTCACTTGTCGATTTAAATTTATTTTACAATTGTGGCCGCGCCTGTTGTTGCATGTCTCGCGACGTTTCCAGGCACTCGATACACACTATATCTGATTGCAATCGCTCTGAGTATTCAACCAGAAATGCGCGCCGCAGTACGAATCAGGGGTCATCATGCACGTAAACGCTGTTCAGAATCTGCTTTTGAACAATATACACATGCCTTTCGATGAGGTCATGCGGCATTCGCCCCTCGGTATGGCGGTCATCAACTTTGATGGCACTTATGAAGCGGTAAACGAGGTGTATTGCAATATCTATGGCTACACCAAAGCGCAAATGCTAGGGCAATCTTTTACGATGGTGTTTAAGCCTGAAGCCCGTTCCTCAGTACTCGAATTACATCAACGCTTTTTAAAAACTGGCGGCATTCTCGGTGGAGAGTGGGAAGTGCAACGTGCTGACGGTAATATCTTGCATGTCATCAGTGAATCAGCACAAGTTCCAGGCACTGACGGTACCATGCGACGACTGGTTTATGTCACTGACATCACGGCCAGAAAAGCAGTAGAACGCGATTTAGAGGCTTCACATTTATTTGTTCATTCCGTCCTTGATGCACTGCCAGCACAGATTTGCGTGCTCGATGAAAACGGCATCATACTCTCAGCAAATAGTTCCTGGGTCGATTTCCTGATATCTAATGGTGGTGATCCTGAGATTCTTCTCAAGCAAACCAGCTATCTCGATTTGTGCAAACAAGGTGCCAAAGGAAATAACAAACACTCGATAGAAGCTGAGTTGTTTTATGAAAAATTACTTGAAGTACTTGCTGGCGAAAATCATTATTTTGAAATTGAATATCCATCCCACTTATCCGATGAACGTCGCTGGTTTATCGCCAGAGTAACCCGGATTCCGAGCGCTGAGCCATCACGAATTATCGTCTCTCATGACAACGTCACCGCACTCAAAGTGGCACAAGAGGAGTTGCACGAATCACTGACTTTTACGCGCAAACTTATCAATTCAATGCAAGATGGGTTTACCGTTCTTGAACGTAACGGAAGAGCATTGGAAGTCAATCCAGCTTTGTGTCGAATGACAGGTTTTCTGGACACGGAACTACTGCGTTGGGGCGCAGGTTTCCCGTACTGGCCCCAGGAAGATAACGATCAGTTACATGCACTCCTGCAACGCGTTTTGCAAGGTGCAGAAGGTGAAATCGAAGTTACTCTGGTGCGTAAAAATGGGACACGCTTTCCGGCCAATATGACTTTCTCTTGCGTCAACGATGAAAATGGCTATCCAATAAATTATATCGCCACCATCAAAGACATCACCGAGCGCAAACGGATGGAAGATGACGTGCATCGATTGGCGTTTTATGACCCACTCACTAATCTGCCGAATCGTCGCCTGCTACATGATCGTATTGAGCAAAGTATCGCTGCCGGAAAACGCAGTGGCAATCACGCCGCGTTATTGATGATTGATCTGGATAATTTCAAACCTCTCAATGATAATTTTGGACACGATGTGGGCGATTTATTGTTGATTGAAGTCGCCAGCAGACTACGAGCCTGTGTCAGGGAAATCGATACCGTAGCGCGCTTCGGAGGAGATGAGTTTGTAATTATCATCAGTGAATTACAGGCAGAAAGCGGGAACTCGAAAAATCAGGTTACAGTGATCGCAGAAAAAATCCGCAACGCCTTGTGTACACCTTATATGTTACCGATTCAATATGATGGCAAACCCGAATATATAGAACACAGATGTTCCGCCAGTATTGGTGTTGCCCTGTTCAATTCTCACAATACGACTGAGACCCAGGTCATGAAATGGGCAGATAAAGCAATGTATCAAGCCAAAGATGATGGCCGCAATCTGATTCGCTTTTATGTTGCGCCAAGCCTGCAATAATCAGTAACAGTCAACCGTAACTACCAAATGTGGCAAGGCGCATCAATGCACGGTAAACCAGATAAGCAGTGCCATACCATACACGCTTATACCAGGCCTGATTAACATAGTCCTCGATAAATACTTCGACGCCATCGGCAACCCCACGTTGCAATTCAGCGCTTAACCTTGTATTAAAAACCGTGTCGAGAATCACGACATTTGCTTCGTGATTGACAAACAAACTCAGTCCATCAAAATTGCTCGAACCCACCGTCGACCAGTTACTGTCGACTACCGCAACTTTGGCATGCAACTGAGTTTTTCTGTATTCGACAATACGCACACCGCGTCTGAGCAACTTCGGATAATACGAATGAGCTACCGCGTCTTGTAAAACAAATTGCCCTACACCAATGAGCAGCACCACTTCTACACCACGCGAACTTGCCTCTATCAATGCACGTCTGAATTTCCGACCTGGTGCAAAATAAGGTGTGACTAAAATTGCATGTTGATGCGCGTTTCCTAAGGCATGCAAATACGCTTTCTGAATAGTGGCACGATTACGTAAGTTATCTCTCACCAATAAAGCTGCGCGACTTAAAGATGCGTCTGAAATGTGCGCTTCTTCTTTCAGGTTACGTAAAAGAGCGATTCTGGAAAGCAAACCAAGGCGCCCGGTTTTGCGCCATTGCGCCTCGACCTCCAAATGCACATGTGCAACCAATGGTCCTTTGATTTGCACGGCAAAATCCCAGCGAGGAAACGGTAATACATGTTCCCAGCCGTCATCCGAAATTTGGTCATCAATGATGTTTAAACCGCCCACCATCGCCACCTGTTGATCAATCACCGCTATCTTTCTGTGTGTACGAGCCAGACCGCGCCGGAACCAGCGGTTAAAACATCGGCATTGAACTCCACCGGCAACAAAAATCTGGCTCAACTTTAGCGCTTTTTCGCGACCGCTTCCCAACCAATCAATGACGACCCTGACCACGACACCCCGCGTAGCGGCAGCAATTAAGGCATCACGTACCAATGAGGCAGTCGCATCGTGAGAAAAGATGTAAGTTTCCAGATAAATTTCGCGTTGTGCAGATTCAATCGCTTGAAGTAGGGACGCGAAATACTCTCCGCCGCAGTGCAAAAGTTGTACCTCATTGCCATCAACGTATTGGAGTTTCCCCATAATCTAAGTATCTGACAATGTTGACGGTGGTAGTAGTAATTCAAGATTTGCCATAATTGGTACGTGGTCAGACAAGGTATTCCATGGAGCACCTTTGAGGACTGATACCTCCTCAAGTTGAAACCCACGTATATACACTCTGTCAAGAGATAAACATGGGAATCCCGCAGGAAAGGTTCGTGCGTGCATCATGCGAGGCGGCAAAAAGATATCCCCCAGGCCACGACGAAAGAATGATCCAGGTTGTTGTTTACCGATCAGATCAAACGCTTCGACCACACCCAGATGTTGATATAAACTCGCACTCAGGCGCTGATTCCAGTCATTAAAATCGCCGGCAATAATCAATGGTGCATTCGCTGGCGTATCTCTGATGATGGTATCGATTAAAGCTTGTACCTGGCGGCGGCGACTTGCTGCAAACAAGCCCAGATGTATCACGAAACAATGAACATTCGCGCCAGCCATATGCACTACGGCATGCAAGATACCGCGCTGCTCATAGGCATGGTCTGACACATCGTGGTTGACATGTGAATTGATTGGATAACGACTCAGTAAGGCATTACCGTGATGCCCATGTTCATAGACCGCATTCATTCCGTAGGCGACATGATGCGAATCTCCGGCAAGAAATTCGTGCTGACCAGTGACGGGCCATGAAGGATGTCGCTTCGCATGAATGTCATGTTGGCCCTGCACCTCTTGCAAAAACACCAGATCAGCATTGAGGCTGGCAATGGCCTCTTTCATGCCGTGTATCCGTGCCTGCCGCCCAAAAGCGCTGACACCTTTATGCATGTTATACGTCGCGATACGTAATTTCATCTGTTCACCTGATGTTAGACAGGGCCACTCAGATTCGGTCCGGCAATTGCAGAATTGCTTCCGCATTGGATGCGGAAAAACATTGATCCGCAGCCTCTTTCCAAGGTAGCCATTGATATTGCAGATGTTCACGCGGAGACAATTTCACCTCGGGACGAGAACTCACGCACAAACCAAAGACATGCTCTGTATTATGCGTGACGCCAGGTGCATAGCGATGTCGCCAGACCGGATATATTTCATAGATGTTTGATGTTTGCCAATTATGTAGTGAAAATTGGCGGGCATCAATGCCAGTTTCCTCGGCCACTTCTCTGATTGCCGTCTCCAGCAAATCTTCTTCCGGCGTATCTTTCGAGCCGGTAACCGATTGCCAGAAGCCAGGTTTATCAGCCCGCTCTAACAACAGCACATCAAGCTGCGGTGTATAAATTACGACGAGAACAGATTCAGGGATTTTATAAGCAGACATTTTTAGCAAAATGAAAACGACAGTTTCTATAGACTGCTATTTTAGCGCCTTTAGTTCATTCTCATTTTTTATCGTTGTGTTCGTCGTCACCAATGGCTGGTTTGACGTCTGGATCAAGCAAAAAGCCTGTTTTCCAATGACGGTAGCAGGCTTGTCAAACACGTTGATAGAACGATGATGTCACTTATTTTTCGAAATAGGTACCAACACACAACATCGTATCCCCTGCTCCACGCTCGCAATACGACTTCTTCAACTCATAGGTTTGATTCGCGGGATTGCTGAATTTATACGGACCATACCAGCCTTTAGAAGATGTTTTCACCATGTCTATCATGCCTTTGATAAACGCATTGCCGTCGACGTCTTTCATCGCAAGTAAGTTTTTACCCACCATCTTGGGCGTCGCTCCCTGAGCAACACAGGTACCATCAAAGTTATAAGCAAATACGTATAAATCTTTTTCTTTGAACGCGCCATCGGTATGTTCAGTAAATACCTTATAGGCCTTTTCTGGCCCTGCAGATTTCACTAGCGCGACGGCTTTTTTAACCATCTCTTGCGCTTCCGCTTCCGTTCCATGCTCGACCGCCATGGCGGAAACGGAATAAATCGTTGTCAGAAAAAAGCCAGCAAGCACCTGAATAATGCGATTTTTCTTTTTCATACTATCTCCTGAAAAAAGATGACCAACTTAGGTTTTTATTAGCTTCGTTGTAGCATGTGTGTTACGTTGTACACGCAACGACACCAAAATTGACAGCTTTTTCGATGCTGCGTTGCAGCTATTTTAGAAAGTAAACATTTCAACGTCTGTGTGCTGACGCACTAATGCTGATCTGAAATCGGTTGAAACTGAAATGGCTTAAAAAACAAAAAGAGCTTGTTATGACAAGCTCTTTTTGTTGCAGGTAACCAATAACTAATTATTTCACCGGCACGGCAGGTGGCAATTCCTTACTTTGTAACTGACGCACTTGTGTCACCAATTTATTATGCGCATCGAGAAATGCAGCAACGATCACTTTCGCTTCATTGGTATTACTCCAGCCAGCACCCAGACCGCCACCAGCGCCGCCAAAACTTAAACCACCAAGCCCCAGATCGGTCGTTCTGGCTGAACCAGTTGACGCAGCGATTTGTTCTGTCGTCTCATTGTCAGTCAACAGCAAAGCGACTTGCGCTTCTTTTAAAGTAACTTTTTCTGCATAGCCGGTAAGATTTTTAAGCACAGGGATCATTCCCAATAAGGCAGTAATGCCACCACCAGCCTTATTTTCTGAGAAAGTCAGACTAGGCGTCATCGTGTACTGCGCTTCGTAGCCATTGCCTTTGTGGACAGTGCTATTTTTACGAATAATGCCCTGGTCCTGCAAGCTTTGTTCCTGCACAACAGCCTTCAATCCGGCAGCACGATCAACCACGCGGAAGCAGCCGCTTTGTTGCGCCAGCAAACGGATCAAAGGAACCGGTGATTGCGGTAAATTGTATTGTGACAGCACGGTATAGCCGTTCGGGTTTTCGACCAGTGCCAAAGTGGCAACTGGCGCGTCACATTTAACCAGCGTTTTACTCGCACCTTTGGCACCGGCAGGACCGGCGGAACCCGTAACTTCTGACGATCCTTGCCCCAGTTCGGTCTTTTTTTCACCGCATGCGGTGAGTATGAGTGTCATGACAGACAAGGCAAATAGGAGGTTTTTGGGATACGTAGACGCACAACGTTTCATAGACTGCTTCTCACAATACAAAGAAAAATAGATGCGCTAAATTACACGACTTCACGCGTAGTTGCTTGAAAAATATGTAAATATTGTAACAACTCATTTACATATCACCCAGTAAATAGAAAACCAGATAAATTTTTTGAACAAAAAAAGCGAGGCAGCAGCCTCGCTTTTTTAATGTTGCGATTTCTCGCTAATGAAACCGTGTATCAGTTTTTGATAACTGGTTCTGCTGCGCGCAAACGAATATGTAATTCGCGCAATTGCTTTTCATCGACAGCCGATGGTGCTTGTGTTAACAAGCATTGTGCGCGTTGCGTTTTCGGGAAGGCGATCACATCACGAATCGATTCTGCACCAGTCATCATCGTGACAATACGATCCAGACCGAATGCCAGACCACCGTGCGGAGGCGCACCGTACTGCAGTGCATCAAGCAAGAAGCCGAATTTCAGGCGTTGTTCATCTTCGCTGATTTTCAGTGCATTAAATACTTTCGCCTGCACATCTGCGCGGTGAATACGTACAGAACCACCACCCAATTCCCAACCGTTCAGTACCATATCGTAGGCTTTAGCAATGCACTTGCCCGGATCGGTTTCCATCAAATCTTCATGACCATCTTTTGGTGCGGTGAATGGATGATGAGTCGCGGTCCAGCGATCGTTTTCTTCATCGTGCTCGAACATTGGGAAATCGATCACCCACAGTGGACGCCATGCATCTTCGAACAGGCCATTTGCTTTACCGAATTCGCTATGACCGATTTTCACGCGCAACGCGCCGATCGCATCATTGACCACCTTCGCTTTATCCGCACCGAAGAAAATCAAGTCGCCGTCTTGCGCGCCTGTTTTTTCCAGAATTTGTGCTAACGCTGCGTCATGGATGTTTTTAACGATAGGCGATTGCAAACCATCGCGGCCTTTTGCCAATTCATTGACCTTGATGTAAGCCAGACCTTTCGCACCGTAAATCGCGACAAACTGAGTGTAAGCATCGATTTCAGAACGTGGCATGTTGGCACCACCTGGAACACGCATACCAACTACGCGGCCGTTGAGCATGTTTGCTGCGCCAGAGAAGACTTTGAAATCAACGTCTTTCATCACGTCAGTCAATTCTGTGAAATGCAACTTCACGCGCATGTCTGGTTTGTCGGAACCGTACAAGCCCATTGCTTCCGCGAAATCCATGACTGGAAACGGGTTAGGCAGCTCGATACCCAAAGTATTTTTGAATACCAGACGGATCATATTTTCAAACATGTCACGAATCTCTTGCTCGGACATGAACGAAGTTTCGCAATCGATCTGGGTAAATTCTGGTTGACGGTCAGCACGCAAATCTTCATCGCGGAAGCATTTGGTGATCTGGTAATAACGGTCGAAATTAGCAACCATCAACAATTGTTTGAACAACTGCGGAGATTGTGGCAACGCAAAGAATTCACCTGCATTAACGCGTGAAGGTACGAGATAGTCACGGGCACCTTCTGGCGTGGATTTAGTTAGCATCGGTGTTTCGATATCGATGAAACCGTTCGCATCGAGGAACTTACGCACTTCCATCGCCACTTTATAACGCAGACGCAAGTTGTTTTGCATTTGCGGACGACGCAAATCCAATACGCGATGAGTCAGGCGGGTTGTTTCAGACAAGTTGTCATCATCCAATTGGAACGGTGGCGTAACGGATGGGTTCAGAATTTCAACGTTATGCGCCAACACTTCAATTTTGCCGGACTTCAGATTCGCGTTACCAGTACCTTCAGGACGGGCACGAACCAAACCTGTGATACGCAAGCAGAATTCATTTCTGACGGACTCAGCAGCAGCAAACACGTCTGCACGGTCTGGATCGCAAACAACCTGCACCAGACCTTCACGATCACGCAGATCAATAAAAATCACACCGCCGTGGTCACGACGGCGATGCACCCAGCCGCACAGGCTAACGGTTTGGCCGAGTAATTCCTCAGTAGTGAGGCCGCAGTAATGGGTACGCATGGACATATTTCTTACCTGTCTGTATTCAAAATTAAAAATGGTTTGATAGGATCAATTGGAACAATGAAGCTATCAATTATTTTGGTGGGAGATGCTCGGGAGCCACCACGCCCATGGAAACGATGTATTTCAGTGCGGCATCGACACTCATATCAAGTTCAATGGCATCTTTCTTTGGCACCATCAAAAAGAAGCCAGAAGTTGGATTAGGCGTCGTTGGTACATACACACTCACAAATTCACCTTGTAAGTGGTTGACAACATCACCACCTGGCACGCCAGTTAAAAAACCAATCGTCCAGGAACCGTGGCGTGGATACTCAATCAACACTGCTTTACGAAACGCATTGCCTGAAGAGGAAAACAAGGTATCCGACACTTGTTTAACACTAGAGTAAATCGAATTCACGATAGGAATGCGATTTAGCAAAGCCTCCCAGAGTCGCACAACATAATTGCCAATAAAGTTTTGTGCCAGCAAACCAGTCACAAAAACGATCAGCAAAGTCAGGATAGTTCCTAATCCGAGAAACTGAAAACCGACTAACTTCTCGGGACGCCACTCGGGTGGCAGTAACAGCAAAGATTGATCCATCGTGCTAATCACCGCATGTAGCACCCATGCTGTGATAGCCAAAGGTACCAAGATCAATAAGCCAGTAATAAAATATTTACGCATGACGATGATTTCTTTGGTAAGTGGATCGGGCTTGCTTGGTCAACATCTTAGTCAGCAGTACCAGCAGGTGCCGCAGGTGCACTGGCAGGCGCAGGAGCCGTTGTCGTTGCGGCAGCCGTTGCAGAATTAGCAGTTGCGTCAGTTGACGCCACGGCAGGTGCCGGCGTACCGGTCGTCGCTGCAGAGCCAGATCCGCCACGAAAATCCGTGACATACCAGCCTGAGCCTTTTAACTGAAAGCCAGCAGCGGTGACCTGTTTCTTAAATGCGGATTTTCCACAAGACGGGCATTCCGTCAAAGGATCGTCGGAAATTTTTTGCAAAACATCTTTGGCAAAACCACACTCGTCACAACGGTAAGCGTAAATCGGCATACTCTCGCCCTCAAAAAACTGATAAAACCCTGAATTATAAAGGGTTTCAGTCAAGATTTGCGCATCGCATCAAAAGCTTTCAGGCTGCAACTGATTTACGTGAGTATTGTGGCAACAATGAACCCAAAATCATACCCACAGCACTCATTACCAGACCGACCAGTTGCGGTGGCCAGTAGCCGTCGGGTGCAAAAATCTCCAGCAAGACCCAACATACGATACCAAAAATGATCGAGACCAAACCACCTTGTGCGGTCGAACGCTTCCAATACAAACCAAACGCCAAAGGCACAAATGCGGCCACCAGTGTGATTTTGTAAGCATTTTCAACCATCTTATAAATACTTGATTCAGTATTCATAGCAAACATGGTCACAATTGCGGTAAATACAAGCACGACGAGACGCATCATGCGTAAAAATTGTTTGTCGGTCTGTTTCGGGAAAAAAGGCTTCATAATGTTTTCCGAAAAAGTCACCGACGGCGCCAGTAAAGTTGCACTCGCACAACTTTTAATTGCCGACAACAAAGCACCAAAAAACATCACCTGCGCCAACATAGGCACTTTGGTCATAATCAGAGTTGGCAGGATTAATTGCGAATCCTTGTCGATCAGACTATTTACCATGCCCGGATCGATCAGCGTGGCTGAATAAGCCAGGAACATCGGAATGAACGCGAAACAAAAATAAAGCACGCCACCGAGAATAGACGCGTTTCCAGCAATTTTTTCATTTTTGGAAGAAGCGACGCGCTGAAAAACGTCTTGCTGAGGAATGGAACCCAGCATCATCGTGATCCACGCGGCAAAGAACCACAGCATCTCCCGCCCTTCTGGCTTGGGCCAGAATTCAAACTTACCGGCATTCGCTGCATGAGAAATCACCGCGCCAGCGCCACCAACCATGCCTGACACTTCCCATCCGATATAAACCATCCCGACGACAATGATGATCATTTGCAAAAAGTCAGTAATCGCAACCGACCACATCCCTCCCATCAGGGTATAGATCAGAACACTTACAGCACCAATAATCATGCCGGTATTCATTTCAATATAGCCACCGGAAACGACATTAAACACCAGACCTAGCGCTTTAATTTGTGCGGCAACCCAACCGAGGTATGACACCACGATGCAAAGGGTAACCAGAATCTCAACAGTACGACCAAATTTGTTTCTATAGTAATCACCAATCGTCAGCAAATTCATGCGGTACAAAGGTTTAGCGAAAAACAAACCGACCAGCACCAGGCATAGCGAAGAACCAAATGGATCTGCAACGACGCCTTTAAAGCCTTCTTTGACAAAAGTAGACGAGATTCCCAATACGGCCTCTGATCCAAACCAGGTGGCAAATACCGTTGCAGTCACCACATACATCGGCAATGAACGTCCAGCCACTGCATAGTCTTTGGAGTTATTCACATAACGAGCTGCGTACAAACCAATACCGACCGAGATAACCCAATACAGAATAACGAACCAGATGAGTGTGTTCATGAATTAATGAATGCAAGAAGATCAATAAAAAACCCGCAAGCTTGTTATGCGGGTATTCCACGGGCTTTGGTCGAGAAAATTACAGCATTGAATAATGCTACAAACAAGCATACGCTCACTGAAGGCTCAGTAGCCAATATCACCTGTATTTAACGATGTTTTCCCAATAATTGCAGGAGTTTGAAGGAGAACTTCGGCTCGCGCAATAGAATTCGGGCAAAATTTTAGGGGACTTAATCGGGTAGAAACGCAGCAACAAAATGAAGATACGGACTGGTCGTTGCCTGACAGAATAAAAATGTTCTTTTTATTAATTTCGATCTACGAATTTGATTCCACCGAAAGCCTGATCAACTTACGGTTTATTGGTGTTTTCAGACGTATTTCCGACGAATAAAAATCTTTCTCAATCGGCACGAATATAGTTATGACACATGTTAACCAATTGTGAAAACTGCGCGGCATCCCGACGATTGCGCAAAATATCGATGACTTCAAGAATTTGAGTGCGTGAGGGAATGATTTCCATGACGCTGTTGCACATCCAGCCGATTAACAAAGGAGCAAGTGTGTCTCTGCTAAGGGTGGCGACTTCTTTACGGGTCGGAACGTAAAAGTGAAAATGGTATTTCTTTTGCTTTTTTGCCGTCTTTTCTGCCGATTTTATCGATGAATCAGGCATACCAAAACGGTCTTGCTGATTATTCTTCATTACTACACATCCTCCTGCTCAGGTATTCTATTCAAACCGCTGAATGCTCAGAAATGCGCCATATGGCATCAATAAGCAAGCTGACAGCACGTCAAATATGAAGTTCACGACATCTGGCATTTCTTGCATTTTCACAAAAATTAGCTATCGACAAATCAAGCACATCAGACAAAGTGGTCTTATCTGCACACCTTAATATATGTTTCAATTAAACAACATTATGACAACAGGATTACAATATTAGTCATTTTTTACGAGTTTTCAAGGGTTTTGTTAAAAAATGTCACATCATTGTCATTTTGGCTAAGTAGTTTTACTTAGTCGCAACATTTTTGCGATATCCAGGGCGCCAAACAACGTCGCTCAATGATTGCTATTTAACAATTAATTCACTTAATTACTGGAAAACTTATGTTATCTAAACTGATCAAAGCATCTGTCGCAATGATGATGGCAATGCTGGCAAATACAGCGGCACAAGCACAAACAGCAGATTATTTTTTACTTGCTGCATCTTGGGAGCCGGGTTTTTGCGCCACCAATAGTGGTAAATCTGAATGCCAAAACATTCAAGGTACTTATGCTGGCAATCACTTATCCACACATGGTCTGTGGGCTAGTTCGTTTGACGGCAACAATCCACAGTATTGCAATGTGCCTCAACAAGAAATTGATCTCGACAATGGTAGTACCTGGTGTAGCATGGATCCGTATGGCGCAAGCGCCAGCACATTGAGCAATCTTGCAACCTACATGCCTGGCATCCAATCGTGTCTGGATGATCACGAATGGTATAAACACGGTAGCTGTAGTGGTCAGACACCGGACAATTTTTGGGCTACGACGATCAACTTGATCAAAACCTTAGGACAAACCCCATTGAATGCTTTCATTGCTAACAATGCAGGCCGTAACGTTACCCGTACCCAATTGATGCAAGCGGCAACGAATACGTTTGGAAGCTCAGCTAACTCCGCAATTGCATTCAAATGCGTCAAGAAAAACCGTGTGAGCTATTTGACCGAGGTATGGACTAATCTTGATCCGTCTAGCTTGAATCAGTTCCCAAATGCCAACTCTCTGGTAACTAACGCGAATATCGCGGGAACTTGCCCGGCAACAGGCATTTATATTGCTCGCCCATAAACTGGTCTGTAGCATATAGTCGGATGTCGCCTGCTGCCACTTCCAAGCTTGCAGCAGGTCTGATACGTCATGCATAGTGAAAGCCTACACTTACACACAGACTTATCCACATATTTACGCACAGTTTTTATCCATATGCACACAGCATATGCACAAGATATCCACAAGCTAAGATGACTTCAGCACGACTTATTAGCGCCATTATTGCGATCGCCATTTGTTTATTTGCGCTGGTATTTCTGTTATGGCCAAATGACAATTCAGGCGAGTTGGAGAGTGAAAGAATCAATTTAAGCCCTCTGCAGCTCCCCATGACGAGTTCCCAACCTCTCATTTCTGAAAGAGAAATACAAAAAGGTCCAGAAACCGATCCCTTGGAGCAATCTCAGGATTTACGCGCTTTATTTGAGGCAAATAAAAATGCTAAGGACTCCGAACATACTCTGCTGGCATATCGGGCATGGCACACCTGCATGCCCAATCTATTTGGCGCTCGATCTGCTCTTTGGCAGCAAAACATGAGTCGTCTTGCAGATGACAACCCACAAAAGATAGCCTATCAACGCTTGCGTACACGATGCCAGAATTTCGCTGGTGTTGATAATGATGAGCTTATGCGTCAGCAGCAAGAACTGGCTGGGCATTGGCTGCGAGGTGGAGCCAAAACCGTTGGCGAATCCGCTTCCCATCTAATGCAGAATGGCAATTATGATGCCGCCATGGAAATTGCACGTGCCGCGTTCAACAGCCATAATCCGCAAGATCTCGCATCGTTAAGCGGATTCGCTTACACGTATTTAAAAGACCAGATTGGTAGTGATGAAGATGAAATGCAAGCGCAGTCTTATCGTGCCAAAGCATTTACTATCGCCGCATGTCAAACAGGAATGGCATGCAGCCAGGATTCACTACGCGCGACGGAGCACTGCATGTACTCAGGCCAGTGCGAAGGCAGCCTGATTGACCACTACTTGCAAAGCCTGGCAAGTGACCGTGAACGCCAGCAACTCTTGGCGCAGAGTAAAAAAATCATCGCAGCCATGAGATCCAATGCCGATCTTGAAAGTTTGCTGGCTCCTTAAAAGTCGCTATCAAAAAAGCAGATCAGGAATATAAATTAATATTCACGCCGACCGTGAGGTTAGCCGCTACCGGTGGCTGCACCGCATCAACACTAATTTGATTTTGTGCAGCCTGGGTACTATGCGTAGCAGAATTAATCGCAGAGGCATGATTGAATGCGGTAACGGGATTGTTGGTGTTTACTCCATTCACCGCATTGACTTGATTGGATTTATTCGCCGTCGTCGAATTTGCAGCGGCTTGCCTGGATTCAATTGCCTGCCTGATACTACCAATTTTGCTGGAAATTTCAGCAATCTGCTGCTTCCCCTCCGGCGTTTTAGCAGAATCACAATTAACGCAATCAGATAAC
Source organism: Undibacterium sp. Ji67W (assembly GCA_049340365.1). Lineage (GTDB taxonomy): Bacteria > Pseudomonadota > Gammaproteobacteria > Burkholderiales > Burkholderiaceae_D > Undibacterium. Next base: position 119,218 of record JBMPOY010000004.1, on the reverse strand, counting down.
TGATGCTGATATTGATCTAATTGCGCCTGCAACGCACCAGCCGACGCTGCCGCAGAAGCAGCGCCACCACTCGACGAACTGGAAGAATCTATCGCTTGTACCATATTGAACTCCTGATCAAAGACATATCGTCATCAAAGAATGAACCCAGCAAATCAAGACGATGTTTTCTTTGGTCGTACGACAGCGCCCTTACTTACACAACATGATAAAAAATTTTATAGTTCAGGTTTTTCAATTTGTTTCTTGACCAATTTTGCCTCCGCGCTGGCTGTCCAATCAGCAATACCTTTTGCCATAGAAACAAATTCACTCGGCATCATGATAATCGTGGTGGTATTTTGCTCCGCGCCAACTTCGGTGATCATTTGCATGCGACGCAGTTCCAGACCAGCTGGGTTTTCCATAATCAAGCCCGCTGCTTCGCGTAGTTTAAGCGCCGCTTCGAGTTCCGCTTCGGCCTTGATGATGCGGGCACGTTTTTCACGTAATGCCTCAGCCTCTTGTGCCATGGCACGTTGCATCGATTCAGGGATTTCGACATTGCGCATCTCTACGCGGGTGACTTTAACGCCCCAGGGTTCTGTCGCGGTATCAATCACTTTACGCATATCAGTGCCAAGCCGTTCTTGTTCCTTGAGCACATCATCCAAGGTGTGGCGTCCAATCACGTTGCGCATCGAGGTTAACGCGACTTGCACCACAGCACCGCCCACATCAACGACTTCAATGACTGATTTAATGGGATCAGTCACCGAATACCAGATCACTACCGTCACTTTGACAGGCACATTGTCTTTGGTGATAGTTTCTTGCTGATCAACCGAGGTGGTTATCGTACGGATATCAACCATTCTTTGCCATTCGATGGCAGGGATCAGCCAGTACAAACCCGGGCCACGGATGCCTTGTAATTTACCCAGTCTGAATACGACCCCGCGTTGATATTGATTCGCGACTCTGAAACCAGCCAGTACAAAAATAAGGACGACAAATAAGATGAAGAACATGATATTTCTCTCTCAATGAAATCTGCTCTTGCGCTGCTTCGAATGAAACAGCAGCCTGAACAAAATTGCTAAAGAGATTGTATGCCTTGCCTCGGTACAAGTCACTGAGAATTACACGCAACCAGGGCCGCGATGAAAAACCAGTTCCTCTACCGCTTCTCCGCCAACCAGATGTTGCTCTATGATTTTATCCATGTTTTGCGGCGTGACATTGTAGTACCACAGCCCATCCGGTTGTACGCACATCACCGGACCACCTTTGCAGGCAGCGAAGCAACTTACGCGGCTACGCTTAACCCGCAACTCGCCTTCATTCAGAACCGCTGCTTTGAACTTATCCCCAAGGCTATCGAATAAGGCCTGTGCTGCGCCATCTTCTGCACAACGTGGCCCCGTACAAATCAGAATATGCCGTTTGTATGCGCCAATTTTTGGTTTCACAACTTCACTCATGCTTCACTCTCCATCATTATTTCTGTCGCTCCATCATTACGTGAAGATTCCAACGCCTGTTCCAGCGTGCTCTGTATATAGTCAAGCGGCAAATGGTGGTGCTGTGCTAATTCGATCGCACTGATACCTGCTTGATGATCCGCATGCAAATTCTCCAGCCAGCCAGTTAAACCAGTCGATAAAGAGCGACCTGCCTTTTCACCGTCGTGGGTTGCATGGTCCTGCATAGAGTATTTGTTGGCATAACCGCGCGGGGTTACCATGCGCCCTTCGCGGATGAAGGTATTACTGTTACCAATCAACACCGTCGTCAACATGCCAATATCGCAATCACTCATTTTTTCCAGGGTAGTGAATTCGATTCTCTGCTTGGGACGATAAGCTGATTTCACGATAGCGACTGGCGTAGTCGGATCGCGGTGTCTCAAAAATAATCGTTGTGCCTCAACAATCTGTTGTGTGCGGCGACCGCTCTTAGGGTTGTACAAAGCACAAACAAAATCTGCGGCAGCCGCAGCATCGAGGCGGCGAGCAATGACAGGCCACGGCGTCAACAAATCAGACAAAGAAATCGAACAAAAATCATGCGTCAATGGTGCGCCGACCAATGATGCGCAGGTGTTCAAGGCAGAAGCACCGGGAACGATTTCAACTTCAACGCCAGTCGCTGGTGTCCAGCCAGCCTGAAATAAGACCTCAAAGGTCGGCCCCGCCATGCCATACACGCCCGCATCACCAGAAGAAATCAAGGCGACCTTTTTGCCTTGCTGCGCAAATTCCAGCGCATGAATTGCTCTATCCAATTCTTCGGTCATGGATTTACGGATGATTTCTTTACCAACGATCAAATCCGCAACCAGTTTGATGTAAGTCACATAACCAATGATGGTATCGGCTTCGGCGATGACATCACGCGCTCGCTGGGTCATGTGTGCGTGACTGCCGGGACCGATGCCGACAAGAGAAATTTTTCCGCCAGATTGACACGATGGTGATATGTCGATTGCCTCGGCAGTAACTTGCTGCTCAGTCTGAACTAGTTGATTCATGATCGAATTTCCGCAATTGAAATAGTGACGTTCTTACCGCAAACGCCTTGATATTTATATTTCTCCAGAACTAATGCTGGAGCTGCCTGGCTTGACTCTTGTATATTCATCGCTGGCTGATAACCCGCCCCCAATAAAGCTGCGGCTTCCGATACCGAAGGCGTGCCTACATACTTCAAGACCGTCATTGATGGATTAGCAACAGGCACGTTAGCTAACTCATGTGCGGGGTAACATTGCAAAGCTAAGCCAAGATGTTTTGCCAAGGCAATGAAAGCAAATTCATCTGCCTTCAGATCAATCGTTGCAATACATCTGATCTGCGACTCATGTGCAGATATCAGTTGCAAGGCTTGCGTCAAAGCCGTCTGCACGGTCAGCAGAGGCGTGCCGCGGTCACATCCGAGACCAATACTGTAATAGCGCATATCAGGCAGTAACCGGAGGACGGTAAACAACCAGACGTTCATGCAGTTGTTCCCAACAGGCGCGAGTGATAACTTGATGCGTGACCCATAACACCGCTGAGAATTTGCTGACATCGACGTCGTCAAAACGGTCAAACAAATGAATATTCGATGGCAGTGGATTTGTCCGATTCCACCAGTTTTTTTGTCCGGCTTCCTGCACAAAAGCGATCGCTTCACCGTTCACCACGTGGGCTGAAACGCGAGTGATATTGATTTTGGGGGCTTCCACCTGCCAACCCAAGTCACGACCGAGAATATCAACCGGAATTGTTTTACCTACGTCAGATGCGGTGGTTAGTACAGGAGTCGCCTGCAATAAAGCAGCAATCCTTTCCGCCCATTCGTTCGCTCCACCAACATGACCCGACAACACGGGAATCACGAATTGCGCGGCATCGTCGACCACAATCACGCCGGGATCCTCGTCTTTGTTTTTCAGATGAGGCGCGATCAAACGTACTACAGCACCGAGGGACACAAAAAATACAACCTGATCAAAGTCCGCCATCAATGCCGCAATTTCATCGCGAAACGCGCCCGTATAGGCGCGTACAGGATTGGTGATTTTGCACATCAGCACAGAAAATTTTTCTGCGACACAGACATGCGCCTGAGGCAAAAGCTGCGCCAAAGCGGCCGTTTGCTGTGCGCCATGCTTTGTAATCGCTACCAAGACAATCCGTGGTTCATCCGGAGTAAACTGAATCACTTCGTTATTTGTATTCATGCTGGCATTTCCTGTCTATTTTCGTCGAAAACTACACCTTCATTGGCGACCAAGCTGTCGTTTTTCCGGCAGCCACGTAACAATTCACCGCGTTCTCGCTGAGGATTTTTAACGATGAGCAAAGACAAATAATTGACCTTCTCACCTTTGAGCGTCGCCACATCCGTCACGATACGTTCTACTGGCGAACCGGCTTTTTCTATGAAGCGTGCGTGTGGTAATAAATCACGGCGTGCTAATAAATCAATCAGGTCATCGAGTAAAGGCTTCACCTTCATCAGCACCAAGGTGTCGAAATCATTCAGCATGCGTTCCACCGCGCCGATGCCGTAAGCGGCAGGGACAATCGCAATGGTGTCGTCTTGTTCCGACAGCGGTATTTGCAAAGTTGCGCAAGCTGCATTGAACGAATTCACACCAGCGATAATCTCAATATCCGCTGTCGCATCAAGCTCGCGCAAAGTACGAGCGAGATAACAAAAGCTGGCGTAGGTTGAAGCATCGCCTTCAACCAAAAATAAAACATCGCGTCCGGATTGCAATAATTGTTGAACGATTTGCGCAGCCTTGAGCCAATGCCGTGCGAGCTTTTCGACATCATGCGTCATCGGGAATAGTAACGCCTGATGCTGTTCTGGCAAAGGAAAACCAGCACGTAGAACGATATCCAAGGCGTAGCTTTCTTTGCGCAAACTACGGATAGGATAGGTCCACACCGTATCAGAACGCTGCAGTTGTAGCCACGCGCTACGCGTGATCAAACCAGGATCCCCCGGCCCCAGCGATAAGGCAATCAACTTACTCATACGTCCGCCTTGGCTTGCGCACACACCAGCCACACAGGATTTTCTGCCGCCATTCTATGCATATGCAATATTGGTTTGCTACGTGACGCTTGCAGGCTGATCACATCCCACTCTGCATCTGCTTGCTTTAAGACGGTGATGGCGGTGGAAAGATTTTCGAGTGTGACGAAATTCATTACTAACTTTCCATTTGGTCGAAGACGTTGCAAACAAAGTGAGATGAGTTCATTCAATTCGCCACCAGAACCGCCGATAAAAATCGCATCAGGCGCTGGCCAATGCTCCATGCCAGAAGGTGCTTTGTCGTGGACTAAGGTGTAATTACTGAGGCCAAACTGGCGCCAATTCGACAAGGCGATTTGACTATCTTCGGGATTTTTTTCTATCGCATAGACATGACCACGGCGACACAAGCGTGCCGCCTCCAAACCGACCGAACCGGAACCCGCGCCGATATCCCACACAATGCTATCCGCACGCAATTGCAGACGCGCCAGCGATACCGCGCGAACTTCTTGCTTGGTGATCAGACCCTTTTCTGGATGTCTTTGTTGGAACGCATCATCAGCAAGGCCAAACAGCACCGGTTCTCTTTGCATATCAGTGCGCCACAGCAGCATCACATTTGGATCAGCAAAGCGCATTTCAGCAGCGGCAGAGACACTCATATCGGTGACGATACGCTCCTCATCCTGACAAAGGCGTTCGCATACTGCCATCTCATAATCGTCTTGCAGACCTTCGATGACCAACATACGTGCAATCCTGTCTGGTGTATTGTCTGGCCCGGTTAAAATCGCCAGCCGCGCATGCTGCCGTATTTCTTGCATCAAACCGTACATACCGTGACTGGCGTCGCTACCTTGCGTCCATTCACCCGCATCTTTTGCATGTACTGAACTAAATTTCATTTGCTGCCACGGCATGCCCAAGCGGGCACACGCCAATTGCAAGGTCGATACATTGGGAATAATTTCTATCGCTTCGATACACAAATGCGCTGCAAGATAGGCAGCGATGCCATAGCATAAGGGATCGCCTGTCGCCAGCACCACCACTCTTAAGCCATCGCTCTGCGCGGCACGTATCCACTCAGGGACCTGAGATAGTGCGCCGCTCAGCGGCCTTTGCTCTGCTGTGGGTGCAATATGGTTTTGAAATATTTCCAGCGTGCGACGTGCACCGATAATCATCTGCGCATTTTGTATATGCAACAAAGCATTCGCGGATAAGCTGGCGATGCCGTCATCGAGCACCCCAACAATACGGCAGCGTGGGTGAGTAGGTAAGCTGTCTAACATAAATTTTCTGACCTTACTTCTGCAATCTTGCGACCATCGAAATCGCAGACCAGTACATGTAATTGAAATTGATCCGGATAGCGCGCGTTCAGCGTCTCAATCACGCGCTCCGCCAATACCGTATGAAATGCCACAGAAAGACCTAGTAATTCCATCTGCTCGCTGGCATACCTGGCGGTTTCTCCAGCCGCAATCGCCGCGCAGACTTCCGCTGGTGCGCCGAGGCCAGTTGCAATGTTTGCCAACAAACCGGTATCCACTTCAGCGCGTCCGGCGTGGGTAATTTCTTCACCTTGGGCAATCTTGGTGAGCTTGCCGACCATGCCACCGATGATGACTTTTTTGATGTGATGCCGGCTGGCGGCACTCATGGCATAGCGTAGAAAATCGCCCATTTGCACAAACGCCGCAGCGGGCAAATGCGGCATTTCGTCCATGACAAATTTTTCTGTACGACCACCGGTGGTCAATACCACGACATCATGTCCCAGTGTGCTTGCTACTTGCACGCCTTGCACCACACTGGCTCGATAAGCCGCCGTTGAATAAGGTTTAACGATGCCAGTGGTGCCCAGGATAGAAATACCACCCAGAATGCCCAAACGTGCATTGAGCGTCTTCTTCGCCATTTCTACGCCTTGCGGAACAGAAATCATAATTTCTATCCCGGCGTCGTCCAATAAGCCTGAAGCGACGGCCTTCACATTCGCAAGAATATTCTTGCGCGGCACCGGATTAATGGCCGGACCACCAACCTCTAAACCCAAGCCCGGCATGGTTACCGTACCAACACCAAAGCCACCCGATAGCAATAATTGCCCCGCATCTGGCAACAAACGCAGATCGGCAGTCAGATGTGCTTTGTCGGTACAATCGGGATCATCGCCAGCATCCTTGATCACCATGGCATGGGCACGTTGTCCGTCGCAATATCCATCCTGTACCGCAAAAGTCACCAGATCACCATTCGGTAAACAACATTCAACCTGATCCGGTACGCTGCCAGTGACTAAGCCTATCGCAGCAGCCCGTGCCGCCGCAGCAGAACACGCACCAGTCGTAAAACCAGTACGAGTACCACGCGGCGCCTCTTTCTTCATCATGGATGTTCAGCAGCCTCAGCCAGACCAAGTAAGGCATGAATCGCTGCCACCACTAAGGTCGACCCACCTTTACGACCACGAATCACGATCCAGGGCACTTGCTGTTCCAACGCCATCAAGTCTTTCGATTCCGCCGCCGAGACAAACCCGACTGGCATACCCACCACGAGTGCAGGACGTACCCGGTGTTGTTGAATGAGTCTGACCAGTTCGATCAAGGCAGTCGGTGCATTGCCTATACCAACAATCGCGCCCTCCAATAAACCTAATTGATGCGCACGTCGCATCGCCTGAACAGCGCGCGTCGTTCCTTGCTCTTTTGCATCAGCAATGACTTGCGATTCCGAAATAAACTGATGCGTTGTCATATTGAAATGCGCGAGTCGTGGTTGCGATAAGCCGACGCAGATCATTTCCACATCAGCGACAACACGCGATGTTCTGCTGCAGATCGCCGCCACACCCGAACGTATCGCATCGGGGTGAAAATCCGTTAAGCCATTAAAGTCAAAGTCGGCATTGGCATGAATCATGCGCCTGACGATGGGCCATTGCTCGGCGGTATAAAAATGGCTGCTCACTTCACTGTCAATCACGGCAAACGAATCATGTTCTATCGCGCGTCCGGCAGCGGTGAGCTGTTCGGTGATCACGTTATTGTTCATGATTTATCCTGCTACCGGGTGTGCAGTATGCGCATGGCCGTGGTGTTCGTGGTGAGCATGATGTTCATGTCCATGATCATGTTCATGGTGATGATTAACTGTCGTTGCCTTGATCGCAATGACTGGCATATGTTCATGCTCATGATGATGGTGGTGATGCTGCGCATCATCGTGATGATGTCCACCTAAACCATGTTCGACCGCAAAATCACGGAACTTACAGCCATCACAAGGCATTGTTGATTCCTGATGTCCATGCTGCAAATCATGTACACGCTGTTCCAGCAATTCAAAAATTTCTTTTTCAAATCCAAAATAAGTGCTCGCGGTAAAGCGTATGTGTGGATATTGCATCTTCAAATGCTCAACCTGACGTTTGATGCGTTCCACCAGTGTGCCGTTGTACAAGTAATAAGGCAGCACAACAATCTGCGTCATTCCCAGCATGTTTTGCCGTCGAACGACTTTTTCTATACGAGGATAAGTGATGCCGGTAAATGCCAGATCGACTAACTCATGATCTCCTTCTTCCATTAACCAGCGCGCCATTTTTGCCATGTCACCATTAGCCTGACGGTCAGACGAGCCGCGTCCCAAAACGATGACACCTGTCGTCGTCGGATCGGGCATATCTAAAGCTTGCATCGCTTTGCGTAAGCGGCGTTTAAGGATGCTCAGGATAGGGTCACAAGCCGTCAGGTGCGGTGCGTATAAAAACTGCGTTTGCGGAAACTTGATCCGCGCGCCATCGATCGCTTGCGGAATATCCATTTTCACATGCCCCGCCGCATTTAAAATAAGCGGCAATACCAACACACGATCTGCGTGTTCTGCGGCGCGTGCCAGGCCAACACTCATCGTGACTTCAGAAAATTCGATGAAGCAAACCTCAATGCGCCAATCAGGTTGACGCAAACGCCATTGCGCCGCGAACTCTAAAATTTCATCATTGCCGGAAGCCTCGCGGGAACCATGTCCGACTAACAAAATCGTATCTTTTTTCATAAAGTCTCTATTGAATGTTTAGTGGTCACGCTGTTTGCATCAGGCGACAAGGGAGCCGTATCAGCGTTGACGGTCGTCGTTACGCTGGCGCGACGGAAACGATGAGTAAAACTAGCGTCATACAGTTTTGATTTGATGAGCGTCGTCCATTGCCGCGCCCCTAACGTCGGGCTGGCAATAATCATCGCCTGGCTTGCCACTTTCGCTTCACGACATAGTTGTTGTATCGTTGAAATCGTGCCACGGATGATTTTTTCCTGTTCTGGCCAACTGGCTTTGTGGACGACCAATATTGGTGCATCAGGAGACCAGCCAGCGGCGATCAGCGCTGTCGTTACCCGTCCAAGTAAAGTGATACTCAAAAAAATGCACAGCGTCGTGTGATGACTGGCAAGTTCTTCCAGTGATTCACCTTCTGGCATCGGCGTGCGCCCTTCCACTCGCGTCAAAATGACGGTTTGGGTGATCTCGGGTAAAGTCAGACTCTCGACCGCAGCCGCGGCGGATGCCATTGCCGACGACACGCCAGGCACGACTTGTACCGCAATACCCGCTGCATCCAGCGGTTGAACAACTTCAATCAACGCGCCATATAAACCCGGATCTCCGGTTTGCAGTCGTATCACGGTTTGGTGTTGATGTGCCTGCGCTATCAGCCATGTCGCCATTTGCTCCAACGTCATTTCTTTAGAATCAGCAATCACGCAACCAGGTGGCGCCCAGCGCGTGGCGGCTTCATTCACCAGTGACCCGGCAAACAAAATGGCGCCAGCACGGGCAATCAGATCGCGTCCTTTGACTGTCAACAGATCAGGATCACCCGGCCCCGCACCAACAAACCAGACCGTGCCGGGTTTGTCAGTCGTCGCAATCTGCTTCATACGTCAGAACTAGAGGCGATGGAAGAAGCAGACAGCGAGCCTTCGGATAAGCACAAGGCGACTAATTTGCTATGCGAGAAACGACGTATCAGCCATAAAATACCCAAACTAAAAACCGGCTCCAGCAATACCAATGTCAGATAGCTGGAAGCAAATTGAGCCCATGCCAGAAACGAGGTCGCAGGATTGGAGACCGCCAACCAAAAACCCACCATCAAAGTGACGCCGCTGTAATACATCGCATCTAACTTGAGTAAGGTGGTGACATTAACGCTCTGCAATTTTCGTCCAAAGCAGTAATGCATCGCCATAAGAGGTACTGCAAGGCTCAGACTATTCACTGCCAGATGCACCAGATCTTGTGGTTCAAATAAAGCGCCTTGCAACAACAAGCCTAGTGCAAAGCCAAACAACGTAGGCAAAAATCCAAAACTCAGATAAATAGGAATAGCACCAATAAAATGCAGTTCCGATGGCCCCACTTGCATGTGGAAAGCCTGCATAAACATAGAGAAGAAAATAGCCGCCAGCGCTGTACGCAATAGCAAAGCGGGGCGACGAAATAATTGCGGTAAATAGCCGAGATATACTGCGGATGCAGTCACAGCGGCAAAAGCCAGTTTAGCCGGAGCAATAATGCCTGGTTCGATATGCATAGCGATTCCTCATCAAAAGAGTCAATCATCGCCAGCGCGTGTCATCATCAAGAATGATGAATAGAAAAAAATAACATCTCTCTTTGATTCTTAGCTAAGCCAGAATCAAAATCAAAACAAAGGCGCAACAGCATATAGCAAAAGCCAAAGCCATTGAAACTCAGGAACGCCAATTGAGAGTACGAACGTCATTTTTCACCCGCACACCCGCGTGGCAAAAAATGGCAATCTGGGAAAAGAAATGGATACGGAACGCGTGCGCGAGCACGGATTACGCAAGCATCGCCCACCGCGAAATTGCCGCTAGTGCATAAGGCCGGTATCAGGACTGATGAGCGGAAAAAGTTCCAGCTGACGCGCCTTCCCATGTAAAAAACACAGTGGCATATTGCGCAGCATTAACCGAAGTTAACTCATTTACCTTTGCGGGGGCAGTGCCGGGTTTGCGATGAAACTGAAATCATCTGCGCACCGGCTTCCCGTTTAATTTTTTTGCGGAAAGCAAAAAAACACCTTAACACGATAAGAATTCTACCTGATTTTTTTATGAATCTGAAACAACTTATTGCGCTGATTTTTCAAAAACGCTTTGACAACACAGAAATTCTGAACGCGTTTTAATGCGTAATTCCGCCGCTGACGTGAATATCATGCGCCGTGTGCAGCGTTGTTTCCAACATCAATCGTATTGCTGCCGTCATCGTTGTGACTGCCATACTTGCAGCCCCCGGATGAGCTGCAGCCTGGTCCGGTGTATACGGAACATGAACAAAGCCAGCACGCTTTATGCTTGGGTAGTCAGGTAATAAATGCATCAAACCATAAAACACATGATTGCAAACATAGGTGCCAGCGGTATGTGAGACCGACGCCGGAATGCCTTGTTCCCGCAAAGCTTGCACAATGGCTTTGATCGGCAAACTGCTAAAATAGCCTACCGGGCCATGTTCTGCTACCGGCGTATCAATCGGTTGCTGCCCGATGTTATCCGGGATTCTGGCATCGTTAATATTAATCGCTACCCGCTCAACCGTGATATCGGCACGCCCCCCAGCCTGACCCAGACTCAACACGACCTCTGGCTGGTGCTCACGCATTGCATCCTCCAGCACTTGCAAGCAAACATCGAACTCACATGGAAGTTGCAGGCTGATAATCCGTGCATCGTCGATCATCTGGCCATCGAGCACCTGCACCGCATCCCACGAGGGGTTCGTCTTCTCCGCCCCAAACGGGGCAAAACCGGTCAATAAAATTTTACGCATAAAACCGTCACACTTCATTTAGAAAAAGCTAAAAAGTACATCAGCACAATATTGCAAGCCAATACCATCAGCGCCGTTGGTATCTGTGTCTTAATTACCAGATACTTATTTTTTAATTCCAATAATGCGGCAGGCACAATATTGTAGTTGGCGGCCATTGGTGTCATTAAAGTACCACAATACCCGGAGAACATCCCTATCGCGACCACAACGGCAGGATTAGCGTGCTGACCAACAATCAAAAATGGTAATGCTATCCCGGCGGTCATAATCGGAAATGCAGCAAAGCCATTTCCCATGATCATCGTCATGATCGCCATGCCAACACAATAAGCAATGACAACACCAATACGACTTTCCGGATTGACCACCAGACTCATCAGGTTTTGTATCGACTGACAAGTATGTGCAGCGACAAATACCCCACCCAGCATCGCCAACAATTGCGGCAACACCAAAGCCCACCCCAGCGCATCAATCAAACGACGAGATTCGCGCACCGCCTGCAACGGCGTGCCACGTGTCACTAAACATGAAAAACCCAATGCGCCAATACAAGCAAGGATCAGAGAAGCCAGCGTCAGGTTGGATTGATCCAGCAAATACCAATCGCCGAAGCGTATCGTTTTACCGAACAAGGTCAGTAACACCGTCAACACTGGGATCGCTAACGCAGGCAAGAAAATTTTCATGCCTATTTTTTTTAATTTCTCCTGGAATTCTGTATCCGGTAAAAAACGATGCGCACCAACACCAAGAAAATTAAATCCCGCAATCAGTGCCAGCAATAAAACGATAATGCCATTGATGCGATAAGCGAGTGATTTGCCAAGCTGCGCGACCATCAGGTCACCGAATAAAAAACTGACGCTGAACAAAAACCAGAACAAGCCGGTTGCAAGGCGTTTAGGATTCGATTCATCGCGCCAGGTCATCAATGCGACCAACAACAAAATCGTACCGATGACATAAAAAATAAAGTGGATATTAAAGATGCTATTCATCATGCGCTCGCTTTCACGATTGCTTGCTGTGCCATACGCCATGCCTGAACCTCGGTCGCAATTTTTGCGTCCAGACGTGACAGTCTGACCAGATGAATCAGCAAGGCGGCAATCGCGGTTGGCAGTCCCCATAAACCGACCGTCAATGGTTCAATCTGGCCAACGCCGTTTTCTTTCAAAAATGTCGTCATCAATAACACAGCACCAAAGGCAATAAAAACATCCTCACCAAAAAACAAGGCGATGTTGTCGCACGCCGCTGCATGCGCCGCAATCCGGTCACGGAGTTCTGGTGGCAAATCACCGTAAGTATTTTGCGCCACGCCTTCTGCCATCGGTACCAATAAAGGACGTACTGTCTGCGCTTGTCCACCTAAGCTTAACAAACCCAGCATCGCAGTAATTTCGCGCACGACAAAGTAGAGCATCAAAATTCTTCCGGTGGTGGCGCTGCGTATGCCTTTGATCCATTCTTGCGCCCGCTCGCGTAAGCCATAGTGTTCTAGCAGACCAATAATGGGCAGAATAAGAATAGAACTGGACAACTGGCGACTATTTAAAAATTTTTCGCCAAAGGTTTCTAATAACATACCAAAATCCAGACCTACCGCTAACCCTGTCACCAACCCGGCGAGTGTGACGACCATTAAAGGGTTAAAGCGAAAAGCAAATCCCAGTACGATGATGGGAATGCTGATGAGCGGTAAATAAAGTTGTATATCCATGTGTTTGTCTCCATCTTTTTGTAGTGCGAGTGCAACCCGCGCAGATTTTAGTTTTACGGCTTTTGGCGGATTCCACCCGCTCTACATACTTGCCGTTACTACAACTCCTTTTTGTTGCAATTGTTCTCGCAAAGAACGTGCGAGTTGCAATGCATGTGCGCCATCGCCATGCAGGCAAAGGGTGTCTATGTTCATCTGTAACTCTTTGCCGTCAATACTGATTACGCTTTGTTGCTCCACCATGCGCATTGCTTGTTGCAGAGCCAACTCTACTTCATCAATCGTTGCACCAGGTAGTTTGCGCGACATCAGACTGCCATCGCTGTTATAACGACGATCTGCAAATGCTTCTTCTGCAACGATCATACCCGCGCGGCGCGCGGCGTGAATTAATTCACTGCCAGCCAGACCGACTACTTTCAATTGTGGTCCGGCGTCAGCAATCGCTTTAACTATCGTTTCGGCAAGCCTGATATCACGTGCCGCCTGATTATATAAAGCACCGTGCGGTTTAACGTGTACTAGCTCGGTGCCTTCCGTTTTGCATATATCCTGCAACGCGCATATTTGCTCCGATACCTCGTCATAGACTTGTTGCATAGGTAAATGCATTTCAGTACGACCAAAGTTTTCACGATCAACAAAACTAGGATGGGCACCGATCGCGACACCGCACGCCATCGCTGCGCGTACTGCTACACGCATGCTGTGCGCGTCACCGGCATGGCCACCACAAGCAATATTGACTGAACTGACGCAGGCCAGAATCGCCGCATCATCAGCACCGCCTTCACCTAAATCAGCGTTTAAATCTATCGTTCTACTGTTCAAGATTTCATTTTCCATACAAACTCCATTCAAACCGATATAGTTCATTTTGCCATTGCTTACGAGCAGCTTTTGCACCCTCCAGATCAGTTTCGACAAAACAGAATTGTCGTCCCAACGGTGCTTGTGCAAGCTTCCACAAATCGGCGGTAATCACCACAGCAATACGCGGATAGCCGCCAGTAGTCTGGGAATCCGCTAGCAATACGATGGGTTGCCCATTGGGCGGCACCTGCACTACGCCAGGTAAAACGCCATGTGATAACAAATCGCTGCTTTCGCTTTTTTGCAAAGCTGTTCCCTGCAATCGATATCCCATACGATTACTTTGGGTACTGACCGTCCATGCCTGTTTAAAAAAACTTTGACGGCTGGCTTCATCAAACAAATCAAATTCAGGTCCACGTAATACCCTGACCTCGGGCGTCCATTGTCGTTGTGGCGTTCCTAACTTATTTTTTAATGGATAGGTAACGCCAAGCGGTAAGCGGTCCCCTTTTTTCAAAGCGCGCCCTGCATGACCGCCAAACCCGGCGTTGAGATCGGTAGAACGTGATCCCATCACAACCGGCACATCAATCCCGCCATCAAACGCCAGATAAACACGGGTGCCCGATTTGGGACCCCGTAAGCGTAACTTTTGTCCCTTTTTGACTGGATAACGCCAGCCGCACACAAAGTGTTGCTCATCCAGCGTTGCGTCAAAATCAGCACCACACAAAGCGACCCAGCCGTCGCGCATAAAGCGAATTTCAAATGGGCCAGCAACCACTTCTAAACCTGCTGCCGTGCCAGCATTGTTCACCAGACGATTCGCCAGCCACATCGCAGGCGCATCCAATGCCCCCGCTTGCGCTACCCCCAGGTGGCGAAAACCGCTACGTCCCTGGTCCTGAACGGTAGTTTGTATGCCTGCACGTAGAATCTCAAGCATGCTTAGCTCCCTTCTGTTCGGAAGCGTCAACGGGAACAAATCGCACGATATCGCCGCTTTGCAAAAGGCTGGGAGCCCGGCGCTGCAAATCAAATAAGCGCACATCAGTGCGCCCAATAATTTGCCAGCCACCCGGGCTGGTTACCGGATAAATGCCAGTTTGTTGCCCACCTATCCCGACGGATCCGGCAGGTACTTCCAAGCGCGGCTCGGCACGTCTTGGCGTTGTCAGTGTAGAGGGTAGCCCGCCCAAATAGGCAAAACCTGGCTGAAAACCTAAAAAATAGACCCGGTATTCCGCCTGACTATGTGCAGCGATAACGGCTTGTTCACTCAAGCCCGTGTGAACAGCCACTGCCGCCAGATCGGGGCCATATTCACCGCCATAATGAACCGGAATTTGAACTTCACGTGGGGTAAATTGTTCTATTTCGACCAATTCCCATAAGGTTTTCAGGCGCGCCAGCAAGGCTTCCCCTTGATGTAGTTCGGGATCAAAAATGAGTGTCAGATTATTCATTCCCGGCACCACATCGACACATACGGCCTCACTGGTGAACACCTGCGCGATCGCCCAGATACGACGTTGGCAATCTACATCGACCGGGGAACGCGAATACAAGACTGCGGCGTTTTCGCCAGACAAATAAAAATCGACGGATGTTTGCGGCAGGATATTTTTCATATTGTCCAGGTCATTTGCGCTGAGGATGGAATTAAATTCAGACAAGAATCCTAACAGAATTGCGTGACGGCGAAAAAACAAAAAAATTCATTTGTCGCCGCGTATTGTCTTTCTATCGCCAACGCAATTGGCGCTTACATTCAGGCCGCTTCTACGATATATTCTCAGCAATAAATGATCTCTGCACCGGTTTTCCCCAGGAAGGACTTTCCTTGCGCTTTATCCACACATCTGACTGGCATCTAGGCCAGACACTGCATCAATTTGAACGTAACACGGAGCATCAGGCTTTTCTCGACTGGCTGACGGCCACGCTGGTGCATCAAAAAGCCGATGCTTTGCTGATATCCGGTGATATTTTTGATACCGCCAACCCTTCAGCCGCAGCACAAAAGCAGTTTTACCGCTTTCTGCAACAAGCCAAAGCCGCGCAGCCGCATCTGCAAATCGTGATTATTGCTGGTAATCATGATTCTCCGGGGCGCCTGGAAGCACCTGCACCACTAATGGAAAGTCTGGACGCTACGGTCATCGGCTTTGTACCACGCGATCCAGATGGGAATATTGACCTGCAACGTTTAATAGTGCCACTACGCAATGCAGCTGGCGATATTGCAGCATACTGCATGGCGATTCCATTTTTGCGCCCCGGCGATGTGCCGCGCATTGAAGATGCCAAAGATCCTTATATGGAAGGTATTGCACTACTTTATCGACAGACACTGGAATACGCTTTGCGCCTGCGTCAGCCGCAACAAGCGATTATCGCTCTCGGACATTGTCACATGACGGGTGGTGAAATCTCAGAAGAATCAGAACGCCGCATTGTTATCGGTGGCACCGAAGCATTATCAGCAAACATGTTCGATAATCACGTGGCATATGCCGCGTTAGGGCATCTGCATCTGGCACAAAAAGTCGGCAAGCAAGAACATCTGCGTTATTGCGGCAGCCCGATCCCCTTATCATTTGCCGAAGTCGATTATCAACATCAAGTGTTGCAAGTTGATCTGGACGGCGAGCGCGTCAGCGACATTACACCCATATTTGTGCCACGCGCCGTGGAACTGTTGCGGGTGCCGCGTCAACCTCAGGTGTTAGCCAAGGTATTGGTGGCTTTAACTGCACTCGATATCCCGCGTGATACACCTCCCGATCGTATGCCGTTTCTGGAGGTGCGAGTCCTACTTGACGCCCCAGAACCCGGTTTGCGCGCCACCATCGAACAGGCGCTGGAAGGAAAACCTGTCCGATTAGCGAAAATCGAAACCAGCTTCGTCAAAAAAAACGCGCAAATCAGCGATAACAATACCATGGCTGAACTAGAAAAATTGCAACCCGATCAAATTTTTGAGCGCCTGTATCAAAGCAAATATGGCACTGAAGAAGGCACCACGACACCGCCAGAATTAAGCAAAGCATTTGCCGAACTGATGCTGGGAACAAGCGGAGAGCAAGCATGAAAATTCTCGCCCTTCGTGGAAAAAATCTGGCATCACTGGCAGGCGAATTTGCCGTCGACTTTGAACAAGAACCGCTGCGTTCGGCTGGCCTGTTTGCAATTAGCGGTCCGACAGGCGCAGGCAAAAGTACCTTGCTTGATGCCCTATGCATGGCCTTGTATGAAAACACCCCACGCTTGTTCAGGGCTGGCGGCAACAAAACGCTGCCAGATGGCAAAGAACTGATCTCGCAGCAAGATACCGGCAATCTCTTACGTCGTGGTACCGGCGAAGGTTATGCTGAAGTAGATTTTGTTGGTAACGATGGCGTGCAATATCGCGCCCGCTGGAGCGTCCGACGTTCACGCAATAAAGCCAGCGGAAGCTTGCAGCCAACCACCATGACTCTGCATCAGCTACCCGAGCTGTTACCGATTGGCGGTAAGAAAACAGAAGTCAAAGAAGAAATCGTCAAACGCATAGGACTCAAGTTTGAGCAATTTACGCGTGCAGTGTTATTAGCGCAAAATGAGTTCTCCAGCTTTTTAAAAGCGGATGACAACGAGCGTGGTGAATTACTGCAAACCTTAACTGGTAGCGTCATTTATGAAGAACTGTCGAAACGTGCATTTCAACGCGCCAAGGATGAGCGCGATGCGCTAGACCGTTTTCATTTACGTCTGGCTGATAACAAGCCACTTAATGACGAAGATCGCGAACAACTGCAAAAAGATATTCAGCTCGCATCAGAAAAATTGAAACAGCTTGATGCCTATGTGGCAGCAATCGATCTGCATTTGCGCTGGCATCAGGATGCCGCCAAACTTGCGCAGCAAGAACAATCAGCATCAGAGGCCGCACAACAGGCTGAACAAGCACAAACAGCCTGCGCTCCGCGTTATGCCTTGTTGCAACAATTGGATGCGGTGCAGAGCGCACGCCCTATCGTCGCTGATCTCCAGCGTTTAAGTAACAACATTGTCCAAGATACGGCGAGTATCCAAAGTACGCTCATCAAGCTGGAAGAAATCAAACAACAAGAAGCGTTAGCAAAAGCTGCATTGCAAAATGCCACAGAACAATTACAAGCAAGCGAACAAGTCCAGGCAAACGCCACGGGTGATCTGGACCAGGCAAAACTACTTGACGCTAACATTGCGAACTTGCAGCCAGTCCACCAGACTTTGCAACAACAATTGGCGCAAGCAACGCAACAAGCTGGGCAAGTGAATGTCAGCTTTAAGGATAAGCAAATCCTGGTAAAGCAATGCGAGAGACGTCAGCAAAACGCGCAGACCTGGTTGCAACAACATGCATCACTGCGGGCGTTAGCAGAACAATGGCCAGGTTGGGAACGCCTGTTTAAACAAGCGGCGCAAATCCAACATGAACTTCAAACGCAACAGCAACGTGTTGCGCATTTCGATGAGTTACAGCAAACCCAACTAGCGACGTTGGAAGGCCAGCAACGCACCTTCATTGACGCCCAAGAGCAACTCGATGCCGCAGAACTGCAACGGCAAACTTCAGAGAAGGTGTATGCAAGTATTGATCTAGCGGCGCTTCAACAAGCAAAGCATAGCGCCGAACAACAACGCGATCAGATTCATTCTGCCACGCAGCTAGTGCATCAACGACACGAACACCAACAACGCGTAGATAAGTTACAAGTGCAGATAGCACAGTCCGATGAGGCGATCAGACAAGCGAACCGTGAGGCAGCGCAAGTGCAAACCCTACTTCCGGCAGCAAGCGCCGCGCAACAACAAGCGGAACAAGCACTCAAAGCCGCAGAACTAGCGTGCGCAGAAAACGTAGAAGCCTTGCGACATCAATTGCAAGACGAGGCACCTTGCCCGGTATGTGGTGCAACTGAACACCCGTATGCGGTGGAACAACCGCAATTACACGCGCTGCTAAAAACACTGCAAGAGCAATTGCAAGCATGCCGGCAACAAGAACAATATCATCGCGACCATTTACATCAACACCAAACGATCGCCAGTCAGCAAAGCCAATTGCGCCAGCGTCTGCAGCAAGAAGCCGATAGCTTACTTCATCAATGTCAGACGTACGAACAAGCATGGCTACAACACCCTTTGTTCCAGCCAGCACAGAAAATAAAATTAGCGACAAGCGAAGCGATATTGGCGTGGTTGGAGAAATCGTTGAGCGATGTTGATCAGCAACTGCAAACATTAAAAAACAGCGAGACGCAACACCAGCAAGCAATGCGTGCCAAAGATGCCGCGCAAGCCGCATGGGACAAATGTCAGATTTTTTTCACACAAACTAAAGATGCACTGCAGGTGACGCAACTTGCACTGCAGCAGACTCAAACTCAGCGCGATCATGCAGCAACGCAAGTACAAAATGCACGACAAGCTTTAGCTCATACGCTCGATGAATTGGATGCCGCTTTTATCGTCCGCAATGCACATAGCGATATAGAGGACAATGAAAACAATCTGCGGGATACCTGGCGTGATCTATGGCAGGCGGCACCTCTGGCGTTTCAGCAAAATTGCGAGCAACAAGTACAACAATGGCATAGCCAACAGCATCATCTGCAACAGGCGAGTGAAGAACTGACTGCACTGCAATTAGAACTCAATACGCTGGCCAGTACCCAGCAGCACGTGCTACAGGAGCAGCAACGCCTGAGCCACGAATTACAGATATGCGTACAGCAATTACAAACGCTTCAGAAACAACGTTTGCACTTATTTGAAGGTGAAGCTGTCACCAACGTCATAGAAAAATTCAACGCGGCAATACAAACTGCAAAATCACAAGTAACGACAAACACCGAACATCTGAGTGCACAACAACAAACACTGATTCGGTCAAACGAAGCACTGGCACAAGCACAACAACGACTCGCACAACATCAGCAAGAGCACGAGCAGACGCAACAGCAGTTAATTCATTGGTTGCAACAACATCAAAATAATTCAGACAGTACGCTGGATGAAACCGGATTAAACGCCTTGCTGCAACATAGCAATGAGTGGATTGCAACTGAACGTCAGGCATTACAAGTCATCGCTAATGCCAGCCAACAGGCACGCGCCGTATGGCAAGAACGCCATCAGCAAAGCGTGGCACACCGTGAGCAATTACCAGCTGCATTGCCCGCGAACATGGGCACTGATGTCGAAACGCATGAAATTGCTACCGACGAAGAAAACAATACGATAGATCCCTCTGAACGTTCCACAACCCAGAGCGAAATGCTCAGTGTGTCTGCTCTGCAAGAACGCCGGGAGGTGTTAAGTCAGTGTCAGCAGCAAGCACAGGCAAGTCTGATTCAGCTACAAGCAAATATCACGCAAGATGATCAACGCCGTATGCACGCTGCTGACCTGCTTAAAGATTTGCAAACACAAGAAAATCGTTACCGTATCTGGGCGCAATTAAATGATTTGATCGGCGCTGCCGATGGTAAAAAATTCCGTAACTATGCGCAGCAATATACGCTCGACGTCTTACTCGCTTATGCGAATCAACACCTGCATCAACTCGCCCGCCGTTATCGCCTACAACGCATACAAGATAGCCTGGGGCTGATGGTCATCGATCGGGACATGGGCGATGAAAACCGCTCGGTCCATTCCCTGTCCGGTGGTGAATCTTTCCTGGTCTCATTGGCACTTGCACTTGGACTCGCATCACTGTCAAGCAACCGCGTCAAAGTAGAATCCCTGTTCATCGACGAAGGCTTCGGTAGCCTCGACGCCGACACCCTCAGAGTCGCCATGGATGCCCTCGACAGCCTGCAAGCCCAAGGCCGCAAAGTCGGCGTAATCTCGCATGTACAAGAAATGACGGAACGCATTGCGACCAAGATTATGGTGCAGAGAACGGCGGGGGGAAGAAGTGTAGTCAGCGTGGGGTAACAAGAGTTCACAAACGTTTTAGGTATCAGAAAAAACAACCTATGCATAAAACATCAGTCAGCATTAAAATACCAACAGCTTAAATTATCAGGAATTCAGCATGCAATTTAATGAAGTTTTATCCGCCCTGCCAGAGATCAACCATGTTGCGGCGATTGAATTATTTGATGGCGACACGCTGATAGCGAGGATCGACAACAAACCAGGCTCAGCAGGAAGTGTGCGTGTCTATCATGCGTTAGCGCAGGAGTTTGAAGTGATCAATGCTGTTGCGGCAGCGAAGGGATTGATCTTGTACGCGGAACACACCGCTGACGCCATTGCTTTTCCGGGTAAGCATCCGAACATCGACCGCTTGCTGAGTGTCGAAGAGAATCAGCAATGGACGGTGAAGCTTATCCCTTTGGAAGAAGTGTAATTTTGTAGGGCGGGTGCAACCCGCCCCGGCCTACCTCTTACACCATCATCGAAGCACTCTTAGGACTACGCAATAAATCTGTCAGCACTTGCCAACGTAAATCCTGATCTTGCGTACCTGCACGTCTCTCTATGTACGCCTGCACCACGTCTTGCCCCAGATTGTAGTTAATGACATACGAGCGCAGATTTTCGATAAAGCGCACACGTTGTTCTGAGCGTTCAGCATCCGATAAGCTGTATTTCATCAACATGGCAATCGCTGTTTCACGATCTATTTCACCATCGAGATATTGTTTGGCGACCATATTTCCGGCGTACGATAACTTTTGCAAGACCGCCTGAATTTCATAATAGCGATCCGCTTTATTGGGATCAATGCCGGCTAAAGGAAACAAAACCTGCTTCTCAAATTTCATACGTTCGGCATGCGGGAAAGCGACTTCGATTCCGTAGTTGGCGCTACCCTCGGCGAGGAAAGACATGGGTGAATATAAAGGGGATATTGCGTATTCAATCCAGGCTTTTTCTTTCACTAATTCATTCTCGATCAGTACATTAAAGACGTGATGCCCCGGATAAGCCTCATGGCTGGCCAGATCAATCGCACGACTGATAAACATCGGAAAATCGGTATTCACTTCAATAAGACTATGGCTATCGCCTTTGTACCAGTTGTAAGCGCTCCAGACCTTATCGGTCACGTATTCAATCTGAAAACTTTCATGCTCAGGCAAAGCAATATATTTTCTGGTGCGGGCACGTGCTTCGTTAATCGCTGCGGTAAAGACGGCATCGAGTTTTTGACGTGGGATTTCGAATTCTTTATTGTAGGCAGACAAACGCGGATTCAGGTCTCCGCTGCCGGGTAATAAATCATTTAACTGCGCCAGCGTCAAATCCAGATCTGCCGGAGTCAGATCGGGTGACACTGCATCATACAAAGCATTGGTCTCATCATCGAAAGCCAGCGGATGTCCTGCCAAACGCCCCACATGGGCGCATACGGCACGCAGTTGCAACATCAAAAACGCTTGTCGTTCAATCTGGTCAGCGGGAGCGGCAGGTAAATTTTTTGCGTGCTCCAACAACTCGTCGGCGTGCGCTTGCAATTCAGTAAGTGGTTGCTGGCGAACTTGCTCACGCCATTCTGCGGGGCCAATATAGGCATCCACGTAGCTATCGTCGTGTTGTCCAACGGACAGCACCAGTTTGACGTAGGCTTCGGCGATTTGATTTAAATTCATACCTTGATCGTTTCAGATTTTTGAAAAATTGAAGGGAAAAATGATTCTCAACAGCAAGCACAAATCTTACAAATGTACTCGAAGTCGTAAGCATATACCATTAGGCTGGTAGCGAGTAAATACAGGCGGCAACACTGATTGAACTGAACACGTATTGCTTTATATTTGCATTCAGCGTCTAATTCGGCTTTCGGGTTTGCGTGGGCAAGCCTTTACTTTTTCGACAGATGAAACATGATAGATGCTTTAATTTCAGGAAGAATGTACGGTCGCGCTGATGAACGTAGCGGACAAGGCGGTTCATTATATGTAACGTGCAAAGTACGCGCCACTACCGACGAGGGTGATACCTTGATGTGCAACGTGATTGCTTTTAACGATGGCGTCCGTGATACTTTGCTCGCTTTAGAAGATGGCGAGAGCGTAGCCCTCTCAGGCGCACTGACACCAAAAGTCTGGACCGATAAGCAAGGTAAAACAAGACCCGCAGTAGACTTGATTGCCTATGCGGTGTTAACGAGTCATTTACCACAAAGAGAAACGGGCTTCGAGTAGTCTCAAAGCCCGCTCGCCCGGATCAATGAACAAAGCAATCTTATTTCGCGTGAGCCCTAAGCGCCAACAAACTCATACCAAGCCCCATAAACGTAATACCCGAGGTCTTGTTAAATATTCGGGCACGACTTGGTTTGGCAAACCAGTTTTTGGCTTTTCCGGCTAGTAAAATATAACTGAGGTGAGAGGCTAATGCACAAACAGCGACGGTACTAGTAAGCAGAAAAAAACGGGGAAAACTAAAATTGCTTTGATTCATAAACTGCGGAAACAAAGCAGTAAAGAACAAAATGCTTTTTGGGTTCGTTGTAGCGATCAATAATCCTTGCAAAAACAATTGCCGATTCGTGGCGACAGGTTTTTCTACCGAGTCAGCCACGTCGTTACCTTGTGCAAATAAATTAGTTTTATTATTCCATTGGCGAACACCGAGATAAACCAAATAGGCCGCACCTAAGATTTTCAGTACTAAGAATGCATGTGCAGAAGTCTGTAATATCAGTCCCAATCCTGCGGTTGCAGTCGCAGCAACAATGAAGATCCCTAGCACATTTCCGGTAGAACTGATCATCGCTCTGCCCGCGCCCAAACTAACCGAATTCGAAATCGCCAGCAAAACACCTGGTCCCGGTGTATAGGTCGTCGCCAGAGACACCATCAAAAATATCAACCAGGTCGAAATATCCATTCTTGCTACCTCTTAATTATGATCAAAAAAAATTGTCTGCAATATTCAGAAGATATCCTGCCTTCTGCACCGACGTTTTCCACCAGTGCATTTTCTCTGTACCCGGTTATCATTCTGGTGAAGCAGATTTTCAAATCCTGCCAGGGGGCGACGTTAACAATGCAGATTTATGGCAAACCGTTACGCCCATACTGCATAAACGCTTCACGCAAACAAAGCCTCTCATAATACGCGCTTACCGCCGGCATTGCAGGACGCTCCATAGGCATGGATATCCATCGATGCACAGACAAGCCAAGTACGATGTCAGCTAGCGTGAAATCAGCGCCCACGGCATACGCACCGGTGCGCTCTAATTGCATTTCGAAAATCTTCATATGTCGGTTCCAGCTTTCTATACTGGCCGCAATGACCCGTTGATCAGTATGAGCTGGACTTTGCCTGACCAATGCCATAAACGCATAGCGCCACGAATTGTTGAGTTCTGTTGCCTGCCAATCCATCCATTGTTCAACCCGTGCCCTTGATTGCGCTTCTGAAGGCAAAAGATCAATCCGCCCATGCTTGTTTGCAAGATAACGGCAAATCACATTCGATTCCCATAAGACAAAGTCACCATCTTTGATCACAGGTACCAAAGCATTCGGGTTGAAAGCCATAAATTCCGGGGTATTGACGGCTTGCGTCCCAGATCCAAATTGCTCTTGTTGAAATGGAATGCCAATTTCAGCACAAGCCCATTGCACTTTACGAACATTGATTGAAGGAGATTTGCCCAGAAGTATCAGCATCAGATTTAACTTTCAAAATTGAGAATTGAATTTCCAACTTTACTTATCAGGGATAAAACGCGGCAAAGAAATACTAAAAAAAACGAAAAAAATACGAAAAAAATAATTTCAGTCTCGTTTCGTCTTGGCGTCATTTAACCTTATTTCAAATAAATAGCATTAATAAAATGCCTTTTATTATAGGCATAAAAAAATATCTAAAAGCCAGAAAAATGAGTTGACCGCAGTAAATCTCAGGAGGACACTGAATATCTCGTGCCGCGGGTAAAGCGATGAACATCTTACTTTCACCAGATATACGCACTGTTATTCTATTGCTATTTGCCGGTAATGTGCTGGCGATAGTGTTGCTGGCTGCCTATCGCCGAACAGAAGGTCTGGAGTTAGCTTACCGTCGTTATTTTGCAGGAAAAATTTTTCAGGCACTCGCCTGGATGCTGATCGGTGCGCGAGGCATGATTCCTGACTGGCTGTCAGCCGATGTTGGTAATGGTAGTCTGTACGTGGGTTTTGCTTTTGAAGGATTGGCTTTTGCACTACTGGAGCGACGTGAAGAAAAATTCACCCGCTTGTATACCTCCGTGACCATCACGGGCATTTTCCTTTTTACGACGTTTAGTACCACACCAGCACTGAGAGTCGCACTTTCATCAGCGTCCGTTGGATCAATTACCGCAATAACTGCGATATTGATGCTGCACTCAATCCAGGCTTCACGCTTGCGCTTTTTAGTTGCAAGTTTCTACATCGTATTTAGTATCATGCTTGCCTGTCGCGTTGCTTATGCCGTTCTTTATCCCGATCAAATATCGGTATTTCAAAATGGGCCGATTCAGGCTTTCACTTACCTGATGACGTTTGCATTTACCTTGGTTGGAGGCGCAGGCTTTTTATTGCTACTCAAGGAGCAAAGCGATAGTGCCCTCACGAAGGCAGTCAATGAATTGCAAATCAGAGAAACCTTACTCACCAATATTTTTAATACTTCAAGTGTTGCCATATTTTTAGCGAATGACGATGGTTTCATTAGTATGGCCAATCAGCGCATGGCAGAAATGTTTGGACGCAGTATAGACAACCTGATCGGTAGTCCTTATCTGGACTGCGTTTCGGAAGCGCAAAGGGATGAAGCACAAGAACAATTACGTAAATTGCTTAGTGGTGAAATCTCTTTCCTCAAACTTGAGCGTGAATATAGTCGCCCTGATGGTAGTCATTTTTGGGGACAGTTGACCGCAACCTACATGCATGACGGTCAAAAAGTCGGGCATCAGTTAGTTGGTGTCATTGCCGACATCACGGATCTTAAATTAGCTGAAGTGAATATGCGGAAAATGGCGCATCACGATCCACTCACGGGGCTAGCCAATCGCGCATTATTTTCGGATCGACTTCAACAAGCAATGATGGTTGCAAAACGAGATCAGACCCGCTTCGCTTTACTGTATATCGATCTGGATAAGTTCAAACTGGTCAACGATAGCTTTGGCCACCTGGTGGGAGACAAGTTATTGCAAGAAGTGGCGCTCAGAATTTCCCGTTGCGTGCGCGACTCGGATATTGTGGCGCGTGTTGGTGGCGATGAATTTGTCGTTTTATTGCGCTCGGTAAATACCACTGAAAATGCTTTATTGGTGGCAGAAAAAGTTCGCATCACTCATAGTAAAAATTTTAAAATCCATGAGCATGATTTAACCATTTCCTGCAGCATAGGCATAGCGATGTATCCGGATGACGGTACGAGCGAAGCAGAATTATCTGCAAAATCCGATGAAGCGATGTATGAGGCCAAACATGGTGGACGCGATCAGGTTCAATTTGCGACAGTTGAAAACTTCAACAATCCACCATAGTTCATCAAGGATTTGACTCCTTGGGTAATGAAATCGCTGCGCGATTCGCAATGTCCTGCGCTGCAATCTGATCACGCTGCAAATGGGCAATCAAAGGCTGATTGGGATCAGCATTTCCCCATTGATCAAAATATACCAACTCTTCAATCGACAAACGCGGTAGCCAGCCTTTAGTTTCCAGTTCTGGCTTGGGATAAAAATGGCTCACATAACCTACACACAAATAGGCAATCGGAACGATATGTGCTGGAATTCCCAGCGCTGCTTGCAATTCATGTTCATGAAAAATGCTGACCCACCCTACGCCTAAACCTTCAGCGCGCGCCGCTAACCAGAGATTTTGAACAGCACACACGCTGCTATATAAATCCATCGTTTTCATATGCGTGCGTCCAAGCACCACGCTGCCAGTGCGTTCGCGGTCACAGGTAATGCAAATGCCTATCGGCGCATCGCGTATACCCTCCAGCTTCAGCTGTTGGTAGGTATTGCGCTTTTCGCCTTCAAACATCGTCAGCGCTTCTGCATTGGCTGATATATAGGCTTGCTGCACGCGGGTTTTAACGTCTTCCGATTTGATCAGTAAAAAATTCCATGGCTGCATAAAACCGACAGAGGGAGCGAAATGTGCCGCCGTCAAGATGCGACTTAGCACCGTATCATCGACTGCCGCCGGTAAAAACTGACTGCGCACATCGCGTCTGGAAAAGATCGTGTGGTAAATTGCATCACGCGCTTCTTGCGAAAAGGCGTGAATATCCGAGGTGTCGGAAATTGGTGTTGTTTGCATGAATTCCCCTAATGCAAATAAATTGGGGGCAGCCTGACCAAGCTCCCGGTGACATTTTCAGGCCGGTCTTCTGACTCAGATTCATTTGAGACTGGCACCTTCCCGCACATTTTATGTCGCAGTGGCATTTTACCAATCACATCCTCTTTACAGCGTTGGGCACGTGACGGATTCACACCGCCTTCCCGATTCTCCCGACATGATTGCCAGGCACCTGAAGGGGGCGATGATGCGGTGGAATGGTCTTGATTGTCAAGCCTATCAAGTCCATGAGCCATTTCGGGATATGTCACCATGGAGAAAAAAAAGCCGGATCAACAGGGGCGTTGATCCGGAAAAAGGGTGATTGCTAAAGGTAATACGTCAATCAGAAGCGATAAGTGACGGACGCCTCAAACGCACGACCAAAGATTGGACGAGCCATAATAACGCCTGAACCGGCGCCCAACACACGAGAGTCACCTTCTGTCAAACCCAAGGTATTGTTGAGATTGGTACCAGTTAAACGGAACTCAAGCTTGTCGCCAACAACAGCAAGGATACCCGCGTCCAGCGTGTTGTAAGAAGGTAAAACTTGCTGATTCTGAATATCCGAATAGCGTTTTCCAATGTAGCTGTAGGTACCATACATCTTGACAGAACCCCAGGAAGTTGGAATACGGTAGCTCGGTGTCAGACGTGACTGGAATTTCGGCTGACGTTGCAATTGATTGCCGTTATTGCTTGTGCCGGTAGAGCTATCGATTCCTTGAAAGCCAGTATATTTGCCATCTTCATAGTCACCCGAAAATGCCAACTGAAAATTCGTGAAAGGACGCCACGCTCCTTCAAATAAGACACCATTAGTCTGTGATCCATAGTTGTACCAGACCGTAGAGCCATTCGTCAAAATCTGACTTTGTTGAATCCCCGTAAAGTCTTTATGGAACACTGAGGCATAAAGAGAAAATTCAGAATTGACTGCCTTAATCCCAACTTCATAGGTCTTGATATCCTGCACCGGTGCTGTGGCTGATGTTCCTGCATCGCCACGAATATCATCAAACTGTGGCATTAAATGACCTGAATTGACGCGTGCATACAGATTCACATTCGGTGTCAGTTTATAGCCGCCACCAAGTGTCAGGGAAGTCGCATGGTCTGTCTGAGTGATGGACTGATAAGTACCCGTGAGCATACTTGCGCCTTGGTTATACAGATGCAGCGGGTTGCTATCGATATTTCCAGATGTGATATTTCCTAATGTTGCATTCACTCTTTGGGTCTCATAGCGCAGACCTGCATCCAGTGTCATTTGAGGATTCAGCTTCCATTGATCCGCCATAAAAAAAGCCGTTTTTTGCCCGTTGTAGCTATCATGTTGCGCATACGAGACCGGACCATCAATACCATTATTTGAAATCACCGCACCATTATTCAGGCGGACGTTAATAGGCTTAGGATTGCTCGTCGCTGTCATCAATACGCTATTGCCGAGGTACCACAAATCTTGTGAAGAATAATCGGCCAGGAAAGCACCAAACGTAAAGGTATGATTCTTCAACAATTCTTTGCTAAATTTGAGTTCATCGGTTGTCGATCTGATTTGCTTATCGACGTACCACGCACCTGCATTAAGTACTTGCTGGTCAGGATTGACGGCACCACTGCCATCTGTATAGGTAGCAGTACCGCCAGTTGCCAGGCCACCTGCCGTCACGGCTGCGCTATTGCCGTTCGCTTTAGTCAGGGCGGTATTGAGGTAACTACTCATCGTCTGCGGAACGCTACCAGTGAAAAGCGCATTGGTTTGCATATCGCCACTGACGTAATTCAATTTGTTACTGACTTCCCAATCATGAATTTTTTGATTGAAGTCAATGCCAAACGTATGCACATCAGCACCACGGCCGTTTGCCATATCAATGTTTTGCGTCTGTCCAGGAGCGGTTTGTATGGTGAAGAAACGAGTTTCATTTCCATACAAGGATCCGGTCAAAGGATTAAAGCCAGGAAAAGCACCTGTTGGTACACCCGTCGCCGAGGCGCTGACCGGAATGGCCGTGAAAAATAAATTCTTATCTTTCAACGTCCTTGCATATAAGGTTACTTTGCCATCATCTAGTAATCGGGTCAGTGTGCCGGTGAGTTGGTAACCATCATTGGTAGGAAACTGGCTATCGCGGACGCCATTGTCTGTGCGATAAAAACCGCCTATCGTCGCAAACCAGCCATC
Organism: Undibacterium sp. Ji67W; assembly: GCA_049340365.1. GTDB lineage: Bacteria > Pseudomonadota > Gammaproteobacteria > Burkholderiales > Burkholderiaceae_D > Undibacterium. The sequence continues at coordinate 89,754 of JBMPOY010000004.1, read as the reverse complement.
CGAGATTTTACCGCCATAATAGGCATCGTAACGTCGTGCATTACCCGTCCCAAACGTGGTGCGGAACAAACCTTCATCACCGCCTTCTCCTGTTTTGAGAATGAAGTTCATCGTCGCACCTGGCTGTCCATTCGACAGTACGGTATTTGGCCCACTGACTAAGGCTTCCATATGATCGATGGTGTCATCGAGACGGAACATCGAGGAGTTATCCATGAAGGACAAGGTAGGAGCCGGAAAAATCGGTGCGCCATTCAGTTGTATGGTCACATAATTGGCGTCACCGCCCCCTGGAAAGCCAGCGACTTCAATGTTAGGGCCCGTTTGACCACCAGAGGTTTCTGCGTAGACGCCCGGAACGATTTTAAACAAGTCCGCGGTAGATAAGGGCGCCGCTTCTTTCATCTGTTCTTCTGTTGCTGTGGTGATGGAATACGGTGCATCGACCTTACGCAAACCACGCCCCAAGGCGCTACCGGTGACAACAACTTGTTGCGCTTCGGCAGGTTTATTTTCTGGTGCAACGACAGTGTTGCTGACTTCGTTGGAATTTGGTGTGGCATCCGCCGCGCTCGCCTGATTGATCAGGCTAAGCACAGCCAAGGTGATACTGGAAAGTAAAAATGGACGATGAACTTGCATAAGGTGTCTCCGATAATTTTAAAAAGGTGGTTCTATCCTGAACCTTGATGAAACTGAGAAATTCGCCCGGGGACGATTTCTTTTTTTGCGCTAATTTGTTTGCACACTCTTTTTACTCATCACTTTTTAATCCCTGTCTTATTTTTTAACTTGATCAAACAGTGACGGATAAGCATATTGAAACAGTCAATGTTATCGATAACATTTGATTTATATTGATGTTGCTTTTTATTGAAAAAATGTCTGAAAGGGAGCAGTCAAATACAAATTCTTAAGTCACTGCAACAGCGCCAAAATCAATAATAGCGACTAAGCTTAGTCAACTCGTCGCGCAATTTTTTGGCTATGCAGCACCAAAATTGACTTTCATGACTTCTGTTTTAGCGTCCAAAGCTCTTCTGAACAGAAATAATGAAGGAATCATAATACCCAGCGGTATCAACGTCAGATAAAACGCCGTTTGTCCGCTAAAATGGGCAAACACTAACCCTGTAATCAATGATCCTGTCGTTCCACCAAGTGCTGAGAAAATGACAATGAGTCCTGTCATTGCCGCATGTTGATAGGTCGGCAGAGCACTCAAAATCAAAGAATTGATAACTGGATATATCGGCGCCATAAATATACCTATCAATGGAAAAATGAACGCCGCTAAAGGTGCATTTTCCCATCCGGTCACCGCTTCCGTATGCAATGCATGCGTCAATGGCAAGGTCAGGAATATCAATCCTGCCATAAGACACAGGCAAGCACTCAACATCGTTAACCAATGCACTTTTTTGAGTAATAAACTAAATCCCATGCGACCGATCGCACTCGATGCGGCAAGAATACTTGTCATTTGTACCGACAAGCTGAGTGGCAATTTCATAATTTCGTTATTAAACGTTGGCAACCACGAGGTAATCCCTTGCTCCACAAGAACCGATAAAAAAGCGGCAATCAGAAATAAATAAACCAGAGATTTTCTGGTCAGTATCCACATCAGCGAAAACCCTTGTGACTCAGAGATACCCGCAATCCTGCCCTCTGGACGTGCCGCACTTTCATCAAGCGACGTTGTTGCGAGCAAAATAAACGCTGCCGCGCATAAGCAGGCAAGCACCCAATACACTTGCAGCCAATGACGCGATGTCATGTCAGCAGAATCAATGAAATAAGAAAATACCCAATAGCCGCTTAGTACGCCAAGCATGAAAATTCCTTCAAGCATATTCATGAACTGCGCGTGCTCCTGTGCCCCCTTGGTAATGAGGCCAATCGTTGAATAGATCGATACCTTGATTAAAGCAAATGAAATGCCACAACACATAAAAAACAAACGCGTACATATAAAACTTGGCCACAAAGGCATGGCAATACACGCAAAAAACATCAACCCCAGTGCGATCAGTATCGATTTTTTATAACCAAGTCGTGGTAAAAAAGCAGCGCCGAGAAACGATGCAACAGCAATCGATAAATCTTTGAATGCCTCCAAAATACTGGCATCTGATTTACTGACATCAAAACTATTGATCACTTGCAAAATGACAGTGCCGACGCTGTTAAGTAGCATAGCGAAGAGAAAATAGATCAGGAATAGCGCGATGCCAATACGTGAATTTTTCATTTGATAACTCTTGTCTCTGATGTTATGAATAGTTATGCATTACATTCGCTTGCATTTCTTCGTATGCATAGTCGAATAAAAAATAGTTAGTTGACGCAATAATCGTTCAACAAAAAATGCCGTAAGTGTGGAATAACCTTATCTGCATCCGTCAATACCTCTGCCGAACCAATACCAAGTGCAAACATACCCGCAGCCTTAATCGATGTAATTCCCGCCAATGAATCTTCAACCCCGATACATGCGGTCGGTGCAGCACCCAAATGGGCGGCGGCTGTCAGAAAAATTTCTGGATGCGGCTTCGTATGGGTCAACAAAGCAGCGTCAACGACATCGTCAAAACAATCACGTATTTCTAATCTTTCCAAAATAAAAAAAGCATTTTTGCTCACTGATGCAAGCCCTGTTTTCAAGCCAGCAGAACGAACTATTTCTAATGCTTCGCGCGCTCCTGGTAAAAGATCGGCAGGAGTCATTGTGGCAGTGAGTTGCTGATAATGCTGGTTTTTTTTGTTCGCCAACACTTGCTTTTCTTCCTGCGTGTAGTTGCGAGATGATTGACGCAATATCAGATCTAACGATGCCATTCTATCGACACCTTTCAAGCGCTCATTAAAGGCTTCATCAAAATCAATCCCCTGTGTTTTCGCTAATTCCCGCCATGCTAAAAAGTGGAAGTGTGCAGTATCCGCGAGCACACCATCTAAATCAAAAATAACGGCTTCAATCGCTTGCTTATTCATCCCCATACTCATCTTTCTTTGTCTATTTCAAAATGACAACACGGCGCTGTTCCGGATTGAGGTACATGCTTTTTTCACCGTGGTGAAAATGTATTTCATCACCATCAAGCAGGCGATATTCGGTGCCCTCTTTATCTATCCGGATGTTTAATGTGGCACGCTTAAAGTTAATTTGAAATTGATAGTGCTGCCACTGCTGAGGCAAATTGGGGGAAAAATGTAGTTCTCCGTTGATCACCCGCATACCGCCAAAACCATAAGCAATACACATCCAGGTTCCTGCCATCGCAGCTGTGTGGATACCATGTTTAGTATTGTTATGTGTGTCATCAAGATCGAGGCGCGCCGTTTCCATAAAGTAGGAATAGGCTTTTTCATGTTCACCTATTTCTGCTGCGATAATGCTAAAAATGCAGCTAGAGAGTGATGAATCATGCGTCGTGATTTTTTCGTAATACTCAAAATTGCGACGCTTTTCAGGTAGCGTGAACTGATCGCTCAGCAATAACATGGCCAACAATAGATCAGCCTGCTTACAAACCTGATGGCGATAAATAACGAGGGGATGGAAATGTAGTAAGAGCGGATATTTATCGTCCGTTGTATCTGAAAAATTCCATATTTTTTTACTCAGAAAGCTATCATCTTGCGCGTGAATTTTTAACGCTTCGTCATACGGCAAGTACATGCTTCGCGCGGCTTTACGCCACGCGATAATTTCTTCATCTTGCAAGCCGATCTGTTTCTTAATCCGCGAGTAGTCAGTCGTAGATTCTTGCTGAAATTGTTCTACCAGACTCAAGGCAAACTCTAAGTGCGCTTTTGCCATCGCATTGGTGTAGTAATTATTATTCACTAGCGCTGTGTACTCGTCGGGGCCAGTCACTTCGTTGATGCAAAAAACCTCAGGTCGGCTTGTCGGATAATGTCCCAGATCTAACCAGATACGCGCTGTTTCCCACACCATTTCGGCGCCGCCGTTGACGATAAAATCACTATCATCGGTGGCTTCAAGATATTGTTTGACCGCATAGGCAATATCTGCGTTGATATGGTACTGCGCCGAGCCTGCAGGAAAATACGCCGAGCATTCTTCGCCGCCGATGGTCCGCCATGGGTAAAGTGCACCTTGTTGATGTCCCATTTCTCGTGCTCGCTGACGCGCGTGAGCTAGACCGCGATATCGATATTCAAGAAGTTTTCTGGCGATTTCTGGCTTGCTGTATAAGAAAAACGGCAGAATGTAAATTTCGGTATCCCAGAAGTAATGCCCCTCATATCCCTCACCACTCAATCCCTTGGCAGCGATATTCGTCTGGCCATCACGCCCAACTGATTGCAGCAAATGAAATTGATTAAAGCGTATCCCCTGCTGAAGCGCCGGGTCGCCAGCAATTTCCACATTTGCTTTCTGCCAGAACGTATCCAAATATGCCGCTTGTTGCGTTGCCAGATAATCAAACCCTCGCTGGCAGGCCTGCTCAAGATATTCAGCACTGCGTTGCATCAAACCGCTTGCAGGATAATCACGAGAGGAGAAATAACTACCAAATTTGCATAAAGACAGACAGCGGCCTTGTTCAATCTGTGCACTGAAGTAGCGTTCTAGCACCTGCTGCTCGGCGCTGCCAGTGGTTTCTTCTGCCGTCCAATCCTCGCTGGCATGAGCAATGGCGCTCACGAGGTGAAATTCACTATGGGTCGTTTTATGCTCCATCGCCTGCATCGTTGGCGTATTTTGATACCGCTGGATCTTTAATGGCGGTGTGCTGATTTTAGAACCAACGCGCGGATCGTCCCCTGCTGGTAAATTTTGTACATTCGCGTCAAGTGTCGATACAAGACGCAATGTCGCATTGAAATTGAGTGCCGTTACACGATAGCGTATCGCGTACAAATGGCGCTCGACAAAACTCACGAGCCGTTCGGATTGCACCTCAATTTGACGCCCTTGGGGCGATTCCCAACGTACGATGCGCGTCAATATTCCTGTTTTAAAATCCAGCTCACGTTGATAACTGAGAATTCGTCCATTCGCCAGATTAAACACCTCATCCGCCAGCCACAACTCCAAACCTTTGCCATTCGGCAGGTTAAGCATAAAGTGGTTATTTCTTGCCAGTCCGAACGCATTTTCAGGATAGGTAATTGGTTCAGACTCATAAAAGCCATTGAGATAATTACCTTCTTGTGAACTACCTGCCGGACCGCAATACGACTCTTCATGCGTCCCACGCAAACCTATCGTGCCATTGCCCTGCGCAAATAAACTCTCCAACAAATAGTTATTTTTAACATCGTAACTTCCTTCGGAAATTTTCCAGGAATCAAGCGCAAACGTGTGATGAGAATTGACAGGTAATGACACGGTAATTGTCTCTGTAATTGAAATTACGTTCATTGAAACAAAAAATGTTATCGATGTCAATTTAAATTAAATCAAACAAAATGCAGTTTCTGAAGTTGTATTTAAATTAATCTATGCAAAGAAAGCGCAATAAAGAGAAGTAACTTTCCCCCTTTATCTCTGCGGATAGACATCAAGCATATTCACCACAATCAAAGGCAAAATAAAAGATTTTAGCCACAAACAGGGCGCTTTTTAAGGAGTGCTAAATGAAATCGGTTATGTGCTTTGCCGCACAGAACTCATGCAGCACAAGATGTAAAAGTAATTGCATGCGGTTTCGAATTACAAGACGCGTTTTGCCGACGGTTCGAATCAGGCAAAAAAATGCCACTCCTCACAATTAAAGGATTTAAAATGAAAATCGCAATCACATTGTTATTGGTAGGAGGCTCAATTGCCTTCACTGCGCCTGTACTCGCGGCGACGGCCGAAGCCCAAACAACCTATGATGCTGCCAAAAATAGTGCGGCTGCAGACTATAAAATTGCCAATGCCCGATGCGACGGAATGGCGGGAAATCCAAAAGATATTTGTGTTGCAGAAGCAAAGGCTGCACGCATTCAAGTCGAAGCCAATGCTAAAGCGGTGTACAAAGGTACTGTAAGTGAACGAAGCAATGCCCGCAAAGACATTGCAAATGCTAACTATGAGGTAGATAAAGCCAAATGCGAAAACCAAGGTGGCAATCAAAAAGACGTATGTATTAAGCAAGCCAAGGCGACCATGACGGCTGCCAAAGCCGATGCAACCGCTGATAAAAAAGTGATTGATGCGCGCACTGATGCACGCGACGATAAGCAAACTGCTAATTACAAAGTCGCAGTGGAAAAGTGCGACACACTATCTGGCACAAATAAAAATACATGCATAGATTCTGCTAAAGCAAAATACGGACAATAATCGTACAGGATCAAAAAAATCGCAGTGCAGTAGCCGAAATTTAGGTATCAAAAAAACTGCACAGCGATATTTTCCGTCTGGCTTCTGTATCTTCTTTGAAGATGGTCATTTATCCAGAATGTCTGGGTGCCCACTTAACATTTTCACTCCGCACGATTTGTTCCGCCATTATTAATACATGCCTTGGAGAAGACGATGAACCTGCTTTTCAAAATGGTCTTTATGACCGCGACCGTGACTTTGTCATCCCAAGCGATGGCGCAAATCACGCTCTATGAAAATAGCGAATGGCGCGGACGTGCGTTTTCAACTTCACGTGAAATTGGCGATTTGAATCGGTATGGTTTCAATGATAAAGCGTCATCAATCATTGTCGAGAACGGCCGCTGGGAAATATGCGATAACGCAGGTTTTGGAGGCAAATGCATGATTCTCCAAAAGGGGAATTATCCCTCACTAAGTGCTATGGGTATGAATGACCGGATATCCTCAGTAAGGCCCGTCAATCATCGCGATCACTACGATAATGAAGTGCCACAGCAAACAGGACCTGCATACGAATATCGTCGTCGTCCAGATGAAGATATTTTTCAGGCGCAAGTTACCTCAGTACATGCCGTATACGGTGCTGCAGAACAGCGATGCTGGACCGAGCGTCAACAGGTTAATGAGCCTTCCCATAACAATGTCGGCGGCGCAATCGTTGGAGGCATCCTCGGCGGCGTGCTAGGTCATCAGATAGGCGGCGGAACCGGTCGTGATATCGCCACTGCAGGCGGCGCCGTTGCGGGCGCAGTTCTTGGTTCAAACGTCGGGTCTAACTCTGGAGAAAGCTATTCAAAAAATGTCCAGCATTGTCAGAGGGTGCCAAATCAAGAGCCCGATTCATGGGACGTTACCTACGACTTTGGTGGTTATGAACACCATATGCAAACACGCCATGCACCAGGTGCGACTATTTCTGTGAACCGCAATGGTGAACCTCGGCAATAACGTTTTTACTGAAATTTTTGATAATATAAATATTGAATATTATTGTGCTTACAGGAACTGGACAGAAACTGGACAAAAACTGTCAATAACAAATCCACGTTCAACTTTCGACAACATAATCAACTAGTCCTACAATTAAATCATGCTTAAGCTATCGATGAGATTGAATATCAAAATATATCAAACTTAAATTCCAAATTGAGGCTTCGTTCGGGCGATGCCACCGCGTTCTATCGCTTTGAGTTAAAACGTCCTACGTAAAAGCTCCATTCTTCGCTACTCACCTCATTCGCGTTCGTTAACGGATATTTGATGAACGATAGGATTATTACCAACAGCAATAATTCTTAGTTGCGTAGTAATCAAATTTAATTCAGTTAAACTACGAACCTCCTTGTTTTGATATCACAGCCCCACCAAACTTAGACGGCGGAATCAGAAATCCGCAATGGGTCAGCAATTTCTTTGTTTCATTCATCCTTGAATACTAAGCGAAGAACCCCGGGTTCTCGTTCAGATAAAAGATGATTTTCATCGACGCAAGACTGAGCAGCAAATACAAATATCGGCCAATTTTTCTGTGAATACCTGGGCTGTTTCCCAAAGCAGGCAGATCGCACTCTCCTGACCATTCATACAGAATCAAAGAAAAAATTTTGATCGACAACTTTGAGATGAACAGTCTCTTGATAGCTTCTTTACAGACATCGGCTATTTTTTTGTAAATTCTTTGTATGTACTTTTGTATACTTAGACTGGCTCAGTCAATGAGTGACTTATGCCAACAATAGGTCATCTTTGTTCTGACAGTCAGTCAATTATTTTCTCGTTATCCATATGAAACTTCAACCGACAATGTATCACTTGTGCGGTATGGCCATTGCTTACGGTATCGTTTTATTTTTACCGATGCTGGTTGATTTTATGTATGAATCTCAAACCGAATTAATGATGATCGGCTGGCTCAATATTGGTTTGATAGTCATGGTCACAAAACGGATTCCTTTTCCTGCACCAGACAGAAAGCGCATCGATGTGATTGGCGCACTGAAAACCTTATGGTGGGCATTTTTCTGGCCAAATTATCTGGTGAAATAAATCGAGGCTTCTTGATAACATCTATATAAATTCGCGCCAAAAATTAGCAACATCTTGAGTTCATACTTATTACGATAGAGGCCATATTCATTTTACTTAAAAGGTAAATTATGCGTCTCTCACAACTTAAATATCATGATGACCGTTCACTGCTCAGTGCCAGAGAGCGCTTTGAGAACGCACAGAAATTAAAGACCCTTAAAGTCTATCTTGTGGTCGAAGTCATCGCAGTGGTATTGATCGCCTACCTGGCAACAAATCTCAGCTAAGGTACGTTGTTATGTCGTGCCACCAAGGCACTGACATGATCGTGCAAAAAATAGCCATGAGTAGCTTACGTTCAGTCCTGACTAGCTGTAGTTTAGCCGGCATATTATTGCTAATGATCTGTAGCGAGGATAACTTAAGCAGCAAAAAAGCTGTACTCAGTCATCCTTTGCGAACATTACCAGGAATGTACTTTTCTGAGATCAGGAAAGAGTCACATACAGATTTGATAACGCCCGACGTTGCAGCGATAGCCAACACAAAAAGCATCAATAAACGTCAGGTAAATCCGCTCAATATCTCTCGGAATGAGGCGTTAGCCCAAGTCGCAAAAATTGCACGTTTGCGGCATATTGAACCTTCTGCGTTGAATGAGCTGGTGCGACAAAGCCAAATGCCTGCTGATGCGAGTCGTCGTGAGGATCAGGTGAATCTGCTTGTACTCAATCTCTGTCTCGATCTGTATGTCACCAACAAAGCAAACCGTAAAGAAGATTTAAGTCTGACCCAGGTAAAGAAATAGTCCGCTAGCCAAAAATGCATTCCGTGGTTATGCATTAGCAAATTGTTGTATTTGAACTCCTTGCCTCACACCTTTAAGTTTACATCAAAATTAGTCTCCATTTTTACGCCACTTTTACAGGTCATCAACAGCATTTTAGAGATTCTTTACGTACATAGGTCTATCTTTAACGGGTCGTCATTAATCATTGAGCACAAGATGAATCATACAAAATCAGTTTCACAGCAAGCGCGCTTTCCATGGAATAGCTATGGCAATAGTCAAAGTAATGCCGTCAACAGTACACCAAATTTCAGGACTAACAATAAGTCTAATGTCGCAGGGCCTCACGTCACAGCGCCTCATGTCACAGCAGTGGCCTATCGCGTCAAACGTCACACGATACAACAGGATTTCATGATGCGCATCACAATAGACAGCGACAGCGCCAGTCAATTCAGGCATTTAATTCTCAACACTTGTGGTGAACAAGTCACCTTTATGCGCATGCAAGCAATCGAACATGCGAGCCGCCTTAAAGTCTGGCTATGTTTATCCAAGCCAATTGCCGACGAAATCATTCATGCAATTGTTAGTACCTTACCCAATGCAGAATTCGGTCGTATGACACCATTGAATACAGCATTACGTCACTGATTTCATAAAAAAATTAGAAACTTATTTGGTAACAAAGGTAGCAGCATGAGCATATTTGAAGGCATCTGGGTGCCAATCGTGACACCGTTCCGTCGACAAGAAGTTGATCTTAACGCGATACAAAAGCTTGCGGAAGATTTATACAAATCAGGTGTCAACGGTATCGTCGTCTGTGGCACCACAGGAGAAGCCGCGATGTTAGACGAAGGCGAAAAAGCACAAATCCTGGCAGCCATACAAGAGGTCGTCCCTTCGACGTTTCCTCTCGCTATGGGAATTCAAGGTAGCGATACTCGCAGCACCGCGGAAAAACTCACCAAATTGGAAAATTTTGGACAACCCCCAGCCGCTTACCTTATCTCTGCTCCAACCTATGTAAAGCCTTCACAGGAAGGCATACGTTTGCATTTTGAAGCGATGTGCGCAGCAACAAAGCTGCCTATCATCATCTATAACGTTCCATCCAGAACGGGCGTCAATATTGAGTTTGAAACAGTGAAAGCGCTATCGCAATATGGACAGCATGAGCAAATCCTGGCGATCAAAGAGTGCAACGGCAAACTGGAACAAACGGCGCGTCTGATCAAACAAACGAAATTACAAGTCTTATGCGGTGATGATGTCAGCCTGTTTGACTTTTTGTCGATAGGTGGTCACGGAGCGATCTCCGCTGCGGCACATTTACGTCCAGATTTATTTTCGCATCTGCGACATTTGATCATTGCCGGAGAAACCTCCGCCGCCGTGCTGCTGTTTAATCAAATGCTGCCAATGATAAGGCTGTTGTTTTGCGAACCGAATCCTGCGCCTATCAAAGCAGCACTCTCATTGTTAGGTTACCTTCAAGAAGAATGTCGTCTACCGATGACACCAATGTCAAAAGTTGGCAAACAATTTCTGGCCAGAGAATTAGAAGTATTTATGGCAATCAAAAAGCCAGAAATAACACCAGCAAAAGTCTCCTATGCGTATCACCCTGCATTACTCCACTAAGCGGCGCAGATCATGATCGTTACTATCATCAATGACAACGGGAAAATAGATCAATCAATGTTAGCTGACGCTCGCGCCACTTTGCGTGTCAGTTCTGGTAGAAGCGTGATGGTATATCCATGATCTCACTTACCTCCTTCGTCGTGTTACTTTTTGTATTGATCTCTTCATCCACAGTGAAAAATTTCAAGCTAAAAACTAACAACACCTCTGAGTTAGAACCGCCAAGAATTTCCAGTGACCAAAACCGCTTATTTTTATTATCTCTCCTGTTAATCGGCTTGATCTTTGCGTATGTCATTTCTTCGTTAGCGGTCTGGGACAAAACAAACCAGGCCAGCCTACAAATTGGTGCGGGCATATTGCTGTTTTTACTCGCCATAAAGACCAATTTCACACCTCACATCAAAAAAAATATTCGAAAGCAACAAATCACCAAAATAGTAGAAAACACCGGCATGATGAGCGGCGTTGCAGTCTTAGTTTTGCTATGTATGTCACAAAGCAGCGGCCTGAATGATTACTTAATGAGCTTCTGCTCTATGGCAGCAGCGATCATCATTTTCGAGCAATTTTCGAATAAATGGGGACAATGCAACACATTTTTGATGCTGATATTAAGCATACAAAAAACCCTGGGATTGCTGCTGTGTGCGATTGCGATTGAAAAAATTCTGCGAGGATTACATCTGTATTTTTTTTGATTTTCTTAGCTTATTTAAGTTCAATAAAAATCAGCTTGTATGAATCAAAAAGAGAAAAACCTGTTTGTGAATATCATTCTTTTTCTTTGGAGAAACTGATGCTGGTCAATATCATTGCCAGTCCCGGCGAACAATCTTACCTTTATGCTGCAGAACTAAGCAAAGCCATCAGCCTGCAACGTGCCAACGCTGGTCGCAATGTTCTCTTTGTTTCGCAGAAACAACCCGTGTGGAATATTTACGAAGTAAAACATTATCCGACGCCGTACAACGTAGTGTCTGGACATTTACTCACAGAGCTGGAACGGGTACGACCCTATTACAACGATGTATTTGTTACCTCTCCTCTGCATCATCAGGTCGCTAAGCCGTTGAACGAAATCAGCGATATGACGATTCTGAATGCCGAAGCTTCTTATCTGAGTCAGGAAAATTTAGAGAATTTAAGACAGCAAATAAAAGAAGAAAATTCATCCCCAAGAAAGCATACGCTGGTGATAGTCGTCAATTCCAATACTACTGACGATACCACCGACGCTAACGATATAGCTAAAAATACGCAGTTATATCTCAAATCCATAACGCAACATTTCTCAATTCAATTACTCTTTTATGGAAAGGGTAAAAGTCTCGACAGCATAGCTAAAGACTTGTATAAAATCGTATTCCGCAATCACGAAATCTGTCACATCAATCAGCATTAGTGATGAAGAAGCGATTATTTTTCCGTGGCGAATATCGGAGATAGCAAAGTCCGACTCGAATACTATGTACCTTATCCATAGCCTGATCGCGACATTCTGTCCATGTGGCACCAATACCAATGATTGGTACATAGAGGTCTTAAACCGTGTTGAACAATATTCAGCCTCAAATATTTCTAAACTCTTCGCAGATCATGGAAACAACAATGCACATCAACTTCACTGTCATCGGATTTGCACGGCGCCACTTAATCATTTAGTATTTGAGGCGGAAAATTGCTCAAATGCATAGCACCTCCAACGCGATTCTCTTTTCACTTTATTCTTTTTCCTCAACGCCTGCGGAAGTGAAGCTTAAACATGACCCAAAATCCAGCCACAAGCACTTCTTTTAAATCTACCGTTGTTGTCGCCATGGCTGCCATCGGCATTGTTTTTGGTGATCTTGGTACGAGCCCGCTCTATGCATTACAGGCAGCGTTTGAAGGAAGCGCAGCGGTATTGCCAAACGTAGCAAATGTCACCGGCATCGTATCGCTTTTTTTATGGTCATTGATATTGATGGTCAGTCTAAAATACGTGTTTGTATTAATGCGTGCTGACAACCGCGGAGAAGGCGGTATTCTGGCGCTCATGGCCTTATTGGTTGGCAATAGCACGACCGGTAAATCAAAGAAAAAAACCATATGGATTTTATTAGCGCTGGTTGGCATGGCGATGCTGTATGGTGACGGAGTGATTACGCCTGCGATATCAGTCTTGAGTGCGATTGAAGGGATCGAAGTCGCTACGCCCGCTTTCCATCCTTATATAGTTCCACTAACGATTGTCATTCTGATTGGCTTATTCGCAATTCAACCCTATGGATCAGGCAAGGTGGGTGTGGCGTTCGGTCCGATTTTGCTAGTCTGGTTTATCGTTATTGGTGCCATGGGGATCGTCTCAATATTTGAAACACCCGCCATATTGAAAGCGTTTAATCCTATTTATGGCGCAATCTTCTTCAAAGAGAACGGCGGTAAAGGCTTTATCGCTCTTGGCGCGGTGGTACTTTGTTTAACTGGTGGAGAAGCGCTGTATGCCGATATGGGACATTTTGGCCGCAAACCAATTCGTCTTGCATGGTACGCAGTCGCCTTGCCCGCATTGGCACTCAATTATCTGGGTCAAGGCGCTTTGCTGTTGCGTCAGCCAGCCGCAGCCAGTCGCCCATTCTATTCACTGGTTCCAGATTGGGGTTTATATCCTATGGTGATTCTGGCGACATTAGCTACCATTGTAGCGGCACAGGCCTTAATAACTGCAGTATTTTCTTTAACCAGTCAGGCAAGTCATCTGGGACTTTCACCACGCGTTAAAACCGTGCACACTTCTGACAGTACCGTTGGCCAGATTTACTTGCCAGGATTGAATTGGGTATTAATGCTGGGTACGATTGCCGTAGTGTTGATGTTCCCCTCCTCCGCGCAATTAGCGGCGGCCTTCGGACTTGCCGTATCGACGACGATGGCGATTACTACGGTCTTATTTGCCGCACTGGCAAAAAGCCGCTGGAAATGGTCCAACTGGAAAATTGCAGCCGTTGCCGGCGTCTTCTTCACCATAGACCTCGCGTTCGTCGGTGCAAATAGCTTGAAATTTATGGAAGGTGGTTGGTTATCAGTCCTCATCGGTACTGGTGTTTTACTGATTACCTATAGCTGGTTCAGAGGTAGCTCGGTACTGTATTCTTTGCGTGACAACTCAGGTATCAGTCTTGAAAGTCTGGTTGAAAGCCTCGCGATATCACCTCCATATCAAGTCAAAGGAACAGCCGTGTTTTTGACGGAACAAATAGTCAACGTACCAACCGTATTATTCCACCACCTGAAACACAATCAGGTTCTGCACGAAAAAACGATTATATTGACTTTAAAAACCGATGAAACTCCACGAGTTGATGATAATGAACGATTGGTGATTGATGAATTACAACTTGGTTTCATCCGCATCGTAGCCCGGCATGGTTACATGGAAGAACCGAACGTTCCACGCATGTTGGAACTGGCAGAGCAAAAAACAGGACACCATTTTTTTGATGAGATGACCACGTCGTTCTATCTCGGCCACGAGACGCTGGTCATCAATGAGGGTAGCGGCAACTTACTTCGTCGGCTGATATTGAATATATTTATATGGTTTCGAAAAAACGAAAATGATGCCACTTCACGCTACCACATTCCACCTAACCGTGTAGTCGAGATGGGGGCAAGATTAGAACTGAGTGAAGCGCGTTAATTCAACACCACATAGCTATTCAGTTTTACATCGACCTTCCTTAATGCACTTAAAAGTGTTGATGGGGCAACTCAATCATTGCCCTTTCTGCGCATAATGTAAAGCCAAACTCGTCACCACATGCTAACTTTCTGCCATATGCAGAATAGCAATAACATGGACGCTTTCCTTCCCAAACGGCATCGCACTGTGTCAGAGCAAGCGCGGGTTGTACCCTCCCTACGCAATGAATAAGCTGTAATCAGCAAGACATGACGACGCAGACAGTACTCCAGTACGTCAAGGAGTCATAACGCAGTTAGGGCAGTTTTACATTTCCGGATAGAGGACTTACGTAAAATCGTCCCAGCAAGGCATGACGACGCACACAGTACTTTAGTACGGCAAGGAGTCATAACGCAGTTAGGGCAGTTTTACATTTCCGGATAGAGGACTTACGTAAAATCGTCCCAGCAAGGCATGACGACGCACACAGTACTCCAGTACGGCAAGGAGTCATAACGCAGTTAGGGCAGTTTTACATTTCCGGATAGAGGACTTACGTAAAATCGTCCCAGCAAGGCATGACGACGCACACAGTACTTTAGTACGGCAAGGAGTCATAACGCAGTTAGGGC
>JBMPOY010000004.1:0-74538 GCA_049340365.1 Undibacterium sp. Ji67W | reverse complement strand
GGCAGTTTTACATTTCCGGATAGAGGACTTACGTAAAATCGTCCCAGCAAGGCATGACGACGCAGACAGTACTTTAGTACGGCAAGGAGTCATAACGCAGCTGGGGCGGTTTTACGTAAGTCCTCTTGGTTTAAAATCAATTAATCTGCCATAATCAACACCACTACCATTGCCCCACAGATCGCCCCGCAATACTGAAAGAACCGGAATGCCAAATCAGCCGAAGACAACAAAAAAAGCCGACACCAACCGCACGATGGAAGATTTAGCGGCACTCGCCGGTGTCTCGTCGATCACTGTTTCACGAGCCTTACGAAATAGCCCTTTGGTCACGGAAAAAACCCGTGAAAAAATTCAAAAAATTGCTGAAGCACAAGGCTATCGCCTGAACTTGAGCGCCCGCAATTTGCGCCTGCGCAGCAGTTATTCGATCGCGGTTGTGGTTGAAATGACGCCCGCTAAAGATCGTCCTATGTCGGGCTCTTATCCTTTGGAATTATTAGGTGGCATCACGCAAGAGTTGACTTCTGCCGGGTACAGTGCGGTACTGACGTCCAAACAACTAATTAATACGTCACCGGTACAAGGTGCAGATGGAATTATTCTGCTTGGTCAGGGTTCGCATGGTGAGGCGTTAAAAGAAATACAGAAATGCGGTTTGCCGTTACTGGTCTGGGGGGCACCACATAAGGATTTTTCTTGTATTGTCGTCGGTAGCGATAATTATGCTGGCGGGGCCAGCGTTGCTGACTATTTTCTGGCGGAAGGTCGCAAAACATTTCTTTTCTTGGGTGATGTTAACCACGCTGAAATCGAACAGCGCTATTTGGGATTTGAAAATACTGTCGCGAAATCTGCTTATCACGTTGAGAAGATGCAACCAAATGCATTCACTTTTGAAGCTGGTTATGATTGCTTACTTCAACAATTACAAGCGTCGGATTTTCCGTTCGATGGGATTTTTGCTGCGAGTGATTTACTGGCGATGGGAGCTATACGTGCATTAACTGAACACGGTTTGGAGATTCCTAAACAGGTTTCAGTTGTCGGCTATGACGATATCCCTGGTGCAGCTAGTTTTGTCCCGCCATTGACCAGTGTGCATCAATATCTGCACGATGGCGGTGTTTTGCTTGCGAAAAAAATTTTGTCATTGATTCAAGGTGAGAATGTGGAATCGGAAATGTTACCGACTTTGCTGGTAAAGCGGCAAACCTGACATTCTGAGATGAAACAATCTTAAAATATTTTAGCGAGGAAAATGCAAACTTCCTCCTTGTGTGACGGCTCGCTTCGTCATTTACGATGTGAATAGATACCAATTTTTTCTATCAGATAAAAAATGCTAAGAAAATTAATTACTTAGCAAAATGTAATAAAATATTACAAACTCACACACCAAGTCCACTTTGCAAGATAATAACATTTCTATTATGCAATAAAACCTGTTTTGTTGTTCCCGATGATGTTGAGAATTTGATTTTTTATTTCAGCTTTCTGATTCCACATGACATTACGAAACACTATTATCACGACGAAAGCAGGATTCGAAACACTCGCGCCAGCCTGGCGCGCGCTTGAGGCTGAAATACCGGATTTGCTGCCGTTTCAAACGTTCGACTGGAATCTGGTGTGGTGGCGTTTTTTTGCAGAAGCCTCTTTGTTTCATCGCGATGAGCTAGCGATTTGCGCGATGTATGATAATGAAAAACTGGTAGCGGTGATGCCATTATGTAATACCCATATTGGTTTTTACCGGTTTCATATTTATCGCTATGTCCGTCCGTTTGGTGCTGATCCTAATTTAACCGAACTCAGATTACCCCTGGCGTTGCCAGCGTATAAAGAGGGTATTTTGCGATTTTGGGAGACTATGTCAAGGCAAGAAATAGTTGGCCTGGCTGAGTTTCAATTGATTCATACGCAGTCGCATGCTGAACATTTTTTGACGCATAATCAAGAAATACATCCTCTAAGTAGTCGTCCTATTCCTAATTTCGTTCTCCACCTGAACGACGACTGGCACACATTTAAATCGAAGCTCAAACGTAATATCAAAGAATCACTCAGGCACTGCTACAATTCATTAAAACGCGATCATTTGTATCCAGAATTAAAGCTGATCGAAGGTTCAGAAAATCTGAAGCAAAGCATGGCAAAGTTTTTTGCCTTACACACTGCGCGCGCCTCTGCGGATGCTGATGTGTCACATCCTGACTATTTTGCAAAAGCTCGACACAAGGATTTTATCCTCGCACTTCTTGATTCTGAGTTTTCCCGTCGTTGCATCCTGTTTAGCCTGGAATTAAATGGCGAACCTGTCGCTATGCGCTTGGGTTTTAAAATGAACGACGAGTTGTATTTATACTACTCAGGCTATGATCTCACTTATAGCAAATACAGCGTGATGACCACATTGGTTGCTGAAACCATTCAATGGGCGATAGCACAAAAAATTCAACGTATCAATTTGTCGGTTGGGGAAGACGTCTCAAAAACCCGCTGGGGGCCCGAAGTCGTCAATTATGTGGAATATCATTGCGTGAGAAATAATTTTCTACGCCGCAGGTTTGGTCAGAATATATACCGCTTAAGGCAGTGGCGAAAAAACACGCTGCTCAGAAAATTAAATCAGGCCTGAAAAAATTTAATTAACTATCCCAGATACCAATCGGTAAGCGCAATATAGCCATCCTTGCACGCTATCACCAGCGTCAAACCACTCGTTTGCACAACTTGCCCCGCTTGATAGGTGTGTGGTTCTTCCCAGGCGTAACCTGCTTTAACAAAAAGTCGCTTTTGATTTACATGGGCAATACACTCCAAAAAACCGAATGCACGCAATTGCTTTTTGATGATGTGCGCGGACTGATTGACATCTAGCGTTCTGTCTTCATCTTTGAATAATGGCCAGTATTCACCTTCCGTTTGCTCATTTGCAGTTTGCCACAAATGCATAAAATTCAGTGCAACGCGCAATCCCAGACGTCCTTCGGCCATCTGCAATTTGATACTGAGGCTTTCATGCGTATCATATTCGTCAAGGGTAAAATTTTCGCTATCAAGAATGGCGCCTGTATCAAACTCATGTTCGATCTTGTGGCAAGTTACTGCCCAACGCGGATGCTGATCTAAAATCGCTTTAACCTGAGGATATGGCCCTCTTCCAAGAGGGAGTGGTGCGGGATGAAAATTTATTGCAAACGATAAGCTATCACGCCAGTCTGGAATCCGCCAATTGTAGCTTCCAACCACTAACATATCGCAGCTCAGATCTTTTAGTGCAGCTAACTCGTGCTCGTTGACGCGAGATAACTGAATAGGGATTTTTTTCAACTGTGCTAAGGCCACTAGCGCCTTGTTACTGCTCAAAAGATTAACTTCAGGAACGGAAAAAAGTTTGACAGGTTGCCAGCCAGCCTGCATCAACATTTCAAATAGTTTAAGATTTCTATCACAACCGGCAAATGCAAAGCGCATGATTTTCTCGTTCTTAAGACGCTGATTTTGTGGATCCGTTCTCTGCTGAGTTCAACACTGGATTTGTGTCCATAATGTGGTAAGCATTCTCATTATGATGCTTCATTAAACAGTTTGATATGTAACTTTTTGGATCGACGTGTATGAAAGTTTTGACACTTTTCACCATTATTATTTGATCATGTTTTGATACCGGATGGCAGAAAATAATCGCATGACAGGACCCAACAATTAGTCTTGAACAAAATGCCAATCGTTGAAAACGACAAAGCCGTCTTTGCATGCAATCACAATGTTGGACGCATATTCATGCGCCACCTGACCAATCGCTACATTATGCGATTCAAACCACGCATAACCGTTTTTCACGCGGACTTCCTGACGATTGACTGTGGCACAGCATTCGAGTTTGCCAAAAGCTTGTAATTGCAGACGTATCTGATGCACAGAAGTGGCAAAGTCGATAGTGCGATCAGCGGCTGAAAATAAGGGCCAATAATCGCCCTCTGACTGTATGTTCGCAGCATCCCATAAAGCACCAAATTTCAGAGCAATTTGTGCTGCTAGCTGTGCCGAAGCAATTTGAATTTTGATATGCAAACTTTCATGCGTATCAAACTGATCAATAGCAAATGGGTGGGCAGCAAGAATTGCACCTGTATCATAAGCAGCGTCGATACGATGACAAGTGACCGCCCAGTGGCGATGTTCGTGCAAGATTGCATTTACTAAAGGATATGGGCTCCGCCCTATCGGCAATGGCGATGGATGAAAATTGATCGCATACGGCAAATGCTCATTCCAGTCAGGAATTTTATAGTTGTAGCTACCAACGACTAAAATATCGCAAGCAAGTTCTTCCAGCGCCAGCAAATCATGTGGGCGTAACGGATCGAGTTGTACAGAAATGTGATGATCGTTAGCACAAGCTAGCAGAGCGCTGTGATAAGCAATGCCCTCTTGTTCGGGCACAGAGAAAATTTTGACTGGTTGCCACGATGCAGCAACCAGTGCCCCGAAGATGCTCAGATTTCTATCGCAACCGGCAAAAGCAAAGCGCATAAAATAAGCTCAAAGTGAGTGACGTTGTTGCGAAAATAAAAAACTTAATTAAACCGACTCATCTGCTTCATCCACGCATGTGAGAGCATTCATTGACATCACTTACAACACACGATAAGCGAGTCGATCAAGTCTCACCGAACTTAAACGCGCAAGTAACTTGCGCACTTCATGCGGATAGTCGCGTACCTTCTCCAACTGACGGTAATGGGTGATCACCGAAGTATGTTGCATGATGCTCACCAGTTCGGCATTTCTCTGGGTTTGCAACTGGTGCAGCGGATCATGGATCAACAAAGCATTTTCCAGATCCAACCGAAAAGCACGTGGATTTAAATTATTCCCCGTCATCAACGCATAGTCGTCATCAATCCACATCCCTTTCAAATGATAGCTGTTCCCCCCATCCTTCCATAGATGAAGATTCAATTGCTGCTGCTTAATTTCTGATTGATGTGATTTGGCAAAACGACGCAGATTCGCTTCGTACAAATACGGTAAGGCAGCAATCACCTTGAACGGCTCATCGGGTGGAATGTAGAAATCATTCGCGGCTTTGTCGCCAACGATGATATCCACCTTCACACCACGTTTTAAAGCGCGATTTATCTCCCGTGTGACAGCTAATGGGAAATTGAAATACGGCGTACAAATCGTCACTTGTTTTTTGCTCGCAGCAAGCAATTGGCATATCACGCGGTTCAGCGGATTATTTTTACCAACGCCAACGAGAGGCGAGACACTCAATACGTCAGTATTTTGCTTAATGTCTGCATCAAAACTGTAACGCGCTTTTTTTAAATTTGCCCGAAAATCGCGTATTTCAGCACGAATACTGCGCGTGCCTGGTGGATCAATTCTATCTAAACGATGAACCGCAGCACTACACAATAAATGCCGACGAATGAAGTCCACCATGGTGTTGGCCAAGGTCGCATTTTGGATCAACATATAGCGATCATGCCGGTATTTTTCTTGTTGATGCAAATAGACATTATTGATACTGGCGCCGCTATAAATGACACCGTCATCAATGACAAATCCTTTCAAGTGCAAAACGCCAAACAACTCGCTGGTCTGCACCGGAATGCCGTAAATGGGTATGCATCCTTGATGTAAGGCACTTTGTTCCTGATACCAGGCGGCATTGCCCATCATTTTGCCGGCTTGTTTAGTTTCACCGATCAAACCACGCTGTGCTCTGTGCCAATCGACCAACAACGCGATATCCAGCGCAGGTCGCGCTGCCTTTGCCGCATACAATGCGGCCAAAACCTGGGCACCAGCTTCATCATGCTGGAGATACAGACTACATAAGTAAATCCGGTGTTTCGCTTTGGAAATTTGCTTCAGTAATTCTTGACGATATTCTGCCGCACTCAGCAAAGTCTTGACCGATTCCGGCGTCATGGGAATAGCGGGCAATTGTTCAAGTGCAGAACGCGGACGTTGGAAGCGCATAGCGGAATTGTTAGTTAAAAACACGCTGATAGTAGCATTGTGACTGAGGCTAAAACAGTCTCCATGAAAAAAAATTGTCTTTTTTAATACGAATTACCGGCGACGCCAGACTTGCCAACGCTCTTTTCCCGCAAACACAGGAATGGAGTCGGAAACAGAACTGTCCTCTAGCAACTTAAAATAAGGCTCAAGCAATTCTTTCCAGCGTTCGCTATGAATAGAAAATGGTGGTCCTTTCTTACTGGCATCAGTTGCATCATCAAAGAAGAAATAACCAGCCAATAAGCCGCCAGTAGGTAATAACTGCGCCCAGCGTGTCACCATTTTTTGACGCAAATCAGGAGGTAAGGCACAGAAAAAAGCACGCTCGTAAATCAGTTCCAAAGGCTGTTTGGGTGCATAGGTGAAAAAGTCTGCCTGAACGATATGCTTACCCAAACTACCTAAGGCTAACTGGGCACTCTGTACGGCAGCGAGTGAGAAATCAATGGCAGTGACATCCCACCCTTTTTCAGCTAACAATGCGACTTCATAGGCATTACCACACCCAGGTATCAGGCAACGCAGAGCGGCAGATCTGGCTGCTACAAAGTCTCTGAAATCTTGTGGTACATCGCCCTTGTCCCAAGGCATGAAATTTTTTTCAAAACGTTCATCCCAAAAATCTGCCTTGGTAGGATCGCGTTGTATAAAATCTACCATGGCCATCCGCTTATTCTACGAAATAAAAATGCAGCAATAATTGTGCGGCAATAATACCGATGAATAAGCCCGCACCAAAATAAACGATCACACGCAATAGATTGTTGGTGCGACGCTGTTCAATCAGCAATGCATTTAATGCGTCTGAATTGTCGGTTCGCTCGCCAATTCTGGTCAATGCCTGATGTGCCAGACGTGGTAATTGCGGGAAGATGTGGCTATAACGTGGGCCTTCTGCTTTCAATTTATCCAACAAACCTCGCCAGCCGACTTGCTCATTCATCCAGCGTTCCAGATAAGGTTTCGCGGTTTTCCATAAATCCAGATCCGGATCAAGCTGACGTCCGAGACCTTCGATATTCAATAAAGTTTTTTGCAACAGCACTAATTGCGGTTGTACTTCAACATTAAAGCGACGCGAAGTCTGGAACAAACGCAGCAGCACTTGTCCGAATGAAATGTCTTTCAATGGACGATCAAAAATTGGTTCGCAGCAAGCACGTACCGCCGCTTCTAATTCATCTACCCTTGTTTCTTTTGGCGCCCAGCCAGACTCGATATGCGCTTCAGCCACACGCTTATAATCGCGACGGAAAAAGGCTAAAAAGTTTTGCGACAAATAATCTTTATCAAAATCATTCAAGGTACCGACGATGCCAAAATCAAGTGCGATATAACGTCCAAACGTCGCCGGGTCAGTCGACACCAGAATATTACCGGGATGCATATCAGCATGAAAAAAGCCGTCACGGAAAATCTGCGTAAAGAATATCGTCACGCCATCACGCGATAGTTTTGACATATCAACACCGGCTTCGCGCAAGCGTTCTGTTTGCGAAATCGGAATACCCTTCATACGCTCCATTACGATGACGGAGGATGAACAATAATCCCAATGCATTTCCGGCACCAGCAGTAAGTCAGAATCCAGAAAATTACGGCGCAACTGACTACCATTGGCAGCCTCACGCATCAGATCCAGTTCGTCGTGTAAATATTTGTCAAACTCGCCAACCACTTCGCGCGCTTTTAAGCGTTTGCCATCTGCCCACAAGGTTTCTAACCAACCGGCGGCGACCTGCATCAATGCAACGTCTTTATCTATCGTGTCCTTCATGCCCGGCCGCAAAACCTTCACAGCCACTTCACGCCCATCTTTAAGTGTCGCAAAGTGAACCTGAGCAATCGATGCAGAAGCGACTGGGATGCGCTCAAAGCTGGCAAATAATTCATCCGGATGCGCGCCCAGCGATTTTTTTATTTGGGCAATCGCCAGATCAGGATCAAATGACGGAACGCGGTCTTGCAGCTTAGATAGCTCATCAGCGATATCTGGCGGCATTAAGTCACGACGTGTTGAAAGCACCTGACCAAATTTAACGAAAATCGGTCCCAAATCTTCTAACGCCTTGCGCAGACGCTCGCCCCGGGGCGCGGATAAATCACGCCAGAACAACAAGGTTTCTACTAATTTTGCAGTGCGAGGAATTTTAAGACCCGAGATCGCAATCTCGTCGATACCATAACGCAGCGTTACACGGACTATTTTTAATAAGCGCAAAAATTTGAAAATCATCCACGCATCCTTTCTAGTTTTTCGATGCGCTTGATCAAACGTTCAACATCATCGCGAGTTTTATTTATCAGAGTTCCAAAAGAATTCACTTCAGCTGGCCGTACCAGCAAAGGGTTTTCTTCGAGAAAATACTCCGCCAGATTTTCCTGGATTTTTTGATGCGTTTCTTGTGCAGTTTTGGCCAGATACTTAGCTCCAGAAACAATACGCACAGCTGCGACGTCGCCGAACAATTTACTTAAATCTGACTCGGCTTCCCAGCGTAAATTTTGACTGAGATAAGAAATCGTATTGGCAAAATCAGCATCACCTTCTATCTTCACATATGAAAATGCTTTTTCGCGGTTTTGTGCCATCAAGGGTAAATCGCTGGGTTTAACGCGTATCGTCACATCAGGCGTGGCGGATGCTTCAGCATTTTCTAATAAACCATCCGCCGCCACTTTTAAGCGTATTTGCATTGCTTGTATATCGATACAAGCGATTTTTCCGGCATGCGACAGGAGTTTATCTCTGGCCCATTTTTCTTGTGCCAGCAAATGATTAATGAAGTGTGCGCTTGAGATCATATCGGTTTGAAAAGACGATAGCAAAATGGTTCCTGAGGATAAGCCCTGCTCCGTTGTTGGCTAAGACGGTGTAACAGAAATGCTTATTTTCAGTTGGAACAAGAATTATGCAAAATGAGCGTTTTAGCGTGATGGACAATCTCTTAACACCGTTGTTATCCCAAAAGTCACCTAAGATAACGCTATTTTTGTATAAACCCTATAAAAAACCGCCCGGCAATGCTGCGGGCGGTCTCAAGTTTAACAGCTAATCGAAGGATTGATCTTCGATCTGCGTCAGGATAAGTGCATTTGATCAGAGCTGTTGAATACCTGCCAAGACCCAACCACCTTGTCCATTGACTGGTTTAGTCAAGTTCCAGACTTCAGTAAATGGTTCTGCAGGTGCATTTTGTGCTTCTTTGATCATGCCGGTGAATTTAACGCTGGCCAGATGATCATTACCGGTGTTTTCTATACCCAGTAATTCAGCATCGATAGATACGACATCGGTGACGTTTGCCGTTGTACCACGTTCCTGAATTTCCAATTTCAGTTCTGCATACATTTCTGGTGTGGTGAATTCACGCAAATCATTGATATCTGCTTTATCCCATGCGGCTTGCAAACGAATAAAGTAGGTTTTTGAATTGCGTAAGAATGCTGGTACGTCAAAATCAGCCGGAATACTCCAGGTTGCAGCCGATACTGGCGCTGCAGCAGCACTTTGCATAGGTTGCGGGTCAATACGTGAACCGATCTCTGGCGTCGCAGTATTGCTCATACCAGCATACGCAGGCTGATCAAAACGCGATGCAGAGCTTGGCGCATTGCTATTACCACGGAATAAACGGACCACAAAGAAAATCGCAAAACCGATCAAGGCAAACGTCAGCAAAGAACCTAACATACCGGCAGCCGCGCCACCAAAGCCAAAGTGTGACAAAGCTGCACCCAACAAGGCGCCCCCCACCAGACCGCCAACGATACCCTTCCAAGGACTGGCTGGCTTTGGCGGCAAAGCAGGTGCTTGTGGTGCCGCCGGAGCCGCTGCAGGCGCAGCCGGGCGTTGTTGATTCAGGTTATTAGTATTGGACGGTGTTGCAGGAGCAGCCTGACGCGACACATTGTTTGACTGGCGACCAACAGAGCCACCACCACCCATGCGTTTTGCATCAGCGTCATGCATCGTCATTGCCAATGTGCTGGCAACCATTACCATGGCGATTAAAATTTTTTTCATTTCGTTCATTCCTTCAGAGTGCTGTGTAGTTGCTAAGCTGCGAACCAAGTTGCAAATTAAACTGCATACAAAGTTGATATTTCATTCACAGCACACGAGTATGCTGCTACAGCTTAATTCCCGTGTGCAAAGCTGCCACGCCAGCCGTTAAATTGAAATACTGCACCTTTTCAAGGCCAGCAGTTTCCATCATATTTTTCAGAGTTTCCTGATCCGGATGCATGCGTATGGATTCAGCTAAATAGCGATAACTATCGGCGTCTCCTGCAATTTTTTGCCCCATCCAAGGTAAGATTTTGAATGAGTACAAGTCATACGGCTTTTGTAAGACCTCAGGAACCTTAGAAAATTCCAACACTAATAATTTTCCACCCGGTTTTAATACACGCTGCATTTCTGCCAGAGCCTGATCCTTGTGTGTCATGTTACGTAGACCAAAGGCGACCGTGACGCGATCAAAATAGTTATCAGGAAATGGTAACTTTTCGGCATCACAGAGCAAGGTGGGGGTAATCAAGCCTTTATTCAAGAGGCGATCGCGCCCAACTCGCAGCATGGACTCATTAATATCGGTATGCCAGACCTCGCCCGTCTTACCGGCTTGTTTTACAAATTCTTTGGTCAGGTCGCCAGTACCGCCAGCAATATCGAGCACTTTGAAGCCAGGACGGACACCCGCCTGAGCGACGGTGAAAATTTTCCAGATGCGATGTAAACCGCCAGACATGACGTCATTCATGATGTCGTATTTGGCGGCAACCGAGTGAAATACCTCAGCAACTTTATGCACTTTTTGGTCTTCTTCAACGGTGGTGTAACCGAAATGGGTAGTATTGCTCATGATCTCAAGACTCCTATGGGATGCGGCATTATAGGGGAAGTAGTTGCGAAAGGCATCAATTGGAAAGGATTAAATTGCAATTAATGCAATTTAATCCTTTTTGTGTAAGCTGGCACGGCGCGAAAATTTGTTCATAAAGTGGGGCAAAAATTGACCTATCAAGAGAGCCGTGGCAAAAACGTAATGATTGAGAAAAACTTTTATCTCACGGCTTTTCCAGTTTCCGGTAAATCAAGCCCCCTTATCCCAGCCTTCGTCTCTGCCCTTCTCCCGCTTGCGTGAGAAGGGTCCCTACACACTATCTGTTGTTCATGATCAATGACTCTGATGCTTATGTTAATCCGAGGATTTTATGTTGTTGCGTTAAGCTTTATTCGCTTGCTTGCGGTAAAGCAATACTACGCAGTTGAAAGCGGCCATCGTCGTTAAACAGCCAGGTTTCGGAGACATCAAAACGACCGCCTCGCAATAACCGAGGATTTGGGGGCGGAAATGGCGCACTATTTTGCAGACTAGCCAACGCTGTCGTTTCTGCATATTTGTCCTGATTACTACGAACTATTTCAGCCTTGACTAAGCGACCATCTGCCGCCAACACATAGTGAACAACGACGACAGAACGGAGCATCGATTGTGGATTGCCGGGATACACAAAATTGGCATTCATTTGGGCTATTCTGCTGGCAATTTCTACTTTGTAGTTATCGACAGAGTCTGCGGCAGAGCGCGTACTACTTGATGTTTTTTGTACTGCCATGTTGCCACCAGAATTACCCAATGGTACGGGAGCAGGTCTGGTATAGAAATCATTCGGGTATTGGCTGACGCAGGCACTCAGTAAACCCGATATCGTAGCGATAATGAAACGCTTTTTCATGATTGTCTCCAGAAAAAAACGCTGACCTTTAAGTTATTGTTAATCAGTCAGAACTGATACCGTTAACGTCACTTGCCAACACGACGCTGACGTTAACATCATTTATCTGGTAACTTAAAGTAAAAATCAATCAAGCGCTATCAATGTACTAATGCGAGTGACCACAAGCGCTTGCCTTGGCTTGCATAGGTGCATCGCGCCCCGTTTCATCCGGATATCCTGCGGCTTGCAAGCGCTGTAAATAGTCTTGCCATAGCTGCGCCTGATTATCACCCAACCAATACAGGTAATCCCAGGTAAAAATTCCCGAACTGTGTTCATCAGAGAACAGAGGCTTCACAGCGTAATTGCCAACTGGTTCTATGCCGATCAATCCCACATCGCGTTTACCGGTTTGCAAGGTTTCTTGTCCTGGGCCATGCCCTTTGACTTCAGCGGATGGAGAATAAACGCGCATTAGTTCAAACGGGATAGAGAATGTTTTGCCGTCGTCAAAACTAATTTCGAGCACGCGTGATTGAGTGCGTGCATTGAGGGCGGTAGGTTGTGGTTTGTCTTGACTCATCGTTTGCAGTTTCAGTTGTTCAGTTTAGCGCGTATCGCTGCGCGTAATTGCGGCAAGAGTTTGCGCCGTGCATCTACGGCGCTGACTTCAGGTGCGCTAGCGTTTGCTGCCGCCCATACTGGATTTGGGAAATGTGCATCGTCGGTATAACGTGGAATCACATGCCAATGAACATGCGGAACCATATTACCCAAACTAGCCAGATTGATTTTATGCGGCTGCATGATTTCTCGAATCGCGGCTTCAGTTTGCCATACGACTTGCATCAAAGCCCCTCTGTCAGCATCGCTCATGTCCGTCATTTCTTTGACGTGCGCATTCCAGATCACACGACAAAATCCCGGATAATTTGCATCATCAACCAGAATAACGCGCCAATGAGCGTTACTGACAATCACATCGCCACGGCTACTATCGCAGAGTTCGCACTGCACTTCCTTACCGTCAATACTCACACTAACACCCTTTCTATACCGCCGTTGTTGGCTTTGGCAACGTATTCTGGCATCCAGTTTTCGCCCAGAATATGTTTCGCCATTTCAACAACGATGTAATCAGCGTCGGTATTGCTGTCGTCGTTATAGCGTGACAAACCTTGCAAACAAGACGGGCACGACGTCAGAATTTTGACATCGCCAGTAAAGCCATCAGCGCGCAACTTATCGGCGCCCTTAACCATTTCACTCTCTTTACGGAAACGAATCTGTGTAGAAATATCCGGACGCGTCACAGCCAAGGTACCAGACTCACCGCAGCAACGATCATTCTTTTCGATTTTGACATCGCCATTGCTGCCGGTAATCAAGGCATTCACGGTCTTCAATGGGTCTTGCAATTTCATTGGCGTATGGCAAGGGTCGTGGTACATATAACGCGTACCAGTGACGCCTTCGAGCTTGACGTTTTTCTCCATCAGATACTCATGGATATCGACGATACGGCAACCCGGAAAAATCTTATCGAATTCATAGGTCGACAATTGGTCGTAACAAGTACCACATGACACAATGACGGTTTTAATATCAAGATAATTGAGCGTATTGGCCATACGGTGAAATAAGACGCGATTATCGGTCATCATTTTTTCCGCTTTGTCGAACTGTCCACTACCGCGTTGCGGGTAACCGCAGCACAAATAGCCTGGTGGCAGTACGGTTTGCACGCCAACATTCCATAACATCGCCTGCGTTGCCAAACCAACTTGTGAGAACAACCGTTCTGAACCGCAGCCTGGGAAATAAAATACCGCTTCTGTATCGGCATTGGTCGTTTGTGGATTCCGAATAATCGGCACCACTTTATCATCTTCAATATCCAACAATGCGCGCGCAGTTTTCTTGGGTAAATTGCCCGGCATTTTTTTGTTGATGAAGTGAATCACCTGCTCTTTAATCGGAGCTTTACCGACGCTGGCCGGAGGTGCTTTGGTTTGCTTCTTGGCAAATTTTTTCAACAAATCATGACCAAAGCGCTGCGCTCTGTAGCCCCAGCCTATCATCACTTCTCGCGTCATATTAATCGTTGCCGGATCCGTTGCGTTCAAAAAGAACATCGACGCAGCAGTCCCCGGATTAAATTTTTTCTGACCCATTTTACGCAGCAGATTACGCATATTCATCGACACGTCGCCAAAGTCGATATCGACCGGGCATGGGTTCACGCATTTATGACATACCGTGCAATGATCAGCCACATCAGAAAATTCATCCCAATGTTTGATCGAAATACCGCGGCGGGTTTGCTCTTCGTATAAAAATGCTTCGACTAACAAGGATGTCGCCAGAATTTTATTGCGCGGCGAGTACAACAAATTGGCCCTCGGTACGTGCGTCGCACACACCGGTTTGCATTTGCCACACCGTAAGCAATCTTTAACGCTGTTAGCAATCGCGCCAATATCGCTTTGCTGCATGATGAGAGATTCATGCCCCATCAGGCCAAATGAAGGTGTGTAAGCATTGCGTAAATCCGCAGCAAAATCCGGCAAATTCAGCAACTTACCTTTATTGAAGCGCCCTTCAGGGTCAATGCGTAACTTATACGAACGGAAATCTTTGATTTCGTCTTCGGTCAAAAACTCCAGTTTGGTAATACCGATGCCGTGCTCACCCGAGATCACACCGTTGAGCGAGCGCGCTAACACCATAATGCGCGCTACCGCATGATGCGCGACTTGCAGCATATCGTAGTCATCAGAATTAACGGGCAAATTGGTATGCACATTGCCATCGCCTGCATGCATATGCAACGCCACGAATACACGGCTACGCAAAATTTTCTTGTGAAGTGCGACGCACTCATCGAGAATTAATTTAAACGCTGCACCATTAAATATCTGGCGTAAATGCGCACGCACTTCGGTCTTCCATGAAATGCGAACAGTGCGATCCTGTACGATAGAAAATACGCTGGCGTCCGGCTGACGTTGTAATCTTTCATCAAACACAAATGCCAGCTTATCAAGCCCCAAATCCAGCAAATCTGCCTTTGCTTCGGTCAATGGCTTGTCCAGATTGTTCAGTAAGTAAGTCCAGCGTGCCTGCGTTTGTTTCAACAAGACCTCGGTCTGATTAACGCGGTCTTCCAGCATTTCTTCCGCAGAAATTTCATCCGCTTCTGCATCTTCATTTTTACCTAGCGGCAAATGTGGTTTAGCAAAAAACTCTTGCAAAGCCGTCACCAGTGCGAGTTTATTTTGTATCGACAATTCGATATTGATGCGCTCAATGCCGTCAGTATATTCGCCCATACGATCGAGCGGGATGACTACGTCTTCATTGATTTTAAACGCATTGGTATGTTTGGAAATAGCGGCCGTTTTTGCGCGATCGAGCCAGAATTTTTTACGTGCTTCCGGACTCACTGCTACAAAACCTTCACCCACACGAGTGTTCGCAATGCGGATCACTTCCGAAGCAGCTTGTGCCACGGCGTTTTCATCGTCACCGACGATGTCACCAAACAGCGCCATCTTAGGCAATACACCACGCTTGGATTTGGTGGTGTAACCAACGGCACGCAGATAACGCTCATCCAGATGTTCGAGGCCCGCCAGAATCGCACCGCCTTTTTTTGTTTCACTATCGAGATAATCTTTGATTTCTACGATGCTTGGAATCGCGTCACGCGCCTGTCCGAAAAACTCCAGACAAACGGTACGTGCGTATTTTGGCATCTTGTGCAAAATCCAGCGTGCCGAGGTAATCAGGCCGTCGCAACCTTCTTTTTGCACACCGGGCAAACCAGCAAGAAACTTATCGGTAACATCTTTACCCAGACCTTCTTTGCGGAAGACGCGGCCTTTGATGTCGAGCTGTTCAGTTTTGAAAGGCTGTTTCTCGCCGGGATGTGTCCATTCCAGTTTGAATTTTGCCATTTCAACATCGTGAATCTTGCCTAGGTTATGTTCCAGACGAGTGACTTCCAGCCAATCGCCATTCGGATCAACCATCTTCCACGAAGCCAAATTATCGAGCGCGGTTCCCCACAACACCGCTTTTTTACCACCGGCATTCATGGCGACGTTGCCGCCTATGCATGATGCTTCAGCAGAAGTCGGATCAACGGCAAAGACAAATCCCGCTTTTTCAGCGGCATCCGAGACACGCTTGGTTACCACGCCAGCACCAGAATAAATCGTGGCGTAATCACGATCAACACCGGGCAGACGCGTCATTTCGACTTCGCCAAGTTGCTCTAATTTTTCGGTATTAATCACTGCTGAGAGCGGCGTCAATGGAATCGCACCACCTGTATAACCTGTACCGCCACCACGAGGGATAATGGTCAGACCAAGTTCGATACAGCTCTTCACCAGGCCGGCCATTTCATCTTCGGTATCCGGCGTTAACACGACAAACGGATATTCGACGCGCCAGTCGGTTGCGTCAGTCACATGCGAAACACGGCTTAAACCATCAAATTTGATATTGTCTTTGGCTGTATAGCGTGACAATAAGCGATTGGCTTTTTTACGCAAATCGTAGGTATCGCGAAATTCTTTAGAAAAATCGGCAACCGCTTTACGCGCGGCCTGCACCAGCGTTTCTACGCTATTGCTACGTTCTGCATCATCGTCGTTTGCTGTGTTGACGCGGCGTTTTTCGACTTCTGCCAGACGATGATTTAAGGCGTCGATCAGATCCTGACGGCGTTTTGGATTATCCAGCATATCGTCTTGCAAGTACGGATTGCGACGCACAACCCAGATATCGCCAAGAACTTCATACAACATGCGTGCGGAGCGCCCTGTTTGACGTTTGCCGCGTAATTGATCCAGTAATTGCCAGGCATCTTCGCCGAGCAAGCGGATCACAATTTCGCGATCTGAAAACGAGGTGTAGTTATACGGAATTTCCCGGACACGGGTCGGTGCGGCACCTTGCGGCGAATCTGCAAGCAAGGCCTGAATATGGGCTGGAGCGTTCATCAGAGACGTGGTTAGACGGATTGCAGACCAATACCGGATCGTTCAGCAAACCGCGGTTTACTGAGTCGGCGTGGTATCAGTCCTGGATTTAAAGACTCATTCTAGCGTATTGCGATGCACCATGCGGCAACAGCCTTGAAGTTTGTAAGGCAATGATGGGCATTTGTGGCAATTTTCCAAAGCTTATTCGGAAAAATGCACAATTTATTTTCAAAAGACGCCTTTAGTTGCAAATTAGCAATGCATTTTTTGTGTTTGGCAGGATATGCACAGCCTGGCATTGAAAATGACGTAACACTGCTCGACACAGGCGCCCTTCGGCGCGGAGATGCTGAAAAAAAGGAAGGAAGTTTATTTACCAGGCGAAGCGAAGTCTATTTAAGGCTGCGAGAAAGGCTGCGAGAAAGGCTTGCAATAAAAACGACTATCTCATTTTAGTGCGGGTGCCACCACTAAGCTCATTCTTCAATGAAGAAATCTTAAGCTACACATAGGTTAAAGGGGTGACTCAAAGAGACGGAAATTTGGATGTTTGTCTCTGACATCAGTGATTTTACAACCACACAAAATTGTATGCACAATTTGACACATTTCCCTTGCTTAGCTTTACACTGTGATTTTGTTAATTTTTTATCAGGGGATCACTTTGTTTAGAGATGTCTTCCTCAGGCTGCTCGGATTATCAGGTTTGCTGCTGTGTAATGCAGTTCTTGCCGAAATTACCCCTTGTCGGTTGCCTGATTTTCCGCAGGAGCTGCGTTGCGGTAAAGTCGAGCGGCCTTTAAATCCAGATGACGTCACTGGAAAAAAAATCGATATTCAGTATGTCATTTTGCCGTCGCAAGATAAAAATAAATTACAAGACGCGATATTTTTACTCGCCGGTGGTCCTGGGCAAAGCGCCATTAATGTCGCCAGTTTTGGGCAAGCAATACTGAGTCGCCTTAACAAACGTCGTGATATCGTGTTTGTTGATCAACGCGGCACCGGGCGCAGTGCATCGCTGGCTTGTCCTGAAGTTGAAAACGCCGCTGATGTGGCGAATGAAGATCAGATGCTGAAAAAAACCGAGGCATGTCTGGCACGGTTAAAAAAACTCCCCTACGGTGATTTACGATTTTTTAGTACCAGCATCGCAGTGCAAGACTTAGAAGCGGTCAGAAAGCAACAAGGCTACGATAAGATTAACCTGGTAGGTGCGTCATATGGCACACGGGTTGGTCTTGAATATATGCGGCAGTTTCCACAATCCGTGAAGCGTGCTGTACTGGATGGCGTAGTACCGCCAGAGATGAGCTTACCATCGGGTGATGCGCAGGCGGCACTTGATGGTGTGTTTGCGGATTGTGCAAGGCAAGCAACATGTAATGCCAGTTACCCAAATCTGGCGCATCGCTGGCAGCAATTGTTGGCGAGCATGCCTAAACAAATCAGCCTCATTCATCCGCGCTTAGGTACGCCATTGAACTTTGAAATGCGCCGCGATTTATTACTGAGTCTGGTGCATAAAACTTTATATACATCGACGACCACTGGTGCTTTGCCTTATGCAATTACGCAGGCTGAACATGGAAATTATCTAGCATTGGTGACTTTAAGCGGCGCTACCAATTTACCTGGCCCCGGCTCAATCAATTATGGCATGCACTTTTCTGTCTGGTGTTCTGAAGCGTTCTCTCGCCCATTGCCACCGGCCAAAGATGAATTCGAAAAGATGATGAATCACATGTATGACCGAGCGTGTAGAAACTGGCCGCGCGCAAGGATTCCGACAGAATTTTTCACTGTTCCACAAGCGCAGTCACCGGTTCTGTTGCTCAGTGGCGGCATTGATCCGGTGACACCGATACGTCATGGCGCGGCGGTGGCAAAAGCGCTGGGTACAAATGCCATACATGTCACTTTGAACAATGCCGGCCACGGTTTGATGGCGCAAGGTTGTGTGCGAGATCTCGTGTACCGCTTTTTGAATGCAAAACAAGATAGCGACGCTTTAAAGATTGATAGCAGTTGCGTAAAACCGATACCGCGCCCCTTAGCCTGGCAACCACTGCAGGCATCCAAGGAGCAACAGCCATGATTATCGTCAACGACTTACATAAAAAATTTATTCGCAATGACAAACCCGGCATCAAGAGCTTAAGTGATATTGCACGTCTGATCGGTTTTCAAAAGAAAACTGAGCAAGTCGTTCATGCCGTCAGTGGTGTTAGCTTTACTGCATATGATGGTGCTATCACTGGCTTACTTGGTGCCAATGGTGCAGGTAAAACTACAACCTTACGGATGGTCGCTGCTTTGTTGCAACCGGATATGGGCGATGTATTGGTCGATGGTGTTCAGGTACGCGCTGGCGTGTCATCGACGCAATCGCAAATGGGCGTATTATCCGACGCCCGTGGTTTGTATCCACGTCTGACTGCACGTGAAAACATCCACTACTACGGAATATTACACGGCATGACACAAGAAATGACTATTCAACGTACTGAGCAACTCGCTGAATGGCTGGATATGCGGCCATTATTAGATCGTCGGACGGATGGCTTCAGTCAGGGCGAACGTATGAAAACCGCGTTGGCGCGGGCCTTAGTTCATGACCCACAGAACATTATTCTGGATGAGCCAACTAATGGCCTCGATGTTGTGGCTACCCGTGCTTTACGTGATTTTTTGCGCTGGTTACGTTCTCCCGAAGGGGGGGCAAAATGCATTATTTTCTCTACTCACATTATGCAAGAAGTAGAACGTCTATGCGACGACGTCGTGATCGTGGCACAAGGACGCAATGTGGCGCGCGGCAGCGTACAAGAACTAATGCGGCAAGCGAATGAGACAAACTTTGAAGACGCCTTCGTGAGCTTAGCATTTTTAGAAAAACAGAATTTGCCTCACGGAGATCGTCAATGAAAGCGTTGCTGGCTATTATCTGGAAAGAATTAAAAGACGCTTTGCGTGATCGTCGTACCTTAATGACCGCACTATTTAGCTCCTTACTTGGCGCACCATTAATTTTACTGGTATTTTCTACGGTGCTATCGCAAGTCGAGTCACAAGAAGATAAGCGGCAGGTGCTGGCGGCAGGTATGCAATACGCGCCACAATTAGAGAATTTTATTCTGCGTCAGGGATACCAGATTAAAACTGCTCCTATGGATTATGAAGCAAAGTCACGTAGTAAAGAAATTGATCAACCTGTGCTGATCATTCCTGCTGACTTTGAAGCGAAATTGTCACGTGGTGAAAAAGTGAATCTCGAAATCGCTTATGACACATCAAACCGGAATGCAGAATTTGGTGTACGCCCATTGCGGCATTTGCTAGATGTTTATAATCAGGAAGTCATGTTGATGGGCTTGACCATGCGTGGTATCTCATCCGAACTGCTTCAGGTAATTGAAGTAAAAGAGCGCTATTTACAAAAGCAGGATGAACGTAAAACTTCGGTGACAGAGATGTTGCCGATGATGGTTTTGATGGCGATTGTTGTCGGTGGCATGTATGCGGCAATCGACACCACCGCCGGAGAACGTGAGCGCGGATCGCTTGAGCCGTTAATGATGAATCCGGTTAGCGGGTGGCAATTGGCGGTAGGTAAATGGAGTGCTGTTGCCTTGGTAGGTATGGGTGTTGTTGTTTTGACGATCGCCAGTTTTTTCCCTTCACAGTGGTTGATCAAGAACGACACCTTAAGGGCAGAGTTTCAGTTCGGCGTTAAAGACGCGATGTTTTTTCTGATGATCTTAATACCGCTGGCAGCCAGCGTCGCGGCAATGCAAATCGCCGTGGCGCTTGATTGCAAAAGCTATAAAGAGGCGCAAGTCAGAAACCAGATTGTGTCAATGTTTATCCCATTTGTCTCACTGATACCGATTATGTTTCCCGGACGGGAACCGGCATGGTTCAGGTGGATTCCTGTGTTGGCGCAAAATCAAATGATGAATCAGGTCTTGCGCGGAGAAGCCTTGAATTATCTGACAGTCACGATTGCTTTGTTCGTTTGTGCTGGATTAACTTTCCTTAGCCTTGCTTATATTGCACAAAAAATGCGTAAGGTGGTCATGAATTAGTCTCAAACTCAATAACAAAGCCCCATTGATCAATCAAAATCAATGGGGCTTTGTTAATGCCGTATCGACACAGTATTACTAGTTTAAAGACGTCTGTGTCTGATTAATACCTGTTCGGTTTTTTGAAAGTATTTGGTCAGTTTTTCAACCATATAGACTGAACGGTGTTGACCACCCGTGCAGCCGATAGCAACAGTCAGATAACTACGGTTATCTTGCTTGAATGCAGGCAGCCATTTGATGATAAAGTTCAAAATATCTTCGAACATATCTTGTGCCATTTCCTGATTGTCCAGAAAGCGAATGACTGGTTCGTCACGTCCCGTCAGTGGGCGTAACAATGGATCATAATGCGGATTTGGAATCATGCGCACGTCAAATACAAGATCGGCATCAAGCGGTACGCCACGCTTAAATGCAAATGATTCAAACATCAGGGTCAATGGCGAGCGCTGAATCTGTACTACCGCTTTTACCCAGGAGCGTAACTGATTCGCCCGCAAATCGGTGGTATCAATCACGTGCGCTAAATTTTGAATTCCAGCTAAAATTTCACGCTCTTCTTCGATACACTCCACCAGACTCAGGTCAACATTCGAGGCCAGTTCCATTGCCAGACGATGCGATAAAGGATGGCTTCGACGGGTTTCCGAAAACCGTGCGACCAACGAATCGGTGCTGGCGGTTAAAAACAAAATTCTGACATCATGTCCAAGGTCACGTAGGTCTTGTAAGGTTTGTGATAAACCTGAAAGTAAATGCGCGCTGCGGGAATCGATAGAGATTGCCGCATTGGTATGGTCTTCCTGGCTCAGTGTTTTAATCAGGCCCGGTAACAGGCTAGGAGGAAGATTGTCGACGCAATAATAACCAGCATCTTCTAAGACATTGAGCGCAACCGATTTTCCTGAACCGGAAATACCTGAGATAAGTAATATTTGCATATTAATCCCCGGCTTCCATCGCTCGCCGTTGTCTTTCCATGAAGTCTTCCAGCGTATTAATCCCACGCAATTGCAAAATTGTATTGCGAACCGCGGCTTCCAACAAAACCGCAATATTGCGACCCGCCGCAACTGGGATCACGACCTTTCGGATAGGCAAACCTAATACATCTTCGGTTTGAGAATCAATCGGCAGACGTTCGTAATTTTCTTCCAGCGTACTACGGCGAACCAAATGCACAATCAGTTTCAGCCGCATTTTGCGGCGTACCGCTGTTTCACCAAAAATAGTTTTGATATCTAGTAAGCCCAGACCACGTACTTCCAGTAAGTTCTGCAATAATTCAGGGCATCGACCTTCAATCATATTTGGCGCAATACGCGAAAATTCGACCGCATCATCGGCGACTAACCCGTGACTACGTGAAATCAGCTCCAGCCCCAACTCACTCTTACCTAAACCGGATTCACCAGTAATCAAGACGCCGACCCCCAGTACATCCATAAAAACGCCGTGCATCGTGATACTTTGCGCCAGTTTTTTGGATAGGTAGACCCGCAAATAATCAATCGCCTGGGCTGATGGATAAGGCGTGGAAAACAGTGGAATATTATTGTCGTCGCAGGTGGTTAAAAACGGTGGTGGTGATTCTAGCCCTTGTGCGACGATCAACGCAGGCGGGCCACCGGCAACCAGTTCTCGGATCAGATTTGCCCGCGAAGCATTGGATAAGCGGTTGTAATAGGCGAGTTCCTGATGCCCCAAAACTTGTATGCGCCCCGGGTGGATCAGGTTTAAGTGCCCGACCTGATCGGCAGAGGAGGCAGCATCACCAGTAATTTGTTTATCAGCACCTGCAAAACCGGCAAACCAACCCAGTTGCATAATGTCACGATTGTCATCGTAGATTTTTTGTATCGTTAATTCGGTAAATAAGGGCATGGCGATAAAGTAAATCCAGCGACAACAAACAGGTTAATCAGGGTGTGGCTGATAAATCCGGGCGCCACGCGAGAATTTTCTCGTAAATGACACTGGCGCTCGGTTCAGAATTGAGTTCATTGCGAAAGCCCTCGTTTGAAAGCATTTCCGCAATTTCAGATAATATCTCAAGATGCTGCTGCGTGACATTGTCCGGCATCAGCAGGAAAATCAATAAATTCACGGGTTGCGCATCCGGAGATTCAAACGGAATAGCTTCTTTTAGTCTGACGAGGGCTGCAATTGGTGCTTTAAGCCCCTTGATTCTGCCATGTGGTACCGCGACACCGTGACCCAGACCAGTAGATCCCAGACGTTCGCGAGCAAATAAATTGTCAGATACGGTAGAACGGGCAATGCTGCAATTATTTTCAAATAACAGCCCAGCCTGTTCAAAGGCCCGTTTTTTACTGGAAATTTCTAAATCCAGCAGTACATTGGCTAAGGGAAGAATTTTTGCAATATTGGTCATGGTGCAAGATCTGGTTACCGCAATAAAAAGGTGGTGCTGCGCTGAATTGAAGCAAATTATAGGCTTCTTTTTATTAACTTGTTTAAATAAACACGTTCTTACAGTTGCCTGTTGTTCTGAAGTAGTTTCTCAAATTGTTCCACCGGCAGGGGTTGACTAAAATAAAAACCTTGCATTTCCTGGCAACCAGAGTCGGTCAGAAAGAGCATTTGCTCGGCATTTTCTACGCCTTCTGCGGTGACGCTCATCCCTAAAGCCTTGGCCATCGCAATAATGGCATGGGTCAATACGACAGAATCCTGATTGGCCGGAATTTTGTGAATAAACGAGCGATCAATTTTTAAATTGTCGATAGGAAAACGCTGAAGGTAAGAAAGGGAAGAGAATCCGGTCCCAAAATCATCCAGAGAAATACTGACGCCGAGATTTTTGATCGCTTCAAATACCGGCAACAGTAAATCCAATTCGCCCATTAACAAACCTTCTGTTATCTCTAGCTGCAATGCAGATGGAGGCAGTTTGGTTTCTTGCAATGTCTGTTCGATAAACTTACTCAGACTTGGGTCTTGAAATTGTTTCGGAGATATATTGACGCTGACCACAATATCTGTTGCCAGTTGCGCTCTCCAAGCGCTAGTTTGTTTGCAAACTTGCTCTAAAACCCAGCGTCCTAAAGGCAGGATCAGGCCAATTTCTTCTGAAATTGGTATGAATTCGGTAGGGGGAATTAATCCCATGCCTGGCATTTGCCAACGCACTAAGGCTTCAGCGCCGACGATGCGAGAAGTTTGCAGAGAAATTTTGGGTTGGTAATAGACCAAAAATTCTTGTTCAGTCAGAGCCCGGCGTAAATTAGTTTCCAACGCATAGCGATGCTGAGCACGGACATTCAGTTCAGTGGTAAAGAATTGATAGTTATTTCTTCCGGATTCTTTGGCATGATACATCGCGGAGTCGGCACAGCGCATCAGGGTCGCAGCATCGTTCCCATCGTGTGGGAATACGCTGATGCCTATCGAGGTGCCAAGATGATATTCGTTGCTATCAATGACAAATGGATCACGCATTTTAGCCAGCACACGTTCGCCCAGATCCCGTAAAAACTGGGCATCCGGTACGTTCTCGACAATAATCACAAATTCATCACCACCCAGACGGGCTAATAAATCCGTTGAACGTATACACGAATTTAAGCGTCCTGACACGTCTCGCAATAACATGTCACCCGCCGCATGACCTGCGGTGTCATTCACATTTTTAAATCGGTCGAGATCAAGAAATAGCAGCGCGACGCGTTGTTGCTTTTTATACGCATCGCTTAATGCTTTGGTGAGCCTGAGATTTAATTGATGGCGATTGGGCAACCCGGTTAGTGCATCATAGGACGCCATAAAGTTAAGCTGACGCTGCGTTTCACGAACCTCAGTCGTATCGGTAAATGAAATTAATACTGCAGAAATGGAGGAATTACTTTTCTTGAAAATCGGCAGACAATTGACCAGTAACCAAACGATAGATCCATCACTAAGTTCTACGCCGGTGGACAAATTTAAGATGGGCGTGCCATTTTTAAATACAAATGAAGCAGGATCATCCCCTAACTTTAAGGTCTGACCGTCTTCACCAAAAATCCGTTTGAAATAGCGATGACGACGTCCAACGCTGTTCACATCACTAATTTTTAAAATACGCAAAGCACTCGGATTGCTGGTGATAATCTGACCACCTGGAGCAATCACCATGATGCCTTCAGATAAATTGGTGACCACGGACCGATAGCGTTCTTCGCTTTCTTCGAGGCTTTGCTCCATGTTTTTTTTGTCAATAGCCAAACCAATCAGGTCACAGGCATCGACAATCATCGCGTGCTCTTCTTCTGTCGGACTATGTGTTTCTTTGCTATAGATATCAACTGTACCAAGCACGCTGTTAAAGGCAGTCGTAATAGGTACTGACCAGCACGAGCGTAAACCATGTTCGATAGCGATGGATTTAAATTTCCCCCAGATTGGACTAACTTCGATGTCCTGCACAATAGTTAAACGGTTGTAGAAAATCGCTGCGGCAGATGAGCAACTGTTGATCCCAATCGAAATATTGTGTAATTGCTGAGAGAATTTTTCAGGCAGCGCAGGACCTGCGCCAAAATTGATTGTTTGCGTACTTTGATCCAATAAGCTGATGGCACACATGGAACCATTTGCGAGCAAACGTTCCATGCGATCACAAACATCCTCCAGAATATGCGACAAAGGCTTATCTAACGCGATCATTTCGAGAATTTCTTTCTCGTGATGTAGCGCTTCGTGTACCCGGTTTGCTTTAATTTTTGCTGGGTCGTTTAAC
Source organism: Undibacterium sp. Ji67W (assembly GCA_049340365.1). Classification (GTDB taxonomy): domain Bacteria; phylum Pseudomonadota; class Gammaproteobacteria; order Burkholderiales; family Burkholderiaceae_D; genus Undibacterium. Next base: position 48,940 of record JBMPOY010000004.1, on the reverse strand, counting down.
GATAATTTGTGAATTTGAGCAGAAACGCCTGACTGCGTAACAAGCTCACGCACGCTCAGTAAAATAGCCGCTTGTGATTGATAGACAAATTGTTTACTTTGAACCTCGATATCAATCGACTGACCGTCGAGACATATGCATTGGTAATATTGTACGTCCGGTGTATTTGGCGATCCCGGATTTTTAAGTAGTTGTTTTACTGTTTCATGATGACGCGCAACCAGAAAAGTCTCGGGTTTTGAGCCTATCAACTGATGCAATCCGGTTGCTTTCATCAAATCGAGTCCTGCCGGATTTGCATAGGCAATGCGATCGTCAATTAATACGTAAATTGCACCAGGGAGATGTTCGAGTAAGCTTGGGTACCAGTCATGGTTGACCATTTTTTCACGGGCACTGGTACTCAGCAAAGGAATAGGCGATATCACGAAAACAATCTAAAAAAACAATTTAATTTATCTACGATGTTTGTGCAGTCGGAAAGTTTATTTCCGGCAGCAATCATGGCAAAGAGTGCTCATGTTCGTCAACATTTAATTTAATTTTTGAGAACGACTTTGTCGGAAAATTCCACCTCACTGCAGGCGTACTGCAAACCCGCAGCGAACATCATGAAAATAAATTAGTTTAAATCTATACGAACAAATAACAAAAGTACGTCACCGTTACCTTTATTCTTGGACAGACGAGGTACATACGCAGCCATCAGCTTCGTATTCTTTGTACCAATAGAAGCGACCGGCAGCGCGATCGGGAATGGGACGCCTTTGAAATAATCTGTGCGACTAATGAGCGAGTAAGTGTAGCCAGCACCGACTTCAATATTACCTGCGATCGGTTTCATCCATTGATATGCATAACCCGCCATCGGTTGAGGCTTGTAATGAGAATCAGAAATAATCATAGCGTAAGCCAATTCTTCATTGTCTTTTTCATCGCGGATAGCTTTGGTAAAGCCCAGCCCCCAGGCGTTTTCATTCAATTCTGCAATACGTTCGGCGGTATATGTATTGCGTCCATGATGTGCAAGTCCAGACAAGTTCAACGACATCGCACCTTCATCAACAATTTTTGTCATCTTGCGCTTGGCTCTTTCAATCCAGCCTGGTTGTTCTTCGGCCGGTACCTGCGCAACAGGCGCTACGGAGGTTGATGCGATGGGCGATGATGCCAGTGCGCTTTCTACGACAGGCTGCGGTGTTGTTTGCGCCGACGCTGTTGAAGCGACGACGAGGCTTAAAAGTAAAGTAGAAATACAGATACATTTGCCCAAAATTGGCGTTCGGAAGTTCATGGCATTATTTAAGAAAAAATGAAAAGAAAATGTAAAAATAGACGAAAATTGAAAGCTTATTGGCGCGCGTTTCTACTATTATCGGGTTTTTGACCGGTAGAAAAATTACTACGCCAAGGATTAATATCGAGACCACCACGGCGAGTGTAGCGTGCATACACAGCCAGCTTTTGCGGTTTGCAATGCTGCATGATGTCGACGAAAATTCTTTCTACACATTGTTCATGGAATTCGTTGTGGTTGCGAAAGCCAATCAGGTAACGCAACAAACTTTCCTGATCAATTTGTGACCCAACGTAGCGAATTTGTACGCTGCCCCAATCCGGTTGCCCGGTCACCAGACAATTCGATTTCAGCAGATGCGACAACAGTGTTTCTTCAACTGGCGCTTCATCATGATTTGCTCGCAATAGCGCAGGATTTGGTGTGTAGGCATCGACTTCAATATCTAATCTGTCAAGCAAGTGTCCTTCCAATTCTTGCATTTTCAGATGATTAAAATTTTCCGATAAGCACAGGCTGACATGGACTGATGCTCCAACCGCAGCTGATAGATCTTTTTTGAGTAAATCGGTCAACGCTTCCGGACTGGCTAAGCGTGTCTGATTAAAACTATTCAGATAGAGTTTGAACGATTTAGACTCAATAATATTTGCCGATTCCGCAGGAACTGTCACTGTGGCAATAGCTACCTGTGGCTTACCGCGTTGATTTAACCACGACACCTCATAGGCGTTCCAGATGTCCACGCCAAAAAATGGCAGGTGAGAAACGACGCCGATTTCCGCGCGTTTTTCAGAGCGTGGAATCGGGAACAGTAGTGAAGCATCGTATTCGGCTTTGTATGTTGCGGCTTTACCTAACAAAGATTGTTCAGGTGAGTTTGTGGATATCGGGTCAGTCATTGCAAGTTGTATGTTAATCAGCTAAAAATTAGCCTAAAAATAATTGGTACGCGGGATTGCTACTTTCATCCCAGTAGCGATACCCGAGCGTGGATAAAAATTCGCGGAAAATTTTCATTTCCTTTTTCGGTACTTGTAAGCCCACCAGCGTACGGCCATAATCTGCCCCGTGATTACGGTAGTGGAACAAACTGATATTCCAGTTCGGTGCCATACTATTGAGGAAGCGCATCAGTGCGCCAGGGCGTTCCGGGAACTCAAAGCGATACAGCAATTCATTTTCTGCCAGTGCGCTCTTGCCACCAACCAGATGACGAATATGAAGTTTGGCTAATTCATCGTGCGTCAGATCGAGCGTTGCAAAGCCATGCTTTTCAAAATTCTTCGCAATTTTGCTTGATTCCAGCTTGTCATTGACCTGGATGCCGACAAAAATATGCGCCGCTTTTTCATCGCTGATGCGGTAGTTGAATTCCGTCACATTACGCGCACCAACCAGTTCGCAGAAACGCTTAAAGCTGCCGCGCTCTTCGGGAATGGTGACAGCAAAAACGGCTTCGCGTGCTTCACCAACTTCAGCGCGCTCTGCAACAAAACGTAAACGATCAAAATTCATGTTGGCACCGCAAGCGATAGTCACCATGGTTTCATTTTTTAGCGGTTTTTTATTTGCTTTGGCGCGTTCTATGTAGGCTTTGCAACCAGCAACAGCCAATGCACCAGCAGGTTCCAAAATACTGCGTGTGTCTTGAAACACGTCTTTAATCGCAGCACACACTGCGTCGGTATCGACAGTGATGACCTCGTCCACATACAGCTTCGCCAGACGGAAGGTTTCTTCACCGACTAATTTGACCGCAGTGCCGTCAGAAAATAAACCAACGTCATTGAGTGTTACCCGCTTGCCAGCTTTCAGGCTGCGTGCCATTGCATCTGAGTCGGTGGTTTGTACACCGATAATTTTTATTTCAGGGCGTATCGCTTTCACATACGCTGCAACACCAGCGATGAGACCGCCACCGCCAATCGCTACAAAAATGGCATGAATGGGTTCTGAATGTTGACGCAAAAGTTCCATACCGACTGTGCCTTGTCCGGCGATCACGTCTGGATCATCAAACGGATGGACAAAAGTCAACTTACGCTTTTTTTCTAATTCCAACGCGTGACCATAGGCATCTGTAAAAGAATCGCCAAACAGGACAACTTCTACATTCTCGCCACCGTGCGAACGCACAGCATCAATTTTGACTGGCGGTGTCGTGGTTGGCATCACAATCACGGCTTTACAGCCCACGCGTTTCGCACTTAATGCGACGCCTTGTGCATGATTGCCAGCGGACGCACAAATCACGCCCCGCTTTAATTGGGCTGGCGTCAGGTGAGCGATTTTATTGTAGGCACCACGGATTTTGAAGCTGAACACACTTTGCATGTCTTCACGCTTGAACATAATTCGATTATCCATACGGGCTGACAGGCTGGGTGCAAATTCCAGCGGAGTTTCAAAGGCAACGTCGTAGACGCGGGCAGTCAGGATCTTTTTCAGATAATCGGTGCTCATAAGCTTCAAAAGTAAGGTGAATTAATAGTTGAGGTTTTTACAGTTTTTACAGCAAACAATCACAGCGTGATAACACGATCTCGTCGACGAAAGTAGGGTTTTGCCAATACTTCAGCTATTAACAATGATACCTGAGCACATTTGTAATGAGGCTTTCAGATCATTTCCGACAATTGCTTGTTGGTAATTTAATGGTAATTTTTTAGAATATAGCCTAGCTATTATAATGGATGCCCTTTAGCCTTACCTCACGAATCCATGATAGAAGAAGCCATTCATTGGTTATTAAGCGTTTTAGCAGTGCCAGAAATCGGTTTAACCTCAGTCTTTTTGATCAGTTTCATTTCTGCAACGCTGATTCCTCTTGGCTCAGAACCTGCAGTATTTGCTGTCATCAAAGCTAATCCGGAATTATTCTGGCCAGTATTAATTGTCGCGACGATAGGCAATACCCTGGGTGGCGTTGTTGATTACGGCATGGGTTATGCGGCAAAACAAGCATTCAGCCGCGAACGCGACAGTTTCTGGTTTGCCTGGCTTAAACGCTTTGGCCCCAAGACCATGCTATTGGGCTGGTTACCAGTCATTGGCGATCCTATCTGTACGCTGGCGGGCTGGTTACGTTTGCCATTCTGGCCTTGTGTTGGCTACATGGCGATTGGTAAATTTTTGCGCTACGTCACAATGACCTATCTTTTATTAAAGGTTCCCGATGGCTTTTGGCATCGCGTCGGAGAGTTATTAGGTTAAGCAAGTCAAAAATTATTTGTTGTTGTGGCAAGCACTTACATTTGTAGTCAAGTTGTCTTATTTCTTGTCTATACTTTTATGTCCGTCTATCAGTTTTTGTTTACCCAAACTGACAGGTATCCAGATAGTTAATGAAAAATCAATGTCAAAATAACGATAAATTGATACATTCTGGCAACTAGTCTGGGATAATGACGCTTTCATTTCACTTCATCCTTAAGAGGACTAAGAACATGCAGCAAGCAAATACGCCACGTCGTGGCTTTATTCAAGGCATGATCGCAACAGCTGCCGGTGTGACACTGACAACATCTGCTATCGCTAAGAATACGGATGTTAAAACTGTTGTTTTGGATAACGCCAAATGGTCGCCACGCAACCATGACTTGGTTGCCGCATTGATCGCCAAGCATGGCATTACCAGCAAAACATACTCTGCAAAACGCAAGCCGTATGCCGTTTTTGACTGGGACAACACCAGTATCATGAACGACTGCGAAGAAGCTTTGTTGATGTACCAAATCAATAACCTCGCGTTCAAACTGACGCCTGCTGAGTTTTCCGCGATCATTCGTCAAAACGTGCCAGCTGGTAACTTTGCACCAGATTACAAAAATGCTGCTGGTACGATTGTTGATCTGGATAGCCTGTGCGCGGATCTGGATAGCGACTACGCATACTTGCATGCCAATTACAAAGGTATGGCAGGCAGCATGAGTCTGGCACAAATCACAGAAACGCCACAATTCCAGGATTTCCGCTCCAAACTGTATTTCATGTATGAAGCAGTGAATGATACACATGGTGTTAATGTTGGTTATCCATGGGTTATTTACTTCTTTGCGAACATGACAGTGAGTGAAGTTACTCAACTGGCAGAAGCATCCAACGATGCAAATCTTGGTATGGGCTTGTCGAAAATCAAATACACCAGCCCGGCATCTTTGCCAGGTAAAGCGGGCGTGGTAACGACTGCACATTTCCACGGTATCCGTTTGTGTACAGAAGTTGCAACGTTGATGGACACTTTCCGTCAAAACGGCTTTGACGTTTATGTCAGTACGGCTTCTTTGGAGCACGTTGTTGGCGTATTCGCTTCCAATCCAAAATATGGCTACCATGTACCACGTGAAAATGTATTGGGCCTGCGTTTGGAACAAGATGGCGACGTATTGAAAAATGCTTACCGCAAAGACTGGCCTCTGAATTGGGGTCCAGGCAAAACTGTCGTAATCAAGCGTGAGTTGGTTGCAAGCAAAGGCTACGGCCCTGTTTTTGTTGCGGGTGACAGTGATGGCGACTACGATATGTTGCGCGATTTCCAGGACACAGAATTGGGTCTGATTGTGAACCGTCTGAAAAAAGGCAAAATCGGTGAATTGTCCAAATTGGCAGCTGACAGCATCAAAGAGGCACATCCACGCTTCGCATTGCAAGGTCGTCAAGAATCAACTGGTAACTGGTTGCCTGTTGAAACCACACTGAAATACGGCAAAACATCTCCCGCATTGGTTGGCTAATTTTTTCCTGAATTTGCCTAAATAGCTTGTTGAATAGTTTTTCTATAAGCTATTTTTAAGACCTTGCACTTTGCAAAAACGCCCATGCATACCATGGGCGTTTTTTATTTTCCAAGATTTTTAGTAAAAATACTGACCGCATGGAAACTCATCGTCCGGGCATTAAAGAACACTGACGAACAGTGACAAGTAATGACAAGTTATTGCCAAACTTAGGAAATGTCAGACTAAATAAGAGTCTTTATGTATTTTCGGCTAAAGACAATAACAAAGTCTTGATCGGTGCAGGTAAAGCTGCATCACGCATTTCGGATAAATTCATCCAGACATACGTATCCTCAGAAACCGCTGAACGTCGCTGATCCAACGGTATGACGAGTGGCAGAATATGTAATTTAAAATGAGTGAACACATGCTCTATCAACGGCATTTTTTGCACCCTGCCCGCTTCGCCAAATTGAGCAATTGCCTGATGTAATACCTGCTCATCAATGCAATCTGGTGAAACATCTTTTTCCAATGCAGTCATTCCGTTCAACTCTGGCAAAGATAACAGACCACCCCAAATTCCACTGTCTGGCCGACGTTCAAGCAACACCTGGTTATCATTGAGTAAAACTAACATCACAGCTTGCTTTTCTTTGATCTGTTTTTTCGGCTTACGGGTCGGCAATTCGGCAGTGCGATTTTCTGCGTAAGCCACGCATCGCGCTTGCAAAGGACAGCTTGGGCAAGCAGGGCTGCTGCGGGTACATAAGGTCGCACCCAAATCCATCAGGCCCTGTGTATATGCTTCTATTCCATCCTCGGGTAACAAAGCCATTGCCCTTTGCCATAAATCATCTTCGATTGGCTTGCTGCCGGGATAACCTGCAATACCAAATACACGTGTAAATACGCGTTTGACATTACCATCCAGAATGGCTGCCGTCGTGCCATACGAAAAGGCCGTAATCGCCGCTGCCGTCGAGCGTCCTATCCCGGGTAGCTGCTCCAGCAACAAAGGATCGACTGGAAAATGTCCGTCATATTTTTCGACAACTTGCTTTGCACATTGATGCAAATTACGAGCGCGGGTGTAATACCCAAGACCACTCCAGTGCGCCATGACCGACTCGGCGGGAGCTGCAGCGAGATCGAATACAGTGGGAAAGCTTTGCAGAAATTTTTCGTAGTAAGGAATAACAGCCGTTACCTGGGTTTGTTGCAACATAATTTCTGACAGCCAGACGCGATAGGCTTCGCGGCTTTGCTGCCATGGTAACAAATGTCTGCCGTGTTGCTTTTGCCATTGAATGACAGCATGCGAAAAACTGGGATCAACAAATTCAGGATGAATAAAATTGGCGGCCGCAGCCGCCGGAATACGACGTTTCATGTAATTTTTAAGCGGCGGCTCTGAGTGCGTTTAAATCAGCTGACAGCGCTGCTTTTAATTTATTTTCGAGTGCAAGCAGTGAATTTTTCTGTGCATCTACTTCGCTTTGCAACGCTTCAAAAGAAGCGATTTTATCTTCCAGACTATCGGTTGCCATGTGAATACGTTGAATCGACTGCATGCGATTTTTTAATTGCGCTTTGTGTTCTCGAATTTGTGCTTCCAACGGTGCCATCACCACTTTTTGCCAGGCCTCGACATCCTTATTCGCTTGCAAGAAATTTTGTTTTACACGCGCAGCAACAGAGTCAAAGAACTTATGTACCAAAGCAACGCGGGTATTGGTCAACATGGTGGTTGCGTTGAACTGCTTTTGGTAGACCACTTCGATCGCTTCTAATTCTTTGATATATTTTTCGAGAGAAAACGCCATCGGCGCTGACAATGCCAGACCATGCTCGGTAGAAAATTTGCGATACATGACCGACATCATTTCTGAAATTTCGTCAGTCTTTTTATTCGACACTATCAAATTTAGTTTAACCTGAGCAAAAAATTGTTTAATCGCATCGCGCAAACCAACCGATAAATAGCTCTTTTCCATTGCTTCACGAGTTTTGCGAATTTCTTCACGCAATATATCCATACCAAGGCTGGTATACACCTCGGTCGACAAGCGTGTGAACACCGCACGAGTGCCTTGCATGCGAATCAAGCTGGCATCAAACTCTTTTTTCTCGGCATCAACACGTTTCATCATGTGTTCAATGACATTCATATTCTTGCCGCGCAAGCTCTTTAATTCCAGCATTTGCTCAACCACATTACGACCACGTGAGTTGATGATGGCTTGTTGCGCGCTGGTGATTTCAGTAACCTCCGCCGCCAATTGCGAACGGATAATACTTTGTTTAGCAGGAATCAATTCTTTAGACAGGGCGTATTCGAGTGCTGGCAAACGACTCTTTGCCAGTAATGGTGCATCTTTGTTGATTTTAGCAACCAGACCCTTTTGCGCTGATACTGGAAAAATCTGCTTTTCTTCCAGCGCCAAGGTATGTGCCACTGTCGCGACCTGACGTGCCAACTGGGTTTCAATTTCTTCATGAGTGCGCAGCTCATCCCACATACTATCGATTTTATTTAGCACCACCATACGGCCAGGGCCACTGCCGATATGATTACGCCAGACATCAATATCGCTCTTGGTGACGCCAGTATCAGCAGCCAATATGAACAACACCGCATGTGCGTTCGGGATCAGATTGAGGGTCAGTTCTGGTTCCGTACCTATCGCATTTAAACCCGGCGTATCAACAATAATCAAACCTTCTTTGAGCAAAGGATGCGGGAAATTCACAATCGCATGCCGCCATTGAGAAATTTCGACCATGCCATTTTCATCCACTTCAAGTGCCGCGTCCGGGTCTTCTTCATCAAACAAACCATAGGACTTCGCAACGTCTATCGTCACTTTTTTGGTCAGGCTAACTTGTTTGAAAGCTTCCAGCATGCCATCGCCAGAACTGATATTTAACGGTAAGACCGTCCAGACGTGACTTTGGCCCTTATATTCACTGGTTGATTGTGTCTCAGAGCGGGTTTCGATCGGCAACAAACGAATGCAAGGTGGAATCGTGTCGTCATACAATAATTCGGTAGGACACATGGTCGTACGACCAGCTGACGAAGGCAAAATCCTCTGACCGTAATCAGCAAAAAATATGGCGTTAATTAATTCGGATTTACCGCGCGAAAACTCGGCGACAAAAGCAATCGATAATTTATCATCGACCAGGCGTTCCATCAGACGCGACAGACGTTGATCTGCAGCAGGATCGGCCATATCTGATCCACCAATCCAGGCACGATATTGCTCGAGCGCCCGGGCGACGCCCTTGCGCCATTCGCTGTACTCTTGGAATTTTTGAACCAGATTGCTCATGTTTCCCTCAGTTAATTTTCTATTCTTTTAAGTATATATGGAAGCGTGAAAAAATACGCGCAAAACGCGCTAACGCACCGATTTGAGACAACAAATGCCGACTATTTCTGGCAAAATACACAATAAAAACTGCTTCTTTGACCTTGACGTATTTGTCGGATAGGTCTCTGGCAAATTCGACATGCTTCGCCAGCCCGGTTATACACAAAGTAATTTTGCTGAAAATAACCACTTTGTCCATTGACACTAACGAAGTCTTTCAGCGTTCTGCCGCCCTGCTCTATCGCCGCAGCCAAGGTCTCACGAATAGCGCTGACGAGCAAAGCATACCGGGCAAGACTGATACGTTTTGCCTGCGTTTTAGGATTAATGCGCGCTTTAAAAAGACTTTCTGATGCATAAATATTGCCGACCCCAACCACAATATCCCCTGCCAACAACACTTGCTTGATCGGGGCATTACGCATCCTGGTTTGTTCAAACAGGCATTCGGCGTTAAATCCGTCCTCGAGCGGCTCAACACCCAAGCCAATTAATAGGGGGTGGTGCTCGATGTCACCATCATCTAGCGCATGCCACAGCACAGCGCCGAAGCGCCGTGGATCGGTCATTCTCAGACATTGATCACCAATCACGAAGTCGATATGATCATGTTTTGCCGCAGGGGTGGCTCGCGGCAATATGCGCAAATGTCCGGACATACCTAAATGAATCAACACAGTTCCCTGGGCGAAATTCAGTAACAAATATTTGCCCCGGCGCCCAGTAGATAGCACCATTTTCCCACGCAAAAGAGCACGCAAGTCTGCCGGAAATGGCCAGCGCAGGCCTTCGCGCCGAACAATAACATCGGTTACCACGCGTCCCGTCAAATGCGGATCGACCCCGCGGCGTGTCACTTCAACTTCTGGTAATTCAGGCATCGTCTGGAACTTTTATCGAAAAAATGGTTCTAAAATAAGCTTTTAACAAGAAAAAACAATCGTCGCGACAATGTCACAATCAACATATTCTGTAAAACATCGATGTCGAATCGTCGGGTGTTTACTGAAAACAGTCTTGTCTTTACAATTTGACACAAGACTTATGCCGTTTTATCACTGATTAGTCATTGGCGAAAACACACACCATGAATACTTCAGCGTAAAATCAGCCATCAACGCTTATTTCGGATTCGTCTTGAAAACTATCTCTGTTTCTGTCACTACCTCCATTGTATCCGCACTTCGACCAGCGGCTTACCTCACTTGTGCTGCACTCTTGTCAGCTTGCGCCAGCTTAGGTGGACATACCAACACCCCCGCCGCAGACACCAGTCACGCGCACGAAGCTGCACAAGCAGCTCTTGCTGCTGACAAGGATTTGAATGGATCAGCGCCGCCGACAATTGAAAATAAAGAAAAACTGCCCAATGCGGTGCTCACTGAAGAATTGTTTTACAAAATACTTACCGCTGAAATTGCGTATCAGCGAGGAAGCTGGCAAGCTGCCTACGTCACGTTACTAACCACTGCACAACAAACACGCGACCCCAGACTCGCCCGACGTTCTGCCGAAATCGCCTTAAGCGCTAAGCAAGCAGGCGAGGCTTTGGTAGCGATTCGCTTATGGCGCGAACTGGCACCGGACTCCAACGAAGCAACCCAGTACTACCTGGGCTTCATGGTCATGAACAATAATTTATCTGAAATTCAGCGCGTATTTACAGAAAAATTGGCCGATGCGGATAGCAAACAATACGGCGTTATCATGCTGCAAGCGCAACGCTTGTTGTCACGTGCACGTGATAAAAATGCCGCATTTGACGTACTCGAGGAAGTTCTTGCACCATACAAAACCTTACCTGAAGCGCACCTCGCTCTGGCGCAAGGCGCGTACAACAAGGGGGATAGTCAGCGGGCGATAAGTGAAGCGAAAATCATGCTCGCGGCACACCCAGACTCACAACTAGCAATTTTGACGATTGCTCAAGCCTCGGCGCAACCTGACGCCGCACAAGCGTTAGCAGGATTTATTGCAAAAAATCCTGGTGCGCGCGATATTCGCCTGGCATACGCCAGCATCCTGATCGACCTCAAACAGTTTGATAAAGCGCAAGAGCAATTTCAACTGCTGCTGCGTGACAATCCGGATGATGTCAATTCGATGTACACACTCGGTGTGCTGGCATTGGGGAAAAATCAATTGCAGATTGCGGAAGAATATTTCTTACGCTATTTGAAAACGCTGGAAGACAAATCCGAAGACCGAGATGCGACGTCCACGTACATGAATCTGGCGGGGATCGCCATTGATCGCAAGGACTACAAATCGGCACAAGAATGGCTAGCCAAAATTGAGTCGTATGATGGTCGCAACCCTGCCTGGTTTAACGCACAATTACGTCGCGCGAGCCTTTATGTCAAACTCAACGACACCGACGAAGCACTGAATTTGCTGCATGATCTGAAACCAACAGCAGAAAATGATCAGCTGCAGGTAATTCAAACTGAAGCACAAATTTTACGAAGCGCGCGACAAACCGAACGCGCTGAACAAGTACTCAAAGCTGGTTTAGCAACGCATCCTGACAGCCCGGATTTGATGTATGACTATGCGATGCTATTAGAATCTCAGGATCGCGTACTGCAAATGGAAACACTGTTGCGTAAGGTAATTGAGCTGGCGCCAAACAGCCAACACGCGTACAACGCACTTGGTTATTCATTTGCAGATCGCAATATCCGTCTGGAAGAAGCCTTGACGCTGATAGAAAAAGCCAATCAACTGGCACCGGATGACCCGTTCATTCTCGATAGCCTGGGCTGGGTAAAGTTCCGCCTCGCCAGATACGATGAAGCAGAAACTGCCTTACGTCGCGCCTACGAACTGCGGCCGGATGCTGATATTGCAGTGCATCTTGGTGAAGTTCTATGGCGCGCTGGCAATAAAGAGAAGGCAATCAAATTGTGGCGTGAAGCACGTACCAAAGATCCAGAGAATTCATCTCTCAAAAGCACCCTTGGACGACTGGATGTACGTCTGTAATGCACAACACAAGATCTTCTTAATCGCGACAAACAATGCTTGCATTTGCAATAAATCGAATGCAAGCATTGATCCTCCAACACATACCATTCCCAACTAAAATCACCAACACATGATGTTCAAATATAGCCGATGGCTGACGCTGTCTGTGAGTATAGCAAGCGTGATTCTGTGTAGTGCCTGCGCCAGTTTTGACTGGCAGCAGAGGCCAAATGGCGTCACTATGACCAGCTTTGGCGCACGCACCTATCAGGACAACATTCAACTAAGCGGAAAAATTTCGGTACGCTACGAGAAAGAGAATAAACCACAACAATTGCCTGGTAGCTTTGAATGGGAACAAAGCGGTCAACATCTGCGTATTAATCTCTTATCACCACTCGGTCAGACACTGGCAAGAATTACGCTGGATGATGGCAAAGCGATACTGGAACAAGACGGTCAGTCACCACGGTACGCACAAGATCTCGATCAATTGCTGCAAAGCAGCCTGGGCTGGTCGCTTCCGGCGGCCGGCATGCGTGACTGGCTGCAAGGCTTTATTCCGCAGGCAAATGGTCAGCGGCTGGCTCTACATCGCGTGGATCAGACCCTGGAAGATAATGGATGGACTCTGCGCTATGCGAGTTGGCAAGAGCAAACCGATCTGCCAAAACGCATAGAATTAAGCCGCTATACACAACAAGCTGGCAACGTCAGCATTAGCATTTTTATTCAGGCACCAAACCCATAAAGCATTTGTTTATCAATATGACACAAACACGTATACATTGTCAGGCACCGGCCAAGCTCAATTTATTTCTTCACGTTACCGGACGCCGTGCAGACGGTTATCACTTGTTGCAAACTGCGTTTCAGCTCATTGATCGCTGTGACACCCTGGATATCGAAATTCGCACTGACAATGCCATCTTACGAACCAATGATATTCCCGGCGTACCCGCCGAGACCGATCTGATCGTCCGCGCCGCTCGGCTACTGCAGCAACATACAAAATGCCCGCTTGGCGCGAACCTCACGCTAAATAAAATTTTACCGATGGGTGGCGGCGTTGGTGGCGGATCATCTGACGCAGCTTCGACGCTGATTGCACTAAATCATTTATGGCAAACCGGACTCAGTAAAGCGGAGTTAATGCAATTAGGGTTGCAATTAGGTGCTGATGTCCCATTTTTCATCTTCGGAGAAAATGCTTTTGCCGAGGGTGTTGGAGAAGAATTACATGCAATTCAGACCCCAGACCGCTGGTTTGTGGTGATAGAGCCGGGTGTGCAAGTTCCCACTCCAGCAATATTTTCTGCAAAAGAGTTGACAAGAGACAGTAAGCCCGTCAGAATAGCGGACTTTTCCAGCACTGCTGAAATGTTTTGGAAAAATGATCTGCAAACAGTTGCCTGCGCACTGTTTCCGGTAGTTGACGAAGCGGTTACTTGGCTGTCACAATTCGGAAACGCGAAGATGACGGGATCCGGAGCTTGTGTTTTTTGTGCTTTTGCCGATGAAGCGGCAGCAGACAAAGTAATAAAGCAAGTGCCAGATCGCTGGATATCATGGAAAGCAAAAGCGCTGAATCGCCATCCGATGGCAGATTTGTTGCAGAAGTAAAAATTTGGTCTGATGCCGATTTGACGTTGATAAGAAATTACAACGAAAAAAATCTGGACGACAGACAAACGGTTGTGTAGGGGAATCGCCAAGCTGGTTAAGGCACCGGATTTTGATTCCGGCATGCGAAGGTTCGAATCCTTCTTCCCCTGCCATTAAATTAAAGCCGCCGCATCAATGTGCGGCGGCTTTTTCAGTTTTTATCTTTGATTAATTTGCAAAAAGCTATGCAAATTAATCAAATCCTCAAAAATTCAGCCGATAGGTCCCGCCATGGCAAACGCGCGCGCAAATGACAATATGATGGTCTTCACTGGTAACGCTAATCCTGCATTAGCAGCTGGTGTCGCCAAACAACTGGGCATTCCTCTCGGTAAAGCAGATGTTTCCAAGTTCTCTGACGGTGAAGTGATGGTCGAGATCAATGAAAACGTCCGTGGCAAAGATGTCTTCGTTCTACAATCCACCTGCGCACCAACCAATGACAACCTGATGGAAATCATGTTGATGGTTGATGCATTAAAACGCGCTTCTGCTGGTCGTATTACGGCAGCGATTCCTTACTTTGGTTATGCACGTCAGGATCGCCGCCCACGTTCAGCACGTGTTGCGATCTCTGCTAAAGTGGTGGCCAACATGCTGGAAGAAGCAGGTGTTGACCGTGTTTTGATTATGGATTTGCATGCTGATCAGATTCAGGGGTTCTTTGATATCCCGGTAGACAACATCTACGCATCACCAATTTTGTTGGGTGATCTGGTTGCAAAAAATTATGACGATTTATTAGTCGTTTCTCCTGACGTTGGTGGCGTGGTTCGTGCCCGTGCTTTGGCAAAACGTTTAGGTTGCGATCTGGCAATTATCGACAAACGTCGTCCAAAAGCCAATGTATCCGAAGTCATGAACATTATCGGTGAAGTTGAAGGCCGTAACTGCGTGATCATGGATGACATGGTTGATACCGCAGGCACATTGACGAAAGCCGCAGAAGTATTGAAAGAACGTGGCGCCAAGAAAGTATTGGCGTACTGTACCCACCCAGTTTTGTCCGGTCCTGCGATTCAGCGTATTTCGCAATCGCCATTAGATGAACTGGTCGTGACTGATACGATTCCATTGTCTGAAGCAGCAAGAGCATGCTCCAAGATTCGTCAGTTATCTTGCGACAGCTTGTTGGCAGAAACTTTCCGCCGTATTACAAAAGGCGAATCTGTCATCTCTTTGTTCACAGACTAAAACGACTCAATTTTTTTCTGCGCCCTTGCTACTTTTTATTAGCAAGGGCGTTTTCTCTGTATCCCTGGTCGCGGGGATGCAAAACCGCAAGTTAGCTCTTGCATATTTTGGAGTAACACCATGAAAGTTATCGCATTTGCACGCAAAGAACAGGGGACCGGAGCGAGCCGCCGCCTGCGCAATGCTGGCCAAACACCTGGCATCATCTACGGCGGCCCAGAAGCCCCGGTATCCATCACTCTGGATCACAATGCACTGTACCATGCATTGAAAAAAGAAGCGTTCCACTCTTCTATCCTGGACATGGAAGTTGACGGTAAAGTAGAAAAAGTTCTGTTGCGCGACTTCCAAGTCCACGCATACAAACAATTAGTATTGCACGCTGATTTCCAACGCGTTGATCCTAACCAAAAAATCCACGTTAAAGTGCCACTGCACTTCGTTAACGCTGATGTATCCCCAGCTGTTAAATTGCACGCTGCTGTTATCAGCCACGTTGCAGTTGAATTGGACATCTCTTGCTTGCCAGCAGATTTGCCAGAATTCGTTGAAGTTGATCTGTCCAAACTGGACGCTGGTCAATCTATCCACGTATCTGGCCTGGTATTGCCAAAAGGCGTTACAGCAGTTGTACATGGTGATGACGCTACTGTTGCGATCGCTACAGTACCAGCTGGTGCCGTATCTGCTGAAGCTGAAGCAAAATAATTTTTGCTCCCCGTTGCAGCCGTTTGCAACATGCAAAAATGATGAAGGCCACCTTAGGGTGGCTTTTTTATTTTGTTGAAAAAATTCAGATCCCGAACGTAAATAAAAAGCTCTGTTACGATGTAGCTAATCAATGGCTTGCCTGAATTTATCCGGTATCGTTTTATTCTCAGGTCAGCTTTTTATGCCAGCCTTAAAATATAGCAAACTGGAGTACACATCCGTGATCATCAACAATAAACATTTCCTCGCATTCATCATCACCGCGGCTTTCAGTCTCAACAGCCCGCTAAGCCAAGCGCAGATTGCTGCCAACGTCCGCTACGACACCAATTTCCCTATCGTCAGCCCGGTCAGCAACCCTAATGGCATGGTCGTCACCGAACAGGCACTAGCCACGCAAGTTGGCGCTGATATTCTGAAACGCGGTGGTAATGCCGTTGACGCGGCCGTCGCAGTTGGTTTTGCGCTAGCGGTCGTGTTACCGAATGCGGGCAATATTGGTGGCGGTGGTTTTATGCTGATTCACGATGCAAAATCTGGTAAGGACATTGCTTTAGATTTTCGTGAATTAGCGCCCGAAAAAGCGCATCGAGACATGTATCTCGACGCCAATGGCAAGGTCATTCCAAATAGCTCGATCTACAGCCACAAAGCGATTGGTGTTCCGGGTACGGTGGCTGGCATGGATCTGGCCTTGCGTAAATACGGCACGATGCGCCTGTCCGAGGTCATTGCCCCGGCAATTCGATTAGCGGAACAAGGTTTTAGCATCAGTCCACATCTGGCATCTTTGCTCGATGCTGATCGGGATCATTTAGGAAAATGGCCTGCCAGCCGTGCCATATTTTTTAAAAATAATAACCCTTTGGGTGCTGGCGAAAAACTGGTCCAAAAAGATCTGGCACACTCGCTCAGACTGATTGCAGAACAAGGTCCGAAAGCATTTTACGAAGGTGAGATTGCCAAAAAGATCGTCGCCGAAATGCAGCAACATGACGGCATTATCTCTGCTACAGATTTGAAAAGTTACAAAGCAATAGAACGCATTCCAGTCACAGGTAATTATCGCGGCTATCAAATCGTTTCTATGCCGCCACCTAGCTCCGGCGGTGTACATATTGTGCAAATGCTGAATATGCTTGAGCATTTCCCCCTCAAAGAACAAGGCGCTAACAGCGCCAAAGCTTTGCATGAATTAAGTGAAGTGATGAAACTGGCCTATGCCGATCGTTCTGAATACCTCGGCGATCCAGACTTCTTTAAAGTGCCGGTGACTGGACTCACATCCAAATCTTACGCTGATGCGCTCGTAAAGAAAATCGATCTCACTTATGCAACACCGTCTGAAAACATCAAACCAGGTATGCCACTTACCTATGAAAGTGATCAGACTACGCACTACAGCGTTGCAGATAAAAACGGGAACGTGGTAGCGACCACTTACACCTTAAACCTGAATTTTGGTAGCGGTATCGTGGCGGCTGGCACGGGTATCGTGCTGAATGATGAAATGGATGATTTCTCGATTAAAGCTGGCGAGCCAAATGCGTTTGGATTGGTCGGCGGTGCTGCCAACGCCGTACAGGCATTTAAACGCCCGCTCAGCTCGATGTCACCAACGATCGTATTGAAAGACAACAAACCTTTTTTAGTCACTGGCAGCCCTGGTGGCAGCCGCATCATCACGACGACACTACAGACCATTATCAACGTGATTGACTT
The DNA here is from genome assembly GCA_049340365.1 of Undibacterium sp. Ji67W. GTDB lineage: Bacteria > Pseudomonadota > Gammaproteobacteria > Burkholderiales > Burkholderiaceae_D > Undibacterium. The sequence goes on along the minus strand of JBMPOY010000004.1, from coordinate 31,283 downwards.
TGATATGAATGTTGCTGAAGCGACTATTTCTCCGCGTATACACCAGCAATGGATGCCAGACCAGTTGCGCTATGAAAAAGGAATTAGCGCTGATACGCTGTCGATTCTGGAGCAAAAAGGTCAACACCTGAAGCAAGCGCAAGTACTGGGTAAAACCCAAACCATACAAATCGGAAACGGCGTATTCTTCGGCTTTTCTGATCCACGCAATCCGGATGGTATGGCGGCAGGATTTTAATCGTCATCTTTACGGATAACACTCCCTCATCCATCCCACCCATTCTCCTTGCAGGCCGCAACGACAGCACATACTGATGCGAGTTGCGGCCTGTATCGCATTTGCAAGAATCCCCTCTTACAAAATTCCCTTTAAAAAATCCTTCCAAAAAACATACATTAATAGCAATAGTTTTGGTCAGTGTTGCAAAAATATATCGTGAAAATGTTTTAAGTTACAATTAAATATGTTTTAATACATTGTTACACATAGTGATGCATTAGAACCTCTCGCTTTAGCTATCGCTGTTATGCATCAATGATGCGCCTCATTCGTTCGCATGAATGAATCGCGCAACATATCAAGTTCGTCTACCCAACAATCCTTTGTTTGAGAACGAACATCTATAAGACGTTACAGACTTAATTTGTACCTGGCAGACCGAGGCTTTTTCCAGTTAATAGGGGCACATGATGGCGATACAAGCAAATTCAGGCATTTCCAGTGATACCGGAAAAGGGCCTCTTTCGCTCACGGGGATAGGTACAAACATTGATGCGAACGCCATCATATCGAAGTTGATGTTGGTAAATAGCAAGCCACTGGAAGTTTTAAAGAAACATCACACCAGCACGCAAACCCAACTCAGTGCGGTCGGTAAATTTGCAGAAGCCTTAAGTACCCTACAACAGTCGCTGACTACACTCAGTAAGCCAAGCACTTTCAATGCCGTTTCAGCAACATCAAGCAATGCAACGATAGTGGGTGCTAACGCAAAAAATACTGCTGTGGCAGGTAACTACCTGATTAACGTGACCCAACTGGCACAAGCACAAACTATTTCAAGCGTCGGCGTGATTAGCCCCACTGGAATAATAGGTAACGGCGAAAAGACGAGTATCACTTTCCAATTTGGAAGTATTCATGGTTCTGCCGTTGATGGAAAATTCACCAATGCGACATTTACTCCTGATGCTGAACAAGCAACCGGTAGTATCACCATCGATAGCAGTAATAATTCATTGAAAGGGATTGCTAACGCCATCAATAGTGCCGACATAGGCGTGCAGGCATCCATTGTTGGTGACGGCAGTGCAAGCCCCTATCATCTGGTTATTCATTCCAGCAAATCTGGCATTACCTCGGGGTTAAAAATCACGGTGAATGGCGACCCGGCACTAAAACAACTGTTGTCAAATGACCCAGCCGGAACCCAACATTTTACGCAAGTTAATGCGGCACAAAATGCCAATTTGACGGTCAACGGCCTTGTCGTCTCGAGCAAAGAGAACACGGTGAGCAACGTCGTTGACGGTCTTAGTTTCTCTTTGCATGCGACCGGCAGTTCCACTGTGAATGTGGCCACCAATACGAGCAGTATCAATACGGCTATCAACGATTTTGTTAATGCCTATAACGGTTTTGCGAAGACTGTCGGGCAACTGACATCTTATAACCCTACGACTAAAGTCGCCGGCGCAATGTTAGGAAATCCAACTGTAAGAGCAATACAAAATCAAATTCAATCCGCATTCAATCAGCCCAACTCGCAAAGCGGTATGAGTCTCACACAAATAGGCATCAGTTTTCAAAGAGACGGTACGCTGGCAATTGATACGAGCAAGTTACAAAAGGCGTTGACGACGAACCTTAAAGCCGTGGGTGAAATATTTTCTACTGCCGGAATAAGCAATGATGCATTCACAAAATTTATTGGAAGTACACCGTCGACCCAAGCTGGTAGTTATTCGGTCAACATCAGTAAAGTCGCCACTCACGGTACAGTCAGCGGCAGTTTAGATTTGATGAAAGCTCCTATTGTGATTGCGGAAAATACGAGTTTCAAAGTCTCATTGGATCACCTGAGTGCAAGTATTAATTTGCCCGCTGGCACATACAGTGCAACTGAAATCGCAGCACGCATTCAGGGACAAATTAACGGTACCAAAAAATTTTCCGAAGCCGGAGCTACTGTTACGGCATCTATTTCTCAGAGCGGTTATTTACAAATTCAATCCGACAGCTATGGTAGTAAGTCAACCATTCAGTTGACCAATGAAACCGGCACCGACGTAGCCTCAATACTCGGATCAATCACCACCAATCTTACCGGTAACGATGTTGCGGGAACAATCAATGGCGTTGCCGCACTGGGTAATGGGAAAATTCTAACTGCCGCCAAAGGCTCCGCTGCAGAGGGACTTGCAATCCAAATTGAGGACGGAAAGACTGGGAACCGTGGAAAAATCAGTTACTCACGCGGTTATGCCTATGAGTTAGAAAAAGTGATCAGTGAGCATCTGTCTACCGGCGGTTCGATTAAAAATGAAGTGAATGGTTTCAATAAAAAATTGACTCAGCTCGAATCAGAAGCAACCAATGTTCAATCGCATTTGAATGCACTACAGAAGTTGTACCAAAAGCAGTTCTCCGGTCTGGATACGATAATAAGCAGGCTACAAAGTAAACAAAATTTCCTTACATCACAAATGGATGTTTTAAATGGAAAACGGAATCGCTGATACTTTGAAAGCTTCCTTCAAAAAAACTGCAATTCTGCAATAAACTCTGATTCGATCAGGCATGGAAATTTACATCAGTGACATAAATTTTGATACTGTTTATTCGTCAAAAAGCCGCGATCAGGAGATACTGACCACGGCCGCTCATCGTGAGGTAATCTGAAGCGTTATCAGAATCGGTGGTTGAATTTTACCGATACAAATCGACCACGCGGATCAGCCTGCGTAATATCAAAGAAGTTAGTCGATGAATCCCAAGACGGACGACGATCTGTGAGGTTCTGCACGACAAGACTGACCGTCGTGTTAGCACTAAGCTTACGTGAAGTGGTCAGATCAAAAGTTGCATAGGAAGATACGTACTCATTCGTTGCGCTTTCCTGTTGGTAGCCACCGACATAATTCCATGTCAAGGTATTGGTCCACTGACCGTATTCCCAGTCAGCACTGGTGACACCACGCCATTTTGGGATCGAACCAAAATAATTCGTTCCGGCTCCGTTAGTTAATGCGACGCCATCCGTCAATGGTTGGGCAAAACGTAACACATAGCTTAACTGACCATTGAGCGTAATATTGCCATAGTTCACGGTATTAAATCGTTGACGCACATCGATATCCAAACCTGATACTTCACGGTCGCCTTGATTGCGATATTGGCGATACAGTGTAGTAATACGTCCCTGATCGTCACGCGACACTTTGCCTGGCGACGTGCTTTCATTAGCGATAATGGTATCGGCGCTTTCTGTGCCAATCACCCCTTTTTGTGTAATACGATAATAGTCGATACCCAGACTGCTCGTCGCCGTTGGAGCGATGACGATACCAAAATTCAGGTTATTCGAATGTTCAGGCTGCAGATTTGGATTAGCAATGGTAATGTTGGTCACGCCACGCGGTTGGTTTGGTGATATAGGATCGCGGGGATCCAATACGCTACCGTAACTCACCGTCGTGCTTTTCGTAATTTCCGGGAACGAAGGTGCGCGGAATCCGCGAGAGGCAGTGGCACGTAACAACAACCAATCGGCAGCTTGATATCTAATGCCGGCTTTCGGAGAGAACGCATTGCCAAAATCACTGTAGTGATCAAAACGTCCTGCCAGATTCAGATTCAGATTTTTTATCACCGGAATACCAAACTCACCAAATAAAGCTGTCACATCACGTTGACCATCAATGATATTAATCGCAGGACGCAATTCTGTGCCGCTCAACACTGCCGTTGAGGTTTGAGAGTTCATAGCCTCACGACGCCATTGCGCACCGCCAGCAAAACTCAGTGGACCAGCAGGTAAATTCGCCAATTCTCTTGATGCAGAAAAATCTAAAGTCGATAATTTCGACTCCGCCGGACGTCGTGTCGACAAACGCAGGCTATTGCGTACATCATCCGAATTCAACGATTGATTCGCAAAATTGTATGTGCCATTGGCCAATACCTGTTGAAATGCGTAACGATTCACAAAATTCGAAACGGTCTCCACCATAGAGCTGCTTGACTGCGCAGCAGACGCATCCCAATCCCATCCGGCGCTATAACCTTTTACACCAGCCAATGCGCGGTAAAACGTAACCCTGTCATTTTTAATTCGAGGACCAAGATCGAACAAAGTCGCGGAAAATGGCAAAGGAGTACTACCTGGATTACTTGAATTGCCAACCGGAAGCACAACTGGGATAGATACCAGCGATTGCGTCGCATTGTTCCAGGCACGCAGGCTACTCGATACACTGAGTGGCGCACTGAAGGTTTCATTTGCGTTCGAATAGCTGTGCAACCATTCTGCATATGCTTCCGTATTTTCGTTAATGCGTAAGTTACCTGATAAGGCGGTATGCACTCGTTCAATCCCTGGCATCAGGGTACGATAAGGTGCCGGATTATACGCGAGCACCTGACCACTTTTACCCGGTGTGATCGCAGAGTACGGCACCGATTGCAACGGGCCTTGTATTCCGCCCAACCAGTTAGTCTGATTAGTGCCGATATAATTGGTAGCAACCCAACCCAAGCTACCATTCGTTTGATTGCGGAAATCAGAATCACGTAACCAACTCACATCACTCTGCTGCAATTTATCACGCTTTTGCGCATCCACAGACAAGGCAATGCTATAGCCATCATTTTGTAATTTGCCCCAACCAGTTTGAAATAAAACGCTTTGCTCTGCTTGTCCAGTACCGGTTGCGGCTTCGCCTATTTGGGCAGTTATTTCGGTGCCACTAAATTCTTTATTTAAAATAATGTTGACCACACCTGCAACTGCGTCAGAGCCATAAATCGACGATGCGCCATCTTTTAAAATTTCAATACGCTGTACCGCTGCCATAGGCAAACTATTCAAATCGACAAAAACTTCCTGCGTATCCTGCGCCGTGGCATAGCTACTAACCCGTTTACCGTTGACCAGAATCAACGTGTTTTTTTGACCGATACCACGTAAAGACAAACCAGCTGTACCGGCAGAAAAACTGCCTGTATATTGTTCGTTATAACTATTACCGCTATTAGCTGAAATGGTACGTAATACGTCAGCGACACTGGTCTTGCCGCTGGCACGCAATTCTTTAGCCGTAATTGCCTGAACGGCAGCAGCCCCCTCCTTTTCGGTAACGCGAATATTGGAACCAGTGATAACAACCTTGTCAGCTTCTTGTGCAAAACTGGTCTGTGGAAAAGCGATAGGGAATGCAGCGGCTATCGCTAATGCGATGCTTGATGGTTTAAACATAATTTCCTTAGTAAATGAAGTGGTGAAACAAGATCAATCGATGAAGTGCAACAGATAGGCATTTGCAAAGCGCGTCAACGCCCCTGACGACCTGGGGAACAGGCGGTCAATGAACAACTATCTGGTGGTGCTTTAAAACGTTTGCTGAGGATTCAGCAGGGGAACTGCATCACATACATTGCGCCATGCACTGTATGTAAAGTGAAGGAAGGACGGAGATAAACACGAAATAGGTTGCAACGTAAGACATGGGACTCAAAAAGAGATTAGCAATGTCCACATACTAAACCTGACTTTCCTTTGTGGAAACGAATTAAAAGTGAGTTGTATATACGATTTTCGACATAAAAGACCGACACATCAGTTAAATTCCAGAAGTTCCTTTTCGGTCAGAATTTTATGCATACGAATGTCATGTACTCCACGAGCAAATTCGCTAAGAGTCGAATGGTAGGCAATACCGATAGCACGACATTGGACGTGTAAAGCCAGCGTCCGGTCATAAAAACCGCCTCCATAACCCAGACGATACCCTTGCGCAGTAAAGCCTACGCAAGGAATTAACAACACCTCCGGTACGATCAAATGTTCACGTTGAGCAGGTAACGGTATGCCATAGTCATCCCTCGTCATCGCATCGCCTTCCTGCCACACCAGAAAGCGCAATGGCACATTTTTTTCGACAACCCAGGGCAATGCCAGTTGTATGCCCATTTGCGTCATTTGCGAATAACAAGCGCGTAAATCGGGTTCAGCATGAATAGGCCAATACACACCGACACTGCGTGGTTGATGCTGTTCACACCACGTCAGCAAACCTGACATCAGGAGTTGATCCCAATGTTGACGGATTTCAGCTGGAATGTGCCTTCTTCGCGCCAGTAATTCTTTCCTCAACACTTTACGAGTTTGATCGACATTTACATTCGCACTGTGTTCTGGAGAGTTGGGCTGTGTCATACTGTCAAATATGTAAGTGTGAAGTAAGTGTGCAGGATCAAGTTAAAATTTTATGAACAGATTATTCCTGAATATTACCTGAGAGCATGTATCTCCTCTCTTTCAGGGAAATTTTATCTGAGTCTTCTACGATCGATATCAAGATGCCTGTAAAAAAAAGTTTATTTGTAATCACGATGTTAGCAGGTCTGACTGCAATTTCTACACGATCAGCATCTGCGGCTAGCCTGAATTTCGTCACCGACGATGACCGCTTTATGGCGCTGCGCGATGCGGCATTCCACGATGACCCTGTCAAAGCCGACCTGCATGCGGCTGCGCTGACGCAATACGAAATTCCCTCCTACGTTGATTATTACCGCATCAGGGCACATCTTTCCAGAGCATCCAATACCGAGATTTCCGACTTTATTAACAAATACGAAGGCAGCGCGATTGCTGATCGTATGCGCAATGACTGGTTGAGCTTGTTAGGTAAGCGCGGGAACTGGGATCTGTTTGACCAGCAATATCCTTTATTTGTCGTTGCCGACGATAATCAATTACGCTGCTACGCCGTGTTATCCAAAGCCATTAAAGGACAAAAAGTCGCCAATGAGGCCAAAAACTTACTCAATGCCCCGCGTGACTACGGTGATGGTTGCTATAGTCTGGTCAACTATCTGACCGATAACGGTCAATTCACGCAGGCTGACCTGTGGACGCAAATGCGCATGGCTGCCGAAAACGGCGCCCAGCCATTAGCACAGCGCTTAGGCAAACTACTGGACTTACCTGATAAAAAAGTCAGCCAGGTATTTGATAAGCCAGAAAAATTATTCAAACAAGGTCCGGAAAACAATAAATCCAGCCACGAATTATTTGTGCTTGCCTTAGGCCGCATCGCCAAAAATGATCCATCGGAAGCAGCGGAATTATTATCGCGTTTTAGCAGCAAACTCAGTGATGCACAACGCAGCAACGCATGGGCGCAAATCGCCTTGCAATCAGCGTTAAAGTTAGAACCTGAAGCCCTCGCCTACTGGGTCAGAGCTGATGGCGCAACATTTTCTCATGAAGCCTACCAATGGCGCGTACGCACTGCACTGCGCGAAGGTGACTGGAAGCTGGTCAAGAGCGCAATCAATGCTATGCCGCCAAATTTAAAAAGTGATCCTGCATGGGTCTATTGGTTAGGTCGCGCCTTAAAAGCAGAAGGTAAAAATGATGAAGCGCGTCAGATTTTTTCCAGCATTGCAGATCAGATACATTTTTACGGCCAATTATCTTTAGAAGAAAATGGCCAAAAAATTGGCGTACCAATGACCATCAGACCAATCAGTGCGGAAGAACTCGCACCGATGGAAAGAAATCCAAATCTGCAACGCGCGTTGAAATTTTATTCCATGAATTTGCGTACCGAAGGTACCCGTGAATGGAATTGGGAGTTACGAAAATTCAATGAGCGCCAACATTTGGCAGCGGCAGAATTAGCCCGAAAAAATAATTTGCTCGATCGCATGGTCAATACCTCAGACCGGACCAAAGGGGAAGTCGATTTCAACCAGCGTTATCCGACCCCGTTTAACGAAAGCATGTATAAAACGACGCAAACACTCGGTCTGGACATGGCTTGGGTATATGGTTTGATAAGGCAGGAATCGCGCTTCATTATGTCAGCCAAATCCCATGTCGGCGCATCTGGTCTGATGCAAATCATGCCGTCAACGGCACGTTATGTTGCAAAAAAAATGGGCTTAGGAGATTTTGTTCCGGCGCAGGTCAATGACGTGGATACGAATATTGTTCTTGGTACTAATTATCTGAACATGGTGCTCACAGACTTAGGCGGTTCGCAAGCATTGGCATCTGCGGCCTACAATGCAGGTCCGGGTCGTCCCCGTGCATGGCGTGCCAAACTCACCCGTCCGGTAGAGGGGGCAATATTTACCGAAACAATACCGTTCAATGAAACGCGCGGTTATGTTAAAAACGTGTTATCCAATGCAACGTATTACGCGGCGCTGTTTGAAAAGAAACCGCAATCACTCAAAGCCCGACTGGGAGTTGTTGTGCCGAAAGGCATGTCTGCCAGCGATGCCGATTTACCTGACGAGTCAAAACAATAATGCAAGACACAGAAATCCACCCAGCGCTGGCTCAGATCATGAATGAACATCGGGCACGCATGTTACTCGTGATTGGTAATAAAAATTACTCCTCGTGGTCAATGCGACCATGGGTGTTGATGAAAGCGTTTGGTATTCCATTTGAAGAAATTCGTATTTTGCTCGGGCAGCCCGACACCACATCACGCATTGCGGAATATTCAACAGCCGGTAAAGTGCCGGTACTGGTCGCCAACGACATTACGGTGTGGGATTCACTCGCCATTTGTGAATTTTTGGCTGATCAATTTTCTATTTTGAATTTATGGCCAGAAGATGCTGCCGCCAGAGCCCATGCACGCAGCATTTGCGCAGAAATGCATGCAGGCTTTTCATCTTTGCGCTTTGATATGCCAATGAACATACGCGCATCTTTGCCCGGAAGAGGCCGGACACTCGGTGCGCAAGCTGACATCGGACGCATTTGTGAAATCTGGGAAGATTGCTTTTCGCGCTACGGTGCGACCGAATATTTATTTGGCGCTTTCTCGATTGCAGATGCTTATTTCGCGCCGGTCGTAATGCGTTTCCGCACCTATGGTGTATCGATGGCACCCGCATTGCAAGCGTATGCAGATCGCATTACGACGCATCCCGCAGTATTGCAATGGATGCGCGAAGCAAATGCAGAAACTGAAACCATGGCATGGCATGATGCTCGTTCAGAAAAGTAATCATGAAACAAACATATATTGTCGGCGGTGCAGTTCGTGACGCATTGCTGGGCTTGCCAGTACAAGATCGCGACTACGTCGTCGTTGGCAGCACGCCAGAACAAATGTTGGCAGAAGGCTTCCGCCCGGTAGGTAAAGATTTTCCGGTTTTTCTGCATCCAAAAACCAACTCAGAATATGCACTTGCCCGAACGGAGCGCAAAACTGCCGCCGGCTATAAGGGTTTTGTGTTCCACACAGACGAACACGTCACATTAGAACAGGATCTGATCCGCCGTGACCTGACGATCAACGCAATGGCGCAAGATGAAGCTGGCGTCATTCATGATCCCTTTGGTGGTCAACGTGATTTGCAACAACGCGTATTTCGCCACGTGTCCGCTGCGTTTGAAGAAGACCCGGTACGCATCCTACGTCTGGCCAGATTTGCGGCACGTTTTTCAGTTGCTCCCAATGATTTTTCAGTCGCTCCGGAAACCATGGCATTAATGAAAAAAATGGTGGATACGGGTGAGGTCGACGCCTTGGTTCCTGAACGCGTCTGGCAAGAATTAGCACGCGGTCTGATGGAAGTGAAACCCTCACGCATGTTCGAGGTACTGCGTGCTTGTGGTGCGCTCCGGCGTTTGTTGCCAGAACTAGATGCACTGTGGGGGGTGCCCCAACCTGCCAAATACCATCCGGAGATTGATACTGGCGTCCATATTATGTTGGTCATTGACTATGCGGCAGCACAAGGCTATTCGCTGCCGATACGTTTTGCCGCGCTATTACATGATCTTGGCAAAGGCACGACACCGCCAGAACTCTGGCCAAGTCACCACGGTCACGAAGAACGCAGTGCCAAACTGGTCGATATCGTGTGCCAACGCTTAAAAGTACCTTCTGACTGCCGTGACCTTGCCTATATGACTGCGCGTGATCATGGCAATGTAGGGCGCGCGTTAGAAATGCGACCAGCAACGATTGTTGATATGTTCATGCGTAACGATGCTTTTCGCAAACCGCAACGTTTTATCGACATGTTGCGTGCCGCAGAATGCGATTGTTACGGGCGCAGCGGCTTAGAACAGATTGATTTCCCACAACCTGCATTCTTAGAAACAGCCTTGCATGCAGCGCAACAAGTGAATGGAGGCGATATAGCCCGCCAGTATGCAGGCCAGCAACAACGCATACCAGAAGCCATACGCGAAGCAAGAATTTCTGCGGTGCAGCAATTTAAAAAATAGATGATTTCTTCGCATTTGAAGGGTTTTCTGGAATAATCGGTAGGGATCGCCTACAATACTTTGTGCGCTGCACCAATTCACCTGCAGCAAGGAGCCGTCATGAATCCTACCGATATATTTCCTGCCAATTCTAATCTTCTGGGTAGTCACTCAAAATCCACTATCTACGTCAAAGAGTTATCTGAAAAGGATAGACACCGCATACTCCGGCATTTTCTTGCACTGGAAGAAAGTGATCGTTTATTGCGTTTTGGTACCTATTTACCTGATGCCATGGTCGAGAAATACGTCGAAGGGCTCGATTTTTCGCGCGACAAGGTATTTGGCGTGATGAGTCATCATTTCAGACTGGTCGGTGTTGGTCACCTGGCATTTGCGCCACGCAGTGAAAAAGATGAAGCCACTGACAAAGATACGGTCGCAGAATTCGGTGTTTCTGTTTCCAAAACAGCGCGCGGCAAAGGTGTTGGTGCCAAATTATTTGAACGCGGCGCGATCCACTGCCGTAACGCCGATGTGGACACACTCTACATGCATTGCCTTTCATCGAATCAAACCATGATCCATATCGCAAAAAAAGCTGGTATGGAAATTCACCGAGAATACGGGGAGGCAGATGCTTATCTGAAACTCTTACCCGCAGACGCTGTGAGCGTGTTGCGTGAAGCAGTACAAGAGCAAGTTGCCGCCATTGATTACACCATCAAAGCCAATGCTCGTGCAGCAGTTAAATGGATCAGACATTTGCCAGGGTTGAAGGAAAAATAAGTCTCGTAGGCAGGTGCAAGCTGCGCTGTTCTAAGGGGCGGACAACATTCGCGGATTGAATCTACAGCACTGGATTGATGACCTCAACCTCAACCTCAACCTCAACCCGCACCCAACACCGGCAACGCCGTCGTCTCTTTAATCTGCTGCAAAGCAAAGCTCGATTTCACATCCAACACCGCTGGATGACGCAGCAAGGTTTCCATCATAAAACGCGAGAAATGGTTCATGTCTTCCACATGTACCCGCAACAAATAATCCATTTCGCCCGTCATGGCATAACAGGCCACCACCTCCGGCCATTGCGCTACAGAAGCTGAAAAATCATCACGCGGTGAGCGTGATGCACCCTTGCCCGGGTGATCACTATGTTTCTCCAGACGTACATTCACGTAGGCCAACAAACCTAAACCAATTTTTGCGGGCTCTAACAAAGCGACGTATTTGCGTATCACGCCGCATTCTTCGAGACGCTTAATGCGACGCAGGCATGGCGATGGGGAAAGGTTGATTCGTTCCGCCACTTCCTGATTCGTCAGTTGACCGTCGGCTTGCAGAATAGCAAGAATTTTACGATCGATTTTATCGAGCACAATCTCAGTCATAAAATGCCAATAAATTATAAATTAAAGCAATATTATTGCGCATATTTAAAAATCTTTGGGTTATTTTGAAATTTTATGGCGCGTTTGTCGGACTATACTGATAGCTTGATCTATGTCAAATCGCTGGTAATTAAACAGCATGGCGTAGCGGGTTATCATACTTTCTGCCGTCAGCAAATAAGCGCTTCAGATGGATGCGACCCCGGAAATATTCACTTTAGTTGACACCTTATAACGGAGACCAGCATGACATTCCAAACTTGGGAAAACCCAATGGGTACCGATGGCTTTGAGTTTATCGAATATGCCGCACCAGATCCAAAAGCACTCGGCGAATTGTTCGTCACGATGGGCTTTACCGCGATTGCCAAACATCGCACCAAGGATGTCACTTTGTACCGTCAAGGCGATGTCAACTTCATCATCAATGCTGAACCAGATTCTTTCGCACAAAAATTTGCCCGCAAGCACGGTCCATCCGTATGCGCATTTGCGTTCCGCGTGAAAGATGCAAACGCTGCGTACAAACGCGCTTTGGACTTAGGCGCATGGGGCTTTGATAATAAAACTGGACCGATGGAATTAAATATTCCAGCCATCAAAGGTATCGGCGATTCTTTAATCTATTTCGTTGACCGCTGGCACGGCAAAGATGGCGCAGAAGCTGGCGCGATCGGCAATATCAGCATTTACGACGCCGACTTCGTGGCATTGCCAGGTGTGCCTTCCAACCCGGTTGGCAATGGCCTGACTTACATCGATCATCTGACACACAATGTGCATCGTGGTCGCATGAAAGAATGGGCAGATTTCTATGAAACACTGTTCAACTTCCGTGAAATCCGTTACTTCGATATCGCTGGCAAACACACTGGTCTGAAATCGAAAGCGATGACTTCTCCATGCGGAAAAATTCGTATTCCTATCAATGAATCGTCTGATGACAAATCTCAGATCGCTGAGTACCTCGATCTGTACCACGGTGAAGGCGTACAGCATATCGCCATGGGTACCGACAATGTCTACAAAACAGTCGGCGACATGAAAGCGGCTGGCGTGGTGTTCCAGGACACCATCGACACGTATTACGATCTGGTTGATCGTCGTTTGCCAGGTCACGGTGAAAACCTCGAAGAACTGCGCAAACTGCGCATTCTGGTGGATGGTAAGAGCACAGAAACATCACGTGAATTGTTATTGCAAATTTTCACGACGACAGTCATTGGCCCTATCTTCTTTGAAATCATTCAGCGTAAAGGCGATCAAGGTTTTGGTGAAGGTAACTTCCGCGCTTTGTTCGAATCGATTGAACTGGATCAAATTCGCCGCGGTGTGTTGAAAGATGACAAGGCTCCTGCCTGATTATCCTGAAGCAAGCAATTTAATATGAGACAACGACAAAAGGCTGACACTTCAATATGTCAGCCTTTTGTCCTTAAAAAGAAAATATAAAATGGATACGACAACTCTTGATACCACCGTCTCGAATGCAGATTTTCTGGCCACTGTCGCCACCAAATCTGACGGGGCAGCATTACGCGGCGATTACGCACACGCGGATGAACACTACGTCGTTCAACAAAACTGGGCAGCGTACACCGAAGAAGAACATGAACTCTGGCGCAAGCTATATCAGCGTCAGATGAGCTTGCTTCCAGGTCGTGCTTGCGACGAATTTATTGAAGCACTGCTGCAAATGAACGCTGCCAACGGCATTCCGGAATTTGAAAAAACCTCGAAAGAACTGTATGCCGCAACGGGCTGGACTATCGTTGCCGTGCCTGGTCTGATTCCGGAATTGACGTTCTTTGAGCATCTGGCCAACCGGCGCTTCCCGGTGACAGTCTGGTTGCGCAAACCAGAAGAATTTAATTACATCGTTGAACCCGATGTGTTCCATGATTTCTTTGGCCATGTACCGATGCTGTTCAATCCAGTGTTTGCCGATTACATGCAGTTGTATGGCAAAGGTGGTTTGAAAGCGATGAAGCTGGGTGGGCTTGATCAACTCGCGCGTTTGTATTGGTACACCGTCGAATTTGGCCTGATCAATACCAAAGATGGCATGCGAATTTATGGCGCCGGTATTTTGTCTTCCGGCGGCGAAGTCGAATTCTGTCTGACACCTGGCACCACATCACGCCACATCCGTCTGGACATTGAGCGTTGCCTCAATACTTTGTACAAAATCGACAGCTACCAAGAAACCTATTTTGTCATCAATAGCTTCCAGGAATTGTTTGATGGTACGGCACCCGATTTCAAACCGTACTACGACAAACTCAAGCTGGGCGAAGCATTTCCTGCCAACAGCTTATTACCTGGCGAAGTAGAACTGTTGCCGTAAGCCCTCTTTACTATACTCCCTGCTAGTATATAAAAAACGTCCAGATATCACGTTGATATTAGGACGTTTTTTTCTATTTCATGGGGGAGTATATTTAAAATGTGCTATTGAACTGATATTGGAATCGCAGTCTGACGCCAATACACAGCATCCTCTCGCACCATCAAACCATTGATGATCATTTCACGCCGCAAGGTCGCATAATCTTCATGAAAGTGCAAAAAGAAGCGATTGATTTCCGGTTCAGAATATTTTTTTGCGACATCCAGCTGATTAACCAACCACTGCAAAATCACCAGACGTTTTTTCCGTTGCTCAGGAATTTTTAGCAAACGCCCATCCTGTATAAACGTCTTTATCACACGCCGCGCTTCCGCTTCCGTTGATTGCAAATCCAAGGCGCTTTGTTGCAGATCCCAGACTTTTTCAAAACGTTCAACACGGCTTGCTTGCATACGTTGTTGTGCCAGATGCAACCAGCTAGCTGATGCATAACCAGCGACCAGATCGTTAGCAATCTGCGCCCATGCAGGTGCATCAGGAACCATCCCCAAAGCACTGATGTAATCCTTACCCACCACCAGATATTGATAACGATACGGCAGCAAGAATTCATGGGGATTTACCTTTAACTGCGCCTGTGCATCGACATAATTTGCGAACCAGTGATTGGTATAGCCTCTGACTTCTGCACCGTGCCAAAAATCGCCCATGTCGGTATTGGCTGCGGCGTTACCACTTAAGACCTCACGCGCATGCTCCCAGTGCTGAAAGCCACAATCCGCCGCTGCCAGATTCAGGCAATGGCGCAACTGCCATTGTTCAGGTATATCCCAACGCTGCTTGCGACTCAGAATAAGCGCACGTTTGCTGGCCGCATTGTTGCTACTTTCCAGCAGCTTAAGTAACAGCCGGGCACGAGTTTTGATTTCATTCGTCAAGGCATTCATTGCTGATCTCCCGAGCTCATAGCGAAGAGATAAAATGAGGCCGATAAAAATTCCGGATTTTCTTGAGGTGTACGAGAGATAGGAAATGGTCGAACGGTACAACGAGACTTAAACATGACAGGCTCCAATTCGCTTATCGACGACCCGCTGACGTCAGACGAAAATGGCAATATCACATTTAGAAAGTGAAAAGCTGTGTAATTTAGCAGGGTGAGAGCCTCTTGTGCGGGCAGGCGCCCCTTTGCACCTGTGTGATGATTGTAGGGGCGTTTATGTTAACTTGTCAACGCGCCGATTACCGCCATAGCAGGAGCGAATATGACTGGATACTAATAGACCGAGGGTTCACCTTCAGGCCGGGTCTTAAATCGCTTATGTGCCCAAAAATATTCGGAGGGCGCTTTTAAAATTTCTTGCTCAATAAACGCATTCATCTGACGGGTGGCAGTGGTCATATCATCTTCGCCCGGATAATGATCCCAAGGCGTATGAAACGTCACTTTCCAGCCACGATAATTGGGTAGCATGGTCGCGATTACGGGAACGATTTTGGCACCGGTGCTGGCAGCCAGACGCGGCATGGCGGTCAGCGTCGCGGCGGGGATGCCAAAGAAGGGAATAAATTCGGCGTTCTTCACACCAAAATCCATATCTGGCAGCATGAAATAAGGCAATCCATCCTTGGTCATGGCACGGATGATAGGCTTAACGCCTTCAGCACGGGAAAACAATTTAACCGGACGAAAACGTGAACGACCACGGCGCAATGCGCGATCAAATACCTTGTTACGCTGTTCGGTATAAATCGAACACAAAGACGATTCCAACATCACTGCAACGCCTGCTACATCAAGGCAAACAAAATGCGGGCACATCAAAATGGTCGGACCTGCATTGATCACGTCCAAGGGCACGCGCGGTTCGATCTGGATCAAGCGTTTTAATCGGGCTTCGGACCCCCACCACAAAATACCGCGTTCGAACACACTACGCGCATACATCTGAAAATGTTGCCGAGCGATTTTTTCGCGTTCTCCCTCGCTCAGATGCGGCATGCACAAACGCAAATTGGTCAAAGCAATGTGGCGACGTTTTGGAATCAGATTAAATAAGATGCTACCAACCCCCTCACCTAAACGCCCCAACACTGGCAAAGGCAACCAGTGCAATAACCACATCAACGCGAGCACCAACCTCATGCTTGCTCCTGCACTGTTGAAGTCTCGGGGCCTTCAACGCCTTCCGGTTTTTTATAGCGGTTGTAACTCCAGAAATATTGGCCAGGTGAGCGCGCAATCAGTTTTTCCATTGAGCGGTTAATCGCTTCTGCTTGTTGCGTCACGTCGTCAGTTAACTCTTCTTCAAATTTCACAAAACGTACGACATAGCCTTTGCCATGCGGAAGACGCTCTGCATAGGTCAGAATAATCGGTGCGCCATTCATGTTGTGCAATTTGGCTGACAGGGTCATGGTGTAGGCCTTTTTACCAAAAAAATTCGCCCACACGCCCTCTCCTTCTTGAGGCACCTGATCTGGCAATAAACCAATTGCCTCGCCTTTTTTTAAGGCCTTGGCCATGATACGCACGCCCGATAAATTGGCAGCCGCCAGCAAGAGATTGTCACGTGCGCGCGCGCCTTCGATCAAAGGCTTCAGTGCTGCCTTACGAGGTGGACGGTATAACACGGTCAAACGGGTACGGGCGGCGATCATTTGCGCGACGATTTCAAAGCAACCCAGGTGCGGAGTCAATAATATGACGCCTTTTTTAGCATCTAAGGCTTGTTGTAAGAGCTCCCAATTTTCCATCGTGGCAGTCGCCAACACCCGTTCGGGTTTAGCGCACCAGATGAATGGGAGTTCAAGCACATTCTTACCAGCTTCGCGGATAGCATCGCCTAAATGTTCAGAAAAACCAGCACGGGCAAGGTTTTCTTGCAGGCGACGACGATAAGATCCTGACAACAAATAAACAATACGTCCCAGGATAGCACCGATAAAATGCAGCACTGGCAGAGGGAAAATTGACAAGAATCGGAATAGAGTGACGAGCATGAGGCTGATCAAGAATATAAGAAAAAATGAAGGGTATTCGACACAGCTTGAATAGAAGGCGTAAAATATCACACATTGGCACGCTTTGGACGTTCTCAGGAACCCTAAAAGCATGCTACCGCCGAGTTAACAGACAACTTGCGAGGCGGTATATAAGTTCCGCTAAAGCGTCGCAGGTTCTCTTTCCGACTGCGGCACAATTTTTTACGGTCATTTTTTATAGGAGCCTGCGATGGCAAATGATTTCCTTTTTACCTCAGAATCCGTGTCCGAAGGACATCCGGACAAGGTCGCTGATCAGATCTCTGACGCGATTCTGGATGCGATTCTTGAACAAGATCCCCGTTCCCGCGTTGCGGCTGAAACCCTGACCAATACTGGTTTGGTCGTACTGGCAGGTGAAATCACCACCAATGCCCACGTTGACTACATCCAGGTAGCACGCGACACCATCAAGCGTATTGGCTACGACAATACCGACTACGGCATCGATCACAAAGGTTGCGCTGTGTTGGTTGCTTACGACAAGCAATCGAATGACATCGCTCAGGGTGTTGATCGCGCTAGCGACGACTATCTGAATATCGGCGCTGGTGACCAGGGACTGATGTTTGGTTACGCTTGCGATGAAACACCAGAATTGATGCCAGCACCGATTTACTACGCGCACCGTCTGGTGGAGCGTCAGGCACAATTGCGTAAAGATGGCCGCCTGCCATTCTTGCGCCCGGATGCAAAATCCCAGGTCACCATGCGCTACGTCGATGGTAAGCCACACAGCATTGATACTGTCGTTCTGTCGACACAACATAGCCCTGATCAAAGCGAAACAGCGACCAAGATGAAGCAATCTTTCATCGATGCTGTGATCGAAGAAATCATCAAGCCAGTGTTGCCGAAAGAATGGTTGCAAGATACCAAATACCTGATTAACCCGACTGGTCGCTTTGTCATCGGTGGGCCACAAGGCGATTGCGGTTTAACTGGTCGTAAAATCATTGTCGATACCTACGGTGGCGCTTGCCCACACGGCGGTGGTGCGTTCTCTGGTAAAGATCCTACAAAAGTTGACCGTTCTGCAGCGTACGCAGCCCGTTATGTTGCCAAAAACATCGTGGCGGCAGGTCTGGCGCGCCAATGCCAGATTCAGGTGGCGTATGCAATTGGTGTTGCCCGTCCGATGAACGTCACCGTATACACCGAAGGCACAGGCGTGATTCCTGATGATCAAATCGCCGCACTGGTGAACGAGCATTTTGATTTGCGTCCACGAGGCATTATCCAGATGCTGGATTTGTTGCGTCCTATTTATTCCAAAACTGCCGCCTATGGTCACTTTGGTCGCGAAGAGCCAGATTTCACATGGGAACGCACAGATAAAGCAGCCATCTTGCGTGCCGCTGCTGGCTTGAAATAATCGTTAGGAGTTGAAGTAAAGATGCAATGGAGTCCGTTGAAAAGTAGTTTCATTGCATCTTGCTGCAACCGAATTCGATTCAAACATAAATCCAATGCCGCGCTACTACTGGCGGCTTTCTCTGGCGCTCTTTGTGCTGCGCCAGCGCCCGCTGCCAAAACCAAAGCCATTGCCGACTGGTGTACGCCCTTAGCAGCACGATTACCTAAAGTATCAGTCAGCGATTGTCGCAACTCCAAATTACAGCCAACCGGAACCAATTCATTAAATGGTTTCCCTTTGCTTGCCCGCGATTTGAGCGCCAGTGTCAAACAGCCGCACGCCATCAAGGTTTTACTCATCGGTGGAATACATGGTGACGAGCAAACCGCTTCTGCGATTGTGTTCAAATGGCTGGAAAACATGCAAAAAAACGGCGAGCAAGAGTTTCAATGGAAGGTCGCTCCGATCGTTAATCCCGATGGTTTGCTGGCACCTAAACCTCGCCGCATGAATGCACGTGGTGTCGATTTAAACCGAAATTTCCCTACCCCCGATTGGCAAAAAGAAGCCCCAGCATATTGGTCTCGCGTCACACGTAGCGACCCGCGTCGTTACCCTGGTAAGGCACCAATTTCTGAACCAGAAAGCCGCTGGGTATATGACACCATTGAAAAATTCAAACCCGATGTCGTGATCTCAGTTCATGCGCCGTTTGGGGTACTTGATTTTGATGGGCCGACCGCACCACCTAGCCGTTTCGGCCGACTGATCTATAACCGGGTTGGCGTCTATCCTGGTTCCTTAGGGAATTACAGCGGCATTCACAAAGATATTCCGGTCGTCACAATAGAGCTGCCGAATGCCAGTCAAATGCCCCCCGACGCGGAAATTCAGCGCATCTGGTTAGACATGCAAAAGTGGATACGCCAAAACATCGCGACGCCAGCAAAAACGGTTAAACGTCTTTAAACACCTCCTATCAGCCATGCCCGCTGTATGACGGGTTTGGCGGCCATTGCATAACGGTCTATCTGAAGCCAGTCAATACCTGCTCATTCCAGAAACAAATATTCCCCTGATTTTAGTAAAAACAGTTGATACATTACGTTACTTTAAATTGAATTTAGTTTTTCATTTTTTATTTAATTAAAAATATTATTTTGAATTAAATAGAATTAAAAAATTTAAATTTTTTATCAATACCGCCTAACTGTTGCTTTGATACATTGCGACATATTAAACATTCCCCTGGTGCAATTTCTCTGATTAACTCACAAACGTTATCAGTGATTCGACATTGATATCAAATTTTTCAATTTGATCATTGCAACGTGCGAATTTCTGGTGAACCACATGAATACCTTCATAGATCAAAACAACCGGAGAGCAATATGACCTCTTGCTTTAAAAAGCAGCACTTCTTAAAAACTATCTCTTACGCGGTTCTTTTATTCAGCTCATCCCAGACGTTTTCAGCTGAACGCATCAATCTCGATGATTTTGTGTCATCAACCCAAGGCAAACAAAGAAATTTAACGGCAACACCACTCAGCACACACCAATTGCTCGGTTTTACCGACGATGAACTCAAACCTGTCCGCAGCCAACAATATCCAAACGGCAGGATGGTCACCCGTTACCAGCAATATCATCAAGGTGTCGCTGTGTGGGGCGAGACTATTACGGAACACCAGATACCAGGTCAGCCACAAGCAAGTTTAACTGGCACGATGCTACGCAACGTTCAAAAAGATATTCCCAACGCCAAACCCTTGTATCAGTCTGAACAAGTGTTAACCATTGCCAAAGGACTGGCACAAACCAATAGTACGGAAAATGAGCAAACCCATTTGTATGTGCGTCTCAACGATGATCAGACAGCCCAATTAATTTATTTGGTTTCTTTTGTTGATACTTCACGTCCTAACCTGCCTTCACGCCCCCATTTCATTATCGATGCCAATACGGGCGTTGTTCTTCAAAAGTGGGAAGGATTAACCCACGCAGAAACCGGAACCGGTCCCGGCGGCAACAGTAAAACCGGACAATATGAATATGGCAGCACACCCGGATTTGGCTTTCTGGATGTCACGGTTACCGGCGGCAATTGTAATCTCAGCAGCACGAATGTTGATACCTACAACATGAACAACAGTAGCTCTGGCAACGGTACGCTTCAAGCCTTCACCTGCCCGCGCAATACCGTCAAACCCATCAACGGCGCCTATTCTCCAATGAATGATGCCCATTACTTTGGCAATCAGGTTTTCAATATGTATCAAACTTATCTTGGTGTACGCCCGATTACGCAGAAACTCAAAATGAAAGTGCATTACGGTGTAGCCTACGAAAATGCATTTTGGGATGGCAATAGCATGAACTTCGGTGATGGTGCGTCGACCTTCTATCCTTTGACTGCATTAGATGTCACCGGCCACGAAGTGAGCCATGGCTTTACAGAACAAAATTCCGGATTAATTTATAAGGGAATGTCCGGCGGCATGAATGAAGCATTTTCAGACATGGCTGGTGAGGCAGTAGAGTATTTTGTGAAGGGCAAAAATGATTTCAAGGTCGGTACTGATATCTTCAAATCGGCTGGTGCTCTGCGCTATATGTACAACCCACCGTTAGATGGTCGCTCGATAGATAATGCTAGCCAATATAACGCTAACCTGGATGTACATTTCTCAAGCGGCGTGTACAACAAGGCGTTTTATTTGCTAGCAAGTACTCCGGGGTGGAACACACGTAAAGCCTTTGAAGTCATGGCTGATGCTAACCGCCTTTACTGGAGTAGCACTAGCACGTTTAATCAAGGCGCATGCGGCGTCGAAAAAGCAGCCACAAATCGAGGTTACAAAGTCGCAGATGTCACCAACGCATTTAAGGCGGTTGGCGTAAGCTGTGTTTCAGTACCATCAAAGATTTCTCTCACTAATGGCGTTGCTGTTACGAATATCGCACTAACACAAGGTTCTAGTCAGCTCTATACAATAGAAGTACCGGAAGGCAGCAAAAAATTGAGCATCAAACGCTCTGGCGGTAGTGGTACAGAAATTTATGTACGTGCAAATAGTGCTCCAAGTTCAACCAGTTATGAGGCCAAATCTGCGGGCACTGGCACCTCTGCTTTACTCAGCATATTGTCACCCAAGCCCGCCACTTATTACGTAATGCTCAATGCAACACAAGCTGTCAATGGGGTTTCTTTGGTCGCAACTTACTAAATTTTGATCCGGGTCATTTTTCTTCTTTGAGAAAAGTAACTCTCTTTAAACTACATCTAAACTTTACAAATATTCTAAACATTACTGTTCCAATTTTTTACTGCCTCTCTGGAGAATCCGCTGCCTGCAAATGCCGCGGATTTTTTTTGAAGTTTCGATTATTATTGATTGCTATATAAAAATAGGCTGAATACGATGAACGTTCATCGACAGTCAATCTTTCAACGATACATCATCGGAGAGTCAATGAGACGCCCATCCAAATACCTTGCCGCTTTTTATCTGTGCAGCGTTGCCAGCTTAAGCTTCGCGCAAAGCCAGGATCCATTTTTATGGCTGGAAGATGTCACGGGAGAAAGAGCCCTGGATTGGGTCAAACTGCGCAATCAGGAAACTCGCAGCAAACTCGACAATGATGCTGGTTTTCAACAATTACGCGGTGATTTGCAAGTCATTCTCGACTCGAAAGACAGAATCCCTGGCATCACAAAAATGGGGGATGCCGTTTACAATTTCTGGACAGATGCTGAGCACCCAAGAGGCATATGGCGGAAAACGACCTTAGACGAGTATCGCAAAGCAGAGCCCAAATGGGAGACGGTTTTAGACATCGACGCGCTGGCAAAAGC
Source organism: Undibacterium sp. Ji67W (assembly GCA_049340365.1). Taxonomy (GTDB): domain Bacteria; phylum Pseudomonadota; class Gammaproteobacteria; order Burkholderiales; family Burkholderiaceae_D; genus Undibacterium. The sequence goes on along the minus strand of JBMPOY010000004.1, from coordinate 8,809 downwards.
TGAAAAAGAAAATTGGGTTTTCAAAAACAGCCAATGCCGCGAACCAGCCTATGATCGCTGTTTGATTGAACTCTCTCGCGGCGGTGCCGATGCAGTGACCTTGCGTGAATTTGATCTGCAAAAAAAGCAATTCGTCAAAAACGGATTTAACTTGCCGGAAGCAAAAATGACCGTCGATTGGCGTGATCTGAACACTGTGTTTATCGCGACAGATTTTGGCAAAAACACATTGACCGAATCAGGCTATCCGCGCTTGGTCAAAGAATGGAAACGCGGCACACCACTGACCGCAGCAAAACTGATTTTAGAAGGTAAAACCACTGACATGTCTGTCGCTGCCACAGATATTAGTCATGCTGGTCAACACCACGAATTAGTTCAGAGACAAATTGATTTTTATAGTTCTGAACAATATTTGCGCGAACACGGCAAATTAAAAAAACTCGCCGTACCTGCGCAATCAGATCTCGGATTTTTTGAAGATCAATTGCTGATCACGTTAAGAGAGGCATGGACATTATCAGGTAAAGCCTATCCGTCCGGCAGTGTGTTAGCTATCAACTTCGCTGCATTCCAAAAAGGCGACAGAAACTTTAATACTTTATTCGAACCCAGCGACAGCACTTCTTTCACCGGTATTACAGCGACTCGTCACTATCTACTCTTGCAAGCCTTGGACAACGTGAAGAGTAATCTTAAAGAATGGTCGCTCAAAGATGGCAAATGGGTCATGCGCGAAGTGGCACTGCCAACTTTAGGTAGCATCAACGTCACGCCTATGGACGTAGAAAAATCAGACGATTACTTGCTCAGCTATTCCGACTATTTAACACCTAGCGTTTATCTGTTGGCACAGGGCGGAAATGACCAGCGCACTATTTTAAAATCGGCACCAACCTTTTTTGATGCCAGCCCTTATGAAACGGTGCAGCAATTTGCTACCTCAAGCGATGGCAGCAAAATTCCGTATTTTGTTATCAAGCGTAAAAATATTGCTTTCGACGGCAACAACCCTACCCTATTGTATGGCTACGGTGGATTTCAAATCTCGTTGACACCCTCTTACTCTGGCACTCTGGGTAAAGCCTGGCTGGAAAAAGGTGGCGTGTATGTGGTCGCCAATATTCGCGGTGGCGGTGAATTCGGCCCGCGCTGGCATCAGGCGGCACTCAAAGAAAACCGACAACGTGCCTATGATGATTTTGCGGCCGTCGCGAAAGATTTAATTAGCAGCAAAATTACCAGCCCGCAACATCTGGGTGCAATGGGTGGTAGTAACGGCGGCTTGCTGGCGGGTGTTGCCCTGACTCAGCATCCGGAACTGTTTAATGCTGTCGTAAGCCAGGTGCCGCTGTTGGATATGCAACGTTTTAACAAATTGCTCGCTGGCGCTTCCTGGATGGGAGAATATGGCAATCCAGACATTGCTGAAGAATGGGCTTATATTAAGAACTATTCGCCTTATCAAAATGTCAAAGCTGATACCAGCTATCCTAATGTTCTTTTTATTACATCCACCAGGGATGATCGTGTACACCCTGGTCATGCGCGTAAAATGGCGGCGAAGATGTTAGAGCAAGGTCACAAGAACGTCTGGTATTTTGAAAATACTGAAGGCGGCCATGGTGGTGCAGCAAATAATACCCAACGTGCTGATATGAGCGCCATTACGTATACTTTCTTATGGAATATGTTGAAGTGGGATAATACCGCCTATATTGTGCATTAATCGTACATTCATCGTTCATTGAAATCCGCCATTTCAGGCGGATTACCTCTGACGATCCGTTATCCTCAAGGGGTAACGGATTTTTTATTTAAGAATTGGCATGACACTGTTTCAACTACTCAGAGAATTCATACGGCGTCACTGGCAACATTACTGTGCTGCTGGTGCCATGTTGCTGGCTGTTGCGGTCATGACTGTCTTAATTCCGCGGCGTGTCGGTGCGGTAATTGATGGCATGGTGAATCATCAACTGGATCAGCACGGCTTACTGGAACAGCTCGCCTACTTACTGTTGATGGGCGTTGCTATTTACTTTCTACGGGTTGGCTGGCGCATGCAATTATTCACCGCGTCGTATCAGCTTGGCGCAGAATTAAGAACTCTCTTATATCAACGCCTGAGTTTGCAAGGACAAAATTTTTTCCAACAACAACGCACTGGCGATTTAATGGCGCTGGGAACCAATGATGCTGATGCGATCGAATTGGCGTCAGGTGAAGCCGCGCTCGCTGGATTTGATGGCTCATTAACTTTTGCGCTGGTGATCGGCATGATGTTGCTCGGCGTTGATTGGCGACTGGCTTTGGTGGCGTTATTACCCTTCCCTTTCATGGCCTGGGCTTTTAAACGTATTACTCACCATGTCCATGAAGCTTCACGTGATTCTCTCGAACGTTTCAGCAAACTCAATGATCAAGTGCAAGAAACCCTGGCCGGGGTTCGCACTTTACGCGCTCTAGGTCTGGAACAACGCAGCGCCAGTCAATTTGCCGAATTGGCAGAAAACGCTGCCAATGCAAGCTTATCTGCCCAACGTTGGGAAGCCGCCTATGAACCAGCGGTCGGTATTACTTTGACCTCGGCTGGCGCATTAACGCTGGCAATGGGCGGCTATCTGGTATGGCATGGTGAAATGAGCATCGGCATGCTGACCAGTTTTACGATGTATCTTGGGCAGCTGATCTGGCCGATGTTTGCTGCTGGCTGGGTGTTATCACTGTTAGAACGAGGCAAAGCAGCCTGGAACCGTTTAGAGCCTGTGTTAAATATGGAGTTATCGATAGAAGATCATGGCACAGTGACGCAAGCACCAAGCGGTGTCGTTAGCTTACAGCACATTCACTTTTCTTATCCCTCGCAATCACGCGCTGCACTCGATGATGTTTCGGTATCGATTATACCGGGCAAAACTGTGGGCATCGTCGGTCCGACTGGCGCAGGTAAATCCAGCATCATCAAATTATTATTACGCCAGATAGAAACCACGCAAGGTCAGGTCGTCTGGGGCGAGCATGCGATCGCTGATTATCGGTTGCAGACCTTGCGATCAGCAATCAACTGGGTCGCACAAGAACCATTTTTGTTTTCTGCTTCCATTGCAGAAAATATCGCTCTCGCCAGACCTGATGCGACGCGTGCAGAGATTATGCATGCAGCGAATCTGGCCTCTGTACACGATGACATCATTCGTTTCCCACAGGGTTATGACACCCCCGTCGGTGAACGCGGCGTGACTTTATCCGGTGGACAGCGCCAACGGGTTGCCATCGCCCGTGCACTACTCACCGATAGCCCGCTGTTGCTGCTCGACGATGCGCTATCTGCGGTTGATACGGAAACCGAAAGTCGCATACTTCAACATCTGACCACGCTACGTAAAGAACAAAGTAACCGTAGCGCTGTTATTGTCAGCCATCGCCTGAGTGCGGTTGCCAATGCAGATCATATTTTGGTCTTACGAGATGGAAAAATTACTGAACAAGGAACGCATGCCGAACTGCTGGCGGCAAAACATTGGTACGCCGCACAATGGCGCTATCAGCAATTGGAGGCAAGTTTAAATGCCGCGTGATATGCAGGTCTCCGAACCAAAAACACCGCCTTCAGAAAAGAAAATGGCCGTGCAATTACTGCTGGAATCAGCACGTCCCGAAAAATCGCAGGTCATCTGGGGCATCCTCTTTTTACTGATCGCGGCAGGTCTGGAAGCACTTGGTCCTCTGCTAGGCAAAGCCTTCATTGATCGCTATCTGTTACCGCATCAAATGGATATGCAAGTTGTTGCTGGTTTGTTGTGTGCTTACGTGATCACAGGCTGGGGTGCTACCTGGCTGCGCTATTTGCAATTAACCCGACTGGCTGGCGTTGCGATGCGCTCAGTAAGCCGTTTGCGTGAACGAGTGTATGGACATGTGTTACGCCTGCCGATGGCGTTTTTTGATAAGGCCATGACCGGCCAATTAGTCAGCCGCGTCACTAACGATACTGAGGCTGTCAAAAATTTGTATGTACAGGTTTTGTTTGTAATGCTCGATAGTTCTATCGTCGTTATCGGCGCCTTAGCAGCAATGGCCTGGCTGGACTGGCGTTTGATGTTGATCGTGACCATGCTGATACCTGCCGTGGTGATTATCGTCTGGTTTTATCAACGCTGGAGCGCACCAGCCGTCAGCAAAGCACGACAGTTGCGCAGCGAGATTAATGCGCAGGTCGCTGAAAGTATTAGCGGCATGAGCGCCTTACAGGCAAGCAATGCAGAGCAACGTTTTGGCGAACGTTTTGCTACCACCAACCAATTACATTACCGCGCCAGATTGGATGAACTCAGAGCAAATGCCTGGTTACTGCGCCCGGCATTAGATTTTTTAAATTCAGTCTTGTTGGTGGTGGTCATTTACTGCTTTGGTCAGCGCAGTTTTTCTGGCATTGAAGTCGGTATTCTGTATGCCTTTGTCAGCTATATTGCGCGCGTGGTTGATCCGCTGATACAAATCACGTTGCAATTCGGACAGATACAACAGGCCGTGGTTTCTGCGGCGCGGGTCAATACCTTGCTCCACGAGCCGCTCGCGCACTTTGCGCCCACCAATGCCCTCATGGAATCTGGTGAGGTACACATTTCTCACCTGACTTTTGGTTATGCACCAACATATCCGGTTTTGCATGACATTAATTTGTTTATTCCTTCCGGCTCTTTTTTTGGTATCGTCGGTCATACCGGTAGTGGAAAATCGACACTCATGAGTTTATTGCTGCGTTTCTATACCGCACAATCTGGCAGCATTACCATCGATGGTCGCAGTATTGCGGATTTTTCAGATGAGCATTTCCGCGCCAGTGTAGGACTAGTACCGCAAGAACCATTTTTGCTCGCCGCCAGTGCAAGAGAAAATATCACCATGGGCAGAGACATCAGTGAAGCGGATGTGATTGAAGCAGCCAAAGCGGCGCATGTACACAACTTAATCCTACAACTGGAACAAGGCTACGATACGCCATTAGGTGAAGGGGGAGCACGGCTATCTACTGGTCAAAAGCAACTGATCGCCATCGCCCGTGCGCTGGCCGGTAAGCCCAGGATTTTATTTCTTGACGAAGCAACGTCACATATCGATAGTGAAACCGAGCAAATTATACAAATCGCCTTAAACGAATTACGTCATCAAGTCACGATCATCGCCATTGCCCACAGGCTGTCCACCATTCGCGACGCGGATTGCATCGTCGTGTTAAACCACGGCAAACTGGCAGAACGTGGCAAGCATCAGGAATTGATGCAAATTGATCAGGGCATTTATCAAAAACTATATTTGCTGCAAACCCTGGAAGAATAAGGAAAACGAATGAAATTAATACTCGCCCTGGTGGCGTTCATCGGCGCGATGTTGATCGCTGCTGCAGCCTATGTATTTCTGGTGCTCGCGCCTGATTTTCCGGCACTCGATGCGATCACTGATTATCAACCAAAAATACCACTACGCATCTACACCGCTGACAATGCATTGATTGGTGAGTTTGGTGAAGAGCACCGCGATTTTGTTCCAATTAAAGATATTCCTGATGTCATGAAAAATGCGTTGTTGTCGATTGAAGACGCACGTTTTTATGAACATCACGGTGTTGATTTCATTGGTGCCGGACGTGCACTTGTTGCCGATCTTGGTGGCGGCTTTCACCAGGGAGCCTCTACCATTACGATGCAAGTAGCACGGAATTTTTTCCTGTCCCAAGAAAAAACGATCACGCGTAAAATCAAAGAAATTTTATTGACGTTCAGAATTGAAGCAGCCCTGAATAAAGATCAGATTTTGGAACTGTATATGAATCAGATTTATCTGGGACAGAGAACGCATGGTTTTTCAAGTGCTGCTAAAACCTACTTTGGCAAACCACTCAATCAAGTCACACTTGCCGAGGCAGCAATGTTGGCGGGCATACCGCAAAATCCGGTGCGCCATAATCCAGCGGTCAATTTTCAGCGCGCCAAGCAACGACAAATGCTGGTGCTCAAAAGCATGCTCAATAAAGGAATGATTACTGAAGCGCAATTTGATGAAGCAAGCCACGAACGTCTGACCGTCACGGGCAAGCAAACGTATGACGCACATGCGGACTATGTCGCTGAAATGGTGCGCCAGAATATTGTCGCAGAGTACAAAGATGCCGCCTACACCTCAGGTATTAAAGTCTATACGACATTGCTCAAAGCCGATCAGGATGCGGCCTATGAAGCAGTGCGTAAAAATATTATGGATTACGACCAGCGCCATGGCTATCGCGGTCCGGAAGCCTTCATTACCTTACCAGCGGATGAAGACGAACGTGATGATGCGATCGATGAAGTACTCAAAAAACATCCGGCCAACGACAAGCTGATTGCCGCGGTGGTAATCAATGTGACTAACAAAGTTGTGCAAGCGGAACTAGCCTCGGGTGAGAGTATAGAAATCAATGGTGACGGCTTGCGTTTTGCGAATAGCGCATTGCAAAGCAAAGCAAAATCTGACTTGAAGATTGTTCCGGGCGCTATTATTCGCGTCATTCAAGACGCTAAAATGCGTTGGAGCATTACTCAGTTGCCAGAAGTCGAAGGTGCATATGTATCATTGAATGCACAAACTGGCGCCTACCGTGCTTTGGTTGGCGGCTTTGATTTCAATCGCAAAAAATTCAATCACGTGACCAGCGCCTGGCGTCAACCTGGCTCCAGTATTAAGCCATTTATTTATTCTGCGGCGCTGGAAAAAGGTTTCTCTCCGGCGACCTTAATCAACGATGTACAATTATCTTCGACGACAGAAGAATCCTTAAAATGGGATCCACGTAACGATGACGGAAAATATGATGGCCCGGTCACTATGCGTACCGCTTTAGCGCAATCCAAGAACGTTGTCTCTGTAAGAATCTTAAAAAATATTGGCGTCAACACAGCACTGGAATGGTTGCCCCACTTTGGTTTCAACAAAGATAAACATCCTGACAACCTCACGCTCGCACTAGGTACCGGGCAAGTCACGCCAGTACAACTCGCCGCTGGTTATGCCGTGTTTGCGAATGGTGGATATCAGGTAACACCGTGGTTGATCAGCAAAGTCACCGATGCGCGTGGTAAGGTGCCAAGTGAAACCAAAGCCCCTGCCATTGCGCAGGATAGTGATCGTGTTATCGATAGTCGCAATGCGTTTATCACCGACAGTATGCTGCGTGAAGTCGCTTTACGTGGCACGGGTGCTGCAGCCGATCAGAAATTAGGCCGACATGATATTGCAGGTAAAACCGGTACCAGTAGCGAAGCAGTAGACGGTTGGTTTGCCGGCTACGCAGACAATATCGTTGCGGTGGCATGGATGGGCTACGATGATCCTAAATCACTCGGAGGACGTGAATTTGGTGCGACCTTAGCTTTGCCAATCTGGATCGACAGTATGCGCGTCAGCCTGGCCGGAAAGCCTGAAACCCAAAGGAGCACACCGGAAGGCGTCAGCAATGTCGAAGGCGATTGGATGTACACCGAATTCCTTAACGGCGCAGGGATTAAATCAGTCGATTTAGATGAACCAGCCGCGACAACCCCCGCAGCAACATCAGGACAGGCCGTAACGCCATAGAGGGTAAAAAAAAGCCCGCAGCGTTAAATCTGCGGGCAAATATCCTGACCTTTGGAGGAGAAGCAGTAGGATGTCGACATGGTACCCAACAGGCATGACAAGAATATGACAATTGTCGACTATGCTTATCAAAAATATCTGCTAAACACTTTCCCAAGTGCATTTCACGAATTGCGACCTGATTCCCCCTTTGTTCCCCGCCTTGGTTTAACTCGTCTATTTGTACACTGTCTCTGATAAAACTACACTCAGGGCGAGCTATGTCAACCGGATACCGTAATTACCGCACACTCCCTCAAGAACCAAAATTCTTGCATGGCACGCCGGGTAGTATCTATATTCTGCAAAATGATGGCTTGCGCCCAGGCTTATTCAGGATCGGTGCGACACGCCGTTCTGGTGTATCTAAGGCAATGGAATTTAATCGCGATACGCACAATATGCTACCGGGAAACTATGAATGCGTATTTGAAGTGCATACCAAAGATTGCGGTGCCGCATTAGATGCCATCACGCAAAAATTTTCACTGTGCCGCCATGGCAAAAAAAATCTGGATTTTTACCAACTCGATCTTGAAGAAGCCAGCAATACCATTGTGAGTATTATCGCTGACATCAATAACATGTCCATAGAAAGAACAAAAACCCGTCAACAATATGCCCCAGATTTGATGCGCCATTTGTTGCCAGATTTAGAGCCAGCAAATAACCCGAGTTTTACCCGACCATCACCAAGTTTTTTGAGAAAAGCATTTGAATGGGTTGCGAGTTAAGTGACATAGCTTGAAAGTGACACAAAAAAGGGAGAAAAATCAGCCATCGATTTTTCTCCCTTTTTTGTTGCCGCGAGACAGATTAGTCGACGTGTATGCCCACCTAAAAGTAATGAGATGTTTCCAAATGAAATAAAAGGTAATAGTATTTTTTCATCAACCATCTTTCATTGTATTATTGACAATTAAAAATCAGTTAAATTATTTATGTGATTTTGATCATTGCAAAAACTGAGTACGCGCTGTCTTCTGCCGCTAAATTCGGTTTGGTTGCATTGATACCTCAAAAAACTACCTGGAACAAAGCATGACCCAACTCAATTCATTTCGTCAGAACTTGACGAGAAGGCTTACCTTTGTCTTGTCACTTCTGGGTTTCATCACTGCCCTGGTTTTCTCTCAACCCGCCGCTGCCTGTG
>JBMPOY010000003.1:0-411912 GCA_049340365.1 Undibacterium sp. Ji67W | reverse complement strand
ATTGGGTCGCCGCTTTCTGCGGACGGGTGTGTCTAATAACTCCAAAATAGCTCCCGCTAAAAAGTAACGGGAACTACTTTGAAGGTTTTTAACGCTAGCGTCCAGACGGTTTAGGTGAGGTGCTTACTTTGTACTCGGATTCAGATGCAAAAATGCCCAAGCCTAATGATCCAGGTTTGGGCATTTTCTTGAAGGTATTTAGTTTACGACATTAATTGTCGGGAACATCAACTGATCTCGTACATTAAAGTCATAAACTGGCATCTATATCTGGTGTGGTGTTTAGGGCAAGCAAATAAATCACATCTGGATTAAAGTCGTAAACTGGCTTTCAGATTGATGTTTTTATCGGATATTTTTGTCAATTAAAGTCGTAAACTAGTACAAAACGCGAAAGTAAATTGATCGAAAAAGGCGTTAAGCTCTATAACACCTCACGGCTTGCGGTTTGTCAAAATCTACGTAGGAAAATCTTAAAAGGAACATATCAATTGAGATCGAAATTAGAATTGCAAATGAGTGATCGACTTTATAGCTTCTTCTAAAGGAACATCTCTTCCTTCTCTAAAGTTATCGGAGGTCGATTGAACTTGTATATCCGGAATAATTCCTTTTCCGATAAATTCGCTGTCATCAGGAAAATAGTCGTGCTTAATACAAATGCGTGCCATTCCACCACCTGGCAAATTCATCTGCAATGGTTGGCCTGTACTGCCCCCAGTTGGAGACCCGACTAAAATACCGCGCTTCATACTAACAAACGAGACTAAAAAATCCTCTGCAGCCGAAAACGTCTTAGGGCCAACTAGCACAACTACTTTACCCTCGAAAATTGAGTCTTGTTTTCGAACATAAGGATAAAATCTACTAGATTTAGGAGTATCTAAAATAATTGCATTTTCACGAGCGCGATCAATATTTCGTTCTTGACGCTCCATACTAAAAGCGACCGGAATTGGTTGGCGGCTCAGGAAACTTAGAATTTCAAGTCCAAAATTTGTTGAGCCTCCCCCGTTGTCGCGCAGATCTAATATCAATCCGTTTGATTTCAGTATTTGTGGAAGTGCTGATTTAAAAGCATTTGTTGCGTCTGCATTTTCAAAATGATTCAAGTTCAAATATGAGATATTGCCATTTAGCATTTTGAATTTAAACTGCTGTTCTTTTTGTTCCTCTTCTGGTCTACCACGTATTACCGATTCAGCATACGTTTTTCCTTCAGCGTTACGTAATGTTAATTTTATGGTGGTGTTTATTGGCCCCGAAAGTAACTGATAAGAGTAAATACGCATTGACCTATCTTGCGGCGAAGAGCTACTTACATATTTTTCTACATACTTCTCAGCATATTCACGTATAGGGAGGTCATCAATTGCAAGAATTTCTGAGCCCACTTTAATTTTGTCAATCAAAGAACTAGAGTGTACTTTTGTCACTAACAGTTTGTCGCCGAACAATTCAGTGCTAATTGCAGGTCGGGAATAAAACACGTCATATAGTTCTTTTGGCGGGTAAATGTTTGTATGACCATCATGTAGCAATGGTGCTAACTCCATCATCACGGAATAGTATTCTTGCGTGTTTTTAGTTGCTGTAACTCTATCCAAATATTCAAGATATATAGCATCCCAATCCAGATCAGGAACATGATTGAAGTGAACAAAACTTCTTCTTGCTTCTGCCCAAAATAATGATAGTCCGGCAGTCTTTTGTGCTGCGCTCAATTCTTCACGATATGGTGAGCCAATAACTGAATTCAGTCCCATCTTTGATGGTAGTTTTATACTTCTTATGTAATTTTGATATCGAGGATCACTTGCTAAGCGTGATCGCATGTCTGGTGAGAAAAAATGCTCGTAGCTGGGAGCGAGCAATCTGCTGAGTTTCGTATCAATTAACTTCAGCATAGGTTCGTTATCACCCAATTGCATATGTAATGCTGCCATCTCAAAATGAAAATCGTAAGCTTTCCCCATAAGCTTTGAATTCTGTTCAACAAGCTGCTGAAGTTTCGGATCTTCAGAAATAAGTAAACCCTGCTCATAAAATTTGATGGCTTTTTTTATGAGTTCAGGATTCGGACTATCTTTAAGTAAGGCCTTCGCATCGTTCCGAAATTTGTCTAAATTTTCCGATATTTCGTGTGTTAATTTTAAAGACTGATCTATTCGATTTTGTGAAGGTTCTTCAGCTTTGCTCTCCAGAACAAAGACAAGGAAAAATGAAAGTACGCAAGACACAATTATTGAATTTTTCTTCACCATAGTTCGCTCATATTTTCAATGTATTTTTGGTGTTTTAATTTGATTAAAAGTAGTCCTCACAATAAAAATTCACATGTGAATTTGGTTCTCCTCGATAGGATAACCTCCTTGTGCCTTTCCATACAGTAGTAGGCTCGTTTTCTGGCGAGAGAATGTCCCCAAAATGCATGGTGGCGGCTCGATATACTGAACAAGGTTTCGTTCGGTAGCGCAGTCAGCAGCGATGTCACTTGTGAATTGAATAATGGCATGGTTCGCCCCTCGCTCGTCAATTGAGTCATCTTCCTCGGATTTGCGCCATTTCAACTTTGATGTTGGCATCTCACCAGAAATACTCTACAACGATGTCTCGATAAATCAAGGTGTCATTCGTGGTCAAATTCAGAAACAAAAATACCCAAACCTGATATTCCAGGTTTGGGTATTTTTTATAGGACTTTTAGTTTACGACTTTAATTGTCGGGAACATCAACACCCCAACACCACAATATTATTCAACCGTGACACTCTTCGCTAAATTGCGTGGCTTATCGACGTCGGTGCCGCGTGCTAAGGCTGTGTGATACGCGAGCAATTGCAATGGAATCACATGCAAGATGGCTGACAGTTGACCGTAGTGTTCTGGCAGGCGAATTACGTGCACACCTTCACTCGAAGTGATGTGCGAATCAGCATCGGCAAAAACAAATAACTCGCCGCCGCGCGCGCGTACTTCTTGCAAGTTGGATTTGAGTTTTTCAATCAAAGCATCATTTGGTGCAACTGTCACCACTGGCATCTCTTTCGTCACCAAGGCTAATGGGCCGTGTTTCAATTCACCCGCTGGATAAGCTTCAGCGTGAATGTATGAAATTTCTTTGAGCTTCAATGCGCCTTCGAGAGCAATTGGATAGTGCAGACCGCGACCAAGGAACAAGGCATTTTCTTTGTTGGCGAATTCATCTGCCCAAGCGATGATTTGCGGTTCCAGTGCCAATACTGCGCTGATGGCGGCTGGCAAATGACGCATGGCTTTGATGTGTGAGGCTTCTTCTTCATCAGACAAACGGCCTTTGCTTTGCGCCAATGCAAGCGTCAACAAGAACAAGGCTGCTAATTGAGTCGTGAATGCTTTTGTAGAAGCGACACCGACTTCAACACCAGCGCGGGTGATGTACGACAATGCACACTCACGTACCATGGCACTCGTCGAAACGTTGCAGATGGTCAGTGTGTGTAGCATGCCCATGCTACGTGCATGCTTTAAAGCAGCTAATGTATCGGCGGTTTCACCACTTTGAGAAATGGTCACCACCAGACTATTTGGATTCGGTACGCTGTCACGATAACGGTATTCGCTGGCGATTTCTACATTGACAGAAATTTTAGCAATTGATTCCAACCAGTATTTGGCGGTCAGACCCGCGTAGTAGCTGGTACCACAAGCAAGGATCAGCACCGAGTCGATTTGTTTGAAAATGCCGTAGGCCTTATCACCAAACAATTCAGGCATGATGCCTGTCACACCCTCCAGCGTATCGCTGATAGCGCGAGGCTGTTCAAAAATTTCTTTTTGCATGTAGTGACGGTATGGGCCAAGTTCCGCAGCGCCACTATGGGCATGGACGGTGCGCACTTCGCGCTCTACCGATTTGCCATTGACATCAACAATCCAGACGCGTTGCAATTGCAGATCAACTACGTCGCCTTCTTCAAGGTAAGTAATTTGGTCTGTTACCCCAGCTAATGCCATCGCGTCAGACGCGAGGAAATTTTCACCTTTGCCGATACCAACGATCAACGGCGAACCATGACGTGCGCCAACGACGCGATGTGGTTCGTCACGGCAGAAAACCGCAATAGCATAAGCACCAGTCAGACGCTTAACGGCTTGCTTGACTGTGTCAAATAAATCGCCTTGGTACAAATGATCAACTAAATGGGCGATGACTTCGGTGTCGGTCTGGCTTTCAAAAACATAGCCGAGTGCGCTGAGTTCTGCACGCAATTCTTCGTGGTTCTCGATAATGCCGTTATGTACCAAAGCAATGCGATCGCGTGAGAAATGTGGGTGAGCATTCTCAGAAGAAGGTACGCCGTGGGTTGCCCAGCGAGTATGTGCAATACCGGTAAAGCCCTCGAGGCCAGTTTGTTCGATTTGTGCCTGCAGTTCTGCCACACGTGAGGTACTGCGCGAACGCTGCAATTGTCCATTGACATGCAAAGCTACGCCGCATGAATCATAACCACGGTATTCAAGTCGTTTCAGACCTTCTACCAAAATAGGAGTGATGTTACGTTGGGCAACTGCTGCGACGATACCGCACATAATGACCTCAAAAATAGAATTGGAATGTCGCCATGCTAATAGAGTTTGCGTGAATATTTATTTCAAAATTTATAAAAACATGAAAGAATTAATCGACACTAAAAAATTTGAGTGTTATATTTCAATCTTAGTTATTTTTTGAAATAATATTCCACAACGATGGTACTCGATGAATTAGATAAACGCATTTTGTTGCAATTACAACAAAATTCAGCACTCACTAATCATGAATTGGCAGCGCGTGTACATGCATCGCCGCCAACCTGTCTGCGCCGCGTGAAACGCCTGACAGATGGAGGAGTAATTTTGCGTCAGGTTGCGTTGCTCGCACCTGAAAAGCTGGGGGCAAGCCTGACTGCGATTGTGGAAATCACGTTAGACCATCAGGCAACTGAAAAGCTACTTGAATTTGAAAAATTGGTCGCAACCGAAAGCGCCGTTCAGCAATGCTACCGCGTCTCGCCGGGACCCGACTTTGTATTGATCATACAAGTTGCCGATATGCCTGCATATCATGAACTGGCGCACCATTTGTTTGCGACACAAAGCAACATTCGCAACGTGCGCAGCTTTTTTTCTATCGTCAGAAGTAAATTTGAAACGCGAATAGAGCTATAGAGTTTTTCCGGGCATCAAAGGGGGCGTACGCCTTCGCGCAAGATTTCCTCTTTGTAATAACGTTGAAAGCCTTTCCAAATTACATTATTGCGTTCTGCATTTTCGAACATCTCTTGTATCGCAGCATAATCTTCCGGATTTAAAGACTTTTTAGAAACGTAAACACCACTTTCCCCCCAGGGCAACTCTGCAAGAGCCTCGTAACGTAGTTGATCGACCATGTCAGCAACCCGGGAATCAGTCTGTGCCGTACCGGCCAGAATCGAAGGTGCCATCAACGCATAGTCGACGGTTCCTAATTTCAACAAGCGAGCAACGGACAGTGGATCAACATCCAGCACCAATCGGTCTTGCTTTTGTAAATCAACCAACAACGCCTGATAACGCTCTCCATAATCAAAGCCACGTACAACCGCAACTTTAGTTTTAGATTGATTCAGCAATTCCTGAAAACTTTTGACTGGTTGCCGATTAAAAGCAGGCAGAGATATCAGCACGGGACGACTACGGATAAATGGGAAAAAAATACCAAGTTTATCGCGGCGCGGCGTGCGCGTCGCCGCCACCAATAAGTCAGCCTGTCCATTTTCAAACATCAATTCCATGCGTGCCCTGGGCACCAACGATATCAAAAACGTACAACCCTCTTTTGCCGACAAGGAACGTAAAAACTCAGGATAAATACCACTGATAATCTCACCCTGATCGATGACACTGAACCCAGTCACAGCCATTGGTACATTTATTGGCCTGGAACAATGGGCAAATGCTGATGTGCTCAAACACACTGCCAACATTGCTGTCAGCAATCTCATCAAAAACTTGGCTGGACTGAGACTTAACATATCAGGGCTTATAAGATACGTAACGCATATAGTCTACCTGAAACATCCATTTTTATAGCGAAAAGACTAGCAAACTACAGAAAGTGTTGGAGAAAACACAGAAGCAAAGGCTAATGAGGGCGAAGGCCAAGATTCAATACCTCAGGAGCATAGTAGTTTTGAAAATATTTCCAGACTAATGCAGAGTTTGCCGTATTTTCAAACAATGCTTTCAAGTAATTTCTATCTGCATTACTTAAGGACCGACGAGATACGTAGACACCACTTTCCATCCACGGAATTTCAGAAATGACGTCGTAATGTAAGCGCGCTAACAAATCACTCACTCGCACGTCGTTTTTAATTTCTCCAAACAGAATACAAGGAAGCATGAGGGCATATTCCGCCGCGCCTGATTTCAAAGTACGCGCTGCAGAAACCGGATCTGCTTCGTAAATCAAGCGTTCTTGCTTTTTTAGTTCCTTTAAAATTTCTACGTACTCATCACCATAGTCATAACCACGAACAATCACAACCCGCGTTGAATTGACGTTTAACAATTCCTTCATCGTCGAAATTTTCGGCCACTCAGAATGAATCGAAATCAATGCTGGGCGGCTATATACAAGACGTACAAAAACGCCATTCTCATCGCGCCTCTTAGTTCTAATGGCCGGAATCAATAAATCTGTCTGACCATTTTTAAACATCAACTCCTGTCGTGCCCTGGGAACGACAGAAAAATTGAATTGACAGTCCTCATTGATGGAGATTCGCTTTAATACCTCTGGATAGACACCAGTAATCAAATTACCTCGAACCGCGACTTGCATACCGGATTGAGAAAAAGCAACGTTCACAGGACGCGAACAACGTGCAACAACATCCTGAGCAAGAACAATACTTAATCCGAAAAGTAGAAAATAAACACCTAATCGGATAGTTAGCATCTTCTCGGCTCATGTTGATCAGCTTGAATACCCTGATAGGATAGCTTTGGGCTATGCATTCTTCAAGAAATCTTAGCGTCTGTTTCCATTCAAGAGACCACGTTAGACCACCCGAAGCATTCGAGTATGAATCCGAAACGAAACAAAGACATGGCCAACAATGAATTCCTGCATAGTTGCAAAAATGCAATAACACTGACATTTTGTTACGATCATTCATACATAATAAAGTGAAAATCAAATGTAGAATAATTGGCAGTATGTTGTTCTTCGTCGCTATACGCTGGTGTCAGAATATTCAACAGGAGTGAGACCAATGCTACATCGTGCCCATTTCGTCCGCATGGAGGACAGCACCCAGCAAGACTGGCAAATCATCGGTGGTGAATTCATGCAATTTACCAAGAAATTGCCCGACCGGATCATTCAACATTTGCAATTATTAGAAGGCGACTATGGTGGTTTCCCGATAGACCGTTATGCCCATTCTTTACAAACGGCAACCCGTGCTTTAAGAGACGGAAGAAGTGAAGAATATGTGTGCTGTGCCCTCTTACACGACATCGGCGATACCTTAGGCAGCTTCAATCACCCGGATATTGCCGCAGCAATCCTGAAGCCTTTTGTCAGTGAAGAACACCTGTGGATGGTGCAACATCATGGGATTTTTCAGGGACATTATTTTTTCCATCACGTGGGAATGGATCGTGATATGCGCGAACAATTCCGCACGCATCCCCATTTTGACAAAACCGCCGAATTCTGTGCGCTCTATGACAATCCATCATTCGATCCACATGCAGAAACGTTTCCGATTATTGAGTTTGAACCTATGTTAAAACGCCTGTTTTCGCAACCAAAAAATACCATTTATCAGGCAGCTCTGGCCGACAAAAAATAAAAAAAATCACTATTGATTTCACTTTGGTTTCATTCTAAAAACGACAATAATTGGAGACAACATGCTTATCCCTTCACTCAAAGAGCAAGTCAGTCCGGAAGAATGGCAATTACGTGTTGACCTGGCAGCTTGCTACCGCTTGGTTGCTGCTTACGGTTGGAGCGATCTGGTATTCACCCACATCAGCGTACGCATCCCCGGTCCAGAACATCATTTCCTAATCAATCCGTATGGTTTAATGTTTGATGAAATTACGGCGTCGTCATTAATCAAAGTCGACCAACAATGCAATAAAGTTATTGAGTCAACATTTCCTGTGAATCCAGCTGGTTTTGTGATTCATAGTGCTGTGCATGCTGCACGAGAGGACGTGCAATGTGTAATTCACACACATACCCGCGCCGGTGTTGCTGTCAGCGCACAAAAATGCGGAATCCTGCCGATCTCGCAACAATCCACCTTTGTGCTGGCATCTTTGGCCTATCATGATTATGAGGGAGTCGCATTTCGCGATGATGAAAAACCACGTCTGCAAGCAGATATGGGCAAAGCAAACTTCCTGATGCTGCGTAATCATGGTCTATTAACTGCTGGCAAATCGATTGCTGATGCCTTTTTATCGATGTACACCTTTGAGTCTGCTTGCCAGATTCAATTAGCAGCGCAAGCCGGGGGCGAGTTGATACAGGTGCATCCGGAGATTGTCAAAGGTGTTGCCGAAGCCATGCGCGTACAAACCGGCGGTCTTGGAGGTGCGTTTGTCTGGCCTTCGCTGATACGCAAACTCAACCGTATCGATGAAAGCTATGCATCATGATAGAGCGACACAAAGTCATTATCATCACCGGTGCATCAGATGGAATAGGTGCCGAGATTGCACGGCAATTAGCACAAAAATATGGCGTCAGACTAGGACTCGTGCTGGCGGCACGTAATCAGGATGCGCTGATGGAAGTCTCAGCAGCATGCAAAGCATTTGGCAGTGCCTGCCTGGTCGTCAAGACGGATGTTGGTTCAGAAGCAGAATGTCGTCGGCTAATACGCGCGACGATAGAAAACTTCGGCAGTATAGACAGTTTGATTAACAATGCCGGTAAATCTGCTCAAGCTTTGTTTAGCGACGTAGAAAACCTTGGTTGGTATCAGGAACTGATGCGGATTAATTTCTGGGGCAGCGTCTGGTGTACCCATGCAGCACTGCCATTTCTGAAGCAAACGCGTGGCAATATTGTTGCGGTTTCTTCACTCGCGGGCTTAGTTGGAGTACCAGGTCGTACCGCTTACAGCGCCAGCAAATTTGCCATGAATGGTTTTTTTGAAAGCCTGCGCAGCGAGATCAGTGAAACTGGCGTACACATTACCCTCGCCTATCCAGGTGTCGTTGCCACCCGCATCCGTTACCATGGCTACAATGCAGCCGGCAATCCTGCGGGTAGTAGCGGTTTAAAAGAAGACAATGCGATGCCTGTCGCCGAGTGTGCTCGTTTGATTATTGAAGGCATGGAAAAAAACAAACGCGAAGTCGTCATGACTGGTAAAGGCAAATTAGCTCGCTGGTTAAAGTTAATTGTCCCGGGATTGGTTGAAAGGCTGGCAATGACAGCCTTGAAGAAAGAAGTTCGCCCACATTGAAACGTAATTTCGCAGGCGAAAAATTTTCACACACTAAAATACCATTGGAAAAAGAAGAAACTCAGCAAGCCCACGGCAATGATCAACAATTGTCGTCGGCTGATCAGGCAAATAAGTACTGCGATCAATGATGCCAACAATTGTGGGTTGCGCAAATTCAGCTCTAAATCTTTCCCATGCGGTGACAAAATCATTGGTGTAATAATCGCCGTCAACACCGTCACTGGCACAAAACTCAATGCCAGATTCAACCAGGCAGGAAATACCAGTCTGTCACCGAGAATAAAAAAAATTGCTTTGATCAATATGGTGATGAACGCCATGCCCATTATCAGCAAAGTGAAATTCATGCTGTCTCCTTCCCGATTGCTGAAGAACGTGACAACACTACCCCGACCAGCACCCCAACAAAAACTGCACTGAGCAAACCCAACTTATACGGCAGATTTTGCAAAAGATATGCAAAGCTACCCGCTGCGATTGCAGCAGCAAAATACGGTAAGCGATTTAATTGCGGTACGATGATCGCAATAAACGTCGCCACCATCGCATAATCGAGCCCCATGTTTTGCAGACCAGGAAACAAGGTACCAAACAACAAGCCGACTAGCGTCCACAACTGCCAATTGCTATACATCGCCAACCCTGAACCAAGAAAATACCAATGCGCGTAACGACGCTCGTTGGTGGTCAAAGACTGTTGATGGTGTCCAGCAACTACCGCAAAAGTTTCATCGGTCAATAAAAACCCAAGCAACCAGCGCCAACGTGCTGATAGATGAGCGACATGCGGCAGCAAGGTTGCCGCGTACAACATATGTCTGAGATTGACGATAAATGTGGTCAACCAAATCACTAACATGCCGGTATGGCTTGCAATGAGCCCAGTGGCAATAAACTGACTCGATCCCGCATATACTGATAAGGACATCAATTGCCCATGCCACGGCATCATCGGGCTGGCAGAAACCAAGGTGCCAAAAATCATGCCGAATGGCGCAGCGCCTACCAGCATGGGTATCGTATCTCGCGCTCCGCGTGCGAGATTGATTCGTTTAAAATTACTTACTGGCAACAGCGCTTCATCATTACTCATGTGGTCTCCTATTGTGACGAGTATACATGCCGTTGCTGATAGTTTAAGCACACTGAAAGGTGAAATTATTTTACGATACGAGTACGCGTGTGTTGCCAAAAAGACCTTCAATATAGTATTTTAAGGCTCATATCGAAGCTCCGATCGCCATTGAACAGTCAGAGGAAAATACATCCATGTTATTTGCCGTCATATTCACCGACCAACCAGGAAAAGCCAATGTGCGCTTAGAGAATTTGAGTGCGCATATTGAGTGGCTGGAAATAAACAAGCACATCATTCCTATCGGTGGATCATTACGTGAAGAATTAGGGCAAGTGCCGAAAGGTGGACTCTGGATTGCAGAAGCGAATTCAAAAAATCAGATTGAAGAATTATTGAAAACAGATCCTTTTTATATTGCTGGTTTGCGACAAAGTTACGACATCCTGCACTGGTCAAAAGCGAATGAAGATCGCAAGGTGATGTTATAACGTATGCGGAATGAATAGCAGGTGCAACCTGCCAATGGCAACCGGACTATCGACTCATCGCAAATGATGCTCGCATTTTCAGATAGATATTGCAACTTCAATACATTGAACTAACACAAGCTCTTCGCCAAAAAATGGGAAGCAGATCGCGGGTCGAGTATACTGTCGGGTCTATTATGCAATTTTTAAGAGATCAACATGTCTAGCTTACCTGCGTGCCCACAATGCGGCATGGAAAACACCTACCCTGATGCCGACAATTACGTCTGTGCCGATTGTGGTCATGAATGGCCGCAAGTTGCCGCTGCCAGCGCTGATGATAATGACGAACGTATCGTAAAAGATTCGAACGGCAATGTATTAGCTGATGGCGATGCGGTCGTATTGATCAAAGACCTGAAAGTCAAAGGTTCATCGACGACTTTAAAGATGGGCACTAAAATCAAAAGTATCCGCATTGTTGGTGGCGATCACGAAGTGGATTGCAAAATGGATGGTGGTAGTTTTATGCTCAAAGCTTGCTACCTCAAAAAAGTGTAAGAATGAAGTTTGGTGTTGATCAGACTCTGAACTGATCAAAAAACCGGCGGAGTTATTTGCCTCGCCGGTTTTTATTTATTGAGATTCAAAAGTTGTTCTGCTTTCCAAATTTCTAATGCCAACGCGACTCTATGTGCGACAGCCGACCAGTCTTCATCAGGCATCTGTCGGAATAGGCGCATCACTTCGGGATACCACGGGCTGTCAAGACGATATTTGAGCCAACGCCAATCGGTCCGGTATTGAGGCAACAAAACCCAGCATGGTTTAGCTAAGGCACCAGCCAGGTGGGCAACGGAAGTATCGACACTGATCACCAAATCCAGATGCGCAATCAAGGCGGCGGTATCCGAAAAATTTTGAATAACTGCGCCACCTGCTAGCGGCGCAGTACCGGTGTACTCGCGCACTTGCACTTCGCCAGCGCCTTTTTGCAGACTGACGAATTGTAGGTCTGCAACCTCGAGTATCGGTCTTAAGGTTTCAAGCTGCGCAACAGAACGATCTTCATTGTTTTCAAATAAGGTATTTCCTTGCCAGACGATGCCAACTTTAAATTTGTCGTTTGAAAAGAAGGTGTTCAATGCTGCCACCTTATCAGGATCAGCGCTCACATAAGGTAATGACGCTGGTATCGTGTCGAGATGGGTGCCACAAAAATAGGGCAAGCTGATGATCGGCGTCCAAAAATCCCAGCCTGATTTATCTACATTCAGTTCGTAAGAATAAACTTCATCGACATCATTTATACGGATAAGCATTTCGGTCAAAGCAGGATGACAAATGATGCTGACCTTGCTTGCGCCTCTCGCTTTCAACTCCGATGCGTAGCGACAAAACTGTATCATGTCGCCATAACCGCCTTCAAAACAAATCACGATAGACTTGCCTTGTAAAGATTCACCTTGCCAACGCGGGAAATAAAAATAGCTCGTAAAAAGATCTTGCCAATCGCGTGACTCAAGGCAGAAAAAGCCCTCTTCATACCGTCCTTGCCGCAATAAGATATAACTGAGATTAAATCTTGCTTTGCGATAGGTGCCATCAATTGACAATGCTTTCCTGTAGCAATTTTCCGCTTCTGACTCTCTATGGGTGCAAGCCAGTAACACGCCATAGTTTGACCAGATGGACGGCGTTTCTGGCGCAATTTGTAAGGCAGTTTGATAAATCCGTTCTGCGTCAGCAAAGCGCTTTTGCTTGACCAACATGACGCCGTAGTTCAGATAAATCTGAATTGTTTGTGGCAACAGCCTTAGTGCGTGGCGATAAAATTTTTCCGCCTCGATAAAATTGCTACGCTGCTCGTGCAGGTAAGCCAGATTCGCCATTACCTCACCGCATTGCGCGTCGATCGTTAACGCTGCCAAAAAACATTGTTCGGCAGCGTCAAAATCACCCGAATTCATGAGTGCATTGCCGTCCAAGAACAGCTTTTCCAGATTGTTATTCGTCATATTCTGTGTACTCATTCAATGCGAAGACCAAGATACATACCAATAAAGAAGCACTAAAATCGTAGCACGATTGTAAAGCTAATTTGCGGCATAATATTGACTGTCTTTTTTATGTGGATGCGAGCATGATGAACGATTTTTCTGACATATTCCATATTCAACAGTTATTGGCCAGATTTGCGAATTGCTTTGATCTTAAAGATTGGGCTGGTCTACAGCATTGCCTTTGCGATAGCATTTACACTGACTATTCCGATTTACGTGGTACACCGCCAGAAATAATGAGCGCAGCAACGTTCGCAGACATGCGTCGCACAGCCTTGCATGAATTGCAAACCCATCATTTAGGTACGAATACGGAAATCGATGTGAACGGTGATGAAGCAAATGCCAAGGTATCAATGGTCATCTATAGAAAGAACGCTTCAGGCGTAACCTTGCATACACATTGTCTGTATCAGTTTGGCCTCAGTCGCCAAAACGATGGATGGCTCATCAGTCGCATCGTGCAAAAGGTCTTATGGAGTGACGGAAATAAGGCGATACACAGCGGAATCACAAATACCGAATCATTGCCCGCCATTCAATAAACATCACGTCGATAACGATGACTTGCAATGAGTTGATCCAACTCTTCAATGCCAAGTGTCTGTTGCAAGGTGCTATGAACTTCTTCGGCCATGCCTTTTAAGCTACCGCACACCAGTATCACAGCACCTAGTTTTACCCAATCTCGTAATTTGGCGGCCTGTTCTTGCATTGCATGTTGCACATAGTAGCGATCTGCGTGATCCCGTGAAAAACATAAATTGAGTTCAGTAAGAACACCGCCGTTTTTCCAGTCCAGAATTTCTTCACTAAAAAAGAAATCACGGTCTTGTTGACGTTCGCCAAAAAATAGCCAGTTGGTACCGACGCCTCTTGCCGCACGTGCTTTTAAATGCGCTCGCAAACCGGCGATACCGGTTCCGTTGCCGATCAAAATCAATGGACAATCATCTGCCGGTGCCTGGAAGTGCGGATTGCTCCTGATACGTACTGCAATCGCCTGCCCTATCTGCGCATGGGCGGTCAGCCAACCCGATCCTAATCCCAGACTGCCATCCGGCCTGCGCATCTGGCGCACCAGCAAATCAAGTTGCCCATCTTTCGGAATAGACGCAATTGAATATTCGCGGTGTGGCAAACGCACTTGTTGCTTTCCTGATACCTCTGTTTCAAAAACGTATTCAGGACCAATCTCAGCGATGTCCCCTGCTTGCCAATCTTGCGCGGACAAATCCGGTGGCGTTAAGCGAAGATGAAATACAGGCGCACCGAGACTGTCTGGATTGATCAGATGCCGTTCGCTGAGCGTCCAGGCTGTATAAATGGGCGGATTCCAGTCGGCAATTTCTGTATGGCCACTGACTACACCGAGATGATGCTGCCAATGGCGTAATGCGGCTTCATCACCATTATCGACGTCGACCAGGTCAAATAAAGCGTTAGCTCGATGGTGTTGCAACCAATGCTCAAGTCGCAAACCAAATGCACAATAGTGTTGGTAATGACGATCGCCAAGAGCCAATATCGCATAATGCAAATGCGGCAAATGGACTGCCCCTGAGAGGATTTTTCTGGTGAATAAATCGGCATTATCAGGCGCATCACCCTCGCCCGTAGTGCTGACGATAAACAGTATGTTTTGTTGTGCTGTTAATTTGGCGAGTGACAGTTGATTAAGCGTGAGCATCTCAACTGACATCCCGGCCTGTTGTAGATATTGCGCAGTTTTTTCAGCAAGTTGTGCTGCGTAGCCAGTCTGACTCGCGTAGGCAATGCAATAATGGTTTGCAGGATCGCTATGATTGCGCTGAGATGCGAGCAGGCTGCTTTGATGTTGCTTTGCCTGATGCTTAAAAAAGCAGTAACCACAAAAGCACACATAGCTGCCTGATATAAAAACCTGAAGTAAGCCGTGATACTGAAGAAGATCCCATTGGAAACGAGACAAGCTGATGATGCTGAAAGTCAGCAAAATTAAACATGCGATCAAAAAAAATCTGGATAGAAGTATCGCACTTCGAAGAAATAAACACATATTTTATTCATCTCGCATGGCAGCCATAACGGCACTCAGTTTTTCAGAAATGGTATCGCCTTCCTGTTCAAAAAATATTGCTGCAATCTGATGCTGATTCGCATACGCAAGTGCTGCTTCAGATCCCATCACAGTAAAGGCGGTTGCCAGTGCATCAGCGACCATACATTCGCGGTGGAGTACCGACACAGAGAGTAGATGATTATCGACCGGGTAGCCAGTACGTGAATCGATCGTATGCGAATAACGCTTTCCTTCATATTCAAAAAACTGCCGGTAATTACCTGATGTGGCGATCGATAGATCATGTAATGCCACCATATGTTCAGGTTGCTCGTTTAGCGATGCACTATCAGGCCGTTCAATGTTAACCCACCATGGTGAGTGATCAGGTTTGATGCCTGCACCACGGAGTTCTCCACCGACTTCGATCAGATAGCTGACCACATTTTGTGCGTCCAAAAAGCGCGCCATCTGATCAACGGCATAGCCTTTAGCGATAGAAGAAAAATCCAGACTGATGCCACCTGCTTGCAACAAGCGACCAGTGACGGCTTCAAACTTTAAATCACGCCAACCGCTTCCTGACATTGCTTTGCTGATACTATCCGGGTCAGGAAAATCCACTTTACGCGCACATGGTCCAAAACCCCATAGGTCGACCAACTTACCTGCCGCAGGATCGTAAGCGCCAGTGGTTTGGCGCGCGAGATAAATGGCATAGTCGAGTACCTGACAAAATTCTGATGGCAGTTGATGCCAGGTTCCTGCTGAAGCATGATTAAATCTGCACAGATCAGAATTGACGTCCCAAGTACTCATTTGCGAATCGACCTGATCTAGTTTTTCTTGCAAGCCCTGTTGCAGGAAAACAGGTGACAGACTCGCATCACCTATGAGTTGCGCACTCCACGTCGTTCCCATGCTGTCGCCATGCAAATACACGGTTTGCAGATGTATTGGCAAGTCGCGTGGCGATGTCGCCTCGATGGGAATGTAAATGTGGCGCATGTTTGATAGCTAAGGTGAACAATCTTATTGCGGTAAAACTTCCAGCGTGATGACGAAGCTGGCGGTGCGTGAAGTGGCTGGCGGCGTTGCATTGCTGTTGTCTTTGACCTCCGCTTGCAGCCAATATAGGCCAGCGGTTTTCCAATTGACATTCACATTACCGTCCTTATCAGTGACGAGACTCTGATTCTCTAACTGTTGGCGATAGCGTTTACCACCAGGAATAATCTCCACTGGCACGTTCGCTGCCGGCTTGCCATCTAACAGCAATCGGAAATGGGCTGTTTCGCCTTCGACTAAATCATTCGGATGTGAAATGAAGGTAAGCTCTAATCCCTTGCCGCTGGCGTCCATCGCTTTGCCGCCGGGTTTGCCGTTGGTGATGACGGTTTCAACGCGGCTGATGCGCTCATTGATTTGCAGCTCCGTCGCAGTTGCCGGAATTTCTTTGCTGATTGCTGATGCTGTGCCACGCCAACGTTTTAACTCACCCTGATCTTTATAGGTAGCAAAGAAACCTTGATTGAGGATGTCGACTTTATAGCTACCCACTTGTTTGAGTTGCAGCTCAAAACTATTGCGAAAGCGAGTACGGGTAATATTGTCAGGCGCTATCTGGCGACCATCAGGACCAATAATACCCAGATTATCAAACTGCAAAGGCGCGTGATCAAATTCAAACACATTGCTTGCAGCACCAGCGTCAACCAATACCCACGGGGCATCGCCCGAAACTACCGTCGATGATGGCACCAGAAATGGATGATGTGCATGTGCCGTCAGGCTGGTACAAGCCAGCACACAAATAGCGATTGTCTGACGTATGGAGGAAGAGGAAGCAAATGACATAGCGGTGCCTTACTTAATATTGAGTGAAATCATGCCAAGCTCAGTCTTCCCTTGCGCCTGCAAGCTTTGCTCTTGTTTGGCTTGCCAATGGAAAGGAATTTTGACAACTTCGCGACCGCCATCTTCGCGCGCTGCTTCTATCAGCAATTGATAATCGCCCGCAGGCAAATTAGCCAGCGCACCTTTGTCACCAGCAAAGCTGAGGCTATGTTCACCAGTCGTACGGGTCGCACCGCTGATACCATCTACTGGCATCGTCAATTCGCGACCACTACGACGCCACCATTGGCGCAAGTCTTTCAGATATTTGGTTCCCTCATTGTTACGTTTTTTGAGGTCGTACCAAACCGCCAGATTACCGGCAAAAGTCTGGTCAGGCTTTTCTAACCAGATGGCAACATAAGGTTTATGGTACTCAGCTACGTTCAGACGCGGTACTTCGATTTTCAGGCTCATGTCTGCTGCGACAGCGTGAAATGCAGGTGTTGCCAGCAAACTACCGATGGCGAACGGAAGGATTTTTTTCATGAAAAGCCCTTTAATACGGTAAAAATTAGCGAAATTAATGAATAAAAGTCAGCGCCATCAACAAAGGCAGTACGACACCTAAGACCACGACAGGCCAGGTCGAAGGGCGATTCTTTGCATGCATTTTCAATAAAAAGAAACCTGTCATACAAAAAATCAGACATAACACAGCAAAGGCATCGATCATGTAATTCCACATCACGCCCGTATTGCGTCCTTTGTGCAGATCATTGATATATGCGATCCAACCACGGTCTGTGAGTTCATATTCAAGAGCGCCGTCGTCAAAGCTAATACGTAACCAGGCGTCCCCACCAGGCCGCGGGAGAGCGACATACACTTCTTCCGGCGACCACTCGGGTACTTGCTGATCCACTCTTATCGCGAACTGTGATAAGAGCCAGACACGCACGGTTTCAGGCAATTCCTGACCATCTGTGCTCTGAGCTTGCTTTAATTGTTCCAAGACTGAGTCAGGTACATGCGCAGTTTTTTTGGAAATTTGCGGATACGCTTCTATCTGCCCGGCGTGATTGAGCGTAATACCACTCGCAGCAAAAAGCAGCATCGCGGTCAGACATAATGCCGAGCTAATCCAGTGCCATTGATGTAAATGACGTAACCAGAAAGTGCGACGCTGCTGATCAGAGTAAGAGGGCGAAACCGGAGACGTCATCTTCTGTAGAATATTGCACGTAAATGATAATGATTCTCAATTATAACCTGCCATTGTCGAAATTTTTAAATAATTTTCAGCGACAGAAAAATTTAGACCGGGCGCACAGCCTGCAAACTAGGATAGCCGTCAGCCTGCATGTTAAAATCCTAAGCTTCACTTTTTAGCGATTTTTTCCGCACAAAACCCTATGAACGTCGTGATCCTCGCTGCCGGTATGGGCAAACGTATGCAATCTTCTCTGCCAAAAGTCTTGCACCCATTGGCGGGTAAAGCTTTACTTTCGCACGTGATTGACACCGCTCGCAGCCTGAAGGTGGCATCGATTTGTGTCATCTACGGTCATGGCGGTGAGCAAGTACTCAGCAGTGTTGCTGCCGACGATTTGCGATTTGCCAAACAAGAACCGCAGTTAGGTACGGGGCATGCTGTTGCGCAAGCGATCCCTGTGCTGGATGAAAGTATGCCGACACTGGTGTTGTACGGCGATGTGCCTTTGACCACCGCTGTCAGTTTGCAGCGCCTGATGGATGTCGCCGGGAATGACCGTTTAGCGATCCTGACAGCTCATATGGATGATCCGACCGGTTTAGGTCGTATCGTGCGTGAAAACGGTGAAATCAAACGCATCGTTGAACAAAAAGATGCCAACGAAGCAGAACGTCAGATCACCGAAATCAATACCGGCATCATGATCGCACCCACCATGCAATTAAAGCAATGGTTGAGCACGTTGTCGAACAACAATGCACAAGGTGAGTACTACCTGACTGACATCGTTGCCCGTGCAGTTGCTGATGGCGTCAAGGTCGTTTCCGCCCAGCCAGATGCCATCTGGGAAACTCTCGGCGTCAATAGCAAAGTGCAATTAGCAGAATTGGAAAGAATTCATCAACTCAATATCGCCCGTAAATTGCTGGAACAAGGCGTTCACTTACTCGATCCGGCACGCATTGATGTGCGCGGCACGCTGGTTTGCGGTCGCGACGTCAGCATTGATGTAGGTTGCGTGTTTGAAGGCAATGTCACGTTGGAAGACGGCGTAACGATAGGCGCTAACTGCGTGATCAAAGACGCGCATATCGCTGCGGGCGCGAACATTAAAGCTTTCTGTCACATCGAAGAAGCCAAGGTCGGCGCACAATCGCAAATTGGCCCTTACGCACGTTTGCGCCCGGGTACTGAATTGGCAGAAGACGTCCACATCGGTAACTTTGTTGAAATTAAAAACAGCCAAATCGCCGCACACAGCAAAGCTAATCATCTGGCCTACGTTGGTGATGCCACGGTTGGCAGCCGCGTGAATATTGGTGCGGGTACGATTACCTGCAATTATGATGGCGCGAACAAATTCCGTACTATCATCGAGGATGACGCATTTATCGGCAGCGATAGCCAATTAGTCGCCCCGGTACGTGTAGGCAAAGGCGCGACCTTAGGTGCTGGCACAACCTTAACCAAAGATGCGCCAGACGGAAAATTAACCGTATCCCGCGCCAGACAGTTAACGATAGAAAACTGGGACCGTCCGGTAAAGATTAAAAAATAAACCTGAGACGAATACTTGCATGTAGGGCGGGTACATCCGCCCTACGCAGTTTCAATGACACAAAGACTTTATTTTTTTTGTCGCTTCGCATCCTGTCTGCGCCAATATTGAAACTCGTTTTCATGTACCTCGATATCAACTTCCATGATGCGCGCTTGTAAGCGTTCTTGCACGTCGGCGACGGCCTTGTTGTAAACCAAAGGGCCAATTTCTTCCAGAAAGAAACTCAGCAAACTATCTGCTTCCAGACTGCCTATGGGTTCCGGAAAATTTTCACGTGTGTAACGTTCAATAGAAGCAATCGCTTCTTTGCGCGATTCTTTAGCAATCTGGATAGTCATGAAAAATAAAAAATATGGTTAAAAAAATGAAGCTTAAAAAAATGGACGGACAGTGGTTAATCACTATCCGTCCTTTGGTTTCATTTCAGATCGATTTTTTCTTGCAATTATTTAGGGTCGTTATTTTGTGCAGCGTGGCGCTGAACGGTATCGAGAATAATCAATTCGGTTTTACGGACTTCTTCAATCGCGTCTTCTAAAGACAAGCTCGTGCCGCGTGCGAGCGTCGATGATGCAGACATGGTGTTGCCTGCCAAAATATATTCCAGGACATCTTTTAACACCGTGTCGGACATGTAAGGGCCAAACAAGTGTTTGACCTTCTCTTTGAAAAACTCAAACTTCGGTTGAGATAAAACATAGCGCTTGGAAGCCAGGCTAGAAACAGATGCCGCTGATGCAGGGGCTGCCTGAGCTGGTTTTGCAGTAGCGGATGTTGCCGCAGATGATGCCGCTGGTGTTTCCGCAACTGGAGAGGTGACAGGAGCAGTAACGATGGGCGTTGGCGCAGCCGTTTTTACCTCGACAGCTTCGGGGGCAGCTGGTTTTTCCACTGGAGCTGACGGTTCTGCTTTTTTACTTTCTGATACGGACTTAGTTGCAGTTGCAACTGGCGCAGCAGGTGCAGATTTTGCTGACGCCGCTGGAATAGAACCAATAGCACCTAATACCCGGAACAAATCGTTATGTACCTTTGCAACCAGATCATCGGCAGAATCGAAAAAGCGCACATCCTGGAATTGACTCAGCAAACCTTTTAACTGGCTCAGATGTTGCGCTGATTCACCCGTATCCACATGCTTAGGCAGCACCCAATGTTCATCTTCATCGATGATGTAAATTAACATAGGGATTTTTTGCGCTAACGCTTCTTCGAGCTCAAGCTGCACCAAAGATTTTTTGGTGACGGGGTCGACATCACCAAACATCATTCCAAAAATACCAATATACGCCTTTGCCGCCCGAACAAGGTGAAGACGGTTTTCTACAGAAGTTTCTGGCAAAGTAGCGACCACCGTCACGTCTGGTCTGGCAGTACCCGGTTGACCGCAGCTATCGATAATCTTTTTTCTATGCAAAGCCAGATCGAATGGTGTTGAACTGACAAAGATCGTCGCTGTCATAAAATTTCTCGCCTGAAAGGTGGAAGCTACACGAAACGTTTGTAAAATCAGAAGCCAAAAAATACTAAGATTTCGGCTAATCAGGAGCTACGCAATAGGGTCCCAGCAAGAAACAGCAACGGAGCCAGCACATATTTTACGGCAACTCGCTATTACGCTGATGGGGCGGCTTTGCCTGCGTCCTTCTGATAAGACAACACTGCCAACAGAAGCAATATCCTCTTCTTATACTAGCATGGCAGAAGATTTTTTTTGCAAACTTCAAAGAGAAAAAATGTCACCGGACAACGTTTATATAACTTTATAGCAATACCACTAGCAAAACGAACCGGAGTGCGTGACTATGCTCAAGACTTCATGCCCGCCATCAAGGCAGCAAAGCCAACAAATGCGCCACCCGTCACACGGTTGAAGGTTTTTAGTACGCTGGCTTTTTTAAGATAGGTCGATAACTTAAAACCACCAAGGGCATAAATCAAATACCAGCTCATTTCTATCACGGTAAAACTACCCAATAAAATGCCAAACTGCGGTAATTGCGGCAAACCAGGTTGAATAAATTGCGGTAAAAAAGCAGCCGCAAACAACAAGGCTTTAGGGTTGCTGGCAGCAGTCACAAAACCGACTCTATACAATTCCCATGCACTCGCTTTAACAATTGTTGATGCTGCTGACTCATCAACGGTTGTTTCGCTGACAGGCGCAGTCCAGACCTTATAACCAAGATACGCAAGATACAAAGCGCCCGCCCAGCGTAAAACATCAAATAAAGCTGGAGCATTGCGCAACAGCACTCCCAGACCAGCGGCAGATGCGGACATCATCAAAAATAATGCCGTCAGACAACCCATCGCGCCACACATTGCAGAACGAAAATTAAAACGCACACTCTGGCTCATGATTAACAACATATTGGGGCCAGGTGCCGCAGAAATAAAAAATGTCGCCGTGACAAATAACCACCAGGTATGCAAGTTCATAAGATGCCATCAAAGAAGTGAGTACGATGACTCATCTTAAATCAAATTGATGAGCACAGTTAAATTTTACAAAATTTAAAAGCGATGGCTATTTGCTCTGGCGAATCAGAGTTTTTTTTAGCCCTCATACAATTCCAAAGGCAGGCCATCGGGATCGGCAAAAAAAACAAAGCGCCGTTGCGTATAGTCATCAATGCGTATGTCTTCCATCGCGATCCCTTTCGCTTCTAACATTTGCTTTGCTTTTGCCACGTCATCCACCACAAAAGCCAGATGACGTAAGCCACGCGCTTCCGGATACGATGGGCGTTCTGGAGCATCGGCAAACGAAAATAATTCTATTTGCCCACCATCTGGCAAAGCCAGGTCTAACTTGTATGATTGACGCGCAGCACGAAAATTTTCTGCCAGCACTTTCAGACCTAATAGCTCTACATAGAAATGTTTCGACACAGCATAATCAGAACAAATAATTGCTGCATGGTGAATGCGTTTTAACATAAGCGAATCTTAAAAAAATCAAATTACGTTTGTCGTTTGCAGCTCAGAAAAAAGCATAGCGACCCGTTCTGGCGCCAACATTTGCGCACCCGCGGCTGTGCAAGCGGCAGCGCCACTGGCAACCGCATAATGCAAATGTGTTTGCCAATTTCTATCGGCATGGTGATACAAACTGTACAACAAGCCCGCCATACTTGCATCGCCTGCACCGACAGTATCAACCACATCGATGCGCGGTGTTGCTGCGTGCCAGATATCATCACCAACATACAAAGACGCTCCGTCTGCACCGCGCGTGTACAAACAGACGGCTTTCGGATTCATTGCCCGCAAACTTTGAAGTGCATGATCAGCGTTTGTAGTTCTGAATAAGCCACATAAATCTTCATCTGAGACCTTGATGATATCAGCCAGCCCGACCATCTTTTGCAGAACGGCGTCATAACTCGGGTCCATCACATTTCTGAAGTTAGGGTCATAGCTGATTTTAACGCCACGTGATTTGATCTGCGTTGCAAGTGCGATCAAGGTCGAAGCCAAAGGCTCGCGGGCAAGGCTGATGCCACCGAAATGTGCCCACACCAGTTCATCACTCCAACCCTCTGGTAACAGGCTAAGATCAAAATGCAAATCAGCGCTATTTTCACCAATAAAGAAATAACGGGGTGGTAAGCTCTGCGCGACGATTGCTAATAAAGGTGCATGGGAATTTCTTTGCAACAAACGCAAATCCAGACCAGCTTCGGCGCTGGCGATATACAATTGATCGCCAAAGACATCGTTGCTGATGGCCCCGGCAAAGCCAGTGCGAATCCCAGCGTTAGCAAGATTTCGTGCGACATTCCAGGGGGCGCCGCCGACCAGACTACGCCAGGTATTGATGGCGTCTCCTTTGACTGCAATCATGTCCGTCAGAGCTTCGCCAGCACATAAAATGGCAGGAAATTTATTTGGCATGACTTGCTCCGGAAACCATATCCGCAGACATGGTAGGTAGGCATTTTAAAACGTCGTAACAAGCACCCATAGTGTGATAATCGGTTTTACCTGCCGGGCTTTTTTCATCACTGTATTTTTGGTTATCATGTGACAGTATCCGATACCATGCGCCATAACGATGATCGATCATGTGTTGCCAACTGTATTCCCAGATCTTCACATACCAGATCCGGTATTGTTCCTTACCAGTGCGCCGGGCGAGCAAAGCGGCGGCAGCAAATGATTCTGCCTGTACCCAGAAATATTTATCCCCATCGCAGATGCTGAAATCTGGTGCAAAACCGTAGCAAATGCCGCCATGCTGATCATCCCAGGCATGGCGTAAAGCAGTATTAAACAATCGTTCCGCGGTTGGTATCATCCAGCTGCTATCAATCGCTAAGTGATCGCGCTCGGCTTCTAGCAGTATTAAGAGTTTAGCCCACTCGGTAAAATGTCCCGGTTGATATCCCCATGGGCGAAACAGATTGGCTTTGTCGTGCAGGTTGTAATTCCAGTCTATTTGCCAGTTGGCATCATAGTGTTCCCAGATCATGCCTTGCGCCAGACCTGCCTGACGTTGCGTGATGTGTCGTGCGAGCGTCTCGGCTCTATGCAAATACGCTAATGTGCCGGTCGCATGAAAGGCAGCCAGTAGCGCTTCACACGCATGCATATTGGCATTTTGTCCGCGATAGCGATCGACGGTTTGCCAATCAGTGCTAGATTGATCAGCGTAAAGACCATGACTGACACTCCAGAATTTTTCATCCATGAGTTGCACAGTGTCATCCAGAAACGCACGGGCTTCACTGACACCTGCCATCAGCGCATGTGCGTAGGCGAGAACTACAAAGGCCAAGCCATAGCAATGGTTATCAGCATCCGTCACGTGTTTCACACCATCATGCCATTCGAGTTGCCACGCATAACCGCGAGTCGCAGCATCACGATGAACTTCATGTAAAAATTTCACACCATGTCTGACCTGTTCCAGATATTCAGGTTTTGGAACATGGCGGTATGCCATCGCATAATTAAACACAAAGCGTGTACTGCTGACCAAATGCCGGTGATGTAAGTCGTAGACAGTGCCGTCATCTTTAAAGTAATGATAAAAGCCACCGCTAGGATCAATGCAACGCGGATGGTAAAAATCCATGGTCTTGGCGATGTGCTTACGGATAGTATCCGCTGAAAAGAAGTCGACTGATGTAGATTCCATAGCCATAGATTGAAATTGGAAAGTGAAAAAAATTAGTCGTCGCAACTACTCTCGCGTATGACCAGAGTGACTGTTTGAATCGATTCCGTCAACGACGTATCAGACGCAGGAGTTTGTTTGAGAACTAACTCAATGCCGAGTGAACCCAAGGCTTGTTTATCGACGCGAATACTACTCAACGGTGGCATTGCTTGCGCCGCTAACGCAATATCATCGAAGCCAATCACTGCCATCTCATACGGAACTTTGATACCGTGCCGTTCACAATATTTGAGTACTTCTATCGCCGTACTATCGTTGTAACAAAATACTGCATCCGCAGGCTGTGGCAAGCTGCGCAAAAGTTCCATCGCCGCAGCGACACTTTGTTCTAATGCATGTATATCGTTGAGACATACTTCAAGCGACGGATCGGCCAGCATTTTATTTTCAAACAAGGCTTGCCGGAACCCACGTGCGCGTTCTGCAATGCTGAAATGCGCAAGCGAACCACTGATCATAGCGATACGTTTGCGACCACTTTGTATTAAATGCCGTGTCGCCAACAAACCACCCAGACGATGGTCAGGACATACGGAACTAAAACCAGACTGTTTCGTATCGATCAAAACCATCGGCTTATTCGTGTGGCGTAAGGCAGTGAGAATTTCTGGCTCTACATAGCCAGCGCAGATGATTGCATCGGCCTGATGCAGACGGATGTGTTCGATTAATGGCTCAGCCGGGCCGCTGGTCATCAAGGACAGAGCAATGCCAGCATGACGACACGCGGATTCAGCACCTTGCAGAACCGGTGAAAAAAATTGACTCGCAGATTCGCCTTCATGCTGTCTATGCAAGACAAACACCACACGGCGTATCTTGCCTTGCTTTAAGCGAGAAAAGTCGTAGCCCAGCGCATGCGCAACCTCACTCACACGCACTCTGGTCGCCTCAGTCAAACCTTCCTGATTCTTGAGCGCACGCGACACTGTGCCAACCGACAGCCCAGTTTGAGAGGCAATATCCCTGATGCTGACCGCCATGCAATGCTCCCCCGATTGACTGTACTAAACGATTTATTCAAGCACCAGCTATCATCAATTGGCGCCGCTCTTTAGCGACATTTATACAGCGGGAGAAATTTGGGGTCAATCAAGAACAGGAAAATGGGATTAGTTTAGGACGTTTACTAAACAAGAGGGGACGATAGATCGTTGGGCGGGTGCAACCCGCCATTTCCCTGCCCACCTATTACCTCGCGGGATGCAATGCAGCGATACATCCCGCGAATTCAACTTAATGGCAGGTCGTTTACATGTTGCGACGATACTGTCCACCCACCTCAAACAATGCTGTCGTGATTTGACCCAATGAACACACGCGGGCGGCGTCCATCAGTTTGGCGAACACGTTTTCATTGTTGATTGCCGCTTGCTGCAATGCTGCCAATGCTTGTGGTGCAACGTCGGCGTGGCGTTGATGGAAGTCAGCCAGACGCGTTAATTGCGATTGTTTTTCTTCCTCAGTAGAACGCGCCAATTCTATCTTCTGTGGTGTATCGCCCGCCTTAGGATTGCGGAAGGTGTTGACACCGATGATAGGTAAAGTGCCGTCGTGTTTCAGGTGTTCGTAGTGCATGGATTCTTCTTGAATCTTGCCGCGTTGGTAGCCGGTTTCCATCGCACCTAACACGCCGCCACGTTCGGCGATGCGTTCAAATTCTTGCATCACGGCTTCTTCAACCAGATCAGTCAATTCTTCGATGATGAAGCTACCTTGAATTGGATTTTCGTTTTTCGCCAGACCCCATTCGCGGTTGATGATCAACTGAATCGCCAATGCACGACGCACGGATTCGTCGGTTGGTGTGGTGATCGCTTCATCGTAGGCATTGGTATGCAGGCTGTTGCAGTTATCGTAAATCGCAATCAATGCTTGCAAGGTGGTGCGAATATCATTGAAGTCGATTTCTTGTGCATGCAAAGAACGGCCAGAAGTTTGAATATGGTATTTCAACTTCTGACTACGATCATTGGCGCCGTATTTATCGCGCATCGCAATTGCCCAGATACGACGGGCAACACGGCCCAGTACTGTGTATTCTGGATCCATACCGTTACTGAAGAAGAACGATAAGTTAGCGGCGAAATCATCGATATGCATACCGCGTGCGAGGTACGCTTCCACAAACGTAAAGCCGTTTGACAAAGTGAATGCCAATTGCGAAATCGGGTTCGCGCCGGCTTCGGCAATGTGGTAACCAGAAATCGATACCGAGTAGAAGTTACGTACTTGATGATGTACGAAATATTCTTGAATATCACCCATTACTTTGAGTGAAAATTCAGTCGAGAAAATACAGGTATTCTGACCTTGGTCTTCTTTCAGAATATCGGCTTGTACAGTACCACGTACATTCATCAACACCCATGCACGGATTTTCGCAGCTTCATCGGCGGTTGGCTCACGTTTGTTATCAGCGCGGAATTTTTCCATTTGCTGATCAATCGCGGTGTTCATGAAGAACGCCAGAATGGTTGGTGCCGGGCCATTGATGGTCATGGAAACGGAAGTCGCCGGATCGCACAAATCAAAACCGTCGTACAAGACTTTCATGTCTTCCAGCGTTGCTACGGACACGCCAGAGTTACCGACTTTACCGTAGATGTCTGGACGGAGCGCTGGATCAGCACCGTACAGAGTCACGGAGTCAAACGCGGTCGACAGACGTTTCGCATCCATGCCTTGCGATACTAATTTGAAGCGACGATTGGTACGGAACGGGTCACCCTCACCCGCAAACATGCGGGTTGGGTCTTCGCCTTCGCGTTTAAACGCAAATACACCAGCGGTGAATGGGAACGAGCCTGGAACATTTTCCAGCAACAACCAGCGCAGGATTTCGCCATGGTCGACAAAGCGTGGCAATGCGACTTTACGAATCGTGGTGCCAGATAACGTTTGCTGCGTTAAACGAGTGCGGATTTCTTTGTCGCGAATTTTGACGACATATTCATCACCAGCGTACGCGGCTTGCATGTCAGGCCACATGTTGATGAGTTGTTTAGATTCGGCGTTCAGGTGATTGTCACGCTCTGTAATCAATTCATCGATGGAACCGAATGCATCTTGGGCTTTGCCGGATTTGCTCAGCATGCGCTTGGTTTCTTGCAATTGCTGACGTTCACGAGCGAGGTTTACTTGTTTGCCAGTTTGCTTGTGATAATGGCGTACCGTATCGGCAATCTCAGCCAGATAGCGGCTGCGTGCTGGCGGTACGATCACATTTTTTGCACTGGAGAATTTGACATCCACGGGCGCCAATTTGCTGGTGGTGGTTTTCAATCCGCGTGCTGCCAGCGCAGGCAATAAGCCCTGGTACAACGCAGTGACGCCATCGTCATTGAAACGGGAAGCTTGCGTGCCGTAGACTGGCATGTCGTCTGGCTTTTTAGTCCACAATTCGCGGTTACGTTGATATTGTTTTGCCACGTCGCGCAAGGCATCCTGAGCGCCTTTGCGATCGAATTTATTGATCGCAACGAAATCAGCAAAATCAAGCATGTCGATTTTTTCTAATTGGGATGCAGCACCAAATTCTGGCGTCATGACATACATCGATACATCAACGTGCGGCACAATCGCAGCGTCACCTTGACCGATACCAGAGGTTTCAACGATAACCAGATCAAAACCAGCGACTTTACAAGCAGCAATCACGTCTGGTAAGGCTTGAGAAATTTCCGAACCTGCTTCGCGGGTTGCCAGCGAGCGCATGAAAACTTTGACATTGCCTTTCCATGGGTTGATCGCATTCATACGGATGCGGTCACCCAGCAAAGCACCACCAGATTTACGGCGGGAAGGATCAATCGAAATCAATGCGATGTTCAGGTTGTCGTCTTGATCCAGACGGATACGACGAATCAATTCGTCAGTCAGCGAGGATTTGCCAGCGCCGCCCGTGCCAGTAATACCAAATGCCGGGATTTTGATTTGTTCCGCGGCTTTGATGATCTCAGCACGTAAAGCGGGAGCGACTTTGTCGTTTTCGAGAGCCGTAATCAGTTGGGCTAATGGACGGTGTTTGGCGGCGATATCGCCTTCTTGCAATACACTCAGACTAGTTGGTGCATAGGTGGACAGATCAACATCGCACGCCTGGATCATCGACAAAATCATGCCGACCAAGCCCATGCGCTGACCATCTTCCGGGCTAAAAATACGGGTCACGCCATAGGCATGCAGATCGGCAATTTCTTCTGGCACGATCACACCACCACCGCCGCCAAAGACTTTGATATGTGCGCCGCCGCGTTGCTTCAACAGATCGATCATGTATTTGAAGTACTCGACGTGGCCGCCCTGGTAACTGGAAATGGCAATACCTTGCGCGTCTTCTTGCAATGCCGCGGTAACGATTTCTTCGACGGAACGGTTGTGGCCGAGATGGATAACTTCTGCACCATTGGCCATCAAAATACGGCGCATGATGTTGATCGAGGCGTCATGGCCATCGAACAGAGAAGCGGCGGTGACGAAACGCACCTTATTCGCTGGTTTGTATTCGGTCAGATTTTGGGCTACGGACAGGTCGGTCATGTCTTCCTCAACAGTCTATTTTTCGGTAAAGCATACGCCTACATATGCCTCATCGGGTGGTTATTGCTAGCGAATTGATCAGCTAACTTATATGACGTTAACGTAAACGTCAATACGAATGTTCAAATACGCGCTCCCTAATACCAGCAATGCTCTCAGAGTAAAAATGTCTGGAAGGCCGCATAAATAATAGGTTGAGCGATTTGTAGTTTTAGCGCTTATTTTGTATTACCGTGGTTTTATTGGGGGCTTGCTGCCCTCTCCCATGATAGGAGAGGGCCAGCAAAAACCCAACAGCCAAGCCTTAAGCCGCAGCGCGTGTTGCTGGTTTATTTAACAACGCTGCTTTTTCAGCCTGATACGCTTGCATGGCTTTTTCTTTCACATGGCCAAAACCGCGTACTTTTTCTGGCAAATTGGCGACCGCAATGGCGGTTTCCAGCGTATCGGCGTTCAGATTCGTCAACAGTTGCTCTATAGTTTCCCGATAGTCAACAATCATTGCGCGCTCGGTTTTACGCTCTTCTGTATAACCAAAAATATCCAGCTTAGAACCACGCAGGCCCTTTAACTTGGCGAGAATGCCGAATGCATGCCAGACCCAGGAACCGTATTGCGCTTTGATCAGATGCCCTTGGGCATCTTTTTTCGAGAATAACGGTGGCGCGATATTAAATTTCAGACTGAAATCCCCTTCAAACTGCTGTTTGAGCTTTTCAGTGAATTGGCCATCCGTGTACAAACGTGCGACTTCGTATTCATCCTTGTAGGCCATGAGTTTGAAGTAATACTTCGCCACTGCCGTGGTCAACTTGTTGCCCACGCCCAATGTGGCTTCCACAGCACGGACGCGATTGACCAACGCCGTGTATTGCTCTGCATATGCCGCGTTTTGATACGCGGTCAGATAATCCACGCGGCGTTTGATGACGCTGTCAAGGCTCTGTGGCATCTGGACAACCATTGCCTGACCAGGAATAGCGATTTTTTCTACGCGTGCCAGATCAAAGGCAGCGCGACGACCCCACAAGAAGGCTTTTTTATTCGATTCGATCGCAACACCATTGAGTTCAATCGCGCGTAACAACGCGGCTTCTGAGACTGGAATCGCACCTTTTTGATACGCAAAACCGAGCATGAACAAATTGGTTGCGATTGAATCACCCATCAACGCGGTTGCAATTTTGGTCGCATTGATAAAGTCGACGTTGCCGCCGACCGATTCAGCGATCAAGTGTTCAGTGGATTCCAATGGGAACTGCCAATCTGGATTTTTAGCGAACGGGCCAGTTGGTTGTTCATTGGTGTTGATCACCGCACGGGTGCGACCAGCGCGCATCTTGGAGATCGCGTCATGCGCACCGGCAGTCAAAATATCACAACCTAAAATCAGATCCGCTTCACCGGTCGCAATGCGCTGCGCACGTAATTTGTTGCCGTTATTGACGATACGGATATGCGAAGTGACCGAGCCATTTTTTTGCGACATCCCCGTCATATCAAGCACGGATGCGCCCTTGCCCTCCAGATGTGCCGCCATCCCCAACAGAGCACCGACCGTAATCACGCCAGTACCACCGATACCATTGAGCAGAATATTGTAAGAAGTTGCACAAGCTGGCAAAACAGGTTCTGGCAAGGCGCCGAAATCATCAGTTTTGGCGGTGCCAGTTTTGGATTTACGTAATTTTCCACCTTCTACCGTAACAAAACTTGGGCAAAAACCTTTGACGCAGGAATAGTCTTTGTTGCAAGAGGACTGATCAATGCTACGTTTGCGACCGAATTCTGTCTCTACAGGCATGATGGACGTACAGTTGGACTGCACGCCGCAATCGCCACACCCTTCGCACACGGCTTCATTGATGAACATGCGCTGATTTGGGTCGGGGAATTCACCTTTTTTGCGACGGCGACGTTTTTCTGCGGCGCAAGTCTGGTCGTAAATCAAGACGCTGCAGCCTGGCAACTCACGCAATTCGCGCTGTACCGCATCCATGTCTTTACGATCATGCAAAGTCAAAAATTCTGGCAGATTAGAACGATCGGTATAGCGAGATAAATCCTCAGTGACCAGCGCAATACGCTTCACCCCTTCGGCGGCCATTTGTTGCGCCATCATCGGTACGCTGATAATCCCGTCCACTGGTTGACCACCAGTCATCGCCACAGCATCGTTGTACAAAATCTTGTAGGTAATATTGACCTTAGCAGCAACAGCCGCGCGGATCGCCAGATAACCAGAATGAAAATACGTGCCGTCGCCCAGATTTTGGAAGACATGCGGTAAGGTCGAGAACGCGGCCTGACCAATCCATGGCGCACCTTCGCCGCCCATATGGGTGGTGAGTTTATTAAATTCAGGATAGATCGCTGTTGCCATCACGTGACAACCAATACCCGCCAACGCCAGACTACCTTCTGGCACTTTGGTTGAGGTATTGTGTGGGCAACCTGAGCAGTAGTAAGCGGGACGTGCCGGTGTATTGACTTGTTTGGTCAGCACCACATCTTTGGCTTCCAAAAATGCCAGCCGTGCTTTGATCAGATCGCTGGTATGGAAGCGGGCAATACGTGAAGAAATCACGCGAGCGATTTGTGCGACCGAGAAGTCAGCCTTAGATGTCAGCAACCATTCACCGCGTGGATGTACCCATTCGCCTTTTTCGTCAAACTTGCCAATCACGCGTGGACGTACGTCATCGCGCCAGTTGTACAATTGTTCTTTGAGTTGGTATTCAACCATCTGGCGCTTCTCTTCCACCACCAGAATTTCATCCAAACCTTGCGCAAATTCGCGCACACCATCCGGCTCTAAAGGCCATGGCATTGACACTTTGTATAGACGAATGCCAATGTCGGCGGCAAATTTTTCGTCGATACCGAGTTCTTCTAATGCTTCTAGCACATCAAGGTAAGACTTACCCGAAGCGACAATACCAAGCTTAGCATTCGGGCTATCAATCGTGACGTGATTGAGCTTGTTCGCACGCGCATAAGCCAGGGCAGCATAGATTTTGTAATCTTGCATCAAAGCTTCCTGCTTACGTGCCTGAATACCGAGCGTGTCGAGCGACAAGCGCGTATTCAAACCACCTTCAGGCATGACAAAATCTTCTGGAATCGTAATCTTCAGACGGAAAGGATCTGCGTCGACAGACGATGTTGACTCAACCGTATCAGCCAGAGCTTTAAAACCCACGGCGCAACCAGAGAAGCGGGACATCGCCCATGCGTGCAAACCGAGATCCAGGTATTCCTGCACATTGGCTGGATACAACATCGGGATCATGCACGCAGAGAAAATATGGTCAGATTGATGCGGTAATGTCGACGAGTACGCACCGTGATCATCACCGGCGACTAACAAAATACCGCCGTGTTTGGCCGTACCCGCGTGATTCATGTGCTTGAACACGTCCGCACTACGATCGACGCCTGGGCCTTTGCCGTACCACATCGCAAACACACCGTCGTATTTCGCTGGGCCAATCAGATCAACGGTTTGGGTACCCCAGACCGAGGTGGCGGCTAAATCTTCATTGACACCAGGAACAAATTGCACATGACTTTGTTCGAGTAATTTTTTGGTTTTCCACAATGTTTCATCCAGACCACCCAAGGGCGAACCGCGATAGCCAGATATAAAACCGGCTGTATTGAGACCCGCAGCAAGATCACGTTGTCTTTGTATCATCGGCAAGCGCACTAATGCCTGAATGCCGGATAAAAAAATCGTACCGCTATTGGAGGTATATTTATCGTCGAGTTTGACGTCGTGTAGCTGAGGGGTAGTGTTTTCGGTTGCGCTGACTGACGATGCAATATTTTGCGCAGAGGAAGACGTGGACGTGAGTCCAGCAGACTCCAGATTGGTGTCGGATGACATGTGTGGCTCCAAAATTTGTAATTTAGATCGCAAAGAACATGCGTTGCATCCGGTAAGACACAAGTTTGCTCGTAACCTATAGCGAGGTATCGGGTATAGGCTCTCGTTGCGTTGGCTGAGATAGCAGCCATTTTATTCGAATTCGGCGCAAAATTCGATAGCAAGACGCTACCTTATTGCATCCCCACTGCATTGGCATCACGTTTACCCAAATAAACGCGTCCAGGTTGCCTGGGACATTGCGATAAGTTCATCACTATCGTTATTGGCCGAATCAAAGAGACATCAAAAGAAGCTTTCGAAATTTCGCTGCAGCGCTTCTTCGACTTCCTTTGAAATCTGCTGTGAATACAGTGTAGAGCGAGAAAGGGTTTTAGGAAAATACGGAATAAAAATAGGGGTATCATAAAAAATGATGGGGCATGTCATTCTATGTTGGCCGTTGTGCTCAGGTGCAACTAGTCCTATGAAGAGCTAACGATGAAATCAGCCGTGCTTAGGCAATTGTATGCAAGCCAACAACCCGCCACCAACTGCATTGCTCAACAATAACTTACCACCATGCGCCTGCACAATGTCACGCGCAATACTTAAGCCCAGGCCAAGGCCCATTTGATTTTGCTGGCGGCCATGATCGAGCCTGACGTAAGGATCAAACAAGCGGTCTAAAGCTTCCTCAGGAACACCAGGGCCGTGGTCACGAATTTGGATTTCTATCGCTGTCTCTGTTTCTAACGCTGAAATTTCTACCTGTTTTCCATAATGAATCGCATTATTTAACAAGTTACCTATCGCCCGTTTTAGCGCCAAAGGTTTGGCCGAAACGCTCAGCCCGGATTCTTGAAACGAGATTTGATGTCCCGCCAAACCAACGCCACGCACCATGCGCCCAATCAGCGGGTCTAAGCGTATCTCGGTCGGGTTTTCGTAAATATCGCTATCCTTCACGCATTGCAAAGCGCCTTTGACCATCATATCGAGTTCATCCAGATCGTCATGAAACTCGCTACGAATTTCATCATCATCCAATAATTCAGCACGTAATTTCAAGCGCATAATCGGGGTGCGCAAATCATGCGAAATCGAGACAAATAAACGTTCACGGTCTTCAATGTAGCGGGCGATGCGTTCGCGCATGGCACTGAAGGCGCGTGCGGTGTTCACAAATTCACGGCTACCGGTTTCCGGCAATACTGGTGCGGACTCACCATTGCCGAATGCTGATGCAGCTTCTGATAAAGCCGCCAAAGGACGGGTAATCCAACTCACGACCAAAATCGATAATAGCAACACCGCAGCTAAGGATAAGGCTTGTAAAACGACGCGATCACCCGATAAAGGATCATTGCTATCCAAAAAATATGGGTTCGGCATCAAGGTCGCCAGATATAACCAATGTCCAGGTTCCATTTCGACTTGCAACACCAATATCGGTGCCGGATTTGGCTTAGTGACCAGAATATGCTGCACCCAACGGTCAGGCACATCACCAATTCCAGCACCGTCTTCTGACAAGACCAGATCATCAGGCCAGGTAAAGTTCAGCTGAGTTTTTGAAATATTCGGCAGGACTTTTTTGAGCGCCGCAGAAAATTTTTCTTTGGCAAGTGCTGTCAACGCTTGCTCAGGAATATCCTTGATGGTAATCGGTGCGCTATTTAAATTGACGTAAAAACGGGTGCCACCCATTTCACGAAATTGTTGAATGATCAGCGACCGGAAATTTGGCGGCGGGCTCATGAAAAATCGGATCGTACTCGCAGCGCTTTGCGCTAAATGTTGCGACGATTCAGTCACTTCTATCTGCGACTCTTTGCGCATTTGTGCCGCCCAGAACGCATTGCCAACAAATTGTGTCAGCATCACCCCGGCGACCATGACGACAGATAATCGCCCAAGCAGAGACGATGGCAAAATGCGCTGCATCCATGAGCGCTGGCGGCTTGGTTCAGACATTTGACACACTGACATCAGCAGAAAAAACGTAGCCAGCGCCGCGCACCGTTTTGATAATGAACGGCTGCTTACCATCATCATTTAAACGCAAACGTAAGCGGCTGATCTGCACGTCTAATGACCGATCCAGCGGACCTGAATCACGTCCACGCGTTTCTTCGCACAAAATCCCGCGATCGAGGATATCGCCCGGGTGCTCTACAAAATATTTCAGCAACTGAAAGTCCAGACCGGTCAATGGAACAATTTCCGATTCGGCATTCACCACGGTGCGTTCCACCGCATCCAGAGTGAAGCCATTAAAGCGGTAGAAGCGCGGTGGCGCATTGCTTTCGGTTCCCATGCGCCGGTGGATAGCCTTGATACGGGCTAACAATTCACGCGGACTATATGGCTTGCCGATGTAATCATCAGCCCCCAACTCCAAACCAACCACGCGATCTGTTTCGTCGGAGCTGGCGGTCAGCATAATGATGGGAATATTTGAACGTTGGCGCACGATTTTGCATAAAGCAAAGCCATCCGTATCGGGCAACATGACATCAAGTATCACCATCGACAGTTCATCAACATAGCGCTGGAATTCCGCCAGAAATGACTC
Source organism: Undibacterium sp. Ji67W (assembly GCA_049340365.1). Classification (GTDB taxonomy): domain Bacteria; phylum Pseudomonadota; class Gammaproteobacteria; order Burkholderiales; family Burkholderiaceae_D; genus Undibacterium. The sequence goes on along the minus strand of JBMPOY010000003.1, from coordinate 375,974 downwards.
CCCGTTATGCGCAAGCCTGACCTCGTATTGATTTTTTTCGAGGTAAGCTTTCAGCAGAGTACGGGTTTTTTGGTCGTCATCGACAATAAGTATCTTGCGTGTCATATCCGGATTTTCATTTTGGTAGGGTACGGGAAATCGCTGCCAGCCGTTTTTGTGTATCGCTGACAGACAAATTGTCGTTCGAGAAGAAACGCATGATTTCCGCGATGATGGCGTCTTTTGATATTTCGTCGGTCGCCATGCGGTGTGCCAGACTAGGTACTTGTACTGTGCTACCGCGCGAAAATATCTTCCATGAAGTTTGTGAGCAGCTATCCATTTTGTTCAGTTCAGGATTGCGTAATACGGGGATCGACCCCTTAATCTGATTGTATTCAGTTTGCACCACTGGCGAAACTGCAATCTGGGCAATTTTTTCCTGAGCACTGCGAGCCGCCGCACCCTTATCTAACATGACCAGCGTGTCAATGTCGTATAAGTGGTAATTCGCTGTATTGGGCACGACGGCGCATGAAAACCCAATGTCGGTGGCGATACCCCAGGAATTCAGTTCACCTTTCGCCCAATCCCCCATCACCAGCATCGCCGCATCGCCATCGGCCAACATACGAGTGGTAGCAATCCATGTGCGTTCAGTTAAGGGGGCAGGCATATATTTTTTCAGACTTCGCAAACGACTCAAGGCACGACCAAAGCGTGGATCAACAAAGGCTTGCGAGCTTTTCTTCACAAAAGCGTCGCGATAAAAGTTAGCATCCGATTCTGACAAAACCAGGGTTTCAAATAAAGTAGCGAGCTGCCACGGCTCAGAACTTTGCGCCAGTGGTGTAATACCCGCTTGTTGTAGTTTCTTGGCAATCACATCAAATTCGTCCCAGTTCGACGGCGGACTGAGATCGAATTTGGCGAAAATTTTACGGTTGTAAAACAAGGTATTAATGCGATGAATTCCTAGCGGCACCGCAACCGGATGACCTTTTGGCTGTATCAGACGCCATACCGTCGGAAATAGTGACTTTTCCCATTTACCACTGCTGGCAACAGGATCTAATTCCTGTAATAAACCAAGATCCGCCCATTCAGAAATGATCACGCCATTGAGCTGTGCCGCTTCCGGCGCGTCACCAGCCAGCATACGGCTTTTCAATACGATGCCTGCACCTATCCCTGACCCACTGGGAATCACAGCATTTTTCCAAACGATATTTTCTTGTGCCATACGCCCGGACAATGTTGCAATCGCTTTTTCTTCACTGGTGGATGTCCACCAATGCAGCACCTGAACGGTCTGGGCTTGCGCATTTGCCATCAATAAAAAGGCAGCGAGAAAAAATAGTCCCGTATAAACGAGATAGACGAGATATTTTTGTACTTCTGGCTGAGCTTTAATGGCAAATTCCGCATAGGGCAAGAATATTTTTTTTTCTTTTTGCACCTGAGGGGTCCTTCCTTGTCTCGGCGAACACTATAGCCCAAGTGAACGCCAAAGTGGCATTACCACCGTAATGAAGACTAGCTATTTGTAAAGAAACGTAAGTTTTTATGAGGTTTTATGATTCTCCTCACAATGGCCTGATTTCACTTGCACCTCTGTGAAAGTACGATTGATTTAAAAAATTTCGCAGGACTTATGTAAGGAAACGTAAGTCCATCAGAAAATGAAAAAAATACATAATCCTTATAAATCAATACCTTAACGTTCAAGCATCATCGTTAGCCCTTGGTGCTGGAATCACATTCATAGCGGTGTTACTGTCCGATCGCTGTCAAACGACATGCAATAAAAAACAAGCTCAAAGCAAAAAATAAAAAGCACAGACTTTGTTGAGCATTGTTCACTCAACTATCACGGAGACAAAATGACTCGTACTACACTCAAAGCGTTGCCTTTGGCGCTGGCACTCGCGCTCACTTCCGGAATGACTTACGCTGATGCTGGCCATGATGAAGATGGTTTTCATGGTTATTTGCGTGATGGCGCAGGCACTCGTTCTTCCGGTGGTCCACAAAGCTGTTTTGGTCTTGGCGGCAATACTATGAAATACCGTCTCGGTAACGAATGTGATGCGTATTTCGAAGGCGGCTACACATCCACACTGGCAAAAGCAGTAGATGGCGTCACGTTCACAGGCACCTTATGGGCCAATGCCTGGAGCCCAAGTTCTGACTTTGGTAATGCTTCCCTGAAAATCGCTAAAGCTTATGTTGAAGCTAAAAACGTTGATTTCTTAAACGGCGGCGTAGCCTGGATAGGTAAGCGTTACTACTACCGCCCAGATATTCATATGCTGGATTTGCAATTCGTGAATCTGAATGGTACCGGCGGTGGTTTAGACGGCCTCCAGGCTGGCCCGGGTAAATTCAGCTACGCCATCTTCAAAGACAACGATACCAACAATATTGACCCAACCACAGGTTTGGTCACCAACACCTCTGCGGCGATTCGACAAAACTTTATCTACGAAGGTCTGCCAGTCAATGAAGGCGGTAAAGTCGATGCTGTGTTGACCGCAATTAAATCCCAGGGAACCAATACCCATAGCGGCTGGCAGTTAAGTGTGATGCATAAACAAGATGTCTGGGGTGGTGGTAATACGTTGGGCATCCAATACGGCGTAGGCCCTGGCACAGGCATTGGTGTCGGCAATGACCGTATGGGTTCCTCAGGCAGTACCTTGCTGGGCTCTGATGTTACCCGTACCCGTATTTTTGATGATTTGGTGGTACAACCTACTAAACAATTCAGCGCTGAATTTGTGGCTTTGATGCAAAGAGATAAGTCTAACGCAGGCTCCACAACATGGACTAGTCTGGGTGTACGTCCTGTCTACGCCATCATGCCACATCTGAAATTGCAATTGGAACTGGGTACTGATCGTGTGACATCCGCAACAGGCGGCCCTGATGCTCGCCTGACCAAACTGACTTTTGCTCCAGCAATTTCTATGGGCGAAAGCTACTGGTCACGCCCTGAACTGCGTTTCTTTGTGAGTTACGGCAAATGGAATAACGCAGCAACTGCCGCCGTCAACGCCAGCAACAACTCCGGCCCAGTCTACAACAACGGTACCAGCGGCACCTCTGCTGGCGTTCAAGTCGAGGCATGGTGGTAATACGCCTGAAAAATTCTGCGAGCACACTGGCTAAGTTGCCAGGTGCTCGATTCAGGTAGATATTCAATGATGTAGTCAATAAAACAAGACGGAGACTCAAATGAAACTCAAAAAACTGACACTCGCAATACTTGCAGGCAGCACATTACTCGCAGGCGCTAGCGTTGCCCAAGCAGCAGAAGTTGAAGTATTGCATTACTGGACATCTGGTGGCGAAGCCAAATCAGTCGCTGAATTGAAAAAAATGATGGAAGCCAAAGGCGTGGCGTGGAAAGATTTCGCGGTGGCCGGTGGCGCTGGTGAAAACGCCATGACCGCACTCAAAGCCCGCGTTATCGCTGGTAGCGCGCCGACCGCCGCATTGATCAAAGGCCCATCGATTCAGGAATGGGGCAATGAAGGCGTATTGGCAAACATTGATGCGGCAGCAGCTGAAGGTAAATGGGATGCATCCCTGCCACCGATGCTGGCCAATATCATGAAATACAAAGGCCACTATGTCGCAGCACCGGTCAATGTGCACCGCGTTAACTGGTTGTGGGTCAATCCAGAAGTATTGAAAAAATCTGGCGCTAAAGTACCAACGAATTTTGCTGAATTCTTTGACGCAGCAGACAAAATCAAAAAAGCCGGTTACATCGCGATTGCCCACGGCGGTCAACCCTGGCAAGACGCAACGGTATTTGAATCTGTCGCCTTGGGTGTAGGCGGCGCCGATTTCTACAAAAAAGCGATTGTACAATTGGATCAGGCAAGTCTGACCGGTCCGACCATGATTAAAACCTTTGATACGTTGGCAAAAATCAAAACGTACATCGACAAAGACTCTGCAGGTCGTGACTGGAACTTGGCAACAGCAATGGTCATTAATGGCAAAGCCGGTATGCAATTCATGGGTGACTGGGCAAAAGGTGAATTTACGGCTGCTGGTAAAGTGCCTGGAAAAGATTTCTTGTGTGTCGCAGCACCGGGCACAGAAAAATCTTTCACGTTTAACGTCGACTCTCTGACGATGTTTGCCGTCAAAGGTGCCGACGCGCAAAAAGCCCAACTAACTTTGGCTGGCGCAGTGATGAGCCCGGAATTCCAGGAAGTATTTAACTTGAACAAAGGTTCTATCCCAGCTCGTGCAGGTGTTACTCGTGCGAAGTTCGATAGCTGTGCTTTGAAATCCATGGACGATATGGATGCAAGCAGCAAAGCAGGCAGTTTTGTGCCGAGTTTTGCGCACGGCATGGCAATTGACTCCGCTAAAGCTGGTGCAATTCAAGACGTGATTGCGAAATTCATGAATTCCAACATGACATCGCAAGCAGCAGTGCAAGCATTGGCGAAAGCCGCAAAAACGAAGTAAAGATTCCTTAAGTTTCACCCGAGTACCAGCTTGGTCAATGACCTCGCTGGTGAGCTGATGCAGAACCTCCCCCCTGCATCAGCTCAGCTCACCCCCCGGAGACAAGCATGTCGGTTACATCCCCGTCAGAAATAAAAATTCCCTATTCACCCAAAAAAGCTTCGATGCCGAATCGTCTGCAAGCTTTCGCAGATGTCTGGTTGCCGCGTCTGGTGTTATCGCCAACGGTATTTGCATCGTTGCTGTTTGTGTATGGTTTTATCGCATTCACTGCTTATCTTTCTTTCACTGATTCGCGTCTGATGCCAAATTACGAGCTGACCGGATTTGGTCAGTATCACGCCCTGTTTGAATTGGATCGCTGGTGGGTATCAGCGACCAATCTGGGTATCTTTGGTGGTTTGTTTATTCTGTTTTGCCTGGTCGTTGGGCTGCTGATGGCGGTCTTTCTGGATCAAAAAATTCGTATGGAAGGCGCCCTACGCGCCATCTATCTGTACCCGATGGCACTATCCTTCATCGTTACTGGTGTAGCGTGGAAGTGGATCTTAAATCCTGGTCTGGGTTTAGAAAAAATGGTGCGTGAGTGGGGCTTTCCTGACTTCTCTATGGACTGGTTGGTCAATTCTGATATGGCGATTTATACCGTTGTCATTGCGGGCGTCTGGCAGTCTTCTGGTTTTGTGATGGCGCTGTTCCTCGCAGGCTTACGCGGTGTCGACGATAGCATCATCAAAGCCGCGATGGTCGATGGGGCGAGTTTGCCGACCATTTATCGCCGTATTGTCATTCCAGCGTTGCGCCCTGTGTTTTTTAGCGTGTTGTTAGTGTTATCGCATATCGCAATTAAAAGCTTCGATCTGGTGATGGCATTGACGGCGGGTGGACCAGGTACTTCATCCGACGTACCAGCGATTTTTATGTATCAATTTTCATTCACACGCGGTCAGCTTGGTTTGGGCGCTGCATCAGCAATGATGATGTTGATGACCGTGTTGGCAGTCTTGGTGCCATTGATTTATCTGGAAAGTAAGGAGGCCAAACATGGGCACTGATTTCAAATTCACTTTCAGTCCGGGACGTATTTTCATTTATGCCTTGCTGATATTTTGCGCACTGTATTACCTCGCTCCTTTGTATGTGATGCTGACGACATCGGTTAAATCGCTGGATGAAATCCGTAGCGGCAATTTGCTCGATTTTCCACGTCACCCGACGTTTGACGCATGGCAAAAAGCCTGGGGTGGTGCATGTACTGGCGTGCGATGTGATGGTTTGTCACCTTACTTCTGGAACTCGGTCAAGATGGCGGTGCCTGCGGTATTGATTTCTACCCTGATCGGTTCAATCAACGGTTATGTACTCGCGCACTGGAAATTCAAACGTTCAGAAATTATTTTCACGGCATTAATGGTGGGTTGCTTTATTCCGTTTCAGGTCGTGATTTTGCCAATGGCACGCTTATTAGGATTGGCAGAACTCGCTAACACCACCATGGGTCTGGTGTTTGTCCACGTCGTTTATGGCGTTGCCTTTACCACTTTGTTTTTCCGCAATTACTACATCAGCGTTCCAGATGAATTAGTCAAAGCAGCGCGGATCGATGGTGCGGGCTTTTTCCGGATTTATCGCAGCGTCATACTGCCATTGTCCTTGCCGATTTTTATGGTGTGCTTTATCTGGCAATTCACACAAATCTGGAATGATTTTTTATTTGGTGTGGTGTTTGGCGGTACCGACGCGCAGCCGGTGACAGTTGCCTTGAATAATCTGGTCAATACATCTACTGGCGTCACTGAATACAACGTCAATATGGCGGCGGCGATTATCGCTGCGCTACCAACGTTAGGATTGTATTTATTGGCTGGGAAATATTTTGTGCGCGGCTTAACTGCCGGTGCAGTCAAAGGTTAATCCTTTATAGCACGAAGCGTTCACACGAATAAAGATCAATAGCAGCACGGTCTAACTATGACGACGTGCTGCAAGAAGAAATCAGGAGATATAAAACATGGCTAACTTATCCATCCGCGGTGTACGTAAGGTCTATCCGAACGGCGCAGAAATTTTAAAAGGCATCAATTTAGAAATTAAGGACGGTGAATTTCTGATCTTGGTTGGCGGCTCTGGCTGCGGCAAATCCACCTTATTAAACATGATTGCTGGCTTGGAGCCGATCTCCGAAGGTGACATTTACATTGGCGACAAATGCGTCAACGACGTACCACCCAAGTCACGCGATATTGCGATGGTGTTCCAGTCTTATGCGCTGTATCCAACCATGACAGTACGTGAAAATATTTCTTTCGGCTTAGGCATACGCAAAGTACCCGCAGCAGAGCAAAAGAAAATTGTTGATCGCGTTGCCGAGACCTTGCAAATGACGCATTTACTCGATCGAAAGCCAGCGCACTTATCCGGCGGCCAGCGTCAACGCGTGGCGATGGGGCGAGCGATTGCACGCAATCCGTCACTGTTTTTGTTCGATGAACCTTTATCAAATCTGGATGCAAAACTGCGCGTAGAAATGCGTGCTGAAATCAAACTGATGCATCAACGTCTGAAAACCACCACAGTCTATGTGACACATGATCAGGTAGAAGCGATGACCTTGGGCGATAAGATCACGGTGATGAAAGATGGTGTAGTTCAGCAATTCGGCAGCCCGCAAGAAATCTACGACAGACCAGCAAATATGTTCGTTGCAGGTTTTATCGGTTCACCATCGATGAATTTTTTACGTGGCAAATTACAAGGCCATCAAGATGGTCTGGGTTTTGCAGTGGAACACGCGGGTAAGCAAACGGTATTACCTATTCCAGCGTCTCATTTGCAGGCGGTCAAAGGCTTACGCAACAAAGACGGCGACATCATTTTAGGTATCCGTCCTGAACATGTCACCGATGCTGAAAGCGCACGCCGCTCTGAATCTGCGAACGGCTATCACCCGACCGAAGTCGATTGCGTCATTGATCTGACGGAACCAACCGGCCCCGACACCTTGGTATTCTCCCGCTTTAATGGCGAACGCATTACTTGCCGCACCCATCCACGCGCGGCGGCGATGCCTGGTCAGGCGATGCGACTGGCTTTTGATTTATCGAAGGCTGTCTTTTTTGATCCGGAAACTGAGCAAAGTCTGCTTTGAGCAGTAATAAACGGTGTTAAGGAGCTAAACATGCGTTTTCCTAAATTATTTGCTGACATTGGCGGCACCAATGCCCGCTTTGCCTTAGAGACTTCACCTGGCGTTTTGGCAGCGGTGAAGGTACTTGCTTGCGCAGACTATCCGCAACTTGCCGATGCGATGCACGCCTATTTACAGACGGGCGAAGCAAGAGCAGCAGGTGCCGATCAGGTAAAAAATGCCGGGATTGCGATTGCCAATCCTATCCACGGTGATTGGGTACAAATGACCAATCATCACTGGAGTTTTTCTATCGAAGCGACGCGCCATTTATTTCAATTAGAAAGTCTGGATGTAGTCAATGATTTCACCGCCTTAGCGATGTCTTTGCCGCACCTTGGCGAGCAACAATTGACACAGGTGGGCGGTCGTACAGCGGTTCCAGAGAGCGCGATTGGTTTATTGGGTGCAGGTACCGGACTAGGTGTGTCTGGCTTGATTCCGTCTGCCGATGGCTGGAAACCTTTGCACAGTGAAGGCGGTCACGTCAGTTTCACACCAGCAAACCGACGGGAAATTGATATTCTGGAATTTGCATGGCAAGAATTTGATCATGTGTCTGCCGAACGATTGTTGTCTGGTCCTGGCTTGAAATTGATTTATCGCGCGCTCGCTACCAGTCAACAACAAATTGCCGAAGACATCGAAGCACCAGATATTGTGCAACGTGGACTGAACCAACAATGCCCGATTTGCAGTGAAGTACTGGCTAGCTTTTGTGACATGTTAGGAACGATGGCAGGCAATCTGGCGGTCACGCTCGGCGCACGCGGCGGCATCTATATTGGTGGCGGGATCGTACCCAGACTGGGTGACTATATATTGCGTTCAGGCTTTCGTCAGCGATTTGAACAAAAAGGACGTTTCACGCAATATTTGTCCGAGATACCGGTGTTTGTGATTACCGAGCCCTATCCGGCTTTTATTGGTTTGTCGGCTCTACTCCAACAAGCCCCCTCTGCGCTGGCAGCTTGAGAAAAACGCAGCATCGTTCAACTCAGCGCGGGCAAATTTATTTTGCTCGCACTGTTACGTCTGCCATCAAACTTTTAGTTCCCAGCCATTTTTTGCTCTGACATAAATCTCGCGTCACTTCGAGAACCAATTTTTCCACTGCCATGGCGGCATTGGTCAGCGGAATATTCTTTGAAGCACATAAACTGACAGTGCGTGATAACTGCACGTCGCTGATTGGGGTCGCTATCATTTCACCACGCTGGATTTCTGCCAGCAATGGCGATACCGGTAAAATCGTCGCCCCCATATCTGCCATGAGTGCCGATTTCAAAATCGCTATCGAGGTAATATCGATCACGTTTTCAATACGCAAGCCTTGCTGTCTGACCACCTGTTCTATGCGCGGCCTTACGCCATGCTGAATGCTGGGCAAAATCATAGGCACTTGCAGTGCTTTTTCCAGACTCATCGATTTGCGCTTACAAGCGAATTGCGATCCGGCACGCGTGATGTACATCATCTCTTCTTCGACCAACGCAGTCGTGGCAAAATTACTGAGCTGACCGTCGTCAAATAAAATCGCCAGATTTAAGCGCCCAGAGCGCAACTGCTCGGTCAGATTACCGGTCAATTCTTCCGTCAATTGAAAGATGATATCCGGATAGGCCGCGCGTACCGCTGTCAGTAAAGGAAATGCCAACGCACCGGAGGCACTTTGCGGGATGCCCAGAGCGACGGTACCGCTGGGTTTATCCGTCGATTGTGCGACTGCAGATTTGGCGTCACTGACTTGTTTTAAGATCGCCAGTGCATGTTCATAAAACACTTTGCCCGCATCGGTTGCCTGCATACCTTGTGCTGAACGATGCAATAGCGTCGCACCGAGTTCCTCTTCCAATTGCTGCAATTGTTGCGTCAAGGCAGGCTGAACGATATGCAAGACCTTGGCAGCACGCGACAAAGAGCCGTGGTCAACGATGGCAACAAAATAGCGTAGCTGGCGTAATTCCATACCCTACTCCACGGGTTTGATCGCCCGTCGCTCGATCGACGACGATAAGATTAATGAAGTCGAGGTGACGCCGCAACGTGCGAGGCTGGTGATCACGCGCTCCAATTCTTTGACCGATGGCGCAACAACTTTAACGATCACGCAGTCTTCGCCCGTAATTGCGTGACACTCGATCACTTCTGGTACTTGTTCCGCGATTTTGACGACTGGCATATCGCTGGAACGGCTGGCTATCCGCACAAACGCAGTAATCCCATACCCAAGCGCTTCCGGATTGACATGCGCGTGGTAACCGGTAATGACATTCGCCGCCTCCATACGCTTGATGCGCTCAGCGACCGCTGGCTGACTTAAATGAATGCGGCGTCCGATTTCAGCCAGCGTGACTCTGGCATCTGCCTGCAAAATATCAAGGATTTTTGCATCCATCAGGTCAAATTCTATCTTCATGGTAAAACCTTGATTTTTCAGTCGATTTAAAAGAAATGTACCTGATTTACCTTGCTTTATCCATTTAAAATCGTTCCTGACTCACATACACTGTTGCATCCCTTGTTTCATTCCAGCACCAATACCATGCGCCATTTGCCTCGTTCTGTTTTAATTGCCCTACTCACCGTCTATATCGTCTGGGGATCAACTTATTTTGCCATTCAAGTGGCGCTTGAGTCGTTTCCCCCGTTGATGATGATAGGCACACGCTTTGTGGCAGCAGGGTCCATCCTGTTTGCATGGCAACTGTGGCGGGGTGCGCGTATTCCGACTCTGCGGGAATGGCGCGATGGCGGCATTGTTGGCATTTTAATGTTAGGCGGTGGAACGGGTTTAACCGCCTGCGCTGAACAATATGTGTCGTCCGGATTAACGGCGGTATTTATCGCATGCTCACCGATGATTTTGTCTGGTTTGTCTGGTCTGTTTGGTGACTGGCCTAAACGTCGTGAATGGCTGGGAATTGTGTGCGGTTTTGCCGGTGCGGTGTTACTGGCTTCAGATGGCGAGTTTGCTGCTAAACCTATTGGCATCATCCTGTTGCTGGCAGCGATTCTGAGCTGGGATGTGGGTTCAATTTTGTCGCAGAAAAAGCTGAAAATGGCGGCTGGCGGTATGGGTTTTGCCAGCGAGATGTTGGTTGGCGGCATTTTTTTAATACTATGCAGCATCATCCTAGGTGAACATGCGACGGGCCCCGTTACTTTCAATGCAGTAGCCGCCTGGTTTTATCTGGTGACCGCAGGTTCTTTGCTCGCTTTCACCGCATATATGTATTTGCTGTCTAAAGTACATACCGGACTAGCGGGTAGTTACGCTTACGTGAATCCGGTAATTGCCGTGGCGCTTGGGGCAGCCTTTGGCGGCGAACATATCTCTGGCAAAGCGATGATCGCCATGGCGATTATTCTTGGCAGTGTGATCATGCTGACGACCTCACGCAAGCTGGCAAAATAAAAGTCGACTCAAAAAAATTCAGCGATATCGTTGGAGTATTCCTGATGCAAATCGCCATTAGCTACCAGAATATCGTAGTGACAGGTCTGATTGCGGCCATGGGTTTTGGCATAGTACAAGGCCTGATCGGCGCGACCCACGGTCGCCACGGCTGGCTCAAACGTATCAATCCGCGCAAACCCTATACTGACAGTCACTTGTCCGACTTGCGGAAAATGGTATTGTTCGACATTGGTACGGAATTGATCAAGAACTCTATGCGCCTCACCGAGACTACTTGAGTGCACTAATATCAAAAATTCTTCGCCACCAAAGCGAAATAAATGATCACTGGGCTGGAATGAATTGCGCATGATATTGGCAATTAAAATTAATACTTCATCACCATACAAATGACCAAACTGGTCATTCACGCGTTTGAAATAATCAATATCCACGACTGCTAGCCAGTGGTAGTGTTCCACTTTGTATTCGACTTCTGACTGCCCGGCGTCGATTGAAGCATCTTGCAAAGCGAGGTTACCGACATTCATACGCAACATCCTGGTATAGCTGTCGTCGAAGGTTTTTCGATTCAACAGCCCCGTCAACGAATCGCGTTCGTTGTAGTCTAGCAACGCCAGGAAATTTTTATATACGATCAGCATCCCTCGCACCACCTCCATGGTGTTGAGTGTGTGGTTGGCGGGATGAAAAAGTTCTATCAATGCCTCAAGCCGCCCGTCATTCCATAGTAACAAGCAGATACGCGGCTCATTATTCACGAGGTACTCAATAAACGGTTGCTGCGCGGCAATGGCAGGTTTTAATTCCGGGATTTCGCTCAACTTTGCCGACAACAGCATAGGTTCCGATTGATCGATCACATCGACACCTGTGGATGTGATGTCCACCTTTGCTGTCAGAAAAGTGGCTGTATCATCAGAACTAAGCTCAGAAACGCGTGCCGACCTGGCGACAAATATTTCACGTAAGGATGATGCTATAGAAATATTGAGCAAATCATGGTCACGATAGCCGGTAATTTCTACCAAATGCTTGATAATGGATTCCATGTTCGAGATCCCTGCAATGTACTCGAAAGACAACCAAAAAAAGTGGTGAAAATTCCACCGGACAATATTCCAAAAAACGGATTAACATCACATTCATCCGGTCAATAAAGGAATTTATCTGAAGCTCTGATTCAGTGTAGCAAATAATGATAGGCTTATAAGGTATTCACATACATTTACAAAAAATTTGATGTCAATCCTGGTAAGAAGAAGACATATCCGGTCTTCTGACTTTGCCACCAATGAGAGATACGCCGATGCCAGCCAAATTCTTAGGTTTCATTGCATTCACTGTACTACTATGCGCTGGCGCAAACAATAGTGCCTTTGCAAATACCGTTGTCACGGTGACAGACAATAGCGGACAAGTAGTCGAAGATGCTGTTGTTTACGCAGAACCTGCGTTTCCAATTGGCAACAGCAAACCTGCACCAGCGGTCATCGAGCAAAAAAATAAGAAATTCATTCCCCTGGTGACGGTCGTGCAAACCGGCACGCTGATTTCATTTCCAAACAACGACACCGTAAAGCATCAGGCATATTCATTTTCACCGGCCAAAACTTTTGAGCTTAAATTGTATTCAGGCAAGCCGTCCGAGCCACTTTTATTTGATAAGGCCGGGACCGTAACAGTGGGATGCAACATTCATGATCAGATGTTGGCGTATATACACGTCGTCAATACGCCTTTTTTTGCAAAAACAGATGCCCGTGGCAATGCTATATTGTCAGGATTGCCCCAAGGAAAATATACGCTCAAGGTCTGGCACTACCAGCAAGCCACAGGCAGTGAACCGCAAGCGGAAGAAATGAAAATCGGCGCAGAATCAACGCCCATTGCAGTACACCTGAAGTTTAAGCTGCGCTAAATTGTACTTCAGGATTGAACAACACAAAGCTAACATTGACTGCCTTCGTTAAGGCACAAGCCCGCAGATAAAATTGAGTCAGTTATTAACAATTACACCAATCTCATCTTCAGAAAGAGAAAAAAATGCGCTTGCGTAGTCTGGAAAGCCGGGTCGTAACCTTATTCATCAGTTTACTGCTGAGTTTGCAGTTGGCCGGATATTTCTTTATCGACAGGTCGATTGATGACAATGCTCGCGCGCAGATTGAAAGCAGTCTGGCTTTTAATGAGAAAATTTTTCTGCATTTGTTGGAACAAAATGCACAACATCTGATAGACGGTGCCACCCTGTTATCGAAAGATTATGCATTTCGCCAGGCGATCGGCACCAATGATACACAAACGATGGTGTCAGCATTACTCAATCATGGTGAACGCATCAAAGCAGATCTGACCATGGTAGTGGGGCTGGACGGCAAAATCATCGTTGCCAGTAGTGATACTCTGGCACGTGGTTTTCAACAAAGCGTCTACGACCTGATCAAAAGTGCGACAGAAAAAGGCAGCGCATCCAGCACCGATATCGTCGATGGGAAACCATATCAAATGGTCATGGTACCGGTCAACGCTCCGATCACCATCAGTTGGGTAGCAATGGCTATTCCCATAGACCGCAGATTAGTCAACGACATGCGCGAATTATCGGCGATGCAAATCAGTATATTTACGTCCAAAAATAATGGTCCCTGGTTGCCCAATGTCTCCACGTTAGAAGAGCAAGAGGAATACAAGTTAGCGGCCTTGTTGCCTGCAACCATCACTACATCGACGTTTATTCGCGACTTGAATCTCAACGATGATCACTATAGTGAGCGTATCTTACCTCTGGCAAAAAATGAGAAAAGTACGACCGTCGCCGTATTGCAATTATCAATCAATCAGGCGGTAGCACCGTATAAAAAACTACAAAGAAATCTGCTTTTCTTAACCATCTTTGGCGGCATCATCGCCAGCATATTCAGCGCCATTACTGCACGCCGTATCACCACCCCAGTCAGGCAATTGGCAGAAACGGCGCGTCGTCTTGGAACTGGCGATTACAAAACCACGATAGACATCAAACAAAATGATGAAATCGGCGATCTCGCCAATAGCTTTTCACATATGCGCGACGCCATTGCACTACGTGAGAAAGAAATCAGCCGCCTGGCGTACTGGGATAACCTCACGACCTTACCAAACCGTGCCTTATTTACTGATATGGTTGATGAAGCGATCAGCGTTGCCAAATCGCGTGGCAATTCTTGTTTTGTACTGATGATGGATCTGGACCGTTTTAAACATGTCAATGACGTCATGGGACATCGCTTTGGCGATCTTTTATTACAGAAAGTTGCGCTCAGACTTAGTGCAGAGCTTGGCGCGGGCAATAGCAGGCCGGCGCGTCTGGGGGGCGACGAATTTGCAATTCTCTTACCTGCCACTAACGTTGATCAAGCGCAGCAGTTGGCAAATAAGATCTTATTAGCACTGGAACAGCCCATTTCGATCGAAGATCAGACCGTCGACATCAGCGCCGGCATTGGCATTGCGGGCTATCCTGATCATGCTAACGATACGACAACTTTATTGAGTCATGCAGAAGTGGCAATGTATGCAGCAAAGCTCGCCAAAAACGGCGCCGTGCTGTATTCGCAAATCATCGACAAATCCAGCCAGCAAAGTTTGTCCCTCCTCACAGAAATGCGCACGGCGTTGGAACAAAATCATTTTCAACTTTACGTACAGCCGAAAGTTTCTGTCATTAGTAATGAAGTTGTGGCAGTGGAAGCACTGGTTCGTTGGTTTCATCCTGACAAAGGTATGATTTTCCCGGATCAATTCATCCCGTTTGCAGAACAAACCGGTTTTATCCGCCAACTCACTCGTTGGGTAATGAATGCGGCGGCAGCGTGCTGCCAGCAATGGCTGCACGCTGGCATCAATATAAAGATTTCGGTCAATATTTCTACCCGTGATTTACTGGATCAGGAATTACCCGAGAAATTTGCTGAAATCCTACAAAGACACCAGGTACAACCTCAGTGTTTTTGTCTGGAAATCACCGAAAGCGCCATCATGGATGACCCTGTCCGCGCCCATATCACTCTCGATAAGCTGCATGCCATGGGAATGGAATTATCGATCGATGATTTTGGCACCGGCTATTCCTCACTCGCTTATCTGAAACGACTGCCTGTGGATGAGTTGAAAATCGATAAATCCTTTGTCCTGAAAATGGAACAGGACATCGACGATACGAAGATCGTGAAATCAACGATTGATCTCGGCCACAATATGGGATTACGGGTTGTCGCTGAGGGAATAGAAAATGCTGAAGTATTAACGCTACTGAAAGACCTGGGTTGTGATCAGGCACAAGGTTACTTCATCAGCAAACCAATGCCAGCGACCAAGATGCCAGAATGGCTAAAGCAATGGCGGATCAATCAAACTGCATGAACAATGGATGCTGATTTACGATGACGCTTGCGGTTATACATACGACTATCAGCAATTTTGATGAGTCTGACGTAATCATCACCATCTTCAGGAAAACTAGCCCAGCCTATCGATGCACCGATGCCGACGACGGCATTTTCGAGTGCTATGGGCTCTTCAACCAGCACCGATATTTTCTCAACCATGTTGTGGATGTCTATATTGGTTTTGGCATTCTTCAACAATAGAACAAATTCGTCCCCACCATAACGTGCAACTTCATCCGTCTCACGAATTGCTGAACGCAAACGTGCAGCAGTAATCACCAAGACTTTGTCGCCAGCATCATGCCCATGATTATCGTTAACATTTTTAAACCGATCTAAATCCACAAACAACAAAGTAAATCCGTTAGCGTTTTCAGGGTGTTCCTTCGCCATGTTTTGTAAATGATTAATCTGGGCGAACAGAGACTCCCGGTTAGCAACTTGTGTCAATTTATCAAAACGCAGTTTATTTTCCATTTCAGTGAAGGTCTGCGCCAGAATTCCGATCTCGTCAGTACGGCGAATATCCAGCTTAGGCATAGCTTCACCATTACCAAATTTTTCGGCCGCAGCGGTTAATTTTCGTATATCACGTATCACGCGCTCAACAATGGTCAATCCTATGGTCAGTGCGAAAAGGATACATGCAATGGCGATCACCACACTTTGTAAGAAGCCTTCATTAATACTGCTCATAAAATCAGATCGTGGCACAGCAACAATGGTTTGCCAATGCAACCCCTGCTTATTGCCCAAAGGAGAAATCGCCAGGTCTACTGCCCCCATGGGTAAATCAAATTCTCGAGTTTCCGGAGCTTTGACATTCAATTGACTCAGTTTGCTATAGGTGCTGCTAATGAGCGCAGTTTTCATGTCAACTGCGCGCATGCGTTCTGGCATACCATTGACTATACGTTCAGGTATTTCTCTACCTGACGTCGCAACAATATAACCATCTTCATCAACAATATAGGCGACACTGTTTTTACTGATCTCAAGTTTGCTGAGGAAGTTCGACAATTCTTTGAGCGTCACGTCGGTAGCAACTACACCCGCAAATTCGTGATTTTTCTCGAATACTGCTTTGGCCAGAGTAATGGTCGGATAATGAAAAGAAAAATTATTATAGATACCCGACCACACCGGAGTTTCTGAATTTAGGGCAGCTTGGTACCACGGACGCTTGCGCGGATCAAATTCATCCTTGCGGATTAAATGGGAACGATCACCGACGTTGTTGACCTGATATACATTCCTATGCAAATCGTTGGCGCCGCGCAAAAATAATTGTACATCGCTCTGGGAAATGCGATAAACACCTAGGAATCGACCGTCTTTACCGCCAAAATAGACGTAGTTATTCACATCCATGAACAAACCACTGGCAGTCCAGAATTTATCTTCCAGAATTTGTAAATCAGGGTTGAAATCGTGTTCTTTTGGTATTCGAGAAGAACTCGGCGCAATTGATTCGAGCGCTGTTAATGCACCATCCAAATGCTTTTCAGTGGCCACATTAATCCTGCAGACCATGTCAACCAAAACACGCTGGGACAAAGAAAAAACCGCATCGCTCCCCGCTTTCATTGACACCCAGCCGATCGCAACAGCAACGCCAATCACCACAGCGGTAATTGGGATAACCAGTTCGCGACGTAAAGAGGAACGACTCATAAAGTGACTAAAAACTCACAACAAAATAAAAAATGCTTATCTTTTTGATCGACCCGATCCAATCATATGCCATTGCACTCATTGGAAATAACACTCTTTTTGGAGAGAAAATTTGAAATTTCTTCGAATTAATCGGAAATTATACGAAGATACGCGAAATCAGTTCTTCTAAGCAAGGCAAATATTTGTCGTCAATTTCAGAACTCAGAACCAAGTCTCGATGTTAGTTCATTTATGAGATCGCCTAAGATCTATGTTGTTGTGGAAGTACGTTCATACATAAAAACCATTAAGAAAATAATAAAATGCATCAGAATTGATAACCTCCTCCCAGAGAGGAGAAAAGATTCGCAATAGAAATATCGCATCAGGCTCTGTTTCTGGCCGATTGAGGTCAGTAAAACAAAGTCACGTGAAGGAAAGGTACAATGGTTTTCTATTCTGAAGATACTACCTAAACAGGATTACTCGTTGATGACTCTTTAAAAAAAATTTGCTGAGTTGCGGTAGCATAGAAGTCAAGCCCCTAAGTCTATTACCTTCATCCCATGCGCCTACCTTACTTTTCAGTTTGTATAGCCATCGTGCTAATTGGATTCAGTGCTAAAACGCCCCTTGCACAAGAAATTCCTTTGCCAGATCAGGGTAAATTACTAGCGACAGCTGGTGTTATTCAAGTCGAAGGAGCAGCAGGTGCTGGAGTAGTGCCATGGGCCGTCATTTCTGGCTATGGGACTGAAAATAGTTATGGTTTCAATGCCCATGTGACGCAGCTACATACTCAGGATTATCAGCTAAACGCTTACGGCGTTGCCTTAGGAATCTGCGACAAGCTCGAACTCACACTATCAAAACAAGCGTTTAATGGCAGTCTGGCACCCTTGGACAAATTAAAGCTGAGTCAGGATGTTGTTGGCGTCAAGTTAAAGCTGGCAGGTGACTTGATTGCTGATCAGGATAACTGGCAGCCTCAAATTGCGATCGGTGCCATGTATAAACGCGATCAACATATCGGCGGACTTGATGCACTCGGGGTCACAAAAGTGACTCAGCTAGGTGCAAAAAGTGATCAGGGCACGGATTACTATCTGTCTGCGACCAAATTATTTCTGGCGCAAAGTCTGCTGGTCAATGGCACATTCAGATTGACCAAGGCAAATCAAATGGGCTTACTCGGTTTTGGTGGCGATTTGCACGATCGTTATCAAGTCATGCCAGAAGTTTCCGCAGCCTACCTGCTCAATCGCAAACTGGCGCTGGGGGCAGAATACCGGAAAAAACCCAATAACCTCAGCATCGACCATGAAAAGGCGTATTACGATGCCTTCCTGGCGTGGTTCCCGAATAAAAATGTGTCTATGACCTTAGCTTATGTCGATTTAGGTGACATCACGGTATTTAACCCCAAAGATCAGCACGGCTGGTATTTATCTGTACAAATTGGCAATTAATTCAGCGCATGAAATGAGCGAATTAAATCAGCAATCAAAAACTAAGGACAACTCAGCATGAGCTTTTTTTCCAAGACCCTGACTGGCTTTTATCTTTGGGTCGCGCTCACTGCCAGCAGCCTATCTGGTATGGCACAAGCTGCGACTCTGTATGATGATCTCGGGCAAGAAGCCGGTATCAGCCATATCGTCGATGAGACCATACAGCAAATCCTCATTGACCGGCGCATCAAAGATGGCTTCAAAGAAACCAATATGAAGCGTCTGGCCTCACTGCTCAAAGAGCAATTTTGCGTACTTGCGGATGGCCCTTGTAAGTACAGCGGCGATGACATGAAAATCGTTCACGAAAAATTAGCGATCACCAGCGCTCAATTTAATGCTTTGGCGGAAGACTTACAGCTCGCCATGGAAAAATGTGCAGTCCCCTTCACAGTCCAGAATAAATTGATCGCCAGACTGGCACCGATGAAAAGAGATATAGTCACGGTCAGATAGTAGTAGCACCGTAATTCAATCCAGGCTTTATGCTAAAAACATGAAAAGGTCTGCGAATGAAACTTCTCTTCGCTTTTGTCGTCTTATCTGCTTTCTTTCCGGAGTCTCACGTATGAAACGTCTTTTGCTTGCCTCTGCTCTTGTTCTTGCTTGCTGTGGTTCCGCTTTTGCTGATGATGGTTTGAAAGCTGCCATCAACGGGCCCCAACGTAGTCCTGAAAATATTGTGCGCGATCTGTATCGTCATCCCTATGAAACTTTGAGCTTTTTTGGCATTCGCCCGGATATGAAAGTGGTAGAAATTGCCCCAGGCGCTGGCTGGTACACGGAAATTCTCGCGCCGTATTTACGCGCTGACGGTTTGATGATTGCCACCGCCAACGACCCGAACAATGCGAATGAAAACGTCAGAAAAGGCTACCAACGCTTCAAACAAAGGTTGGATGCTAAACCAGCGGTCTTTGATAAAGTAGTACTCGGCGTATTCGAACCACCGTCAAATATTCATTATGCTGACAAGCATAGCGTCGATATGGTGCTGACGTTCCGCAACATCCACAACTGGATTGCAAATGAAAATGGCAGCGTCAAAGCGGTGTTTCAATCTGCGTTTGATGCCTTAAAACCGGGTGGTGTTTTTGGTGTGGTCGAGCACCGCTTACCAGAAAATATGCCACAAGATGATAAAGCCAGCAGTGGTTACGTCCATGAAAGCTACGTGATTCAGATGGCACAGAGCGTCGGTTTCAAACTTGCAGGCAAATCAGAAATCAATGCCAACCCTAAAGATCACGCAGACCATGAAGGCGGCGTATGGGCATTGCCACCCACGTTTGCTAATAAAGATAGCAACAGAGCCATCTATGAGGCAATTGGTGAAAGTGATAGGATGACTTTGAAGTTCGTCAAACCCTGAAGATCAACGTCAGGTTGAAAACCTAAGGCAATGGTATGACATCAGCACACCTGATGTCATACAAATCAGGAGCTGTGATGGCTATTCGACTACCCTTTAAGCATATTGTGTTGCTCCTATCTGGCTTCATTAGTAGCGCCGTTTTCGCAGAAAATACCTACAAAATCGATCCCGAACACACGTTTAGCAGCTTTGAATATCAACACTGGGGTTTGTCAACACAACGCGGTCGTTTCGACAAAAACACCGGCAGCATTACCATGGATACCGAGTCCAAAAGTGGCACCATCAGTCTGGAAATCGATGCCACTTCGGTCAACACCGGATCAGACGTGTTTAATCGCGCAATGCGTTCATCCAATTTTTTTGACACAGAAAATTTCCCAAAAATCAGCTTTAGCTCCGATAAGATGATCTTCAGCGAAGATAAGCTGACACAAGTCATAGGCAAGCTGACGATTAAAAACACCACGCTGCCCGTCACGATAGAAGTGACGCAATTCAATTGCCGTTTTATGATTTTGTATCTCAGAGAAGCTTGCGGTGCAAATGGATACACCAAGATATTGCGTAGTGATTTCAAGGTCGGGCGCTATGTCCCGTTTGTCAGCGATGAAGTAACGTTGTACTTTAATGTCGAAGCAATCAAGGAATGAACGCTGTATCAGCGCGACAATAAGTACGTTAAAAACTGAAAAGCCGTATTTTCTAAAAAGTGAAAATGCGGCTTTTTTATGACATCAATTTAATCTAAACTAAATTTAAACTAAATTTAAACTAAATCTAATTCCTCAGTAGGAACCCATGTAGTCTTTTTTACCGAGTTCTACACCATTATGACGCAAAATCGCATACGTCGTCGTCACGTGGAAAAAGAATTGCGGTAAACCATAGTTCAACAAATAAGCATGACCGCTCAATTTTTTCTCTTTAGGCGTGCCTGGACGTAAAACGATGTCACGGTTTTCGCTACCCTCGAACTTAGCCGCATCCAAAGATAAAATAAATGCTTTGGTTTTCGCAAGGCGCGCCAACAAGTCAGCAAAACTTTGCTCGTTGTCTTCATAGGCAGGCAATTCTGCTTCTGCCAGGCGACCAGCGATGCCTTTGGCAAAATCAGCAGCAATCTGCACTTGTCGTACAAGAGCAAACATATCAGGGAACAAACGGGATTGCAGAAAAACTTCAGGTGCAATGTTTTTTGCTGTCGCGTGTGCTTCAGCCTTACCCAACACATCGCTGAGACTATCCAACATTTGTGTCAGAACTGGTACTGATGCTGTGTACATAGAAATCGCCATCGTGATTCTCCATTAGGTGGAACAAGAAACGGGGCTTGATTATAGGGCTAGTTGATGATCCGCGTATGACTGGCAAAAAAACCATAAGGTCTCGATACAACAGATCATCTTACCGTTGCCGAAAAGCATAAAAAAACCAGTCACGAGGACTGGCTTTTTCGGGCTCTCAGAAACTCAGCTAATAATTCAGAAGCGATAGCCTACGCCGACGCCAACTAACAATGGATCCACTTTCACGTTGGAAATTTTTGTACCATTCAAAGTTACGTCGCTGCGAATTTGTACCTTTTTGATATCCAGATTCACAGACCAATTTTTGTCGATTTTAAAATCCACACCAGCTTGCAATGCCAGGCCAAAGCTATTGTTGTCAAGGTTAGCAGCGCCATTCAACAAGTTGACGTCTGAAATACGGGTATAGTTAACACCAGCACCGAGGTAAGGATTAATTTTTGCTTCTGGTGCAAAATGGTATTGCGCAGTCAAGGTTGGTGGCAAATGTTTGAAGGTACCAATTTTTGTACCATCCAACATAACATCGTGTTTTTGTGGATAGGTGAGAATCAGCTCAGCAGACCAGTTGGGTGTCACGAAGTAAGTGAAATCGATTTCAGGAATCGTTTTTGAGCTCACGGTAAGGCGGTCTGCGGCGCCAACACCGCCAATAGGATCGGAGCTATTTGCCGGGCTGATATTCACAGCGCGTACGCGAACCATCCATGGGCTTTGCGCTTCATCAGCCATTGCCTGTGTTGCTGTAAAACCAACTGCAGCCAAAGAGAGTGCGAGGACTAATTTTTTCATTTTAATTTCCTTTTAGGTTTCGAATTAAGATGAGCAAAGTGTAGTTCCGCAGTTCAAGCAACATTTTGCGCTACATCAAATTTGATGCAAGGCACAAATTTTTCAAAAAATGTGTAAAAAACGCCGTTATCTGCCCGCTTGAGGTATCCTTGCGGTCATTGTCTTTACCTCTCAAAACATCAAAAAAAATGGCTAATTACGTCTACACCATGAATCGCGTCGGCAAAATTGTTCCGCCGAAACGTCAGATTCTGAAAGATATCTCTCTGTCCTTCTTTCCCGGCGCCAAAATTGGCGTGTTGGGTCTGAATGGTTCAGGTAAATCCTCACTGCTCAAAATCATGGCAGGCATCGATAAAGATATTCAGGGCGAAGCAGTACCGATGCCGAATCTGAACATTGGCTATCTGCCGCAAGAGCCACAACTTGATCCGGAACAAACCGTGCGCCAGGCGGTTGAATCTGCGCTGGGCGAAGTGTTTGAAGCAAAAGCAAAACTCGAAGAAGTGTATGCAGCCTATGCTGATGAAAATGCCGATTTCGATGCCTTAGCCAATGAACAGGCACGCCTGGAAGCGATAATTTCCACCTCATCCGGTGACAACGTTGAATTGCAACTGGAAATGGCCGCTGATGCGCTGCGTTTGCCACCATGGGATGCCAAAATCGGTGTCTTGTCCGGTGGTGAAAAACGTCGTGTCGCGTTGTGCCGTTTGTTGTTGTCTAAACCAGACATGCTGCTGCTCGATGAACCAACCAACCATCTGGATGCAGAATCGGTTGACTGGTTGGAACAATTTTTATTGCGTTTCCCTGGCACCGTGGTAGCAATTACGCATGATCGTTACTTCCTGGACAATGCTGCGGAATGGATTTTGGAACTGGATCGTGGTCATGGTATTCCATGGAAAGGTAACTACTCTTCCTGGCTGGACCAAAAACAAGCTCGTTTGAAGCAAGAAGAAGCGACAGAATCTGCGCGTCAAAAAGCGCTGCAAAAAGAATTGGAATGGTCACGTCAAAATCCAAAAGCACGTCAGGCAAAGAGCAAAGCGCGTCTGGCACGCTTCAATGAGATGAGTGAACATGAATACCAGAAACGTAATGAAACACAGGAGATTTTTATCCCTGTTGCAGAACGCCTTGGTAATGAAGTTATCGAATTTAAAAATGTCTCTAAAGCTTTCGGCGATCGTTTATTGATCGACAACCTGAGCTTTAAGATTCCACCCGGTGCAATCGTCGGTATTATCGGTCCTAACGGTGCCGGTAAATCGACCTTGTTCAAAATGATCAAAGGTCTGGAACAACCAGATAGTGGCAAAGTAGTGCTGGGACAGACTGCAAAAATCTCGCTGGTCGATCAATCGCGCGAAGATTTGGGCAATACCAAAACCGTATTTGAAGACGTCGCCAATGGTGCTGACATTCTGACGGTAGGTCGCTTTGAAATGCCATCCCGCGCTTATCTGGGACGCTTCAATTTCAAAGGCGGCGATCAGCAAAAAATCGTCGGCAATTTGTCCGGTGGTGAGCGCGGCCGTTTGCACCTGGCAAAAACACTGCTGCAAGGCGGTAACGTGTTGCTGCTCGATGAACCATCAAATGATCTGGACGTTGAAACCCTGCGTGCTTTGGAAGATGCATTGCTGGAATTTGCCGGTAGTGTCATGGTCATTTCACATGATCGCTGGTTCCTCGATCGCATTGCGACGCATATTCTGGCATTTGAAGGTAATTCTCAAGTCAGTTTCTTTGATGGTAATTATCAGGAATACGAAGCAGATAAGAAGAAACGTCTGGGTGAAGAAGGTGCTAAACCTAAACGGATACGCTACAAGCCTTTAACGGTATAAACTATGACGCCTGAGATGAGCATGAATTGTTTTATTGCTGTTCCTGCTCCTCTCAGGTGCTTGGTAACCTTGTGAGAGAAAAGTCATGAGAAAAACTGCATACAAGCATCTCCTTTTGACGAGCTTTTTTTATGCGCTGACCCTGATCTCAAGCCCGGTGTCAGCCAACGAAAAAAAAGAGGGTGGTGGAGAAGGTGCTTCATCTGTGGCACCTTTAGAACCGTTCACAGTTAATTTATCGAGTTTTGATCGTTATCTGCAAATTAGTATTACTTTGCAACTCGGCAATCCAGAAATGGCAGAAAAAATCAAAGCCAAAATGCCGCTGGTGCGACATTCGATGATTATGTTATTGAGTGGAAAAGAGTCAGCAGATCTTCAAAATGCTTCTGGAAAGCATGAATTGATCAACGAGATTAAAGAAAAAATTAATCACGTGTTAGAGGTCAAAGAACATGACGGTGTCACCGACGTTTACTTAGTCAATTTTGTCATTCAATAATTAAATAACACTGGCAATACCATCAAGGTACCTTTAGTACACGGATTGACGTGCCAGTTTTCTATCTCAACGCGGCAACACGTCTGCTTACTACTGAAGAGCCGATATTTTTTCATGCATCAACTGTCAGCTCCCGCCTTTGCGGAAATTGAAATCAAAAAAAGTCGTTTTCTCGGGCAACTTTATCCTCTGCACAGCCGTGTCGAAGCACGTGAACAACTGGCGCTGATACGCAATGCTCATCCTAATGCGGTACACGTTTGCTGGGCGCTGGTATGTGCAGGGGAATCTGGATTAGATGACGATGGTGAACCCTCCGGCACTGCCGCCAAACCTATGTATAACGTATTAGTACATAAAGACGTAACCAATGTGCTGGCGGTGGTGGTTCGCTACTGGGGTGGCGTCAAACTTGGTGCTGGTGGCTTGACACGCGCCTATGGTCAGGCAATTTCTGAAGCTTTTAAAACGGCAGAATTGATCGCTGTAGAAAGCATGGCTCAACTTACCATCCAGGTTGCGTTTTCAAATGAATCTCAAGTACGCCGGACACTCGAAAAATATCAGGCACTTGTAAACGAGGTCAGCTATGCAGATAATGCTCTCATGCAGGTCAGCATCAAAGAAAAATATCTGGATCCGTTCAGTGCCGAGCTGACCGAAACACTCAAGGGGCAAGTCAGATTCAAAACATGAATGATTTGCCCGGTATGTCTCATTTTCAATTCAATTTTTTCAATTTTTATGTCTGAAGAACTTTCCTTACGCACCAAAATTAATCAGGAAACTGCCAAATTCCCCTGGAGCGAACTCCTTAAGCAATTCGCTACCGGGAACGTCATTGCTATTGATGCAGACCTCGATCTGGTTGATATTGCACAAGCAATGGCAACTGATAATACAGCGATCATTGCACCTTTACTCAATGCAGGCAAAATCGCTAAAGTCAGTGACGCACAAGCGCAAACCTGGCTGGAACAAAATCTGATGTTGTGGACCGTCGTAGTCAAGCCCTGGATTTTGGTACAGCATAATACAGAGGCCTGACTAAGGCTAGTTTAGGAGGAGTATCTGGGTTTTATCAATGTATGTCTTTATAAATAAAGCCGCTCCGAGGATTGAAAAAGAATACTGCATCCAGTATATATCCGACGTATAAAATGAACTTTTACTAACTGACAGAATCTTAGATGAACACCTGAATCGGAGTTCATCTCTATGCATGCCAGCACAGTTCAAGCGACTTCTTTGCGCCAACGTCTCAGCGTGATTAGCATGATGTTGTTGCTGCACCTGTCGCTATGGCTGGCTTGGCAGGCACAAAGTAAAATAAAGCTAGTTCATGAAGACCGCACTTTATATTTGCAAATTTTGCAAATACCGACCCAGAAACAACTCAGTCAGCCTGAACCCGAAAAGTTAGCTCCTGCACTGCGGATATCCAGTAAATCAATCAATACAGCCACAAAAAAGGCGCCATTGTCCGGTGTCAGCGCAGTGCATGCCGTCAGTGAACCAATCACGGTGAGGCCGCACGACGCTATCCCCGAAACTCAGTCGCAAACTCAGTCACAACAAGTATCGGAACACCCCCCAGAAACCAGGCCACATCTCGATCTTGATGCCTTGCGTCAATCCGCAGTGGTGATGGAAAAGCAACGTCAGCGCGGAGAAATAGAAAAAATTCAGGATAGCCTTAAACGTGACGATAACTTTGAAAAACAGCTCGGAGAGGGAGTGAAAAAAGCGCAGGCAAAAGATTGCCGCCAGGCCTATTCTGGTCTGGGCTTGCTGGCGATTATTCCATTGGCAGCAAGCGCCGTCAGTGATAAGGTCTGTAAGTGGTGATAGCACTCCCGACCTCAGTTATAATGCCCGCTTCCGCACATCCACAGTCAACAGGTTTGATACGCTGAGCGTTACTCTCAGAACCGTGCTCGTGCGGTCTTCCTTATTTTTTACCGGATATTCCATGAAAAAAATTTCTTTCTTGTTCGCTGCCATGATGTTTGCAGCAATCGGCTCAGGTATTGCTCCTGTGACTATGGGTATGGCACACGCAGACGAAGCGGCTGACAAAGCCAAGCAACAAACTGTCCGTGCAGAAATGGGCAAACCATTAGCAGAAATTCAAACTCTGCTCGACCAGAAGCAATTTCCGGCTGCTTTAGAAAAAATCAATGCATTGAGCGTGTTTGAAAAACAAACACCTTATGAAATTTTTGTCGTTGCACGTATGCGTGCCATTGTTGCGTCCGGCACCAGCAATACGGAGCTATTGGCCAGTGCATTTGAAGTCATGGTTAATTCAGACTTCCTCAAAGACAATGAAAAACTGCGCCTGATCGAAGGCATGGCTGGTACCTATTTCAATGAGAAAAAGTATGATTTGGCGATCAACTGGGGTAAGCGCTACCTGGAAAAAGACAGCAGCAGCCCTCAGGTACACAACATGGTGGCACGTGCGAACTACCTCAAAGGCGATTTTGCCAACGCAATTGAGGAACTGAAGGTCATCCTTGCTGAAGATCAAAAAGCAAAGCGTATCCCTACAGAAGAAAACCTGCGTTTGTTAGCAAGCAGCTATCAGCAATCTAAAGACAATGCTGGCTACACATCCGTATTGGAAATGATGGTCGAATACCATCCAACCAGAGAATACTGGGGCGACTTGCTCTACCGCACAGAACATAAAGCCGGTTTCTCAGACCGCTTACGTCTCGACCTGTATCGCTTGATGTTGGTCACAAACAATATGGACGATCCTGGCCAATATGTTGAAATGACTGAATTAGCTTTGCTCGCGGGTTTGCCAACTGAAGCCAAAACAGCGGTTGACGCTGGTTATGCCGCCAATTTGTTGGGAACAGGCAAAGATGCTGCAAAACATAAACAATTGCGTGACCGCGTCTATAAACAAGCTGCCGAAGACATTAAAACTCTGGATGCAGGCGAAACTGCCGCTAAGAATGCCAAAACTGGTATTGGTTTGGTCAATATCGGCTATAACTATGTGATCAATGGCCAATCCGAAAAAGGTATTGCTCTGATAGAACAAGGTATTGCTAAAGGTGGATTGAAGTCAGCAGAAGAAGCTAAATTGCATTTGGGCATGGCCTATCTGAAAGCCGGTAACCGTGACAAAGCAACTGAAATATTCAACAGTTTGCAAGGTACAGATGGCGCAGCTGACATCGCAAAATTGTGGCTGAAAGTACGTCCATTGGAAGAAAAATCAGCGGATAAAGCGCCAGCAGCACCGGCAGCAAAATAATCCATAACTAAGCAATTAAAAACCTGTGTTGATGTCGGACGTCACACAGGTTTTTTTACGCGTATTTTTCTGCCAACCTGAATAATCGAACCGTACCAGTAAAAAAAAAGCGGTTTAGCCATGACGCTAAACCGCTTATAAATCAGTACCGTGCGCTCTTTACACCGTACTGAGGATACTAGCTTTACTCCATCAATTCTTTCGCACTACCAACCCTTATCAAGCGTGGTAAGCAGACTCGCCGTGGCTGGTGATGTCCAGACCTTCGCGCTCTTCATCTTCTGGTACACGCAGACCGATAACCAGATCAACCAACTTGTAAGCAATCACAGAAACAATCGCTGACCAGATGATTGTCGTACCCACGGCGATTGCCTGCACTTTAACCTGATCAAAAATCACGTATGGATCTGCCGACATTTTGTTAGCAACATAATCCATAATGCCCTGACCACCCAAAGCTGGTGCAGCAAACACACCCGTTGCCAGTGCGCCGAAGATACCACCAACGCCATGCACACCAAATACGTCCAGTGAATCGTCCGCACCGATCATGCGCTTGAGGCCATTCACGCCCCACAAGCAGATCACGCCGACCAGCAAACCGATAACTAACGCACCGATAGGACCAACAAAACCGCAAGCTGGGGTAATCGCTACCAGACCAGCCACCGCGCCGGAAGCACCACCCAACATTGATGGTTTGCCTTTAGACATCCATTCACCAAATACCCAGGATACTGCTGCGGCAGCGGTAGCCAGCAAGGTGTTCACGAAAGCCAATGCGGCAATGTCGCCCGCTTCTAAAGCGGAACCTGCATTGAAACCAAACCAACCCACCCACAACAAGGATGCACCAATCATCGTCATCGTCAGGGAGTGTGGCGCCATCGATTCTCTGCCGTAGCCAACACGCTTACCGATCATGATCGCACCAACCAGACCAGCGACCGCCGCATTGATATGCACCACGGTTCCACCAGCAAAATCAAGCGCGCCTTTTTGTTGCAAGAAGCCGCCTTTGACCAACTCAGTTGCTGCAGATGCGGCATCTTTAATGCCATCAGGACCAGTCCAGAACCAGACCATGTGAGCGATAGGCAAGTAGCTGAATGTGAACCACAACACCACGAACGCCAGCACTGCGCTGAATTTTGCGCGTTCGGCAAATGCACCAATAATCAGACCGCAAGTAATCGCTGCAAAGGTCGCCTGGAAGGCCACATACACAAACTCAGGAATCACCACGCCTTTGCTAAATGTCGCCGCAGTCGCAAATGTGCCTTTAACCGGATCCCAGATGCCTTTGAGGAACACGCGATCAAAACCACCGATCACTGAATTACCTTCAGTAAATGCGAGTGAATAGCCGTAGATGCACCACAACACGATAATGACCGCAAAAATCATAAACACTTGCATCAAAATCGACAGCATGTTTTTAGAACGTACCAGACCACCGTAGAACAAAGCCAGACCTGGGATCGTCATCAAAATAACTAACAATGTCGACACCAACATCCATGCGGTATCGCCTTTATTCGCCACCACAGCAGGTGCAGAAGCTGCTGCAACATCTGCAGTCGCAGCAGGCAAAGACGCCACTGAAACGTTTGGAGCCGGAATCGGCGTTACCACGGCAGCAGTTGTTGGTGCACTTGCAGCACTTGTGGCGCTTGCCGCAGCAGCATCAGGTTTGGCCGGTGCGTCATCCGCAAACGCGACCGATGTCATCCCTACTGAAGCAAGCAAAGCGCCTGCTACCAGTATTTGTTTGAATACATTTTTCATATCAATATCCCCGTAAGTCAAATTGAGTGCATCAGAGCGCGTCGTTGCCGGTTTCACCGGTACGAATACGCACAACCTGTTGCAAGTCATAGACAAAAATCTTGCCGTCACCAATTTTTCCGGTACGTGCTGCGCTTTCGATCGCTTCGATTGCACGATCTACAATCGCATCATCTACTGCCGCTTCGATTTTTGTTTTCGGCAAAAAGTCGACCACGTATTCGGCACCGCGATACAACTCGGTGTGGCCTTTTTGACGACCAAAACCTTTGACTTCGGTCACGGTGATCCCCTGAACGCCCATTTCTGATAAAGCCTCACGAACTTCATCGAGTTTGAAGGGTTTAATAATGGCGGTAATGAGTTTCATACTATCCTCGGTCTTTAGAAAGTTTTAACAGCAGTCAAGACCAAACTTGTCTTGCCAGTGAATTTACCTGCAGGTGTGACATACAAAGCGTCATTTGCATTCGTACCAATTGCTGCCAGCGTAAAGGCAACGCCGACAAATTCTTTAGTAACGCCGACTTTCCAGTCAGTGTAAGAATAGGCCGAATTGTTTTTAATCATCTGGCGACCAGCATGCAGCACCAATGTATAAGTGTCCGGCAGCTCAATATTTGCACCCAGATCCAAATAACCACTGTTCTTGCTGTTTGGATTGCCGAACAAATTAGTGACGGAACTTGAATACTTTGCATACATAGGACCGTAACCGATCTGACCATAGATTTCTGTCGTGTTTGCATTAACTAAGCCAGCGACATTGCCCAAACCATTCGAGGGATAAACGTAACTCAGCACACCCACGTCGTAGCTCACATCTTTGACAATCTCGCCTTTTTTACCGGCGTACAGATCCCACTCAACGTCACCACCACCACCGGCATCTTTAGTCCACTTAATCGACGACAACCAGGTTCCAGCATAAAAACCCGTCGGGTTATGGGTATAGTCAGCACCACCTTGCAAGGCTGGATCTAAACGTGTTTGAGAAATACCACGATAGCGATAGTCACTGGCAACGCCCACATTAAAGCTGACTTCATTGTCTGGCTTGGCATCTTCTGCGTGTACAAAACCGGCAAAGAAGCTTGAGGCAACGGCAACTGCAAGTAGAGATTTCTTCATTGTGCTTCCCCTAAAATGTAAAAAACATAAATATTGGTAAGAAACTGCGTTGAACTCACTTCATCAACCTCAACGCAAAGTCAGAAGATCATCCGTGACCCCGCGGGAAATGAACTCGGTAATGCCTGTTGTCTCCAGATAAGCAGAAGTCGTGCCAGCTTCCTCAAAAAAATATATTTAAATTTGTTACATGCTCTTTTTACATCTATAGCAGACTAGTCTCGTGTTATGACACCCGTGTTACGCCTTGTAATAGTTGAGCTTGGAAGAAGATGGGAAGTACGCTGGCTTTAGGTTATGATTTCTGTTTAGGCAAAACAGCAATCGGTGCCTGTGCAGGTTGAGGATTTAATTTGCACCAATTTGCAGCATGTGGTTTTGGAGAAGCTAACCGCAAATTGCGGCGCACCATAAACGTGCACATTACCCAATAATGAGGATGAAAAAAGATGAACAAGCAAAATTTCTTTGAAGACATGCAGGCAAAAATCAACCAGGTATTGGAAAATTCACCTGCTAAAGACCTGGAAAAAAATGTCAAAGCGATGATGACACAGGGGTTTTCTAAACTGGATCTGGTCACCCGCGAAGAATTCGATATTCAAGCACAGGTATTAGCCAAAACACGCGCTAAGCTGGAAGCACTAGAGGTACGTGTTGCCGCTTTGGAAGCACAGATCGCGCAAAAATAAGACTGCCCTATGTCACTGGCGGTTCTCAAAAGTCGCGCTTTAAATGGCATGCACGCTCCACAAGTAACCGTGGAAGTGCATCTGGCAAACGGATTACCGGCTTTTACGATTGTTGGCCTGCCTGAGACCGAGGTCAAAGAATCCAAGGACAGGGTGCGTGCAGCATTACAAAATGCACGCTTTGAATTCCCTGCCAAACGTATCACCGTTAATCTTGCTCCGGCTGATTTACCTAAAGAGTCCGGGCGTTTTGATTTGCCCATTGCACTTGGCATCTTAGCGGCATCTGGCCAGATCCCGGCTGAAATGCTTGCACATTACGAATTTGCCGGTGAGCTTTCACTTTCTGGTGAATTGCGCCCTATCCGCGGTGCGTTGGCGATGACATTTGCTATTTGCCAAAGCAATCAGGAATCAACACAAGAGTCTCGGCGTAAAGCTGCTTTTATTTTGCCTTCAGCCAACGCAGACGAAGCTGCCCTGGTCACAGAAGCAGCAATTTATCCCGCCGATTCATTACTCCAAGTTTGCGCTCACTTTGCCGCAATCAATGATGAATGCAAACTTTCCCGGCATCGTCCATCTGAAAACCGCAAGCCACGCAACTATCCGGATTTTAGTGAAGTCAAAGGCCAGCTACAGGCGAAGCGCGCACTCGAAGTAGCGGCTGCAGGTAGCCATTCGGTGTTGATGGTCGGCCCCCCAGGTACCGGCAAGTCGATGCTGGCAGCCCGTTTTGCGAGCATTTTGCCAACGATGACAGATCAGGAAGCCCTGGAATCGGCTGCTGTGCAATCGCTCACCGCTGGCTTCTCTATCGAAAAGTGGAAAACCCGCCCCTACCGTTCTCCCCATCACACAGCATCTGCGGTAGCCTTAGTTGGTGGCGGTGGCAATCCTCGTCCCGGTGAAATTTCGCTCGCGCATCGTGGCGTGCTGTTCCTTGACGAACTGCCAGAATTTGATCGCAAAGTATTAGAAGTTTTACGTGAACCGCTCGAATCCGGTCATATCACTATTTCACGCGCGGCGAGGCAGGCGGATTTTCCGGCACGTTTTCAACTGATCGCCGCCATGAACCCGTGCCCCTGCGGCTATTTCGGTCACAGCAATGGCAAATGCCGCTGTACACCAGACATCATCAATCGTTATCAAGACAAAATTTCTGGCCCCTTGCTTGATCGCATCGATATACAAATCCAGGTCGCCGCACTGCCGCAAGCAGACTTGCTCAAACAAGCTAATGGTGAACCAAGCAAGTACATTCACGCGCGCGTAGAAGCCGCCTTTGAGCGTCAACAGCAAAGACAGGGCAAAGCCAATAATCTGCTCAGCACAACAGAGATTGATGCCCTGTGCCAGCCAGACGCCGAAGCGGAAAAAATACTCAAGCACGCCATGAACAAATTCGACTGGTCAGCCCGCGCTTATCATCGGGTGCTCAAGGTAGCCCGCACCATTGCCGACCTTGCTGCCTCCGAACACATTTGCGCACCCCACGTAGCGGAAGCGATTCAATACCGCCGTGCGTTGAAAGAACGTTAGGACATTAGATCCCGCGCTCATTTGCAACACTTCCAAGCTCAGGAAGCGCCCTTCGTACCGACTGGTTGCGACGAATATGCAAGCTTATCCCCTTTCTTAGTAATACGATTCAACAAACTACCGGCGCTGGCGAGTTTGCTCACGCAAATCCCATTTATTTGGGCACGTGCAATCTGGGCGCTGGTGACAGTGCCTGAGTAACAACCTATCGATGATTGCCCATTCGTGACGCCTTCTGGCAACACATAGTGATAGACACCCGTCGGGAATTCCGGCGTCGGACTGGTGATACCATTGCACTGATCTAACTGCGATACCTTGATGACGTTGCCATTCATATCCCGTCCACCATAGACTGGGAAACCATCCAGAGCGACACCGATCAGATGAGATGGGCCACCAGTATTATCTACCAGCGCCGTGATACAACTGGAAAGACCATGATAATGATAAGTATTGCCAGCCTGTGCTGGTGTTGCATGTCCATTGCAATTGTCGAGGAAAGATGCCGTTTGCGGATTACCACTGCTGTCAGTGAAATTAACACTGACGTTTTGTGACATCGCTGGCGATCCGGTTCCATCGTAGGCATTAAACAAAGCAGCACCTGAAATCATCGTGCCTATCGACCCCATGTTGGTCACCGTTGTCGTAGTAGCCTTGGTGGGGCAGATATTGTAGGTTGTCGAAATCGGGCTTGGGGTATTCGGATTTGGTTGGATTGTGAGTGCCAACCCATCCGGCGTGGTTGCAACGACGGTGGTGTAATTGCCGCTGGCGGGTCGCAGATAATAGGCACTCATCGCGTGATTCGGTAAGCCGTTAGATATCACGGTCATGGTGCATGAAGTGGGAAACGTCACGGTCATATTCGCACCCCACTTTGCTTGCTGATAACCTGCCGCCAATGAGGTCCCCGATGAAATTCCTGAATTTGTACCAGATGAACCACTGGTGCTGCTACCTCCTGATCCGCCACCACAGGCCACCAGTCCAAGTAGAAAAAGCAAAGGCAACATTGAAGTACGGAAAGGTCTGACTTGCTTCAAAAGAAATTGTTTCATGGCTGATAAACTCCGGCATACGATTCATCGGAAAAGCTGATTCTGGCGCTCATCATGGGAATAAAATATGGAGCAAATATGAACCTGGATTTCATTTGCCGATCAACGATGGGATTGAATTTTTCGTTCCAATGACCAGATACAGGCCACATTGCTCACTTCAGGAGAAAATCATGTCCCCGCAGGAAATCCAGATTTTGCAGAACTTTCTTGATCAATTAGTCCAAGTTCAGGGTGTTAACAAAGATCCGGTTGCTCTCGAAATGATCACAGCTGCCGTCAACAAGCAAGCTGACGCCAGCTATTTATTGGTCCAACGCGCATTGTTACTGGATCAGGCAATGGCCAATGCCAATAGCCAGATCGCCAGCCTGCAAGCGGATTTGCGCGAGCAAAAAGCCCTGGTTGCAGCACTCAGCGCGAGTTCAGGCGGTTCTTCAAATTCCAGCTTTCTGGACCCAGCCGTCAGTGGCTGGGGAAATAGCGCGCACAGCCGCCCATTAAACGTGCAACCCGTCGGTAGCACCAGCGACTATCCTTCTACTGCAACTTCCGTTACGGGAGCCCCACTAGCTGCGTATCCGACTATGGCAGCGGCGCCGGTGCAGTCAACCCAGCCCGTACAATATGCACAACCAGCGTCTTCTGGCTTTTTTGGCGGCAATACCAGCAGCGTTTTAGGCACGGTCGCCACTGCCGCCGCTGGTGTTGCCGCAGGTGCGTTTTTATATGAGGGTATCAGCCATCTGATGGGTGGCAATGAGCGCCACGGAATGGGAAACAATTTCAGTGACCTCAGTCCGGGCAACAATCTGAATAACAGTAATGATGGTGGCTTGATACCAGGTTATTTTGATCAGGGTCAAAATCAAGCATCAGCGCTTGATAGCGTGTCCGACGATAGCGGCGATAGCGGTAGCGATGACACATAAGCCGTTACTGTCTGCTCAATAAAGTCTTACGCATATACAAAAAAATACACAAGCACTTTCTGCTCCGGTCATCTATTTTAGTGATGATTCGTTGTATCCTCATATTCTTTGAATGTGACCGGAGAACAGAAAGTCCATGCTTACCTCTACAACGGTACAACGATTGGCAAGTGCCACGCTGATATGTTTGCTAAGCGCATGCTCGTCTTCTTTGTTGCAACAGGGCGCAACGAACAGCTACGTCAAAGATTTACCTCCTATTGGCAACGCTTTGACAAAAGCCAATGTCAATCCAAATCAATTGTTAAATCGCCTGAGCTTCGGCAGTAATTTTTCTTCCGACCAGCAATTGCAATCAATTAATATGGATCGCTATCTGGATCAGCAATTGCGCGCACGCGGCAGTCCGGTACCTAACGTGATTCAGGCGCAGATCAGCGCCATGACAATTTCCCAAACCTCGCTGGAGGATTTAATTCGCAAGTTAGAGGTGCAACGAATTGCTGCTGACCAGCAAAAAGGTATTGACGATAGTCTCAACAAACAATACCAACAAGAATTAAGTCGCTTACAACGTGAGGCGGCAACGCGTTCATTGTTGCGCGACATTTATTCCCCCAACCAGTTACAGGAACAAATGACCTGGTTCTGGATGAACCATTTCAATATTCACAGCGGCAAACACAATATCCGCGCCATGTTGGGTGACTTTGAAGAAAATGCGATTCGTCCGTATGCTCTGGGAAATTTCCGCGATTTATTGCGTGCCACCGCTTACCATCCGGCGATGCTGCGCTACCTCGACAATGAATACAACGCCAGCGGCCACATCAATGAAAACTATGCGCGTGAAATCATGGAGCTGCACACCATGGGCGTCAATAGTGGTTACACGCAAAAGGATGTCCAGGAATTAGCCCGCGTACTGACTGGTGTTGGCATCAACCTGACCGGAAATACCCCAAAAATCAAACCTGAGCTCAGTAAGTTTTACGTACGTCGTGGCCTGTTTGAATTCAATCCACAAAGACATGATTTTGGCGATAAGCAAATCTTGGGAACCACCATTCATGGACGTGGCTTAAATGAAATGGAGGAGGTCTTTAGCATGCTGACCAGACAGCCTGCTACCGCACGTTACATCAGCAAAGAGTTAGCAACGTACTTTGTGTCGGACAACCCATCTGATGCGTTGATACAAACGATGGCAAATAGTTTTTTACAAAGCGATGGCAATA
The DNA here is from genome assembly GCA_049340365.1 of Undibacterium sp. Ji67W. Classification (GTDB taxonomy): domain Bacteria; phylum Pseudomonadota; class Gammaproteobacteria; order Burkholderiales; family Burkholderiaceae_D; genus Undibacterium. The sequence continues at coordinate 339,797 of JBMPOY010000003.1, read as the reverse complement.
TCCCCATCACTTTACGCACCATGTTTGACTCGCCGGAATTTATCGCTTCGCTCGGTCACAAATTCAAAGATCCTTTGCATTACGTCGTGAGTGTTGTACGTCTTGCTTATGACGGTAATTCCATCGTTAATACTGGCCCGATGCTGAACTGGCTCAATATGATGGGGCAGCCTTTTAATGGTCATCAAACGCCAGATGGCTATTCTATGCAAGAGAGCGCCTGGGCAAGCCCAGGACAGATGAGTGTGCGCTTTGACATCGCTCGCTCTATGGCATTCGGCACGCCAGGTCTGTTTAAAATTGACAATCAACCAGCGCCAGCAGAGAAACCACCAACACCGGCTTTGGCTAGCTCTATGTATGCAAAAAGCATGAGTACTAAGTTTAGTAAAGAAACCAGGGACGCTTTGCTACAAGCGAAGAATCCTAACGAATGGAATATCTTTTTCCTCGCTTCACCAGAAATGATGCGACGCTAATTTATTCGACTTCATTCAATTTCATTCAATTATTAGTCTGAAGGAACCATCATGAACCGCCGTGACCTGCTTAAATCCATGCTGGCGATGACTGCATTGCCTGCCACAGGCTATTGCAGTAATGCGCTGGCAGAGCCAGCGACACAAAGTCGTTTTTTATTGGTTTTTTTGCGTGGTGGTTATGATGCTTGTAATTTGTTGGTACCGACTTCCAGCAGCTTTTATTACGAATCACGTCCCAATATTGCGATTGCCCGTCCTGGCGACAATCCACAATCGGCACTCGAACTCAACGCCGACTGGAGTCTCCATCCGGCATTGCGTGACACCATTTATCCCATGTACAAAAATGGTGAAGTTGCATTTATACCTTTCGCGGGGACCGACGATCTGACACGCAGCCATTTTGAAACACAGGATACGATAGAACTTGGCCAACCCTTGAATACATCGCGCAATTACCATTCTGGCTTTATGAACCGTTTAGCCAGCGTGATCAACGGTGGTAAAGGTATTCCGGCAATGGCATTCACGGATCAACTACCGATCTCCATGCAAGGCACAGCAAGCGTAGGCAATACGTCTTTACGCAATTTGTCCAAATCCAGTGTTGATCAACGCCAGACCGATATCATTCAAAAAATGTACGGCAAAACTGGCTTAGCCCAACAAGTCAATGAAGGTTTTGCGGTGCGCCAGGATATCGCGATGGAAATGCAAGACGAGATGAATGCCGCCAATCGTGATGCAATCACAACAAAAGGTTTTGCTCTGGAAGCCAAACGTATCGCTAAAATGATGCGCGAAAAATATGCGCTAGGTTTTATCGATATCGGCGGTTGGGATACGCATGTAGATCAAGGTGGTGCGAAAGGTACACTAGCAGGTAAATTTGAAGAACTTGGTCGCGGCCTGGCGGCATATAAAAATGAAATGGGCGATGCCTGGCATGATACGACTGTCGTCGTGATCAGCGAATTCGGCCGTACCTTCCGCGAAAACGGTAAGCGCGGCACGGACCATGGGCACGGTAGCGTGTATTGGGTCATGGGTGGTGGCATCAAAGGCGGACAAGTCGTGGGGGACCAGATTAAACTAACATCCGGACAATTATTTCAAAACCGCGATTTCCCGGTGTTGAATGAATATCGCGCCGTGCTAGGTGGCTTGTTTTCGCGGATTTACGGTTTAAACAACCAGCAATTAACTACCGTATTCAATGGCGTCAAAGCACGGGATCTGGGCTTAATTTAATACTACCTTGTTGGTTCGCCAATGGCAGATCCACATAAAAAATCGCGCCACCACCTTGTTCAGCAGGGAGATTATAAAAATCGATATCTCCCTGCATTTGTTGAATAATGACTTTAGAAATCGCCAAACCAAGGCCCGTCCCGCCTTTGGCACGTGTATCGGAAGAATCGGCCTGAGAAAATTTTTGGAAAATCCTGTCGCGAAAACTATCTGGTACACCACTCCCCTGGTCTTCCACCGAAATTCTGACCAGATTCTGTGCTGATCTGCTGGCACGCAAACTCACAACACCGCCTTCCGGTGAGTATTTGCATGCATTGGAAATCAAGTTTGCCATCACTTGCTGAAAACGCCCCTGGTCTACATTGACAGCAACCAATTTGGCAACATTGTCATCATCCGCAATACGCAAGGTAACACTAAGTTCTTGTGCTAAAGACTGATTGGCTTGCACCGCAGCTTGCAATAGAGCGCAGAGACTAATTCGCTCCATCAAAAAGTCCATTTTACCTGCTTCAATTTTTTGAATATCGAGTAGATCATTAATCAGACGTGTCAGACTGGCGCTATTTTTGTGTGCCATTGTCAGTAGCGGCAATATTTTTTCGGGTAACGCTCCCATCGCACCACCCATGAGCAAACCGAGTGCGCCTCGTATGGCAGTCAATGGCGTACGTAGTTCGTGGCTGACAGTAGAAATAAATTCATTCTTCATGCGTTCAATCTTGCGACGATCAGAAATGTCACGCACAAATACGATCAGCTTTTGTTTTCCACCCAGATAATATTCGCTCATTGCCAACTCAGCAGGAAACAATTCACCGCTTTTTCTGCGCCTCTCAGTTTCAAGTAACAGACGCCCCGTCTTTAAAAACTCTCGCTGGTTGGTTGCCAACGTCAACAGATCAGCTTGCCCTTTGGGAGAAAATAACTGATTGTTTTTCCCTACAACTTCGTCGGCTGAATAGCCATAAATCAATGAAGCCGCAGGATTGACGGCTTCTACTATGCCAGTCTCATCAATCATCACAATACCGTCAACCGCATTTTGAAAAATTGCCTGTAAGCGATCAGAAGACTCCTTCAATGCACCTTGTTGTTCGGTCAGATTTTGTAGCAAACTCGTTTGACTGCGGTTGATAATGTCAGCCTCACTTTTGAGTTCAGTCATCACCCGCATGTCTGCTTCTCGCTGCAAAAAAAGCTGAATTAATATGCGAAATGCTGCCAGCACTGCAGCAATAGCGGCGACAGTGACGATAACAATACCGACACTGATTTTCCACCAATCTGACAAATACAAGTCTTCATCAATTGAAAAATTCACAATCAGCGGATACTTTTCAAGTGCTTGTATCGCTTCCATGCGTCTCACCACTGTCTGATTGCCGGAGTGGGTTTCAGTTTCCGAAATCAGGACACCAGAACGTCTTTTTAAATCATTGAGCAAATGGTATACGCTACCCTTTTGATTTTTACGTCCCATGTCGGTGTCATTTTCCGGCCATTTAGCGAGATAAATAAAATCATTGCGCATCAAACTGATGGCTGCATGTCCGTCGACGCTGAGTTTTTTATAAAAATTGGAATAGAAGTCCGGTGAAATGCCCAAAATCACGGCGCCAATAAATTCCCCATCGCTACCAGTCAATCTGTGACTTAGAAAGAATATCCAGCGGCCAGTGGTTTTGCTGTGTACCGGATCACTGAGATAAATTTTTTGCAGATCATTATTACGCTGCACCTGAAAATAATCGCGGTCTCCAAGATTATAAGTCGGCGCTGGAAACTCTCTTGATGTACTAATGACGTTGCCATCGACGTCAAGTACTGAAATCACTTCAATCGCTGGAAATAAGGCAACTTTGTCCTTGAGATATTGATGGAAGTCATTGTTACCTAGTTGTGTCGATAAATATTCTGCACTAATGCTCCACCTATCTTCAATGCGGTCAGCAATATTACTTAGCGCCGTATACGCAAAATCCATTTGTTGGCTGGTATTTTCACCTAAAACGATACTGAAGGTTTCTGTTTGCTTTTCCCATTTATGAATTTCCTGAGTTCGCAATGTCCATATAAAAGCACCTGCTGCCAACAAAATAGCAACAACCAGACACACTGCAAGCGTGTTTGCGATACGGCTGGCCTGTAATCCTGCTAATCTCATATTTAAAGTTTCTATACGTCTGACAAAAAAGGTCAATTCACACGAGAATTTCTGAATAACAACAATTTTTATTGTTTAAATTGTAAAAAAAGTAGAATAATAGTATCTTCACAATCATGTCTTGTATGTGAACTTTCACATCACTTTCCCTGGCAAACAAAGCAATCTGGCTGGAATAAGTTGAAATAAATTGAAATCAATTCTCTTTATACATCGCTTGTTTTTACCTGAAGAAAGCACCGTTTTTGTTTGTTCAAATTATGTCAGCCTACGCAGATAAGAAAGTACCATGATCAGACGACTTTTTTTCTTTCTTGCCAGCATTTTATTGCTGCTGATCATTGTCTTAGCTGGCAACACAATACTGCATGGCTCACAGCAAATCGCCGTCAAGCCAGCCCCCCCGATCACTATTGATGAACAAGCCGCGGCACGCCGCCTTGCGGATTCACTCCGTTTTGTCACGATTTCCAGTCAAACTGATGTCAATGCAAATGCGGCTGAATTCCAAAAACTCCATGCCTTTATTGATCAGTCCTATCCACGTATTCGCACCACTTTAAAGCGTGAAACTATAGGTGCAAACAGTCTTTTATACAAATGGGAAGGCACTGACGCTACCGCAAAACCGATTTTATTGATGGCGCATCAGGACATCGTACCGATCGCCCCTGATACGGAACAACAATGGCAACAGCCACCATTTGCCGGCAAGGTTCAAGACGGCTTTATCTGGGGGCGCGGAGCATGGGACGACAAAGGCAACCTGTTTTCGATACTTGAGGCGGTAGAAATGCTGGTGGCATCAGGCTATCAACCACAAAGAACGATTTACCTTGCCTTTGGCCATGACGAAGAGGTCAGCGGTATCCATGGTGCCAAAGCAATTGCTGAACTACTTAAATCTCGCCAGATTCAATTTGAATATGTCCTTGATGAAGGAATGCTGATCACCGAGGGCATTTTAAAAGGGCTGGATAAATCAGCGGCATTAATCGGTGTTGCGGAAAAAGGTTACGCGAGTGTGCAGTTAAGTCTGGATGCAACGCCAGGACATTCCTCCATGCCACCTCAACATACTGCGATTGGCATGATGAGTCTGGCTTTGAGTAAGTTGGAACAACATCAGTTACCTGCTGATATACGTGGTGTCGCGTTGGATATGTTTAACACCATCGCGCCCGAAATGCGGGGCATTCACCGCGTCGTTTTGTCCAATTTGTGGCTGTTCAGCCCACTGCTTCAACATGAGCTGGAAAAAAGCGGCAGTACCAATGCCATGTTGCGCACAACAACCGCGCTGACGATGGTGCATGCAGGTAACAAAGACAATGTATTACCCGGCAACATACAAGCAACGGTGAACTTCCGGACGCTGCCCGGTGATACGCAGGCGAGTGTCATGGAGCACGTCAAAAGCACCATAGATAATGCCAGCATTCATCTCCAAAACATGGCAGGAAATTCTGAACCATCCAAAGTATCGCCAACCAGCAGCAATGCATACCAGACGATCCATCGCACTATCCGTGAAACTTTCGACAATACTATCGTGGCTCCAGGTTTGATGTTAGGTGCAACAGACTCACGGTATTTCGAAGGTTTGAGTAACAACATTTTCAAATTTTCACCTGTCCGTGCTGGTAGCGACGACCTGCCAAGATTCCATGGAACCAATGAACGTCTTTCCATCAAAAATTACGCAGAAATGATACGGTTTTATCACCAACTTATTTTAAACAGCAGCAAACCATCCAATGAAAAGGAGAAGACGAAATGAATAAGCGCATATTAACAACAAGTCTGGTATTGAGTTTGATGCTAAGCAGCACTTCCGTTCTGGCTGCAGTCACTTCTTGCGATACCATCATGGATAAAGTCAAAGCCAGACTGGAGCATAAGAATGTGAATGATTACTCGCTCAAGGTCGTATCCAAAGATACTGAAACCTCATTGCGTGTAGTCGGTGTCTGCGAAGGTGGTAGTAAGAAGATTATTTACAAAAAACACAAAGCAAAAAAATCTGAGCAAGCAGAAAAAACTGAGAAAACAGGCGAATAAATTTGTTACGCCTTCAGGCCTCGCAGCAAAAAACAGAATGTTCCGGCGTCACACCGCCGGAACATTTTTGTCACTCAGACGTAGATAGTTTTTTGCTGCAGTAATAAGCTGGTCCGACATAACTCAATAACAAAGATGCCTGCTCCGGGCTAAGCTGCCGATCTTCTAAAAACCCTAATTTTTCCCAAAAAGATAAGCTATTTTGTACCGACACCAAACATCCGTATTGCAGATGTTTGCTCAGAGCACAAGATACGGCCTCTTGCACCAATGCTACCGCAACCCCTTGCCCAGCCATTCTCGGCGCAACAGCGACATCGTGAATGTACAAAGCATTGGGTACGTAAGATAAATCGAAGTCGCTTCCTAAAGCAGAAATTTTTCCGCGTTGTGACGGATATGCCACCAGATAGGCACCGATGCCATCCTTATTTTCAGCAACCCAGGCGGTTTCTGGCGAAGAATGCAGGCGTGCTTTGAGTAACTCCAGAGGCTCTACCATTTCTGCAACATAAGCCAAAGCCTGCACCGCGTGTACTGCAGGCAGGTCTGTTTCTCGCATCAGGCGAATCTGAAATGACATAAGCAATGACTATTTCTTAGATTTAGCAGATGCTGAAGCGGATGCGGATGCCGATTCTGAGGCGGCGTCCTCTGACTCTGCGGAAGCCGCTACCGGATGCGCAGGTAATTCAGGCTTGACCACTTCTATCTTATTGTCGCGCATGTAATCATTCATTTCTTTCCAACCAGCATAGATCGCAGCCCGGGAAGCATCCGGATTTAAAGCATAGCAATCTTCGATTGCTCGTCCTGCGTGGCGACAGGCACTGCCAGTTGCGCGGGCATCAGCTTCTTTTTGCTCTGCTTCTTTGGCAGGGTCTGCAATCCCCAGACGCTCGCAGGCACTCAACAAGGTCAGAGAAAATAGCGCAACTAAAGCAGAATGGCGTGGCAACATCGTGGCACCAGTTTAAGTATGAGAAAATACAAGTCAGCAACGCCGCCCGGATCTGCGTCCAGCAAAGCATGCTGCAAGAAAGACTTATGATACCTTAGTGTAGACGAGTTTCGATAGCATTGAATCAAGAGATAGAACAAGGAAGGTAGCGTTAATCAAAAACTCGTCGTGTTTGTCGTCGAGTTTGTAAAGCCGCATACTTTCAAAAAACCAGGTGCTATCGACTTGAAAATTCTCTGATTGATGATCATTCTTGTCGTTGCATGAATGGTTTTCCTTTACGTTTTGAAATGACCAATCTGGCGAAGATTTATGGCAATCAAAAAAATACCCATGTTTGCGTTGATATTTTTATCAATATTGCTGCTCTCTGCCTGTAACCCAACATTTAACTGGCGTGAAATACATAGCAATGATGCGCCCTTCAGTGTATTAATGCCTGGCAAAGCAGATAGTTTCTCGCAGGATATTCAACTCGCGGGTGTTCCCGTCAAAATGACCATGACGGCGACCGATGTCGGCGGTCTCAACTTTGCGGTTGGCAGCGTCAAACTTGCTGATGCCAGTAAAACCGACGAAGTTCTTGGCGCGATGCAAAACGGCATGATCAAAAACATTCAAGGTAACATCACCAAACCAGTAACAGCAACAAATACAGTCTTGGAAGTACAAGGCAAAGTCGGTGGTTCCGATGTTGTTATGGCGGCACGATTTTTGAATCACGGTAGCTGGGTCTATCAGGTGATCGTTCTTGGCCCTCAAAATAAAATGTCACCGGATGTTATAGAAACATTTATGAGTTCCTTCGTCGCAAACTGAAACACCGCATCGTCCGATTTGGGATTATCATTGCCTGAAGTGTTGGCACCTGGCATCGATAAGTCCTATTGATGTCGTCCACGGTAAAAAATTCGATAATTTTTCTCAAGGAAATCTGAACATGTTGATCACGTTTAAATCTAAAGCGGCAACCGAAGTGACGATGTATAAAGAACACGCTCGCCGCATTCTGGAACTGTTAGAAAAAGACGTAGAGCGTGGCATTATCACTCCGGCGGAATTGCCGCACGCCATAGAAAAAATTGAAGCAGCAGTCGCCGATAGCAAAGCGCACCCTATTTCTGACGAAGTCAGTCGTGACGTCAATGCTCACCACAACGAAAACGGTGATGATAATGAACACGAAAAACCAGAACACGTCTCATTTGCGACGCGCGTTTTTCCTGTGCTGGAAATGTTGCACGCTGCCAACAAAATGCAAAGAGAAGTAATGTGGGGAGTTTAACCCGTGACTGCGCATATAGAAAACACGATTGAATTCGAGCTTTGCGCTGACGACGAAACGCCTATTTTTGTTCGTGACTGGTCTGTAACGGCCAGGGATACATCTGTCAGCGCAAGTCCTGACACGGCACAAGGCGTCGTCATCATGCATGGGCTTGGTGAACATTGTGGTCGATATGCGCATGTTGCGCGTTTTTTTAATGCATTGGGATTTGTGGTTCGAACATATGACCACCGCGGTCATGGCAAATCCGGCGGCAATGCCGGCGATGTACCAGATGAAACAGCTATGTTGCGAGACGCCGCCTTGGTCATCAATGATTTTCGTCGTCAATTAGCAGGACCGCCGATTTTATTAGGTCATAGTATGGGTGGTTTGTTTGCCGCGCGCTTTGCCGTCGCTGCTTTGGCACCGCTACGGGCACTCATCTTATCCTCACCAGCACTTGCAATCTATATGTCCGATTTACAACGCAGTTTGTTGCGTTTTACCACAGCAATATTGCCGGGTCTGGGTATTCCAAACGGCTTAAAAACGCGTTATCTGTCTCACGATGCTGAAGTCATCAATGCCTATAAAAATGACCGTCTGGTTCACTCTAAAATCAGTGCCCGGTTATTGAATAGCATGTTAGCAGCGATGAATTTCAGTTTTCAACACGCGAAAGATCTGAAGATTCCCTTGTTGATGCTGGTAGCTTTAGATGATCATCTGGTTGATCCTGAAGGCAGTCAGCGGTTCTTCAATGTATGCAATCAATCTCAAAATAAACAGAATAATGATTCAGTGACTGCGCATTTCTATCCTGAGTTTTATCACGAGATATTGAATGAACTGGACGCAACTCAGGTATTTGACGATATTCGGGCCTGGCTAGAGATACAACAATTCACCCCGGTCATGACCGGATCTATCGCAGCCTGATATCGCCGTGTAAGCAAGGACAGCAACCTCAAAATTCAATGTGCCGTGAATAAAGTCACGTCTTTTATTGTCAAAAAGAAATTTTCAAGCATGGCGCCCATCTTGAATAGCGGTACAAGCTGTTAGACTGGTACACTAGCACCCCGCGTTAGTTACAATTCGCAATATTAAATGGTGAATGACGACGACTGAAACGCTTATGCCGATAGTACATTAAACACACTCATCGTGCGCCGGATCAAATTGGTAATAAAAAACATATGCAAGAACGCTCAAGAAAAATCCTCGGTAAGCCCGCCAACAAAACTGTTGCCCCACGTGTTACAACGCCTGCCACGGCCGGATACGCTTCTGCACCTGCTGCAGAAGCACCGACAATAGAACTCAAAGCAGATTCACTCGCTTTTAGTCTGATTGGTGCTGCACAAGCGGTTGCCTACGTGTTGGAAGGCACCGCCTTACCGCAGGCCTTGGCCAAAGTGTTCACCCAGACCAATGCGCTGCCACAGGCGCGCGGTGCTATTCAGGACATTTCTTACCGTACTATGCGCCAGGTCGGTCGGGTTGACGCCTTACTGAAGGCCATGACCAACAAAGCACCGGAACCCGCGTTGTTATATGGTTTGCTGTGTTGCTCTCTGACTTTATTAGTCAACAAAGAAGATGAAACAGCGCCGTATGAAGATTTTGTCGTGGTTGATCAAGCAGTGACCGCCGCCACGTCCAGCCCGCATATGGTATTTGCCAAAGGCATGGTAAATGCCGTTCTGCGCCGTTTCTTGCGTGAAAAAGATGAATTATTAAAACTGGTCATGAAGCAGCCAGCAGCAGTTTGGAATTATCCACAATGGTGGGTAGACCAAACCAAAGCTGCCTATCCAGAAGACTGGCAAGCGATCTTAGCCACTGGTAATCACGCACCTCCATTAACGCTACGCGTCAACCGGCGCTTGAGTACCACAGCAGCGTATCTTGCGCGTTTGGTATCAGAACGCATAGAAGCGACACAAATTGGGCCTTATGCCGTGCGTTTAGCGAAGCCAATGCCAGTGACGAGTATTCCCGGGTTTGAAGAAGGCGTGGTGTCGGTGCAGGATGCGGCTGCGCAATTAGCCGCGCCTTTACTCGATGTGCATGCAGGTATGCGGGTGTTGGATGCGTGTGCTGCACCAGGTGGCAAGACCTGTCATTTGTTGGAACTGGCTGAAATCGATTTGCTGGCACTGGAAATTGACACAGCACGGATACAAAGAATTAATGAAAATCTGCAACGTCTGAAACTGACCGCCAACATTAAACAGGGAGATGCCACACGTTCCGGCTGGTGGGACAACAAACCCTTCGACCGGATTCTGGCCGATGTGCCGTGTACCGCTTCCGGCGTGGTACGTCGCCACCCTGACAGCCGTTGGCTACGCCGCAAAACAGATACCGCTCAACTGGCAGCACTGTCTTCGCGCATACTCGACAACCTGTGGAGAATGTTAGCTCCGGGCGGCAAAATGCTGATGGTCACCTGTTCGATCTGGCCACAAGAGTCAGAAAAGCAAGCAGCCACTTTTGTTGAAAGACATGGTGCCATCCGTCTGGATGCTCCCGGACAATTACTGCCAACCATGGCCAATTCGTCCGATGCAAACAACGAACATGACGGTTTGTTCTATGCCTTGTTCCAAAAACCGGAGCAAAGCTAACTAAATTGAGTGCTTCACGTTATCATTAGAACTCAAGCAAAAATGTTTCAGTCTGGCATGGGAGGCAATTCCATAAGACGACGAAACGAATTGCAACAGTCCGTTTTGTGACTCCCGAATATATTTTTAGATTGCATGCTCCTTCGACTGATCGCACCATTACGCCAATTTTTGCTGACACTTTTGTTAGCATCAGTGGCTATGCTCATTGCTCCCGCAGTCAATGCGACCGAAGCCGAAGTGACCTCCGCCAAACTGGAAGCAACGGATGAAGGTTATCGAATTTCCGCCAGTTTCGCATTCGAACTCAGCCACAGCCTGGTGGATGCTATATCAGTGAAGGAGATTCCCCTCTCATTCACCACTGAGGTCGAATTGACCCGACCACGCTGGTATTGGCTTGATGAAAAAACCATCCGTTCGACACAAACAGTCAGAATTGCCTATAACACATGGACCAGAAATTACACTGCGACCATTAACAACGGATTACAACAAAATTTTGCGACACTTGAAGATGCCCTGGCACTCGTATTGAGGCCACGGCGTTGGATCGTGGCTGAAAAAGGCAGTCTGACGCCTGGAGCAACCTACAATGTCGCTGTCAAACTCAAGCTGGATCTGAGCTACCTGCCTAAAACCTTTGTCATTACTTCATTCAACGATAGTGACTGGCGCTTCTCCTCAGACTGGAAACGATTTACTTTCAAGGTCGACGAAAAGTGACAAAATTTTTGCGGTATGCCTTAATTATTGGCGGTGCTCTGATGAGCATCTTGCTGTTTTTACTCACCACTGCCGCAGACAATTCGACGCGCTTTGAACATTATTATGGCTGGCTATTAGGTGCCAATGCTTTGGTCGCTTTTGCATTGCTGATTCTGATCGCGACTTTGTTAGGCAGACTGTTCAATCGCTTCCGCAATCGCGAATTTGGTTCACGCCTGATGACCCGTCTGGTGCTGCTATTTGCGTTGGTGGGTATTTTGCCGGGCACAGTCATCTACGTGGTATCGGTGACGTTTGTATCGAAATCGATTGAATCCTGGTTTGACGTCAAGGTGGAATCAGCGCTGGATTCAGGTAAAAATCTGGGGCTGAGCGCACTCGATTTTTTGCTTGCCGATTTGAAAAATAAAGCGCGTGATATGGCGAGCGAATTAAACTCGCCCTCCAGTTCATCGGCTTTGCAATTATCTCACCTGCGCGAGCGTGCAGGCGTTCAGGAAGTGTGCATCGTCAATAGCAGAGGCCGCCTGATCGCTGCTGCCAATCAGAATTTTGATCGTTTGGTACCGGAATTGCCAACTGCCGACATGCTCAGACAGGCGCGCAGCTCGCGCATCTACGCGGCGACCGACGAACAAATCAGTGATGCAAGAACAAACAACGTAACGACAGACGCGGCCACCAATGGTGCTAAACGGCCAGTGTTAGCGCAGGAACCAAAGAAAACCCTGCGTTCACGCGTCGTGATACAGCTTGAAGGTATTGATACTGGCTTGTCTCTACAGCGTGAAACCTATTTCCTGCAATTGATACAACCTGTACCAGCCAATATTGCCATGCACGCCGAGGCCTTACGTAACGCCTCGAGCGAATATCAAGTCCGCTCTCTGGGTCGTGGCAGCTTAAAGACCATGTACATCTTTACGCTGACGCTGACCTTATTGCTGGCGATCTTTGCCGCGATTACCAGCGCGTTTCTGATCTCCGGACAACTGGCGCGTCCCTTGTTGTTGCTGGCGGAAGGCACGAAGGCGGTCACTGAGGGCAATTTCTCACCACGACCTATCGTTGCCAGTTCCGACGAGTTAGGCAGCCTGACGCAGTCATTTAATACGATGACGCGACAATTATTCGATGCGCGGGCGGCAGTGGAAAAAAACCGCAATGAACTCGAAAATGCCAAAGCCTATCTGGAATCCGTATTGGCAAACATGTCCGCAGGGGTAATGGTATTAGATCAAGCCGGAAATCTGGTGACCTGCAACGAATCAGTTGAGCGAATTTTGCAACGCCCTTTAGAAGCAGAAATCGGCAAACCACTCGGTGACATCGACGGAATGACTGAATTCGCGACAGAAATTGACAAGGCTTTTTCAGAACAACATGCACAATCCGCGGCTGGTGGCAAAGACGAACACGAACAGCATTGGCAACAACAAATCGAAGTACCTCGTCCGGATGCGATCACGACGAAGGCGCCCGCAGTCGATGCCATGCCAAACGATGAAAAATCCAGCATCACTTTGCTGGCGCGCGGCTCACACTTACCGGTAGGTTCGGGCAATGGCTATGTGATCGTGTTCGATGACATCAGCAATATTATTTCAGCACAACGTTCGATTGCCTGGGGTGAAGTGGCGAGACGTTTAGCGCATGAAATTAAAAACCCGCTTACACCTATCCAGCTCTCGGCCGAACGTTTGCAAATGAAATTGCAAGATAAGCTTAGCGAAACCGACGTTGCGATCTTAAATAAGAGCACCACCACGATCGTCAATCAGGTAGCATCCATGAAGCGCATGGTTGATGACTTCCGTGATTACGCTAAGACGCCGCCCGCCATCTTGTCAGAACTGAACCTGGGCGCACTAATTGATGAAGTTTTACATTTGTATCTGGCAGGAGATGACCGCGATATCATACGCCTCAATATGGCGCCTGATTTGCCGAAAATTATGGGTGATGCCACGCAATTACGTCAGGTTATACATAATTTGCTACAAAATGCGCAAGACGCAGTGGCTGACAACCCGCATACTGATGTTGCGCCGCGTATCGACGTTATGACCGAGGTTGTGCGCTATAACACCAAAGGGAATGATGTGCAGTCAGCAGTGCGACTCTCCATCGTCGATAATGGTCCGGGTTTCTCTAAAAAAATTCTGGCGCGAGCGTTTGAACCCTATGCAACATCAAAGCCAAGAGGTACAGGTTTAGGTCTGGCAATGGTAAAAAAAATCATCGATGAGCACGGAGGTAGAATCGATATTCAAAATCGTAGTGATACAAACGGTGCAAAAGTAGCGATTTTGCTGTTAAAGTTAGCACCGGAATCAAAAACAGTTTGAGCGTGCAGGTATTCACCTGACATCTTCGCAGAAAGATGCTGGTATAAAAAGCAAAATCATAGGGGCGGTAATAGGGTAAATTTATGGCAAATATTCTGGTCGTAGATGATGAAATGGGTATCCGGGAATTACTTTCGGAAATCCTGGGAGATGAAGGGCATGTGGTTCAACTTGCTGAAAATGCTCAGCAAGCGCGTCTCGCACGTCAGGAAGCAAAACCTGATCTGGTTCTGTTAGATATCTGGATGCCAGACACGGACGGCGTCACATTGCTCAAAGAATGGCAACGCGATGGTCTGCTGACCATGCCTGTCATTATGATGTCAGGACACGCAACGATTGATACAGCAGTCGAAGCAACTCGCATTGGTGCATTAAACTTTTTAGAAAAGCCGATTGCTTTACAAAAATTGTTAAAAGCCGTACAGCAAGGTTTGACGCGGACACCGGAAACTAATCGCCCGGCAGTACCGCCATTACGCGTTATCAGCAGCGATCATGGCAATAACGTAAGCAACGCACACAACTTGCAGTCGGCGAACAATAACTTTGAAAGTCGTTCTTTCAATGTGGCTCAGGTTGCTGCACCAGCACCAATTAATCAATTTGCAAGCTTGTCATTTGACTTGCCTTTGCGTGAAGCCAGAGATGCTTTCGAAAGAATTTATTTCGAATATCATCTGAATCGCGAAAGTGGCAGCATGACACGGGTCGCAGAAAAAACGGGTTTGGAACGCACTCACTTATATCGCAAATTGAAGCAATTGGGCGTCGAGTCAGTGAAATATGCGAAGCGCGGCGAATAAGCGCTTTCGACATCCGTTTCAAGATCCATGTCTGAACGCCTGCCGCTGACCATCGTCAGCGGGGCTGATTACGCGCGAAGAGAAGCAGTGATTGCAGAAGCAAGCACCGCTTTTCTGTCTGCGCAGCCCTTTGATGCAAAGATTGCAGCAATTCTCGAAGGATTGCCTTCGGGTCATTTACGATTACGTACCTCACCACAAATTTTTGTACACCGGATTGCACCGGGTTGTTTTTGTTGCCTTGGCAATCTCACCATGCGTGTGACCCTGAATCGGGTCATCAGACAAAAAATACAACACCTGTATCTCAGTGTTGCCAGTACAGACCATCTGGACAACATCCGCCAGACCTTAAAACATCCGCCTTACGATCAGTTGCTACTGGAAGTATCCTTTATTTGCTTGTAGACTAAAGACCGACACTGGTTCTGCCGTTACTACAGGCAAGACGAAAGAAAACATGCCAGTCGTCCATCGCTCTTTAGTGCCGTTTAGTTGCATAACACTTGAAATCCGCTGCCGTTAGCACCATGTCCGGTTCAATCGGGGAAGTTTTTCCTCAAGCCAGAAAGGATGCAAAAATGAATCTCATCTACAACAGCGAAAATTTCAGCGTCGTTGAGTATGGCGCAGACGCTGATCACGAAGCCCTGCGCTTTGGCGGCTATGAAATCACCGATAAATCCGTTCATCGTGAATGGTTTATTGCCGGTGCGAGAGCAATAGACTTTCGCCATGACGTCACACAACTGATTGCGAGCGAACCCAGCGTCGAAGAAATCGACGAATTTCTCGGTCAATATGACGCATCGATGGCACAAAACGTCTATTTTCATTAAATCGATAAGCGAGTAGCCCACATTTCAGCCATTCATTGTTACAGCCAATATTGCTAGTCAAATAAGCGGCATCAGTGTTCATATATGACGCTGACATGGCAAGCTGCTATCTTGGGTTCATTACCCAACAGGACTTGCCAGGATGATGAATACGAACATGAATTGGCTGGAAAGTTTGCGTCGACTGACCCCGGCAGATAAGGCAGTTTTAATCACGGTGACGACAGTGCGGGGCTCAACCCCGCGCGGGGCAGGCACGCGCATGCTAGTCACAGCGAATAATCAATTCGACACCATAGGTGGCGGCCATCTGGAATGGAAAGCCATCGCCAGCGCCCGTTTGTGGCTGGCAGAAGCTACTACGGTCAATGAAGAACCTCGACATATAGACCTGTCACTGGGTCCTAGTCTGGGTCAGTGTTGTGGCGGTGCACTGAGTCTCTGTCTGGAACGTGTCGATTGCTGGAGTTATGCAGACTGGCAAAACAAATTACTGACTTTTCAACAAGAACAAGCCAATTTACCGCATTTATATCTGTTTGGTGCGGGCCACGTAGGTGCTGCTCTTGTGAATATTTTGCAACAAGTGCCTTGCCGTATCACCTGGGTTGATGAGCGTGACCATTTGTTCCCGACTGACTTACCTGCCAACATCAGCACCGAAGCCACCGACACCCCGGAAGCCGTCATTGCCGGCGCTGATAAAGGTGCGTATTTTCTGGTCATGACGCATCACCATGGACTCGACCTTATCCTCTGTGAACATATTTTGCGCCAGCCAGATGTCGCCTGGTTTGGTCTGATTGGCTCCAAAACCAAACGGGCACGCTTTGAAAACCGCCTGCAGGAACGTGGCATAGCTAAAGAGCAAGTCGAGACGATGGTGTGTCCAATTGGGATTCATGGCATCAATGGCAAGGAACCAGGCGTGATTGCTGTCGCGGTCGCTGCGCAATTATTGCAACTCTGGGCGAAGCCCCCTACACTCTCTGCCATCTCAACACCAACAATAAAAAGTGAAGTAAAACTATGAGCACCTCTTTGCACGATTTCATTCAACACTTACCAAAAGCGGAACTCCATTTGCACATTGAAGGATCATTAGAACCTGAGATGATGTTCGAGCTGGCCAAAAAAAATCAGGTCAGCTTGCCCTACGCGAGCGTTGAAGAAGTCCGGGCGGCGTATGATTTTGCCGATTTACAATCCTTTTTGGATTTGTATTATGCGGGTGCCGCGGTGCTACAAACTGAGCAGGATTTTTTTGATCTGACCCACGCTTATATCCAACGCGCTTTGGCTGATCAGGTACGCCATGTCGAATTGTTTTTTGATCCACAAACACATACCACCCGTGGTATTGCGATAGAAACCGTATTTGCCGGCATTGCACGTGCCTTACGTGAAGCCAAAACACAGCACGGCTTTTCTGGCACCATGATAATGTGCTTCCTGCGCCACTTGAGTGAAGAAGACGCGATTGCCACGCTGGAAGCAGCTTTGCCTTTACGTGATGCCTATGCAGACGTCTGGATTGGTGTTGGTCTTGATTCCGCCGAAGTAGGTAATCCACCAGAAAAATTCACGCACGTATTTACCCTGGCGCAAGCCATGGGCTTTCATCTGGTAGCGCACGCTGGCGAAGAGGGTCCACCAGCCTATATCCACGGCGCACTGGATGTCTTGCAAGTAGAACGTATCGACCACGGTGTACGCGCTGAAGAAGATGCTGCATTGATGCGGCGTTTGCAGCAGACCCGCATGCCGCTGACGGTTTGCCCATTGTCTAATCTCAAGTTATGCGTGGTCAAAGATTTACGAGAGCACAATCTGGCACGTATGTTGCGCGATGGTTTGTGTGTCACGATTAATTCCGACGACCCCGCATATTTTGGTGGCTACATGAATACTAATTTCATCGCTACCGCCGATGCGCTCAATTTAAGCAAAGCAGAATTAGGACAACTGGCACGCAATAGTTTTGAGGCTGCTTTTGTTTCTGATGAGCAAAAACAAATCTGGTTTGATGAACTTGATCTGTATCTGAAAAATGCCTGACAGGTTCCGTAGCCTCATCCGATAGGGGAGTATCAACAAAAAATGTCCAATTATCATGAACGGATATAGGGTATTTTTAATTACTCCCCTCAGTATTTTTTTCATTAAAATTTCGTCATTAAACAGCCATCCAGTTCAGGTGTAAAGCTGCTATTCTTTTGCAGCGTAGGTCAGCGTATTTCATTCCTTGTAATGTAAAACTTTGGCAAAGAAAGGGCACCCGTGGCAAATCCCTTCAATCAATTTCTTCAACGCTTGTTTGGCACCAGGCAAGAAAGTAAAACAAAGAGCCCACCAGTTGCTGATTCTGTTACACCTGAAACACCAGTATCTGCTGTTGAAAATGTGCTTCCGGTGGTGCTTGAAAATACGTTGCCGCCGTTAGCCGTGAATACCACCGTCGCGCCTGCTGCAGCCCCTACTCAAATTGTGGAAATTAATAACGCCACTTCCTCCACTGATAAATTACAAATCTGGAAACCTGCGATCCCGATCGATACTTTATTTTTTGACTGGATTATGGGTTACCCCGGCGAAGGGAGTGTCGCTGATACGGAACAAAAAGTGCTACAAGCCTTATATGGTTTGTTGGCCTCCGATCTGAATGATGCGGTGGTCGTGCCGCGTATGCCCTCGGTCATTCCGCAATTGTTGGCCAGCTTACGCAACAAGTCAGTGGCGGTGCATGAATTAACCCGGCTCATCGTCAAAGACGTGGTGTTAGTGGGTGAAGTTGTAAATTCCGTTAATAGTGCGCTATACAATCCAGCTGATCGCATCAGTAGTCTGGAAAAAGCGGTGATCATGCTGGGTGAAGACGGCTTACGCTTTGTCATCGCCAAAGTCGCTTTCCGTCCCATCATTAATCTCAGTGCAGGCCCCTACACGCGCCGTGCCGCACCACACCTCTGGTTGCAATCCGAAAAATGCGCATTGGCCTGTCATGCACTCAGCGATCACAAAGAAAACAATGGCTACGATGCATTTCAAGCGTTTCTGACTGGCTTGATGAAAAACGTTGGCCTCATCATTGCATTCCGTTTGCTGGATCAGGAATGCGAACAACCGAAATTCAGATATTCTGCTGGTTTCCAGTATGCCATGGCCTCGGTCGCTGCGACATTGTCATACCGGATTGCACAGCGTTGGGATTTCCCGCCGACGGTGATACAAGCCTTGCAGCAACAGGCCGGTGGCAGAAAAGCGGTTGAATGGACGGCTTTAGGACAACTCTTGCATGACGCCGACCTGATCAGCAAGATGCGTGTTCTGGTCAATCAGGTGCAACTTAGTCGCAATGATCAGCAACTCAAATCCGGCTTGAACCCGGCAATGGCAGATTGCTTTGATAAGCTCAATACCCTGCAAGCATATGAGTTGCGTAACGTCAGCAGCAACGGCTCAATGCCAAATGAATAAAAGCACAGATTAAGCATTTGCACATCGATAAAATTGATAGAATGCAACGCTCAATATGCACCGTTAGCTGATGCATGCCATGCTGAATGGGTGCAGCATCACCCGGCAAAAAATTTATTTAAAGCCGGATCAATTCGATCAATACCATCCGTAGATGGATTTTTTTACAGGTTAGTTGTGGCCAGAACTCGTATCCTTATTGCAGCTGCCGTGGCAGTTGCCTATGTTGTTGTCGCCGTGGGTAGTTCTTTACTTAATATCTCAGCCAATAGCGATCATCTCAGCGTTAATCTTAGTTTTAGTCAACTGACAAACTGGCTCATCGCAATCATTGGTTTGTTGATTGCGATTGGTTTGTGTGGGCGTTATGCGTGGGCATGGTGGCTGGGTTTAGCCGCCAGTGCGTTTCAATTTTATCGTCTGGTCAGTCGTGTTTGGGCGCAAAATAGTCTCAATCATTTGCCGGGTATGCATGTGTTTCTGCTGTTTGGCTTATTATTCGTTTTTCTGTTGTTATTGATCTCGCCGAAGGCCATGTCTTCGTGTAATCGTTAATGATATCGTCATCACATTTTAATTAGGATTTCTATGCAAATCGCACCGCTTGGACTACTGACCGAAGATACAGAAAACGATTGGCTGGTCAGTGAACCGATCGCCGTCGCTGCGCTCAACAAGGAGTGCGAGTTTTTGCTGGAAGGTTATGCACAAGACCCGCGCCCGCAAGAGTTTTCAGACGCCATCAGCCATTTTCTGACGTTGGATAAAACCGTACTGCTCGCCGTTGAAAATGAGATCTTTTCTTACTATCGGGACTGCGTCCAATTTGCCAAAAGTGAAGGACTTGATGTCGTCGATATCTCCAGTGCTGATCAAGTCTGGAAACACATACAATTTGGTGACGAAATTTTAGTTTGCCGCCGCCAGACCGGCGATGAAGGCGTGTACGTATTGCTCGAATGTGATTGCGATTGGAACGAAGAAGAAGGCTTACAAATCGTTTTCAAAAATGGCAACGTGATCAATAAGCTTGGCCCCTTTGATGATTTTTTAAGCAACGCGGACGTCTATGGCTTACCTGAACTGGAAAAAGTTATTTATCAAAGCCGCGGATAACTTACGTCAAAGTGAACATTAAAAAAAAACCGCATGTCAAACATGCGGTTTTTTGCGAATGAGTTCAACAATCAGAACTTGTGACGAATACCTACTGCAACACTGTTAGCGCGGTCAGCCGTGTTGATTTTGTCACTCATCACGATAGCATACACGTCAGTACGCTTGGACAGATCGTAGTCATAGCCACCTGAGAATGTATCGCGGCTCAGATCTGAACCAACCAGACTACCAGTGCGTTTAGTATCAGCATATGCCAACAAAATATTGCCGCCAGCGGCTGGCACCTTGGCACCCAGGCTGTAAGTTTTGTCAGTCATGGTGGCAGCAGTACTGCTGTCGTCTTTGGTGCTGGAGTAAGTCGCGAACAATTTCGCAGCGGTCAAATCATAGCTACCACCAACGAAATACGATTTTTGATAATTGATTGATGCGTAGTTGATCGGCGAGCTTGTCGCATCTACGATCGCGCCAGGTGTCGGGTTACCAACTTGTACCTGATGGTAGTAGGCAGTCAGAGCCAATGGGCCGTTGAAGTACAACACGTTCATACCAACGTTATTCACGCCTGTCTGACCAGCTTTCTCACCTGCCTGATAATGGAAATTAGCAGTCAAACCATTGTAGTTTGGCGTGGTGTAAATGATTTCATTGCTCCAGCCAGAGTCACCAGCAGAAGAATTCACCCAGGTGCGGGCAGCGTAGCTACCGTTTGGTACCCAAGTGTGCAATACCAATGGAGAAAAATTAAATGAATCGCCGAACGGATTGAAAATAACGACTGGCAAGAAATTAGGCGACAAGTTGCGACCTAAAGAAACTTTACCAAAGGAACCAGAAATACCGACGTTGGCATCGCGTGAAAACAGCGTATCGCCATAAAAACGTCCAGATTGTCCGCTGTCAGCTTGCAAGAAGCTGGTCAATGCGAAGTCAACTTTCATGCCGTTGCCTAAGTCTTCAACGCCTTTAAAACCCAACCAGGAAGTCGTCATGCCGCCGCTGTTCACAGCAAGTGTTTTGCCAGTATCGCCGCTGTACTTAATAGAACCAGCCGACATATCGACCAGACCTTCAACGGATACTGTGGATTGTGCCAATGCACTACCAGCAGCCAAAGTGGCAGCAACTGCAATGACCAGACTGTTGAATTTACATTTCATGGTTCTTCCTTTATCGAAGTAGTAAAAAATTCTTTTGCAGCGGCGCGCGGAGCGCAAATCCTGGATCGTCTTTGATGCGAGGTCGGGAACGATAGTGTTTAATCAAGCAACTTATGGTCTGATCAAATCAGCGAGCCGGAAGCTGCCAATACGGACAATTTGCTCGATACATTCCTGCATTTCGGTGACGCGGTCTGAGTTCAGCCGCTGCGTGAAGTGCCGCATAATACTTTGTCTGTCATGGCCTCGTACAGCAATAATGAAAGGAAAACCGAATTTTTTATTATATTCGGCGTTCAAACGTTGTAATTCCGCGAATTCTTCGGGGCTACATTGATTCAATCCTGCGCCACTTTGTTCACGTGTCGATTCGGCAGTTAATTCTCCACGGACTGCCGCCTTACCCGCCAATTCCGGATGGGCACGGATCAGGGTCAAACGCGCCTCTTCATCTGCGCTGCGTACCGCATGTGCCATCGCCGCATGCAAATCATGTACGCTCAAAAATGGTCTTTGTGCTACGACTGCTTCGGCGACCCATGGCGAATGTTCAAAAATGCCACCCAGTATGCTGACAAATTCTGTGTCAGGAACCTGATTTAAGGCTTCTAAGCTGTAGGTGTGGCTCATGGTTTTACTCCTGTGTTTGCTACAGTATTTAGCGCTGCGGCATAGGGGTGCTGCTGCATCCAGTGCTGCGCAATATCAATCCGTCGGCAAATCCACACCTTGTCATGCGATTGCACATAATCCAAGAAACGTTGCAAGGCACGGAAGCGCCCCGGCCTGCCCAGCAAGCGGCAATGCATGCCTATTGATAGCATTTTTGGTGCGTTATCGCCTTGCGGATCCCCTTCGGCATACAACACATCAAAGCTATCTTTCAAGTAGGTATAAAACTGCTCGCCTGTATTAAATCCTTGTGGCGTAGCAAAGCGCATATCATTGCTATCGAGCGTATAAGGCACGACCAGATGCGGTTTGACTTCACCGGCACTGGTGCTGACTTCGGTCCAGAATGGCAAATCATCACCGTAATAATCAGCGTCATACGCAAAACCACCATGCTCAACCACCAACCGGCGCGTATTTGGTGAATCACGTCCGGTGTACCAACCTAGCGGCGCACTGCCTGTCAGTTCACGCATGATCTGCACCGCTTGTTGCATATGTTCGCGCTCTATCGCCGCATCTACATTTTGATAATGAATCCAGCGTAAGCCATGGCAAGCGATTTCATGCCCTAACTCACCAAACGCTTGTGTCAATTCAGGATGGCGTTGCAAAGCCATCGCCACGCCAAACACGGTCAGTGGCAAGCCACGTTTTTCAAATTCGCGCAAAATGCGCCAGACCCCGGCGCGTGAACCATATTCATAAATCGATTCCATCGACATGTGCCGTGCTTCATAAGCCGCAGCGCCGACGATTTCTGATAAAAATTGTTCTGAGGCTTTATCACCATGCAAGACGCAATTTTCGCCACCCTCTTCATAATTCAATACAAACTGCACGGCAATCCGTGCTTGCTCTGGCCATTGTGCGTGTGGCACTTGGCGGCCATAACCAATCAGATCACGCGGATAAGCTGAGGTGATTGTCATTCGTTGTTTTCTCCGTCAATGTGGAAACTGAAATTGTCTGTCTGTGATCGGCTTAACTATTTCTTTGTCCGAGTACTGTTTTTAAATCAAAACTCTTTCCAACATTTTTCGGTGTGCGGCATGCACACTGATGCAAATGTTGTGCCATTTCATGCAAAGCGGATTTCTTATCCCGCCGCTCCAACGCGTCGAGCACCTTAAAGTGCTCATCAAATGAGCAAGGACGAGTACCCGGCACGTCGTTACTCGAAATCATTAAAGTGGTACGAGAGACCAGCCGCCGCAGCATATCAACCAATAAATTATTGCCGCTAAGGCGCGCCAGCTCGATATGAAAATCGGCTGACAGCCTGATCCACTGTGGTCTGTCACCCTGCTGATAGGCGTCACGTTCGCGCTCTACCATCTGGCGCAATCCCTGCAAAGCCTGCCTATCATCATTCGCTAATACTTTTTCTAACGCTAACTGCTCCAGGTTATGGCGCAATTCAAACATGTCTTGTGCTTCTTTTTCGCCCGGACTGGCGATAAA
Source organism: Undibacterium sp. Ji67W (assembly GCA_049340365.1). Lineage (GTDB taxonomy): Bacteria > Pseudomonadota > Gammaproteobacteria > Burkholderiales > Burkholderiaceae_D > Undibacterium. The sequence continues at coordinate 316,355 of JBMPOY010000003.1, read as the reverse complement.
TGCACCGCGATTGGGCTCCAGATCGACCAGACCATCGGCTGCAAGCTGATTCAACACCTTGCGCACGCCATGTCGAGCCATGGCATAAATCTCGCTCAAGGATTGCTCCGTTAGTTTGGTACGCGCAGGTAGGCGATGATCCATGATGGCATCGTAAATATCGCGGTACATGCGCTGTTCCTTATCAAGGTTATCAGCGTTGTCTGTATTTTCTGCTTCCCCGGGGGTGTTACCGTTCACGTTCTGGCTCTATGGATTAAGTGAAAACGAATTAAATGATATTTTCCTCATTTAAGCACTTCACCCAATAAATTGTCGACAATTTTTAAATGGAATACTAATTATTTTTAGTTTCGCGTTGCTAAATACGATAAATTTCAACGTAATAACAAGGCTTTACCGAAGTTTTGTTTGACATAGAGATTTTCAGAGGCTTAAGATTGTCGACAATATTGTAGTTTTATTTCCGGAAATTTTTTATAAAGGATAGGCATGGGACGTCTTACGACACATGTACTCGACACAGCGCATGGCAAACCCGGACAAGGCATACAGGTGCGCCTGTACCGTATCAAGGATCAGCAAAGACAGCTGTTATGTGAACGTTTAACCAATGCTGACGGTCGTTGTGACCAACCCTTATTAGAAGGCGACGCCCTCATCAGCGGCACGTATGAACTCGATTTTGATGTCGGTAGCTATTTTGCAGCAATGGGCGTCCAACTGACTGAGCCTGCTTTTCTCGGCATCGTAACTTTGCGATTTGGCGTAGCCGACGCAAGTCAACATTATCATGTTCCCCTGGTGACGACGCCATGGAGTTACTCAACCTATCGCGGTAGTTAGGAATCATTGATGGAAGCGTATTTCTTAGATTGGGCCAACCTGCTATTGCGTTGGCTGCATGTGATCGTCGCCATTGCATGGATAGGCTCTTCATTTTATTTCGTGTGGCTGGATAATCATCTGACACCACCGACCGATGAACAATTGAAAAAGCAAGGCGTTGGTGGAGAATTGTGGGCTGTGCATGGTGGCGGCTTTTATAATCCGCAAAAATACCTCGGCGCACCGCCACGCTTACCAGAACATCTGCACTGGTTTTACTGGGAATCGTACAGCACCTGGCTATCTGGTTTCAGTTTGTTTTTATTGGTGTATATCTTTAATGCACGTACCTATCTGATCGATCCGTCAGTAGCACAACTCACACCAGCCATCGCGATTACAGCGGCCTTAGGTTTTCTGGCGCTGGGCTGGATTGTGTATGACTTATTGTGTCGCGTGTTCGGCAAAAATGAAAAACTCTTGTCGGGCCTGATCATTGCCTATGTCGTTGCTGCGGCGTGGGGCGCCTGCCATTTGTTTTCAGGACGTGCCGCGTTTCTGATCATTGGTGCGATGATTGCGACCATCATGAGTGCCAATGTGTTCTTCTGGATTATTCCCGGCCAGCGCAAGGTTGTCGCTGCAATGAAAGCCGGTCTACCTGTTGATCCAGTACACGGACAACGTGGCAAACAACGCAGTGTCCACAATACGTATTTCACTTTGCCAGTGTTATTCGCGATGCTGTCCAACCATTACAGCATGACCTACAGCGCCAGCAATAACTGGGCAGTATTAGTGTTGATCATGGTTGCCGGGGTGCTGGTGCGACAGTTTTTCATTCTGCGCCACAAAGGGAATACCCAACCGATTTATCCGATTTTGGCAATCGCTATTCTGGCCGGTGTAGCAGCTTGGATTGCACCGAAACCAGCAATAACAACTGCCGCGCAAACGACAGAAAATCAATTCGCAGAAGTACAAAAAATTGTGCAGGCACGTTGCATACAATGCCACGCTACCCACCCGACCATGATGGATAGCCCGGCAAAAGGTTTGATGTTTGATCAACCGGGCGTGATTGAAGCCAAATCACAACTGATTTATCAGCAAGTGGTACAGCAAAAAATTATGCCATTAGGAAATCTGACCAATATCACCGAACAAGAGCGTGCAACCATCGCTCATTGGTTTGAAAGCGGTAGTACTGTTGCACCAGCTTCAAAATAAACAACATCGTTATCGATAAAAAATAGAAAGTATCTTATGGCTATTATTACTATTGACCCGAACGCACCAGACTTTACACGTCGCTACCCGAATCTGGCTGATCCACGTTTAGGTGCAAAAACATTGGCGTGTAGCGATGACTTTTTTGCTGAAATGTCGCGCATGCTCAATCCTGATCCAGCTGTATTTATTCCTGGCAAATACGATACCAATGGCAAATGGATGGACGGCTGGGAATCACGTCGTAAGCGCGTCAATGGCTATGACTGGTGCGTGCTTAAACTGGCGCGGGCTGGCGTATTGAAAGGCATCGATATTGATACCAGCCATTTCACGGGCAACTACCCACCGGCGGCTTCGCTGGAGGGTGCTTTTCTGCCAGCGGGTGAGCCGGATGCCAATACGGTCTGGCACGAGGTATTGCCATCGGTGAACCTGCAAGGCAATAGCCATCATTACCACGAGATCAAGCACTCGCAAGCTTTTACCCATTTACGTCTGAACATCTATCCAGACGGTGGCGTAGCTCGTTTGCGCATCTATGCACAACCTGAAAACGATTGGGCAGCGGCTGACAAACATAGTTTGTTTGATCTGATCGCGATGGAAAACGGCGGTTACGTGGTCGCCACCAATAACCAACATTTTGGTCTGGCATCAAATCTGTTGATGCCGGGTCGTGGCGTCAACATGGGCGATGGCTGGGAAACTCGCCGTCGTCGCGAACCTGGCAATGACTGGTGCATTGTTGCGCTGGCACATCCAGGTATCGTGGAAAAAATCGAAGTCGATACGTGCCATTTCAAAGGCAATTTCCCGGATAGCTGCTCCATTCAGGCAGCATCCATGGCTGGCGGCACTGAAACGTCGTTGATTACGCAGTCCATGTTCTGGCCTGTTTTATTGCCGCAGCAAAAATTGCAGATGGATCACCAGCATTACTATCAACAAGAAATTCAGGCATTGGGGGCGATTACCCACATCCGCCTGAATATTTTCCCGGATGGCGGCGTATCCCGTTTGCGTTTATTGAGCAGACTGGCGTAAGAGCAAGATCGTAGCAAGATCGAAAGGACTTTCGTTCATGTTGAATAGCGAAGGTCCTGAATAAGAAAGAAGACCATGCCACAACTACCTTTACAAATACTTTCGCGAGAAGCGTTTGCCCCCTTTGGTGAAGTGATCATGCTCGAAGGCGCACGCCATTACCCTATCAATCAGGGCACCACCGAACGCTTTCATGCCTTAGCCATGGCTGATACACAAACGCAGGATGGCAAAACCATACTCAGCGTGTTTCGCGCACAACCAAGAGCCTTGCCACTGGCAATTGAGGTAATGGAACGTCATCCCCTGGGCAGTCAGGCTTTTGTTCCATTGACCTCAGATAAAGACGATGAATATCTGGTGGTGGTTGCGCCGCCTGGTGAATTCGCTGCCGATCAAATGCGGGCTTTTATCTGTAAAGGCTTACAGGGAGTCAATTACGCGCGTGGCGTCTGGCACCATCCATTGATTGCCTTGCACAAGCAAAGTGACTTTATCGTTATGGATCGCATTGGCGAAGGTTTTAATTGTGATGAAATCACGCTCGATGGTACCTGGACAGTCGGTTAATCACACTGGCCGGCTCATTTCAACATCCGGAACAAAGCAAAACACAGACAAAAAAATAGCCCGCTAGAGGCGGGCTTAAATCCAAACCTTAGGAGGTGTTGGAGGAGACAGGTGTAACTATATCGCAGCGCAACAAATACACCAACTACTATTTTCATATATCAAACATTCATAAATCATATATCTATTTGGCTTATTCGTTTCTTTACAGAAATAAACATGCTATATGCGGAATCTGCATGAGCGCATTTCCAAGTCATGGAAGCAACTCATCTGCTGCCTCAATAAATTCATTGCATATCATCGCGCATCTAACACCATATTAAATAGGTATTAACTTACACAAATTCTCACTAAGTTGAATTTAATCTGCAATTTTAAAAATCGGCATGACAGGCTTTTAGCGTTTTACGATGCTTTTGCGCCAGGTAAAAGGCAAAAAAAAACCCGCGACCTTGCGGTTGCGGGTAAATCCAAACCTTAGGAGGTGTTGGAGGAGACAGGTGTAACTATAGTGCGCCGCAACATAAATGTCTGCTTTATTATTTGTATACCGCTCATCACTGCCACGAATAACTAGGCAAGTACGCCATTTTTATCGCTTGCAAGCTTAAAAATACCCCTACATTGAAGCTCATCAAAGAAAAATTATTCTTTTTATTACCTTGTCACGATGCGTGTAACACGACAAGGTAAAGAATCTGGTATCTTTCTCATTCACGCCAAGATCTGCAGCGATACATAAAAAACACTGCACAGGCGTCCATAAAATACGATGTTGCGCGATGTTGTCGCTTGTTTTATAGAACAGTGCGAAACGACAAGCGTAATCCGGAGACCAATATGAACCTGATCGATCCTATTGTTGAATTTCAGCACGAAATTCAACAAATCCGACGTGACATTCACGCGCATCCAGAACTTTGCTACGAAGAGCACCGCACTTCCGAAATTGTTGCACGCAAACTGGAAGAATGGGGCATACCTGTGGTGCGCGGCCTCGGTGGCACTGGCATAGTCGGTATTATCAACAACGGCAGCAGCGAGCGCGCTATTGGCCTACGCGCCGATATGGACGCCCTGCCTATGCAAGAGATCAATACGTTTGCCCACACTTCGAAACATCCTGGAAAAATGCACGCCTGTGGCCACGATGGTCACACTGCGATGTTGCTTGGCGCCGCTCATTATTTGTCAAAGTACAAACTATTTGATGGCACGGTGTACGTGATTTTTCAACCAGCAGAAGAGGGTGGCGGTGGTGCCCGTGCGATGATTGATGACGGTTTGTTTGAAAAATACCCAATGGAGGCGGTATTTGGCATGCATAACTGGCCAGGCGCGGCAGTCGGCACCTTTGGCGTAACACCAGGCCCGATGATGGCATCATCGAATGAATTTTACGTCACCGTCAAAGGCAAAGGCGCACACGCAGCCCAACCACATAAAGGTATAGACCCGATCATCGCCGCCATTCAGATTGCGCAAAGCTGGCAATCCATCGTCAGCCGTAACGCCAGCCCTTTGGAATCAGCCGTGTTATCGGTCACACAAATTCATTCCGGCAGCGCCACCAATGTGATTCCGGATGAAGCACAATTAGTCGGTACGGTGCGTACATTCAGCACATCTATGCTCGATATGATAGAACAACGCATGCGAACAATCGCACAGCACACTGCTGCTGCTTTTGACGCTGAAGTCGATTTTGAATTCAAGCGCAACTATCCACCACTGGTCAACCACGCCAAAGAAACTGCCTTTGCAACCGAAGTCATGCGCGCCGTTGTTGGTGTCGAAAACGTTGACGCACAAGTCGAACCAACCATGGGTGCAGAAGATTTTGCGTTCATGTTGCAAGAAAAGCCCGGTTGCTACGTCTTCATCGGTAACGGCGATGGCGAACATCGGGATATCGGTCACGGTTTAGGCCCTTGCAACCTGCACAACCCGAGTTATGACTTCAATGATGATTTACTGCCTATCGGCGCCACTTATTGGGTCAGACTGGCAGAAACTTACTTGAAAAAACCCGCTGTCGCAGCCATCTGAGGCAACAAATAAACCAATAAAACACGATTCATCTTCAACCACAACCCAAATACAATAGACATCACTATGGCCGACGAAAAAGACAACGACAACATCGACACAGCGCGCAGCCCTTTCCTGGAAGAGAAAGCGTTTAAATCCCGCACCGTGCTGGTGTTTGGCACGATTAATGACAAACTCGCAGCCGATGTCAGCAAACGCCTCATCGCCTTGGCGGCAGAATCCAAAGACCCTATCACCGTGCTGGTATCCTCACCAGGTGGTCACGTAGAATCTGGCGATGTGATCCACGATATGATCAAATTCATTGATGTACCGGTCAACATGATTGGCTCTGGTTGGGTTGGAAGTGCTGCGGTCAGCGTCTTTTTAGCAGTACCAAAAGAACGTCGCGTTTGTTTGCCAAATACACGCTTTTTGATCCATCAACCAAGCGGTGGCGCCGGTGGCCAGGCAAGCGATATCGCCATTCAAGCGCGTGAAATCGTCAAAGTCCGCGAACGCATCGCCGCACTGATCGCCCGTGAATCAGGCCAGAGTCTGGAACGCGTCACCAACGATATCGACCGCGATTACTGGATGACCGCAGAAGAAGCCAAAGAATACGGTTTAATCTCACGCACTATCGTTAAGCAGAGTGAATTGAGCTAAAACCTTCAGGCTGCTTACCCGCTAAGTATTGGCGAGAAAGCAGCCAAATGTAGGGCGGGTTGCACCCGCCCTACACGACAGATTGTTTAAAACTCTTCCCAATCATCGGCCCCGCCAGTTTGCGGGGCAGTCTTTTTCGCTTCCTGAGTTTTGCTGGCACTAGCTGGTTTTGGCAATACCTTGGTCGAAGGCTTACTTGCTTTGGCGGAGGGCGCCGCCTTCGCTACTGGCTTAGTAACAGCTCTTGCTACTTGCTGATGACTTTCCATTTCATGCGCACGATCAAGCTTAAACACACTCACTACCTGACTTAAACGCTGCGCCTGCTCTTGCAAAGAGGCGGCGGCAGCAGCGGCTTCTTCAACTAAAGCAGCATTTTGTTGAGTCATGCTGTCCATTTCCATCACAGCGTCATTAATTTGACCGATACCAGTACTTTGTTCCAGACCCGCTGCCGTAATTTCACTAATGATGTCACTGACCCGCTTGACGCTGTCGACCACTTCGCTCATTGTGCTACCGGCCTGATCAACCAGACGAGAACCTTCAGAGACCTTATCCACGGAATCATTGATGAGTTCTTTGATTTCTTTGGCTGCTCCAGCCGATCGTTGTGCCAGATTGCGCACTTCGGAAGCAACCACCGCGAAACCACGCCCTTGCTCGCCAGCACGTGCGGCTTCCACAGCGGCATTCAAAGCCAGAATATTGGTTTGAAACGCAATGCCATCAATAACGGCAATAATGTCTACGATTTTTTTCGATGAATCGTTAATGGAACCCATGGTACTCACGACTTGCGAAACCACTTGCCCGCCTCGTTGCGCAACTTCTGAGGCTGAATGAGATAATTGATTCGCCTGACGTGCATTGTCAGCATTATGTTGTATGGTCGATGTAATTTCTTCCATCGATGATGCGGTTTCTTCCAATGAGCTCGCTTGATTTTCGGTGCGATTAGATAAATCCATATTGCCGTGGGCGATTTCAGATGAAGCATGTGCAATTTCATCCGTACCATTGCGTACTTCCGTCACGACTTTCATCAAACTGTCATTCATGTCTTTGAGTGCTTGCAGTAAAAGACCGGTTTCATCTTTACTACGTACATCAATATGGCTCGTCAGATCACCTGAAGCGACAGTTTGAGCAACTTTGACAGCATGCTCCAAAGGCCGTGAAACGATACCAGCAATAGAGAACGCAAGAAATAAGCCTATCACCAGGCTCACCACCAGTAAAGCAATAATCAACATCCGTGAATGCTCATAGACACGGATTCCTGATTGATAGGCTTTAATTCCGCCATCAGAATTGATCTGCACCATCTTATCAACCAATTCCCGCATTTTAGTATTGATTTTCGATGAATCACCACGCATCAAAGCCACTGCTTCAGGCGTATTATCCGCTTTTTTTAAAGCGATCATTTTGTCAGTGATCTGCAAATATTCAGCTGCTTTTTGCGTATATTCATCGTACACCGCCTTTTCTTCAGGCTCAGAAATTAAAGCACTATATGCAACCTCGCTTTCTTTGAGACCTGTCACGGCTTCTTTGATACGTCCTACATACTTATCAATTTCTTCAGAATTTTCCGCAAACACCATCTGCGCCTCCTGAGAGCGAATCCGCGAGACTCTTTCTTTGATTCCCATCGCGGCTTTCACACTCGGCATCCAGTTGGTGCCTAATTCTGTGGCGGAATTATTGACACTTGCCAACTCGTAGATTGAGAAAATTCCGATAAAGGCCGTGAGTATCAACAACAAAATAAAACCAACCAATAACTTGGCGGATATTTTCAGATCATTGAAAAACATCATTTTCAACTCCATCATTCATGTATTAACGCTAGAAAAGGGAATGCAATACTGAAAATTTCCGACCAACTACGTTGAATCGTTCATGTGACACCTGACATGCTCATCACCTCTAAGCAAGTTGCAACAAAGCTTTATTTGCTTGCTCTTTATGATCAAGTTTAAACACACCAACAACGCGACTTAAGTGGCTTGCCTGTTCTTGCAATGCGGCGGCTGCAGCTGCTGCCTCTTCGACTAACGCTGCATTTTGTTGCGTAATCTGATCGATCTGAATGATGGCCGTATTCACCTGATCGATACCTGTGCTCTGTTCAGACGAAGCCGATGTGATTTCATTGATGACGTCATTGACTTTTTGCACGCTGCTCACGACTTCATTCATGGTAGCGCCCGCCTCTGCAACGAGCTGCGTACCTTGTGTGACTTGCGCGACGGAGTTATCAATGAGCACTTTAATTTCTTTGGCAGCGCTCGCTGACCTCTGTGCGAGATTTCTGACCTCAGACGCGACGACGGCAAACCCGCGACCCTGTTCACCCGCACGTGCCGCCTCGACAGCGGCATTCAATGCCAGAATATTGGTTTGAAAGGCAATGCCGTCAATGACCGAAATAATATCGACAATTTTTTTTGACGAAACATTGATTGAGTCCATGGTATTCACCACACGCGACACCACGTCGCCGCCACGCAGCGCAATCGCGGTTGCCGACTGTGCCAATTGATTCGCCTGGCGGGCATTATCACTATTGTGTTTTACGGTCGAAGTCAGCTCCTCCATCGACGATGCGGTTTCTTCTAATGAGCCCGCCTGACTCTCCGTACGTGCAGACAAATCCATATTGCCATTGGCAATTTGTGTGGATGCCGTGGCAATTGTATCCGTACCTTGCCGGACTTCACGCACAACAGACAACAGGTTGCCATTCATTTCTTTTAGTGCTTGCAGTAGTTGCCCGGTTTCGTCTTTTGTATCGGCATAAATATCACTACTTAAATCACCCGAAGCGACCGTTTTAGCAATACGCACTGCTGCTTGTAAAGGTCTGGAAACCACACGTGCTATCCAAAATGCGAGTACCAGGCCCAAACTAACGCTGGCAACACATAGGAAAATAATCCAGACTTTGGATGATTTATAAATTTCAGCACTAGTTTGATACGAAGCCATTCCACCATCGACATTAATCTTCACGATCTTGTCAGCAAAGGTCAATATCTGCGCATTTAAAGTTGAGGAAGCACCGCGTAGGGTTGCCATCGCTGCTTCTTTGTCGCCAGCGCGGGCTTGTTCTCTGATTTTTTTTGATTCAGTCAGGTATTGATCCCACAATTTGAGGTAATCGGCGTAATAGGCCTTTTCTTCGTTGGTCGAAATCAATTTGACGTATTGTTCTTCGTATTTTTTAAGTTCGACTGCGTATTCGTCAAAACGCTTGGCATATTTATCTACGTTGGCTGGGTCACCGGCAGACAATACTATCTGCATTTCTTGTGTGCGCAAACGTGACATACGCTCTTTGATACCCATCGCGGCATTCACACTGGGCATCCAGTTCGCTCCCAGGTCGACAGTCGTTTGATTAACCCTGGAGAGTTGATAGACCGAGAAAATGCCAAGAAAGCTGGTCAATATCAGTAGAGAAACGAAGCCCACTAAGAGCTTTGATGCAATTCGTAAATCGTAAAACAATTTCATGACGTGCTCCAGAAAAGATCCAGACATCAAAAAATGCTACAAAGACCGAACATCAGATTTCAATATACTACTGAAATAGCAAAGAGAGATGACAAGCATAAGAAATTTATAATTTTTTCTGATTAGATTCAATTCAGGATGCATTAATATTCCTAAAAATAATCTTATTTTCTCTTAACAATCAACAAAATACGCACAACTTCGTGCAATATTCTTATTTATTACTAACTTATTAAGCTCCATAAAAAAACGGAGCTCTGTGGCTCCGTTGATAAAAATAAGATCAGCGAGGTTGAATATTATTCAGTCACGCGATGGCATTGTGTGCTTTTTTCTTGGATCTGACATTCGGTTATCAGCTTTCCAGCTTTGTTCCATGCCTGAACTTTCCAGTAATTTGGCTGACGTTCGAGAGTCATAAAGCCAACGTCATTCGAGTTACTGAAATGCGCCAGCTGCGCTGCCGGATAAGGTGTTACGCCAGCAGCTAACGGCATTTTCAAAGGAATATCCAGTGACGATCCACCGTTGCCTGACACAAACTGGGTAGGATAATCATTCGAAAAAGTTAACGCCTCAAACAAATGCACGTGTCCAGAAATCGCGACCTGAATTTTAGGTGAAAACAAACGCGCCGGATTCACTTCTTGCATGATGTCTTGCAGAGCGCCATTACCAGGTTTGACATCCAAACCGCCACTGACTTTTTTCTCTACGCTCAAACCCAGAATCGGGTGATGATTGGTGAACAAATTAAAATCTGCGTTTTCTGCCAATTGGTTGACTGCTTTCATCTGATCCAGATAGATCTGATGCGAAGGATCTGTTTTAGGGATATTTTTATGAGGCACTTTAGAGGAATCAAACACAATGAATTGTGCTGATTGACCGCCGACGCTACCCAATGGAACTGCATACGGTGCACTGTAATCGCCGGTCATATCATCCTGATCCAGATTGCAATCACGCCCCGCTTGCAAAGCGCGTGGATCCATAAAACGCCACCAACCTTGACCTGCACGAACGCAGCTCTCATGGTTACCACGTACCACCACCCATGGCGCGGCATTCAATAAAGCTTTTGCGGGACTGAAGAAATCTGCCTGCCAGGTATCCCAGCCATAACCCCAAGGACTATCAGCACATTCAGGATGACCTTCAGGGCAAGGATTTTCACGGTATTGATAATCACCAACATGCAATACCAGATCCGGTTTAAATTTGGCGGCTGTATCTACCATCGACTTGAACGCCCATTTCTCGCCGTCATTGCATGGCTGGAAATAATTATCAGCCGCCTTTAAACGGCAGCCACTGTCACCGACCACGACGATTTTCTGCACTACTGCTTTGGGCACTGGCAAATCGTGGCCAGCAATGCTGGCGGCTTTAGTCGTTTTAGACAGAGGCGCTTCGCAGGTCAAAACTGGAAATTCTGAAGGCTTAGAAGCATCGGGCTTACTTGCCGTTTTGCGCTGCGCGACCGTTGCCGCTGCTGCACGTACCGACATCGTTTGCGCTACGCCATCTTGCATCAACGCCGGACAGACGCTATCAGACGTAATTGCCCGCACAATCGCTTGTCCACTCTCACCCATCACGACCCACGAGGCCTGCAAAGAAGGATTATTATTTTTGACGCTGACAGGTACTGCCTGCTTCGTCGCCAAGCTGCTACACGCGACCAGACTGATAATGCTGCTCATCAGCCCAAGGCGACGCATCCATTGTTGTTTCAATTTACTTCTCCTATTGAGTGAAGTTCTGTTGTGACCAAAAAGTAGTGAGGTTCAATCGCAGGCGCCATGGTATGCGAGTAGCGCGGCAGGAAAATTAAACCTGGCTTAAAAATATGATTCAGTTATGTAGGGCGGTTGCGCCCGCCCTGCAAAATTTTTCCTATTTCGCACCAACCGCCTTATATGCCAGACGTTTGAAATCAAACGAAAACGGATACCAAAAGCTCATCAAACGCTGCGTCATTAACACACCGGCAATATGGTGACGAGGTGAAATCCACCAATGCGTGCCCGCAATACCGCCCCACTCAAACTCGCCTTCCGATCCTTGTGGATCAATCGAAGAAGGCCGCAAAGTGACCGCACCACCATAACCAAAACCCTTGCCTGGTACATCGCCTATCCCCGGAAAGCTAATGCCTGTGCCAGCAGGCAAGTGATTTTGCATCATCAGATGTAAGGTTTCTGGCTTTAACAATGCGTCACCACCAGGAAGCATGCTGCGCATCAGCGCCAGCATATCGTGCATGCTGGAGACCAGACCACCGCCACCCGACAGGCGTGGCACTGGCGTCACAAATGCGCCCGGGTAGGGTGATTTATCCAGACGGCGCAAACCGCGCTTTAAAATATTTTCAGGATCAGCGCCAGCGTAGTAGGCCGCCAATCTATCTTGCTTACTTTCTGGCACAAAAAAACTGGTGTCGTCCATGCCCAGAGGATTGAGGATGCGGAGTCGAATAAATTGCTCAAAATTTCTGCCGCTGACCACTTCAACAACGCGCGACAAGACATCGGTCGCAATCGAATATTGCCACGCTGTGCCCGGATGAAAACTTAAAGGCAGAGGTTCCAACACCGTAATCATTTCTTCCAATGTTTGAAATGCATTTAAGACTTTACGCTCGTTATACGCTTTGTACATCATGCTGCCATGGTCTAACAAACCATAACTCAAACCGGAAGTGTGGTTCAGTAACTGACTGATGGTGATAGATGAACGTGCAGGCTCGGTATCGTCGAGACTCGTCGCATGAAGCTTTAAAACGCGGCGGTTTCCTAACTGCGGCAGGTATTTTTCAACGGCATCATCGAGCGCCAATTTGCCATCATCCATCAAGAGCAGAATCGCGATCGATGTGATCAGTTTCGTATTTGAAAACACTCTGAACAAGTGATCGTCGCGTAAGGTAATGTCATTTTCTTTATCCGCCCAGCCCACACAATGTTGATGCACCAGATCTTGCCCAACCAGCACCGCCGTTGATACGCCAGCCAGTATCTGGCGATCGACGTATTTTTTGCATTGATGAATTTACTTCACTGAAATCGTAAGTCATATCGTTTATGATCAATTTTAAAATGCGGCAACAGCGTGATTTATTTCTGCGCTTACGTTGCTTTTGCGTTGTTTTGCTTATTTCGTTCAAGCCGACATCTTACTACTCTGGACTACCTGCCACCATGACCATCTCTTCTCCCCGTGATTTTCTGCTTTCTCTGTACCAGACCGCTGTCGATGCCGTCAGCGCGGACAAATGTTTGCCTGCGTTTTTACCACCACCGCCCAAAGGGCGCACCGTTGTGATTGGGGCTGGCAAAGCCGCGGCGGCCATGGCGCGCACGGTGGAGCAACATTGGCAAGGCGAATTGTCTGGACTCGTGGTGACGCGTTATGGTCACGGCGCAACATGCCAGCATATCGAAGTGATCGAAGCCGCGCATCCAGTGCCCGATGTCGCCGGACAACAAGCAGCGCAGCGTATCTTGCAAATGGTACAAGGTTTAAGTGAAGATGATCTGGTACTGTGCCTGATTTCTGGCGGTGGTTCGGCGCTGCTGGCTTTGCCAGCGGAAGGGATTAGCTTAGAACAAAAGCAGGCCATCAACAAAGCCCTGCTCAAAAGTGGCGCAGCAATTGATGAAATGAATTGTGTTCGCAAACATTTATCGGCGATCAAAGGCGGCCGCCTTGGACTGGCGTGCGCACCAGCGCGGGTGGTGACTTTGCTGATCTCCGATGTACCAGGCGATGATGCGAATATCATTGCTAGCGGACCAACCTTACCAGATGACAGCACCTGCGCCGATGCCTTAGCGATTTTGCAAAAATATGCGATCGCCGTTCCAGCGACGATTGTTGAACACTTGCAATCAGGTCGTGGCGAAACGCCCGATTCCAGCGACCCGCGTTTTGCCCGCCATAGCCACCATATCATCGCGACCGCTCAACACGCTTTAGATGCAGCAGCTTATGCAGCGGGCGTGGCGGGTATACCTGCTCATATTTTATCCGACGGCATCGAAGGTGAGGCAAGCGATATCGGCGTCATGCATGCAGCGATTGCCCGGCAAGTGGCTAAACACGGTCAACCTTTTCAAAAGCCGTGCGCCATCTTATCTGGTGGAGAAACCACGGTCACCGTACGCGGCAATGGTCGCGGTGGGCGTAATGCAGAATTTTTATTGAGTCTGGCGGTCGCCTTAGATGGTCATCCTGACATCTATGCACTGGCGTGTGACACCGATGGTATTGATGGCTCAGAGGACAATGCCGGTGCCATTTGCGGTCCTGACTCGCTCCAACGCGCGAGTGAAAATAATTTATATCCAAAAACGATGTTGGAAAACAACGATGCTTATACGTTTTTCTCAACATTAGAAAATTTAATCATTAGCGGCCCCACCCGCACCAACGTGAATGATTTCAGAGCAATTTTGGTTTTGTGAATCTACCCCAAGGGGATTTATAATGCTGCCTGAATACTCAACATGCCTATTTCATGATGATGTCCGCGCAGCAATCTCCCTAACCTGAGTTGTTGTCGCTGTTTTTATGCTGGTCATCTTGCTTCAAGGGATCAGGTTTTTTCTGCTGCCCTCAGGCTTATTTTAAGCGCTCTATCCCGGATCGAGCGCTGATATACATGTTGGAAAGGTACACGTGACTTCTACTGCTTCACCGATATTGCCCAGATTAGCGCTCGCTGATATTTGCAAAAGCTACCCCGCGGTCGTCGCCAACGACCATATTCATCTCAGCGTTGCCCCTGGTGAAATCCATGCGGTGTTGGGCGAAAATGGTGCTGGCAAATCCACGTTAATGAAAATTATTTTTGGTGCCGTCAGACCTGATTCTGGTCGCATGCTCTGGAATGGTCAAGAGGTCAACATTGCCAATCCACAAGATGCGCGTAAGTTAGGTATCTCGATGGTGTTTCAGCATTTCTCGTTGTTTGACACGCTCACGGTAACAGAAAATATTGCGCTTGGTCTGGATGCTGGTGTCGATATGGATGAACTGGCAGAACAAATTCGTCAAACTGGCACGAATTACGGTCTGGAACTGGAACCGCATCGCCATGTGCATACCTTATCCGTCGGCGAGCGACAGCGTGTAGAAATTGTCCGCGCCCTCCTCACCCATCCACAATTGTTGATCCTTGACGAACCGACCTCGGTTCTGACTCCCCAGGCAGTACAAAAACTCTTCGTGACCTTGCGCAAAATTGCCGCTGAAGGATGCAGCATTTTGTACATCAGCCATAAGCTCGATGAAATCCGCGAACTCTGCCATTCAGCGACCGTGATGCGTATGGGCAAAGTGACCGGGCATTGTGATCCGGCGAAAGAAACTGCCGCCAGCCTGTCGCGCCTCATGATCGGCGATACGATTCCACAGCACACCCCGGATAAAACAAGTCAGCCAGGCGCATCAAAATTGCGCATACAACAATTGACGCTACCCAAAGCACATGCGTTTGCAACCGCACTCGACGATATCAATCTGGAATTATTTGCCGGAGAAATCGTTGGTATCGCTGGTGTTTCAGGCAATGGACAACAAGAATTGCTCGCCGCCTTGTCCGGCGAAGACCGTCGTCCTGCAGCAAAAATGATCACGCTAAAAGGCCAACCAGTTGGTAACCGTGGCCCGAACGCCCGACGTGATCTGGGACAAAGTCTTGTACCAGAAGAGCGCCTCGGTCGCGGTGCCGTGCCTGAACTAAGCCTGACCGACAATATGTTGCTATCTCAGCAAAAAGCACCGTTTGTCCGGCATGGCATGATTAATTTCAAACACACGATACAGGCCGCGAGCGACATCATCAGCCGTTTCCGTGTGAAAGCGTCCGGCCCGGCCGCCTTGGCACGCAGCTTATCGGGTGGCAATTTGCAGAAATTTATTGTCGGCCGGGAAATCATGCGCGAACCAGAAGTCTTTATCGTTGCCCAGCCCACCTGGGGCGTGGACGTTGGAGCTGCAGCACAAATTCATGCAGAAATCCGCAAACTGAAACAAGCGGGTTGCGCGGTGTTAGTCATTTCTGAAGAACTCGATGAATTGTTTGAATTATGTGATCGCATGCATGTGATCGCCAAAGGCCGTTTGTCGCCGTCCATTGCGACCGAACTGGCCAGCAGAGAACAGATAGGATTGTGGATGAGTGGTTTATGGGACGTGAACGCGACCAGAAATACAGGGGTCGCTTATGCTTAAGCTGGAATTACGCGCTGCGTCGTCGCGCAATATGGCGTATTTGTCACCCATCCTGGCCTTGGCACTGACGATATTTTTTGGTGGTCTGGTGTTTCTGGCTTTGGGCAAAAATCCCTTGGTTGGCCTGCAAGTCTTTTTGATTGAACCCGTCCGCAATGCGCCGGCGATTGCCGAGCTGCTCATGAAGACCACGCCACTGGTGTTATGCGCGCTGGGTTTGTCAGTCTGTTATCGCGCCAATGTCTGGAATATCGGTGCGGAGGGTCAACTGATTGCGGGTGGTCTGGCAGCAGGTTCGACAATTTTGTTTTTTGATAATGGTACGGCTGGCTTATCTGGCTTATCTGGCGGCACGGTTCTGGTGCTGGCAACGTTGGCCGGTGTCATCGGCGGCAGTTTGTGGGCATCAATCACTGCGCTGTTGAAGGATCAATTTCACGCTAATGAAATTCTGGTCTCGCTGATGCTGACCTACATTGCGCAATTGTTGCTGATGTATGCGGTCAATGGTCCGCTAAAAGATCCGAACGGCATGAACTTTCCACAATCTAAAGTGTTTTCCAGCGAATACCTGTTGCCACATTTAATGGCTGGCAGCCGCTTGCATATTGGTTTTGTGGTGATGTTGATTGCCAGTGCAGTGATGGCGGTGTTTGTGTATCGCAGCTTTGCCGGTTATCGTTTAACAGTAGGTGGGCTGGCACCATTGGCAGCGCGTTACGCTGGTTTTTCGAGCCGCAAAGCCTTGTGGACATCCTTGCTGATTTCCGGTGGTTTTGCTGGCATGGCGGGTGCGTTTGAAGTGGCGGGGCCTATTGGTCAGGTGCTGCCTTCGATTTCACCGGGCTATGGTTTTGCGGCGATTATTGTTGCGTTTATCGGTCGCTTGAATCCGATCGGCAGCATTTTGGGTGGTCTGGTGTTGTCGCTGTTTTATCTCGGTGGTGAATTAGCGCAATCGCGCCTTGGTTTGCCTTCTGCCATTACCGGTCTGTTTCAAGGCATGTTGCTGTTTTTGCTGTTGGCTTGCGACACGCTGATTAATTACCGCCTTCGTTGGAAGAAATAAGCATCATGGAAAATTTTGCAGCTCTTATCGCCGCCTCCATCAATTCTGGAACACCGTTACTGATCGCCGCCCTTGGTTTGCTGATCAATGAACGTGCAGGTGTGCTCAATCTGGGTGCGGAAGGCATGATGTTGGTCGCCGCAATTGTTGGTTTTGCCGTCGCCCATCAAACGAATGTACCAGCGCTTGGCTTTTTAGCAGGTGCTGTTGCGGGCATGTTGATGGCGAGCTTGTTTGCGTGGCTGGCGTTGGTACTGGCTACCAATCAGGTCGCCACCGGCCTGGCATTGTCGATCTTTGGCGCGGGTCTTTCGGCGTTTATCGGCCAGTCCTTTGTTGGTCAATCTTTGGCACCAGGCAGCCACGGCATTCCTTTCCTGGCGGAGATTCCATTTTTTGGCAGAGCCTTATTTGATCAGCATTGGGCCGTGTATTTCAGCCTGGCGTTGTGTGCAGGCATCATCTGGTTTTTATATCGCACCCGTTCCGGCCTGGTCTTACGTGCCATCGGTGAATCGCCAGAATCAGCGCATGCGCTGGGTTATCCGGTTCGTAAAATCCGTTATGTGGCGCTGCTGTTTAGTGGTGCATGCTGCGGGATTGCTGGTGCGTATTTGTCCATCGTTTACACGCCAATGTGGGTAGAAGGTCTGGTTGCTGGCCGCGGATGGATCGCTTTGGCGCTGACCACTTTTGCGACCTGGCGTCCGGCACGAGTCTTGCTCGGTGCATTGCTATTCGGTAGCGTGACGATATTGCAGTTTTATTTCCAGTCAATCGGCATTGCGATTCCTTCCCAGATTTTGTCTATGCTGCCGTATGTGGCAACCATCGTGGTCTTGGTACTGATTTCACGCAATCCGGATTGGATACGTTTGAATATGCCAGCCTCGCTGGGTAAGCCATTCCGTCCTTGATTTGTAACATGGGTGTTTTGCAGCAAGTGTTAGAAATTAGATTAAAGTTTAAAAACCATTTTTTGTTCACCGAAGGAAACTGATGATGAAAATTTCCCGTAGAAAAACCCTGGTCGCAGCAATCTCGCTAGCCGTCCTTGGTCTGGCAGCTTGCGGTAAAAAAGAAGAAGCCAAACCAGAAGTCTCTGCTGCCCCAGCCAGTGCTGCTGCAGCACCGGCTGCCGCTGCTGAACCATTAAAAGTTGGCTTTATTTACGTTGGCCCCGTCGGTGACGCAGGCTGGACGTTTGCACATGATGCTGCACGCAAACTGGTCGAAGCCAAATTCGGTGATAAAGTCAAAACCACGTTTGTCGAAAACGTCCCTGAAAGCGCCGCGGACGCAGAACGCGTAATCCGCGATCTGGCAAACCAAGGCAACAAAGTCATTTTCGGCACCACCTTTGGCTACATGGAAGCGATGTTGAAAGTCGCTAAAGATTTCCCAGACGTCAAATTTGAACACGCCACTGGCTACAAAACCGCTGACAACTTAGCGCAATACGACGTTCGTACCTACGAAGGTGCCTACCTCGCTGGTGTTGCTGCGGGTAAGCTCAGCAAATCTGGCAAATTGGGTATCGTCGCTTCTGTACCTATTCCAGAAGTGCTGCGCAATATCAACTCGTTTGAACTCGGCGCACGCAGCGTGAATCCAAAAGCCACAACCAAAGTCGTGTGGGTGAACAAATGGTTTGATCCGGGCAAAGAACGTGAAGCGGCAACTACATTGGTTGGTCAGGGCGTTGACGTGTTGATGCAAAATACTGATTCCGCCGCGGTTGTACAAACTGCGGAAGAAAAAAATGTATTGGCGTTTGGCTGGGACAGCGACATGACCAAGTTCGGTCCTAAAGCCCACGTTGCAGCATCGACGATCGACTGGAGCGGCTACTATATTCAGCGCATTGGCGATGTCATGGACGGCAAATGGAAATCAGGTTCCACCTGGTGGGGTCTGAAAGAAAACATGATCGATCTGAAATACTTCAATGCGACGTTGTCTGACGATGTGAAAAAACTCATCGCCGAAAAACGTCAAGGCGTGATCGACGGCACAGCACCAATCTGGAAAGGTCCACTGAAAGACAATACCGGTAAAGAAGTGTTGGGTAAAGATGTCGTTGCTGACGACAAATTCCTGCATGAAATTAAATTCTACGTCGAAGGCGTAGAAGGTAAAGTACCGAGTTAATTTCTGGGTTCATTGCTGAACGAACTAAGCCGTTTTACCAAGTAAAAACCTCGCGCTTCAGGTGATGAAGCAGCGAGGTTTTTTTTGCATCAACCTTATGCGTAAACTTCGCCTGCAGCTTCTGCCACAATTTTACGCAGCCACTGCACTTCTGCCGCCGCATGCACACGTTCGTGCCAGAGCATGAAGAACTGCATTTTTGGCATAGGGATAGGCATAGGCAAAACGTCGATTGGCCAGTCTTTTGCGCATTGCACCGCAAAGCTGCGGCTGGTCGTGAACACCAGATCGGTCTTCGACAACACATACGGCACCATACCAAAGTACGGAATCGTCATTTGAATTTTACGCTTCAAACCTTGCTCGGCGAGTGTGCCGTCAATAATACTGCGATGTCCCATCATGTAAGGCGTTGGTGCCAGATGCGACATTTCCAGATAGTATTTCAGCGATAAACCTTTGCTGACGACGGGATGTTTGCGGTTCACCATGCACACCACTTCATCTTCAAATAGCTGCGCGATGTGGAGATGCTGCGGCAGGTCTGGCCAATTACCGATCACGCAATCAAGCTCCCCAGTTTCCAGTGCCGCTGCATAGTCAAATCCAGCGTTCAACGCATGGATCACCAGACCTGCATTCGGCGCCAGTTCACGCACTTTTTCCATCACCATCGGGATCAACAACACGCTCAGATAGTCTGGAGCACCAAGATGAAATACGCGCTGCGTAGTCGCAGCCACAAAAGCAGGTGCCGGGCTGGCAATGCTTTCCATCACACCCAGACCCTGACGCGCCAGCAACAATAATTCCTGACCGCGCTGGGTTGGCGTCATCCCGTTTTTGCCACGCACCAGAATCGCGTCTCCCGTGATGTCACGCAAACGCTTGAGCATATTGCTAATCGCTGGTTGCGATTGCCCTAGCTTCATGGCGGTGCGGGTCACGCTGCGTTCCGTCAGCAAGGTATGCAACACGCGCAATAAATTAGTATCGAGTTGGTCAACCAGACGTGAACTCATGCTGCACCTCCGGCAGATGCAAACTGCACCACATCGCCATCAACAAAGACCGTCATTTGTCCCGGTGCAAATTGCGTCCAGGTTTCATTATCGGTTAAAGGTTCCGTCACGATCACAGCCACTTTATCATTCGGCGTTGTCACTTTAGAAAAATCCACCGTCATTTGTTCATCCGATAAATTGGCGACAGGGAAAGGATACTGTCTGATGATGTAATGCAATTTAGTAGAACAATGCGCAAACAACGCTTCACCATTCGAAAGCATCATATTAAAGGTACCAAAAGCAGCGATTTCAGCGGTAATTTCACGCATAAAGCCTGCCAGTTCCGGCATGCCCGGCATCACCTCGCCAAAGCGGCTACGCATCTGTTGCAACAAATAACAAAACGCCTGCTCACTATCCGTGGTGCCGACCGGTAAAAAACTACCATTGAGCGCAGGTGCAAAATTCTTCAGGTCGCCGTTATGTGCAAACACCCAATAACGCCCCCAACATTCACGCACAAACGGATGACAGTTTTCCAGCATCACTTCGCCTTGGGTCGCTTTGCGGATGTGGGCAATCACGTTTTTAGACTTGATCGGATAACTTTTAATCAAATCAGCCACCGGAGAACTGACCGCAGGCTGATGATCGACAAACAGCCGCACCCCGCTGCCTTCAAAAAAAGCGATGCCCCAGCCATCTTTGTGCTCGTCGGTTAAACCGCCGCGCGTAGAAAACCCCGTGAAACTAAACACGATATCCGTCGGGGTATTGCAATTCATTCCAAGTAATTGACACATGATGCAAAACGTAAAAATAAGTGCCCATACCTTAACATAGGCAGCTACGATTTTGCTGCTAGTTTTTGATATTTGCCATACAGAAAAAACAGCGAAAACACAGTACAGTCGGGCAGGTGCAACCCGCCATTTTAAGTAGCACAAAGATCCGCGCGGGCTGCACCCGACCTACTTGATGGCGTTCTCAAGGGCATTCGATCGTCAAATAACAATCGCAAAATGTCTTTGAAACTGCTTTTTCCCCTCCCGCGTCAGACTCAGGGCACGACTATCGAGATCACGTTCCAGCCATTTATGCTTCAGACTCAACGCGAGTAAGGCAGCACCTAAAGCGCCACCCAAATGCGGACGCCGTTCGCTCCAGTCCAGACAAGTACATGCAAAGCGGCGGCGCGACTGGCGCGTCAGATCAACATCAATGCCCAAGTTAGTCAGTGCCTGCTCACCAGCCTGGCTTAATTCATAAACACTGTTATCTTGCTGGTCGCCGACCAGCCAGGTTTGTTGTACGCAAGAATCATGTAATTTCACCGCCAGCTCTCCCGCCATATGATCGTAACAAGTACGCGCATGGCGTAAGCGCGGCGGGGTTTGCGTGCTGGCGAGTAGATTTTGCTATTGCTCGCCGCTGCGAATATAGATCCTAGCGTTCACGTGCAGCCACTTCAATTTGATATTGCGCGAACAAGTCATCGCCATTACAGCTTTGGTTCTGGTCATCATGCCTGCCCGGGAACGGCAATCGCATTGGCGATTTCACGTAGTTTGGGATAAATGGCAACTTCTAAAAAATGACTCCTCCGCAGCGTGTGCGACAACTAAGCTCAACGTTAAAAATGAATTTACTCAACACCGCATGGTTCACCAACCAGGTTTAACATCGCGGCATTCAAGTGGAAACGCTGTCGATATATCAGGAGTACCAGAGGCTGTTGCAGATACGACCGCTGCAGCATGCTCTATGTCGAGACCTGTAAGTAACGACCATGTACACTATGAACCTCATTAAGGATTAATAAGATGATGATTAAATATACCGCCTTGACGGTGCTGGCTTGTTCTTTATCTTTCTGTGGACTCAATGTAGCTAGTGCTAGTTCCGACGTTCCAGTGTCAGTCGAAGTCTGGCTACTTCACCGTGGTGGATTGGTAACTTATCAATATAAAGTGACAAATATCGGATCAAAACCAATTAATGCCGTGACGATAGGCTGGAATCCAGATGCACCAGCGGTAGAACTGAGTGAACCACCAACCTCCCTGTCTAAGTCTTTTTGGCTTTCGCCCGACAAGACAAGTTCTCCCGTCGGTTGGGGCGCGGCAGTTCGGTATTCCGACGAAAGTCCGAAGTTCTCAATTGAGTGGATTGAGGGTAATAAAGAACTTCAAATTCATCCAAGAGCTGGAAATGTAACGGGTACGCCTACTCCAACAAAGCAAGCAAATTTATTACCTCCGGGTAAAACTTGGGATACATTTTCAATTACCTTAGAAAAAGATGACCCCGGATATGTCAAAGGTCATGCAACCGTTTCTATTGGTGACGACATAGTTACTGTTCCTATAAAAAAAGGCGACACCACTCCTCCATCTGTCTCGGCGTCCATTTTACAAGTCACACATCCTGATCCGACAACCAGCATACTCAGCTTTTCTGTTAGTGCAACTGATAACTATGATGTAGCACCGACGATTATTTTAGAATCAGTTAAATCAGACAAGCAGTTGCCCCAGGGTGACGTTAAAGCTCAAGTTGGCTCTGATGTGCGAACTGTGACGTTGAAAAATGTTAGCGGACGTAAGTATTACGTTACTTTTTCTGCTACCGACGCATCCGGAAACAAAGGAAGAAAAACGCTGACCTTTGTCTGTCCGTAATGTTCAAAATATGATGCGGCCCAAACATACGCAAGCGAGGTTTTGCGGAGCGTTGTTCTTGGTTGCGCATTGCGTAGGGCGGGTGCAACCCGCCCTGATACGATTAAGTCTCCGCACCCAAGGCAATATCGCTTTTGATTTTCACCGCGTTAGACAAAGCAATTCGTGCTTCACGGAAAACGGATCAGAAAGTGTCGTTGTCTGAGCGCAGCAAGTTTCGACACTTTCCCGTTTTACGTTACGCACGAATTTTGCCGACACGCAGTGACGGCACCCGCAGGGCAAAGTCTCAGCGTCGCCTTTCTTTTGCTTACTTCGCTTTGGCGAAGCAAAGAAAAGTAAGTGGCTGCCGGGCCACACCCGGCTTGGATCTACGAAGAGCGATCGTTTTACACATTAAAAAGGGTTCAAAATTAACGCAAAAAGGAGTGGCATCAGGATTGACTTGGATAACAGCGCGTAGGATACGTGCAACCCGCCATTTTCAGCCGCCCAAAGATAGGCGCAGATTGTACCCGCTCCACACAATACGATTTGCCGCGCTTTATTTCCCAATACAAAACCGCGAGAAAATCACGCCCAGCAAATCGTCAGAAGAAAACTCACCGGTGATGCTATTGAGTCTGTCCTGCGTCAGGCGCAATTCTTCCGCAAACAGATCCAGCGACTGATCGTTTTGCGCGGCGTATTCTGCGGCGGTTTGCAGATGTTCGTGCGCATGTTTAAGGGCGATCAGGTGGCGTTCGCGGGCGAGGTATAAAGATTCGCCAGTTTGTTCCCAACCTGCGATGCGCAGCAATTCTGTGCGCAGTAAATCGATACCGATATGGTCTTGCGCAGAAAGATAAATGTGGGTTGCATCTTCCATCTGATCAACACTGGCGTGGTGACCAGAAATGTCGATTTTGTTCCAAACGCGTATCACCGGAACACCATCCGGGAAACGCGCAACAATCGCTTCATCTGCACGCGTCGGGCCACGACTGGCATCGAGCAAATGTAAAATTACATCGGCTTTTTCTACTTCTGCCCAAGTGCGTTCGATACCAATACGTTCTACGGTGTCGATCACATTCAAAATGCCACCCGGTTCGACATCATCATGTTCATGGCGTATGCCAGCGGTGTCGATGATGTTAAGTGGGATACCTTCAATGTGGATGGTCTCAGTGACTTTATCTCGCGTCGTACCAGCAATCGGCGTCACAATGGCGACATCATCACCCGCGAGAGCATTTAGCAAAGAGGACTTGCCGACGTTAGGCTGACCAGCCAAAACGATATTCAAACCAGCACGCAACAAAGCGCCTTGTGCAGCCTGGTCAAACACTTTTTGCAAAGCGGTTTGTATGGTACTGAGTTGACCACGCGCATTCGATTTTTCCAAGAAATCAATTTCTTCTTCCGGAAAATCTAAAGTCGCTTCGACCAACATGCGCAGGTGAACAACCTTGTCGACCAGATCATGAATGACTTTTGAAAACGCACCAGACAACGATTGCGATGCGGATTTGGCCGCGGCTTCCGTCGATGCTTCAATCAGATCCGATACTGCCTCGGCTTGCGCGAGATCGAGTTTGTCGTTCAAAAATGCACGCTGGGTAAATTCGCCCGGTTCGGCCAAACGCAAACCCGATGCTTTACCTGCTTCGAGGCAGCGACTTAACAGCATTTGCATCACGACCGGACCACCGTGACCTTGCAATTCCAGCACATCTTCACCGGTGTAGGAATGTGGGGCTTTGAAATAAATCGCAATACCTTGATCGATAACGGTGCCATCTTCCTGTGTAAATGGCAGGTAACTCGCATGACGTGGTTTGAATTGGGTTGCACCAAATAAGGCACTCATAACTGGTGCCAGATTTTTACCGGAGATGCGAACCACACCAATACCTCCGCGTCCGGGGGCGGTGGCGATGGCGGCGATGGGGATAGGGTCGTAGATCATGTTCAAATTATCTTTGCTTGCACTGCAGAAGTGCAGAAATATAGCCGAGTTTGTGACGGAAATGCGACAAACAATTTTAATGTCTTCAGCGGGTTGCTATAAAAAAAGCCCGCGACGAGCGGGCTTTTTTGGGCTTTGGCGCTTTTTGAGAAACTTTCAGGTCCCTCAAATAATGCTTAAGCCTTCACTTTATGCTCAGGTGGGATCAATTTGTTATTGATCACCCATTGTTGGCCAATCGACAGAATGTTGTTCACTACCCAATACAGTACCAGACCGGACGGGAAGAAGAAGAACATCACTGAAAACGCCAATGGCATAAACATCATCATTTTGGCTTGCATAGGATCTGCAGGTGCCGGATTCAGTTTAGTGGTGATGTACATAGAAATCGCGTAAATCACTGGCAAAATGAACAGTGGATCTGGTGAAGTCAGATCAGTGATCCAACCCATCCAAGGTGCGCCACGCATTTCAACGCTGGCTTGCAATACCCAGTACAAAGACAAGAACACGGGCATCTGAATCAGAATAGGGAAACAGCCACCGAGCGGATTGATTTTCTCGGTTTTGTACAATTCCATCATCGCTTGATTCATTTTTTGCGGATCGTTTTTGTAACGCTCACGCACAGCCTGCATCTTCGGTGTCACCACTTTCATTTTTGCCATGCTGCGATAACCAGCAGCGGACAATGGGAACAACGCTAATTTGATCGAAATGGTGAACACAACAATCGTCCACCCCCAGTTGCCGATCAAACCATGGATGAAGCTCATCAGACCAAACAGTGGTTTAGCGATGATTGCCAGAATACCGTAGTCTTTGACCAATTCCAGACCTGGAGCGATTTTCTCCAGAGTCGCAGTCGATTGTGGGCCCGTGTACAACGTTGCATCAGAATCTTTGCTTGCGCCCGGAGCAATGCTGCCCAGTTGCAATACCGTGCTCACAGCGTAAATATTGTCGCGTACTTTTTCGGTACGGAATTCACGTGTCGACTTGTCTTGCGGTACAAAAGCGGAAACAAAGAAATGTTGAATCACCGCAACCCAGCCGTTGTCCGCAGACTTAGCGTGGTTGTTATTGCTGCTACCTGGCTGTTCGTGTTCTGCTTTGCCGATTTTTTCAAAATCCAGTTTCTGGAAATGTTCTGTATCTGTATACACCGCAGGTGCATAAAATTCAGAAGGACCAGTGAACATGGAACCGCCTTCAGGCTTGGTACCGTCGTGTATCAATTGCAAGTACAAAGCAGGCTTAATCGCTGCAGTCGTGTTGTTGGTCACAGTGTGTTTGACATCAATCGCATAGTCACCTTTTTTGAAGGTGAAGGTTTTTGTCAGTTTGACGCCACCTTGCTCAGAAACCAATACTAACTGTACGCTATCACTACCATCTAAACTACGCTTACCTGGCTGCGCCACGAAAACGGATTTGTGATTTGGGTACGCTGCGTTTGCCAGACCGGTTTGTGCCAGATAAGTGCGGGTATCGTTTTCATTAAACAACACGACATTTTTGTCGCTAGGTGCTTTTTCACGCAGACCAACAGCTTCCAAAAACGGATAGTAGAAATGTTCTGGCTTCGGATGATCTTTGTATTGTAGCAATTCCAGACGTTTCACTTCACCGCCCAGGGTATCAATATCGGCCTTAATCACGTCGGTAGTGATCGTAATACGCTCAGTTTTGACTGCGACTGCTGCGGCTTCGCCGTTTGCAGGAGCAACTACGGCGCCATTGGCACCATTAGCACTATTGGCCGGGTTGGCTGTTGGTACTGAGGAATTATTAGTCGTTGCTGTCTTAGCATCTTTTGCTTGCTGCGTTGCTGCTGCAGGGAAAAACATAGATGACTTGCCATTATGGCGCATCCAGTTGTCCCACAGGAGGAACAGCGACATGGAAAAAATAACCCACAGGACGGTACGTTTGATATCCATTTTATCCATTTGGTGTATGTCAGGAAAAGTGTGAGGAATGACCCGCGCTGCCAGAGTGTTCATGGCAACATTGGTCGGATGTGGGGACAATACTTTGTTTTTCACTAGCTGGTGGGACATGATCCACGCCGCCAGGATGCCAGGGATGACATTTACACACGCGTTTGCCAGCTAAAAGACATCCTTTAGCTGCGCCATGAATTTGTATCGCCTGCGCCGCATACTCAGAACAACTCGGGTAAAAACGACAATTCTGCCCCAGCATAGGACTGATTGCATACTTATAAAAGCGTAGCAACAGGAGCAGTAATGTTTTCATGTCATCCCACTTTTTTACAGGCAGGTGCGGCAAACAGACGTAGCAGCTCCGCCCGCAGCTCGCGTTTGAGCTGGGCAGTGGTAGCTGGACCATCTTTGCTGTTGACGGGTCGCGACAGGCGCACAATGCAATCGACGTTTTGTAAGGCTGAACATCTGAAAATTTCACGCGTTACACGCTTGATCGTGTTGCGGGTCACTGCGCGCGGCGCAAAGCGCTTAGCAGCAACCACACCTAAACGAGCATGCGACAATTCATTGGCTCTGGCGTAGAGCACAAAATGGGGCGTCTTTTGCACGGGGCGCAAACGAAAAACGGATGAAAATTCATCCGTTTTAATGATGCGTCGGGCACGTGCAAAATCTGCACCACCTGCATCCGCCTGAACTGGGTCAGCTAAATGATTGATCATGCGATGTCAGCCAAAGCTGCCGCAGACCAAAAATTTAAATTCAAGCTGCCAGGCGTTTACGGCCTTTAGCACGGCGTGCGTTCAGTACAGCGCGGCCACCGCGGGTTGCCATACGTGCGCGGAAACCGTGAGTGCGCTTGCGGCGAACGACGGAAGGTTGGTAAGTACGTTTCATGTTGGTCTCGCTATTTGAGCAATAAAAAAAATCGGAATTACGGGTAAAGGCTTGCGTTATTTACGTCAGGCTTTTCACCTTTACTGCCCCAAAACCGCTGCTCATGGCTTGCTGCATTACTGTACTACGCATGTGCTGAATCGGTAAAACTCATCACAAACAATGCACCATCCAATAAAAGAGGGTAGGGAACCCGTAATTAGACACCACTTTTACCTTACGTGTCAATCACTTGGCGTAAAAATTAATCAAAAGCAGTTTACCAAGGCTGGTGCAGTGCAAAGAATAAATTTAATCTAAGGCTGTGGATAACTCGCCCAGTCGCGGTTAAAATAGAGGATTAGCGCGGCACCGGTTTATGCCTTCATGGCAACTTTCAGGAAACTGAATTAAAAGAATAATGAAGAACGATCAAAGAAAACAAATAAACGAATGATTCAACGGAGAATCCATTGAATTATTTATTTGATCATTTAATGTTCAATAATTCGTAAAATTCGAAAGTATCGGGGTCTCTGCAAAAGTGCTCACG
Source organism: Undibacterium sp. Ji67W (assembly GCA_049340365.1). Classification (GTDB taxonomy): domain Bacteria; phylum Pseudomonadota; class Gammaproteobacteria; order Burkholderiales; family Burkholderiaceae_D; genus Undibacterium. Next base: position 287,969 of record JBMPOY010000003.1, on the reverse strand, counting down.
CAGGGCATCATCAGGCGGTATTCATGTCGACTGTCTGTAACCTGCTTATTGAACCAGTTTTGCGTCGACCCCGAAAGATTAATTCGGCACCGCGCATTTGCATTTAATAATTTAAAGTCATACATGGAAAATTTCTGGCAAGCCTGTTCGTCCCAACTTGAGCAAGAGCTTCCACCGCAACAATATAGTGCATGGATCAAATCGCTCGTACCGCTCTCCTTCGAAGAAGGCAAGCTGAGTATTGCTGCGCCCAATCGTTTTAAACTCGATTGGGTGAAAGCCCAATTTGCGAATCGTATTTCTGAACTGGCGAACCAGTATTGGGACGAAGAAGTTGAAGTCGTTTTTGTGCTCGATCCACGTGGCGGCAAAAAAGCAGTGCCAGCGCCGATGCCTACTCGGCCCGGTGTGGACGGCGAAATACCAGGCAGCAACAGTGCGCCAGAAATTCAAGCCGAAGCAGCAGCACCAGAGGCATCGCCACGCCGCGACCTGAGCCGCATCAATGTCGAATTAACCTTCGATAGTTTCGTGACCGGTAAAGCCAACCAATTAGCGCGCGCCGCAGCGATTCAAGTTGCCAACAATCCTGGCGTTTCGTATAACCCGCTGTTTTTATACGGCGGCGTTGGTCTGGGTAAAACGCACTTGATTCACGCGATCGGTAATCAGATTCTGGTCGATAACCCGAATGCCAAAATCCGCTACATCCACGCCGAGCAATATGTGCGTGACGTGGTCACGGCTTACCAGCGCAAAGGCTTTGACGAATTCAAACGGTACTACCATTCACTCGATCTGTTGCTAATCGATGATATTCAATTCTTTGGTGGCAAGAGCCGCACGCAAGAAGAATTCTTCTATGCGTTCGAAGCATTAATCGCTGCCAAGAAGCAAATCATCATCACCAGTGATACGTATCCCAAAGAAATCACCGGCATGGATGATCGCCTGATTTCGCGTTTTGACTCTGGTTTAACGGTCGCGATTGAACCACCAGAATTAGAAATGCGGGTCGCAATTTTGCTCAAAAAAGCACATTCCGAAGGTGTGCATTTTTCTGATGACGTGGCTTTCTTTGTCGCCAAACATTTGCGCTCCAACGTGCGTGAGCTGGAAGGCGCGCTGCGCAAGATTCTTGCTTACTCACGCTTCCATGGCAAAGAGATCACGATCGACGTTGTTAAAGAAGCGTTAAAAGATTTGTTATCAGTACAAAATCGTCAGATTTCTGTAGAAAATATCCAGAAGACCGTCGCCGACTTTTTCAACATCAAAGTCGCTGATATGTATTCTAAAAAGCGTCCGGCCAATATCGCCAGACCGCGCCAGATTGCGATGTACCTGGCCAAAGAATTAACGCAAAAAAGTTTGCCCGAAATTGGCGAACTGTTTGGCGGCCGCGATCACACCACGGTCTTGCATGCAGTGCGCAAGATCACCGCGGATCGCAGCAAAAATCCAGAATGCAATCATGAATTGCACGTCCTGGAACAGACCCTGAAGGGTTAATGCAGGGAAAAAAAGATAGCAGCAGTACTAAAGCATTACAGCAGCGAATGACAGCATTAAAGTAGTTTTTAAGCAGTATTTATTGTATTCAACCACGATTAGCGAGGACTTCAAATGCAATTGGTAAAAACCCACCGGGACACACTGCTCCGGCCTTTGCAAATTGTGAGTGGTATTGTCGAGCGTCGGCACACATTGCCGATTTTGGCCAATATCCTCATTCGCAAAGACGGTGAACAAGTGTCCTTCTTGTCGACGGACATCGAAGTACAGATCACGACCAAAGCAGAAATCGGTTCTGGCGGCGATGTCGTCGCTACCACGGTTGCTGCACGCAAATTGTTGGATATCTTGCGCGCACTGCCGGATGATCAGGATGTCGTTCTCAAACTGGACAACAAGCGCATGAGCGTGCAGTCTGGTAAATCGCGTTTCTCTTTGCAAACCCTGGCAGCGGAAGAATTCCCGACTGTTGCGCAAGCTGAACACTTCAATGCCAGCGTCAATTTGCCGCAAAAAACCTTGAAGCATTTGTTCAACATGGTGCACTTCTCCATGGCGCAACAAGACATTCGTTATTATCTCAATGGCCTGCTGTTGGTGGTCGATGGTAAAAACGTGATTGCCGTTGCGACTGACGGACATCGTCTGGCATTTTGCCAGGTTGAAGTGGAACAAGAATTCCCACGCCACGAAGTCATCATCCCACGCAAAACAATTATCGAATTGCAGCGTTTGCTGGAAGACAAAGAAGACCCGGTACAAATCGACATCGCCAACAATCAGGTCAAACTGACTTTTGCAGACATCGAACTGGTATCTAAACTGGTGGAAGGCAAGTTCCCTGACTTTAACCGCGTGATTCCTAAAGGCTACAAAAACAGCTTTACGCTGGGTCGCGAACAATTGCTGCGCTCTTTGCAACGTGCAGCAATCATGACGTCGGACAAGTTTAAAGGTGTGCGTTGTGTCATCACACCAGGCAGCATGCAAATCTTGTCGACCAATGCCGATCAGGAAGAAGCGATGGAAGAAATTGAAATCGATTACGGCGGCGATAGCGTCGATATCGGTTTCAACGTCAGCTATTTGTTGGACGTATTGAATAACCTGAAATGCGATCAAGTCTGCGTGTCTCTGGGTGACTCCAATTCATCTGCATTGATCACCGTTCCAGAAAACACTGACTTCAAATACGTCGTCATGCCAATGAGAATTTAAACCTGAATTGAAGCATGCCACTCCTCTCCCGCAAGCGGGAGAGGAGCAGGGGTGAGGATCGTTGATGACGGTGAACCACAGCCAACTGCACAAAACGCAGCCAGTTGTTCAATCTGATCTTCAATGTCTTTTTAGCAGAGTACCCACTCCGCCACCCCACCCTTCCCCGCCCACCACAAGATGAGCGAGTAAGGGATTGAATACCCATGAACACGCAGTAAACACAAACGAAGGTAGCCATGTCCGATCAAAACCAAGAGAACCAACCAGCTCCAGCCGCCAGTTCCAATCAATACGGCGCATCCTCCATCCAGATTTTGGAGGGCCTGGAAGCCGTGCGCAAACGCCCTGGCATGTACATTGGCGACACGTCGGACGGCACTGGTTTGCATCATCTGGTCTTCGAAGTGTTAGATAACTCCATCGACGAATCACTCGCTGGTCACTGTACAGAAATCAACGTCGCGATTCATACCGACAATTCCATTTCGATTACCGATAATGGTCGCGGTATTCCGACCGGTATCAAATGGGACGACAAACACGAACCTAAGCGCAGCGCCGCTGAAATCGTGATGACCGAGTTGCACGCCGGTGGTAAGTTCGATCAAAACTCTTACAAAGTATCCGGTGGTTTGCACGGCGTTGGTGTCTCATGCGTGAATGGCTTATCCAAATTACTTAAGCTGACGATTCGTCGCGACGGCAAAGTCCACACCATGGAATTTGTACGTGGTGTACCGCAAAACCGTGAACTCGAAACCGTAGACGGCGTCGTCACTTCCCCGATCAAGGTCGTCGGCGACACCGACAAACGCGGCACTGAAGTGCATTTCTGGGCTGACGAAGAAATCTTCACGCACGTTGAATTCCATTACGAAATTCTGGCAAAACGTATCCGCGAATTGTCCTTCCTGAACAACGGCGTGCGCATCAAACTCAACGATCATCGCACTGGCAAAGAAGAGTTGTTTGCGTTTGAAGGCGGTACCCGTGGTTTTGTGGAATACATCAACAAAGCCAAGAGCGTATTACACCCAACGATTTTCCAGGCAACTGGCGAACGCGTTTCTGACCAAGGCACCAACATCACCGTTGACGTGTCTATGCAATGGAACGATGCGTATAACGAACAAGTACTGTGCTTCACCAACAATATTCCACAGCGCGACGGTGGCACCCACTTAACTGGCTTACGCGCTGCGATGACCCGCGTCATCAACAAATACATCGAAGAACACGAATACGCTAAAAAAGCCAAAGTCGAAGTGACTGGCGACGATATGCGCGAAGGCTTAACTTGCGTCTTGTCCGTCAAAGTACCTGAACCAAAATTCAGTTCACAAACTAAAGACAAACTCGTTTCTTCCGAAGTACGTGGCCCGGTAGAAGAAATCGTCGCAAAAACACTGACCGATTTCTTGATGGAAAAACCCAACGACGCCAAAATCATTTGCGGCAAAATCGTTGAAGCCTCACGCGCCCGCGAAGCAGCACGTAAAGCCCGTGAACTGACCCGTCGTAAAGGCGTCATGGATGGCTTGGGCTTGTCCTCCAAGCTTGCTGATTGCCAGGAAAAAGACCCCGCCCTGTGCGAACTGTACATCGTCGAGGGTGACTCTGCGGGCGGTTCAGCCAAACAAGGTCGTGACCGTAAGTTCCAGGCGATTTTGCCACTGCGCGGTAAAGTGCTGAACGTCGAAAAAGCCCGCTTTGAAAAAATGCTCTCCAGCGAACAGATCACCACACTGATCGCCACGCTGGGTACCAGCATCGGCCCTGACGAATTCAACGCTGACAAACTGCGCTACCACCGCATCATCATCATGACTGATGCGGACGTCGACGGTGCCCACATTCGTACGTTGCTGCTGACCCTGTTCTATCGCCAAATGCCACAACTGGTGGAACGCGGCCACATCTACATCGCCCAACCACCATTGTACAAAGTCAAAGCTGGTCGCGATGAACGCTACCTGAAAGACGACGCTGAAGAAGCAAGCTACATGATGAACGTGTCTTTGTCAGGCGCATCGCTGATCCCAAGTACCGGCGCTGACCCTATCACTGGCGACGCATTGGCAGAATTGGTACGCCAATACAATCTGGCCAACGCCATCATGATGCGCTTAACCCGCGTCATTGACCGCGCTGCATTGACTGCCATCATGACTGGCGTCACCTTGAAAATGGATACGCTGGAACACGCAGAACAATCCGCGATCAACATGACCCAAGCCATCAATGATCCGGCCGTCAAAGCCATCGTACGTAGCGACGATTTGTCCGGCGCCTTCAGCTTGCGCATAGAACGCCTGTACCACGGCAACATCAAAGTCACCAGCATCGACGCGGACTTTGTCGAAGCAACCGACTACAAGGTCTTAGAAAGCGCGGCAGCGACGTTTAAAGGCCTGTTAGGCGAAGGCGCCTTCATGCGTCGTGGCGAAGGCGAGAAAGCCAAAGAAATCGCCGTAAAAGACTTCCACCACGCCATGCTGTGGCTGCGCGACGAAGCCGAGCGCGTCGTCGTCAAGCAACGCTATAAAGGTCTGGGCGAAATGAACCCAAGCCAACTGTGGGAAACCACCATGGACCCAACCGTCCGCCGCCTCTTGAAAGTACAGATCGAAGACGCCATCGCCGCCGACCAGATCTTCACGACATTAATGGGCGACGACGTAGAACCACGCCGCGCGTTTATTGAGTCGAATGCGTTGAGGGCGGGGAATATTGACGTTTAAGGTCAATTAACGGCACAATGAAAAGGCCTTCCGTTTCCGGCAGGCCTTTTTTATCGACAGTAATCAGGGAGCCTGACATGGCAATTCAACTCGATCTGAGCTCTTTAGAAAATGCTTTGCAGCGACTTGTTGAAGCCTTGCAGGCGTATAAAGCGGACACAAAAAATACCCTCTATCGCGACGCCAGCATTCAGCGCTTTGAATTCTGCTACGAGCTGTCACACAAAATGCTTAAGCGATATCTGGAACTTGCCGCAGCGAATCCAGTTGAAATCGACGAACTGCCTTTTGCGGACCTAATCAGAACTGGCAGCGAACAAGGTTTGCTGCGCAGCGGCTGGGATCGTTGGAAAGATTACCGCAAGGCGCGGAGTATCACCAGCCACACTTACGACGAGAGCAAAGCAATCGAAGTTATGCAAATCGTGCCGGATTTTCTCTCAGAAGGACAAGCTTTACTACAGGAACTGAAAAAACGCGGCACACCCAAAACATGAGCCAACAACCGGACATTGATGTAACGGCTGAGCAATGGGCGATAATCGCAGCGATATTGCAACGCCATGTTCCCAACAACACGGTGTGGGCGTTTGGCTCACGCGCAAAACACACAGCCAAGCCCTACTCTGATCTTGATCTCGCGATCGAAAGCAACGCAGGTTTATCTTTAAGCCTCATCGCCGCGTTGGAGCATGACTTTTCGGAATCAGATTTGCCTTTTAAAGTGGATATTGCGGATTGGGGGGCGATGAGTGAGGATTTTCGTCAGCTAATAGACGGCGATAAAGTGAAGGCCTGTTAATCTTTTTCACTTCAGCGAGATGAATAGCTAACTATTTTCGGTGCGACAATTACGTTAATCTTTTCGCCTCTAGTTGTTCAATAAAATCGCTTATCAACTGCAAGTCGTCTCCAATGTTGTTTTCAACAACTTGCTCCAACCGATCAAATTCATGCCAATCATGATCAAGTTCGTCGTCGTAATCTTCAAAGAATAATTCTGGTAAACCAACAGCATAAGCATCAAAAAATAAGTCATCTAAAAGATTAGCTTTTATTTTTTCTGTCAGGTTTTCTAAACTGAAACCATGTGGATTTTTAAAATAAGCTTCGCCAAAATTTTTAAAATTTCCAGCATCGCGATACATGTATAAAAATCTTACTTTCACGTCAACACCTAAGAAAATCAATATTTTTAGTTCGACAAAAATATATGCTCGTTATGCCAAGAAATAAATTCGTTTGAAGGTATAAATTTTTCAGGTAAAGAAATTTTTTTGCCGTCTAAATCTAATAGCCATTCCGAGGTAAATTTATTCTTCTCTAATTTTCTAGCAGAAGAGGAAACCTTGACTTCGTAGTCGTGCGTAATTGTGATCAGCCCTTGATCAAACGCTTTATCATGAAGCGCAGAAAGACATAAACCATTGCGCGGGTTGAGGCGATTATTTTTATCAGATTTCCAAGGTACGATGTGACTAGCAACCAATAAACTTGGATGCGATAAACCAGTAATGCAGCAACGTCCAGAATATGCACTTAATACGGAGCGGCGAAAGAAATTTTGACCTACACGTATTTTTGTCTGCGCTACTTTTGTTTCGGCAGAGTAGTCCAATTCATCTTCGACAATTCCTAATTCTGTAGTGATAGCACTTTCGAGCAATGGCTGACTTGCCTCAACTAAGTTATCAACCATAGTCTGACTTTGAATCGCGAAAGAATTCCAATCATTTTGCATTTCGTCCCACATTGCCCGATCCAATTTTGATGATCCCTTAAGCCCTACCCTACCCGTGTCGGTAATAAGTGGATCAAGGCTTGCAATGTTGACTAATTTCATTGCAAGGGCTGATGGAGTACGACCTATCAGCGCAGCGAGGCGAATAATATCGGGATTACGGCTATGAAACCGGCCAAAAGGCATTTGACAGTACAAATTAAATGCGACCAACAATTGTTCCCTAGTCCAATGATTTGATTTTTCGCTCATTGATTTGTATTCCTAAAGGTTTTAGTTTGTGCCATCATAACCTGGTTATTTTGATAATTTAACGACTTCAGAAAAGAAATCTATTCAATTTCAAAAGAAAACCCCCATGCTCATCTTCATCGACACTGAATTCACCGATTTCAAAGATGCCGAACTCATTAGCATGGGTTTGGTGTCTGAGTGTGGGCGGTATGAGTTTTATGCGGAGTTGCCAGTGAATCTGGCGAAGTGTAATGATTTTGTGGTGGTGAATATTGTGCCGCAATTGGGGAAGGTGCCGGGGGCGCAGTGTTCTGTGGCGGAGCTTAAAGCACGGCTCATTTTATGGCTGGAGCAATTTGCGGAGCAGGCGCCAGTGATTTGTTTTGATTACGATGGTGACTGGCGGCTGTTCTGCCATGCCTTAGATTATCAGGTGCCGTCTTGGTTGCGGGGTAAAAATATTTATCCTTATCTGGATAAGGTCGCGTTGCAGATGTACTTTATCGACAATCATCTCAAAGACCATCACGCCTTGCATGATGCGAAGGCGAATCGCCATGCGTTTGATCGGAAAAAAGTAAGAACGAATGCGATGGAATTGAGAAAGTCGCGCTAGGGCGAACTGCCGATTCACGTCCGGCAGTTTTGTGAAATGGGATGTGCCCGACAAACACATAGGCGCAGATGTTTCCGCTTCGTTGAAGCGTATTCGTCATGCTGATTTAGACATCCTCGATGATTGCGATCAGGTCAATGGCGACCGCGCCATTTTTGGACAATTGCGAAACACCGAGCGAGGTTCGGGCATGCGTACCTGCCTCGCCAAACACTTTATAAAAAACTTCCGATGCGCCATCCGCAACTTCGCTTTGCTGGCAAAAGCCTGGAGCACTTTGTACATACACGTTCATTTTTAGCAGGTGCCTGACCTTACTCAGGCAACCTATGGACTGGCGCAAGATTCCCAAGAGGCGTAAGGCGGTCACGGTGGCAGCAAATTTACCTTGTTCGATAGAAACTTCCTGCCCGACATGGCCGCTCACAATCAGTTTTCCATTCGCTCTGGGAAGCTGGCTGCTGATGTGTATTTCAGCGCCATGGCGAACGGCGATCGTGTAGTTCGCGCCTGGCAGAAATTCACTTTCAAAGCTGATGTCGCACTCTTTGACTAGCGCATCAAATACGTCATTTCTGGATGTAGGCATGATTTTTTCGACTTGGTTGGAGATGACGCCATGCTAATGAAGATATGCGCGCAACAACAGTAACAAATCGGTCTCGTTTTTACCATAACAGTTTGGGGGCACTAAACTTCAGGCGGCTTCCTTCACGGGAGGTGCCCCGGTAACATGTCAAGATCAATCCTCAACGCCACATTCAACGTCTCACATCCCAGCCAAACAGAGATATTTCATAACCAGATAATCATCCATTCCGTACTTCGACCCTTCGCGACCCAGGCCAGATTGTTTAACGCCGCCGAAAGGTGCTATTTCGTTGGAAATGAGGCCAGTGTTGATACCGACCATGCCGCTTTCCAAGGCTTCGGCGACGCGCCAGACGCGACCGATGTCGTTGGTGTAAAAGTAGCTTGCCAATCCAAACTCGCTGGCGTTAGCAAGCGCCACGACCTCTTCTTCTGTATTGAAACGAAATACGGGGGCAAGTGGACCGAAAGTTTCTTCAGTGGCGACCAGACTAGTATTGCTCAGCCCCGTGATGACGGTGGGTTCAAAGAAGCTGTGGCCTAGTGCATGTCGCTTGCCGCCGATTTGTACTTCACCGCCATGGGCAATAGCGTCGGCAATATGTTGTTCAACTTTTTTTATCGCCTGTTCATCGATCAAGGGGCCTTGATTGACGCCGGCTTGCAGGCCATTGCCGACTTTCAGCTGCGCTACGGCGGCGACGAATTTCTCTGTAAAGGCATCGTAGATGGCATCTTGCACGTAGAGACGATTTGCACAGACGCAGGTTTGCCCCGCATTCCGAAATTTTGACATCATGGCGCCTTCCACGGCGGCGTCAAGGTCGGCGTCGTCAAAGACGATAAATGGCGCATTGCCACCCAGTTCCAGCGAGAGTTTTTTAATACTATTGGCACTTTGTTGCATGAGCAGCCGGCCGATTTCTGTTGAACCGGTAAAACTGATTTTACGTACCACGGGACTACTGCACATCGCTCCACCTATTGCTGGTGCGGAACCGGTAATTACATTAAACACACCAGCAGGAATACCGGCTCTATGTGCCAGCTCTGCCAGGGCAAGTGCAGAAAACGGAGTTGCCTCTGCCGGTTTTAATATCATCGGACAACCTGCAGCCAATGCTGGCCCGGCTTTGCGGGTAATCATCGCCGCCGGAAAATTCCATGGCGTAATTGCCGCACACACACCGATGGATTCGCGCTGTACCAGCAGGCGTTTGTCACTCCATGGTGAGGATAAAATATCGCCATCAATTCGTTTTGCTTCTTCGGCAAACCATTCAATAAAGGAAGCAGCGTAGGCGATTTCACCACGCGCTTCGGCCAATGGCTTACCTTGTTCTAACGTCATGATCAGCGCCAGATCATCGGTGTTGGCGACGATCAGATCAAACCAACGTCGTAAAAGAATGCTGCGTTCTTTGCCGGTTTTTTTTCGCCATCCTGGCCATGCAGCCTGCGCGAGGGCAATTGCGCGATGCGTTTCGGTAGCACCCATATGAGGAACCTGCCCAAGCACTTCGCCAGTAGCCGGGTTAGTCACTGCAAAGAAGCTGCCATCGTCGGCATCGCACCAACGGCCATCGATATACGCTTGCTGACGCCACAGAGTTGAGTCTTTGAGTTCTGACATCATATGTATCCTTAAAATTGAGTTACTGCCTGATTGCGGCCACGCAGCCATTCCAGCGCCAGCAATAAGCAAGTTGAAAAGAGAATCAAAATCGTCGCTAAAGCGGCGATGGTCGGGCTGATGTTTTCACGGATGCCGGTAAACATCTGGCGGGGTAAAGTGGTCTGATTGGGACCTGCTACAAACAAGGTAATAACGACCTCGTCGAAAGAAGTTGCGAACGCAAACAGTGCGCCAGAAATGAGACCAGGTGCAATCACAGGCAAGGTCACCCGAAAAAAAGTAACGATGGGGTCAGCACCTAAGCTCAGACTAGCACGCACCAGATTGTGGTTAAAGCCCTGCAAGGTCGCGGATACAGTCGTCACAACGAATGGTGCGCCCAGCGCTGCGTGAGCAAGGATCAAACCCGTATAGGTATCGGCCAGACCAATGCGCGCAAAAAACAAATAGACACCGACCCCAACCACGACGACCGGTACGACCATTGGTGAAATTAACACAGCCATCAACAAGGCTTTACCAGTGAAGTCAGCCTTTTGCAAACCTATCGCCGCTAAGGTACCAAGTATGGTGGCAATCAAGGTTGCAAGCGGTGCGATAATAAAACTGTTTTTGGCAGCACGTAGCCATTCATCGGAATGCAACAGATTCTCATACCAACGCCAGGACCAGCCAGAAATTGGATACGCTAAAAAACTTCCCTCAGAAAATGAAAGCGGTATGATCACCAAAATCGGTAATACCAGGAAGAATAAGCTCAGGCTATTCATACCGCGTATCACAAAAAACCAACAACGTTCAATGAGGCTCGCATGCGGCGGAAACATCGGTTGCGACAATTTCATATTCATCCTTTCAGCGTCCATACAATCTGGCTTCGTGTCAGATAAGACTAAGCCAGAACGTACTACAGACAATTTTTTTACATGCTCACATCAGTTTTGGTGTAACGGCGATACACGCTGTAAAGCACCAAGGTGGCGGCAAACAACAAACTGCCGAGGGCACACGCCATTCCCCAGTTGATCGTCACATTGGTAAAATAGGCGACGTAATAACTCACCATCTGTTCGTTGGGGCCGCCCAATAAAGCGGGTGTGATGTAATAGCCTAGCGCGAGAATAAACACCAACAATCCACCTGCAGCGACACCAGGTAAGGTCTGCGGCACATACACCCGCCAAAACGCCGCAAACGGATGACTGCCCAAAGAAATAGCCGCCCGCATATACGTAGGCGGAATCGCTTTCATGACGCTGTATAGCGGTAAAATCATGAAGGGCAGCAAAATATGGGTCATTGAAACGTAGACACCAAAACGATTGAACAGCAACTCTAAAGGTGCCTTTGTTAGCCCCAACGCTATGAGAGATTTATTGACCAAACCTTCCGATTGCAAGAGCACTATCCATGCTGCGACCCTTACCAAAATTGAAGTCCAGAATGGGATCAATACCAAAATCATGAACAAATTGGCGCGTCGATCTGCCATCAGTGATAAGCGATATGCGAGTGGATATGCGAGCACCAGACTACATAAGGTCACCACCAGGCTAATCACAAAAGTACGCGTAAATATCTTAACGAACACGGCTTGATCCGCGTCGACAGCGTGGATATCGCCAAAAGCGTCTCGCCGCAGATCGAGCGAAGCTAGCAAATAATAGGGTGAATACGCGCTGGAATTTTTGGCGATGAGTTGCCAGTATTCAAGCTGTCCCCAGGATTCATCCAAGGCAATCAGTGCTGGTTTCATTGCCGTGGGTGACAGTGGCATCCCGTTTGCATCCAAAAGTGGCATAGCACGCATGGTGCGCATGACCACCGAGCGTGCACCGGGAATTTCGGCATTCATACGGCGAGCGAGGTTACCAGCAGTATTGCTTTGATGCGCGAGTGTTAAATCGTTTGCCAAGGCGACGTAGGCGGCATCCGGGGGCAAGCCGCGTTTGTCCCACGAGGCAAGTGCAGCGACGGTCTTCGGTAACACGGTGACGATTTCGGCGTTTTCTACTGCCCGTTGTAGCAAAACGGCAATCGGCACTATGAAGGTGATCAACAAAAAAATAGCCAACGGTGCGATCAAAGCCAGCGCCGATAATTTTTTCCTGATTTGCGCCTGGCGCAGATCCCACTTGAGATCCGTGACGGTCTTTGTCGTACCCGCGAGTCTGAGGTTCTGAGCGATGGTAGTCATAGTTTCTGTTATAGGCGATGCTGCCTATCGGTACATTACGTTTACACGAGACGTAAGACAGGCAGCATCTGGTCAGGAATTATTTCGATGCCCAGGCAGCAAAGCGCTGTTCCAGATCTTCACCATGATCAGTCCAGAATTTGAGATTTTGCTGTATCGCATTTTTTGCATTACCCGGTGAGGTAGGTAAATCCGCCAACGTTTTTGCATCCAGTAACTTCAAGGTATTAATGTTCACCGGGCCATAAGCGATTTGGTTTGCGTAGTTTTTTTGTGCCTCTGGTGTCAATGCGAAAGCGATATATTTTTCAGCAATCGCCTTATTTGGAGAACCTTTTGGGATCGAGAAATAGTCAAGGTCGTAAATGCTACCGGTCCAATTGACTTTTAAATTTTTTCCTTCTCGCTGTGCTGAATCGATACGTCCGTTAAAGGCGGTTGACATGACAACATCGCCGGCTACCAGAAATTGCGGTGGTTGTGCACCCGCTTCCCACCATTGAATATTCGCCTTTAAACTGTCGAGTTTTTTGAATGCGCGATCAACGCCTGCTTTGGTGGCGAGCACTTGATAAACATCCTTAGGAGCTACGCCATCAGCCATCAAAGCAAATTCCAGATTGTAGCGAGCACCTTTACGCATACCGCGTTTGCCAGGGAATTTTTTGATATCCCAGAAATCTTGCCAACCTGATGGCGCGACTTTAAGCTTGTCAGCGTTATAGGCTAATACGGTAGACCAGACAAAAGCGCCGATGCCGCACTCATGAATTGCCTCAGGTAAGAAATCGGATTTTTTACCTAATTTGGCGATATCAATTTTTTCTAATAAACCTTCTTCGCAGGCGCGACCAATATCGCCTGACTCAACTTCGATGACATCCCAGCTCACTTTATTGGCTTCGACCATCGCTTTTAATTTCGCCATTTCGCCGTTGTACTCCACCGTAATGATTTTATTTCCGGTGGCTTTTTGAAATGGCTCGATGTACGCTACCTTTTGCGCATTGCCGTTCGCTCCACCAAAATTGACGATGCTTAATTCACCTGCATAGCACTGGCTGGCGGCGAGTAATGTGAATAAAGTAGCTAAGGTGGCGGGTTTAAATAATGCTTTCATTTTGACTCCTCGGTTTGGTAAAGAGATATAAACTGATTTGTTATATTTATTTTTTGATGTTGCGTTGCGCTGTTTAACGACCTCTGCAGCGTTCAGATAAAAATTCGTAATCGACTAGCGTCGAGTTCCAACATGACTTCAGCGTCTTCATATAGGTCTGATAAAGCCTCATCGCTCAGACTCAGCTTAATGAAGCAATCCTCCTGCTTTGACACCGCACAGCGAACTCGCACGTGATCACCGAAATAGATACGATCCCTCACTCGGGCACGTAAAGCATTGACGCCAGGGGTATTGGTTTTAACGAGATGAATTCGCTCTGGTCGTATACATGCAATCGCACTTTGTCCTACACTGGCGACGTTGGCATTAACGCCTTTCAACATGCTTCCGTCTGGCAGAGCGATGGTCGCTGAGTCAGCGTTGGTGGCAACAATATGGCCGGTAAATCGATTGTTATCACCGATAAAGCTTGCAACGAATTGGTTTTCAGGGAACTCGTAGAGTTGATCAACAACAGCGAGTTGTTGGATAACACCCTGGTCAAATACAGCAACACGATCCGACATCGTCAGTGCTTCACTTTGATCATGAGTGACATACACAAAGGTCAGGCCAAGACGTTGGTGCAGTGCTTTTAGTTCAAGCTGCATATGTTCACGTAATTGCTTGTCGAGCGCACCCAGAGGTTCATCCATCAACACCAGCTTGGGATCAAACACCAGCGCTCGTGCCAGTGCTATTCGTTGTTGCTGGCCACCTGATAATTGCGCTGGGTAACGGTCGATAAACTTCCCCATTTGCACCATGTCCAGAGCGCGTTTCACTTTTTCTTCACGCAGACTTTTATTGAGCTTGCGCACCTGCAAAGGATAGGCGATATTCTGACCAACAGTCATGTGCGGAAACAGGGCATAATTTTGAAAAACCATGCCAATATTGCGTTGATGCGGCGGCACTTTGTTGAGTAATTTTCCGTCCAGCTGGATTTCACCAGCGGTCGGAAATTCAAAGCCAGCCAACATCATCAGGCACGTAGTTTTGCCTGATCCTGAGGGACCAAGCAAGGTCAAAAATTCACCACGGCGTATATCAAAATCTAATTGTTTGACGACCAGTGTTTCACCATCATAGGTTTTCTGAACTCCGCGAAATGCTACCAGGCTGTCCTGAGTAATCGCTGTTAAATTCTCCATTTTCACTTCTTGTCTCCTGCTTATATTTTTTTGATCTGACGCGATGCAGATCTGCTTATGTGCTTTGAAGGAGCCACATTTCATCAGTACAGATTTGCATCATATTTTTATCAGACCGGCGTCAGACTGATACCCAATTAAGGGTATTCGGCACCAAGGTTTAAGCTTCGATCAGCGCCTGCTCCAATACATCCAGGGCCTCAGTCATCGTGGCATCGCTAATCGTTAAAGGAAAAAGGAAACGGATCACATTGCTGTAGACGCCACAGCTCAAAAGCAACAAACCTTTTTCTAAGGCGAGTGTCTGTACTTTTTTGGTAAAGTCAGGACTTGGCTTATTGCTTGCCGGTTCGTTAAATTCAACTGCTACCATTCCGCCTAATCCGCGGACATCGGCGATTTGCGGCACCTGTTGTCGCAGACTGCGTAAGCGTTGCTGGAGGCGCTCACCGAGAACACTGGCACGCTCGCACAATTGCTCATCTTCAATAACCTCCAGCACTGCCAACGCAGAGGCAATTGCTAATGGATTGCCAGCATAAGTTCCCCCTAAACCACCGGGTGCTGGTGCGTCCATGATTTCTGCCCGACCGCAGACCGCCGAAAGCGGCATACCGCCAGCCAGACTTTTTGCCATCGTCATTAAATCTGGAATTACATCGTAGTGCTCCATCGCAAACATTCTGCCAGTGCGGGCAAAGCCAGTCTGTACTTCGTCGGCAATCAACAGAATGCCATGTTCATCACAAATTTTTCGCAGGGCTATCATGAATGCTGGTGGTGCGGCATAAAAGCCACCTTCACCTTGTACCGGTTCAAGAATGATGGCAGCGACCCGTTGCGGATCGACATCACATTTGAATACATACTGTAAGGCAGCCAATGAATCTGCGACAGTCACACCATGGAGTTCAACCGGAAACGGCACATGAAAGACTTCACCCGGTAATGGCCCAAAACCAAGTTTATAAGGTGCCACTTTTCCAGTCAGTGCCATGCCCATCATCGTACGCCCATGAAAACCGCCAGTAAAAGCGATCACTGCTGAACGACCCGTTGCCGCACGTGCGATCTTGATAGCGTTCTCTACCGCTTCAGCACCTGTTGAAAACAGGGCAGTTTTTTTGGCATGCTGGCCTGGGGTAATTCGATTAATGCGCTCTGCGAGCGCAACGTAACTTTCATAGGGGACGACCTGGTAGCACGAATGGGTAAATTTTGCCAGCTGGCTCTCGATGGCGGCAACCAGGCGCGGATGTCGGTGGCCGGTATTTAAGACCGCGATCCCGGCAGCAAAGTCGATATAGCGGCGCTGTTCGACATCCCAGATCTCGGCATTCTGCGCATGAGCGGCATAGAACTGGCACATCACGCCAACGCCACGTGGCGTTGCCGCATTTTTGCGTTGTTGTAATTCAATATTCGTCATCGTCGTCTCTGTCGTTAGTGGAGTAGTTGATGACCCATATTAATCAGGTTTGGTGCTACTATATACATCCACTTTTGATTATTTGAGGGGTCCACTTTGCGTATCGCCTCCCTCCCTGATTTCTTGTTGCAACGCATAGAGCGCCCTGAAAAAAGAACGGGCGAATTTGCGAAAACGACCTTATCGACAGAGCCAGTCAAACCTGTCAACCGGCAGGTTTATCAAATCATCCGGGAAGCGGTGTTGGCTGGAATGCTTCCGGTAGGCTTACAACTCCCCTCCTCTCGCGATCTGGCAAAAGAATTAGGCATGTCTCGGAAGACTGTGACGCATGCCTACGAACAATTGATTGCTGAAGGCTATATCGAAACGCGCCGCGGAGCCGGTAGTTTTATCGCCGATACGGTGCCAGATCAAATTGCAGAATTACCGCCTGAAAACAAAATCGATAAAAATGCAGAAACAAGTAATGGTTTATCCAGGCGCGGTCAGCAATTAGTCAGCAATGCAGGGGTGAATGACCTACAGTGGGGTGCGTTTATGCCCGGCGTTCCTGATGTGACCTTGTTCCCTAACCGAATCTGGAGTCGTTTGCAAAACAAAGTCTGGCGCCGTTCACGCGTCGAGCTGCTCACTTATGGTCAAGCGGGTGGTCACCTTCCTTTGCGCGAAGCTGTCGCAGACTATCTGCGCGTTGCTCGCTCCGTGAACTGTACCCCACAGCAAGTCTTAATCACTACCGGCATTCATCAATCCATCGATCTCATCATTAAATTACTTGGTGAAAGCGGCGACCGCGCGTGGGTGGAGGATCCCTGCTATTGGGGTATTCGCAGTGTGTTGCAATCTCAAGGTATAAAACCTGTCGCATTACCAGTCGATGCGGAAGGTATGTGCTTACAAGCGAAAGATTTGCGATTTCCTCCGCGCTTCATTGTGGTGACGCCATCACATCAATATCCACTCGGTCCGGTGATGAGTTTGTCGCGTCGGCGAACTTTGCTTGAATATGCCGCCTCGCAGCAAGCTTGGATTATTGAGGATGATTACGATAGTGAATTTCGATACGGCAGCAGGCCACTGGCCTCACTACAAGGCATGGACGTACATCAACGCGTACTGTACATGGGGACGTTCACTAAAACGATGTTCCCAGGCTTACGGATAGGTTTTTTAGTGGTACCGGAAGCGCTCGCCAATGCGTTTGAAACGGGTCATTCCGAGCTATATCGCGGTGGCCAAATGTTCACACAAGCCATACTGGCCGAATTTATGCGCGAAGGACATTTCGCTTCACATATACGCAAAATGCGCTTGCTATATGCGGAGCGTATCAAGATACTTCAGCAATCAATACACCAACATTTCGGGGATCAATTCTCTACCAGTGGCGGCGAGGCCGGATTACATCTGGCATTGGTATTACCGAAAGGCTATGACGATGTCGCAATCAGTAAAACAGCACGGGCACGCGGCATTGTCGTGCGACCACTATCGCGCTACTACATGCACCCCAATACTGCCCGAACTGGATTATTGCTCGGCTACGCCTGCGTTCCTAATGAACAGATTGGCCCGGCATTTGATACGCTTGCCTCGATTATCAAGGGATACACACCGCAATAAATTTTTGCTTACTTCACCGCGCGGGTTTTGTGAAGTATTTGCCAGCTCATGGCGCGCCATTGCTTATACCGAAATTCAATGATGGCTGTTCCTGGTCGCAAAAAGACAGCGCTCGGGATGGCAGGAAATAACTATCTTCGTCTCTGCTTTTGCGACGCCAATGTTGATAGCCTATGTATTGGCGGTCAGTTCCAGGCAATTTTTCCGGGTGTGATGGCCTTTGCGAGCTTGCTGGTAAGTACTGATTTCACCCGGAAAAAATCCGGTAAATTTGGTGTGATATCTGTAAAATTTCAGTAATGCACCATTGCTGTGGCATTGCGCGGCGCATATGCGAGATGAAGCGTATGATGCACTGAAATCGGATGAGAGCGAGCTATGTTAAGATTTTCCATTCGTGATTCTATCAATGTATCTATTTTCGAGACTCATTACAGTGACTACTTCCGCCAAATTTCAGCGCCTTCAACAGTTCTTTGACCGCCACTTTGGAGTAAGCACTATGATTGCTCATCCTTTAAAAGCTGCGGTTGCCATGCTCTTCTGCGGCTTCGTATGCTTGCCCAGCGCACACCTGTCGGCGCAAATATTGCCATCAAAAACTGAAAAAGCAACGCCGGTATCTGCGTCGACGTCAGCGCCCGCAGTGCCAGCACCAGTGGGCGTTCCTTTAAATCTTGATGCCGATAAAGTAACCGATCAAGTGACCAGGCAGGTGGCCAAAGAGATGAGTAAAGACGCGCCAGCGACCAACGTCACACCCGATGTCTTTAAGACGATGCATGATGATTTTGAGAAGAGTCTGGGCAATTATGAGCACCGCAAAAAGATTTCCGGGGTGGTAGAAGCTGGTGTAGGTACCGGTAGCTTGTCTGCGCCACGTGGCGCTAAGTCTGAGACCGTTACTTGCGAATATGCGGCCGCTGCGGTGAACGATGACATCAGTAAAAATGCTCAAGTCAGTATCTATGCACAGACGAGTTCCTGCAAAACAAAATAATCATTATCAGGGCTTGCTATCAGCCCTTTTTTTTAATTTGACTATCGTCTGAATAACCGCAATGACCACGACCAATCTTGCCGAAATCGCTGCTGAGCAGCAATTGCTTGCCTACAATGCCCGCGCTCTCGAACCGTTTCTGTCCAATTTTACGGATGACGTTGAGGTATTTGAATTTCCGGCGACGCTGATGTATCAAGGAAAAGCGACAATGCGTGAACGTTATACGCTACGCTTCGCGGACGAGATTTTGCATTGTGTGATTGTGAAGCGCATGGTGATGGGCAATATCGTGATCGATCAGGAACGTGTGCGCATGACCTTGCCTGAAGGACCGGGCGTGCTGGAAGCGATTGTGATTTATGAGGCACGTGAAGATAAGATTGCAAAAATCACTTTTATACCGGGTAAGAAAACGCCTGGTGAAGAGTTGTGAGCGGATTCAAGCCTAGGAGACCACGATGGAAATGAAACGCATCAATGCCGGTAAGCTACGCGCCATAGGCTACGAACCACGCGAACGCTTGCTAAGGGTTGAGTTTGATGATGGCAGCGCGATTGATTATTCTGGCGTGGGGCAAGAGGTATGGCGTCGTTTGTCAACGTCTGGTTCTGCCTGGAGCTACTATCGCGACAATATTGAAGAAGAATTTATGGGTAAGCGCGGCGTAGCGCGCTCTCATTCACGTCCTGCCGGGCTTGATGATTTATTCAAGCCGCCGGACGAAGATTAACAGCGGCACAAATTATCAATAATCACTCATCAAGGAGAACAAGATGTCTCAACTTAAACTGACTTATTTCGACTTTCATGGCGGCCGCGGCGAACCAGTGCGACTTGCATTGGCGATTGGCGGCATTGCATTTGAAGACCATCGTTTTACTTTTGCCGAGTTTCCTGAGGTGCGCAAAATAGCGCCGTTTGGTCAGGTGCCCTTGCTGGAAATCGATGGTGCGGTGATCACGCAATGCGATGCTATCTTGCGCTACGCCGGTAAGTTAGCAGGCCTGTATCCAACTGATCCTTTGCAAGCGTTGCTGTGCGATGAAGTGATGTACGTTGTCGAAGAATCGACAGTCAGACTGGGCCCTACTTTCCGTATGACAGGCGAGGAACAAAAAGCTGCACGTCTGGCGTTGGTCAATGGTTCTATGCCAGTCTATCTGCAATGGTTAGAAAAACAATTGCTGGCACGCGGCGGCGAATACTTTGCGGACAAGCGTCTGACCGTCGCGGACTTAAAAGTGTTTGTCGATGTACGCGGCCTGAACTCTGGTCGTCTGGATCACGTACCGACCGATCTGGTAGAAAAAGTCGCTCCGGCATTAAATGCCCATATGAAACGTATCGCCGCATTTCCTGCAGTACAGGCGTATTACGCGAAGTTTGAAGCAAAATAATCGCAGTATTTGTGGGGCGGGCACAACCCGCTCTAGTCCAGACCCAATGGAGTCGTTGCAATATCGTCTTTTTTGCTTTCTTTTCTTTGGCGACGCAAAGAAAAGAAAGCGGCTGCCGGACGACTCCCGGCTTGGCTCTACGAAATGTGACCGCTTTAGATATTGAAAATCAATACAATAAAGATGAG
This sequence comes from Undibacterium sp. Ji67W, assembly GCA_049340365.1. Lineage (GTDB taxonomy): Bacteria > Pseudomonadota > Gammaproteobacteria > Burkholderiales > Burkholderiaceae_D > Undibacterium. Next base: position 267,517 of record JBMPOY010000003.1, on the reverse strand, counting down.
GTTTGAATTACATTAGATAACGGTAATAACAGTATCTACATTGCTCTTATTTATTTGCCTTGCAGGTATAGCTAGTCGTCGTTACTTTATCTACGTTTCCCTGACCACAGGTTGCAATAGCTTGCTGTGACATCTCGGCAATTCGTTTACCGCTTTCCACATTGCTTTCACTGACTGAAACACAGGCACTCAGCGCGCACACCATGGCCAGGATGCTACAGATTTGCATTGTTTTGTTCATAGATTCTCCTCAATTGTTGTGTGAACGATTTTTTGCTGAACGATTATGCGTTTTACAAGCATTATTGGCAACAATTAGTTGCATTAAATTAACGGCAAAGCAGAAGTGTGTAGGACGAGGACAACCTACCCTACAAAACGAAATAGCTCTAGCGCGAGTGTCCGCCCCTCATTCCGAAAACTGCGACAAGCGTGCCTTCTGCTTCATCCTCGCTGGCGTAACACCAAAAGCAGTTTTAAAACTCGCCGTCAGGTGACTTTGGCTGCTGAAGCCACAATCCTGGGCGATGCGCTCTATCGAGAAATCGGTGCGGGTTAAAAGTTCGCTGGCGCGTTGCAAGCGTAACTGCAATACGTAGCGATGTGGTGTAACGCCCATGGCTTGCAAAAATAGGCGTCTGAAATGGGGCGCGCTGACCCCGGCACGCTGTGCTAATTCAGCAATCGGCAATTCAGCGGACAGATTTTTTTGTATCCAACTTAACACCGTTTCCAGACGCCCGATTTGTAAAGAGTCAGGCCGCATGCCTTTGCCTGTCATGCCTTCTATCGTCCGACAACTTTGCTCGACCATCAAGGCGCTTAGCCTTGTCAGATAGTTCTCATCAGCCGCTCTGCCTTTACTGAGTTCATCCACGATCTGCCGTGCCAGCGCATTGACCAGCGCATCGTTGAATGGGTACAGCGTTGGCGTGCTGCTGATCAGATTTTGTAAGCGAATTGCATCGCTTGAATACGGTTCTAAGAAGTAAAAAATCGCCACGTCAATGGCGCCTCCAAATAGCCATTCGGTCGGACAATTCGCTTGCATCGCCGCCGAGAAGCTGGGGATAGAATCAAACCCAGCTTCAGGTTGGTGGCCTTCATGCGCGCGCCCGCCGCCCAGGTGCAAGAGCAAGACCATCGCAGGTAAGGCTGGTATCTGGCGCTGCGTCATCCGGAACAAGTAACGTTCAGCCCGCAAGGCAATACCATCATCAGAGCGAGTGCCAATTTCGGCACTGACAACCGGCTTTACGCCAAGCAGTTTGCTGACTTCTTCCCAGACTTTCATCCCACCTCCGATGCGCCGACGAGTCATCGCTCAATGACCACTAAATGATCGTTTTTTGATAAAAACAGGCTCAGTTTATCGCACTTTTAGCCCGTCGAAAGGCACAAAATGAACACACTGGCAGACCATATACCAATCATCAAAATCGCCAGCATAAAAATAACGGAGACCTTTATGACAACGATCACCAATCACCGTTGGGTGAATATGCTAGAACGCAAGTGGCTAAGCCATAAGCGTTACTGGTATCTGATTTCGCTGGTATTACCAACATTACCGCTGGTATCGGCTTATATGGCAGTGCATTTTCAGCAAGGCGTATGGTTCTGGAGTGTGGTGCCAGTGGGTTATGTGCTGATTCCGGTGCTGGATCTTGTCTTTGGAAAAGATCACGCCAATCCCTCTGATGAACAAGTCGAACTGTTAAAAAACGATCGCTATTTTGCCCGCGTGTTGTACTGCGCTACCGCTATGCATTGGGCCGCGATGATCGGCGTGGCGTATGTGGTATCACATTGGGAATGGTCATGGCCCGCAATGTTGGGGGCAGGATTGAGTGCCGGATTGGTGAATGGTGTTGGTCTCGCCATTGGTCATGAATTGGGGCACAAAGTGACCGATGGTCAACAAACTTTGGCTGGCAAACTGGTCATCGCTTGTTGCGGTTATGGTCACTTTATCGTCGAGCACAATAAAGGCCATCACAAAGACGTTGCTACGCCTGAAGATCCGGCCTCAGCGCGTTTGGGTGAGTCGATTTACCGCTTTGCCTGCCGCGAGCTACCCGGCACGATGGTAAGGGCATTGAAACTGGAAGCGAGCCGTTTGCAACGGCAGAATAAACATTGGTGGTCACCGCAGAATGAGATTTTGCAGCAATGGGCTTTTACTTTGTTTGCTTATGGTTTGATGCTGTATTTCTGGGGGTTGGTCTTGCTGCCGTATTTGTTTCTGGCGGCGATATTTGGCTGGTGGCAGCTGACTTCCGCGAACTACGTAGAACACTATGGCTTGTTACGTCAGAAAGAGGCGAATGGTCGCTATCAACGCTGTGAGCCCAAGCATTCATGGAATAGCAATTTCAAGCTATCGAATTTGTTTTTGGTTCATTTACAGCGACATTCTGACCACCATGCCCATCCGACCAGACCGTATCAGGTGTTGCGCGACTTCGATGATGTACCGCAATTGCCGCAAGGCTATTTTGCGATGTTTTTTCTGGCGTTGTTTCCACCGCTCTGGTTTGCGGTGATGAATCACCGCGTAGTGGCTTGGGCAGGTGGTGACATGAATCTGGTCAACCTGGATCCGGCAAAGCGCGAAGCCTTATTCCAACGCTACCACCAGCCGACATCAGGGAGCGAGGAATGAGCGCCTATCAATGCCCCGACTGTGGTTATATCTACGATGAGCGACACGGGTGCGAGCACGAAGGCTATCCGGCAGGCACGCGCTGGCAAGCGATTCCGGCGGATTTTCCGTGCCCGCAATGTTTTGTGCGTGAGAAACCCGACTTTATTGCCCTTACCGAGGATAAACACGATGGGGCAAATGTATGATTACTTCCACAGAAGCTGCTGTCTTCCGCCAATTCTGCTGCGTCACTTGCGGGATGGTCTACGACGAAAAATGTGGATTACCTGAAGACGGTTTCCCTCCCGGTACACGCTGGGAAGATATTCCGGAAAATTGGACCTGCCCCGATTGTTCTGCCTCAAAAGGTGATTTTGTATTAATGGAATAAGACAAGCAAAAGAAAATTAACACCTTCAACGCCGTTCTTGTTGCTTCCATGCGTCCGTGCCTCAATGTCGGGCGATTTTGAGGTATGAAAACTTAAAGGTTTTAAAATGTAAGCGATGCACATACCACAGCAGGATTGCACTAAAATGCAGGACTTTCCTGCCCTGCTGTCATCATGAAACTAACGCATCCTCCTCACGCTGTTTCACGTCTGCGCGCAAATCGCTTGTTACGTAGCACGCGGCCATTTATGGCGCGTGGCGGGCCGCATGGCGAGCGTTGTGCGGGCTGCCGGCTAGTGTTAAGTCATTGTCTATGCCATCTGCGTCCCATCGTTGCCACGCGCGCTGGCGTGTGCCTGCTGATGGCGGAACATGAAACCTTAAAACCCAGCAATACAGGGTGGCTGATCGCTGATGTGGTGCCCGATACCATGGCGTTTGGCTGGGCGCGTACCGAAGTGGATCCAGCCTTATTAGCGCTACTGGCAGATCCACAATGGCAGCCGTATGTGGTGTTTCCGGGAGAATTTGTCGCGCCGGAACGTGTCGTCGATCAATTATTACCAGAAGCGATTGGCGATGAATGCGCCGCCGTTCATCAAAAACGACCGTTGTTTATTTTGCTTGATGCAACCTGGTCAGAAGCCCGCAAGATCTTTAAAAAGAGCCCTTACCTGCTGCCCTTTCCTGTTCTCAGTCTGGCGCCGGAACAATTATCCCGTTATCGCTTACGCAGCTCTAAGCGCGATGACCATTTATGCACCTCAGAAGTCGCCGCCGTATGTCTGAGCATGGCGGGTGATACGCTGGCAGCACAAACGCTGGATGCCTATCTGGATGTATTCAGTGACCACTATCTGCGGGCAAAACAGCAAGTCAAAGTCAATTGGGATGATGAATTGCATCAGCGCTTGCAGGCCTTAACCAGCACCGACAGGTGCTAAGATGAATGAATCTTACAACGGTTTTCCTCAAATCCATCAAACTCATTTCTGTATGTTCTTGATGAAACAGCTGAAACGGTGGCGATATGTCCTGGCATTTTTCTGCACCGCGTTGTGCTTCACAACGCAGGCGAGTGACGACAGCTTTCCGGCGAAGTTATCACGTCAGGAAAGACTGCAATTAGAACAAATGGTGTGTGGTGCTCAATACGGGTTGGCGGTCGCAGAAATTGATGCCCGCTCTATGGAGGCCAATGGTCGCGCCAATTTTGCCGATGTAAAGTGCCGCCCACATGCACAATTATCAGGTCAGCCCATGTATTACGTTGCCTTGTGTGGTCGTGATGGCAATCAATGGAGTTGTGGTGAAGCAGAATTAGAAACCATCGTCCCCTTAGCCCAACGAAAATTGCTCGTACGTCCTGGCACAGTTGACCCTTTACGCGGAGTGACTACAATGAAAAAAATCAGTGGCTACGGCTACTTTCAGGGTCTCAGTATCGACAAAGCGCTGCAATCGACTTGCAATATGGGTATGGGTAACCGACCTGATCTGATAGAAATTTCGTGTCAACGCTGGTCGATCACGGTGTCGTTCTGGTGTCCACAAACCAAGCAAGATCCAACTTGTCCACGCGTAATTTATATGGCGGAACATTAATATGAAAACCAGACATCCAGGTCGGCTGTTCTACATCTTTAAAATGCTGGGATGTGTGCTTTTATCCTGCATTCTGATGCCCCAAATCTCCGACGCTGAAACTGCATTACTCAACGTTGAAACGGTTAAGGGAGAAAACGCCGACACGGTCATCGCGAAAAATCTAAGCCAAATTCCGATAACAGTTACTCTGACCTTGACTAGCGCCAACAATATCGTTTCCAGTACGAGTTGGCCGATTACTCGTTTGATACCAGCGGGCGAAACACTGGAACTTGTAGAAGTGTCAGCCGCAGACAAGCGACAGGAGTATTTATTTTATTTTAAATACGAATATTTGATTGGTCAGCCAAATGCACAAGCGAAGCCAAGTGCAATTTATGTGCTTCCGTTCAAATCATACCGGATTTTTCAAGTTTCACAAGCATCGGATGGCCCGATTTTTTCTCATCATGATTTGGCGAGCAAATACGCCATCGATATTCTCATGCCTACCGGCACAACGGTGGTTGCCGCACGCAACGGTATAGTCATTGAAAATGTCAATCAATTTCCAGACAATGGGAAAGCAGAACCAGAATTTAAGGATAAGGCAAACTACATCAAAATCCTGCATGACGATGGAACATGGAGTGTGTATTTGCATTTAATGCAGTTTTCTTCTCAAGTTGCCGTAGGCCAGAAAGTAACGGCTGGTACGGCAATCGCTTTGTCTGGTAACAGTGGATTCACTACCGAACCACATCTGCACTTTGCATTGCAAGCAAATGAAAACGGAAATATCGTGTCGCTTCCGATTCGATTCAAAAATCCGAAAAATGGCATCATCACACCTGTTTACCACACCTGGCTGTCGACTGGTGCGAGCGATGCAAACATTGCCCCTTCATCTAAGGCTAAACGCAGCGTCAAAAAATGTTCGCAAGATGGTGTTCTTGACGATGCAGCTTTGCAATGTATGAAGGGCTATTGAGAAAACGATCATTCAACTTAAACACTGATCACACAACAAAAAAACCGACCAGAAAATGATCGGTTTATTATTTAACGATGATCGAAACATACCTCGATCAATTTCGTCTTATTTCGATGCAGCTGCTTTCTCAACTTGAGGCTTTGGTGCGATTTTCGTCGGCACTTTTGCAGCTTCTTTTACAGCTTCTTTCGTGTCGACCTTGGTTTCAGTCTTCACTTCCATTTTTTCTTCCATCCCTTTTTTTACACCCATATGATGCTTCATATTGTTCTTTGCGCCATCTTCAAAACCTTTAGGATTCGACGCTGACGATGCTGTTGCAACTGCTGCCGGTGCTGTTGGTGCAGCTGGTGTCACGATGCTGGCGGAGGCAGATTTTGCAGCAGTAGCAACTGCAGGTGCAGCTATTTTTTCATGGGCGCTAGTTGCAGGTGTTTGTGCAAATGCTGTCCCCATTGCAAAAGTGGTAGTGATGATAGCGGCGATAATCGTTTTCATGATAAATCCTGTTCTTTAATCGTTGACAACAATCAATTTTTAAGCTGTTCTTCTACTTCGTATTTCCTTATTTGTTGCTTGCAGTTGAAGCTGGTGTAGCAGCCACTTTTGCAACTGGTTTTACAGGCGCCTTTGCATCAGTTTTCATGTCTGCTTTTGCGTCAACTTTTGCATCAACTTTTGTATCGGCTTTTACATCAGCCTTTTGCTCCTTTTTTGCTTCTGTGCCAGCTTCTTTTTTCACGTGTTTTTTATGTTCAGCTTTTGCTACTGGCGCTGCCACTTTTGCCTCTGTGCTTGCGCTTACGGCGGGGGCTGCAGGTGCAGTAATTGTTGCAGGAGCACCACTTACTTTTGCTGGTGCTGTTGCCGCTGGTGTTTGTGCAAATGCTGTACCCATTGCGAAAGTAGTAGCGATGATAGCGGTGATGATGGTTTTCATGATAGATCCTTTTCTGTATTCAGTATTTAAATATTGTGCTTACTCTGTGTACTCGACTCTGACAAATTTATTTTTTTGTTGCTGGTGTTGTCGTTTGATTGACAGCCACTTTCGTATCGGTCTTTGCTTCAAGCTTTGCGTCTACTTTTGTTTCCGCCTTTTTATCAGCTGACTTTTTTTCCACTGATTTTTTTTCCAATTTTGTGTCAGTCTTTGCGACGGTGTCAGCTTCCTTTTTTACATGCTTTGTATGAGCTACTTTTGCTAACGGTGCTACTGGCTTTACATCGGCTGTTGCTTTGGTAGTTGCAGTACTTACAGTTGCCGGTGCAACACTTGCTTTCGCTGGCGCACTCGCTGCTGGTGTTTGGGCGAACGCTGTACCCATTGCGAAACTAGTAGCGATGATAGCGGCGATAATCGTTTTCATGATGAGTCCTGTTCTATAAAAAATATTGCTTATGTTTGAATGCTGCTTAACTACTGTTTAACTGCTGTTTAACTGCTGTTTTTTACTTTGCGTAGTGTGTCTACGTAAGCCAAGAACGCGGTCGGAAGACAAGCTGTTGACAGCATTTTGTTGAATTCATTGGAATTGGTAGAGTCGTTCTAAACTAGCTTTTTTTTACAATTTCGTGTCAACCAAAAATGGCTATTTCTTTTCAAAAAGAGAACACAAAATGTGATTTAGAAGATGGAAAACGGGTTCTGAAATAAGAAGCACCATAAAAAAACCAGCGCAGACCAAAATGATCCACGCTGGTTTTTTTACTTAGCCTCAAACACTGAGGCTATTGTAGAAACTTATTTTGCCGGTGTTGCTTTTGCATCTGTTTTTGCTGCTGGAGCAGATGCATCTGATGTTCCTGCTGTATCTTTTTTCGCATGCTTTTTATGCGATTTTTTTGCTACTGGAGCTGCTGGCTTTGCGTCAGTGGTAGCGCTGGCTGCCGGTGCGGTTGCTGCGACTGGTGTTGCAGTTGCTTTCGCAGGAGCAGACGCTGCTGGTGTTTGGGCAAACGCAGTACCCATAGCGAATGTAGTAGCGATAATAGCGGCGATAATCGTTTTCATGATAAGTCCTGTCTTTAAGTTTGCTTCAATGTTCTGTGGTTTTACTGCTCTGCGTAGTCAATCTACGTAAGCTAAGAACGCGGTCAATTGCATAGTCGTTGACCTTCATTTTAAAAAAAATTGAAATTGGTGCTAGCCTACTAAAAAGATATTTATTGAAAATTTATGTCAACCAATTTCGAAGGCTGATTAGGCAATGTCTACGCGTAAAATTTTAAGCAGACATTTTTTACATCAAAAAAAAGCCAGCGCAAATCGTTTTAAATTTGCGCTGGCCTTTTTATTTTTAGCGCCTCATTGATTGAGGCTGCAATTCAGTTATTTTGCGGGTGCCGCATTGACCTTGGAATTGGCATCGGATTTTACATCTGCCTTTGCCGTTGGTGCTGTTTCTGCAGCTGGTTTCTTAGCATGCTTTTTATGCGTTTTTTTGGCGACTGGCGCCGCTGGCTTACTGTCAGCTATCGCGGGCGAATTCATTGCTGTTGCAGGTGTTGGTTTAGCGCTGGTAACGACTTCAGGTTTACCTGCTGCTGTTGCGGTTGCAGCTGTTGGTATCGCTGATTTTGCGCTGCTGACGACGGATTGTTTTGTATTGTTTGTTACTGCAGCGGCTTGTGCACTTGCCGCGCTGGTCACTGTGGTTACAGCGTTAGTTGCCGCTGTATTTGCGGCATTTGTTGCCGTCGCTGGTATTGCTGGTGTTTGGGCAAACGCAGTACCCATAGCAAATGTAGTGGCGATGATAGCGGCGATAATCGTTTTCATGATAGGTCCTGTTCTTTCGTTTGCAAATCAATGTTCTTGGTTTTTACTACTCTTGCGTAGTCAATCTACGTAAGCCAAAAACGCTGCGAACAGATCTTGTGTTGACATGAAATGAAAAATTATTTGTGTGAAATTGTTAATCGTGCCAAAGCCGTGGTTTTGGCTTAGTATGGCGCTGCTTAGTTTTTTCTATCATGATCAATCAAAAAACAATAAGGGAGTCAACAATGACGATCGCTAATTGGTGTGTTCTGGCGGCATGTCTATTGCCGATATTTACGGTGGGCCTGGCAAAAGCCGGATCAGCAAAAAAAACTGCTGGTGTACCTCGCTACGACAATAATAATCCGCGTGAATGGGCTAATCATCTGTCCGGATGGCAGCAACGTGCACAGGCCGCACAAAATAATGGTTGGGAAGCACTGCCATTATTTATTTCGGCGGTTGTCCTGGCACAGCAAGCGCATGGCGACCAAGGTCGGATTGACACGCTGGCGTTGGTGTTTATTGGTTTGCGGGTTTTATATGTCGCAGCTTATCTGATGAATGCAGGTACAGTGCGAACATTGATCTGGACCGCTGGCGTTGCAAGCTGTATCGCCATCTTCTTGCAGTCAGCAACTTAAAGCGCCATTTGAAACACATAGAAAGTTGCCACAATGGATGAACAAGCATTACAAGGCATGTTAATTGGCATGTTGCCGACACCGGCATACATGTTTGGTGCGATCGTGTTTGGCATTATTGGCTTTGTCGCCTATCGTTTTGGCAAAAAGACGGCGCGTTCAAAAATCAAATGGTTGGGCGTAGTTTTAATGCTCTTCCCTTATGTCACCGGTAGTGATACACGCTTGCTCTATTTGGTGGGCTCAGGTTTGTGTGTGGCTTTGTACTATTACCGGAACGAATAGGCTGAGTTCAGGTAGTAAGTATTTTTTCCATCTCTTCAAATTGAAGATTGTCGACTAGCATCTGTTCTTTGCCATTGTCTTTAGGAAATGGTTTAAATCTGCCAGTGCGCACGTAACCACGGCGTTGATAGTAGGCAATCAGTTCTTCGCGCACACTAATTACGGTCATCCAGATTTTATTGATGCCCCACCGCTTGTGGGCGTACCGTTCTGCGGTTTGCATGAAATGCTTGCCTATGCCGTTGCCTTGCAGGATAGGGCGCACTACAAACATCCCAAGATACGCGGCATCGCCGCTTTTTTGTAAATGAACGCAGCCAATGATTTCTTGCTCATGCATGCATAAAAGAATGACGGAATCTTTAGCGGCAATGAGTTCCAGCACTTCTGGGGCAAAAATCCGCGACCCCTCTAGCAAATCTGCTTCTGTCGTCCACCCCTGTCGGCTGGTATCACCGCGGTACGCGCTATTAACGAGTTGCGCAATAAGCTCAGCATCTTCATTGCTTGCTGGGCGAAAACTCAGGTTTTGGAAGGCGACGACTTCCGTCTGCAAATCAGGGGATTGTGGTGTCATGGGTGCTCAAAATGATGTAACGTTGATCAACTTAATGCAAACCGTATTGCAAATAAAATCGCAAGTGCGAGGAAGAATTTGTTGTCTTTTGAAATTTATGAATTGTTCACATTTGCGAATCAAAAATCATGCAGCTTTTATAAAAAATCCGCGTAACATTATATAACTTTCTTCCCTTGTCGATCCGATACTTCCCACCAACTTTGCAGATGATTGCTCCCAAAGTGACTTCTATTCTCTTCGTATGTATGGGCAATATTTGCCGCTCACCAACAGCCGAAGGTGTGTTTCTAGCCAAAGCAAAAGCGGCCGGTTTATTGGACAGGCTGGTGGTCGATTCGGCAGGTACACACTTACATCATGTTGGTGAAGCTCCCGACCCACGTGCTCAGGCTTATGCCTCGAAACGGGGGTTTGATCTTAGTAATCAACGGGCCAGACAAGTAAAAGCCGAGGATTTTGTCAAATTTGATTTGATACTCGCAATGGACAATCACAATCTCGCCTTGCTCGAAGCCGCCTGTCCGACACCGTATCGTTCAAAATTGGGGCTGTTGATGCGTTACGCACAGCACAGCAAGGTCGCCGAAGTGCCCGACCCCTACTACGATGGTGGTCGCAGCTTTGATCTGGTGCTGGATTATATCGAAGATGCAGCCGAAGGCTTATTACACGATTTACAGGTCGAATCTCGCATTTAATCGCCCCTGGCACACCCTGGTGTGCCAGGCTTTCTGTTCAGGCACCTGCCAATTCCCCATTTGCAGAACGATAGCATTTCAATTTTTACGCTATATCGGGACAAATCATCGCAGAACTTCACTTTTTTCCCGTTCAACCACAAAAAAGTGCATTTCATCCCTCAATAAACGCAACTTAAGTCTTTGGGACTTGTCTTAGATGCCACAGTACACAATACTGCACCATCCCTGAAGTCCCGATTATTTCAACAGCGTAAGAGACCCGCCATGTTACGTAAAACAATGATAGCCATCGCCATCGCAGCGACGCTTGCAGCTTGTAACAATAATAAAGAGCCAGAAAAGGCCAATACTGCCAGTGCATCCACTGTTACAGACAAAGCTAGCACTGATAAAAAGGAAAAACCCGCCGTCAAATTACTGATCGCACCTGAAGATACGGTGAAGATTACCTCTAACGCTATGGTGTCTGGTCCGGTTGTGACAGGATCAATACAACCGGAACGAAAAGCCGATTTACGCGCCGAAGTGCAAGCTATTGTTTTACAAGTCTTAAAAGAAAATGGCGACGTAGTCAAACGGGGCGATATTTTGGTCAAGCTGGACGAGACATCGATCCGTGACAACCTCAATTCGGCTGAAGACAATGCCCGTAGTGCGGCACTCTCTCTGGAGCAGGCAGATCGTTCTCTGCAAAGGCTCAAAACTTTACGCTCATCGGGCATGGCATCACTGCAAGCATTGGACGATGCTGAAGTCAAAGTCGATGCGGCCAGGAGTGAATTGTCGGCATCCAGAGCACGTGCCACAAATGCACGCCAGCAATTACAACGTACCGTTGTGCGGGCACCGTTTGATGGCGTCGTCAGTGAACGTAAAGTCTCTGCGGGTGACACGGCTTCTTTAGGTAAAGAATTAGTCAAAGTCATCGATACCACCAGTATGCGTTTTGTCGGTAATGTCTCGGCAGACCGCATTGCCCAGGTCAAGGTCGGCCAACCAGTCAGTTTCAGAGTCAATGGCTACGCTAACCAGGAATTTCACGGCAAAGTAACACGTGTTGACCCTGCCGCCAATGATGTAACACGTCAGGTTGAGGTTTTAGTCGGTTTCGCTGATAGCAATCAACCCAAAGTATCTGGATTGTTTGCGGAAGGCAATATTGAATCGACCACCGTTGATGCATTAACACTTCCAGAAGGCGCCATCGTCAAAGTTGGCGATAAATCCTATGCGTGGCGTGTGGCTGGCAATAAATTAAAGAAAGTCGATCTGGTATTGGGGAAACGCGATCAACGTTCTGGCAATGTTGAAATCCGTCAAGGCTTAACTTCCGGCGATTTGGTGATGCGCAGTCCAGGCTCGAACTTTAAAGACGACCAGAACATAGAAATGGCGGTTGCTAAAGTCGCCGCTTCAACTGCTGTTCATTCAGAAGGAAACTAATTATGTTTTTATCTGATTTCAGTATTAAACGGCCAATTGCGACGATCGTCATGATCATCGCGCTGATGGCGATGGGGCTGTTGGCACTCAGCAAATTACGTGTCAATCAAAACCCTGATGTCGCGGTTCCCGGTCTGTCCGTCATCATCACATATCCCGGAGCATCGCCTGACACTGTCGAGCGGGACATCATCAATCGCCTTGAAAAGTCATTAATGAGCGTCCAGGGCGTCAGCGAACTCAATGCGTCTGCCAATGAAGGGGTGGCAACGTTTGACATCATGTTTGACTTCAAAAAGAACATGATCGAGGCGTCAGATGAAGTACGGAATGTCATTTCTAGCGTGCGCTATAAGATGCCAACAGAAATGCGCGAACCTGTTATTCAACGCTGGGATCCATCGGCGCAACCGATTCTGAATCTGGCCTTGTCTTCCAGCAAGATGACGCATGCTGAGATTTCGCGACTGGCCGAAGATACATTAGCGGACAAATTGCGCGGTGTTCCAGGCGTCGCTACCGTCATCGTCAACGGCTCTTTGAAACGTGAATTATCTGTTTTGGTGAGAGCAGAGAAATTACGTGAGTTTAATGTCTCTATTGGCGAAGTAGTCAATGCCCTCCGCAATCAGAATAGCAACGCACCGGTAGGTAAGCTGCGTGGCGATCTGGAAGAAGAAAGCATACGTCTTGTCGGTCGTATTGAGTCACCAGAAGAATTTCAAAGCATTGTGGTAAAACGTAACGGTGACCAGATTGTCAGACTCGCACAGGTAGCGACGATTGAAGATAATTTTGCGGATATTAATGGCTTATCGATACGCAGCGGCAAACCCAATGTCGGTATTCAAATCACAAAATCACGCGAAGCCAGTACGGTTTCAGTCGCCAAAGAAGTACACAAATTAGTTGATGAAATTAATAAAGATTTTGAAAAGAATCATCCTGGAACCAAAATTGAAATCACCCGTGATGGTGGTAAAGAAGCGCAAAATAGTCTGAACAATGTCGTCGATTCATTGGTACTGGGTGCCTGCCTCACGATTTTTGTGGTCTACGCGTTCTTGAATTCCTGGCGTTCAACTTTAATTACCGCCTTGAGTTTACCTACCTCTGTAGTGGCAGCCTTTATCGCGGTGTGGTTGTGCGGCTTTACGCTGAACTTCATGACATTGCTTGGTTTGTCGTTAGCGATTGGTGTATTGATTGACGATGCCATTGTGGTGCGCGAGAACATTGTGCGACATATGCAAATGGGCTCTGATCGTCGCAAAGCAGCACTCGAAGGTACGGCAGAAATTGGTTTGGCCGTGGCAGCAACGACGTTCTCTATTATTGCGGTATTTATTCCTGTTGCGTTTATGCCCGGCATGCCGGGTGAATGGTTCCGTCCATTTGCGTTGACGGTAACATGTTCCGTGCTGGTCAGTCTGGGTATCTCATTTACACTTGATCCTATGTTGTCAGCGTACTGGGGTGATCCGGTTGATCATCACACTGCACCTAAAAAAGGTATCAGCAAGGTATTAGCGCGCTTTAATGACTGGTTTGATAGTCAGGCTGACCGCTATAGCCGCGTCATCGCCTGGGCGTTACATCACCGTCGTTGGATGGCTGCGATTGCCTTCATTAGCCTGATCTCAGCGCTGGGATTGCAAGCAAAATGGGGCGGCACCAGCTTTTTACCGCCAACGGATTCCGGCAATTTGATGATAGAAGTCCGCACACCTGCCTCCTCCTCGTTGGAATACGCCAAATTGAAAATGGAAAGAGCCGCAGAACTTGCCCGCTCTATCAAAGAAGTCAAAGAAACCAATAGCAACATTAATCCTGCTGGTGGTCGTATTTATGTCGATATTGGCAAACGCACAGAACGCAAACGTACTGCGAAAGAGATCGCTGTCGAATTGCGAGAAAAAATCAAATCTCTGGTCGGTGCAGAATATGTGGTACTGGATGATCTGAACAACGGCGCACAAAAACCTGTACAGATAGAATTCACCGGGCCTGATTCTCGTAAGCTGTTAGAGATTACCGGCGCCTTTATGGAAAAATTGCATGATGTGCCAGGTGCTGTGGATATTGGCTTGTCACAGCAGGATCCTAAGAAAGAGTTGAAAATAGAACTCAATCGTGGTCTCGCCAATTCCATGGGTATTTCTTCTAACGATGCAGCGCAGGCCTTGCGCGTAGCGTTTGCCGGTATCGAAGTCGGTGATTGGGTAGATCCAACCGGTGAAACCCGCGATGTGGCGGTGCGTTTGCACCCTGACGATCGTATCAGCAAAGAAAATATCGAACGCTTACCTATCGCCGTCAGTGGCACTAATCAAATGGTACCTCTGGATCAGATAGCGACGATCAGCATGGGCAAAGGTCCGTCCGGGATTGAACATAATAAAGGCAAACGCACGATCACCGTGTCTGCCAATGTACAAGGCCGCTCCAATGGTGAAGTAATTGCCGAAGCCAAAAAACTGGCTGAATCGTTCGACTATCCACCTGGTTATGGCCTGGCGATTGCTGGTTCTGGTCAGGATCAGGAAGAAGTATTTGGCGCAATGGCAATTGCCCTCTTGTCCGGTATCGGTTTAATGTATCTGATTTTGGTCATGCAATTTGGCTCGTTCACGGCGCCAATGGGCGTGATGTTATCCCTGCCATTATCGTTAATTGGTGTCGTGTTGGCCCTGTTGGTGACCGGTAGCACGATCAATCTGATGAGTCTGATTGGCGTGATTATGCTGATGGGTCTGGTGGCAAAAAATGCGATTCTCTTGCTTGATGCAGCGCGTAAAAATGAAGCAGATGGCATGGACAGAGAAGAAGCCTTGATGCAAGCCGGACGAGTACGTTTGCGCCCTATCCTGATGACGACCTTTGCCTTGATCGCAGGCATGATGCCAGTGGCTCTGGGCTTGGGCGAAGGCGGTGAATTTTATCGCCCTCTGGCAATCGCGATTATCGGCGGCACCATCACTTCGACCTTGCTGACCTTGTTAGTGGTTCCAACGTTCTACGACAGCATAGAAATTGCACGTGAGAGCATGATGCATAAAATGCGTGCTCGAATGACGCGCTACAACTCGATTGTTGGTTTTGCGATGACGATGGTAGAAGCGTTATGTACGCTGCTGTTACTGCGCTTTGTATATCGCATGTCAGGCAAATTGTTTGGTTTGGTATCTGGACGTACACGCCGCTCAAACAATCTCAACATGAAGTCAGTGAGTTCAGAGGTGATTTAATCTCTGAATTTCAGCTCCCGCTAGAGAGATCTCCCATTTTCGCTCTCTGGTATTTGATGCCCGCAAATGAAAATTTGCGGGTTTTTTTATGATGACATCAAAATTTAAAATAATTTAACGCAACGAGAAGTCGCTTATTCACATCTTCACATCTTCACATCTTCACATATTCACGTCGTCACATAATGACTTAGGCGATTAACTTCAATTTAGGTTGTACGACACGTTGTACAACAGACTTTGCTAACCTGGCTTGTTCCGTCACGCCACCAAGATGAAACTGCCTGACAACATTTTCAAGCGAAGACGCTTGATCTTGCATCGATGCAGCGGCCGCAGCGGCCTGTTCCACCAACGCTGAATTTTGCTGTGTGACGTTATCCATCTCGATAATGGCCGTATTAATCTGGTTGAGTCCCGTAGACTGCTCCTGATTGGCATTGGCAATTTCACTGATAATGGTAGTCAATCGTTTAACGCTGGAGACCACTTCTTGCATCGTTGAACCTGCCTGATCGACAAGCTTAGTTCCAGTTCCTACCTTCTCAACAGAATCATTGATGAGCGCTTTAATTTCTTTGGCTGCACTGGCTGAGCGTTGTGCCAGATTGCGCACTTCAGATGCCACGACAGCAAAACCTCGGCCCTGTTCTCCGGCACGAGCCGCTTCGACCGCCGCATTCAAAGCCAGAATGTTTGTCTGGAAGGCAATGCCATCAATCACGGCAATAATATCGACAATTTTTTTCGAAGACTCGTTGATTGAGCCCATCGTACTGATGACAGCCCCCACCACAGCACCACCTTTTTGCGCTATCTCTGAGGCCGTGTTCGCCATGATTTGCGCTTCTTTGGTATTGTCAGAATTTTGTTTAACCGTGCTCGATAGTTCTTCCATCGCAGCGGCAGTTTCTTCCAATGACCCTGCCTGTTGTTCGGTGCGTGAGGACAAGTCTAAATTGCCACTCGCGATTTCTGAGGATGCAGTAGCGATGGTCTCTGTACCAGCACGCACCTCACTCACAATTTGAATCAAACTGGCCGTCATTTCTTTAAGAGCCACAAGCAATTCAGAAGTTTCGTCTTTGCCAACAACGTCTACTTTCGTGCTCAGATCACCGGCAGCAACTGTCCTGGCGATATGTACAGCATGTGCCAATGGGCGTGTAATGCTGCCCACAAAGTAGTAAGTAATCACACTTCCAAGCGTAAAAGCCAATACCATACCCAAGAAAGAGAGCAGACTTGCATGCTGATAAGCGGTGATTTGTTGTTGGCTGGTTTCCGCCATCATGTGTTCAGATTGTTCTAATACGTAAGTGACGATGTCACCAATTTGTTTCGTTGGTGCGCGATCCATCCCTTTGACTAAGCCATCTACAATGTGGGCACTTTCTGGATTGGCGATGTCATAGCTTTTCATCGCGGTGAAATATTTGCCATTTAACTCTTGCAGAGATTGCTTTGCGACATCGACTTGTTTGGGATCTAAATTTAATTTTTGGAATAAAGTTTTTAATTTGTTTAAGTCGGCCTGAGTGTCATCCCCTTTGGCTTTAAACGCATTCTGGTATTTTTCAAAAGCGGCCGTGTCATTCCCGCGAAGCAATAGATCCTTCCACTCCTGAACCTGGATCTTAAAATCTACCTGTGATTTTCTGGCAGCGTCAACGGATTGCTCTAGTAGCAATGAACGTTCCATCGCTTGCTGAACCCGAATGTTGCTATTTCTGAGATTGAGCCAGTCATTGATCCCGACAAGCAACATCGAAAGCAACAAGAAACCGGCCAATAATCCTAACCGGGTACCTATTTTGATATCGCTGATTTTCATGGCTACGCTCCCAAAAGATGTAGTCCACCGCAAGTGGATAATTCATTTTAGGAGTATTAATGCAAAGCAATTGTGAACGTTTATGTTTGTAGATGTCCGCTCACATTGAGTGTTATACAAAAGAATTATGCGTTAAATGCATTCATACTAACTTCATAAGATATTAAACGTGCCTGGTGATCAAAAATATTTGACGCGATCATCAATTCATCTGCGCCAGTCCGTGCAATAAAAGC
Organism: Undibacterium sp. Ji67W; assembly: GCA_049340365.1. GTDB lineage: Bacteria > Pseudomonadota > Gammaproteobacteria > Burkholderiales > Burkholderiaceae_D > Undibacterium. Next base: position 250,162 of record JBMPOY010000003.1, on the reverse strand, counting down.
ATGCATTTGTTGTGCCACGGTATCTGGCGAACCAATCGCGGAACAAGCAAGAATCTGATTCAGCAATGAACGCTCTGCTTCACCAATTTGCTGCATAAAGTTCTCTACGGGTGGCGGAATCTTTGCTGGGCGACCGCTACGCAGATTGATAAAGGCTTGCTGTGCTGAACTCGCCAGATAGTGCGCTTGTGCATCCGTTTCTGCGGCAAAAACATTGAAACCCAACATCACATAGGGTTTCTTCAAATGAACTGACGGTCGGAAAGTTGCTCTATACAAAGCAATGGCTTGCATCATTTCTTGCGGCGCAAAGTGTGATGCAAAAGCATAGGGTAGACCCATGGCTGCTGCTAATTGTGCACCGAACAGGCTAGACCCTAAAATCCACACTGGCACATGCAAACCTGTACCTGGTACAGCGCGTATGGACGATTGTGGCTCATCAGAAAAATAATCAATCAGTTCAGCGACATCACGCGGAAATTCATCGGCGTCTGAACTCAGATTGCGGCGTAAAGCACGGGCGGTTCTTTGGTCAGATCCGGGGGCACGTCCCAAACCTAAATCGATACGTCCAGGAAAGAGCGATTCCAAGGTACCAAACTGTTCAGCAATGACCAAAGGTGAGTGATTCGGCAACATGATGCCGCCAGCACCAACGCGTATGGTTTTGGTGCCACCGGCAACATGGGCAATGAGCACAGACGTAGCTGCACTGGCAATGCCTGGCATACCGTGATGTTCTGCCAGCCAGAAGCGCTGGTAACCCCAGCGTTCTGCATGTTGTGCCAGATCGAGTGAATTTTTGAAAGATTGTGCGGGCAAACTACCCTGCGCAATGGGTGCGAGGTCAAGAATCGAAAGTTGCGTCATGGTACGGTAATCCTTTGCAGATATTCCGACCTGTAAAAAAGTCGGACGAGATAGCGCTTATTATGCGCCATCTGATCCGACTTCGTTTTTGAGGCTATTTTTACCAGACTTTAACGCGTGCCTTAGGTTCCAGATACAGCGCTTCATCAGGTTTGACATCAAAGGCCTTGTACCAGGCATCCAGATTACGCACGGTTTGCACACGATATTGTTCCGGCGCGTGTTCGTTGGTAATCACGATGGTACGCAAGACTTCATCCCGCACTTTGCTACGGAAAGACTTCGCATAAGCCAGGAAGAATTCCTTGTCTGTTGCTTCGTTCGGCTGCATTCCTTTTTGCTTCATCGCTGCATGATAGGCATCGTAAGACGCCATCAAGCCAACCAGATCAGCAATGTTCTCCCCCAAAGTTTGCTGTCCTTTCACAGCCAGATCAGGGAAAGGCTGGTATTGATCAAATTGCGCCACCAAGGCCTTGGCTGAAGCATTAAAACGTGCCAGGTCAGCTTTGGTCCACCAATTGCGCAGTTCACCTTTGGCATCAAACATGGCGCCGGTATTATCAAAACTGTGGCTGATTTCATGGCCGATTGTCGCTCCCAATGCGCCATAGTTGGTCGCGATGCTGGCATTCATATCAAAGTTTGGTGATTGCAAATACGCGGCCGGGAAATCAATCGCATTTTGCAAAGGCATATTGACTGCATTGACCAATTGCGGGTTCATGCACCATTCAGTGTCATCGATTGGTTGACCAAATTTTGCCAGAGCGCGTTGGTATTCAAACGCACTTGCTCGCTCAGCATTGCCATACGCATCATCTGCTTTGACTTCTAAGCCTGAGTAATCGCGCCATTTTTCGGGATAGCCAACACCAACGTAAGTATTTTTGATTTTCTGCAGCGCTTCTTTTTTGGTGCTTGCTGCTAACCAGGTGTTGCTTTGAATCCGGTCGCTCAGTGCTGCAAGCAAGTTCGTCACCATAGAGCGGATACTTTCCTTCGCTTCCGGTGAAAAGTTCTCTGCAACATATAACTTACCTACTTCTTCACCCAATGCATTATTGGTTGCATTGATAGCATATTTTTCGCGCGACTCGGGTACGGACGTTCCTGATAAAGCACTATAAAACTTAAATTTTTCTTTGAAAAATGCCGTAGGTAAGACACTAGCGTGTTGATTGATGGAGTGAAAACGCAAATAGTCTTTCCATGTTTCCAAAGAAATCGACGACACCAAACCGGCCGATGCTTTTAATGCGGTCGGATGCCAGATCAGGAATTCCGTTTGCTTATCCAGACCTGCCGCCGCAAAGTAGGCCTTCCAATCAAGACCAGGTGCTTTTTTGTTGAAATCTGCTTTACGCCAGGTATTGTCCGCTTTCAACATATCAGAGGTATCTTCACGCGGCGCATGGCCTTTAGCGATTTTTAATTCCAGATCGAATACGCGTTTGGCAGCGATATCAGCATTTGGCACATTCGCCATTTTTAACACGGTGGCGATATAGTCCTGATAATTTGCTCGCAACTTAACCATGTCAGCGCTGTTGGCGAGATAGTATTCACGATCCGGCAAGCCCAGGCCGCCCTGCAACAAATAAGCCTGATACGTGGCATGATGGTGGAAGCCCTGCGAGACCCACAGTCCAAACAGATTTTCTGTGAATACATTCGTGGCATTGATAGGGTCAACATCAGCACGTAAATTGTGACCCAGATAGGTTGCCAGTGCCACCTTATCATTCAACGCGGCAATTGCATCGAGACGCGGCTGAATAGGGGCTAATCCTCGTTGATCGATCGCGGCGGTATTTAAATAAGCCTGGTAGTAATCAGCAATTTTTCTGGTGGCAGTTCCTGGTTCGGCCTTCAGCGTCTTTTGTATGATGCGAGCGACTGCATCATCTGATTCTTCTGCCAGCATATCGAACAAGCCGACGCCGGATTTGCTATCCGGAATTTTAGCGTTTTTTTCCCAGCCGCCATTGGCGTACTTGTTAAAATCCTGACCAGGCCTGACTGAATTGTCGATGCCATCGCCTTTAACTGCGGCGATTTCTTCAGATGTCAGATTAGCGGCGTGCGCCAGATTAGCACTCAAAGGTAGTGCCAGTGCCATGCAAAGTATGGCGATTGGCTTCAAAGGAGGTAATTTTTTGTTTTTCATGCGAGATTTCCTAATGTTTGTCTCATAATTTTTGTTATGTATGCGGTGTTTTCCACATCACGGTTTCGATTACAACAATGGAATCTGATTACAAATTCCTGACTTAGTTCGACACTAAAATTCAAACACCAACACAATTGCTAGGTTTTCGTAAAAAAATCCCTGTTCATTATGATGAACAGGGATTTTTAATCCAGGCGCAAGAACTGATATGCTTTATGCTAGATGTCGCAATTCACGTAACGCAACAGACACTGGTGCCAAATCCGCGGTCTGAGCACTGATCAGGCTGAGCAAACTGGTTAAGCGATCAATCGCCGCCGCATTGCGAGCATGCCAGGCTGGAATGTCCTCCTGACGGGTCAGCAGACCACGAGTGATCTGACTGGCGATTGAGTACACATCGTCACGTGCGCTACCACGAGCCTGGGTTTGCCACAAAGTATCAGTCGGCAAGCGATTGATTTGTGCGCGCCAGCCGCTTAATCCAAGTTGGTCGTCCACACCAAAGTAAGCGCGGGCAACTTGCTCCAGATTTGCATTGGTGCTTGCTGCGAGATCAACCAGATCAAGTGCCGGGAAAATATATTCCAGCGCACTCAGGTTTTGTGCCAGGGTTGGTTCAACACCGGCTTTTACCAGCACATCGGCTTCATGCTGCCATGCGGCGTGCGCATTGGCTGGCAACCAATCATCCAACTGCCAACGCAATTCACGTGCTGCTGGTTGATAGCGTTGAATCAAGGTTGGCATATCCGTGCTTTGTGAACGGATGCGCAAAATCCAGCGTGACGCACGTTGAGTAATCGCGATCAGTTTGGATAACAAATCAAGTTGCAAATTAGACGCTACTTTGTAATCAAGCACGTCGATCTGATCCCATAAAACTTCGAGATCAAAAATCTCTCGTGCCAGGGTGAACGCACGAATCACATCTGCGGCAGTAGCACCCGCCTCAGAAGCAATAAAGTTCACAAACGTTGCACCAGCACGATTGACCACTGTGTTGGTGATGTAGGTGGCGATAATTTCACGCTTCAAAGGATGTTGCGCGATGGCATCGGCAAAACGCTCCGACAAGACCTGCGGGAAATAAGCCTTGAGCGCACGACTGAAGAAAGGATCGTCCGGCAAGTTGCTGGCGACCAGATCATCAAAGACCGACATTTTGGCGTAAGCCAGTACAACGGCGCCTTCTGGTGCGGTTAAGCCTTGCTTACGTGCTTTGCGATGCAAAATTTCATCGTCGCTTGGCAGGTATTCAATCGCACGATTTAAGCGACCTTGTTTTTCTAATGACTGCATCAGACGTTGCTGACCATCCAACACATATAATGGACGATGTGCTGCAATATCCAATGCTTGTGATTGATAGTAGTTATCGGTCAGCACCAGATGACCCACTTCATCGGTCATCGAAGCTAACAGATCATTACGTTGTTTGAGCGTCAGATCACCAGCTTCAACAATCGCACCCAACAAAATCTTGATATTGACTTCGTGATCGGAGCAATCCACACCCGCAGAATTATCGATTGCATCGGTGTAGATACGGCCACCTTTTTGTGCGAATTCGATACGGCCATTTTGGGTACAACCCAGGTTACCACCTTCTGCCAGCACTTTACAACGCAGCTCATTACCATTGACACGGAACGCATCACCAGCCTTGTCGCCCACCTGCGCGTGGGTTTCAAATGTCGCTTTGACATAAGTACCGATACCGCCGTTGTACAGCAAATCAACTGGTGCTTGCAGAATCACACGCAATAATTCGACTGGTGTTAATTCTTCGGTTTCTATGCCTAACACAGCACGCGCTTCAGCACTGAGTTTGATCGATTTTGCGCCGCGTGGATACACACCACCGCCTGCAGAAATCAATTTTTTATCGTAGTCATCCCAGCTGGAGCGCGGCAGATTGAACAAGCGTTGGCGCTCAGCAAATGACACGGCAACGTCTGGTGTCGGATCAATGAAAATATGACGATGATCGAACGCAGCAACTAGTTTAATGTGCTCAGATAACAGCATGCCATTACCAAACACGTCACCTGACATATCCCCGATACCAGCGACCGTGAACGCCGTATCCTGAGTATTGACGCCGAGTGAACGGAAATGACGCTTAACGGATTCCCATGCGCCGCGCGCAGTGATACCCATTTTTTTATGGTCATAGCCAACCGAACCACCGGATGCAAATGCATCACCAAGCCAGAAGCCATAATCAGCAGAGACGCCGTTAGCGATATCTGAAAACGTTGCCGTACCTTTATCGGCCGCGACCACCAGATAGGGATCATCGACGTCATGACGAATAACTTTGACCGGAGGTACGACCGCACCTTTAACGATGTTATCAGTGATGTCTAACAAGCCAGACAAGAAAATTTTGTAGCAAGCCACGCCTTCAGCTTGATAGGCTTCGCGATCTGACATCGGTGGTGCATTTTTCAGTACAAAACCACCTTTAGAACCCACCGGTACGATCACTGTATTTTTAACTTGTTGTGCTTTAACCAGACCCAGAATCTCGGTACGGAAATCTTCGCGACGATCTGACCAGCGCAAGCCGCCGCGGGCCACCTTGCCACCACGTAAATGCACGCCTTCAACACGTGGAGAATAGACCCAAATTTCAAAGAGAGGCTTAGGTTCTGGCACGCCTGGTACTTCACGTGGATTGAGTTTAAAACTCATGTACGGCTTGAAGCTGCCATCGGCGTTAGTTTGCCACAGGTTAGTACGCAGCGTTGCCATGATGGTGGCGTAGAATTGACGCAGAATACGATCTTCATCAAGACTGGCGACGTTGGCCAAATGCGCTTCAAGTTGCTCTTTGATATGCTTTTGTGCTGCTTCACGGTCACCGACATAGTCAGGTTTAAAGCGTGCGCCAAACAATTCTGCAATCAACTGGGTAATGTCAGCATTTTTATTCAATGCTGATTCAATATAGGTTTGGCTATACGCAAAACCGAGTTGTTTGAAGTAACGCGAACAAGCGCGCAAGACCGCAATAGAACGTGCGTCGAGCGCTGTATTCAACACCAGGCGATTCAGATCATCGCTTTCGACTTCACCTTTCCATATCTGTGAGAACATGGTTTCAAAACGTGCCTTAATCGCAGACAAATCAGTATCAGCGGGCAGTTGCAAACCAAGATCATGGATCCACAAATTGTCTGTACCATTGACGATCTGGTAAGGATGCTCATCGAGTACACGCGCACCCATGTGCTCCAGCACGGGCAAAGAATCTGACAGCGCAACTTTGGTGGTGTTGTAAATTTTAAAGCGGAGCATGCCAGCATCGGCATCCAGCGGGCGATACAGTTTGACCACCATCGCTTGCTCAGGATTTAAGCTTGCCAACATTTCTGAATCTTCCGCCCCAACCAGCGCGGAGAAATCTTCACGGTAAGCAGTCGGGAATGCATTTGCAAAACGATTTGCTAACGCCAGTCCTTGACCTTCACCGTGGGTGCGCAGCAACTCAGTCGTGCAATCATCTTCCCAACGTTGTGCGAGCTTGGCGATACGTGCTTCTAATGCGCCCAGATTTACATTCACCGGAGCACGATTTTTTGCACGAACCTGATAATGAATACGAGCCAACGGGCTATCTGTCAGCATCGGTGTGAATTCTATCGATTCGCCATCCAGTGCAAACATCAGTTCATTGCCCACTTTGACGCGCAATTCTGTGTTGTAGCGATCACGTGGTACAAATACCTGGGCAGAAGTGAAACGACCGAACGGGTCACGACGCAAGAATAAACGTGTGCGTTGACGTTCTTGCAGACGCAAAATACCGATCGCATGATCAGCCAGTGTCGGGGTATCAATCTGGAACAATTCATCGCGTGGATAATCATCCAGAATCGCTTGTAAAGCTTTAGCAGCATGGCTTTGCGGCACAACGCCAGAACTTGCCATCACAGCTGCCACGCGCTGCCGCACTTGAGGAATTTCATCCACAGGAGCCGAGTAAGCAGACGAAGTGTACAGACCCATAAAACGCGATTCACCAATCACTTTGCCATGATCATCAAAGCGTTTGATGGCGACATAATCGAGCCATGCCGGGCGATGCACCGTGGAGCGTGTCATGGCCTTGGTGACCAATACCGTTTCGTCAGATTCCATGATCGCCAATACTTCTGGCGGCAAATAGGCGAGTGAGGTCTGAACTTTACCGCGCAAAATACCGAGACCAGACTCAGGAATCGCGACCAGGCTGACTTTGTCGCCATCGCGTTTTAAATCATAGTCACGGGCACCGAGGAAAGTAAAATGACGTTCTTCCAGCCAGCGCAAGAAAGCCACACCTTCATTGCCACTTTGCGATGGCGCATGTTTTTCGCAAGCACTGCACACTGCATGCACGCGATCCAACATCGGCTGCCAGTCAACCACGGCACTTAATACATCCGCTAATACATGTTTTAATTCTTCTGCCAAGGCTTGCTGTTCTGCCACACTGACGATGCGATCGCATTCGACCATGATCAAAGACTCAACCGGGTCATTTCTGCCTGCTGCTTTGGCTGCAGCAACGGTACTTACGGAAGCGATACCGTCTTTTTCGTTACGTGTGACGCTCATCAAAGGATGGACAATCCAGTGCGCCGTGCGACCACTGCGATTGATCGCCATCGTGACCGAATCCACCAGGAAAGGCATGTTGTCATTGACGATTTGTACCACGGTATGTTCGCTGACAAAACCATCCTCGGCCAAGGTTGGATTAAACACCCGGATCTTCGGCGTATGATCAGCCCGCGGTGCATCGAGCAAACGCCAGTGCGCATTTGCCTGCGCAAACAAGGTTGCCGGACCGCGTGCGGTAATTTCGTCGGGATCGGTGTTTTCAAAATAAGCTGCGATGAAAGGACCTTGACGGTCGGCAGCTGGGCCAGGGTGGGCTTGCGCATAAGCGAGCAGCTCAGCGAAGTGCGTTGTGGTCATACGTTCTCCTATGGATGGGAAGACACGAGAAAAAGCTTAGCAAGATCATTGCAGCGTAGGCTTGCAAGTATCCTCCAATATCGGTTTGCGGACAAATGTCTGTGCAAATTTGTTACAGGTTTCGCAAGTATATTGACGCATAACAATAATTTTATTGACAGACTTGGTAGCATCAACAAAACCATCGCAGCATTACTTAGGGCTACGCTCAGGAAGCCTTTTACTTGTCGTGCAGCGAACATGCCTGCACTTTCGCCCCAAAAAAATTGGCCTGCAATTGAAAAGCCTGCAAAATTCTCTGCCGTCCCGGCTCGTCTTCAGGCAACGCGAACACGACTTTTAAAAATTTGGGAGCATGTGCAGCGCGACTGCTACCTATGTCGTTTGCTAATAAATCTTGCTCCAGCAGGGTCATTACCGACGGAATGACATGTTGTTGCGCGGCACGCATTTCTTCCAGCACTTCGGCCTCGCTCACATTCACCGTATCATGTGTTCCCTGGAATTTTTTTACGCCGCCGATGTTGACCGCCATGCCACCGGTAATTTCAAATTCGGTCGGGGATAGACGTTCGTAATGAAAAGCCTCCCAACCCGGTACACCACGTTTGCGCTGGGCCACCACTGCCATTGCTGCGGCGGCAGTACCGCCGCCATTGATCATTCCGACGGGTAACATTTCCGCTAAGCTTGGTGGGATGGGATCGTGGATCGATTCGGTCATGGCAAATTCTCACTCTGTGTATGCTGAAATGGCATTGTATGCTGAGTCGGCGGCGAGTTCGAAGAAGATCGTTTCTACTTGGCTGGCGCCCGACGAAAGGGGAACTTATTCATGAAAAGACTGCCAAAGCAGAAAGATCGCGAAAAATCTCTTACCTGAAGAAAAATATGACTAATTCGTGACATTTTTGGCAAATTTTCTGCCAGAACGTAACGAAAAGTGAATATCTAGCAAGAAGCCCTCAATCACAGGTAGAATTCAGCGTCATTTAATTTGGAAGCATGTCTCTACGTGACATTGACGTCAGATATGCGATGATATTTATTCGCTGCACAGCAGTTCAACTTTAAGGAAATATTCATGTCGATCAAATCCCGCGTGGTTTTGGGTAGTGCTATTGCGTTGTTCGCGCTGAGTGCTTGTAATGATAAAGATAAAGCGGCATCTACAACGACTGCTGCAGCAACTGACAGCAAAGAAGCCGTTGCTGCGACCGTCAACGGTACGCCAATCGCGAAAAAACAACTGGATCAGATCATGCAGCAACAAGCTGCTCAAGGTATGCCAGACAATCCAGAAACACGCAAAATGGTGATCGACAATCTGGCAATGCAAATCATCGTTGCACAGGAAGCCGAGAAAAAAGGTCTGGATAAAGCACCAGAAGTGAAAGAACAGCTGGAAATGGCGCACATGTCTATCCTGGCAAATTCTTTTGTTAAAGACTACATGAAAACAGCGACAGTCACTGATGAAGCACTGAAAGCTGAATATGACAAGTTCAAAGCAGCACAAGGCGGCAATGAATACAAAGCACGTCATATCCTGGTAGCAACGGAAGCCGAAGCAAAAGACATCATCGCCAAAATCACTAAAGATCCAAAAGCGTTCGATGGCTTGGCAAAATCCAAATCCAAAGATCCTGGTTCTAAAGACAAAGGCGGCGATCTGGGTTGGTTTAACCCGCACAATATGGTGCCAGAATTCGGTGATGCAGTCGCAAAACTGGAAAAAGGTAAATTCACCACCGAGCCAGTCAAATCTCAATTCGGCTACCACGTTATTATGTTGGAAGACACTCGCCCATTGGCAGTTCCACCACTGGAAGAAGTCAAAGCAGGCATGACTCAGCAATTGCAACAGCAAAATCTGAAAAAAATGCTGGATGACATGAAAGCGAAAGCGAAGATTGATATCGTCGCTGCACCTGCCGCGGCTTCTGCTGCTGCCGTAAGCCCAGCACCAGCTGCACCAGCATCAACTGCAACTGGCGCTGCTGCATCTAAGTAATCGCGTGTTACTTTAAGAATGGCCCATCACTTCGCGGTGGTGGGCCATTTTTTTTTGGTGTTTTAATTTTTCATATCGAAGAAATCGATAGCGGACGGTGTCATCAACAACAAGTAACACCCTACGTCATCTTGGGCGAAATTTATTTTCGATCTCCTGTTTTGTGTAGAAAATGCAATAATGACACCGCAAATGTTGCGTCTTTATTCTTCCCAAAACAGGATTACGCATGCCAAATAATAATTTCGTCTGGACTGGCAGTGAGATCACGCTGGACGTGCGCCCAGATCGTCTGGATATACGTGACCGCCAATTCACACCGGCAATACGCCATCTTCCCCCATCATGCCCTTCTCCCGATTGGGTCGCTGCGCACTGGCAGGCATACGTCGATGCTGACATGATCTTGAATCAGGGCTCAGCTGGTGCCTGCACCGGATTTGGCTTATCAGCGGTGATTAATTACCTGCATTGGCGCGAAAACCCTGATCATCAGCAAGTCAGCCCACGCATGGCCTATCACCTCGCTAAATTCTATGATGAATGGCAAGGGGATGACTACGCTGGTTCCAGTTGCCGTGGTGCGCTCAAAGGATGGAATAAGCATGGAGTGTGTCGCCGCGATCTATGGCCTTTTACAGTACGTGCTGATAACACCGCCGTCAGTTGGGAAGCACCAAAAACAGGTTGGGAACAAGACGCCCAAACCCGGCCATTGGGCTTGTATTACCGCATCAACAAAGACAGCATCAGCGACATGCAAGCAGCGCTTGCTGAGACGGGAGCCGTGTATGTGTCTGCCAGTGTGCATACCGGCTGGTATTTGTCTTCCCATCGCCAGCCTAAAAAACCGCAGCCACTGATCAGCCTCGATCAATTACCGTGGATTCCGGTACAAACTCAAGGCATCGGTGGCCATGCGTTTGCTTTGATTGGTTATACCTCGCAAGGCTTTGTGGTGCAAAACTCGTGGGGAACAGGCTGGGGATGTCAGGGTCTGGCGATACTCACTTATGAGGACTGGCAAAATAATGGCACTGATGCGTGGGCAGTTGCCTTGGGCGTGCCGACCAGCGGTGTCAGCGCGTATTCCAGCACAGATTCCTATACACCATTTAATTCCGGTCCGTCGATGCTCGCTGGATTAGCACCACCCATGGCGAGTAAGCGCGGCGCGCCTCCCCAACATAAAAAACCAGTACACGCTACGCACAGTTTGCCACCGCTGAGCCTGGATCAGGCCTATGGTCTGAGCCTCGTGATGGATAACAATGGTGCGCTAATTCAACGGTTGGTAGCATTCAAAAATGCTGCTGCCAGTGCCGAACACATTGTCTACCACGCGCCGCTCGCCGCCTATACCCAGAACAAATCAAAACGTGCGTTCAAACTAACGCTATTCGCACTCAGTGGTCTGGCGGATGAAGACACGACCCTCGCACATATTGCGTCACTGGCTCCATATTTTCTGGCGAATGGCAGCTACCCGATTTTTCTGACCTGGAATAGCGGTCTGGGAGATAGCCTGAATCAATTACTCACGAGTAAATTCTCTCCAGTTGGAGCAAGTCCCGGCGCTGCCGCTGCGCAAGATATGAGCATAGAAAGCTACGTCGCAACCAATGGTGGCAAAGCCGAGTGGACGCTGTTAAAACAAAATGCCGAACAAGCGGTGCTCAATGACATCCCACCACGCGGCTTGCATGCACTGGCACGACATCTGCAAAAATTGGCAAGCGATATCGGTGAAGACCATCTGGAAATTCATCTGGTCGCTCATTCTGCGGGCGCACAATTGATCGGCAACTTATTGCCATATCTGAAAAAGCTCACGATCAAAACTTGCAGTTTGTATGCACCTGCTTGCAACATGGATTTTGCCAATGCGAAGTTTTTACCTGCGCTGGAATCCGGTTTTATTCCGCGCAATCAATTCCATTTACATGTGTTATCTGATGAGTTGGAAAAATCCGACAATGTCGCACAGGTGTATAGTAAATCGTTGCTTTATCTGCTGGCACGCGGCGTTGAAATCCGGCATAAAACGCCGATGTTAGGCATGGCAACGTCACTGGACGCTGATTTTTTTACCGCCCAAACCAAGGACAATGCACAATGGAATCCCGCGGCGATACCAGCACTCAGAAAATGGAATAACACCTATTGGGGCAGACAATTACCCAAAGGGTTTGCAGCAAAAGGGCAAGGTTTAACGCCTAAGCAAGCGAGCACTTTACATATCCAGCAGCAACGCTATGTGCATAGCGGCCATGAAGTATTAAGGGCGAGTCATACGACGTTTGATTACGATGAGAAAACCATCAGTGCGACGCTGTTGCGTATTGCAGGGATGAAGCCCGATCAGGCTTTGCCGTACCCGGTTGGCAATCTGAATTTCTAAAAAATATCCTGAAATTTTGGAAAAAAAACCGCCATCAAACCAACGATGGCGGTTTTTTATCAATGCTTTAATTTACTTCGATGGCTTACGACGCGTCGTGCCGCTGTCTTTATCAAACTTTGACGGACGCCCATTCGAAAATTTTCCGGCTGGTTTGCTATCCGAGCGGCTATCAGAACGCGCACCTGGCTTGCCTGCTGCCTTTTCTAATACGCGACGATCACCACCAGATTTTTTCTGACCTGCCGGGAAATCGTGGGCTACGCCACCACTGGTTGGTTCACCGACCGGGCTGATCTTGATCTGCTTGCCCGCAACCCATACACCTTTGAGTTGCGCCAGCAATTCAGGTGGCATACCAACTGGTAAATCCAACGTGCTGTGGTTATCAAAAATATCGATACGACCGATGTATTTCGCTTCCATACCTGCTTCATTGGCGATGGCACCAACGATATTGGCTGGCGTTACGGTATCGGCTTTGCCGACTTCAATGCGGTAGGTTTGCATAGGAACGCTGACCTTGCCTTTGGATGCTTTTTCTTTCTTAGGCTTGGCGGGACGGTCGTCTTCATCGGGCGCGCTAAACGCACGTTCTACCACCTGATTCATACGGCTACCAGGTGCAGCATCAGCGATACGCGGTGCGCGTTCAGTACGCTCAGCACGCGGTTCACTGCGTGGTGCACGCGCTGGCGCGGAGGTACTGCCGCCTGCTTTTTCAGCACTGATGCGCAAAGACTGACCGGCAACACGCACTGATTTCAAATGATCGAGCATATCTCCTGGCAAATCATCTGGCAAATCGAGAATCGTGTAATCGTCGTAAATGTCGATTCGGCCGATAAATTTGGATTCGATATTCGCCTCATTGGCAATGGCACCAACGATATTACCTGGTTTAACACCATGTTCGTGGCCGACAGCAATGCGGTAAGTTTGCATGCCTGGTTCTGCGGTACGTGGGCTATGTTCGCGACGAACACTGCGGTCTTCACGTTCAAAACGATCACCACGGTCACGGCCAGGGCGGTCACCGCGATCACCTCTGTCGCCGCGATCATTACGTGCAGGGCGCTCATCATGCCAGCTATCGTCGGACTTCACTTCTTTACGATTTTTATCCAGCAACAAAGGTTCGTCGCCGCGTGCCATTTTGGCTAAAGCAGCAGCGATTTCAATCGCCGGAATATTATGTTCACGCTCGTAATCTTCGATCAGGGACGTGTATTCGTCCAGACTACCTTCTGCTAATGCTGTGGAAATCTGATCTTTAAAGCGGGCGATACGCACATTGTTGACCGTTTGTATGGTCGGTAATTCCAATGGTGACACGGGTTGGCGAGTCGCACGTTCAATGGCTTTCAAGAGATTTTTTTCACGTGGCGTGATAAACAAAATCGCCTCGCCGCTGCGGCCAGCGCGGCCAGTACGGCCGATACGGTGGGTATAGCTTTCTGGATCGTACGGTACGTCATAGTTAATCACGTGGCTGATACGCTCTACGTCCAGACCACGGGCGGCGACGTCTGTGGCGACCAGGATATCGATTTTGCCGTCTTTTAATTGCTGAATCGTGCGTTCACGCTGTTGCTGATTGATGTCGCCATTGATGGCGGCAACGGAGAAACCTCTTGCATCCAGTTTGGCGGCTAATTCTTCAGTACCCAGTTTGGTACGCGCGAAAATGATCATGCCGTCAAATGTTTCTGCTTCCAGAATACGTGTTAACGCATCCAGTTTATGCATGCCAGACACTAACCAGTAGCGCTGGCGAATATTATCGGCAGTGCCAGTTTTAGCGGCAATTGTCACTTCAGCAGGCTTATTCAGATAGGTTTGCGCAATACGCTTAATCGCTGATGGCATCGTGGCCGAGAACAAGGCAGTCTGGCGACCTTCCGGTGTTTCTTGCAAAATGCGTTCAACGTCGTCAATAAAGCCCATGCGCAACATTTCGTCGGCTTCATCGAGAACCAATGTTTTAATTTTGGACAAATCCAAAGAACCTTTGTCCAGGTGATCAATCACCCGGCCTGGGGTACCAACGACCACGTGCACGCCACGGCGTAATGCCGATAATTGCGGGCCGTAGCTTTGTCCACCGTAAATCGGCAAGACATGAAAGCCAGGAATATGGCGGGCGTAAGTCTGGAACGCCTCAGCGACTTGAATCGCTAATTCACGGGTCGGTGCCAGCACCAAAGCTTGCGGTGTGGTTTGACGGATATCTAAACGCGACAAAATCGGTAAGGCAAACGATGCCGTTTTGCCGGTACCCGTTTGCGCTTGTCCCAGCACATCGCGGTTATCCAGCAAAATAGGAATCGTCGCAGCTTGAATAGGGGATGGTGTTTCGTAGCCGACATCTTGCAAGGCGCGCAATAAAGGCGCACTCAGTTGCAGATCGGAAAAAGTAATAATAGGTGTGGATTCTGACATGGCGATGCTCGCTCGTTCGCTCGTATCGCAGGATGCGACAAGATTTGGGGCGTAGTTTACTCTGTTGTCATACAGTCAGGGAGAAACTACGGCTTAGTTTGCACAAAAAACAGGCAATTCCGCCTGAAAAGCCTATTTTTCCGGCTAAAAGTTAGTTATACATCTATCTTTTTTTGCTCTTTTGTGAAAAAGAAATCGTTTAGTTTATTTGTAAATTTTTAAAAAAATCAAAAAAATCTCAGCACAGAGGTTCGGAGACACAGAGAAAAACCAAACAAAATATCCATTTTGTAAGGCGGATGCAACCCGCGCTACTTTCAAATTTTGATCAAAGGCTGACAGAATGGCGAGTTGCCCCTGTCCTACGATTCAGGCATTTACTTTGCCATCAGCCCATATCGACGCAACATTGCTTCTTGTTCACCATTGGCTTGAATATGCGCAATGGCCCGATTGATTTGCTCGATTTTCCAGACTGATTTTTGCGATAACCCGCATTGTGTTGAGAGCACTGAAAACGGCGTTTTAGACGAAACAAAAAACTCTCGCTGTTCAGGGAAATTTTTGAAATAACCTTCAATCTCTGCCTCAGAACTGATCAAACCGTCTGCGCCACCCTTAGTCAGCAAACGAAACATACTTGGAACATCAGTTAAGTCGATCCGTTTGATTTTTCCTGCCGCAACTTCTTTGTCAATTTGCGGATAAAAATAACCGAGCCGCGCAGCGATTTTTTTATCGAACAATTGCTGTGGAAATTGATTCAGTATGGGTTTGTCATGTAACACGACGACACGTTCAATTTGCGGTAAATTTGGTAAAGACCAAAAAAGCTGATCGCGATTGTCTGTCCATTGCGGACTGAAATAACACGCCATATCCGCCTGTGCCGTAAATAAA
Organism: Undibacterium sp. Ji67W; assembly: GCA_049340365.1. Classification (GTDB taxonomy): domain Bacteria; phylum Pseudomonadota; class Gammaproteobacteria; order Burkholderiales; family Burkholderiaceae_D; genus Undibacterium. Next base: position 234,388 of record JBMPOY010000003.1, on the reverse strand, counting down.
GCTTGCTCAACTCGGCGACGGGAATAAACCAGATAAACGGGGCTTGCACCGATTTCTTTGGCAATCGCATCACCAAAATCTTTCAGCACACCACCAACCAGGTGGGTATTTTGATCAAATATATTCAGCGGATATCCGAGTGTATCAAACACGGCAAACTTGATTTCCTGTTGTGACTGTTGTGCCTGAACGTTTGCTGATAGCAGCAAGCCGCTCAACAGCATCAGAACTGTGCTTCTTAGCTTAACAAAAACCAAATGCGTTCGATGTTTCACGCTGTTTTATCCTTCATCAAGTTAATGATTATTCACGTATTCATCACGGGCATCAAATTGGAGGAATAATGAAACCCACGGTTACCTTGCAGGCCACCCGTATGAATTGCCACCACTTTGGTTTGTTCCGGGAAATACCCTTTGACACAAAGTTCGTGTAATGCAAATAGCATTTTTCCAGTGTAGACGGGTTCCAGCGGGATTCCAGTCTGGTTGACGAAACTTTTACAGAAAGACATTAGCACAGAACTAATTTTTGCGTAGCCGCCGTGATGATAGTCAGTCAGCAGGCGATAGTTGTCATATTCGGGATACCCCGCCTGTCGCAATAAATTTTGAATATCCTGATGCACATACTCTGCATTCTTGAAAGCAGCCACACCGATCACCTGACTATTTCTCTTGGCACCAGCCAGTACTCCCGCCATTGTCGCGCCGGTACCACAGGCAAGCATTAAAATATCGGGATACGCACCCAAGCTAGTGCTCACTTCTGTTACCAATTCTGCGACACCGTGCAAGGCTGCGGGACTACTACCGCCTTCAGGTAACCATACATGGTTCGGTCCGGTCTCTGGCAGACACTGACGCCAGAATTCAGCATCGTCGCGCAGCTGGCGATAATTTTCCCTGCTGACATAACGTATTTGCATCCCCAGGCGGCGGCAATCCTCCAGCATGGCACTGTCCATGCCTTCAGCCGCTCGTATCAGGCCAGTCGAGGGATAGCCAGCGATCGCTGCAGCGTGAGCCAGCGCGTGGATATGGTTAGACCATAGCCCCCCCATGCTGACCAGTTGTGGGTTGCTTCCTTGCAAGGCCAGCAATGGATATTTCAATTTACGAAATTTATTGCCTGACACCTGGGCATGTAAAAGATCATCACGTTTGATCCACAACGATATACCTGGGAATAAATCGCAGTCAATTTGCTGACAAAGAGAGGGAGCGGCAATTAACACGATGCAATTCTGACGGCGATGATGGTAAAGTAGTATTGTACGCGTACCATCAGCATGAAGTGAATGTCGCTTTGCCGTTCATCGCACGTGGTACCCATTTTGCCCGGAGAGGACATGCCCGCAGATCTCGATCAGCCACTCGTCAGTGCCAGACATCAATTATCTGAATTGATTAAGCAAATCAAAGAAACCGGCCAGCAAGACAATCTCTTGCCGACGCTGGAGACGGTATTGACCAAGCTTGAAGGATTGGCACAGCATGACCACCTGACCGGCGCACTCAACCGACGCACTTTACTCAACATGCTCGAAGGCGAATTGGCGCGTTCTTATCGTACCGGACATACGTTCTCTTTTGCCGTCATCAGCGTCGATGGCCTTGAGAACATTCTCGAACAGCACGGACAGGCAGTTGCCAAGCAAGTCTTGCAAATGGTCAGTAAAGAAGCTTTAGAGATGTTGCGCACACTGGATTCTTTTGGACGCGTTGCTGCCAATGAATTTGCGATTGTAATGCCGACCACCTGGCTGGATCAAAGCCTGAAAGCCATTGCTCGTCTCAAAAAGCGGGTCGCAGCAGTCGATTGGAATACCCTCGCCCCCGATTTGCACATCACTTTTTCGACCGGCCTGACAACCAATGCGATCAAAGATACACCGGAAACCATGCTGCAAAGAGCAACCACCGCTTTGCACACTGCAAAATCTAAAGGCACCGATACGATCACGCAGGTAGAGCCCCCCTTACCTGAATTCGACCCGAACGCGCCAGAAAACAATCAACGATAATAGTGAAAAATCTCCGAAATTAAGGGAACTTCTCGTTTCCTACCGCAATCAGAGATCCGCGATCCATCCATAAAATCATTCAGACTTTGGCTCTTTTCTCCCATTCTATAAAAAGAAAAAGAGGAGAAGTGAGCGTGAACAAAAAATAGGTACCCAGGGGACTTCATGCTTAGAAAAAAATGTTGGCAAATCGTATTGGCAAGTGGTTTGAGTGTGGCTTCCGTCACCGCTACACCGATATACGCAGGTGAATCTGCGCTGACCCAAAACAATGCAGATCTCAAATCTGAACAGTCCCGACAACGTGCCGATTACATTCGTGAACACTATAGTAAATTCGAATATCGCATTCCTATGCGGGATGGCACATTATTGTTCACCTCGATCTATATTCCCAATGATGCCAGCAGCAAAAAGACTTATCCGATCCTGATGGTGCGCACCCCTTATTCAGTAGCACCCTATGGTGCAAACCAATACAAACAAGTGCTAGGCCCCACCGCCGACGATGAAAAAGAAGCCTATATTTTTGTGTTTCAGGATGTCCGTGGCAAATACCTGTCTGAGGGTGAGTTCGTCAATATGCGACCGCATATCGATCACAAACACTCAAATACTGACGTTGATGAAAGTAGCGATACCTACGACACGATAGACTGGCTCGTCAAACATCTGCCAAACAATAACGGCAAGGTCGGACAATGGGGTATTTCTTATCCTGGCTTTTACACCTCCGCAGGCGCCATCGATTCGCATCCTGCGCTCAAAGCGATTTCACCGCAAGCACCCATCGCAGACTGGTTTCGCGGCGATGATATGCACAGAAACGGTGCCTTTAACGTTCAGATGGCCTTTGATTTTTTTTATAATTTCGGCCGGCGACGCACGTTGCCTACGGATAAACCCAAACACGATGAGTTAGATTTTGGCACGCCAGATGGCTACGAATTTTTCTTAAATTTAGGTTCGCTGACCCATGTCAACGAACAGTACTACCACCATGAAATTCCATTTTGGGATGACATCATTGCCCACCCAAATTATGATCAATTCTGGCAAAGTCGCAACCTGTTACCGCATCTGAAAAACATCAAAGCCGCTGTCATGACCGTCGGTGGCTGGTACGACACCGAGGATTTATATGGGCCACTGCACACCTATCAGGCGATAGAAAAACAAAATCCCGGCATTCAAAATACCCTCGTTGTAGGTCCCTGGATACACGGTGGCTGGACGCGCACTGATGGTGACAAAGTTGGTGACACCAGTTTTGGCTACAAAACCGCTAACACCTTTCAGCCGATGGAGTTCGCGTTTTTCAAACACTATTTAAAAGGCTCTGACGCCGTCCCCCTACCAAAAGCGTGGATGTTTGAAACTGGCGCCAATCGCTGGCGTGGCTTTGATACGTGGCCACCGAAAGATAGTCAGAATCAAAGCTTGTATTTCCATAGCGATGGAAAACTCAGTTTGATGCCACCTGCGCCAGCAGAAAATACTTCCTACGACGAATACATCAGCGATCCATCTAAGCCAGTTCCGTACACGACAGAAATTCGCACTGGCTGGAGCAAAGATTATGTGGGCGCAGATCAACGCTTCGCCGGTCGTCGCCCCGATGTATTGAGCTGGCAAACCGAGGTGCTGGAAAAAGATGTGACGCTCGCTGGTCCTTTGCAGGCAGACTTGTTTGTCAGCGTCACGGGCACCGATGCCGATTTTGTGGTGAAGCTGATTGATGTGTATCCTGCCGATGCCAAAGAAGGCGACACGGATCGTGGACATCAGCAAACACTGGTACGGGGCGAACCTTTCCGAGCACGCTACCGTGACGGTTTCGACAAAGCAGAACCCTTAGTTCCTGGTCAGATCACCAGAATTGGCTTTGCAATCAATGATGTGTTCCATACTTTCCAACGTGGTCATCGCATCATGGTGCAAGTACAGTCAAGCTGGTTCCCATTCATTGATCGTAACCCGCAGACTTTCGTACCGAATATCTATGAAGCGAAAGACAGTGATTTTATCAAGGCAACCCATAGAATTTATCACAACGACGTACAGGCAAGTGCTTTACATGTGAAAATTTTACCGGCGGCAGACCAGTTGAAATAAGCGATAAATAAAAAAAGCCTGCGCCGACGAATAGACAACGCGTTGTTGCAGGCTGTCTTATTTGTACCATTTATGTTGCGGCTTTTTTAGGAACAAAAACCACCAGCCAGGTCGCGAGAACGACGCCGGCACAGCCCATTATAGTGTTGAGTGTAATGGTTTCGTTCAAAAAAATATTCCCCCACAACAAAGCAAACAAGGGAATCAAAAACGTGACCGTCAGTGCCTTGGTCGGACCAACGTCGTGAATCAAACGGAAGTACAACAAATAGGCAATTGCACTGCAAAGCAAAGCCAGCGCCGCTGCAGCAAAAATGACCGCGGATGTCACTGTGCCTGGAACGGGTGAAAATGGCAGGGAGGGTAACAAAAATATTGCACCACCTACCTGAGAAGCAGTCGCCATCAAGACTGGATTAACGTTCACCGACAGTTTTTTGGTATATACGCCAGCCAGGGCATAACAAATCGTCGCCGCAGAACATGCCAGCAACGCCAGCAATAATTCAGTGCTCCATTCCACTGGCCCCAACCGCACCAGCATGCCAACTCCGAGTACGCCGACCAGCATGCCCGCCATTTTACGCAATGTGAATTGTTCACCCAGAAAAATCGCCGCCATCACGGCACCCCATAATGGGCTGGTCGCATTCATAATCGCGGAATAACCAGCCGGAATATGCTGCGCTGCATAGGCATAAAATACAGCTGGCAAGGCGGTGCTGATGGCACCGAGTATCAGAAACGATTTCCAATGCTGACGAAAAATAATCGGCTGCTTGCTGATCAACATCCAGGCGATCAGTGCCAGACCTGCCAGACCAACGCGTATCTCAGCTGTCCAGAATGCGCCTAGCACAGGTGCGATAATGCGCATAAATAAAAACGAAGCACCCCAAATTGCCGCCAGACCGAATAATCGTAATAAGTCACTACTGCGCATGTCAGTTCCAGATAATCCAAAGAGCGTCAGCTTAACAAAGACTGAGATTCCTCGCTCGCCAGAATCGGACACAAGATATCAGACAATGTGTCCAGGACTGCGGATAGAAATTACATAGGCTTAAAGCGCCAGGCGTAGGCTTGACTCACTTTAAGCTTTTCATTACTACCATGCAATTCAACGGTATAACGCCCCATCTCGTCACGGTGTGCCTTGGCTATGGCATCAGCACGTACAACCACACTCCTGTGTATCTGCCAGAATTGTTCGGTATCCAGACCATCCATAATTTCTTTGAGCGGTTTGCGCACATGTGCTTCGTCATTCGCGCACACCACCCTGGTGTATTTTTCGTCAGAAATAAAAAACAGAATTTTATCGATCGCAAACATCTTGATCGTATCGCCGATACTGGCGCTGATCCAGCGTATCCGTTCCGGTGCAGTGTTGCGCAAGCGCTTATCTAATTCGGACATCAAATGGCTGATATCGGGAGCGTTTTGCTTGCTGGCGATACGCGTTTTTAAACGTTCTATAGCCTCGATGAGACGCGTCTCAGATATAGGCTTAAGCAAATAATCGACAGCCCCAGCCGCAAACGCGTCAATCGCATAACTGTCATACGCAGTAGTGAAAACGGCGTGACAACGACCTTTGATAGCATGGGCGACGTCTAAACCTGTCATACCCGGCATACGAATGTCTAAAAAAGCGATATCCGGTTGGTATTCGTGTATTGCCTCAAGCGCTTCAGTACCGTGTTCACATTCGGCGACGATTTGTAGTTCTGGCCATAACCCAGCCAACATCCGGCGCAACTCTTTGCGGGGTAAATCTTCATCTTCAGCAATGATTGCAGTCGTCATATCGTTCTCCCCTCGTCTCCGATTATTTTTCTAAAGGTAAGCAAATGATCGCGGTGACACCGCCCTCACGATTGGCTTTTAAAGTCAGGCTCGCAGCATCGCCATACATCGACGTAAGTCGTTGTCTGATATTTTCCAAACCAATGCCAGAGCCACTCGTTGTGCCACCAAAGCCAATACCATCATCAGCCACACTGAGTTCCAGAAAACTTTGCTTATCACGCATCAGTTCACGCGCAACGATGGCAATATGAGCCGGACCTATTTTTGGTTCGATGCCATGTTTGATCGCATTTTCTACCAGCGAAATCAACATTAAAGGCGGCAAAGCAGCATCAGCGATTTCCGATACAATCGAGAAATTCAGACGTGGAATTCTCGCCTTCATCAGATTCAGATAAGCACGCGCAGCATCCAATTGCTGTTGCAGTCGTGCTTGGGATGAGCTGCCCTCTGAGCGAAATTTTGGGATGGTCGCCCGCAAATAATCGACCAAATGGTCAACGATCGCGGTTGCTCTGACTGGCTCCGTATTGATCGCAGAGCGCACCCCAGCTAAGGTATTAAAAAGGAAATGCGGCTCCACCTGCGCCACCAGTACGGATAAACGCAATTCAGCTTCGCGGCGGGCTTCTTGTGCCTGTTTCAACTCGCGCAAACGCTGGTCTTCCAACAAACGTTTTTTCTGACGGAAAAACAGCCACAAATCAAAACCACCACCTAAATAGATCAGGATTAAGGTGTCGATGAGACCGTTGACAATCGGTTTCAGGAACTGATTGATATTTTGATTAGTTTTCTCATCTGATAATGCAGCGGTGGAGGTAGTGCTTAGTGGGGTGTTTGGTCTTTCAGAAGTAGAGGAATTCCCACTCTCCTTCTCTTTACTTGCAGAACTATCGCGCCCCTCAAGTTTGGCTGCAAATTCAAAACTGCCATGTACTTTTTCTTCTGAGCTTACCCACTCACAAAGATAATCGGATAATTGATAGGCGCCGTAGCTGAGCAAACCGCCAACCACCAACGCCAATGTCAGGTAAATAGCTTCCTTTTTCTCGACAAACTGAAGCTGCCGCACTAACACCGCTAAACCCGGCCCTATCAGGTAAAGAGCCGACACACCTATGCTAATCGGCAACATCACCGGTAACACTTGACTCAGCGGTAAATGCAACAATGTTGTGATGAATATGACAAGCAAATCTATGACTGCCAAAGGTATCAGCCATGCCAAGCTTCGGTAGTAATACCAGGTACGCGAAAACACCGGATAGTTGCGTGCCCGTGTAAGCCAGCTGTCACTACCGATTGAAACCTCAGGCGGGAGAGGCTGCTCAGTGAAGCGATTATCAATTTTAGTCATCATGCGTATGTTCCCTCAGGCAATAGCTATCGCTACTCAAGCTTAGCGAATCAATGCCAGTGTAAGGAATATCAGAATAGAAATGAAAGTATGCGACGAAATCGCAGATAGCCTGATGAAATCAGGCCAAAGCACGATAGATTATGCGGAATCGCCAGCAACCTGATCGCCACCCTCATTGTCAGCATCAGCTTCAGTCGCCGCCGGACGTTGTTGTTTAGCAATACGAATGATGGTATTGCGTATCGAACTTAATACCGCAACGGAATTAAAAGGCTTCACGATAAAACCCTGCACACCGCGTTGTTGGGCGCTTTGCAATATCGTTGCATCGATCTTGGAAGAAACCATAAACAATAATGTTTTTGGTAATTCTTTACGCAGGTTATCGAGGATGGCCAGACCATCTTCATCAGCTTCGCCGATATCGATGCAAATAATTTGTGGTTTCAGTTTAATCACCCGCGCCAAGCTGGCCGGAGCCAGATTGGCATCACCGATGACCTCATGACCACCGTTATTTAATACGGATGTCAGCAAATTGCGGGCTACGGCATTCGCATCCAGGATAACGGCTTTAAGCATAAGTACACCATGAAGTTTTAGTCATCTCCATATTAATGCAAAAGTATAAAAAGTAGTAAACCACAGCTTGCCTTCGTCGCATTCTGTGGCGGCGATACCCTGTTTGACGGCTTAGCGATTGCTATCTTCTCTTCCACCAACCTCAGGTTTAGCATTTTTTACATACATGTCCAACCAACGGTCTTGCTCCCATAACATCTGCATGATGGATTCACGGGCACGGTAACTATGACTTTCATTTGGCAACATAACCAGACGAGTCACTGCGCCCAGGCCTTGCAAGGCCTGATACATGCGTTCACTCTGTAGTGGGAAAGTGCCGGTATTGTTGTCTTGTTCACCATGAATCATTAACAACGGGTCTTTGATCTGGTTAGCAAAGTTAAACGGTGACATGTCCTGATACACTTTTTCGGCCTGCCAGAAATTTCTGTCCTCGGACTGAAAACCAAACGGCGTCAACGTTCTGTTGTATGCGCCGGAACGTGCAATACCGGCGCGGAATAATCGCGTATGGGCCAACAAGTTTGCGGTCATAAATGCACCGTAACTGTGTCCACCAATGGCAATGCGATGGCGATCCGCAACACCAAGACGAACCACCTCATCCACAGCGGCCTCGGCATCCATTTTTAGTTGTTCGATATAGGTGTCGTTGGGTTCTTTTTTCCCCTCACCAATAATCGGCATACCGGGACCATCCAACACAGTATAACCACGTGCCAGCATCACCATCGGGCTGTTATACGAAATGCGATTGTATTTGTATGCAGAACCTGTCACTTGCGCTGCGGCATCCGCTGTTTTGAACTCACGCGGATAAGCCCACATCAACATCGGACGTGGACCGTCACGCTTAGGTTCATAACCAGCGGGCAAGTACAACGTCGCATTTAATTCAACGCCATCAGCACGGCTATAGCGAATTTGCTGTTTTTTGATACCTTTCAATTGCGGTAAAGGCGTAGCGAAATTGGTGAGTGGTCGCGGAGCTTCATTGCTTGCGAGATCACGTACAAAATAGTTTGGACGCTCGTCACTCGCTTCCCTGCTTGTAATAATGATGCTGCCCTTGTCATTCAAGAGTCCGACCACGTGTTCGTAATACGGCGCTTGTGAACGGAATAAATGTACGCTTTGTTTGGTAGTGAGATCGTATTTGTCTAAGAAAGGTCGCTCACCTTCAGGGCTCGCCCCCAGTCCAGCGAGAAAAATTGCTTTTTCGTCTGGCGTGGTTTTCAAGGTCGGGGCGCCGTACTGATTCAGTTCAACCACCGGATTGCCTTGATTTGCGTATTGATCTTCCGTCTTGCGACTAAACAGAAGTTCCGGTTTAGCATCTGTAACACCGGGGCGAATACGCCAGGTACGTGTGTCACGGGTTTTCCACCAACTTTCGGTAACCAGCGCCAAACCATCATTACCCCACTGCACACTGGAAAAGCGCCATGCGAGTTCCATCAATTTTTGTGGCGGGGCATCGAATGGTGCTGGTTGTTGTACTAGCAAATCGCGTACTTTTGCTGTTACTTCCGGGTCACCGCCTGCCTGCGCTTCAAGCCAATACAATGTCGCTGGTTTATCACTGCGCCAACCAAAATCACGTGGCCCTTGCTGGACTGCATCGCTGCCAATTGGCAAGCGCTCACGCATTGGACGCTCTGCAACCGTCTTTATTTTTTTACCTTGTCTATCCCACAATTCGATCAACTGACCGAAACGTTCCATGGGCAGCATGGTGGAATAAGGGCGGCGCAATTGCGTGGTCAAAATCATTTTTCCGTCAGGTGACACCTGCGCTTTACTGAGAGTCAGCACGGGGCTTAAACGATGCAATTCTCCTTTTATGTTAACAAAACCCAATTGCGTTTGCAGCTCCCAATCCAATACTGCCGAATCTGCAGGCGTCTTCAGCATATCGGGGTAGGTACGGTTTTGAGTAGTTTTGCCGCCCTTGGTTTCTAAGGTATTTGGACCATCAGGAATAAATGGTGTCGGTGGCAATGGCTTTTGACGCAATGGCAACAAATGCACAAATAATTGTTCTGACCCTGAACTCCATTCAAAGCCAGCGCTGGTAGTCGCGTTCAATTTATCAGCGATTAAACGGTGAGCTCGCGCTTTCTTGACATCCAGTAACCACAACTCTACGCCGGCATCTACCCAACAAGTAAAGGCTACCCATTGCTCATCTGGCGACCAGGCGGTATCTGCGATACGCGGATTAGTTGGTAATCCAGAGACTGTTAAGGTTTTCCCGGTTGCCACGTCGAGAATACTCAGACCTTTACCGAACTCAAACTGGCTCGCTGCCCGAGTGCGCGGATTGATTCGTAATCCGGCCAGTCGCAATTCTGGTTGCGCGACTTCTGCAATGCCCGGCAAACCCGGTAAGGACATCAGTAACGCTGTTTTGCGCTGGGGTCCCAACTTAAAGATCGGGCCACGCGGCGCGTCAATGATGGCCTGCAACTCTGATGGTGGCACTTTATAGATGCCGTCGTTGGGATTAATTGTTCTTGCGGCATCTGCTGATGAACAAAAAGGGGAAGCAATCAGTAACAGCAAAGGTGTCAGTCGGCGCAAGGTCGAAGGCATAGTCAAATAATGAAGCATATTTCTGTGTGCGAAATGGTGATTGCAAAAAGCGATCAATGAAAAATGGGGCAGAAATTGAGGCGAAGATCGTTGAACGACGAATTTTGTTCCGCCATGAAAATACAGCAGTTTAGCGCGATGTCATTCTTTGTCTACAGCTTATTTTGCGACATCAGCAGGAGCACCGATTTTTGCTGCAGTGCAGATCGCTGCGTTTTTTACGACAAATAACGATGCTTTTTAGTACTTTTCTCCTATTCTGAGGACGCAATTCATGGCGGACTCGCTCGTTTAACTAAATTTCCTTAGTATGTTGCTTATGTTACGGGTAGCGTACCGTTATGAGCAAAATTAGTCCCCCAAAAAAGAGAGAATTATGTCAATCACCTCACCAACCCTGTTTGCCAACCTGGGTTTGCGCGGAAAAATGTTAATTGCTGTGTTAGCAATGGTAATCATCGGTTTCACGGTCACGACAAGTTTGCTAAGTTTCCAAGCTAGCAATATGCAATCAGAATCCGCCGAACAATATGCGAATCAGCTCGCGGTCTATAACGCTGAGCTGATTAAACAACGAATTAATCTTGCCTTAAATGCAGCGCGCAATATGGCTGCCAATCTCGCTGCCATGCAAGCTTCCGGGCAAGCCAACCGTGCGAATGCAGATCTGCTCTTAAAAAGTATCCTGGAGAGTAATCCCGAATTTGCGGGTGTCGGTACGATATGGGAACCTAACGCCTTTGATGGCAAAGATAGCGAATACGTGGGTAAGCCCGGACACGATGGCACTGGTCGATACTTGCCTTACTGGAATCACGGTACTGGCCAGACCCAGGTTGAGGCGTTGACAGACTATGACAAAGAAGGCGCAGGCGACTATTATTTGCTGGCGAAAAAGAGCGGCAAAGAGGTCTTGTTAGAACCCTACATGTACAAAATTGCGGGCAAAGACGTATTTATGACCACCGTGACCGTTCCTATCTTCAATGCGGGTAAATTTGTCGCTGCGGTTACCGTCGATTTGCCAGTAGCGGGTTTTCAGCAAGACGTCAGCGCGATTCGTCCTTATGACACTGGCTATGCAAGCTTACTCTCACACAAAGGCGTATTCATTGGCGATGTCGATGCAAAACATGTCGGTACTGAATTAGGAAAATTGCCTGGTAACGAGAGGGCGATGGTGGCAATTTCACATGGTGAAAAATTCACTGATACCTTCGAAGATAAAACCTTAAATACCCGTATGTATCGGATTTTTGTACCAATCCGTATTGGCGGCAGCGATACACCGTGGTCATTTGCGATTAACGCCCCGGAAGACAAAATCCTCGCGCAGGTGCATCACCTGCGTAATGTCTCAATTCTCGTCGGGTTGCTCAGTGTGCTCGTGGTATCCGCAATGCTGGTATTTGCCATTAACAAGTTAATTATTCGTCCACTCGGCGGAGAACCTGATGTGGCAGTGGGTATCGCCAAGCGTGTTGCAGAAGGCGATTTAACTACACATGTGGAATTGCAAGCCGGCGACCAAAGCAGCATGCTCTATGCGTTGCATATGATGCAAATCCAATTGCGCGGAATCGTTGGATCTATTCGCGAAAGCAGTGAATTTGTATCCGGCGCATCAAGTGAAATCGCGAAAGGCAATCTGGATTTGTCGCAACGTACAGAAAATCAGGCATCATCCTTAGCCCAGACTGCAAGTAGTGTTGAGGCAATGAACGACACGGTAAAAAAGAACGCCGACAATGCCGAACAAGCGCGGCAATTAGCGGTATCTGCTTCACATACGGCACAACGTGGCAGTTCAGAAGTTGAAAAAGTAGTGGCGACGATGCAAGATATTTCTCTTGAATCGCGCAAAATGTCAGACATTATTGCGACGATAGAAGGAATTGCGTTCCAGACTAATATTCTGGCTTTGAATGCCGCCGTGGAGGCGGCACGTGCTGGCGAGCAAGGTCGTGGTTTTGCCGTCGTGGCGAGTGAAGTGCGAAACCTGGCACAACGTAGTGCGACTGCCTCCAAAGAAATCAAGTTGTTGATCGAGAATTCTCTGCATAAAGTGAATGAAGGCACGGTAGTGGTTGATGCCGCGGGTGCCACCATGAAAACCATCTTGTCTTCTGTAGAGGGTCTCTCAACCATCCTTGAAGAAATTTCAACAGCCTCATTGGCGCAAAGCCAGGGTATCGCTCATATCAATAGTGAAATCAGCCTGATGGATGAGTCAACGCAGCAAAATGCCGCGTTGGTAGAAGAATCAGCCGCTGCGGCTGATTCACTGAAAGATGAAGCACAAAAACTGTGGCAGTCGCTGACAATTTTCAATATTGGCAATAATTCGGAGACGGGAAGTTCGTCCGCTGTGGCAAAACGCATACATCGTGCGCCCTGAAGTAGTGCTGAGCAATGACCCTTTTCGAGCAGCTTGAAGTCAGGCAAACTGTTCGAAACGCAAGAAATATCGAACTCGCGCAGAGATTAGGCGGGAAAAAGCTCCCCGTTCTGGCCTTTTTTGGAGAATCAAATTGGCACAATTTTTGCTGCATCGCAGCATATGTCTTTCTATATGAGTTTTTCATCGTGGTAAGCTAGCCGCCGAATTGATGCAATTCGAAACATTTTGCATTCAATATTGAAAATTAATTTGCCACAAAAGCATTTATTAACTAAAAACCAAAAAACGGAGAGCAGTTTGAACAAAATTCAACCATCCGGGGCGCACACCATCCTCGGGCACCCTGACAGCTTATTTGTCCTGTTTTTCACAGAAATGTGGGAACGTTTTTCTTACTACGGCATGCGTGCCTTGCTGGTCTTGTTTCTGGTCACGAGTGCCGCTAAAGGCGGTTGGGGCTGGACCCGTGAAGAAGCAACCGCGTTATATGGCTGGTACACCGGGCTGGTGTATCTGACACCTATCCTGGGTGGCTATATTGCTGATCGTTTTCTTGGCAGTCGCCGTTCTGTGGTGCTCGGTGGTTTCATTATTGCCGCCGGACACGCGTCACTCTTGTTCGATACACCAACGATGTTTTACGTAGGTTTATCACTGGTGGTTGCCGGTACGGGACTGTTTAAACCGAACATCTCCGCAATCGTTGGTCAGTTGTATAACAAAGATAACGAACATGCACGTGATTCCGGCTATACCCTGTTTTACATGGGTGTGAATTCTGGCGCGTTCTTCGGTATTTTGTTGTGCGGCTATATCGGTGAAAAAATTTCCTGGTCGTATGGCTTTGCGCTGGCTGGTGGATTTATGCTGTTGGGCGCTATTCAGTTCTTCCTCGGTCAGGGTATTTTCGGCGATATCGGTTTATCCAAGTCGCAACAGAAAACAGAAGTCGTTGCTGAAGTCGAACCTGAACCGCATATTGTTAAAGACCGATTGAAAGCGATTTTCGTTTTCTCTTTCTTTACGATTTTCTTTTGGTTCGCGTTTGAACAAGCGGGTGGTTCTATGACCATTTTTGCTGCCGATTACACTGACCGCACACTGGTTGGAACTAGTGGCATGCTGTTCAAAGTTGTCAACAGTCTGATGACGGTGATACCAACGGCGATTCTGAGCTGGTTATTGTTGAAATTATTTGCGGGCACAGCGAAGCGCTATCTGGTATCGAATCTCCTGTTGATCACCTGTATCGGTATCATCTGGGCACTGGTGATCTGGATGTTGGGTCGTGAATTTGGCATGTCACAATCGGATGTACCAGCAACTTGGTTTGGTGTATTGAACTCATTCTTCCTGGTGATTCTGGCGCCGATGTTCTCTAAGATGTGGGATAAATATTGGTCGCCAAGCGGTCCGATCAAATTCGGTACTGGTCTGGTGTTGCTGGGTCTGGGTTTTGCTGCGTTGTCATATGGTGCAGCAGGAATCCCTGCCGGTGCTAAAACAGCTTCCGTCAGCATGGTCTATCTGATCGCTGCTTACTTCTTCCATACAATGGGTGAGCTCTGCCTGTCACCAGTTGGCTTGTCATATATCAGTAAATTGGCACCACAACGCCTGCTGGGTCTGATGTTTGGTGTCTGGTTCCTGAATACGTCAATCGCGAATAAACTCGCAGGTATGAGCGGTAGCTATATCGATAAGATTTCGGAAACGTATTCCCTTTCCACCTTCTTCCTGATCTTCACTATCGTTCCGATTGCCGCGGGTATCGTGATGATGCTGTTGAATAAGTGGATGGCAAAGAAAATGCACGGCATTCACTAACATCGGTGCTGTTTGCTTTAAAGTATAAAAAATCCCCACTTGCCAAAACAAGCGGGGATTTTTTTATGACGATATCAGCGTCGATACCGCATCGAGTCCAACATATTACGGACGTTCAATTGCCAGTGCGACACCCATGCCGCCGCCGATACATAAGCTAGCCAGGCCTTTTTTGGCGTCACGACGGATCATTTCATGGATCAGGCTGACCAAAATACGGCAACCAGACGCACCGATAGGGTGGCCAATCGCGATCGCACCACCGTTGACGTTGATCTTGCTGGTGTCCCAGCCCATTTCTTTATTCACACCAATGGCTTGTGCAGCGAATGCTTCGTTGATTTCCATCAGATCCAGATCTGCATGCGTCCAGCCGGCTTTTTTCAAGCACAATTGTGCTGCCGGAACCGGACCCATGCCCATGATTGTTGGATCGATACCAGCAGATGAGTAAGCCTTAATACGCGCCAACACTGGCAAGCCAAGTTCTTCAGCTTTCTTGGCAGACATCATAATCACAGCGGCAGCGCCGTCATTGAGACCGGAAGCATTGCCTGCTGTCACTGTGCCATTTTTGTCGAACGCAGGACGCAATGCAGACAGAGATTCCAGTGTCGCGCCATGTTTAATGAACTCATCGGTATCAAAAACGATGGTGCCTTTTTTGCTAACGATCTCAACCGGAATGATTTCATCTTTGAACTTTCCGGCTTTTTGTGCTGCTTCTGCCTTGTTTTGGGACGCTAAAGCGAACAAATCTTGCTCTTCACGAGTCACGCTATATTTTTTCGCAACATTTTCAGCAGTAATGCCCATGTGATACTGGTTGTAGACATCCCACAAACCATCAACAATCATCGTGTCGACCAGTTTGGTATCACCCATGCGAAAACCATCGCGGGAATTGTTCAGTACATGTGGCGAAGCACTCATGTTTTCCTGACCACCAGCAATAATCACGTCAGCATCACCGACTTTAATTGCCTGGGCTGCCAGATGCGTCGCTTTCAGACCGCTACCGCAGACTTTATTGATCGTCATTGCTGGCACCGTGTCTGGCAAACCCGCTTTGATCACTGCCTGACGTGCGGCATTTTGACCAACGCCCGCAGTTAAGACTTGTCCGAGCAATACCTCATTGACTTGATCACCATTGAGACCAATTTTGGCCAACAAGCCCTTGATCACGATCGCACCTAGTTCTGATGCCGGAATTTTCGCCAGGGAGCCACCAAATTTACCAACGGCAGTACGACCAGCAGCAACGATTACAACGTCTTGCATATGAATTCTCCAGTTTTCCAAAAAATGAAATGCTTAATGAGTACTTAATGAGTACTTAGTGAATGCCGAGTAAATGTAAATTCTTACCAATCCTAGTTTATACGTTCACTCTTTACAACAGCCTTACAGATTACACCAATGGCTCCGATTCCGCCTATTCCAGCAAAATTTTGGGCCAAAAAAAAGCTCCCGTGGGAGACGGGAGCTTTTTACGAAGAACCTAAGACAAAGTTCATTCGACAAAGTCAGCTTATTTCTTTTTAGCAGTTGCTTTTTCAGCAGCTTGTGTGAATTGCTGAGTTGCTTTGTTCAGGTTTTCTTCCAAAGTCTGAACAGCTTGCTTGGTTGTTTTAGACAGTTGCTCGTAGCCTGCGTTGATGTTACCAACAACAGATTTCAGTGCTACAACTGCTTGTTCGGAACCAGCAGGTGCATTTTTAGTTACTTCGTCAATCAAGCCGATCACTTTAGTGTTAGTTTCAGCGATGTGGGCTTCAACTGCTTTCGTGAATTCTTGCTGAGTCGCTGTTGTGATGCTTGCCAGATGACGGCCATATGCCAATGCTTTTTCTGCGCTTGGCTGAGCTTGTGCAGCAGTCAAAGTAAAGAATTCTTGTGGATCTTTAGCAGCCAACAATTGCTTAGCAGTTGCTGTACCTTCTTCGAAAGATGCTTTAGCAGCATTGACGTTCAGAGCAAACAACTGCTCCAGACCTTCAAATGCTTTTTTGTTCAATGCTGTCAAAGAAGCAAATTGTGCTTCCAGGTTAGTTTTAGTAGCAGCGATAAATTGTTCTGGTGATGTAGTCATGACATTCTCCGGTAGTGAGGATTAAGTAATCGGCAGCGCCTACCACGAATTTTTTTATGGTGCACCGCAACAACCCTAATTCTACACGTCCGATTTTATACGTCAAGCACTTTTTGTGCGTCGCACAAAAATGAGCTAAATGATATTATTTTATATAATTACAACACTCAATATCCATGCGGGTTTCCAGCTTATTTTACGTCAATTATTAAGTACAGCGTGAACTCAAGGACTGATGTTTTTCTGCCTCAAACTTGAGCAGGCTCTGCTTATTTTTTAAGCCGCCTGCGTAGCCAGTCAACGCGCCACTTGTGGCAACCACCCTGTGACAGGGAACGATAATGGAAAGTGGATTACGCCCATTCGCAGAGCCGACTGCACGCACGGCTCGCGGGTTGGCTATTTGTTTCGCCAGAGCTCCATAGCTCAATGTGGCGCCAAAAGGAATGGTTTGTAAAGCACGCCAGACCTGTTGCTGAAACGCAGTGCCTGTCGACAAATCAAGCGGTAAATCAAATACAGTACGGGTTCCGGCGAAAAATTCTGCTAATTGCTGTTTGGTTAAGTTTAAGACCTCATGTTCGTCGTCGGCTTGCCATCCGTCCATGCCTTTGAAATGGCGGTGATCCTCAAAGTACACCCCCGCCAAACCTTGCTCGCTGGCAGCCAAGGTCAGGTGACCTAAGGGACAATTCATCTTGGTAAATTTCATGTTGTTGCTCCAATATACTATTTTAAAGATTCCCACAGCAACAAGGCTGCATAGGAACGCCATGGCGACCAAAAGGCAGCACGAGCCAGCAATTGTTTCTCAGTCCAGCGTGCTTCTGAGGGATCGCTGGCGTGAGCAGCGGCTTTTTGTAAACCTAAATCGCCGCCAGGAAACGCATCTGAAAAACGTAAAGCGCGCATTGCAATATATTGGGCGGTCCATTCACCCACCCCGCGTATACCTTTCATCAACATCATCGCTTGCTCCAGAGAACTATCAGCGGCACGCTCAAAACCACCATCAAGCGCGAATTGTGCGACGTGTTGCAAAGTCGCTGCACGCGCACCGGGAATGCCTATTCCTGCCAATTCGTCTATCGACAATTGTGTTATTAACAAGGGCGTCGGAAAATGATGTGAAACGCCATCAAAAGGTGTTGTGACTGGCACACCAAAGCGCTGCACCAGCCTTCCGGCAACTGTGGTCGCCCCAGCGACGCTGACCTGCTGCCCAAGTACCGCCCGGATTGCCAATTCAAAACTGTCAAATGCGCCCGGTACGCGCAAACCCGGTGTCTTTTCAATTTGCCCAGCCAGCATGGGGTCTTCTTGCAAATGGCTGTGGATTGTCAGCGGATGGGCTTCGAGATCAAATTGTTGGCGAATCTTTGCCAATAGCGGCATCAATACTGGCGTTAATTCCGGCGCGACTTGCAGACAAATCTGATTCTTCTCAGCGAGATGACTCACCTTGAGCCACCCCGTTTTTCCATCCAACAAAACGCTACGTACATAAGCCATACCTGATTTTTCTGTTAGCACTGTTTCCAATCCCGGCATGGCACGCCCACGCAAATAGTGCATCATGGAATTCCATTCATACGGCGGACGATAGGCAAGACGCAAGGTCAAGCTTTCATCAGCAGAGGGCGCTGCCCGGCGCACTTCGCCCGGGGTCATCTGATAGCGTGCGGAAAACAAAGCATTAAAACGACGCACACTGCCAAAGCCGGCGGCAAAAGCGATATCAGCCATGCCTAATGCCGTCTCTTGCAATAACTTTTTAGCGAACAACAAACGCTGGGTTTGCGCCATTTCTACCGGGCTGACACCAAATTCTTGCAACAATACGCGGCGCACTTGGCGCGATGATAAACCCACCTGTTGAGACAGCACTTCGATGCTGGCTTCATTTAAGGCGCCGTTCGCAATTTTTTTCCAGATCGCATGCGCCAGGTTTTGTTGTATCGCATACGGTGCGAGTTCCGGGCGACAGCGCAAACAAGGCCGGAATCCCGCGGCTTCGGCAGCGGCAGCGGTGGTGAAAAAAGTACAAGATGTTTCACGCGGCGTTTTCACTCCGCAAATTGGACGACAATAAATCCCTGTGGTTTTAACACCGGTAAAGAACACGCCGTCAAAACGGCTGTCACGTGCCGCCAGAGCGCGGTAATAATGCTGCTGGTTTTGTGCCGCTTCAGGATGAGGTGTGTCAGGGTTCATAGTGAAAAAACTTGTCAAAAAATCTGGTTATTCAGTACATGCGATTTGCTCACAGCGCCAGACATCTTTATACGCGCCATCACCATTTTGATCTAGCCATTTTCGGACAAACAACTTTGCATCTGCCCCCGCAATTCTTACTCCTGAGACAGAAAATGATTGATTGAATTTTTTTAGTTTTGCGTAGTCTGATACTATTCAATTTCTCTTTTTAAATATATTAATTCACATGACCAAACCTCTGCTCATGCTGCTATGTTCTGCACTGGCAATTCAATCCGGTGTTGCAGCAGAAACTTCCGCGCCATCTACGCCAACTAGCTCTGTCGAAAAAGCAGCGCGTCTCAAATCATTGGCTGCCAATCCTTTACTGGTGAAAAGTACGCTGCCATTCGAATATCCGGTTTTCGACAAAATTCATAATGAAGATTACGCACCGGCATTTGCGAAAGCAATGCGCGAAGAAGATGCCGAGATCAAGGCCATCGCCAATAACCCGGCGAAACCAAGTTTTGATAACACCATCGTCGCACTGGAGCGCTCAGGACAAACATTAAAGCGCGTCAGTACAATTTTCTTCAATCAGACTGGTGCCAATACCAATCCTTCATTGGAAGCCTTGTCTGGTGATCTGGCACCGAAGTTATCCGCGCATCAAGATGCAATCGTATTGAATGCAAAATTGTTTCAGCGGATTCAAACCTTAGTCGAACAGAAATCAGGTTTACATCTCGATGCTGAATCTGAGCGTTTGCTGGATCGCTATTACGCAGATTATGTGCGCTCGGGGGCGAAGTTATCCAAAGCCGACAAAGAAAAGCTGAAATCCCTGAATGCCCAATTGGCGACCATGGAAAATAAATTTAACCAAAACGTGTTAAAAGAAATGAACGCTTCGGCTTTAGTCGTCGACACCAAAGCTGCCCTCGCAGGTTTATCGGAGACAGAAATTAACACGGCTGCCGCCGCAGCTAAGGAAAAAGGGTTTGACGGTAAATATCTGATTCCTCTGATGAATACTACTGGTCAGCCATTGTTGGCGACATTGGAAAATCGCTCTACCCGCCAACGCTTGTATGAAGCATCGATCAACCGTGGCAGTCATGGTGGTGATGCAGATAATCGTGAAGTCACGCTGACGCTTGCGCGCCTGCGCGCTGAACGTGCTCATTTATTGGGCTACCCTAACTTTGCTGCCTATAGCCTGGAAGACGAAACGGCAAAGACGCCTGCAGCAGTAAATAAGATGTTAGGCGGACTAGCACCTGCAGCCGTTGCAAATGCAAAAAAAGAAGCTGCTGAGTTACAGAAAATGATTGATGAAGAGCACGGTGGATTCCAACTCGCAGCATGGGACTGGGCATTTTATAGTGAACGCCTGCATCAACAAAAATTTGCGTTTGATGATAATCAGTTGCGTCCGTTTTTTGAGTTAAATAACGTGCTGCAAAATGGCGTGTTTTTCGCTGCTCATCAACTCTACGGGATCACCTTTAAAGAGCGCAAAGATTTACCAGTGTATCAACCAACCGTGCGCGTGTTTGAGGTATTCGATGCCGATGGTAAGTCACTCGCTATTTTTATCTCCGACATGTATGCACGTAGCAATAAACGTGGTGGCGCATGGATGAATAATTATGTGGATCAGTCGGCTTTGTTTGGTTCAAAACCTGTGATTGCCAATCATCTCAATATTCCACAACCACCCGCTGGTGAACCAACCTTGTTGACACCAGATGAAGTTAAAACCGCATTCCATGAATTTGGTCATGCCTTGCATGGTATGTTCTCGCAAGTCCGCTATCCGCGCTTCTCCGGTACGAATGTGCCACGTGACTTCGTGGAATACCCATCCCAAGTCAATGAGATGTGGGCAGTCTGGCCAGAAGTGCTGAAAAATTATGCCAAACACTATCAGACTGGTGAGGCAATTCCGCAAGAACTGGTCGACAAAATTATCGCCAGCGGCAAGTTCAACCAAGGCTTTACGACCACGGAATACATTGCAGCAAGCTTGCTTGATCAACGCTGGCATCAATTATCGACGAAGGATATACCAGCCGACACCATGGCATTTGAAGCACTTGCATTGAAAGAGGCGGGTGTTGATTTTGCCCCCGTACCACCGCGCTACCGTACGCCGTATTTCTCGCACAGTTTTGGTGGTGGATACTCTGCTGGTTACTATGCCTACTTGTGGAGCGAAGTACTGGATGCCGACACCGTAGAATGGTTTAAAGAAAACGGTGGCCTCAGCCGCAAAAACGGCGACTGGTTCCGCCAGCAATTATTGTCGCGCGGCGGCAGTATCGATCCTATGCAATCGTTCCGCAATTTCCGTGGTCGCGATGCAAAAATCGAACCCTTGTTGATTCGTCGTGGTTTGAATTAAGTTAATATTCCGACGCTTGATCGTTAAATAAGGGAGGTGCAAAAATGCACCTCCCTTTTTAATAGGTTTAACCAGCATCTAGAGATGGTGCAAGCCGCGCTACGATTACGTTTGCACCGAACACCCGCCCGATTAAGTATCCGTATCCACGGCAATATCGCTTTTGACTTTCACCGCTTTAGACAAAGCAATTTGTGTTTCACGGAAAACGGATCAGAAAGTATCTTTGTCTGAGCGCAGCGAGTTGAGATACTTTCCTGTTTTACGTGACGCATTAAGGAGGGCTTAGGATTGACCTGGATAACAGCATCTACCTGATAGCCACAAAAAACAAAACGCCCGATAAAATTCATCAGGCGTTTTTGTAACTCTGTTCACGCACAAGCTCTGGCAGGCTCGCTCGTCTGACCAAAACAAATGATTATTCAAGCTTCCAGACAAAATCCACTTTTGCCCAAGTTTGATCAGGCTTACCATCTTTGGTACCTGGTTTGAATTTACACAGCGCCAACGCCGTCAAAGCAGCTTTGTCCAAACTCTTGGAACCACTTGATTTTTCAACTTTTGAATCAACTACCTTACCGTCTACACCAACCAGAAAACCCATACCTACGGTACCGGTTTCTTCATTCATCAATGCTGCCTTTGGATACTTTGGCGGATCACAAGATTTATTGTCCATGACTGGTGCAGTATCGGCTGCCATTGCAGACGACGCTGCAGTGAGTAGCAAAGATGCAAGCAAAGTAGAGAGCGAAGATTTCATAATCATGTTTCTTTTCGTTTCGGATAAATATAAAAATTACTTATTTTTGATACAAAGGACTAGCGTTCAATTGTTTTGGTCAGCAGTGCAGCCACACTTTCCCCGGACAAACTACGCAGCCCTCAGGAATTAAAATTCTTCCCAACCATCATCCGCCGCTGCAGATTTGGAGTTTGCCGAACTCGCCGCGTTGCTTGCTTTACTTGCTGTGCGAGATGATGGCAAAGACTTTACCGGTGCAACACGTGCTTTTGGTTTATTGGCTTTCAACGCTGGTTCTACACGTTTTGGTGTTGATACTGGTGCTGGGCGATGCGACAATAAAGAGTCATTGGCGCTCAATTTAAAGACACTCACTACCTTTGCTAATTCAGCAGCCTGGTCTTGTAAGCTTTGCGCTGCCGCCGCCGCCTCTTCAACCAAAGCAGCATTTTGTTGCGTCACGCCATCCATTTCAATAATGGCATGATTAACTTCTTCGATACCAACACTTTGCTCCTGACTTGCTGCAGTAATTTCAGCGATGATGTCAGTCACGTGTTTGACGCTGCTGACTACCTGATCAATCGTTACACCCGCTTGTCCCACCAGTTTAGTACCGACTTCGACTTTTTCAACCGAAGTATCAATCAAGGTTTTAATTTCTTTTGCAGCGGCAGCACTACGTTGTGCCAGATTGCGAACTTCAGCGGCCACTACCGCAAAACCGCGACCTTGTTCACCAGCGCGTGCAGCTTCTACCGCCGCATTCAAGGCCAGAATATTGGTCTGGAACGCGATGCCATCAATCACACTAATAATGTCGACAATCTTCTTGGACGATTCATTAATTGAGCCCATGGTATCCACCACTTGCGCAACTACCACACCACCCTGACGCGCAACTTCTGAGGCGGAAGCAGCGAGCTGATTCGCTTCTCTTGCATTATCTGCATTTTGTTTAACGGTGGTCGTCAACTCGCGCATGGAAGACGTGGTTTTTTCCAGCGAACTCGCTTGTTGCTCAGTGCGGGAGGACAAATCCAGATTGCCCATGGCGATTTCGCTTGATGCTGTAGCAATCGTGTCAGTACCGGAACGAACTTGCGCCACGATATTAACCAGGCTGTCGCGCATGTTTTTCATTTCGAAAATCAGACTGTTCTGGTCACCCGCAGCAACATCAATCGGAGCTGTCAGTTCACCTGCAGCAATCTGACCGGCAATTTGAGCAGCATAACCTGGCTCGCCACCCAATTGTTTGAGCAAGCTGCGGCTGATGTAAAGTGCAGCAGCGATACCGCCAGCAAGTGCTACTAAACCAAGGATCAACATCAGGCTTGTTGCAGCTTTAAAGGCAGAACTCGCCTCAGCGACGACCTGGCCATTAACTTTATCTTCCAAAGTCACTAATTCATCCAAAGTATCTAACCAGCTTTGTTGCACTGGACGCACTTTTTTAATCAAAGCGATGGTCGCCATTTCTTGATTATTCGCCAGACCTAATTCTTGTGCCTTTGCCGGCAAACCTGCTGCCGCATTTTCTCGCTCTGTTAATTTGCTGATCAGGTCTTTCATTTCCTGACTTGGCGCACCATCGGTCTCCGACAATTTCAGGAATTTTTCCTTGGCTTCAGCATATTTTTTGGATTGATCAGCGATTTTTGCGAGATCTTTTTCCATGTCTGCCGCTTCGTTAAGAAGTGTCAGATTGCGTAAAGACACCATGCGGTCATACACAATGGCACGCATATCCAGCGCCAGACGGGTTTGTACATTACTGACATTGACGATGTTTTCCAAACGGCCTTGAATCTGCGCCATTCTGGAAACACCAACAATCGTGACGGCAATGAGGAGTGCCAATACCAGAGCGAAGCCCAGCCCCAGACGTTTACTAACGGTCATATTTGAGAAATTCATTGCGTAACTAGTCTGAAAAAATGGTTAAAACTAACAAAATCCCGCTTTTGCTAAAAATATCGGGGCAATATCAGCTCATAAGCTATCGCTGACTACCTCTCATCTTACTTCGCTTAAATCCAGTATGGAAATAAGATGTAAATAAATTTTCGAGATATAAACCAGAAATATACTTGAATTTTCCTTCGAGGAAATGTCTTTTTTAAGTAGTTTCCACAGCACGAACCTGGGCACTGGTATTACCGATAACAC
Organism: Undibacterium sp. Ji67W; assembly: GCA_049340365.1. Classification (GTDB taxonomy): domain Bacteria; phylum Pseudomonadota; class Gammaproteobacteria; order Burkholderiales; family Burkholderiaceae_D; genus Undibacterium. The sequence goes on along the minus strand of JBMPOY010000003.1, from coordinate 210,043 downwards.
TTATTGTCAATTTAGTTCAATTTCCTGATCGAGACACGTTTTACGCAACTTAATTATGAATCGCAATTTGAAACATGGCCTGAATTTTCTTTGTCAATTCATGTCAATTTTGCGTAATTAGCATAGAAAATCAAAAACCGTTTGCGCCTTGATAAGCAGCATCACCAATTAGATATAAGCTTACTTTTGCGAAATGCTAATCTTGAGGAAATACACGATGTCACTCCTTTCAGCGTGCAATTCCACAACACTTCCACTCGGGGTTTCCATGTCCGGCAAGATTCGTTATTTCTTTCAAAAGCAAATTCATCAAGTCGACAATGTTCCGACAACCAGAACCTTGCTTCAACATTTACGTGAAGACTTACATTGCACCGGCACCAAAGAAGGATGCGCTGAAGGTGACTGCGGCGCCTGCACGGTAGTTGTTGGCGAAGTAATTAATGGACAATTGGAAATGAAATCAGTTAACGCTTGCCTACAACTGATGCCTACCCTTGATGGCAAAGCCATTTTTACGGTTGAAGATTTGCAAACCGGAGAAGAATTGCATCCCGTTCAACAAGCGATGGTCGAATGCCACGGATCACAATGTGGCTTCTGCACCCCCGGATTTGTGATGTCCTTGTGGGATCTTTACCTGGATCGTGAACCGCCTTGCGCACCACTGCAACGTAAGCAGATTGATATTGCCCTGTCCGGCAATCTGTGTCGCTGTACCGGCTATCGTCCGATTATTGACGCAGCACATAAAATGGAACAATTGCCACGCCAGCACTTCGATAAAAACGCTGTGCTGCAGATACTAAACTCACTCGAGCAGAGCGAAACCCTCGATTACGTTCACGCTGGCCAACATTTTTTTGCCCCACGCACACTGAGCGATTTAGTGGCATTGCGTAAGAGCTATCCACAAGCATGCCTGTTGGCAGGTGGTACGGATATTGGTATCTGGGTGACCAAACAATTCCGTGATTTAGGTCATATTATTTATCTTGGAAAAGTCGCGCAATTACAACAAATTAAGGAAGAAAATGGCTGGCTAGAAATCGGCGCGGCGGTCAGCCTCGATGTGGCGTATCGCCATATCTGCCAGCACTATCCTGAACAGTTAAATGACCTGTGGCAACGCTTTGCTTCGCTGCCTATTCGCCATGCCGGTACGCTGGGTGGTAATGTGGCGAATGGATCACCGATTGGTGATTCTATGCCGTGGTTGATTGCGTTAGGCAGCCGTGTCGTTTTGCATGGCAGCGCCGGTGAACGCGAATTAGCATTAGAAGATTTTTATCTCGCCTACCAAAAGAAAGACCTGCATGCGGATGAGGTCGTTGCCGCAGTGCGTATTCCCTTGCCACACCCTCATCTGATTTTCCGTACCTACAAATTAGCAAAGCGGTTTGATCAGGATATTTCAGCAGTTTGTGCTGCTTTTTCGGCAGACCTGATAGGTGACCGTTTAAGCAATGTGCGTATTGCTTTTGGCGGTATGGCGGCGACGCCAAAACGCGCACAAAAAACCGAAATCGCGCTCAATCACCAGATATGGAATGAAGCCAACTTAAATGTCGCAATGAGCGCCTTAACAGAAGACTACGCACCGCTGTCGGATATGCGTGCATCCGCCGGATATCGTTTGCAAGCCGCACAAAATTTATTACGTCGATTCTGGCTGGAAACCCGTCCAGATGCGCCACTCGCTAAACAAAGTGTGAATGTATTTGCGAGTGCGAATATAAATGCAGCGGAGGCAACATGAAAGATCTGGCACAGACAAGCTCATCGGCACCGTGGGCAGAAGTTGGCAAACCACATCCGCATGAATCCGCCGTATTACACGTTTGCGGCACAGCAAATTACACCGATGATTTACCGGAATTGCAAGGCACCTTGCATGCAGCGCTCGGCTTATCATCGCAGGCGCATGCAAAAATCAACAACATCAATCTGGATGCGGTTCACGCGGCAGAGGGTGTTGTCGCTGTGTTTACAGCAAAAGATTTTCCCGGCACCAATGAATGCGGTCCGATTATCAAAGATGATCCGATTCTTGCCGATGACACAGTGGAGTATGTAGGACAACCAGTGTTTGTCGTAGTTGCGCACAGCCACGATCAGGCACGCCGCGCAGCGCGTCTGGCAAAAATTGACTACGAGAGTTTAACGCCAATTCTGCATCCAAGAGCTGCACGCGAGGCCGAATCCTTTGTCCTGCCACCCATGTCTTTATCACGTGGTAACGCACAACAAGCGCTTGCCAATGCACGACATCGCATCCAGGGAAGCTGGCAAGTGGGTGGGCAGGAACAGTTTTATCTGGAAGGCCAAATCGCGTATGCGATTCCAAAAGAAGCAAACGGCATGTCAGTCATGTGTTCGACCCAACATCCAAGTGAAATGCAACACATTGTCGCGCATGCCTTGGCTATACCGTCGCATAGCGTACAAGTCGAATGTCGGCGCATGGGGGGTGGTTTTGGCGGTAAAGAATCGCAATCAGGTTTGTGGGCAGCGGCAGCGGCCTTGTGTGCTTTCCATTTAAAGCGCCCGATTAAGTTACGTGCAGATCGTGACGACGACATGATGGTGACCGGTAAGCGGCATGAATTTCACTACGATTATGACGTTGCTTACGATGAGCAAGGCTTAATCCTTGGTGCGAGATTTGAGATGGTGTCACGCGCCGGTTTTTCTGCGGATTTGTCTGGTCCGGTGGCAACCCGTGCTGTCTGTCACGTTGACAATACCTACTACCTCTCAGATGTCGATATTCGCGCGATGTGCGGCAAAACCAATACCCAATCGAATACCGCGTTCCGCGGTTTTGGCGGACCACAAGGTGCAATCTTGATTGAATACGTCATCGATGAAATCGCGCGCTTATTGGGACAAGATGCGCTCGATGTGCGCAAGCTAAATTTCTATGGTCGCAATGATGCCGAAGGTAGAAACGTCACGCATTACGGTCAGAAGGTTGCTGACAATGTCATCCATGAATTAGTGGCTGAGATTGAAGCAAGCAGCAGTTATCGTGTTCGTCGTATTGCGATCAATGAATTTAATGCGCAAAGCCCTATTCTAAAAAAAGGTCTGGCGCTGACACCCCATAAATTTGGTATCGCGTTTAACGTCACACACCTGAATCAAGCGGGTGCATTAGTTCATGTATACCTTGATGGATCAGTGCTGGTCAATCATGGCGGCACCGAAATGGGACAAGGCTTGAACACTAAGGTAGCGCAAGTTGTCGCCCATGAGCTTGGAGTACCACTCTCTCAGGTTCGCGTGAGCGCAACCGATACGACAAAGATTGCCAATACCTCTGCCACGGCGGCGTCAACGGGTGCTGATCTCAACGGTAAAGCGGCGCAGGATGCGGCACGTCAGATACGCGAACGCCTGTCTGAATTTGTGGTAAAAACTTATGGTGGCAATGTCGCTGACGTACACTTTGCTGATGGAAAAATATACTGCAATGGCTCTGGCATTGCGTTTGAAGAGGTCGTCAATAAAGCGTATTTTGCCCGCGTGCAATTATGGTCCGATGGCTTTTATGCGACACCGCATTTGCAATGGGATAGCAAAACCATGACCGGCAGCCCGTTTTCTTATTACGCTTATGGTGCGGCGGTGTCTGAAGTGATGGTCGATACCTTGACTGGTGAATGGAAATTGCTGCGCGCCGATGCTTTGTATGATGCCGGTAACTCACTCAATCCGGCGATAGATATTGGCCAGGTAGAAGGCGCGTTTATCCAGGGCATGGGTTGGCTGACGACGGAAGAATTAGTCTGGAATGCCAACGGCAAATTAACCACGCATGCGCCGTCGACGTATAAAATTCCGGCGATTTCTGATTGTCCGGAAAACTTCCGCGTACGTTTATTTAAAAACACCAATGTCGCTGACAGCATCCATCGTTCAAAAGCCGTTGGTGAACCGCCATTGCTGTTACCATTCTCGGTCTTCTTTGCCATTCGCGATGCGATCGCCAGCGTCGCAGGAGGTAAAATCAATCCACCGTTGACTGCACCCGCGACTAGCGAAGCGATTTTGCGTGCCGTAACGGCAGTACAAACAACGGTACAAACAGCAGCTCAAACTTCGCAATCTCAGTAAATCCATGACTATCACTCTTGCCCTTCGCGCCAGCCTTTTACATTACACCGATGATCCGGCATTGACGGAGGACGGTATTCATTGGCATGCCGATGGTTTGCTGTTATTGGAGGGAGAAAAAATCGTCGCAGCTGGAGACTATGCTGCTTTAAAACATCTGGTTCCTGATGAGCTGACGATGCAACATTACCCAGGCAAAATCATCATGCCGGGTTTTATCGATACGCATATTCACTATCCACAAACGGATATGATCGCGTCACCAGCTCCGGGCTTGTTGCCATGGCTGGAGCAATATACATTTCCGACAGAAAGGCAATTCCAAGATCCAGCGCATGCAAATGATGTCGCTTCGTTTTTTTTGGATGAATTACTACGCTGTGGTACGACGACGGCAATGGTGTATTGCACGGTACATCCAGAATCAGTCGACGCTTTTTTTACGCAAAGTGAACGACGTAATCTGCGTATGGTTGCTGGCAAGGTCATGATGGACCGACATTGCCCGGAATTTTTACAAGACACTGCTGAAAGCAGCGCACGCGATAGCGAAGCATTGATACAACGGTGGCATAACCAAGGTCGCCAGTTGTATGCGATGACACCACGCTTTGCGCCGACCTCAACCCCAGAGCAATTGCATCTGGCAGGAGAACTGGCAAAGCAATATCCGGACACGTTTATTCAAACGCACGTCGCTGAAAACAAAGATGAATGTGCGTGGGCCAGATCACTGTTCCCCAATGCCCGCAGCTACCTGGATATCTACGACCAAGTCGGTCTGATGCGTCCACGCGCGATGTATGCGCATTGCATTTGGCTCGATGATCAAGACAGACGACGCATGGCGGAAACGCAATCGGCAGTGGCATTGTGCCCGACATCGAATTTATTTTTAGGTAGCGGCTTGTTTGATTTTGATAAAGCAGAAGCAGCGAATGTGCCTTTGTCGATTGCCACCGACGTTGGTGGTGGGACATCGTTCTCGATGCTGCAAACGATGAACGAGACCTACAAGGTTGAGCGCATGGGTGGTCGCTATCTGGCTGCTTCTCGTATGTTTTACACCGCAACCTTGGGTGCCGCACGTGCCATGCAATTACACAACACCATAGGTAGTTTTCGATCCGGAAACGAAGCCGATTTTATTATCGTCGATCCCAAAGCGACGCCATTGCTGGCTCGGCGCAGTGCACATATCAATTCTTTAGAAGAGCAATTATTTGTTTTGGCGATTTTGGGTGATGATCGCTGTATCGAAGCGACTTATGCGGCGGGAAAGTTAGTACACAGTAAGATATAAGCGCCCCTAGCGTTGACTGAACTGACCCCATTTAGTTGTTTTATATAAATCGCCAAGTCCTTACTACACTCTGTCTGTCACAATGAAAGGGCAGATATTTTATCCAGAATTTCAATGTAAAAAGCCCGCTTTGAAACAAAGCGGGCTTTTTTTTGAGACTAAAGACCTGCATCAGGATGCAGGTCTTTCAAACTACTATCTCGTCGTACTAAGTTTAATTATTTAAACTTATAAGTTGCTGCAACGTAGACGAATCTGCCATTTGGATCATATTGGTAGATATCGTATCCGCTTTGGAACTGGTTACTTGCAGGAATAAACGTGTCTGGATGTCTGTCAAACATGTTTTTCAAACCTGCAGACAACGTTGCATTTTTGATGCCTTTGTACGCCACGTTTAAATCAAACGTTTGGAATGCGCTGATGTAATTTGGTTTATCGTTCAGATTATTTGGCGTTCTGTAACCAGAAGAGAAGTTTTGAACAATGGTGGATTCCCACACATCACGTGACCATGTAACAGCCACTTGATGTTTCCAACGCATAATTACGCCACCATTGTTTGCACCCACAACTGGAGTGGCAACTATAGTGGAACCCTTCGTTGGATCCTTTGGATCGTTAGGAACTTGGATATCATTGACTAATGTACCAACTTTGCCATACAACACACCACCAGGTGAGGTTTGGTCAAACTTGTTCATGTAAGTACCATTGAAATTCACGCTTATGCCGCCGAACGCAAATTTATCCTTCCAGTTTGCGAACACGTCCAGACCTTGAACGTCTGCAGTACCGGCATTGGCAGTAACAACTTTCATAGCAGTAATATTATTACCTGCATCGATAGTTACCAAACCTGCATAGGCTGGGTCGCCACGGCGGAAGCCATCAACAACTTCTTGCTCAGAAGGAGCAGAAATATAGTTGCTGATTCTGATACGGAAGAAATCTGCACCAAGACTCAAATTATTCGTTGGTTGCAATACAACACCAACAGAAAATTGTTTGGATTTTTCTGGTTGCAGATTAGGGTTACCGCCGGTTGTTTCATTACCAATTTGAATATTGGTCTGACCACTACCTGTAGGGCTAGTGTCGTTAAACTGACCTGACGAACCAACTGTTTGTGGATACCACAGATCATTCAGCGTTGGTGCGCGGAACCCAGTACCATAAGACGTACGGAACAACACTGCTTTTGTTGGCTGGTAACGTAAATTCGCTTTGTAATTCGTTGTATTACCAACGTCATTATAACGATCGCTACGAGCGGACAAATTACCATCCAAGTTTTTCAACAATGGAATGTTCAACTCACCAAACAGAGAATTCACTGTACGGCTTTTATCCAGTGGTACAACTGTACCACCCAAACCAGCGATGTCACCTGCCTGATACGCAGCACTCGGATTGAAGTTGATCGATTCTTTTGTTGACTGAACACCTGCAGCATATTGCCAGGTAGATTCACCAAACTTCAACAAATCGCCTGTGATTTTTGCATCGAACGTGTTGCTTTTCGATGTTTGTGTCAAATAGTCACCACTAAAGCTTGCCGCTTTAATCGCAGAAGTCAAAGCTGGATTTTGAACGCCACCGGCTGCCCATGGGTTCCAGTTACTATTGACATCATTGATCGCTTTTGCGTAACCAACTTGTGAGAAATAGCCAGAAGTTACAGCGCTAGTCAATTTGGACTGATTTGTTGCATAAGCAACTTCGTAATCCTGGTCTGCAATTGTACCTTTAGCGCCAATGATCATACGATATTGGTCTGCAGTATCAACACCAGAACGTGGGCCGAAGTCTTTCACACGTGCAGTAATAGCCAGCGGTTGACCAATCAACGCACCTTTACCAATAGAATTCAAGTAAGGAACAGCGATTGAGTTATAAACTGGATTCGTTGGATATAGCAACAATGCTTTTTCGACTTTTTGTGCGTCGAATAAACTGTCTGGATCAAAGAAATCACTACGTGCCGGAGAAGCTTGATAAGTTTGCGTCACTTTGCTGCGTGAGAACAAACCTTCGGCAAACAGTTCATTGTTAGCATTGACTTTGTAATTCAGACTACCAGAAACGCTTATCAATTCACGATCAGGAGTCAAGCCTACGTCTGGGCCGCTGTCATAGGCGCAGTATGGAATCTTACCGCCGGATTTGGTCAACTTCATCATACCGATGGTGCCACATTGGTCGCTCGCTGCCAGCGGATTACCAATACCACTGCCGCCTGTTGCTTGATCCGCACCGCCACCCACGGTCCAGCCACCTTGAATATTACCCTGACCAGTTGCACCGGAAGAGTAGAACGGGATTCTTGTCGCTGTATTAGCGTAAGCACGATCCTTACCAAACAGCGCTTTCGCTTTTTCGTAAGAACCGGAAATCACACCACTCAAGCCATTGTCACTGTCGAAACCAGCAACGATCGAAGCACGTCCATTTTGACCACCACCACTATTGGTTGGGGAACCAAGTTGGCTGCTAACTTCGATACCGTCATATTTTTTCTTCAAAATGAAGTTAACAACACCCGCCATCGCATCACTACCATAGATGCCTGACGCGCCGTCTTTCAACACTTCAACACGTTCAATCGCAGCCAGAGGAATGACGTTAATATTAACGGCGCCACCACCATTGGCAAATGTCGCTAAACGACGACCATTCACGAGCACCAGGGTACGATTGTCGCCAATACCACGCAATGAAATGGAAGACAGGCCACCTGTAGAGTTACCTGCGCCCGCTGCATTGGTTGTACTACCTGCAGATGAAATAGCAGTAATGGTAGAAAGCAATTCTTGTGTGCTTGTAACACCAAGACGATCGATTTCTGTCTTAGTCACAACGGTGACTGGCAGTGCTGTTTCAGAATCGACACGCTTTAAGGACGAACCAGTCACTTCGACTCGTTGTACGGCTTGTGCTTCTTGAGCCATTGCAGTTTGCGCAAACGCAGTAACTGCAACGCCTCCTACGAACATCAGACGAACTGACTTCGCTAAAATTTTTTCGACCATATGAGTACTCCTCCTAAGTTTTTTGAGTTCACGCTTTGATGCGTAACCAGCTTTTTGTACTGAATATCAATTTTCAAATACAGAAAATTTTTACAAACATTTCATCAGACACTTTTGAGTCAAATCTTTGGTTCACTGAGAAATGTGACCAAATTATGAAAAAATATTTATGCACTATAGGAACATTTTGAACAAATACATGTCAAGCAGGTCTTTTTTTTTTATTCAAAAAAACCACACCGATCTCGCCTGACAACCACATTTTTTTGTCACAAAATGGCGCGTTTTTTTTCTAAATTCATAGGGATCGGAAACAATTCTGGGGCACGATTTGTACTTTTAGATTTAGAAAAATTCTTTTCATTCCAAATAATCTTCATGATAACTCTCGCATCAAATAGATTTTGTTAATGATTTACAAGGTTCATCGAATTTGTTGCGGGCTTATGTGTAAAACTACGTTACATCGTTGCGCACCATATTAGTGCGTATTACACAACATCATGAAGAAGATAGGATTTGACGAAAAAAAATGATTGCTTTTTAAATTGGACATTGAACTGGCTTTTTGTCGCTAAATTGCAACAAAAAAATATTTCCACACTGAACTTTGCATCGCTAGTTCTAAAAAGAAACAGCTTGTCTTTTGGCAGAAGTCAAAAAAAAGACGCTGATAAATTATCAGCGTCTTTTTTGGTGCCTTTTATGCAATTAATGTTGGTTCGCTATCAGAAGAACTTATATCGACCGCGCAGATAGAAAACACGTCCCAAAGGATTAGTGAATGTAGCATCATAACCCGTTTGGAAATTGGCCTCGGTACGTGAAGCTGGTGGATCGGTATTGAAGATATTTTTAATCCCCAAAGCAATGTCTAAATTCTTCACACCGCTCCAACCCAAGGTGGCATCAAATGTATTGTACGCAGCGACCTTTCTCTCATTAGGATAGTTTGGTGAACCTAATGCTGTCGGGTTTGTAAAATCATTGTAACCAGCTGTGTAATTATCAGTGATAGAAGCTGCCCACACGCCACGATTAAACGCCACGGTGATCATATGACGCCATCTTGGTGCAGGACCAAAATCTTTATAGCCACCCAAGTCGCTGACAGAAGCCAGGCCTTGATACTGATAACCATGCTTAGTAAACAACGTACCATCGAAATTGACCGTGAACTGACCAACCGATTCAAGTTTTTGTTTGTAGTTCAGATTCAGATCGATGCCTGATGCAAAGAAACTACCCGCATTCACGTTTGGCAAAGAAATATAAGCCAATGGGAAGTTAGGATTGGTGCTTCCTTTGATCGCTCCCGTTTGCTTTCCATCATCAACCCAACCTTGTGGAAACTGAGCTGGATCATAACGATAGAACTGATTGGTATACGCTGATGGATTGCCCAAAACGGAGTTTTCACTTAATTGTACGATCGCGTTGTCAATCGTTACGCTCCAATAATCAATCGATCCGCTGAAGTGAGAACTAGGCTGAAATACCAGACCTAAAGAATATTGCTTCGACTTTTCTGGTGCCAGGTTTGCATTTCCAGACTGAGCAATATTTAACTGCACATTACATTCGTCCTGCAGATTTCCGACTGGATTAACGTTGCTAATCGGTACACCACCCGGGCAACGAACCGGATCACTAAAATTACCGTTCGTGTTGTTGCCAGTCGTAAATGGACGCAAGGCCTGGTACAAAGTGGGAGCGCGGAATCCAGTACCATAGGATGCGCGAGCCAGCATGGTCGAAGAAGGCTTATACGTAAGGCCTACTTTAGGACTCAGCTTATTGAACGATGTGCCGTAGCTATTTTTGTAGGAGTCATAACGTGCCGCAACACTTGCCTCCAGGTCTTTATAGACTGGGATAGTTGCCTCTGTGAACAAACCGAGCACATTGCGATCGCCTGTCACACTTGGTACCGGACCATTGCCACCTACCTGATCACCACTTGCAAGTATTTGCCCTGAGAACTGATTCAAATCCTCTTTACGGTAATTGATGCCAAGTGCTAATCCAACCGCACCGTAGCTATTTTGCATAATTTCTTTAGAAATACGTGCATCAAATTCTTTAGCAACCGATGAACCATTATTTTCAAATTGACCGTTAAGTTGTGCACCATTTAACAAGGCAAGGCTGGTTGCATCCTGTGCACCAAAGACATTAATGGATCCGGCATTCACCAAGGGGGTCAATTTTGCATAAGAAAATTGACCATTACCAAAACTGATAGACACTTCATTTTTAGAGTAGGAGAGTGCGGTATCGTAGTCCCAACCGCCAATCATACCGCGTGAGCCCACTAACACGCGTAAGCTCTTAGTATCAGTAATATCCTGACGACCACCTCCAGCAACGGTACGCCACGTTCCTGACATCGGTCCTGTAGGTGTAACCACGACATTATTTTGCAACACGGTACCGCCTGGCAATACGGTTCCATTTGGCAAGGTATAGGTTGTTCCTGCTGGAACTGTATATCCTGCTGGAATGGTGAATGAGCTTGGATAAAAACGCCCATTTGCCGGATATGTCATATTGACCGTATACGGCGCAGGCGAATAGGTTGCCACGACATTGTCTTTTGTATGCGTTACTTCACCATATAACTCATGGTCATCGTTTATTTTCAGAACGCCACGTGCGACGATATTGTCGTGTGTTTGTTTTGGAATAAGGTCAATATATTTGACGTAATCTGTTCCGCACGATTGCGCATCCCGAACCACCAAACCAAATGCGGGATTGTTACATCCGTTGTAACGGTATGGGTTAACACCCGTGTAACTATTACCCAAGGTGTCCGTAAAATTGAAATTTGGAACGCCGTTGCGGGGTGACGCCTTGTTAATACCCAGATCAGGCCGAACTGCGGTGGCAGCGAAAGCACGATCTTTCGCCTTCAGTGCATCATCCGTTTCATGGTTGGCACTTAATAAAATATTAAAGCCTTGAACGTTTAAGTCACCGTATCCGCCCAGCACATTAAAACTGCGGGTGTCACCATTACCTTGATCGACTTTGGTGCCGTAAAACGATGCTTCTAAACCTTGATAATTTTTCTTAAGAATAAAGTTAATCACACCAGCGATAGCATCAGCACCGTAAAGCGAAGAAGCACCATCGCGCAACACTTCAATTCTTTCAATCGCAGACAAGGGAATGCTATTTAAGTCGACGGGATTGCTACCGATTGCATAGTTTGCGAGGCGGCGACCGTTTAATAATACAAGCGTGTATTGCGAACCGATACCACGTAAGTTAGCGGTCGAAGGTGCACCAGTTGCACCCACATTATTAGCGACTACGCTACCGCCAAAGTTACCCGGGATCATATTCACCAGGTCTTGCGCAGTGGTTGCACCAGTACGTTCAATGTCTTCACGCTTCATTACTGTGACTGGCAGCACGCCTTCACTTTCTACGCGTTTGATAGATGAACCTGTAATTTCGACTCTTTGCGCTTCTGGCGCGGTTTGCTGCGCCAATGCTGGCTGTGCCATTGCACCGATCGCGACACCACTAACAAACAGCAAACGTACCGATCTGGATAATTTTTTCTCCACCATCACTCAACTCCTCCTATGATTTTCCCGATGTTTTTTAAGTTTTTTTACTTCTTCTTTCATCTCTACATCTTTTACAAATATTTCTCGTTATTCTTGAATTGATTCAGTAGTGATTAAGCACAATACATTTCTTAAAAACCGCTCTTCACCAAACAATTTCTGAAAAACATTTATATCTTATGGAAGCATTTAGTATCAGTCGTTGTCAACGGCACTAATCTTAAATAAAAAATAATATTTCTAATTTTAAATTTTCTCGCCATCAAAAAACCTCTGGTTTCTATGTTCCTTTTCCATACTTTTAAAAGGCGAAAAAAAACCAGAAAACATAACAATGTTTTTTAAAACAACTAATTGCCAATATTTAAATACTACTATGCAGTAATTTTCTAATTTTTATTCAATGAAATACGATTATCAAAATATATAACAATGCGCAAAATGGTGACCATTGAGCTCGTCGTATCATCTTTTATTGGAATGTATAAACTCACGTTTAATTACACTTTGTAACGATGGCTGTTGGTTTTTCGTACTGATTAGGAAAATTTATGCGAACCAACATGCCATCTGCAACTTTTTGTTATCACTTCATGCTCAAGTACAAGGAAAAAGCTAAAGATAAGGCGTCATGTTTCTGTTGTCGTTGTTAGCTATCGCAACAGAATAAAATTCTAACGAATTCAGATCAACGGCAATGCAGTGAAGAATTGAATCAATCAATGCTGTCCAACGATGTTGGTACGAATGTGCCAACCCGGTTCTTCGCAGGTGTAAACGAAAAAAGCTGAGGCTCCACATGGGAGGCTCAGCTTTTTTCTGTGTTACCTTCAGCTATATCATCAGAATGGCTTCAGAATTTTGTTTTATGAATCAGATTTTTTATTTTGTTGGAGCATCAGCTGGAGCCGCTGCCACTTTTACTTCTGGTTCTTTAAACTGTCCACCACTGGCATTCGCCATATGAACCACAGCACGGGCGACTTCTACGTCATCAAGATCTGGGTTACCACCTTTAGCTGGCATGGCGCGAATACCTTCAACCGCATGCTTCAACAGCGTATCATAACCTTGCGCAAGGCGCGGTCCCCAAGCGCCGGCATCCGCAAACTTGGGGGCACCAGCAGCGCCAGTGCCATGACAAGCAGAACAAACCATTTTGTAGACGGCTTCTCCAGACTGTAATTGTTTTGGGCCGCTGGTGTCTTTGAATGTGAAACCTTCATCAGCCACAGGTTGAATACGTGCTGCAACTGCTTCGGCCGTCAGGGCAGAAGAACCAGCGCCGACCTTTTTATCGTTGGAAACGTATTGCACTAACAAAACAATCGCAATAATTGGAACCAAAAATCCTGCGAGAACTGCGGCGATGAGTTGTTTAGGTGTTTTTATCACTGATTCGTGTTCGTCGTGCGCGTCGCTCATGGTTTCCTCTTTGCAAATGAAATGGTCATCCCGGTTGCTTGCCAGTGATACAAATCAACTGACACCAAAGTTTTGGATTATAGAACCAAAAGATCAAGCTTTGCGTATAAATGCATGGTTTGTCTGATTTGCATCAGTGAATTTCATTGTGCAGTACGATAACAGAACTGCAATCATTTCCTTGCTTACTCTTTCCGAATCGATAAACATCATTGAAAGCCTGCGCTTTTTCCTGCTTTTATACAATGCATTGAATGCGATTTCACTTGCTTTCAGCTATCAAAACGATGCAAAACTCTAAAATATGGCTTAGTTTCGCTAATTATCAAAAATATTGCGTTTGGTACAATGCAAAATTGCACTTAAACAGCTACAATTGCGAACCTCAGAAATGAGTACAGTGCGACCGTCTTCCAACGGATAGGATACGAGTTTCCGAAGCTCGCAATACAGGTTCGATTCCTGTCGGTCGCACCAGTTGTTCCTCTTTTGCCTTCCCTCCGCGAAGTACTTCGTCCAAATCTCTCCCAAAGTTTGCATTTCATACATGCTGACATCAAACCTCGTTACCTTTGACGTTGCCCGCAAACTAAATATATTTGCTTCCACATTCTCACTTTTGGTCTGCTACACTCTTCCGGCTTGTTGTTATTAAATAATTTTAATTTTAAAGAGTGCTAACTTTATTTCTCAAAAACATAACCTGACAAACGCTGCTTATTTGTAGGAAGCGGGATAAATTTAGTCAATTTTTCAACTTCAAAAGGTATTCTATGATGTCTTCTCGTTTATCGCTCTCCGCTGTCAGTTTATCTTTGGCCTTTGCTTTTGGTGGTTTGATGCATGTGCCTGTTATAGCCTCCGAGTCTTCGCCTACCGCCACAGCAGGGGCAAAATTGCCTGCCGGCGTACAGTTGGTACGAAACGTCGAAGGCATCAATGAATATGTGTTATCAAATGGCTTAAAAGTTCTCTTAGTGCCAGACGCCAGCAAACCAAGTACCACCGTCAACATCACGTACCGCGTTGGCTCTCGCTACGAAAACTATGGTGAAACCGGGATGGCGCACTTGTTAGAGCATCTGATGTTTAAAGGTAGTAAGCAGCATCCGCGCTTGTGGGAAGAAATGTCGCAACGTGGGGTGCAATTTAACGGCACCACTTCATATGACCGCACGAACTATTATGAAACCTTTGCGGCAAAACCAGAAACCCTGAAATGGGCACTGGCTATGGAAGCAGATCGCATGGTGAATTCTCGCATTTCTGGTGAAGACTTGAAGACCGAATTCTCAGTGGTCAGAAATGAGATGGAGAAAAACGAAAATTCGTCTATCTCTATGCTGATGCAACGCGTCACCTCCAGCGCCTATCAGTGGCATAACTACGGCAAAGATACTATCGGCGCGCGTACTGACGTAGAAAACGTGAATATCCCGCATTTACAAGCGTTCTGGCGCAAATACTATCAGCCAGACAATGCAACGCTGACCGTTGCAGGGGCGTTTGACGCAAACCAGGTCTTACAATTAGTGGCACAACATTTTGGCAAAATCCCGCGCCCAAAACGCGTGCTGGAGCCAACTTATACGCTCGATCCGGCGCAAGATGGTGAACGCGATGTGACCGTGCGTCGTGTTGGTGAATCACCTGCCGTGGTGGCGATGTATCACACCATGCCTGCCGCGGATCCTGATTACGCAGCGACTGAGGCACTCGCCTTAATCCTCGCAGACAGCCCAAATGGCCGCTTGTACAAAGCATTAGTCGAAGCAAAGAAAAGTGTCGACGTCTTCCCTTACGCTGCCAATCTTGATGAACCAGGCTTTTTGCTGATCGGTGCGAACCTGCGTTCCGATCAGGATACTGCTGAAGCCAAGAAAATCATGGTCAGCACGATAGAAGGTTTTGCACAACAACCGGTGACCGAAGAAGAATTAACCCGCGCTAAAGCAAAACTAAATTCAGATCTGGCACAGATATTTAATGATCCGGAAAAATTTGCGGTCGCCTTGTCGGATAACATCGCTTCTGGCGACTGGCGCTTATTTTTGTTGTTCCGCGATCGCGTCAATGCGCTGACCGTCGCTGACGTTCAAAGGGTAGCAACAACCTGGCTGAAAACCAGCAATCGTACTACTGGCAGTTTTATTCCTGAAGCGAAACCAGAGCGTGTACCAGCGCCAGCCAAGGTCAACGTGACTGAGCAAATCAAGACATTTAAACCCGGTGCTGCAATTGCTCAGGCTGAAGTTTTCGATAGCTCAGCCGCCAACATTGATAAACGTACACAAACTGGTTCGCTCGGCAATGGTTTGAAATATGCGTTGCTACCAAAAACGACACGCGGCAATACGGTGGTCATGGCAATGAACTTATATCTGGGCGACGCTCAAAGTCTCAAAGATCAGGCATTGAATGCGGAATTAGCAGCAGCAATGCTCAATCGCGGTACTGAAAAGCTCAGTCATCAGGCATTCACCGAAGAGCTGGATAAACTCAAAACCAAACTGCAAATCACTGGCGGTGCTGGCAATGTCAATGTGACGCTCGAAACCGTACGTGATAATTTACCACGCGTCCTGGAACTGGTGCGCGATGCTCTGCGTTCGCCTGCATTCAATGAAACAGAATTCACCCAATTGGTGAACGCGCAGTTGGCGCAACTGGAAGAATCCAGTAAAGATCCGCAGGCTTTGGCTATTGATGCGGTGCGTCAGGCAAACAATAGCTGGCCCGCTGGTGACCCACGCCGTTATCAAAGTATTGCCGAAAAAATCGCAGGTTTGAAAAACGCCAAATTATCCGATGCGCGCGCTTTCTGGAAAAATTTCTATGGCATCAATCAAGCGAATCAGGCGCAAGTTGCTGTGGTCGGTGAGTTCGATGCCAATGCCGTCAAAGGTCAATTAGAATCCGCATTTGGCGCATGGAAAGCAGGACATGATTTCCAACGCCTGAACAAGGTCTACACTGCCACACAAAGCAAAGATCAACATATTGCAACGCCAGACAAAGCCAATGCGTTTTTCTTTGCCAACCTGAGCATACCAGCCAGCGCACAAAATCCTGATTACCCAGCACTGGTGATGGCTAACTACTTGCTTGGTGGCAATGTGAACTCGCGCATTTTCAATCGCATTCGCCAAAAAGATGGAATTAGCTATGGCGGAGGTTCTTCCTATTCAGCATCGTATCTTGACGAAGTAAGTAATTTCTCTGCGTATGCGATCTACGCTCCGCAAAACCGCGAAAAGCTCGAAACCGGGATGCGTGAAGAGATCAACAAAGCAGTCAAGGACGGCTTTACTGCAGCGGAATTAGAAGATGGTAAAAAGAGTTATTTGCAAGAACGCCAGTTAGAACGCAGCCAGGACAATCTGTTGGCTCAAAATCTTGCAAGTAATTTGTTCTTGGAATTGAATATGCAACGCGCTACTGAGCTAGAGAAAAAAATATCTGCACTCAGCGCATCCGATCTCAAAACGGCCATGCAAAAGTATCTGGCTTACGAAAAAATGGTGCGTGTTTTTGCGGGTGATTTTAAATAATCGCATGCCCGGTGCATCACCGTGCATAGAATAACGTATCAGATGTGTATTTAATCGATTGTTCCAACACAAGACTGGCCTCGCTGCTATTCGCAGTGAGGCCACGCTTTTAAAACCTTCTCTCGTTGAACTGGCTCTTCAACCTTCACAGAGGATGAGAAAGTACCGATGTGTTGAAATGCTTTGTCCAACCGCCATGTTCCGTCATCAATCTGGCACAGGCCGAAGTGTGGAACTGCGTCTGCACCTTTATTCCGGACAGCAGTGCCGCGTCGATGAAACACCATCGTTGGCATGCTCTTTACCCTCGCCCTCTATTTGTTGTTCTTAAGGTACATTTTTAGGCACAGACTAGCTTATATTATCTATCGGTAATGCTGACGGCCACATGCTGCATGGCCGTTCGTCTGATTTGCTTGCCGGGGTCTGGCCTTACTTCTTTTTTGTAACGAAAATGCTATGAATCGACACATCCTTGCATTGTTCATCTCGCTAGGCCTCGTTTCCAGTGCCCCTGTAAGAGCACTGGAAAAACCAGCACAACTGAGCTTTTGTTACGGAGATAGTGACGTCTACCCTTGGCATATGGCCAAAGAGCAAGGACTGAATTTTTTGATGCTCAATCAAGTGTCAAGCAAACTTGGAATCAAATTTAAGTACATTTCCTACCCCTGGAATCGCTGCATGATGGAGATAAAAAATGGGCGTGTTGATGGCGCATTCACGGCAAGCTATGTCACCGAGCGTCTCGATATGGGGCGCTACCCGATGACACGGGAAGGCATCCCTGATACAGACAAACGAATGATGTCGGAAAGCTATTTTCTATACCGGTTAAAGAATTCTAAAGTGGATTGGGATGGGAAGAAATTTTCAAATTTAAATGGCTTAATTGGTGTAACAATTTCTGCGTCAGTTGTGGGGCCGCTAAAGAATTTAGGAGTCAACGTGGAAGAAGTCTCTGGTAAAACCGAAATCCTGTTTGATATGCTGATGTACGGTCGCTTGCAAGGTGTGATCACATTTACACAAGTAGGTGACTTTATGATGCGATCCCCACAATATCAGGATAAGTTTGAAAAAGTACCGACGCCATTCGTCTCCAAACCCTATTATTTGATGCTATCACATCAGATGTACGCCAATTATCCCACGCTGGCAAATCAGATTTGGGGCAACATTGCGGAGGTAAGAGAATCCTCTGCCTATAAAAAAGCGGAGCAAGAAGCAAATTCTGGCACTCCGTCCAACTAATCACCCCGCTGTCGATAAACGATTTTATGCGCAGATTTCTCTCAATGTTCAAGTCAATATTCATGTCAATCATATTGACTTCGCTACATGTTACTGCTGAATCAGCACCGACTGATCGTCTGCGTCTCGCCTCTCTGGACTGGTCTCCTTATGTGAGTCCATCATTACCAGACGAGGGATTAGTTGCAGCGATCATTAAAGCGGCAGCGCAAAAAAATCAGTCTGAGGTCAATATTGCGTATTTCCCTTGGAGCCGGGCGGTACAGGTTGGATTAAATGATGCAAATTTTGTTGGCTATTTTCCAGCATTTTATTTAAAGGAACGTGAGAAGAGCTGCTATTTCTCAAACACTTTGGGCAATAGCACGGTAGGTTTTGCATCGTTAAAAAACAAACTCTTTGATTGGCAAACCTTACAAGATTTGCAGTTTTATTACATTGGAGTCGTACAAGACTACGCGAATGGCGAAGAATTTGATGCCCTGGTCAAACAACATATTCTGAGAACGGACACAGCGCCCTCAGATATCAGCAATGTCAGAAAGCTACTTGCGGGTCGTGTAGACGTGATTGTGATCGACAAAAATGTATTGCGTCAGTTGCTCATTACCGATAACAGTCTGGACAAAAACAAACTGAACATCGTCTTTCACACTAAGGAATTAACCAATTTTTCTATGCATATTTGCTTCCAACACACAGCACGTGGTTTACGTTTGCAAAAGACGTTCAACGCTGGTCTGAATATGCTCAATATCAAGCAACTGGAAAATCAGTATTTTTTGCAATTACAACCAGGCAACACACACAAAAATTCAACGCACTGAGGATTTATCCAAGTCAAACCAAGCAACCATCTTCAATGATTGTTAGCTGGTCAAGAGAGAACTTTTTTCCTGGTGACATCTTTGTCATATTCTCTTCATTCATCATGTGTAGAATTTGTTTATGTCTTTTTATGCTTCTCGTCTCATTTATCAACGAATTGTCGTCGTCTGCACATTTGCGTTCGCTGCGTGCAGCGCTTTTGCCAGTGAATTGACTATCGTCACTGAGGAATTGCCACCACTGAATTACGAATCGCAAGGCGTAGTCACCGGCTATTCAACGGAGCTTCTCGAGGCAGTCCTGTGGGAAGCAAAAATTAAATCGACAGTCAATATTTTGCCTTGGGCACGAGCTTATCAAATGGCGACCACGCAGCCCAATACGCTCATTTTTTCGACCGCCCGTACTCCGGATCGTGAGGATTTTTTTGAATGGATAGGTCCTATCAGTTCGAGACAGATCTATTTATTTAAACTCAAAAGTCGCACAGATATTGACGTTAAAACGGTCACTGATAGCTTTCAGTACAAAATTGGTCTGATTCGTGAGATGGCATCGGGAAAAACGTTTTTAAAAAATAATAATGTTCCCGACAGTACAATAGACTATGCGCCGACGGCAGAATCAAATTTAAAAAAATTATTAGTTGGCAGAATCGATCTGATCATTTCCCTGGATTGGAGCGCGGCGTATCAGATGAAAAAAGAAAAACGCGACCCCAGCGAGCTGGAACCAGTGCTGGTATTAGATGATAAAACGAGCTATTACTTCGCACTGAACAAGCAGAGTGACCCGGTATTAGTACAAAAAATCCGTAAAGCATTTGAAAAAGTAAAAAAATCTGGTTTGATGGACAGGCTCAGAAACAAATATATGCATTAGGAAAAACCGCCCAGCAACTCCTACGCTATATCGCACTATTTTTAATTCATCGCTTGTCGTCAAAACAAAGCTAGTTGCTCGCTGCCAGCCTTATCAACCTCAGCCAGCCTCACCCCGAGTCCCAACAACCTCACCGGTAAATGCCGACGAGCAAAACCGGTTTCTAATAACTGCCCATAAACTTCCGGACTCATATTTTTGCCTACACACTCCACCGTGGTGACACGAAAATCTGAAAAGCGTATTTTCACGAAGAGTTTATGAATATGAGGGGTAGCACCCGCCCTGTCGGCACGCCGTTCAAGCGAGGTATATAACTCCGGCATTTCTGCCACACAGGCTGCGAGATCAGGTAAATCGTTGGTATAAGTTTCTTCAACGCTGACCGATTTACGTTCGGAACTGGTATCCACTTCACGCAAATCGATACCACGACAAAGCTGGTATAAGTTGTTTCCAAGCTTACCAAAATGCAAAGTTAAATCAGCTAATGACCATGTAAGCAAGTCTTTACATTCATTAATTCCCATGCTGTGTAACTTTGCAGCAGTGACCTTTCCCACACCAAATAAACGCTTAACAGGTAAAACGGCGACAAAATCCTGTACCTGATCCGGCAAGATCACAAACATGCCATCTGGCTTATTCCAGTCACTGGCAATTTTGGCGAGAAACTTATTCGGCGCCACCCCGGCTGAGGCGGTAATGCCAACCGTTTTGGCAATCCGTAAACGAATTTCTTGGGCAATGAGCGTTGCGCTGCCATGGAGGTGTGAAGATTGGCTCACATCCAGATAGGCTTCATCCAGAGACAATGGTTCTACAGCATCGGTGTAATCGCGATAAATTGTTAAAATTTGCCGTGAAGCAATACGGTATTTTTCCATCGCTGGCGGTAATATCACAAGATTCGGACAACGACGTACAGCCTGCGACATCGGCATGGCGGAATGTATACCGAAGCGCCGCGCTTCATAATTACAAGTTGCCACGACCCCGCGTTGATCCGGCCGTCCTCCAACAGCCAAAGGACGACCACGCAGAGACGGATCATCCCGCATTTCTATGGATGCGTAAAAACAATCACAGTCGCAATGGATGATTTTTTTCAATTCTGAGAATTGGGCATAAGAGGAATACCCTATTTTAGCCTAAATTTGGCAAATTACTGTATATAAAATCAGTATTTATCATTGAATGTCCAATGACAAAACGATTGATTTGCGTCACTATTTAGCTATTATTTTCTTTTTAGATCTTCATGATGAAAAAAATTCTCTCTTTACTTGCCGGCCTTGCTCTGAGTTTGAGTTTCAATCCCGCTCATGCAGACATCGCACATCCCTATGATGAAGCGGCAGATGCACCAGCCTTGGTCACCAAAGCACTGGCAGAAGCCAAAGCAGCCAACAAAGACGTATTGGTCATTTTTGGGGCGAACTGGTGTAAAGATTGTCTGGAGCTCAGTAAATCCATG
The DNA here is from genome assembly GCA_049340365.1 of Undibacterium sp. Ji67W. Lineage (GTDB taxonomy): Bacteria > Pseudomonadota > Gammaproteobacteria > Burkholderiales > Burkholderiaceae_D > Undibacterium. The sequence goes on along the minus strand of JBMPOY010000003.1, from coordinate 188,591 downwards.
CAAGGTCAAAGCGCAGCCTTAATTGCCAGCAAGTTTGTGGTGGTGAAAGTGAATGTAGGTCAGTTCGATAAAAATCTGGATCTGGCCAATGGTTATGGTAATCCGATCAAAAAAGGCATTCCTGCCGCAGTCGTATTAAAACCAGACAATACTGTCTTGTATGCATCAAAAGGAGGGGAACTTTCAAATGCGCGGCGCATGAGTGAGCAAGGCGTTTATGACTTTTTTAATCAGATCATCACTCAACACCAATAAGATTTCATTGTAAAATAATAAATCAACGATGTGACAATGCTGATAGGCAAAGCAAACTGTCATTTGTATGTCTATCATCATTTGTCCTGGTTTAATACCCTCGATCTTTATGAGTCCACACTTAGCTTGCTCTTCAGACGACAAGTTGCAAGCTTAGTGTCCCCTTCCATCAGTAAACTGTGCGGGTAAGGCTATGACTGGAAAATCAAACCTGATCGCGGTCGACTCCTCCATACCGGCATTACGGACCGAGAATGAGCTCGAAAAAAGTCACACGTTGCTGAATAATTTCTCGCGCTTTTTGCCGGGCATGTTTTTTCAGTTTCAACGCTATTCTGAACATCAATTTTCCTTCAAGTATGTCAGCGCTGCCGTTGAGCAATTGTTTGAAATAAAAGCTGAGCAGTTAATCAACGATGCCAGTATTTTGTATCGAAAAATACATCCGGATGATCTGGCATATTTAATCATCGGCATACGCCGTTCCGCGACAGAACTCACCACCTGGCATCATGAATATCGTGTTTTACGCGCTAACGGCGGCGAGCGTTGGTTAGTCGGCGATGCAACACCAGAAAAGCAGGCTGATGGGAGTGTTTTATGGCACGGATTCATCAGTGACAATACCGAACGCAAACTCACGGAGCAAAAATTACTTGCTGCCGAACAGCAGATGCGGCTGGTGATGAAAGCCTCGAATCAGGGCTTGTACGATATCAACTTACAGTCGGGTAAAAGTACCTTCAGTCCGGAATATCTGCAAATGCTTGGTTACTCTGCTGAGGATTTTCCAGACCCTATGCAATTTTGGAATTATTTCTGGTCTGACGGTGTACATAAAGATGATGTGGCAAATCTGAGAAAAGCGTACCAAAAGCATTTTGCTTCCAGAGGAGCGATTGATTATCACGCTGAATTCAGACAAAAAAATAAAGCCGGTGAATGGCGCTGGATTATGTCTATCGGGGCGGTAGTCGAATGGGATACCAACCAACGCGCAGTACGCATGGTCGGTACCCATATTGATATTACTGAACGTAAGCGCATTGAAGAAGAATTAATGCTGAATCAGGAACTACTGAATGCCAGCAAAAACCGCTATAAAGAATTAGCCAGAGAACTGGAAATTCTGATTGCCAACGCACCGGTGGGCATTATGTTCGTCAGCAATGATGTGATTGTCAGGTCGAATCAGGCCTTAGCGGAGCTCTGCCGTTTTCCTGATGCGCAGTCAATGATAGGCGTCAAAACTTCTTTCTTATATCAGCATCTGGACGACTATGAAGCCTTTGGGGATGCGGTTATTCCCAAATTGCTTGCCGATGAATTAGTTGAAATTGAATGGCGCTTGCATCGCGCCAACGGCGAAGCGTTTTTTGCACGGGTTGCTGGTCGCGCTTTATCATCAGAAACCTATCACAAAGGTACGGTCTGGATGATCGAAGACATCACGGAACAACGACGCACACTCGATGCATTGCGTGACAGCGAAGGTCGCTTGCAACGTCTGATGAATTCCAGCTTGATCGGTATCGTGCATGGCAATCAACGTAAGCGCCTGCTGGATGTGAATCAGGTGTTTTGCCAGTTATGTGGTTACACGCGCGAACAAATCATCGAAGAGAGCTATTTCTGGCGTCGTCTGATGTCAGAATCAGATCAATACATTTGCATGCAAGCGTATAACGAATTGCAAACGACTGGCACCACTTCGTCGTTTGAAATTATGCTCAAACATGCGGATGGTCGCTCTATTCCGGTTTTGGTTGGTGTCAATCATCTGGAAAACTCGCAGCAGGAATGGGTGGCGTTCACCATGGATATCAGCGACCGCCTGCGCATGCATCAACTCAAAACCGAATTTATTTCGGTGGTCAGCCATGAACTACGTACGCCACTCACATCGATACGTGGTTCACTGGGCTTGTTAGAATCTGGAGTCGCAGGTAGCTTATCCGACGCTGCCCAGCAATTGGTGCGTATTGCCAATACCAACAGCAAGCGTCTGATCGGCCTGGTCAATGATATTCTCGATATGGATAAACTTGCCAACGGCAAGATGAGCATCAAATCAGAACCGGTAGATCTGGTCGTACTGTTACATCAGGCAATAGAAGCGAATACTGCCTACGCCAACAATTTGCACGTCTCATTAGTGGCAGATGTACGTCTGACTCCTGATCCGACAACCGATACACCACACGCGTGGTGCCTTGGTGACAGTGACCGCTTAATGCAAGTGATTACCAACCTGATTTCAAATGCCGCAAAATTTTCTCCGGAGGATGCGGAAGTCAATATCCGTTTATTTCAGTCCGGCAAGGTCTATCGCATGGAAATTTGTGACCACGGACCGGGCATACCATTAGAATTTCAGGCACATATTTTTGAGCCATTTACGCAGGCAGACAGCACCAATACACGGCAACAAGGCGGAACCGGTCTGGGATTATCGATCGCCAAAACCTTGATAGAAAAAATGCAGGGGGAGATCTTCTTTGTCAGTTGCCCTGAACACGGGACAACTTTCTGGTTCGACTTACCCGTTTATCGTCCGGATAAATTAACATAGACCGGTAGAACGGGTGCAAGCCGCGTCGTACTTACTGCACTTAAGTCTGGAATGTACTTAGCTTACACAACGGGTGATATTCACCAGGGCTAAGATTAGTCCAGCGTTTGAATGCACGCCTGAAGCTGCGGGCGTCTGAATAGCCGAGTTGTTCTGCGATAAGTTCCTGACTCAGATCTGTTTGTAATAAGCGCTTGGCACGATCGATCCGGATATTTTCGATGATCTGGAAATATGACGTTCCCTCGCGCGCCAGCAAGCGTTGTAAAGACCGCGGGCTAATACCCAAAACCTGCGCCATTTGTTCTGCACTATGCAATTCACAATGTTGGTCAATCAAGGTTCTTAGCAAGCTTTGCCGTCCCAATATGCCAACTGCTGCCAGCTCTTGTTCGCAGGCAGCGCCCGCCTCTTGCACGATTTTCAGATCGGGGGATTTCAAGGGCAACTGCAAAATGTCATTGGCAATCACAACGCGGCTGACATCGGCACCCGTCACGACAGTACAAGCAAACATCTGCTCGTACAAAGCCGTGCTGATTTTACTCATGCCACGTAATTCCACCTGATGTAAGCGAAAGGCAGATCCGCACAATTCGCGCGCAGCGTTGACGGCGGTGAGTAAATGGTCAACCGCTAAAAAATCCTGCAGTTCAACATCGTCAAATAAAGAGTGCGCAATCAAGGCGGAATAAGGACTACCCGCTTCAAATTGCAAATGCACCATAGAACCAGCAATTAACTGATATTTGAGACCAAATTCCAAAGCGTCCAAGATGGTTTGCTGCGCCAGCATGCCACGTGCCATCTGCCCTAATTGCGGTAGTGATTTGCGTGCCCCCGACCAGATACAAATCTCATCGCCGGCATGATGGCGCGCTTGCAGCAAGCCTTCGCGTGCCTGTAAATAACTAATCCGGCCACCCTTCTGCTGTTGAAATGCGGGGAATAAATCAGGACCATGCCAGTTTTGCTCACGGGCAATCGCCAGCAAACCCGTGAACGGATGCGCCGGAAAAATTGCATCTTGCACCGATAACAACGGCGCAATCGTGTCAGAAACTTTGGCTGGCATTATTGAAAATTATTTATCTCATCATTGATCGCCACACTTTGTCTTGCCCATGCAACGTGGCAGCAAATGTCCTTACTTTATCTGAACGGGCGTACTAATATCGTTCTTGCGCTGAAGTGAAACGATCTTGCTAGCGTTAGTACATTTGCGCAAGTCGTATTTGTTACCGTACATGGTAAAGCGTGATTCAGCAACACTGCACTGCAACATAAAAAGAAGCCGGAGCACGATTGCGCTGGGTTTGTTAGACATGAACAAGCACCTCGCCAATGCTGCATCCGTCTTCACCATAAAATACGGAGACTCTATGAATAAAAACAGTGACTACATCGTGGTCGGTGGTGGTGCCGGAGGTTGTGCGGTTGCCGGACGCCTGACTGAAGATCCCAGTATCAGTGTGACGGTGCTCGAAGCCGGTGGCGGCGGTGACAGTTGGGTAGTCAATGCACCAATCGGTGTGGTCGCGATGTTGCCAACCAAGCTCAATAACTGGGCTTTTGAAACCGTGCCGCAACCGGGCTTAAACGGACGACGTGGTTATCAGCCTCGCGGCAAGATGCTGGGTGGTTCGTCTGGTATCAATGCCATGGTGTACATTCGTGGCCATAAAGTCGATTACGATCATTGGGCGGCGCTCGGCAATACTGGCTGGTCGTATGATGATGTACTACCCTACTTCAAACATTCTGAAAACAATGAAACCCATGGAGGAAAATTCCACGGTCAGGATGGTCCATTACGTGTCAGTGAATTACGCAGCGATAATCCGTTCCCGCATTTGTATGTAGAAGCGGGAAAGCAAGCAGGATTCCCGGTAAACACCGATTTTAATGGTGCGGAACAAGAAGGGGTCGGCATCTATCAGGTCACGCAATATCAAGGTGAACGTTGGACTGCGGCACGTGGCTATTTACGTCCACATTTGGGTAAGCGCACTAACCTCAGAGTAGAAACCGGCTGTCAGGTCACCAAAATTTTGTTTGAAGGCAAACGTGCGGTTGGTGTGCAGATGATGCAGAACGGCACGCTCAAAACCCTGCGCGCCAATCGTGAAATTCTGCTGGCTGCAGGTGCCTTCCAAAGTCCACAGTTACTGATGCTGTCTGGTATTGGTGATGCCAAAGCCTTGCAGGCATTGGGAATTCCGGTGATCCATCACTTACCTGGCGTCGGTCAGAATTTACAAGATCATCCGGATTTCGTTTTCAAATATCGTGCTAAGAGTCTGGATCTGTTGGGTATTTCGGCGGGTGGTAGTATTCGCATGATGCGGGAGTTCAGTCGCTATCAAAGTCAACGTCGAGGCATGCTATCGTCAAATGGTGCGGAGGGCGGTGGCTTCTTAAAAACCGATGCCAGCATGGTAGCACCCGATATCCAACTGCACTTTGTCGTCGCCATGCTGGATGATCATGCGCGCAAACTCCATCTGGGGCACGGTTATTCCTGCCATATGTGTTTATTGCGCCCAAAGAGTATAGGCGAAGTGACACTGGCGACGCCCGATCCACTTGCTGCACCCTTAATCAATCCGCGCTTCCTTGAGCATCCGGACGATATGGAAAGCATGGTCAAAGGCTTTAAGCTGACACGCAAAATCATGGACGCACCAGCCCTGGCAAATGCACGTAGCAGCGATTTCCAGACTGCCAATGTGCATACCGATGACGAGATCCGGGCGGTCATACGCGCCACCAGTGACACGGTGTATCACCCAATTGGTACCTGCAAAATGGGCGTGGATGCGATGGCCGTGGTTGATCCTGCACTGAAAGTAATAGGGCTGGAAGGTTTGCGGGTAGTTGACGCCTCAATTATGCCAACTTTGATCGGTGGGAATACTAATGCGCCCACCATGATGATAGGCGAAAAAGCGGCTGACATGATTAAGGCTGAGTTACGCCAGTAACAACTTCCCGCTATCTACATTCTTATAGAGTTGCACCATCGCTACGATTCAATGTTGCGATGGTCAGCTTTTTTCCATGGGCATTAAGCATTGGCACCCACCCATTACGGCACGTCAAATCGCTCTAAAGTTGATTGTTGCTCACATGTTCCTTCCTCCTTTCAATCAGGTCTCTTATCTGGGTCGTCAAATACGCGACGACGCCAAACCAGACGCTTCAACTCTCGGTGAAAAAAATCTGTTTTACATTGTAAAAATCACCACTAAGTTTCGGAGCTGGCATAGAATAGATCTCCTTTATATGAAGTGAACGGGATGCAATTTCATGGATTTTTTGACCCTGACTGCGCGCGATGGCGCGACGGTGAGTATTTGCCATCAAGGCGCACACGTCTGTTCGTGGATACCTGCTGGTAGCGCAGAACAACTTTTTTTAAGTAAAAAATCAGAGTACCGTGAAGGTGTGGCAATCCGCGGCGGTATTCCTGTCATATTTCCTCAATTTGCCGGGATGGGCACCTTACCTAAACACGGTTTTGCCCGCACCGCTGAATGGAAATTGTTGCATCAACAGCAAACAGAAGATGGCGCAGCACAAGCTATTTTTAACCTGAAAGAAAATATTGCCCGTCTCACTCTCTGGCCACACGTATTCAACGCACAATTGGCTATCAGCGTACATAACAACAGCTTACAGGTCGCATTATCAATACAAAATACGGGCGACACGACGTTTAGTTTTACATCTGCACTGCATACCTATCTGGCGGTCAACGACATCCATGAAGCGCGCCTGCGTGGGTTGCAAGGAACGCGTTACCGCGACAGCCTGACCGGCAACAATCATTGCCAGGAAACCGCTGAATTTTTGAAGATCGAGGGCGAAACGGATCGCATTTATGCTAACGTACCAGATCAGCTTTGCCTGCAACAAGCCCATCAACATTTACATATCCACACTACTGGATTCAACGATGCAGTGGTGTGGAACCCGGGGTCGCAAGCGGCACACAAACTCAGCGATATGGAACTTGATGGTGACCAGCGTATGTTATGTGTGGAAGCAGCAAACATCATGCGACCCACCTCGCTTTCTCCCGGAGAAAGCTGGACAGGTAGCCAAAGTTTTATGGTTACCAAAATTTAATCACGTCTTTTTATTTTCTTCAGTTATTTTTAATCATCTTTGATCATTTTTCAGGACTACTATGCCAACATATTCTGTTCGCCAATCAGGAATCTCTGTATCGCTCAAACCAGTTTTACGCGCTTTGGTACTCGGTGGCGCAATCTTGTTCACTGCCCCTGCAGCTTTTTCTGACACGCTGCCGAAAGGCATTACTCAGGTGACAAGCGTTGAAGGCATCACAGAATATCGTTTACCGAATGGTCTGCGGGTCTTGTTAATGCCAGACGCCTCAAAACCAACGGTAACTGTAAATGTGACATATCTGGTGGGTTCGCGTCAGGAAAACTATGGCGAAACCGGCATGGCACATTTGCTGGAACACATGATGTTCAAAGGCACACCTAAAAACCCGAAGATCACGGAAGAATTCAACAAGCGCGGTATGCGTATGAATGGCACAACCTCATTAGATCGCACCAACTACTATGAGTTATTCCAGGCCGATGACAGTAATCTGGAATGGGCGTTGGCGATGGAAGCCGATCGCATGGTCAATTCCAATATTGCCCGCAAGGACCTCGATACCGAAATGACTGTGGTGCGTAACGAATACGAACGCGGTGAAAACTCACCTGGTAGCGTATTGATGAAACGCATGCAAAGCGTAGCTTACGATTGGCATAACTACAGTAACTCTACCATCGGCAATCGCAGTGACATAGAAAACGTCAAAATCGAAAACCTACAAGCCTTTTATCACCAGTACTATCAACCCGACAACGCCGTATTGTTGGTCGCTGGTAAATTTGATCAGACCAAAGTTTTGCAGTGGATTAATAATTCGTTTGGCAAAATTCCTAAACCAAAACGTCAGTTGCCAGTATTCTGGACGGTAGAACCAACCCAGGATGGCGAGCGTAGTTTTGTTGTCCGCCGCGCGGGCGATATTCAAATCGTGATGATTGCTTACAAAGTCCCGGCAAATCTACACACAGATCGCGACGCAATGAGTTTTGCCAGCGACATTCTGACTAACGCACCGCATGGTCGCCTGCACAAGCAATTAGTAGAAACCGGTAAAGTCGTGCAAGTGTTTGCGACAGAAGTCGGACGTGTAGAACCTGGCCTTGTCATCATCGGCGCAGCCGTCAAAAAAGGCGAATCAGCCGATGCGGCCAGAGACGCTTTACTGGCAGGAATTGAAGATTTTAAAAATAATCCACCAAGCAAAGAAGAAATCGATCGCGTCAAACGTGATAACGTCAATAGCTTTGAAAAAATGCTCAACAACCATGAGTCAATTGGTATCAGCATGTCCGAATACATCGCGATAGGCGACTGGCGCTACTTATTCAAAGACCGTGATAATGCCGACAAAATGACGTCAGAAGAAGTCGCTGCAGCAGTTAAACATTACATGGTTCGTGATAACCGCACCGTCGGTATGTTCATCCCGGAAGATAAGCCGCAACGCGCTGAGGTACCAGCAGCGCCTGGCATTGCTGAAGTAATGAAAGACTTCAAACCTAAGGTCGCAAAACTCGAAGGCGAAGCCTTTGATCCAGCACCCGCCAACATCGACAAACGCACCGAAATTAGCCAGATAGGTAACCTGCAAGTCGCTCTTTTACCTAAAAAGAATCGTGGCGAAACGGTGAACGTTTCACTCTCTTTACATTGGGGTGATGAGAAAAGTTTGTTTGGCAAGAACACAGTAAGTGGCCTGGCCAGTAACTTGCTGACGGCAGGTACCAGCAAGTATAGTCGTGCCGAAATTGACGATCAGATGTCCAAATTGAAAATGAGCGGTGGTTTGTTCTCTTACCAAACGACCAAAGAAAACCTGACTGCCTCGCTGGCGTTAGTGGCGCATGTCTTACGTGATGCCAATTATCCCGAAAATGAATTCACCCAGCGGCGCGATCAAACCTTGGTTGGTCTCGAGGCTTCACGCAATGAGCCTGGCGCTATCGTGGGGCGCGAAATGGCACAGTATTTCAATGCCTACCCACAAGGTGACTTCCGCGCACCGAAAACGCTGGATCAGTCTTTAGCAGATGTGCGCGGTGTGAAACTGGAAGACATTAAAGCCTTCCACAATGATTTTTACGGCGTGTCTCAGGGTGAGTTGTCTATCGTTGGTGACATGGATGTAGCAGCGACTAAAGCGGCCATCAACAGTGCGTTTGGTAACTGGGCAAGCAAAGCACCTTACACCCGCATGGTCAGTCAACGTGCTGATCCCGCACCGGTGCGTAAAACCTTCAACACGCCCGACAAAGAAAGCGGTGTGTACGCCAGTGCCATGACCTTGAAGTTACGTGAAGATGATGAAGCGTTTGCCGCCTTACGTGTGGCTAACTATATCTTCGGAGGTGGTGCAGGTCTGAACTCTCGCTTGATGGAACGTATCCGCCAAAAAGAAGGCCTGTCCTACGGTGTAGGATCTAGTCTTTCCGCTGGTGAAATCGATCCGGTCGGTAGCTTCGGTATCAGCGGTACTGCGGCACCGCAAAACATCGCTCGCGTTGAAGTCGCGATCAAGGAAGAATTGGCCCGCGCTCTGAAAGATGGTTTTACTGCGGAGGAATTGGTCAAAGCAAAATCGGGCTTGTTGCAACAACGCGTGCAATCCCGCACTAACGACGGCAGCGTGGCAGGCGGTTGGAATAGCAATTTATTCCTGAAACGCAGCTGGGCCTGGTCACAAGCGATGGATGACAAGATCAAAGCGCTGACCGTAGAACAAGTCAATGACGCTTTCCGTCGTTACATCGATCCTTCAAAGATGAGTGTGTTCATCGCATACGACGAAGCCAAAGCGAATGCCGCACCTAAATAAGCTTTCATCTGCCTGAACTGGCAAGCAGGTTAAAAAAAGCGGTCTCTTTATCCGTGAAAAGATAAAGAGACCGTCTTAAATTGTTGTTCGTCGTGTCGGGTGCTGCTTATCTATGAGCACTTATTCCTGATCACTCAATCTGGCTTCTGCATATTTATGCAAAATTTCTTCAACTTCTGGTTTCGAATTGACAAAGATATTCACCAGATTTGGATCAAAATGCTTGCCTGCCTGATCAATTAAATGTGCGTAGGCTTCTTCCAAAGGCCAGGCTTTTTTATAAGGGCGCTCCGAGGTCAATGCATCAAATACATCAGCAAGCGCAACGATACGGCCAGGCAAAGGTATTTGCTCGCCTTTTAGTTTGAATGGATAGCCACTGCCATCCCATTTTTCATGATGCGATTGCGCAATTTCCCTGGCCATGGTCAACAGGTCGGATGAATGTTCACCAATAATTTGCGCCCCCATCATGGGATGTGAAATCATCACGTTCCACTCGTCATTATCAAGCTTGCCGTTTTTGAGAAGTATTTTATCCGGCACGCCTATCTTGCCAATATCATGCATCGCCGATGCATGGAAAATCAATTCTACCCAAGTGTCATCTTTGGTCACTTTACTAGCGATCAATTTTGAGTAGTAAGTCATACGTATGACATGGCGACCAGTTTCATTGTCTTTAAATTCACCGGCACGCGCCAGCCTTTGAATGACAGCAAGATTGGTCTTTTGTAATTCCAGAGTCCGCTCTTGCACTTTGCGTTCAAGTTCAATATTTTGCTGATAAAGAGCGAGATGCGTTCTGATACGGGAGAGCACGATGGGGGCACTAATCGGTTTAGTAATGTAGTCAACTGCGCCTAACGCCAAGCCTTTTTGCTCGTCCTGGATTTCGCTCATTGCTGTTACAAAAATGATAGGAATGCTCTTGGTGGCAGGATCACTTTTCAGGATACGACACACTTCATAACCATCAATATCTGGCATCAATACATCGAGTAAAATCAGATCAGGATGGGGTTCGGCACGAGCAATTGTTATCGCATCGCGACCATTAGTGGCAGCCTTAACTTTGTAATCTTTGCGCAGCAAGCCGCTCAGTACAGTAATGTTTCCTGGTGAGTCATCCACCACCAGAATACTTTGCTTATTTATAGGCTCAAGTCCACTCATCGCAGATCCCCAAAAATTCCAGTTTTTGACATTGAACATAAAAAATAATCATGTTTAGCTCAATAAGATATTCATTTTTTGAGCAATTTTGTTCAATGCACCCATTGCTTCTTTAAACGCAAAATTGTTGATATTTTCTTCTAAAGCAATCAAATCATCTTTTTGCTCGTGGCCTTCGAAGGCGTCATTGAGGTCAGCCAGAATACTCAGCGCATCAGTATCGTTATCCTCCAGCAATCGCGACAAGGTGATCATTTGCTGCCTTACCGATTCGAGATCAAGCTGTTCGCTCTTCGCGCGTACGATTCCGGAATCCAGTTTTGGAATCACGGATACGCTTCCTATCACTGCATTTAAGTTGGTTGTCACTAAAGCTAGGGTCTCCATCACTTCTTGAGGTTGATGATGGCAAGAATCTTCCAGTTTAGCGGCGATACGTTGTAAATCAAAGGCTCCGATCGTTCCTGCCAGACCTTTCAAGGTATGCGATAAACGAACCGCCAACTCTGTATTTGCGCTGCTCCAGGCAATACTAAATTGATTCACAAAATCTTGCTCGCCAGTGATGAAATCATTGAGCAGTTTTTGATATAACTTCACGTCACCGCCAATGCGTCGAATCGCGAGTTTGCTGTCAATGCCATGCATATCAGGCGGCCAGTCGGTGAGCTCTTCATGATGCATCGCTTTCATGCCAATGGGTTTGACCCATTTTTCGAGGGTCTTATACATTTCCCTGACATCGATAGGCTTGGCGATATGATCATTCATTCCAGCTTCTTTGCAGCGTTCCAGATCGCCCTTCATGGCATTAGCGGTCATTGCAATTACGATCAGATCTTTAAATTTTTCTTGTTTGCGTAAGGCGCGTGTCGCTTCATAACCATCCATCACTGGCATTTGAATATCCATCAATACCAGATCAAATGTTTTCTCGCTCAACTTATTCAGTGCATCTTGTCCATTCACCGCCAGCGTCAATTCGAAACCCGAATTGCCCAACAATTCCAGAGCAACTTCCTGATTCAATTCATTGTCTTCAACCAGCAAAAGCTTCACCCCTGTATAGTCAGCGATATCGATATTCGCATCGGCCAGCATTTTCTGAGGTTGACGTTCTACCAGTCCGCGACCAAGCGAATTAAACAGGGTTTCAAGCAAAGTTGAAGGAGTGACTGGTTTTGTCAGTATTCCATTGATATTTAAACCTGTCGTAGCGCGAATTAATTCGTCACGGCTATAGACAGTCGCCATGACGATATTCAGTAAGTCATCAAAACGAGGATCTTTGCGTATCTTCTGACTTACTTCAATGCCATCCATTCCTTTCATCTTCCAGTCTAAAAGCAATAATTGAAAGGGCGAACCGGTCACATAGCCTTGCTCCAATTCTTCCAGGCATTCTTCGCCAGATGCTGCCAGCGTGACGTGACAGCCAAATTTATCCAGCATTTCCTGAAAAATTTCTCTGGCGGCTGTATTGTCGTCGACCACCAGTACCTTGAGATTCTTTAAGGATAAAGTGGGTGTCCTGATGGTGGATAGTTCGGTATCCGATTCTTCTAACCATGCAGTAAATTTAAACGTAGAACCAACACCAAATTCACTGTCGAGTGAAATGCTACCTTCCATCATCTGCACCAATTGCTGGCAGATGACCAAACCAAGTCCAGTGCCGCCATATTTTCGTGTGGTAGAACTATCAGCCTGACTAAATGGCTGAAACATCCGTGTACGCTGTTCTGGCGTCATACCTACACCCGTATCTGTCACTGAAAATTCTAACTGAATACGTGGTGATTGCCACTCCAAAATTCTGACCGACAAAATCACTTCACCGTGCGAGGTGAACTTAACTGCATTGCTAATTAAATTGAGCAAGACCTGACCTAGCCTGAGCGCATCACCAACCAACAATAAGGGAATGGCGGGATCAACCCGGAATGCGAGTTCCAGACCTTTTTCTTCTATTTTCGCGCCAACCATTGCCGTCAGCGTGTCCAGCATTTCCTGAAACGAAAATGTGGTTTTTTCTATCGTCATCTTACCGGCTTCAATTTTGGAAAAATCCAAAATATCATTAATGATTCTCAACAAAGACTGCGCCGCACCGGAAATTTTGTTGAGGTAATTGGCTTGCTTAGGCGTGAGTGACGTTTGCAACGCTAAATGACTCATGCCAATGATGGCATTCATCGGAGTGCGGATTTCGTGGCTCATATTGGCTAAAAAATCGGAGCGTAAGCGGGTCGCTTCTTCGGCAAGTTCTTTGGCTTTTTTTAGATCTGTCACATCGAAGAACCAACCTAATATACAAGCATTGTCTTCGTAGGTGATGTTGATATACGACGCCAGAACCTGAATGTCTTCGCCATTCGCCGTTTTTAAAGTGACCGCTTTGTTAATCAGATTCTTGTGTTCAGATAAGCTCAACGTGATTTCATTTACGTCTTCAGGATTGTTATATGAAGAATAGTGATCTGCTTCGCTTAAACGGTCTGGAAGTTCATCCATCATATCCAGATATGACTGATTAAAAAACGTCAGCTTGCGACTCCGTCGATTCATGACTATGACGGAAACAGGGCTACTTTCCAGCATGTAGCGAATCTGCTTCTCACTTAAAATCAACGCTGCAGTTCTTTGTGCGACTTCTTTTTCGAGGTTTTCTTTGTTGTGCTCCAGCTCCAGAAAAAGCTCTTCCCGGCTTTTAAATTTGATAATTTCACTCATCTGAGCAACATCATTGCTTTCAAGATTGGGCATACTCAAGCCGAATATCGTCTGTAGTCCATGACGTTTAATTTCAAAAAATGAACTTAAACTGGCTAAACTGCTTGAAAAAGACTCGGTTCTCAGTTGTAGATTATTGCCATTGATGGATACCTCAAGTTTTTCTTGTTTTCTTTGTAGCTCTCTGCACAGCTCAGAAAAACCAACCACAAAAAAATCGACTTTGACGACAGGTAGTTCACAAAATAAGAGCAAATTACGAAACTTTGTTCGCGCATGATGAACGCTTAGTTCATGACCGAAAAAAAAATGGCCGAGCGACACTTGCGATGAATTCATGGGGGACACCTCATGGCCATACAGGTGGCATCGTCATACATTTTTCCATAGTCATTGAGCAATCCATTAACTAACTGACGGGAAGACATACGGCTGCGACTGATTAATTGCGAACTATCAATGTGCTCAGAAATACCATCAGTAGTCAGGATCAGCATATTGCCTGGTTGCACAGAAGCCGTGACCGGTCTGAGTCGTGGAAAATTGCTTCCGACTATTCCTGGTTGAGCAACAAAGCAAGTCACCTGTTCGCCAACGCAATACAAAATGGTATTACCGACACCCGTCACCGTGATCTCATTGCCGCTGACATAAGCAAGGGTAATCGCAGAACCACGACTACTTTTCAATTCAAGGTGCAAGGCTTGCATCAGACTCGCGACATCGCTGCTCTGATGTTGGTCAAACCATTTTTCCGAAAAACGGGCTAGTTCATGCGCTTCCTGTCCATGTCCGAGGATATCAATAATGCCTATCAATATGCCGTCTGATAAGGGGTGGAAAATTGCGCCATCACCGCTGACTACCTCACCAAAGCACGGACGACTCACCATCGCATAGTCGATGCCACCAACACTGGGTTGAGTACCTGATGCGAGATTGCGACCAACATCGGGTTTCGTCGGCACCGCCTGCATAGGTGCCGCACCAACACCGGAACTAACACGTGCTTGATCTCTGTCAGAACCGTGATCCAGCCATTTTTTTACAGACACCTTGGTACCACGACCGGGTTCGGATTTGATTTCAAATTCATCCGCCATTCGCTTAACGCCAGGCAAACCTACACCTAAAGTACCTTTGGTGCTGAAATGATCCACCATTGCTTGCGCTATATTGGCAATGCCATGACCTTTATCTTCTGCCACGATATCGATATAGCGGCGTCCATGCTTTTCCAGTGTCACTACGATCGCTCCACCACAACCCGCGTATTTCACTATATTCATTGCCAGCTCAGACGTCACTGTTGCCACTTCTGTAGCAACGGTAGGCAAAGCGTTAATACTGACGAGCATGGCATACACTTGCATCACCGCACAATGAACATCGGCCTCAGATTGAATGTATGTTCTATGGGTTTGCAAATGATCGTGATCCATGTACTACCCTTCCAATGCTTGCTCCAGATTGCAAACGCCAGGCAACGCAGTCATATCTGCACCCACCGCAGAAAGACCAGAAATAATCCCCGGTCGCATACCAACCACGATGGTTTTCACACCCATCAGACGTAACATTTTGGCAGTCTCAATCAATCCATCGAATTCGCCTTTGTCCATCGTTTCTATACCGGAGATATCCAACAAAGCACGAGAACATCGATGCTGACGCGCCATCTCCAGTAAATCTTCACGCAACTTACGCATCAAATGCGGCATCAATGCTACTTGTAATGACGCAAAAATAGCACCATGCATCATCGATATAGGAATGCGCTGCTCTTCGCTTTGAAGCTCCATCATATGCTCAGGAAACGCTACGACCGATGAGTTTGAATGCTTGTTCCAATGCGTCTCTTAACGTCGCGCTTGTCGAAATTTCGCTGACATCAAATCCCAGATTGACCATAGTCTGCGCGATCGCTGGTGAAATGCCGGAGACCAGACTCGTACATCCCATCAAGCCGGTAGACTTGGTAATTTTGATCAAATGATTGGCCACCGCGGAGTCGACCACGGCAACACCAGAAATATCCATGATAAAAACTTTGGCTCTGGTCTCAAAGATGCGCGATAAAACCGTCGTCATCACATCCTGCGCACGGCGGGAATCGATGATACCAACCATAGGTAACATCAAAATGTCTTCCCAGATTTGCGTGACAGGAGTCGACATCTGCAACAAGGCTTTACTTTGTTGCGCGATTTGTTCATTCACCATGCGGGTGTAGGTGTCAGACACAATCGTAATGTCAAGGTGCATCAGCTTGGTGACGCATTCGAGGGCCGCGATATAGTCCTGGACAGGTAATTCGTCCGCATACAAGGTACGAGTCAGCACGGCATGGGAGTAATTCATTGCCGCCATGTAACTGGGAAGTGATAACCCTATGCGTGCGTGAGTGCGTCCAATATGGCGGCGCGCTTCGATGTATTCATCACCATATTGCGCTAAGAAAAATTTCTTCCAGTAATTGATTTGCTCAGCGCGTGCATGCGCCATGATTTCTGGACTGGAAAAAACGATTTGATATTCGGGAACATCCACGACCCAGGCATAAAACAATTCTGCGTAACGCTCTATCTTGGGAATAATTATCGCCCCCAAAGCGCGAACATAAACCAGATCTTGCTCTGTCAGTTCGTGCATCTTCAGCAATGCCGCGGAACTCATTTCACGAATATCACTTTGCATGTTGCCTCCTCTACTGTTTGAATTGCATCAATTGAATGAAAAACAATGAAACAAAAAAGCTGAGACCAAAGCTAAACTGCTAGTATAAGTTATTGTAGACTAAAAATTAATTAACTCAAGCGGCGTCATTTACGCCCGCGAGCTAAATAGACGAGAAATGACTTATCCCTTCCAGCTACGTTGCAAACCGGTATCGGTATGTATCCAACCACCGTTGGCGCTGGCACGATAATAAAAGCCAACGCCGCCTTCGCGAAAACTGGTAATCAACGAACCCAATACTTCTTCATGTAAATGCGGAATACGTATATCTGCGGCTTTACCATCCATGTGCAAAGATTTGCGTGCAGCAGGTACCCCTTGCTCAATTAACCGGCGGTTGGATTCTGACGTGCGATAGCCGGATAAGATTTCCAGTGGCTTGGTCATACCAAAACGCGATACATAGGCTTGTGTCGCCCATAGAGTTTCAAATAACTTGGGGTCAATCGCCGCTGTTTGCTTACCATTAACGTCGCGCAAAATATGGCATAACTCCTGATAGGCGGAATCGATGATTTCACCATCTTTCCAGTACAGCAATTTACTGCGCTCATTCGATGCCGGACGGATCAAATCGATCGTTCGCGGTTTAACCCAAAAATCGATGTCTAAAGCTTGCGAGTCAAACAGATCAGGAGGCGGAGCTAACTCGGACGATTTTGCATCAGTCGCATTTGCTTGGCCTACAAATTTTGTGGTACTGAACAGACCGGCAGCGGTCAGGAGAATACTTTTCTTTAATACTTGGCGGCGTGTAGTCATAGGCAGTGTGATTCAAAAAATAAGCAAAAAGTGCTCAAAAGTGCTCAATAAAACTAAAAAAATATTTGTTTGCATTCCTGTTGAAGAGCTTACACAAGGTCATCAGGAATCAAAATGAACATACAAAACCTCGCTTTTACAAACGCCTTTGGGCTTGCAGCAGGGTCATTTTATGTACATCCGCTCGCTGAAGTGTAATGCCAAAATACAAATATGCAACGCTCATCTGACATTTTTGCCACCGGAAGCACATATTCTGCATTCTGTCGCAAACTAAGGGTATTTCTTCTGGCTTCCAGTCTACACTTAAGTATTACTCAATATTAATTAACTTAATTGGTTTTATATTATGAAAAATAATGCCGCCTGGTTATTTGTAGCCTTGATCAGCCTTACAGGATGTGAGGTTAAAATTGATAGTAGTAATAAAATTGTGGGCAGCGGAAAATCCATCACCGAGCAAAGGCCCGTAACCGCATTTACTGAGCTTGAAAATCAAAGTTTTTTCGATATCGTCATCACCAAAGGGGATAAAGACGAAGTCGAAATCACTGGGGATGATAATTTGGTTTCTCAAATCGAAACCGTTGTAGAAGGTCAACGACTCGTCATTCGGAATAAAAATAAGTCGTTTAGTTTTACCTGGAAAAATACGCCGGGTACCGTCAAGATCAAAGCAGCGCACTTAGATAGCGTGGACAACTCCGGCAGCGGTGATATAGAACTACGCGGTCTTGAAAACGACAAGTTTTCGCTCAAATCGAATAGCTCGGGCGACATCAAAGCAATCGGCCAGGTACAATCACTCAATGCAATAGCGAACGGCAGTGGTGACCTTCACCTCGATCAATTATCAGTTGCTCAGGCCGATATAAATATGAATAGCGCAGGCGACGTGAAGATGGGTAAGCTTAGCAAGCTACTGAATCTGAAAGTTAACGGTAGCGGTGATTTTCTGGCTGATCACTTGCAAGATGCGTCGGTCAACCTGATGTTACAAGGACCAGGTAGCGCGAAATTACGAGGTCAGGTCACAGAATTAAAAGTCGATGCCTCCGGTTCAGGCGACCTCGATGTTGACGGACTTAAGGTAGCACAGGCAACTTTACAACTTTATGGGCCTGGTGACATAAATCTCGCGGGTGCAGCAGATACCTTAACAATTACCATCAGCGGATCAGGCGATGTCGATGCAAAAGACTTACACGCAAAAACGGTCGTGCTCAAAAATAATGGCCCTGCCAATGTTAGTCTTAACGTTGATCAAAACCTCAACGCGGAAATCTCTGGTTCAGGCGATTTAGACGCTAAATTGAATGCAGCCAATAAGATCGAAATAGTCATGAATGGTCCTGGAGCCAGTTCATTATCAGGCACTGCGGATAGTCTTACTGCCAAGATCAACGGCTCAGGTGACCTGCATGCGCGTGAATTGCTGTTACGCATAGCCAACATCAAAGTAAATGGCCCGAGTGAAGCAGAAGTTAACGTTAAACAAACGAACGGCGCGCGCGTTGTACGAATTGACCGCGGCGGCGTTGTGAATTAGCGTTTTTGATTCAACTCTACTCGCCCCAGAGCAATAAATGGGGCGAGTGAAGTTGAGCGCAATGCGTCTTAAAAATGAAGTTTTAAGGGCGACTAACAACGCTAAACGTCATGCTTACTTTTGAATCCGGTATGCATGTTGCAGCACCAGCCGACTACCAGCAATCAGGCTATTCAAACCTAAAATCAATTGCACTAATACCTGACCAGGGACTAACCAGATTTGACCGCGTGGTGGGGCTACGCGGGTCACTGTGGTCAATACCGGTTGTACCCACATCGCTTCTGGCGTGACATCCAACAAAATATCGCCGTCACTATTGGTGTGCAAATAAATTTCGCCGCCGTGCAATAAATGAAAACAAACCCCGTATCCAGCCTGGGGATTTTTTCCTATCAATTGTTGTAACTCACGGTCATGCAAATCTAGCCAGGCTTCGACATCATTGACGTTTTCCAATGATACCCACGCATGTTCACGCAACAAATACTCTGTTTTTGAGACCGTCCCTGCAGTCTCATCTGCGGGAAATTCAGACGACATATAATTTTCTTTACTTATTCTCAAAATCTATTTGATCTGGCGGACTTGCAATCCACGCTGTTTCAACAAATCGCTAATGCTATTGGTTCCCGCAATATGTCCGGCACCCACGACCACCAGCACGTGCTTACCAGCGGCCATCAATTCGAAGATTTTATCAGCCATCGCCGGGTTACGATCATCGAGTAAGCGTTCCATGATTTTTTTTGAGCCTGGATTTTTGTTTGCCTCGGCTTGCAACATGCTCACAACCTTTTCTGCACTACCGTCCTTCCATGCAGCAATAAGTTGATTAGTATCGCGAATTGCTTCACCGTTGTTTAAACTTTCTAAAGTTTGCGACAACATAGCATCGCCTTCTTCATCGCTCAGACCACCTAAAATCTGCGCCTGATACTCCATCGTTTCTAATTCTACAATTGATTTTTTATCCTTCTTGGCACGAACGATAAAATGGATGTCTATCCCCTGAACAGGATCGTAGCCTTGTCGGGCAAACGTCCCCACTAACAAACCTGTCGCAACCATCGCTGGCTTCAATGGCTGAAAGCGTTCCGCAGCAGGTCCGGTGACCTTCTGCAAGGTTTCCCACGTTGCAGGTTGCAAGTGATTTTGTAATTTGTCTGGGGATGCATAAGTTAACAACGGCATTGCTTTAACCACCGCGTCACGATTTGTAGCATCCAGTTCGACAGCGATCGTATCGGCTTGCTGATAAGCTTTTTGTACTTTTTGTGGTAATGGATAAAAACTCGCTTTAGCCAAATGAATGGAGCCGAATAAATACGCTGTATTGGTTGCCGATTTTACTTCCCATAACACGCCTTTAGCAGGCGCTTCAGCGACAGTTTTAGCATGAGTATGACAAGCAAACAGCGCAATGGAAAACAACACGGAAGCATGTTTCAGAAAAACATTAGATATTTGTAATCGCATGGTCATTGGGTAACGTGAAAAATATGAATCCTGAGAAATTGGATCGCAGTGTGGAGAAAATGAACAGATAGTATCAAACCCCAGTCGATATAGTTTGCTTTTAGTCTTTATTCAGCAGGGGGTGCAAGCGCCATTCTTCTGTGGCTTTTTTTAATTCCCGTTCGATGTCTCCGTTTTTACGCATTTTTTCTATTTGCTCGTTGAAGGCATCTAAGTACTTGAGACAGGGGCTTTTACTAACAAAACCCACCAGGTTGGATGTTTCCGTCACAAACGGTTTTACTGCCTGTATTTGCTGATCTAACTTGGAGGTAACTAACTCATTTGTTGCCGGATAATAACCGGTCAAGACATAATCAAATCGATTGGCAATTAGCATACGGAAACTGGATTCCATATTGTGTGTCACTTCGACTTGTAAATGTTCATCCATAAAACTATCAAACGGCTGACCGAAGCGATTTCCGCGTGCAATACCACCACGAAGTCCGATCAAGTCTTCTTTTTTGGTGTATGAAAATGCTTTTCCTTTGCGCACAAAAACAGCGACCGGATTGCTCAACAGAGGTAAACTAAAGGTCAAAAATTGACGACGTTCCGGCGTATTTTTCAGGCTAGTCACCATATCGATACTGCCGTTTTCGGCAGCCAGCAACACCCGCTTCCATGGCCCCAGATAACGTAATTCAAAAGGAACACCGATTGCATTGAGGGCTTTGATGGTCAAGGCAATACTGGCTCCCTGAAAATGATCTCCATCATACCAATGGAGCGGGGGATAAGCGGGATCCGCAGAAATCACCATCTTAGAACAGGTTCCTTGCGCCAACACCGTTGGTGACACCAACATTGTTATCACGAGGACAGCCAGACGTGTGAACCAGCGTTGCATCAATATTCCCTACTCAAGGCTTTGGAAGATCAACCAGACATCATTTCTAAGGCAAAAAACAAGCCATTTTCCAGACTATGTAAAAGAATGGAGCTCAATAGCCCCTGTCGCAAACGCAAATAAGCAAACAAGAAACCCGCACTTAATTGAGCACTGATGGCAAATACAAGCAGATAGTCACGGCCATTGCTTGAATAGAAATTGCCCAGGTGCACGAGCCCAAAACCAATGGCATACAACCAGAACACATAGGGATAATGACGAATAAATGCCCTCCCGCGTGCAAAGCGTCTGCCATTTCCTTCTGGTACCCAGCGCATTCGTATCTTATCGATAACGGCAATGGACATGAGTATGGTAGCTAAGGCCCCAACCACAAGCATGCTACCGGCGAAACAAGCGACAAAAATCGGACCAATGAACAAGCTGTAGCCGGCTTTACGCAATCCTGCTCTAAATACAAGTTCTTCAATTATCGGCGCGAAAACAATCCCATATAGCGCTATTTTCCCATTTATTTCCAGCTTACTTTCAAGGCCAGCCCACTCATCCAGTATGGAATCAAGCGGAAGTGTTACAAAGAGAACAATCGCAATATCTATGCCAAAAACCAACAAAAAACGCCGCCACGTCTGACTAAAAGGTGCCGAAGCGATGCGCCCACGACGCGGTTTTTTAAGGAATTCTTTCAGCTCACGCCATTCTTGTCGCCAGTCAAAGCTTGGCGTGGTGCTCATCGTTGGCAATGCGATTCCGAGGTTATCACCAGACATTTGTTCACTGCATTGTTGCACCATCCGCTAACCTCAATATCAATTTGAAAATATTTTTACTCAATCGATTGTCGGATGATGGTTTGTTTTTGTCAACAAAGCTTTCAAATTTGCTAAGCGTTCTTTTGGGGTTAGAGTTTCTGCCTCGGTGGGCACGGCATCACCTTCATCCAGCTTCATTTCTTTGATGAAACGGGAAACATCACAATGTACAGGTGCGCCCGCGCGTTTGCGCTTTTTGCACCAGGTAATATGCAGGCTACGCTGAGCACGGGTAATACCAACGTACATCAACCGGCGCTCTTCTTCGATGCGGGCGGCCAGCGTCTCTATCGGCGCGTCAGGATCGCCTTTATGCGGCAAGATACCCTCTTCAACGCCAACTAAAAACACGTGCGGATATTCCAGGCCTTTGGACGCATGCAAGGTCGACATCCGCACGGCATCTGGTTCTTCGTCTTTGCCTTCCATCATACTCATCAAGGCCACCATCTGCGTCAGATCCAGCAGGCTGCGGTGATCATCGGTGCCGTCCTTGCCGCCACTGCCTTTGGTTTTCAGCCACTGCGTAAAATCAAGCACGTTTTGCCATTTGCTCTGCGCAGCACGGTCGTCAAAGTTATCGTAAAGATAAGCTTCGTAGTTGATTTCTTTCATCAAGTCATCGAGCAATTCAGACGCATGTCCTTCGCGGTGCGCATGTGCTTCAACCTGATTGATAAAAGTCGCGAATTCACGCAAGGGGCGTAATTGGCGCTCGGTTAGTTTGGCCTCGATGCCGCCCTTAAATACCGCCGCAAAGAGTGAGCATTGCCATTGGCCAGCGAATGCGCCTAACACTTCCAACGTGGCCTGACCGACACCACGTTTTGGCGTGGTAATGGCACGAATGAAAGCCGGATCATCGTCTTCATTGGCGATCAGACGCAAATACGCAATGATGTCTTTGATTTCAGCACGATCAAAAAAGCTCTGACCGCCAGAAATCGTGTACGGAATCCGTTCTTTGCGCAAGGCTTGTTCTATCACTCTGGCCTGATGATTGCCGCGATACAAAATCGCATAATCGGAATACCTGGCGCGACGTTCAAACCGGTGCGCAGAGATCATAATCGCGACTTGTTCAGCTTCTTGCTCATCGTCTTGCATGCCCAGCACTTTGACCGGATCGCCGAGCCCATGTTCTGACCACAGCGATTTTTCAAACAGCTTGGGGTTATTACCAATCACCGCATTGGCTGCTTGCAAAATACGCGTGCTGGAACGGTAATTTTGTTCGAGTTTGATGATTTCCAGATTGGGAAAATCAACTTGCAGGGTCTTCAGATTTTCGATCGTTGCGCCACGCCACGCATAGATCGCCTGATCATCGTCACCCACCGCAGTAAACATCGGTTTTTTACCGATACCGCTGACTAATAATTTCACCAGCTCGTATTGGCAGGTATTGGTATCCTGATATTCATCGACCAGCAGATAGCGCAAACGGCGTTGCCATTTATCGCGCACTTGTTCATTGCTGCGAAACAGTTCCACTGGCAAGCGGATCAGATCATCAAAATCGACTGCCTGATACGCTGACAAGGTCGCGACATAGCTGCGATAAATGCGTGCGGCAGTGGCTTCGTCTTCGTCTTGTGCCTGTTTCAGAGCTTGTTCGGGATCGATCAGCGCATTCTTCCACAAGGACATGGCGGTTTGAATCCGGCGTATCAATTGCTTATCCGTGGTAATCGCCAAATCCTGCACCAAGGCAAAGCAATCGTCGCTGTCCATAATCGAAAAGCGATCTTTCAAGCCTAATGCCTGCGCTTCTTGTCGCAGAATTTTGACGCCCAGCGAGTGGAAGGTCGACACCGTCAATTGCTTGGCCTGACGTGGTTCCGCAAGCAGTTTGGCGATACGTTCCTGCATCTCCAACGCGGCTTTATTGGTAAAAGTCAGTGCCGCGATGTGCTTGGGTTCATAGCCATGTAATTCGATCAGATTGACGATTTTTTGGGTAATCACCCGGGTTTTACCCGAGCCAGCTCCTGCCAGGACCAGGCATGGGCCGTCCATATAATTGACAGCATTTCGTTGGGGAGCATTGAGACCGTGGGACATAGGCGCTTGAAAAACAAAGTAAGCGCTATTGTAGCCTTATGCCAGCAAGACAGCGGGAATTACCACGATAGCGATCAAGAAGAGTAAACTAGCGCCCAACTAATTTGAAGGCAAGATCATGAAATTTGAACATTTGGTCGAAATTAACGACATCCTTAACCCTATCGCTGATTTTTTAACTCGCGAGCAATTGTGGCGTGGCCTGGTCATGCGTGCCGACTCACCTAAGCTGTTCGTACCGCATCTGGATGAAGCCAGCATCATAGACCGTACCGAAGCCAGCATGACCAGAACTTTGCGTTATGGCAATTTATCTGTCACGGATACGGTCAATTTTCTGCATCTGGAGCATATTCACTACGACGTTCCAGCGCAGGGTGAAATCCCGCCATCTTCCTTGCGCATGGTGATAGAAGAGCCACAGCCTGAGCATTTGTTTGTACGTTTTATCTACGAAAACAGCGCCAGCGCAGAGCAAGATCAGGCAGAAGAAATGTATAACGAATACCGTCGTTCCGCATATCTGGAAGCGGATATCGACACCATCAGAATGATACGTGAACTGGCCGAAAATGGTCGCTTAGACGGTCTGCCTAACTAAACATTTAAGCATGAAGAATCCGGCAAGCCAAACCATCCTTGTCTGCGGCTTGCCACGCGTCATCATCGGGCAATACTTTTGAGCTCATCTATACGCTGATGCAGTCGTTGCATGGACATGGCATCGAGGTGTCCGGTGCAACTGTCTATGGTGCGTTGACCAAGTGCAAGCAAAGCAGTGTAGACCTCGGGATTTTTACTGATTTCGGCGATATCATGCAAAGCCCGCAGAATGCGCAAGCTGACTGCCATGTCAGCGCGCGCGTACAATCGAATCTGGTCAAAAGCAGATTCCAGCAACGCATCAAATTCTATCCATGGCACGCTGACCCGGATAATGCCGGGCGGATCATAATAATACGAAGAAGGCGTCTGCCGCATTGCAAATCTTCCCAGTACGCGACTCAATTGATCGATACAAGAAATCGCGGTACTCGGGTCATTCACTGCTGGCGAAATTGCTTTGAGCGCAATATCAACAATCTGCAATACACCAAACTCAACGTCTTGCTGCAAAGTGCGCATGGCACCAATATCGAAGGTCGACAACAGGGCTTTTCTGACGTTATCAGTCAGTCGTTCTTCTCTGGAAATATGCATCAACGCAACACCTGCCGGGATGAATTGACCGACTCGCTTCAACACTTTGACCTTCAACTGATATCTTTTGGCAATCTCGACCAATCTGTTTGTATCGATGAAACAAATGTAGCCCGACATGGTATGACTCAGCGGCACCTCAATTTTTGCGTGTTCTTCGCCAGAACTACCGATAGGCCATAATTTCTCGCTGACTGGTTGCGCCATAAATTCATCGATCATCAATTCGGTTTCGCCAGCAATTCTGTCAACAATAAAATTGACGCTGATCGCGCGCGAAATGTGATGAATAAAAAATAGCAGACCAATCACGCAAGCAAGCACCAAAATCATCGCGCCAAACACCGATAGCACAGGCGAAAACGCATAGGGTTTGGTACGTGCAGCAGGCAATACAGCAATACAATACGAAAACGTCCCCAGGAAAATACCTAAAATCCACTGGGTCACTTTGTCTCTGGAAAAACTGACAATGATGCGTGGCGAAAACTGCATCGATGCCAGAGTCAGTGACATCAACAAAATCGCAAAGACGATAGAAACGACCGTCATCACTGATGTTGAAATATCACTGAGAATAATCTGTGCAACTTGCGGATCACTTTTCGATGGAAACAGCGTCGCCGGTACCCAGGCACTCAATGCCGGAAAAATTTCTTCAAAATAGGAAAGCGCGCCACCCAGCATACCCAACACGAGGGTAATACATAGCGGACGGACTAAAAAGCCGCCCCGCAAGTTGTACATGATGTGCTTAAAAGTCAGCGGCAGGCGTCGTATCATTAGTTGCTCAATAAAAATGCATAATCAATCTCTTACTCTTCGGTCGAGAAGCACAACACGAAGATCAAGAGTGAAGAATGATATCGCAAACGTCTGCAGAGAAGATAAGAATCGCTTATTAACGATCTATACTCTAAGGTAGTGCAACGTGCTTTTGATAGATCGTGGCTGAAACAGAAGGCCTGACTTTCTGGGCGATGAATCATCACGCTTTAGAATGTCGCCTGCCCAGATAAATATGCAAAAAAAGCAGTAGTGGCAATGCGCAGCCTATGATCCAATGCGCTAGCGACCAGAGTGGTCGGGCAGTTTCGCTGGCGAAGTAGTACAAGCCATATCCAGTGACCGCCAGCCACATCAAGCTAAGGATCATGGTCCAACCACTTGCCCGGTTACGATGGGCGCGGTGGGCGCGACGCATATGTTGCAGCAACAAACTGCCCACTAATACGGCAAATGGCACGATCAAAGCACCGTGGACTTGCATAGACCAGTGTTCTAATGGGTGTACCGTCTCCCCGAACTCGCCCATCACACGCAGGCTGAAATGCGCAATAAGCCAGGCAATGCCGCTCAACAGTAAGGCAGTCAGCACGGCGTAGATACTTAGCTTATGCCAATTTTCTAACTTGAACTGCAGACGCGCAGCGCTTGTTGAAGTGGGATGACGCAGACTTTGTTTGTGGGTACGCATAGGCTGGCTAATAATGAATGGCTGGCGATCGATCAGAGAATAAATGCTTTTGCCTGATAAGTTTCCAGACAAGGATGACGCGCATCCTGCGTCGCGGCAAGTAGCTTGGTCAGGCCATCCGCCAGCATACAGCAAGGTGCGAGCACCGAATAGCTGCGAGCGGTATGTAAAGAAAGTCCTGTACGACCATCAAACAAGGCGCTATGCCATTCGCCACGCCATTTTTTCTGAGAAAAATATGTCGCCGAACTTGCCATTGCCTGATCTTGCAATAGCATTTTTTTCGCCATTACCGTGGGTTGTTGCGGATCACGAATCGCTATTGCGTGTTGTCCCAGCACCCGTAAATCCCCACCGGCATTGACACAAGCGTGTTGAATACCAAAGTTTTGCAATACCAGAATCGCCTGATCAACCGCGTACCCCTTAGCGATTCCACCGACATCCAGCCAGTCGTTGCGTAATTTTTTTATCTGACCATCGTTGAACAGTTCATACGCCTGTTGGCCGCTCTGATATTCAGGTAGCGGTGTGCTTTCGCTGTGAGGTAAAAATTCGCAGGCAGCGAGGCGGCTGGCAATTCTCACGTCAAAAATCCCGGCGGTGACCTGATTGAGTTCTTGGGCAAGGTTCAGAACGCTGAATGTATGAGAACTCAGTTTGATCTTAGCGCCGACAGCAGCGCGATTAAAACGTGCAATGTCACTGGCATCTGAATGAAAACTCATGCACTCATGGACTTCGCGCACTACGCCAAAAGCAGCTTGAAATGCCGCTTGCAGCAGGTTGTCCGGCAACGCATCCAAAATGCTGATATCGACCAAAGTGCCTAACCAAGGCTGGGCACGACGGTTCATTTTTTCAATGTCACCTGAGCGATGGCAGCAATACGACGAACGCCATCCGTCACGTGGGCACATGACAAGGTGGCGCCGCTGATATTGGCAATCCCTTCGCCGACAACCAAACCCGTGTTTGCCGTTTTTCCGACAAATTGCCGACGCCAGTTAGCGTTGCGAATTTCAAAGCCATGGCTTTCGCGATAGGTCAGAATTTCGACTTGTTTGACGCTGGCATCCGGTAACAAACCAACAGCATAAGAAATCAACTCAAACTTGCCGATGACGTCATCCAACACCACGTAACCTAACAAAGTATTGTCTTTGTAGGCAGCAATAGTGCGCCAGGCGACGGAGCGCGCGGGAACACCAGCGATTTTTTCAACCTGCTTCATTTGCTCAGCGTTTAATTGCAAGGGCTGCACATTAAAGTGATTGGCTTCTGGAAAAATGCTTTGTTGTGCTTGCTCTACCGTCAGGTATTGCGTGGCAAAAGCACTGCTGCTCACAGCAGCGAGTGTTGTCAAAGACAGAGGAGCAAGCATTTTCATAAGAACCATCAGAACGAGTAACCGACACCGAGATTATATCGATCCTGATTGCTATCCTGCTGGAACTTTTGGTAATCCGCCTTCAGCACTACACCTTCACCGATGCGGAAATTCGCTCCCAGGGTCGTCACTTTTTGATCTGCTGCCGGAGCTAAACCCAGACCTTGCGGCATTGCCGTATACGATTGTGCTGTATTGAACTGTTCATAACGCAAGAATGGTGTCAGGCTGTAACTATCTGTTTTCCACACCTGATACGCAGCCTGCGTGTACCAACCATAGAACGAGGATGGAACCGGCGTTACTTGCCCTGCAAAAGTCTGATTCAAAGCAGCAATGCCAGTGATGGTGCCGCGGGCATACAAGGCACTCACATCAAGTTTGCCAGGGTTGTAGCGGGCATGCATATCCCACAAAGTGACGCGGGCATCGTTAGCAACAGAATTTGGTGCTCCTTGTCCAGCCTTACCGGTAAATGCAGAACCGCCTAACAGCAAGCCGGGTACACCGCGCCAATTCAGCGCCGCGTGCATGCTCAAGTCACGCGATTTAGCGAGCTGCCCTTCCTGGTGAATACTGCCTAAGGGAGAGGTACTGCCGTCAGTGCTCGTGGCGTCCCATTTATTGATGTTGAAACCCGTCGTCAAACCCGCGTCCCAGCTGATGCCGTTGTCATGCGTTCCGGACAAGCCAAATCCCGCTTCGCGCCAGGTAGTTGGGATAATCGCGGTTTCAACAAAATTGCGCTGTACGCCATAGTAAGCAGTTGGCTCATGATTGGTGTTGAGCAAACCGACTGGCATCAAAAACAAACCCGCTTTGCCACTCAAACCCGGACGAATTTCGTGCTCGACGTACAATTGCTCAACTTCGCTCTCACCTTTGTCATCTTTGGAAGTGACTGCGTGTTCCCACTCAAATTCGGCAACCATTTTGGTTTTTTCGTCGAAGCGATGAGTGATGCCAATCACTGCACGAGCGACATCCGTTTGCGCCTCGTTGTTTGACTGACGAGGTCGGGTGTAATTGACCTCACCGTAGCTGCTGATCACGGTCTGCGAACCTGATTTGCTTGCTTGCTCAGCCATTGCAACCGCTGAACCAGTGTTCGCGGCTGTAACGCTAGAGATTGCCGCCGTATTTTCTGCAACGCTGGTGCTCAATTGTTGTTGATTCCTGGCGACGCTATCCGTCTTTTGTTTGGTCGCAGCCAATTCCGCTTTAATCGCATCCAATTCAGCGGCAAGTTTTTCTATTTTTTGAAGCAAGGCTGCTTCATCAGCGTGAGCTGGCGTAACAAAGACGGTAGCGATGAAGGCGCTGCAAATGCTGAGGGAAAAAATATTTTTCTTCATATTCACTTTCGGTATTTTAATTTTTAATGGCGATATTTGTATTGCTTAAGGCTTGTAACCGTCGTTCAAGGTCGATAAGAAGGTAACCACATCTTCTACCTCTGATGGCGTCAGTGCAGCAGACATACCTGGTTGGCGGTTGTAAGGCACTTCTTTCACATTGACGTTACCCGCATAAGCGGCAGGCAAATCATTGAATTTCTGAATACTTCCATCTGTGCCAAATGGGAACCACTCTTCAGGATTGGTATCACGACGCACATAAAAATTGACGACATCGCGTAGGTTATTAAATTGGCCGTTATGGAAGAACACTTTGCGAGTCGCTACGTTACGCAGCGTTGGTACTTTGAATGCGCCGCAAAATTCAGTACGTTTGGCTAAATCCGTGCGATCCGGGCCACAGACGCCCATGTCGAAATAATCTGCTGCGGCGGTCGCCGGGATCAGCTTATTTCGTGGCACACCCAGATTGTCGAAGGTGAAGTCGGTAAACAGCGGTGCTGATCCATCTGCTCCCTTTTTGCTGATGTGGCAGGCCGCACAATTGCCCTTGGTTGGATTGTTGAACAAAGCTAATCCACGCAGTTCGCTGTCGGACAGGGTCGCTTTACCTGCTAAAAAGCGATCGTATTTTGAATCGTAGGGATGAAAATCACTGTCTTCCAATTGATACTGTTGTAACGCAAACAAGGCACGTTCAAATGCGCTGTCCACATTGCTAAAAATAGTCGCACCAAAGGCATTTTTGAATTCGTTGGCATAGCCGGCGCGCTGTAATTTGGCAACGACGTCTGCACGACCGTTGTTAGCCATTTCGTGTGCGGCCATGAATGGCGTCTCCGCTTGTACTGCCAGATTTGGTGCTTTGCCGTCGCGGGTAAATCCACCTAAAGGCTTGCCGTCGTCTCCAAATGCGAACGCTGGTGTTTTATCAAGATAGCGTAACGAAGGAACGGCGCGAAAGCCTGGTACATCGAGATTTTGACCACCAAGTTGCACACTGAGATTATTCGTTTGGGCGTGTGCGTTAGCAGGGTCATGACAGGTTGCACAGGACATTTTTCCTGATGCAGAGAGGCTGATGTCGGAAAAGATTTTTTTACCAACCTGAGCCGCCGCACTCATACCGGCATCCGTACCACCGGACGATGATGGAGCTGCACCTCCGCCACCACAAGCGCTGAGGATACTGATTGATGCTGTCAAAACAAAACCAGACAAAAAGCGGGAACGAGAATAGTCATTAGCTGCTTTTGTCGCAGCAATTAAGGTGAATGGCATCATAGTTGTAAAAGAAAGCGCAGACTTGTCGTCAAAAATACAAAAACAAGTCTTAACACAAATGAGAATGATTGCTATTGTATTTTATAATGGACAATTATCACAACTAATATTGCTTCGTGTTGTCGATCTAATACAAAGTAAAAACCTGGCATTTGATCTTTTTATCAATCAAAAATCTGCCAAATGTCGTTTTCTCGCGCTTAACTCTGGGATAATGGCGAACAATTTTGTTTTCACCCTCACCTTTTAAGGTCCATCATGACTAAACGCGCCGCCAAGCCAGCAGTGACCCTGCCTGCAATTCCAGCTCCAGAACCGTTCCAAGCCAAGACCCTGAAACGCAAGCAATTTGCCAGTACTGGCGATGTACATATCCAGGGTGACGTGACAATCACGACGCAATTAACCGTTGGAGGCGACTTACTGATTGATGGTGATCTGATTGCAGAAGAAGTCTATTGCCTCGGTAAGCTGACGGTCACTGGCGATATTCAGGTGCAGTCTTTGTACATCGGTCACACGCTGGATGTGGGTGGCAATATTGATGTCGAGTTTTTGGTTAAAACCGGTTGCAGCGCTGAATGGATGGTGCGCGTACTGGAACTGGATCAACGAAAACCAGCAAAAGACGGCACCAGTTTTATGGATGCTTTAGTCCATCCAGCCATTCTCGCGCGCCATGAGCATAACGATGTGTTTGGCGGCTTTGGTGATATCCAAGGCCTAGGCTATTTGTCTTGCGCCGATCTTGATTGCCACGGCAATCTGCAACTTGACGATGATCTGGAAGCGTCTGAAGTGCAATTCGTTGGGGGTCATCTGGCAGCGAGCGCCATTCACGTTGCAGGCGATTGCAATTGTCAGGGTGAAGTCTTCAGCGAAACCAATATTGAAGTCGAAGGCAGCTTATTTGCAGGTGAAATCATCAGCCAGGGTAATATTGCTGCCGGTTCTATCGGTAGCCAGGGCGATATCAGCGCCTGGGGCAGCATCCGCGCCAAAGGTGAGATCAGTAGTCTATTTGGTGAAATCCACGCTGGCCGCTGGATCGCCACTGCTGCCAGTTTGTATGCGGCAAAATACATCAAGGCCGGTGAGTCGGTGGTCGGTGAAAAAGGCATCAGCTGCGGTAAAGACTACGGCATTTTTGCTGGCTCTACCCTGCCACGTTCTGAATGGGCGACCAATGGCATGATTTCGGCGAACGCCAAACCGCGTCTGATCTTGTCTGGTGAATTTGTGGCAGATAAAAAGCTGCGCCATATTGATGCCTTAGAAAAAAAACGCGATAAGGAACTGGATTGGGAAATTTCACGTCGTGTGAAACGTGAAATGTTGGCAGAGTAAAGATCCCACGAGATACCCTGTCGCCAGCAGCGCTCGGTATCTCAGTCTGCCCTCTTTGCAATCTGAACGACAATGACGCTGTGCTTATTTGTACGCCCTATTTACCTCTAATAACGATAGTTTCCTTTCTTGCTTGCTTGCTTGCTTGAGATTGAGAAACAAAACAAAACAAAACAAAACACGGAGCACAATTTGAACAAATTGAATTTCTTCACTTTACTATTAACCAGTACTGCAATCAGCAGCATGTCAATGGCATATGCCGACGAAGGTCAATGGCAACCACACCAATTGCCGCAGCTCAAAGCTGAATTAAAACGAGTAGGCATTGCACTTCCCGCTGACAAATTAGCCGATCTGACCAAGGCACCATTGAGTGCAATGTTATCGCTGGGTGGATGTTCCGCATCGTTTGTTTCCGATGCGGGTTTAGTCGTGACGAATCATCATTGCGCTTATGGTGCGATACAACGCAATTCCAGTGCTCAGAAAAATTACATCAGTGATGGTTTCTTAGCGAAAACCATGGGCGAAGAATTGCCGGCCGGTAGCGATTCGCGCATGTATATCACCGACAAAGTTGACAACGTCACCGCTCAAGTGCTGCAAGGTATAACCCCGCTTATGACTGGCAAAGAACGTCATGCCATGGTGGAGAATAAAATCAAAGCCTTGATTACCGAGTGCGAACAAGACAAAGCCTACCGTTGTTCTATTCCTAGTTTTCATCGTGGCCTTGAGTATTACCGGATACGTCAAATCATGATACGTGACGTACGATTGGTGTACGCACCGTCGGACAAGATCGGTAACTTTGGCGGTGAGGTCGACAATTTTGAATGGCCACGCCACACTGGTGATTTTTCATTTTTACGTGCTTATGTTGGCAAAGATGGTCGTCCTGCAGACCCATCACCCGACAATGTCCCGTATAAATCTAAAGATTTCTTAACGATTTCAGCATTGGGTCTCAAGAATGGCGATCCGATTTTACTGGCAGGTTACCCCGGCCGGACTAGTCGCTATAAATTGCCAGAAGAAATCCGCTTCGCACGCGACGTCAGCTATCCAAAGCGCATCGCTGAATCACAATCTGACGTGGAAGTAATTAATGCGGCAACCCAGGGAAATCCCGATGCCGTAGTGCGCTATGCAAGTGTGGTCAAGGGCATCAATAATGGTCTGAAAAAAACCCACGGACTGGTTGATGGCTTTAACCGCAAAGACATTGCAGCCATCAAAGATGAGCAGGATGCCGAATTCCGCAGCTGGTTTAGTAAAAATAATCCAGACAAGGATTTTTTGAAAGAACTTGATACCGTGATCGCTAGTGATATGGCATTGACGGAAGAAGAGTTTGCATGGTCAGTGGCGAACAATAGCGAACTATTGAAAAGTGCCCGTACCTTATATCGTCTGGCACTGGAAACCGCGAAACCAGATGCACAACGTGAAGCCGGTTTCCAGCAACGTGATGTTGCGTTTATTGCGGCACGGCTGAATCGTCTGGAACAATCGTATATGCAAAATGTCGATCAGGCACGTTATACCGCTGCACTACAAAGGTATAACAAACTTGATGCTAAAACCCACCCGCAAGGACTCGATATTTTATTGCCGATGCCGGAATCGGTGGCCGGTATGTATCAGCAAAGTGAGTTAGGTAATACCACCAAACGCCTCGCCTGGCTGAAACAAGATGCTGCCGCATTCCAGCAATCAAATGATGCCTTTATTAAACTCGCGATCAAATTGCACGATATCGGGATGACACTCGAAGACCGTCGTAAAGAAGTGAACGGTAATTTGGAGCGAGTAATTCCACAATACATGCAAGCGGTCATTGCCTGGAAGAACTCACAAGGAAAACCTGTCTACGCCGATGCCAATTCGACACTGCGCGTCACTTACGGGACGGTTGCACCATACAGCCCGCAAGATGGAGTCAGTAAGGGACCCTTTACCACCGTTGAAGGTATCCTTGAGAAACAGACGGGCAAAGAACCTTTCATCGCTCCTGAAAATTTGCTGACAGCGATCAAAGAAAAACGTTACGGCGTGTTTAAAGATGCGGCGCTTGGCACGGTACCAGTAGATTTCTTGTCCAGTGCCGATACCACAGGTGGTAATTCCGGATCGGCAGTCTTGAATAAGAATGGCGAGTTAGTTGGCTTGAATTTTGATTCCACCTATGAATCTATTACCAAAGATTGGTATTTCGATAGCGCCATCACACGGGCAATTCATGTCGATATCCGTTATTTATTGTGGGTCATGAAAGAAGTTGATCATGCTGACAATGTACTCAAGGAAATGACCATCAAATATCCGGCGAAATAAATTTTTTATATTCGTATCCAGCAAAACGGCGTGTCGCAAGACCCGCCGTTTTTTTTTGCTCACGGCAGGCATAAATAGCAGAATTATTACAATCAGGGATGGCAAGTATCAAACATTATGTTTTAATGTCACGCTGCGTTCCCGCTTGAAATAAATGGATAGCTTTCTATGTCAGAAGTAAAACTGGTGGTGTGCCACGAATGCGATCTGATTTGCCACGAAGCAACGCTTGCCGTTGGTGAGGCGGCCAGTTGCCCTCGTTGTCATGCCAAACTGTTTCACCATCGCGCCTCGAGCCTGGAACAAACACTTGCAATGGCATTCACGACGGCGATCCTGTTTTTTATCATGAATACTTTTCCTTTGATGGCATTGCATTTGCAACAAAATACGCGCGAAACCAGTTTGCTAGGAGCAGCTTTAGCAATGTGGGACAGGAAAATGCCTGTTTTATGCCTCCTTGTCATCCTCACCACGATGGTTGCACCCGCGATGCAAATTGGTATAGAGATTTATGTCTTATCGCGCTTGAAGTGGGGAAAGCAATTAAAAGCAACCGGCTTGCCTATGGTCATCTTACAAAAACTACGCCCCTGGAGCATGGTTGAAGTGTTCATGCTTGGCTTGCTAGTATCTTTGGTGAAATTAAAAGATCTGGCCGATATCATTGTTGGACCTGCGTTCTGGTCTTGTTCTGGTTTGATTGTCGTATCGGCTTACATGGGCACGATGTTAACACCGCATAACGTCTGGAACTGGTTTCAGGAAAGGAAATCAAATGTCCATGGCTGATAACCAACAAGTCCCGGAAAAATTAGCAGTATTACCTCGCCATTTAGTCACTGGTGCCAGCGCCAATTTGGCGACGTGCCGCATTTGCGAGACGCTCTGTCATATTCACGCTAATAATGCCACGTGTCCGGTCTGCGGGACTCATCTGCATTTACGCAGTCAAACAGCATTCAGCAAATCGGTAGCCTATCTGATAGCGGCTTATATTCTGTATATCCCCGCCAATCTATTGCCAGTCATGCATACCGAAACTATTTTCGGCCCTGAGGACGATACCATCATGAGTGGCGTGGTGTTGCTCTTCGCTTCCGGCTCGTGGCCGTTGGGATTATTGGTGTTTTTTGCCAGCGTCATGGTGCCCCTGCTCAAACTATTTTCTATGAGCTTTTTATTATTCACCTGCTGGCGTCGTTCGGCTTCTCACCCTTTACAACGTACGCAATTATTTCGTATCGTTGAAACTGTTGGCCGGTGGTCGATGTTAGATATTTATGTGGTCACTGTATTGGTGGCTTTGGTACAGTTTCAAAGCCTGGCTTCGGTTTATCCGGGCGAAGGTGCGTTTGCATTTGCTGCGGTCGTGGTTCTGACGATGCTCTCAGCGATAAATTTTGATTCTCGTTTAATTTGGGATGCGATAGATACCAATGAATGATCATGTTCCACCCTCACCAGAGGGACAAGATACACCTGTCATGTCACGTGCTCAACACGCTGGCGTTCCCAGCGTTACCGTCCACTCACGTCGGCGTATGCCCTCTGTGGTCTGGATTGTACCGATTATCGCTGCGTTAATCGGATTGTGGTTGGTGATACATAGCATTACCAGCCAGGGTCCGGTAATTACGATCACGTTTAAATCTGCGGAAGGTCTGGAAGTAGGTAAAACTAAGTTGCGCTACAAAGACGTTGATGTCGGACAAGTCAAAACGATCACCTTATCAAGTGACAGAAAAAATGTGATTGTGACAGCGCAATTGATTAAAAGTGCAGCAGATATTCTGGCGTCTGATACACGCTTTTTTGTAGTCAGACCCCGCATATCTGGCGGCTCAGTATCAGGTTTAAGTACCCTATTGTCAGGCGCATATATTAGCGTCGACGTGGGTGTTGCAAAAGATAGTACAGACGAATTTACGGGCCTGGAAACTCCGCCTTTGGTCACGCGCGATTCTGTTGGCCATGAATTTATTTTACATGGCAAACAAATCGGTTCCATCAACTACGGATCTCCGGTTTATTTCCGACACATTAACGCTGGTCATGTCACGCAATACACTCTGGATAAAGATGGTAAGGGGATTACGCTGCGCGTCTTTATCGACGCACCGTATGACCAGTACGTCAATACCCAGACCCGCTTCTGGCATGCCAGTGGTGTCGAGATGTCACTGGATGCCAATGGCGTCAAAGTTGCTACTGAATCACTGACCTCACTGCTTGATGGCGGCCTGGCATTTCAGGACGTCGAAGATGCGCCACCGGGTTTAAAACCCGCAGACAATGGCACGGTATTTAGCTTATTTGAAAATCGTGAACATGCGATGCGTTCACCGGATACCAGAGTCCGTTCTTACGTGATGTATTTTAAAGATTCATTGCGTGGTTTATCTAAGGGTGCGCCAGTTGATTTGCATGGCATCGTCATTGGTGAAGTAAAATCTATCGGTGTAGATTTTTCTGATAATGGTGATGTACCGCGCTTTCCAGTCGAGGTCAGCATTTATCCGGATCGTCTCCGTTCGCAACTCAGAAGCGGCGCACAAGCACCAGACGACGATACCGCACGCAAGGAACATGCTTTACTTGATCGCCTGGTCGCTAAAGGCCTGCGGGCGCAATTAAAATCCGGCAATTTGTTGACGGGACAATTATATGTAGCACTCGACTTTTTCAGCGATGCGCCTCCGGCAAAAATCAACTGGAGCGGCGAAGTTCCGGTGTTACCGAGCAACAACGGTGGTTTGGCAGAAATTCAGGATACGGTAGGCCGGATCGCTAAAAAAATCGACAAACTTCCATTCGAACAATTATCCGGCGAACTGTTGACCGCGATGGCGAAACTGAACAAAACGCTGGAAAATACAGAAAAATTAAGCCGTCATCTTGATACAGAAGTCACCCCAGAATTGACTTCAACCTTAAAAGAAGCCCGCGCTACCTTGACCAGCGCCAACGCCGTATTGTCGGAAGATGCACCGGTTCAGCAAGATTTACGTGAGGCACTCAAACAGGTTTCCAAATCAGCGCGTTCGCTGGCCAATTTTGCCGATACCTTAGAACGCCATCCGGATGCGCTGGTGTTTGGAAAAGAGAAAGTGAAACCATGATCAAGTTCAATCAATATTCTTTCATTTGGCATCAGCAACTGCTGCGTAAGCTTGGCGTTGCCGCCATCATTACGACGCTGGTTGCGTGTGCCAGTCCAAATAAAGATCGTTTTTATCAACTCACTTACGCCAATCAGGACCGGACGTCTGGCGATGCAAAATATGATGTTATTTTCGATACAGTGACGATACCTGACGGAGTCAATCGGCCACAATTAGTGATACAAAAATCACCGACAGAATCACAAATTCTGGATGAGCAACGCTGGGTAGCACCGCTGGACGAACAAATCAGACAAACGTTTCTTGCCAATTTGCAGGCTCAATTGCCAGAGGCATGGTTAGCTCAACGTGCTGATTCGCACGCAACCTTGCCGCGTTATTTTGTTCACGCAGAGATCCAGCAGTTACAGATCACACCAGGGCAGGACGTGGCAGTTGATCTTGTATGGATAATTTCTGACGGCAATAAAAAACCTTTGCGGCGCCAGCATTTACGGCGCTCATTAGCATTAAACAGTGCAGATTACGGTGACATTGCACCAGCGATTTCCAGTGTCTTACGCAGCCTGTCTGACAACATGGCCAAAGATATTGCGGAAATGACTCAGCAACCACCTAAATAAACGCGCCATATTGATGACCACTGATTAATTTGTGACCTCACTTTTCCATGCAGCAGGAACAAGATAGCCTTTTGCCCATGCCAACACCTGGTTGGCTGGCATAGGACGAGCGATACCAAACCCCTGAGCAAGATCACAACCTAAGCGCATCAAAGCGACACCATGTTCGGTGGTCTCGACACCCTCAGCAATGACTTCACGTTTAAACGCTCGTGCCAGACCAATAATCGCACCAATCAATGCCAGATCGTCCTGATCATCAAGCATGTCACGAATAAAACTCTGATCAATTTTTAAAGTATTGGCAGGTAAGCGTTTAAGGTAGGATAAAGAAGAATACCCGGTTCCAAAATCATCTAAGGCGAAACGCACTCCAAGCTGCTGCGCAGCCAGCATGACTTCATGTACATATTGAATATCTTGTATCGCTGCTGATTCCAGAATCTCAATTTCCAGACTTTGGGCTGGCATGTCAGGAAATGCAGAAAGAATCTCTCGCAATTTTTCAAGAAAATCATCACATTGGAAATGTCTGGCAGCAATATTGACGCTGACCACCCATTGATGACCGGCGGCGATCCACTCTTGCATGTAAGCGAGTGATTTACGCATCACCCATTCGCCCACTTCGATAATCAGATCCGTTTGTTCTATCAGTGGCAAAAATTCCATGGGACCAAGTATGCCGCGTTCCGGATGATCCCAACGCAACAAGGCTTCCATTCCTATCACCTTCCCACGGCGCATATCGACCTTGGGTTGGAAATACAAAACAAATTCGTTGTTTTGTAAGGCTTCACTGATGCGCACACGTTGATTGTGATGGGTGCGCACTTCCTGATCACGTTGCGCATCAAACAAATGGTATTTATTCCGCCCACTTATTTTGGCCTGATACATGGCCTGATCGGCAAAGCGCAATAAGGCATCCGGACTTTGTTCATCACGCGGATAGATTGCGACACCAATACTGGCGGACATAATCGTCCTTCGCTGCTCAATTTGATAAGGCTGCGCCAACTCAGCCAACAAGAGCACCAGATTTTTATCCACCTCTGCAAGATCATGTTGATTTTGTAACAAAACGACAAATTCATCGCCCCCAAGACGTGCTACCAGATTGCCTTCACCAACGCCGCGCTCCAATCTTCGAGCGACACGTTGTAAGAGCTTATCTGCGAACTCTTGGCCGTACTGCTCGTTCACGGTCTGGAAATGATCAAGATCCAACAGACATACGGCAAGGAATGTGTTTTGTTGTCGCGCTATCGAGATAGCATTTTGGAAATAGGTTGTCAGAGAGTTGCGATTCGCCAATCCAGTCAAAATATCATGACCCGCCTGCCAGGAAATTTGTCTCAATAATTGGCGTTGTTCGCTCAAATCCCTGAAAATCAGCACACATCCACGATGCGACCCGTCCGCTTGCCGAATCGGCGCAGCGGTAAAATTAATATCTAACAGCTTGCCGTTTCGGCAGCGTAAAGCTTGATTATTGGCTTGGTAGGTAGAACTCTGCCATTCAATATTTTGCAGAAATACTAAAAATAAGCCTTGCTGTTCGGGGTCGGATAATTCAAATACCTCGGTCAATAATAAATTTTGTGCCTCGTCCCTATTCCAGCCCGTCAGTTGCCGCGCCACCCGGTTGAGGGTCAGAATACGACCGTCAATATCCGTACTGATCACCGCATCGCCAATCGAATCAAGCGTAGTTTCAACTCTTTCTTTTTCTTCTGCAAGGTCCGCCTGCATTTGCTTACGTTCGCTGATGTCGACCAGGGCACCAATGACACCCGATGGTTTTCCATCCACACTGGTGTAGGTTGCTTCGTAATAAATAACGTCCAGATCTTTGTCCGCTGTCGGGACATTCATTTCTAAGACCAATTGTTGACCTGGGTACCCGTCTTTTTGTGTGTGCAGGTTATGACTGATCTGCTCGATTAATGGCAAAATTTCTTGCATAGGACGGCCTACCGCGTGCTGCGCACTCATGCCAAACATTTGCGTCCATGCGGCATTCACACCACGGCAAATGCCGTTGCGATCTTTAAAGAAAATAGGAATGGGTAAAGCGGTCAACAATTGCCAGGTAAAGTGCAATTGCTCGTTTTGTTCAGCCTGACTCACACGCAGTGAAGTCACCAGCTGCTCGACTTCTGCTGCCATGCTATTAAAGGTAGAACTAAGGGCTCGCCCCTCCGACGTGCCACCCACTTCCATGCGCACTGAGTATTCGCCATGTTGAAAGCGATGATTGGCAACAGCCAGTTGGGCCAGCGTTTTTGCGTTAGCTCTTACGATCGCGGCCAATAGAGAAAAAATAGCCATCAGCAAAAATCCGGAAATAAGTAGTTGTTGCTGTACTTTTTTCCAGATGAGATACGTCGCGGTCGCTGCGTTCGCTACTATTCGTAGTTTGGCACTCTGTCCATTTGAGAAGGTCACAGTGGTCTCCCGTCTCAATGGAGGGAGTTTCATCAGGTGTGCAAACCACGACGGAGGATTTTCTTGCGTGATTGCCGCATTGGCTACTTGAGACTGTTGATGACTCTCCAGGTTTTGCTGATCCGCGATCCAATAAATGCCTTCAAGATCCGGCGTATCACGAAGTTCCTGCTCAAATAGTTTTAAAATTTCAGGGCCATTGCCACTTTCATCAAGTTCTGCGATTCGTGTGGTCAGGTAATGCGCGGTTTGCGTCACAACATGCTGCTGTCTTTGATGCGCTTCTCTGGTTTCTGCCTCAATTAGCAGGTAATAACGTAGTCCCGCAACCGCGAAAATAAGAACTAGTAAAGGTACAAACAAGCGGTTATATACGCCTTGTTGTAGCCATAAATGCATGATTTTTCTGATAGTTTGCACAAATTCTATGAAAATCGAAGGTAAGAAGAACTGTAGTTTTTTTTCAATAACCGCAATTTTGCCTAAGTTTCTGCGGAAGTCTAAGCTTTATCAAAATGAATATGTAATCAAATGTTACCGAATGGCAACTATATGTAAGAGAAGTTTACCTCCACGCCTGGATTGTGACTAAGAAAGTAGCATCTAGAAGATATTATTTTTATAAAATTACAGGTAATTTTCTGTGGACGCTGCCAATTTTCTGTCATGTGGCGCTTCATGCCCTACAATACCGCCATAGAAGCTGGCATCGCTCTTATGTTGCCACGCACAGAGTGCATCGCACTTCTCCATCCGTTTTTTGAAATGATCCCCATGTCCGACGCCACTGCCTTTAACTCGCTCCCCTTGTCCCCTGCCATCCTAGCTAACCTTGAAAGCCTTGGTTATCAAACGATGACAGCCATACAGGCAGAGAGTTTGCCTATCGTGTTACAACAGCGTGATCTGATTGCGCAAGCAAAAACTGGTAGCGGAAAAACCGCAGCTTTTGGACTCGGCATATTGGCCAAACTCAATCCTACGTATTTTGCTGTGCAAGGTCTGGTCATTTGCCCTACCCGTGAACTGGCTGATCAAGTGGCAAATGAACTGCGCCGCCTCGCCCGAGCCATTGAGAATGTCAAAATCCTGACCTTGTGCGGTGGCACTGCAATGCGCCCGCAAATCGCTTCGCTGGAGCACGGCGCACACATCGTGGTCGGCACACCCGGTCGCCTGATTGACCATATCAGTCGCGGCACGATCAAGCTCAACAGCGTACAAACTTTGGTACTGGATGAAGCCGACCGCATGGTCGATATGGGGTTTTATGACGATATCTACACTATCGTAGAAGCTTGTTCTCCGCGCCGCCAAACCTTGTTGTTCTCGGCGACGTATCCAGACAATATTCGCAAAGCCAGTGAGC
Organism: Undibacterium sp. Ji67W; assembly: GCA_049340365.1. Classification (GTDB taxonomy): domain Bacteria; phylum Pseudomonadota; class Gammaproteobacteria; order Burkholderiales; family Burkholderiaceae_D; genus Undibacterium. The sequence continues at coordinate 146,636 of JBMPOY010000003.1, read as the reverse complement.
AATTGCTGCGCGATCCGGTAGAAATCAAAGTGGAATCACAACACGCGGCGAATCATATTGAGCAATTGTTCTATCTGGTCACACCAGAAGAACGCAATGAAGCCGTCGCGCGTTTGTTGCACCACTATCAGCCTGTCTCGACCATTGCTTTTTGTAATACCAAAATCCATTGCCGCGAATTGACCGAAGAATTACAAGCACAAGGCATCAGTGCCCTGGCCTTGCATGGTGATCTGGAACAACGCGATCGTGATGAAGTATTGATCCGTTTTGCCAATCAAAGTTGTTCCGTCTTAGTGGCGACTGACGTGGCCGCACGCGGGCTTGATATTCAAACTTTGGGCGCTGTGATCAACGTGGATGTGTCCAAAGATACTGAAGTACACATCCACCGTATCGGTCGCACTGGTCGCGCCGGTGAAAAAGGTCTGGCGCTAAGCCTGGCCACGCCAAATGAAAAAAAATGGGTGAAACTGATTGCCGAATATCAAGGCGAAGCCGTCACCTGGGCTGACATCAATGCGCTGGAAGCCGCACCAGACCAAATTTTGCAAGCACCGATGACGACGGTATGCATCTTTGGCGGTAAGAAAGATAAATTACGCCCGGGTGATCTGCTTGGCGCATTGACCGCCGACATTGGTCTGAAAAAAGAACAAGTCGGTAAAATCAATGTGTCTGAATTCTCTACCTATGTAGCAATCGACAGACACGTCGCACACACTACTGTGGATAAGCTCAGCCGTACGAATATCAAAGGGCGTCAGTTTAAAATGCGCATCATTGATTAGTCTGCCACGGCTTATGGTGTTCAGAGACTCAATCTGAACACCATAGTCTTCCCGCTGCGCTCGCAAATACCGCACCAAGAATGGCGTTGAGCCAACGCTGCCATCGTTGGTACCACATCCGCACCGCGCTGAATGAAAAGGCCAGCGCGTAAGAGCCAAAGACCATCGCTCCTATGCCCACGCATACGACAAGCAAGCAAACGCTATCGCGCCAGCCAGAAGCGCCCTGACTGGCGAGTGTGACAATGGCCAACCAGGCAAATATGGCTTTGGGATTACTCAGGTGCAGCTGCAATCCGCGGTGGAAATGCTTTTTCAGCGCAGTGCGTTCAGATAAACAGGTCGGTGATGCAAGTCTGCCTGCAAAAGCCGTATGCCATGCTTTGACTGCCAGCCACAACAAATAGGCTGCGCCAAACAATTTCAATAGCGTCAATAACTGAGCATACGTATTTAAAAGCGTAGCAAAACCCAGCACTGCCATCGCCCCCCAAAACAACGATCCGGCAACGATGCCACAAGCCATAGCGAACGCGGCCTGTCGTCCCTGATTCATGGCGACCGCCATCAACGCCATATTGCTAGGGCCTGGACTGGCTGTGGCAACCAGGTAACTAATGACGGCTAAAAGAAAATAGTGTGACATAACAGTTTCCATGTGAAGTGCGAAAACTGTCATTAAAGATGATACTGAGCTTTGATGGGTGCACAGTCGACGTGTTTTTGGGACAGAACAGCGGTATATTGCCCGTCTTTTAAGGCTGACGCACTATTGGCGTTTCACCCGTATAAAAAATATTTTTTTGAATGCGTTCAAACACTGAGACCGGAACATGCGGCGATTCGTCTGAAATGCGGTCTAACTCTTCACGTAAAGTATCGAGGTAATGCTTCTCGGTCGTTTCTGTATGTTCTGCGTACAAAATTTCTAGCTTACGACGAATGGCTCCATAGCGAGCGGCAGTTGCTCTATGCTTTTCTGAGCGTTCAGAGTATTTAAAAAAGGTCTGCAAACTCGATAATACCGCTGCGATCGCGCTCAAGGTCCCAACGATAATTTTTGCACCTGAGCTAATTTCTACCGAACTTAATGAGGCAAAGACCGAGGTACCAATCACGGTCGTGATTAATATTACTGGCACCCCAAGCCAACGCCCACGGGTCGAAAGCAAATTCGCCATTTCGTAGTGGGCCATCTGCGATTCGCGGGCGCGGCGCAGCCATGCAAGTACGAGTTCACGTTGATTTGCGGGCGGCTGATACGACGAAGAGGGTTTGCTAGACATAAATTGGTTTTGGATAGGGAGAAATTTGGCAGATGCCTGATTCTCCCATAATTCTTTATAGCTAGATAACTGTTGTATGAGGTAAATCCTTCATTGTCGCTGTCTGAAGGATTTCAGACAAATTCCATAGCGCACTGATCCACAAGCCAATACCGACTCCCAGACAGATATTTACATCACCAGGTCCATTTGCTGAACAAAGAGGAAAAAGCACCGCCAACAGTACAAAGTAAACCCCCGTCAGGTAATGTTTAGGCTGATGGAACAGACGAGCTAATGGGAAAAAATGTAAGCCAACGATCAATACAATCAAAGGAAGATCCCATGAGGCGAGACCAAATTTATTGAGTAGGTTAATGCCGATAAATATCGCCAACCATTGTGCAGCATTGATCAAATGATAGGTTTTATTGGTCAACCGATTTTCGTGGTCATCCTGGATCCCGGTAAGCGTAGCTCTGACTTTCTTGTCGATGCTGACCGCCCAGACAATGATTGCCACACCACATGCGATGATCAGGACATTAAACGGCGTTTGATGGCTGCCAGTATAATGATTCCAAGAAAGTAGCCACAGACTGCCAAAGACGGCAAAAATCATTGCGCCTGTCGGGCGACGTCGTTTGGCTTGGGCTGAGACTGGTTGCACGAAAGTTTGTTCCATGATGATCCTCGCAAACTGGTTGATTGATGTTTAACTGGCACTCAGTATGCAATCTGCAGTTCGAAAAAGTCAGTGCAGATGATCACCAATCAACAATGACATTTGTCACAAGATGAGCACTGCTAGATGTCAACAGGATCAATCTCCACTGACCATTTGACCCGGCTTTTAAACGACCTCAGGGTAATGATCCATTCTTTCACAAACGCTTGCAGCGCGGGTCTTGAAGCAGATTCGACCAATAATTGCGCGCGATCAACATTGGCGACCCGCGTCATGGTCATAGGAATTGGATCGTTCATGGTAATCCCTATGTGGGTCTGGCACGCCGCTGCTTGTTGCAAGAAATCTAATGCCTGTTGTAATTCTTTGGCCTCTGCCCGAAGCAAAGCCTGGTACATAAATGGTGGCAATTGTGCTTGGTGTCGTTCCTGCAACAAGTCTTGCGCAAATGCCTCGTAATTGTGTGTCATCAACGCATGATACAAAGGGTGATCCGGGTAACGGGTTTGTACCAGCACTTCCGATATGTTACCGCCTTCTTTTTGCGCCGTGCGCCCTGCGCGTCCGGACACCTGCATCAATTGGGCAAACAGACGTTCACTGGCACGGTAGTCTTGAGAGAACAATGCAGCGTCAGGATTCAACGCCGCAACCAGGGTCAGACGCTTAAAATCATGTCCTTTGGCAACCATCTGGGTACCGATCAGGATATCCACATCGCCGTCATGAACGCGTTCAAACGCTGCCGCCGCACTTCCTTTGAGGCGGGTTGAGTCAGCATCAATCCGGAATACCTTAGCGTCAGGAAATATTGACGCCAGATTTTCTTCCATTCTTTGCGTGCCACGTCCCAAAGGTTGCAGGTCGATATTGCCGCAAGTCGGACATGAACGCGGGATACGTTGCTCCAAACCGCAGTGATGACATCGCAAACGATGATCGCCTTTATGTAAGACTAAATTGGCGGTACACCGTGTACATTGACTGATCCAGCCGCAGGCATCACAAGCGAGAACGGGGGCGTATCCACGTCGGTTTAAAAATAGAAGTGATTGCTCACCCCGCTCAAGGCGTAGCTTTATCGAAGAAATCAAACGGGGGGTCAAACCATCGCTGGGTTTCTCCCGTTCCAGATTAATTATTTTTACAACTGGTAAAACAGCATTTTTTACTGCTCGTTCGCGCAGATTTAATTGGCGATAACGTCCGCTTTGGGCGCCATGCCAACTTTCCAAAGATGGTGTGGCCGAGCCCAACACGACAGGAATATTCAGTTGCCTCGCACGCCAGATCGCTAAATCGCGCGCCGAATAGCGAAGCCCTTCTTGTTGCTTATAAGAAGGGTCATGCTCTTCGTCGACAATAATCAGCCTGAGATGCGGCATCGACGCCAGCATTGCCAGGCGTGTGCCCAGGATAATACGTGCCTGCCCCTGATGAGCGGCAAGCCAGTGCAACAATCGTTCACCCTCCGCCATGCCGCTATGCAAGGTCGACAACATCACACCGGGAAATCGGGCTCTGATATGTGACTCAAACTGTGGCGTCAGATTGATTTCAGGCACTAAAATGAGAATCTGACTTTGCTCATCACGTGCCAGTACTTTGGCTGCCGCTTGTAAGTAAACTTCGGTTTTTCCACTCCCGGTCACACCAAATAACAGATTGGCGGCGAAACCAGTTTCATTGGTAATCGCATCGACTGCATGTTGTTGTTCAGCGTTCAAATCTGGTTCCGCGCTTGGCTGGGCATTATTCGGAACGCTTAATTTGGCTAATTTTTTTAAATTTCGCTGGAGAGAAACGGGTTTAATTGCTTTTAAATTCTTTGGCAGCGCTGGCAATGCTACCTCACCCAACGGCCTGTGATAGTAATCAGCCGCAAATTTGGCTAAGTCCATCCAGTCCGGCAGCAGTGGTGTCAATTCAGTTCTGATCTCGATAACGTCTTTGATCTTGTCATCTGGAATGTCTGTGCTCTCACGAATATCGACGATGACACCAACCAATTCCTGACGCCCAAATGGAACAACAAGCAATTGCCCAATGTGGGGCATGCGTTCTCGAGAGGGGGCTGATTCGCCCCCAACCTGGTCGCCTGTATCGGAAATCAGGCAACGGTAATCGAACAAAGTGTCAAGAGGAGTGTCAAGCGCGACACGGAGAAAAATAACTTTCACGGCCTAGTTTTTTGGCAACAAACAAGCGTAAGCATTGATTTTATAAGGCCTTTTTGAGTTGTCCACAACTTCTGTGGATAACTTTGTGGAGAAAGATCTATTGACATTGGTTTTCGTTAGTGTTTATGCGGGTCTTCGACTGAAAATGGTTCTAGATCAAATTTTTAATATCTTTTAAAATCAATCACTTACAAATACTTACCAAATAAAAAAAAATATTTTTAAAGCTTTTTTACAACGCCCTGAATTTGTGCATAAGTAAGTAAAATCAGTGAAAGAAATATAAAAGTTATTAGCTATTATCCACTTGGTTTTCCACAGCTTTTGGGTTGGGAAGGCGCACAAATACAGGGTTTTGCATAGCAACATGACGCGTTGGTGCGGCAAATTAGCCATTGTCGTTTTGCTAGCACCATCGATGTTCAAATTTTAATACTTTTTTCCAGTCCTTTGACCAAAGGGCGATCAACAGATTACCCTAATTTGTGCATTCGAAATCATGTCACGCAACTTTATAGGGCAAGTCAGATCACTTATTGCGCTGCTGGCGGCTATATTCGTGCACGGTATCAACCAAAACATTGACGGATTCTGGCGGTGTGAACTGGGAAATTCCATGTCCCAGATTGAACACATGGCCATGCCCTGCTGTCGGCGTGCCATAGGCATCGAGGGTTTGTATCACCTGCTGGCGGATTTGCTCGGGTTCAGCAAACAAGATCGCGGGGTCCAAATTTCCTTGCAAGGCCACCTTGTCACCAACACGGGCACGTGCTTGTCCCAGATTGACTGTCCAATCCAGGCCTACTGCGTCGGCACCGATGGCAGCAATCTTCTCCAACCACAGGCCGCCCCCTTTGGTGAAGACGATGGCGGGAATGCGTTTGCCGTCTTTTTCCTTTTGCAGCTTAGAAACGATGTCTTGCATATAGGATAAAGAAAATTCCTGATATGCAGCATCCGCCAATGCGCCGCCCCAACTATCAAATATCATTACTGCCTGTGCTCCGGCATCAATTTGTGAATTCAGATAGCTAGCAACTGCATCCGCATTCACACGCAAAATGTGATGCATCAAATCTGGACGCTTGTACAGCATGGTCTTGACCTTATGGAACTCTTTCGAGCCCTGCCCTTCGACCATGTAGCATGCCAGCGTCCAAGGGCTGCCGGAAAAGCCGATCAAGGGTACGCGACCGTCAAGCGCAGTACGAATTTGCGTCACTGCATCAAATACATACTGCAAGCTGCCTTCTTCCGGAACCTTTAAAGCCAGAATGTCTTTTTCGTCTTTTAATGGACGCTCAAATTTCGGACCTTCACCTTCTTCAAAATATAAGCCCAAGCCCATAGCATCAGGTACGGTCAGAATATCTGAGAATAAAATCGCTGCGTCCAATGCATAACGATCAATAGGTTGCAGAGTGACTTCGGTCGCGAACTGCGGATTTTTCGCCAGACTCATAAACGAACCGGCACCTTTGCGAGTTGCACGATACTCTGGCAGATAGCGCCCTGCCTGGCGCATGAGCCACAATGGTGTGTAGTCGGTTTCTTCACGCATTAATGCTTTAAGAAAGGTATCGTTTTTCAGTGGCGAAAATTGGTGGCTCATGGGGGCTTTCAAAAAACTAAGGTTCACAGCGATAAACAAATATCATCGCAAATTTCGAATTAGACGACATTATCGCTTAAGCCGCAGTGATCAGCATCTGATCTTGCGCAAGTTGCGTTTAAGGCTGTGAATTTCTTTTGAATAACTGTGGATAACTTTGTGGATAGATTTTGTTTATTTGAGGTTTACCTCGATTTTTTAATTACGCACCGTAAGTTAACTTCCTAAGTCATTGATTTTAATAGATATAAATAGTCTTAATCCGAAAAGTGCTTATTTTTATAAAAATATTGTACTTGACAGTTTGTGCATAAGTAATGATTTCAATTGGTGGTGTACGTTATTGATAATGCACATTTATGACCAATACCACTTCAAGCTTGAGCAATGAGTTTCGCTATCTTTAGACAACATGCATCGATTGAATCAGCTTCTTCGCCCATTTTTTTGTCATCAATGTTTCTGGTTGCAGACCTCCCCAAATCGAGAGACCTGCGATCAAGTTAAGCACTATTAAAAAGAACACTGATTTTCGTTATTCAACAATCAATTTGCTATATTCAAGATTGCCGGGGGGATACTTGAGGTTAAGACTTGCAAGTCGTTCGTCAACAATACTGGCGATGACAAGATTTCTTTGGGTCTTAGAATCAGACGGAACCACGTACCAGGGTGCTTCGGACGTATCTGTCGCGGCTAAAGCCTTTTCGTAAGCACGTTGATAGGCTTCCCAGTGCACGCGCTCAGCCAGGTCTTGCATGTCAAATTTCCAATGTTTATCTGGCTCTGCCAAGCGTTCTTCCAGTCGTTCCTTTTGTTCTGCATTGGATATATGTAAAAAGAATTTCAAAACGATGGTTCCCGTTTCGACCAACATGCGTTCGAAGTTGCGGATATGCGCATATCGGCGTTCGCATTCAGCTTCGTCAATCCAGCCATGGACTTTGCTGATCAGTACATCTTCATAATGACTGCGATTAAAAATCACAATTTCACCCTTACCAGGGACTTCTTTGTGAACACGCCATAAAAAGTCACGGTCTTTTTCAGCTTGGCTCGGCGCTTTAAACGCCACGGTACGTGCCCCCAAAGGATGGAGTTGACCGAAGACGCTTTTCACCGTCCCGTCTTTTCCCGATGTGTCCATGCCTTGTAAAATGACCAGAAGCTTGTGATCGTGATTGGCAGCGAAGACTTCTTGCAACCCGGATATTTGTTCAGCCAGTGCAGCGGTTTGTGATTTGTCAGCTTGTTTGTCTTCTGATTTCTGGCCAGTAGTCGAACCAATCAGCTTACGGGAGGCATCTGTCTCTTTCAGTTCGAAATTAGCAGGGATATGAAATAGTTCGGCGACGCTCATGGTTTATTCACTTTCGGTGGCGGTGTTGATATGCACAAGAAAACGCTGGTGCTCTATTTTCAGACAGCGATCCATAACAACCTGGAGCCCAGCCTCATGCGCTGACCGGGCAGCGTCAATATTCACTATACCGGACTGCATCCACAGACAGCGTGCACCAATTTGTATCGCAGCTTCGGCAATCGGTGGAATGTCATCAGCGCTGCGGAAACAATCGACGATATCGATATGATGGTGCTGCCGTGCTTCTGCTAAATCAGCATAACAACCTTCCGACAAAATCGTTTTTCCTGCTTCGCGTGGATTGATGGGAATAATCCGGTAGCCGTGCGCTTGCATATAGGCCGCGACGGCATAACTGGCGCGGTGTGTTTTGGGCGACAGCCCGACCACGGCGATTGTCTTTGTCTGGCGAAACAAATCTGCCATGGGCTGCTCAAAAATTGCTGATACGTGCATTCATCACCCTGAAAAAACAAAAAGACAGCCGGGGCTGCCTTTTTATTGTACTGCTTTCGTCGCGTCAATGACGGCAACGAATTAACGCTTTTGACGCAATTTGCTAATCGCTGCCAATTGGGCGATCGCGGTAGCCAACTCAACTTGTGCTTGCGCATAGTCGATGGTGGAATCGCGATTAACCAAAGCTTGTTCAGCTAATTTCTTAGCTTCAGTTGCTTTAGCTTCGTCCAGGTCGTGACCACGAATCGCGGTATCGGCCAAAACTGTCACTGCATCTGGTTGCACTTCGAGCAAACCGCCAGCAACGAAAACGAATTCGTCTTCAGCCTGACCAGCCACTTTGATGCGCACCGCACCCGGTTTGATACGGGTAATCAGTGGAGTATGTTTTGGATAAATACCCAATTCACCAGCCTCACCCGGCAACGCGACGAATTCAGCTTCACCAGAAAAAATCAATTCTTCTGCTGAAACTACGTCAACGTGAATAGTGTGTGCCATGTTGGACCCTTTGTGTTCGCTTGAAAAAGCTCTTGCTGCGACGTTACCGCCGCAGCGCTAGTGCTCAAGAATTAAGCAGCCAGTTTTTTCGCTTTTTCGATTGCTTCGTCGATAGTACCTACCATGTAGAACGCTTGTTCTGGCAAGTGATCGAGTTCGCCGGAAGCGATCATTTTGAAACCCTTGATCGTGTCTTTCAGCGAAACGTATTTACCTGGAGAACCGGTAAATACTTCAGCAACGTGGAAAGGCTGAGACAAGAAACGTTGCATTTTACGAGCACGTGCAACCAGCAATTTGTCTTCAGGAGCCAATTCGTCCATACCCAGAATCGCGATAATGTCGCGCAATTCTTTGTAGCGTTGCAGAGTACCTTGAACAGCACGTGCTGTTTCATAGTGCTCTTGACCCACAACTTGTGGATCCAACTGACGGGATGTGGAGTCCAGTGGATCAACCGCTGGGTAGATACCCAGAGAAGCGATGTCACGGGACAGAACAACTGTCGAATCCAAGTGAGCAAACGTCGTTGCAGGAGATGGATCGGTCAAGTCATCGGCTGGAACATACACGGCCTGGATCGACGTAATCGAACCAGTTTTTGTGGATGTAATACGCTCTTGCAGACGGCCCATTTCTTCAGCCAATGTCGGTTGGTAACCCACAGCGGAAGGCATACGACCCAGCAACGCGGAAACTTCAGTACCGGCCAGTGTATAACGGTAGATGTTATCCACAAAGAACAGAACGTCTTTACCTTCGTCGCGGAAACCTTCAGCGATAGTCAAACCAGTCAAAGCAACGCGCAGACGGTTACCTGGTGGTTCATTCATCTGACCGTACACCATCGCCACTTTGGAGTTTTCTGGATTTTCCAGATCAACCACTTTTGCGTCAGCCATTTCGTGATAGAAGTCATTACCTTCACGAGTACGTTCACCGACACCAGCAAACACGGACAAGCCGCTGTGTGCTTTAGCGATGTTGTTAATCAGTTCCATCATGTTCACGGTTTTACCCACACCCGCGCCACCGAACAAACCAACTTTACCACCCTTAGCGAATGGGCAAACCAGATCAATCACTTTGATACCGGTTTCCAGCAATTCCTGGGATGGAGACAGTTCGTCATAGGCAGGTGCCTTACGGTGAATCGATGCTGTCTGCGCATGGCTGACAGGACCGCATTCATCGATAGGGTTACCCAGTACGTCCATAATGCGACCCAGCGTTGCTTTGCCGGTTGGTACCATGATTGGATGACCAGTGTTGCTAATCACCATGCCACGACGCAGACCGTCAGAAGTACCCAGAGCAATCGTACGGACAATGCCGTCACCTAACTGCTGCTGAACTTCCAGAGTCAACTCGGAGCCTTCCATTTTCAAGGCATCGTAAATCTTAGGCATCGCGTCACGTGGGAATTCAACGTCCACCACAGCGCCGATACACTGAACGATTTTGCCATTAGCCATGTTCGTTCCTTCAATAATTATTTATACAGTTTAGACCGCTGCCGCGCCGGCGACGATCTCGGAGAGCTCTTTGGTAATAGCTGCTTGACGGGTTTTGTTATAAACCAGTTTCAGCTCGCCAATGACGTTACCTGCGTTATCACTTGCTGATTTCATCGCCACCATACGGGCCGACTGTTCAGACGCCATGTTTTCAGCAACAGCTTGATAAATCAGTGCTTCAACATAACGGATCAGCAATTCATCAATCACCGTATTTGCATCTGGTTCGTAGATGTAATCCCAGGAATGGGATGACTTTTCTACTGCCAGGCGATCCGCTGTCAGAGGCAATAATTGCTCTATCACCGGCTCTTGCTTCATGGTGTTAATAAACTTGGTATAACTCAAGTAAACCGCGTCGAGTTTGCCTTCCTGATAGGCGTCCAGCAAAACTTTGACTGGGCCAATCAATTTATCTAAGTGCGGAGCGTCGCCCAATTGAATTGCATGGGAAACAACTTCGGCGCCGATACGATTCAGGAAGCCTAAACCTTTATTACCAATTGCGACCGCTTCTACTTTTGAACCTTTACCTTCAAGTTCACGCAATTTGTTGGTGACCAAACGTAATACGTTGGTGTTCAAGCCACCGCACAAACCTTTATCTGTTGTCACAACGATCACTCCGGCTTTCTTGGAGTGATCTTGTTGAACCATGAAAGGATGCGTGTACTCTGGGTTGGCTTGTGACAAGTTCGCAGCGATATTACGAATCTTTTCACTGTACGGGCGAGCCGCACGCATCCGGTCTTGCGCTTTACGCATTTTGGACGCAGCGACCATTTCCATCGCTTTCGTGATTTTCTTCGTATTTTCTACGCTTTTAATCTTGCCACGTATCTCTTTGCCTGCAGCCATGAGTATTGACTCCTTCTAGCTACAGTAAATTAATAGGCGCCGGATTTTTTGAAATCAGCAATTGCGGCAGCCATGGCAGCTTCGCCATCTTTGTCCAGTTGCTTGGTTTCTTCGATCTTTTGCAACAAAGCAGCGTGGCTGGTTTTCATGAAGTTGTGTACGCCAGCTTCAAAAGCCAATACTTGCTTAACAGGTACATCGTCCAGGTAACCTTTGTTCACGGAGAACAATGTGACAGCCATCAAAGAGATTGGCAATGGTGCGTACTGAGCTTGTTTCAGCAATTCAGTAACACGGGCACCACGGTCCAACTGTTTGCGGGTTGCTTCGTCAAGGTCAGATGCGAACTGAGCAAACGCTGCCAATTCACGATACTGCGCCAAGTCAGTACGAATACCACCGGACAAGTTTTTGATGACTTTAGTCTGCGCTGCACCACCAACACGAGATACCGAGATACCAGCGTTAATCGCTGGACGGATACCGGCGTTGAACAGGGATGTTTCCAAGAAGATCTGACCGTCGGTAATCGAAATTACGTTGGTTGGAACGAATGCGGAAACGTCGCCAGCTTGAGTTTCAATGATAGGCAATGCTGTCAGAGAACCTGTTTTACCTTTAACTTCACCTTTGGTGAATGCTTCAACGTAATCTGGGTTCACACGTGCTGCACGTTCCAGCAAACGGGAGTGCAAATAGAACACGTCACCTGGGTAAGCTTCACGGCCTGGTGGGCGGCGCAGCAGCAGGGAAACCTGACGGTAAGCCACAGCTTGTTTGGACAAATCATCATAGATGATCAATGCGTCTTGACCGCGGTCACGGAAGTATTCACCCATCGCGCAACCGGAGTAAGCGGAAACGTATTGCATCGCTGCAGATTCAGCAGCAGTTGCAGCCACAACGATGGTGTATTCCATGGCGCCGTGGGCTTCGAGAGCGCGCACAACGTTTTTAACGGAAGAAGCTTTTTGACCGATCGCAACATAGATACATGTCACGTTTTGGCCTTTTTGGCTGATCACCGCATCAATCGCTACCGCTGTTTTACCAGTTTGACGATCGCCAATGATCAATTCACGCTGACCGCGGCCAACTGGTACCATTGCGTCGATGGACTTGATACCTGTTTGCAGTGGTTCAGAAACGGATTGACGAGCAATAACGCCTGGCGCGATTTTTTCGATTGGTGCAGTCAATTTAGCATTGATTGGACCTTTGCCGTCGATAGGCTGACCCAGCGCGTTAACAACACGACCGCGCAGTTCAGGACCGATAGGCACTTCCAGAATACGACCAGTACATTTCACTGTGTCGCCTTCGGAGATGTGTTCGTAGTCACCGAGAATAACGGCGCCAACGGAATCACGTTCCAAGTTCAATGCCAGACCAAATGTATTGCCTGGGAATTCCAGCATCTCACCTTGCATCGCGTCAGACAGACCGTGGATGCGGCAGATACCGTCGGTAACGGAAATAACCGTACCTTGATTACGAATCTCAGCTGTGTCGCCAAGGCCTTGAATCCGGCTCTTGATCAACTCGCTGATTTCAGATGGGTTGAGTTGCATACTAACTCCTAATATTTATTACGTTCTTACGCGGTCAGGGCTACGTGCATTTTTTGCAGCTTAGCGCGAACCGACGTGTCAAGCACCTGATCACCAACCACGATGCGCACACCACCGATCAAAGCAGGATCTACTTTGACTGTTGGGTGCAGTTTGCGGCCAAATTTCTTTTCCAATGTCACTGCCAGGTCGCTCAACTGGGCTGCGGACAATTCAAAAGCGCTTGTTACTTCCGCATCTGCAGCGCCGTCGAAGGCGTTTTTCAGAGCGTGAAATTGGAAAGCGATTTCAGGCAGCAAAGTCAGGCGATCATAGTCAGCGAGCGTTGCTACGAAGTTTTTTGCTTCAGTAGTCACTGGCGATTTGAGCGCAGACAGGAAAATCTCAGCTTTTTGAGAAGCCGAGACTTTTGGGTTGTGTGCAAGAGCTTGTACATCGGAATTCGCACCCACATGACCCATTTCAGTAACCAGTTCCGACCAGGCGGACAGGTTACCGGTTTGGGCAACGCGGAATAGCGCTTCTGCGTAAGGACGAGCGATCGTTGCGAGTTCGGCCATGATTACAGCTCGGTTTTCAGTTGAGTCAACAAATCTGCGTGAGCGGATGCGTTGATTTCACGTTTCAGAATTTGTTCTGCGCCTTTGACTGCTAAAGTAGCAACCTGGTCGCGCAATTCTTCGCGTGCTTTAGTAACTTGATTTTCTGCATCAGCTTGAGCAGCCGCAACAATACGACCCGCTTCTGCATAGGCAGTGTTCTTGGCTTCTTCGATGATCAATTGAGCGCGTTTTTCTGCGTCAATGATACGTTTTTGGCCTTCATCACGCGCACCAGCCAATTCAGCTTGTACACGCTTTTCAGCAGCTTGCATTTCAGCGCGGCCACGGTCGGCAGCTGCCAGTCCATCTGCAATACGCTTCATGCGCTCATCAATTGCACCTATGACAGGTGGCCAGATGAATTTTGCAGTCACCAACGCCAGGATAATAAATACCCCAGCTTGATACCACATAGATAGATTCAGATTCACTTTAGTTTCCTTGTTAAATTAATCGTTCCGTAGGCTCAAAGCCTACGGTAGAAAAAGGAAAGCTATTAGCCTTTGAATGGATTTGCAGTTGCGAAGAACATCGCGATACCAACACCGATAATGAACGCAGCGTCGATCAGACCAGCTAACAACAACATTTTACCTTGCAGTTTTTCCATCAACTCTGGTTGACGTGCGGACGCTTCGAGGTATTTACCGCCCATCATAGCGATACCGATACATGCACCTAAAGCGCCCAAACCGATGATCAAACCACAAGCCAATGCAACAAATGCGACGTTAGTCATGAGAAAACTCCTTGAAAGTTAAAATTAAAATACCAAAACTAAATACAAACACAATTACAAATATAAAAAACCAGAGCCAAAAATATCAAACTTAATTAATGTGCTTCGTGCGCCTGCCCCATGTACACCAAAGTCAACATCATAAAAATAAATGCTTGCAGAGGGACGATCAGGATATGGAAAATTGACCATGCAGAACCCAGTACCAAGTGACCGATACCGCCAAATATTGAATCGGACGCACCCAGCAGAGCCGCGATCAACAAGAAGAGCAATTCGCCTGCAAACATGTTACCAAACAGTCGCATACCGAGCGAAAAAGTCTTCGCAGCATACTCGACGAGATTTAGTGCCAGATTAAATGGAAATAACCAAGGACCAAATGGAGCACTAAACAATTCTTTAATGAAACCACCGACGCCTTTAATCTTGAAGCTGTAGTACATCATCAAACCAAAGACGCCAATTGAGATACCCAAAGTACCGTTCAAGTCAGCGGTTGGAACTACGCGATGATGCGTTTCGCTATCGATACCGAACAGCGGAAATAACCACTGAGAAAATAAATCAACCGGGAGAAAATCCAGTGAATTCATTAACACTACCCATACAAATACCGACAAAGCCATTGGTGCGATGAAGCTGGTGTTCCCATGAACAATACTTTTTGCGTTGTTGTCTACCATTTCAATGAGCATCTCAACTGCACATTGGAAGCGTCCCGGGACGCCAGATGTCGCTTTACGTGCAGCCAGATACATAATAATGGTTCCCAACAAACCACATACAACCGACCATAGGACAGTATCAATATTAATATATGACATGTCCCACAAAGAAGTTTGTGGTGTATGGGAGTTAGTCAAATGCCCTAAGTGGTGGGCAATATATTCCGACGGAGTGATTTGTTCAACTGAGCTCATGTTCAGCGCCTAAAGAGTAAAATGAAATAACTTTTCAGTACCACAATGAAGGCGATCAAAAAAGCCGGCCAGTTGACATCGTGGTACAAGGTAACAACCGCACCCATCAGGGCGATTGTTAGTCCAATCTTGATAAATTCACCGATGAAAAAACTCATCGGGTTTGCTCCTCCAGGCTTTCGGGCGCTCATCGTCAGGCGCAACGCGAAAAAAGCGTTTGGAATTGCACAGCATAGTCCGCCTAACAAGGCTGAAAATGCTAAAGAAATCGTCCCAAATACACCAACAACAAGCGCGACGACCAGAGCTGCCGCCATTTGCAGCAGTACGATACGCGCCATGCTTTCCTCACTTAATTTATAAATCTTGCTCGAATTTATTGTATTTGCCTCGAAATATTATCGGGCAGCATAAATCCTCGCCTATCAAAACCACGGAATTATACGTGGTAGTGCGTAATAACGTCAAACGATACCTTCAGTGCACCAGAATGAGACACTGCCTGTTTTTTTAGCAATTTCAGACTATCTGCGTTAACGTTTTCAACCAACTCTGGCCTTGCTCCCATTTGCCCAGACCCGAGTCGCTGTTGATATGCCCTTTCGCGACTAGCATATGAAATTCGCTTCCCCAACAATGTGCCCAATGTCTGCTTAACGCAACATCGCACCACGGGTCGTTATCAGAAGCGATCAACATACTTGCTACAGGAAGTCGTATTTCAGGCATAGGACAAAAACTTATAGCTGGAAAGGGATTTTGTCCTACTTCTGGCGGAGCTACTAAAAATATGCCTTTGACTTGTTTCACGTGTAACGGCGATGTCATGAGCGACGAAATCCAGTGAACAGCCAAAGCGCAGCCCAGACTATGGGCGACCAAAATGACATCCTCCTTACAAGTCTCTATGTGAGCGGATAATTTGCCCATCCAAACATCGAGTTCGGGTTGATCCCAATTCTCTTGTTGCACCCGCTCGATGTTGGGCAAGCTGGTTTCCCATAAGCTTTGCCAATGTTGTGGGCCAGAGTTATATAAACCAGGGAGGATAAGAAGTTTCACGTGGAACGCATCAGTAAGTTATTGATAAAAGCTTCCGTTCAAAAAACGGGGACGAAAAAAAAGCTGCAAAACCAAATTGGTTTGCAGCTTCATGTTGTATTTTACTGACCGCGTATTTTTAAAATCACGCCGTCAAGAGAATCGAGGTCGGCAAAGTCGATCACCATTTGCCCCCTGCCCTTGCTTCCCATTTTCAATGTTACCTGAGTCGCCAGCAGATCCGAGAGTTCTTCTTCAAGTCGCGTGATGTCGCGCGACTTTTCAGACTTGTCACGTAACTTGCCTGGTGAGTTCATTTCAGATGTGGTTTTAGCCACCAACTTTTCTGCTTCACGCACCGACATGCGTTTTGCAACGATCTGATTCGCCAACTGAATCTGCGTTGCAGCATCAGTCACCAATAAAGACCGTGCATGTCCCATATCGATATCGCCCGCCATGAGCATGGTTTGCACTGGCTTAGCCAGATTCAACAAGCGCAGCAAGTTGGACACCGCGCTACGCGAACGTCCCACCGCTGTGGCTGCTTGCTCATGGGTAAACGAGAAATCGGTGATGAGACGATGGATGCCTTGTGCTTCTTCCAAAGGATTGAGATCTTCACGCTGAATGTTCTCAATCAAGGCCATCGCTGCAGCGGCCTGGTCGTCTACATCTTTCACCAATACTGGCACTTCTTCCAACCCCGCCATTTGTGAAGCGCGGAAGCGACGTTCGCCTGCAATGATTTCATACCGGGTAACGCCGTTGTTTTGTCCGATAGGACGTACCAGAATTGGTTGCATCAAGCCTTGCGCTTTGATCGATGCGGCCAGTTCTGCCAGTGCACCTTCATCCATGCGGGTACGTGGCTGATATTTACCAGCTTGCATATGCTGAACTGACAGGCTGGTTGGCGCACCGCTAACTGTGGGTACAGCATCCGCAAAATCGCCGGCACCACCAAGTAAGGCGTCGAGACCACGTCCCAAACCCTTTTGTTTTTTCATGACCATGTTCATTTTTCCAACTGTTTAATTCTTTCGACCATTTCAGCGCCGAAGGCGATATATGCCTGCGCACCTTTGGACGAGGGATCGAATACCACGCCAGGAATACCATACGACGGCGCTTCGGCCAGACGGACATTGCGTGGGATCAGAGTTTTAAAGACTTTGTCGCCAAAATGTTGTTCCAGCTGATCAGAGACTTGCTGGGACAAGGTCATGCGCGGATCGAACATAACGCGCAACAATCCCACAATTTTGAGATCCGGATTCAGATTTGCGGAGACTTTTTTGATGGTATTGGCCAGATCGGACAAGCCTTCAAGCGCATAGTATTCGCACTGCATAGGAATAATCACGCCGTGGGCGGCACACAGACCGTTCAGGGTCAACATCGACAAGGCAGGTGGGCAGTCAATCAGGATGAAGTCATAATCAGCACTGACGGCGGCTAAAGCGTCGCGCAAGCGCTTGTCACGATTTTCCAGTTCCACCATTTCAACTTCAGCACCAGCAAGTTCACGATTCGCTGGCAATACATCAAATCGGCCTGACTCGGAACGCAAACGCGCCGTCGCTACGTCCGAAATACCGAGCAAAACTTCATACACAGAAGAGCTTAATTTTGCTTTGTTAATCCCCGCGCCCATGGTGGCGTTGCCCTGAGGATCCAGATCGACCAATAAAACGCGTTGGTCCAATTTAGCCAGTCCGGCGGCAAGATTGACAGTGGTTGTGGTTTTGCCCACGCCACCTTTTTGGTTTGCTACACAAAAGATTTTTGCCATACAGGTTTTCCGTGGGTGATTCAGACTGGGGATTTTTTAACAAAAACAAGATGCCGCTCTGCTTGTAAGCCCGGCACCGACAACGCTTGCATGCCCGTTACTTGCCAGCCCTCAGGTAGTCTCTCGATTTCCTGCGCTGGTGCCACACCTTTCATGGCAACAAATTGACCACCATCTGCCAGCAAATGACCGGACCAATTAATGAAGTTACATAGCTCAGAAAAAGCACGTGAAGTAATCACATCAAATTTTTCTGTCACTTGCAATGCTTCCACACGGCCCGTGTGTACCGTCACGTTCGTCAATCCGAGTTCGGTTTTTGCCTGACTCAGGAAGGCGGTTTTTTTACTTACCGTATCGATCATGGAAATCTTGATCTCTGGATAGGTAATCGCCAACATCATGCCGGGTAATCCACCGCCAGCGCCTACATCCAGCACATTTTTTGCGCCGACAAACGCTGGTGCCGCTGATAGCGAATCAAGCAAATGCTGCTTGACCATCTCTTTAGGATCGCGGATTGCTGTTAGATTATAAACAGAGTTCCACTTGGATAATAGTAACAAATAAACAATCATTTTATCGATTTGCGCATCTGTCAAATGCAATGCTAATTCTTGCACGCCATCGGCGAGCATTTTACGCAAACTACTCGTATCGTTGATACTCATCAAGCCTCTCCTGCTGCGGGCGTTGTTTCTTCCAATGCTTCCGGAGCGGCAGCAAATTCTTTAAAGCCGCGTTTTTTCAAATGTACCAGTAACAGCGAAATGGCTGCTGGGGTGACGCCAGAAATACGACCACACTGCCCCAGTGTTTCTGGCTGATGCTTATTCAGTTTTTGACGCACCTCGATGGACAAGCCATTGACTTCCATATAGTCAAAGCCGACTGGCATTTTGAGGTTTTCGAAATGGGCGTGACGTTCAACTTCTTTGGCTTGACGGTCAATATATCCCGCATATTTAACTTGAATTTCCACTTGTTCCCGGACTGCTTCGTCGGCAACACCAGGTCCAGCCAAAGCCTGGCCTTCAACGCCAATCAAGCTCATCAAACTGTCATAGGTCACTTGTGGACGGCGCAACAAATCGGCCAAGGAATACTCACGTTCGAGTGCTTTACCAACAACTCTTTCTGCTTCTTCGGCGGCAAGAATTCGAGGGTTGACCCAAGTAGAACGCAGACGTTCCATTTCACGTGCAACACTTTCACGTTTTTGTTCAAACATCTGCCATTGCGCGTCGCTGACACAACCGAGCTGGCGACCGATTTCGGTCAGGCGCATATCGGCATTATCTTCACGCAGACTCAGACGGAATTCTGCACGGCTAGTGAACATGCGGTAAGGCTCTTGCACACCTTTGGTAATCAGGTCATCCACCAATACGCCAAGATACGCCTCATCACGGCGTGGCACCCAGGCGTCTTTACCCTGGGTTTGCAAAGCGGCATTCAAGCCTGCCAACATACCTTGTGCTGCGGCTTCTTCGTAACCGGTAGTGCCATTGATCTGTCCGGCAAAGAACAAACCTTCAATCTGGCGGGTTTCTAAAGATGATTTCAATCCGCGCGGATCGAAGTAATCGTATTCAATAGCGTAGCCCGGACGCAGGATATATGCGTTTTCCATACCGCGCATCGAACGAACTAATTCCAGTTGCACATCGAACGGCAGGCTAGTGGAGATACCGTTGGGATAAAACTCATTGGTAGTCAGACCTTCGGGCTCAAGGAAGATCTGGTGCGATTCTTTGCTCGCGAAGCGATGGATTTTATCTTCGATCGATGGGCAGTAGCGTGGCCCCACCCCTTCAATGACACCGGTATACATCGGACTGCGATCGAGGCCGGCGCGAATAATATCGTGGGTTTTTTCGTTCGTATGTGTGATCCAGCAAGGAACTTGCTTAGGATGCATTCCTGTATTCCCCATATAGGAGAACACTGGCACCGGATCGAGATCACCGGGTTGTTCTTGCATGACAGAGAAATCGATACTACGACCATCAATCCGTGGTGGCGTGCCGGTTTTCAGGCGACCTTGTGGCAGTGACAACTCTTTCAAACGCGCCGACAGCGATATGGCGGGTGGGTCACCCGCTCTGCCCGCTGAGTAATTGTTCAGGCCAACGTGGATTTTTCCGTCCAGGAATGTCCCCGCAGTCAGAACAACTGCGCGTGCGCGGAAACGGATACCGACTTGCGTCACCGCACCAACGACACGATTGCCTTCTACCAGCAAATCATCGACAGCCTGTTGGAACAACCACAGATTCGGTTGATTCTCCAGACGACTACGAATCGCTTGTTTGTACAGAATCCGGTCAGCCTGAGCACGCGTAGCGCGAACCGCCGGACCTTTAGAGGAGTTCAGAATGCGGAACTGTATTCCTGCCTCATCTGTGGCGATTGCCATTGCACCACCCATGGCATCGACCTCTTTCACCAAATGCCCCTTACCAATGCCACCGATGGAGGGATTGCAGGACATCTGACCGAGGGTCTCGATATTATGGGTCAACAACAATGTGGACTGTCCCATACGCGCAGCGGCGAGGGCAGCTTCTGTACCGGCGTGACCACCGCCGACAACAATCACATCAAATTCTTTAGGATAAAACATGGCTAGCTTCTGACAAACAAGGACTTAAGAGGCACGATTATAGTTTGTTTTCGCGCTGCAGCAGTTTTCAAAATGCGAATCTACAAAAAATAAGTCCCGATGTTTCACGTGAAACATCGGGACGACACTTAGAAATATACAAAACAACAACAATAAATACCTACATGCTAATTCACTTTAGAAACGGTGACCAACACCAATAGACTGTTTCACGTGAAACAATCACTTCAAAAAGCCATCGTAAGTCGTTTTACAAATTAATGCGACCACGACAAACAAAAACATTTTGCGTACAAAACCAGTACCGTGTTTAATTGCCATATGTGATCCCATTAACGAACCACCCACCTGGCACACCGCCATCGTTCCACCCAAAAGCCACAGCACATGGCCGCTAAATCCAAACCAAGATAAAGCAGCAGCATTGCAAGCGACATTCAATACCTTGGCAACTGCAGACGCACGCAAGAAGTCATAGCCAAAAAACCGCACAAATAAAAACATAAAAAAACTACCGGTACCAGGGCCAAAAAAGCCATCATAAAATCCAATCGCAGCCCCCACTAACATACCGAGCAGAATTTCCTTACGACCAGAAAACACCGGCTTATCCAAAGCGCCAAATTCTTTTTTCTTAAACGTATAAATCGCCACACCAACCAATACAAACGGCAAAGCTTTCCGCAACTGATCTGGAGAAACATGCGTAACCAGATATGCTCCCGCGAAGGCAAATACAAACGCCGCTAAAGCTGAAGGCAATGCCATCTCCCAACGAATACGCACTTTACGCAAATAGTTTTTTGCCGCAACGCCCGTACCCCAGATACCGGCAAATTTATTGGTGCCCAATAAGGTCGCTGGCGCAGTGCCAGGCATCAAAGAAAACAAAGCAGGTACTTGTACCAGCCCACCACCACCAACGATTGCATCAACAAAACCAGCAAAAAAGGCAGCCCCGCCCAACAGCAACATATCTATCATCAAATTAACCTTCAACAAAATTTCAATATTTTTTCATTCAGCGAACATCCAACACCAAGCAAGAAATAATTTCATCGTTCATGTCATGGAACTGCTTTGCTTAAGATCACCAGTTCTGGCAAGCTAGAGAGAATAGCAAGTCTCAGCCCAATCGGGTCATACAGTTTTCAGTATCTTTTACCAGAACAGGAAATACCTGCATGAATAACTTCGAGTTTCAGACTGTCCCCCACATCATCAGCCAGACTGGTGCTGCAAATCAATTAGGGAAAACCATTGCTCTTCACTACCCTGCTACGCGTCATGTGCTATTGGTCACCGACGCAGGGTTCCTGAAGACCGGTTTAATGCAAGCGGCAATAGACAATATTAAGCAGCAGCAAATTGAAGTCAGTGTGTTCTCTGATGTTGTCGCCGACCCTCCAGAAGCTGTCGTGCTTGCCGCAGTGTCTCAAGCGCGTCAGCAGGATATCGACTTGGTAGTCGGATTTGGCGGCGGCAGTTCTATGGATGTCGCCAAGCTGATCGCCATTCTGACGGGCAGCAGCCAGCAACTCAGCGGCATGTATGGTATCGGCAACGTCAAAGGTGAGCGCCTTCCACTAATTCAAATACCAACCACAGCCGGAACTGGTTCAGAAGCGACACCAATCGCCATTGTCACCACTGGAGAAACCAGCAAAATGGGGGTTGTCGCACCTCAACTTTACGCTGACATCGCAATTCTGGACGCCCAATTAACACTGGGCTTACCCGCCGCAGTCAGTGCAGCCACTGGCATCGACGCCATGGTTCATGCCATAGAAGCCTACACGACCAGACATAAAAAGAATCCGCTGTCCGATATGCTGGCAACACAAGCACTGCAGCTATTATGGAATAATATCCGTACAGTTTGCCGTGAACCACATAATCTGGCCGCCCGTCAGTCGATGCTCTTGGGGGCTCTCCTCGCTGGTCAATCGTTCGCCAATGCGCCCTGCGCCGCCGTACATGCACTCGCTTATCCGATTGGTGGTATTTTCCACGTTCCGCACGGGCTATCAAATTCTCTGGTTTTACCAGCAGTGTTGCGCTTCAATGCCAGCGTTGCACATCCACAATATGCGGAGCTAGCCGCCATCATTGCGCCTGGTGAGAGGGGTAGCAGTGAAGCAAAAAGCTCGGCCCTCATCGAGGCGTTAGCGCAATTAGCGGGTGAATTAGGCATTGCCACCCGCCTGCAACAAGTAGGTATTAAAGAAAATGATCTCGACAGATTAGCTAGCGATGCGATGCTGCAAAGCCGCTTGCTTGGAAACAACCCACGCGACATCAATTGGGAACAAGCACGTGCAATTTATGCAGAAGTACTTTGAACAAACTCAAACCTCAGGGTATTGCTCTGCCACCCACGCCAAGACTGAAACAACTGGTAATACTTTTAATTTTTTTACGCAGATATAATTAGTTATACTTAAGATATTAAATAGAATTTCTGAGGAGAATAAATGCTTAATCGGTCAGTGAAAAAGTTGTTCAGCTTTAGCGTCATCTGCAGTGCTGTTGTATTGTTATCCGCCACCGATGCCATGGCGGATAACAGCATAGAACCGGGTTCAATAGAAAAATGTAACCGCAACTTCGGCACCCTCGCCGTAGCAGAACCACAAAGCCAGATACTGACTTATCTTGGACGCTACAGCCTCGGCTCACCATCAACGATGTTGCGTATGATCGTCCAGGAATCTGGCTGTTTCACGGTCGTCGAACGTGGTGTTGCCATGCAAAACCTGCAGCAGGAACGCGCCTTAGCAGCTGGCGGTCAATTACAAGACGGCTCTAACGTTGGTGCGGGGCAAATGCAAGCAGCTGACTTTGTGATGACGCCGTCTGTTCAGTTTTCAGATGACTCTGGCGGCTTGAGTAGTACCGTCGGCGGTCTATTCGGCAAGATGGGCGGAATGCTAGGCGCTATCGGCGGGTTAGCTGGTGGCGTTAAATTCAAGGAAGCAGAAACCACATTATTACTTGCAGACGTACGCTCAGGTATCCAGGTAGCAAGTGCCGAAGGGCAAGCCAGCAAAATGAATTTCAGTCTGAGTGGCTGGGGTTGGGGTAGCATGGGTTGGGCGAATGCTGGTGGTTATAGCAAAACTCCTGAAGGTAAATTAATCGCCGCGAGTTTGCTCGACAACTACAATAAGATCGTCTTGTCTGTGCGTGATAAACCACAGCTGATTCAATCGACCTCGCACAGTTCAAGAGTCAATGCAGCGAACTCTCTTCAGGCAACCAATGGCAGCCGCCCGACAATCATTTCCAGTGCATCAGCCGCTCCGGTCCAAAATAACGTGATACCAGCATCTTTGGTAGGCATGTATTCGACCCAATTTGACGGCGATGACCAAGGTAAAGTCAATGTCATGGTGAGTGGCAGTGGCAAGGTAACGGGTATGGGAACTTCAACCAAATTTAAAATGAACTTCAACGTCGTTGGTACTATTACCGCCAATGGCGAACTGAACCTGGTTGGCACTGGTAAGGCGGGAGCCGCCAAATATATGGGTACCATCGATCCACAAAGCGGCGCCGTTATGGGCATGTGGCAATTCGATGATGGCAGCAACAAGCAAGGTACTTTTAGCGGTCACAAGCAATAAAACTTAAAAAGGGGGAGCAAAAAATAGCTCTCCCTTTTTTTATGTTCAACATGAAACATCATCTTCCCCTTCAACCAGCCCGTTGAAAACAATCCGTGTTGTCGGTGCGTGTGTACGCAGCGGGTGGGCTCGCCCCACCTACGTAACAGCAAGCTTTTTCAGGACAGGTACAAGCCGCCATGGCTGACCGCACACAGAGTCGTGCAGCCCGCACCCAGCCACGCTCTGCGAGACATGACCACCTTAGTGATCGAAAATCAGTGCAATAAAAACGCAGTTTGACTTGCATTAGATAACAGCGTCAAACCAACTGTTTCACGTGTAACTGAATTCCGAGCAGCGGTTTTAATGTGGATAAAGACGCGCTTGTACACAAGCAAGCAACACTCCTCAAAAAAACAGCGATCCAAACAACCTGTGGATAACATTTACTTTTTCCACAGCCCGGAAAGCAACCAACAGAGAAATCAGCAAATGTGCCACCAGACACAGAGAATCAAAAAAGGACTTTAAGCCCATTAGGGAGGTTCTGTAGCCCAACTCCACTCCTGATACCAACCATCGATAAAAACCGCTCCTACCCACCTCAAATGCGCTTCAAATAACATGCCTCACTCTCCAGCGAGCTATTGGTAAAAAAAAGCCTCACAAATCGCTTTGCGAGGCTTTGATTCAATTATTTTGGTTAAAGAATTACACAAGAAAACCCGCATCAGCGAGAAGCTGTACTCCGCTGAGACCCAAAAGCAGCCGCCAATTCTCCAACGATTCCCTTACGGAACAACAAAACACACACAATAAAAATTAAACCGGTTACCAGCGTCACGGAGTCACCAAGGGTTCGGAACCACTCGATGTGCGACACATCAGCCAACCACGATCCGATATCCCCTAATTTATCTTCAAGAGCAATGATCACCACCGCACCGACTATCGGCCCTACCAACGTCCCCAAACCACCGACCAGCGTCATTAACACCACCAGACCTGACATTGCCCAATGTGCATCGGTCAAGGTCTCAAAACCAATAACCACCGTTTTTGTGGCACCTGCAAGTCCAGCAATCGCCGCTGACAATACAAACGCCAACAGCTTGTATTTATCCACGTCGTAACCGAGCGAAATCGCCCGCGCCTCATTTTCTTTCACGGCTTTCAACACCTGTCCGAACGGTGAATGAATAGTCCGCACAATTAGCGCAAAACCAGCAACGCAAATGGCTAACACAACGTAATACATCGCCATGTCGGAACCCAAATCAAGTACACCAAATAACTTACCGCGCGGCACCCCTTGTAGCCCGTCTTCACCACCAGTGAACTTCGCCTGCAAGAATACGAAATACAACATTTGCGCCAAGGCTAAGGTGATCATGGTGAAATAAATCCCCTGACGACGAATCGCCAGCGAACCCATCACCAAACCAACCGCCGCAGCGACCACAACACCAGCCAGGATTCCTGCCTCAAACGACCAACCAGCATCGCGCAAAACCACACCTGAAACATAACCCGCAGCCCCAAAAAAAGCTGCATGACCAAACGATAACAAACCAGTAAAACCAATCAGCAAATTGAAGGCGCAAGCAAACAAAGCGAAGCACAAGACCTTCATCAAAAATACTGGATACATCAGTTGCGGTGCCACCAGCAATAAAACCAGAGCCACTCCATACGCCATTTTTTTATTCATCACAGCTCCGCTTATCTTTCTTTACCAAACAAACCAGCAGGACGTATCATCAACACAATCGCCATCACGATAAACACCACCGTCGCTGATAATTCAGGGTAAAAAACCCGCGTCAAACCTTCAATCACACCCAGACCTAAACCGGTTACGATAGAACCAAGTATCGATCCCATTCCACCAATCACCACTACCGCAAATACCGTGATGATCAAGTTTGATCCCATCAGAGGCGACACTTGAATGACAGGTGCAGCCAACACGCCAGCAAAGGCCGCCAACGCGACACCAAACGCATACGTTAACGTGACCATCAGTGGCACATTCACACCAAATGCTTCGACCAGTTTAGGGTTCTCAGTACCTGCACGCAGATAGGCGCCCAGCTTGGTTTTCTCGATCACAAACCAGGTCGCAAAACACACCACCAGCGATGCAACAACAACCCACGCACGATAATTCGGCAGTATCATGAAACCCAGATTGGTCGCACCACTTAAAGCTTCAGGTACAGAATAAGGTTGACCGGAAACACCATACACAGAACGGAAAATCCCTTCCAACATCAGCGTAATGCCGAACGTCAAAAGCAAACCGTACAAATGATCGAGCTTGTATAACCAGCGTAACATCGTGCGTTCAATCACAACGCCAAACGTAGCAACAATCAATGGCGCGGCAATCAACATAAACCAGTAATTAATGCCGAAATATTCCAGCCCCATCCAGGCCAGAAAAGCACCGACCATATACAAAGCACCGTGCGCAAAATTGATGACATTGAGCAGGCCAAAGATCACAGCCAACCCGAGCGACAACATCGCATAAAACGAACCATTCACCAATCCAAGCAGCAACTGGCCCATCATCGCCTGTAGCGGAATACCAAAAATTTCCATGGCACTCTTCAAAGAAAATCCGTCAAGAAAACGGAGACAAGTCAAAGAAAGTCAGTGTCTGATAAATCCATCGGACACTGACAAGAGCAAACACATTCAAGGATGATCGATCATCAATCAATACGAATTATTTCCACAACGCGCATTTAGATTCCGCCTTAGTGGTGAACGCTTGTTCACCCGGAATTGTCTGAATGACTTTGTAGTAATCCCAAGGCTCTTTCGAATCCGCCTGTGCCTTCACTTGCATCAAATACATATCGTGAATCATGCTGCCATCAGCACGTACATAGCCGTTTTTAACGTACATGTCGTTGAACTTCATACTGCGCAATTTCGCCATGACTTTATCGGTATCATCGCTACCCGCTGCTTTAACCGCGTTCAGATATTGCATCGTTGCGGAGTAATCTGCGGCTTGCAAACTGGACGGCATTTTCTTCATTTTTTCAAAATACCGGCGAGCCCAGGTGCGGGCTTCTGGCGACTGATTCCAATACCAACTATCCGTCAGATACATGCCATTAGTCAGGTTCAAGCCCAGTGAGTGAATATCATTAATGAACATCAGCAAGCCTGCCAATTTCATGGTTTTGGTAATACCAAATTCGTTGGCCGCTTTAATCGCGTTGATGGTGTCACCACCGGCGTTTGCCAAGCCAAGAATTTGCGCCTTGGAGGATTGTGCCTGCAACAAGAACGAAGAAAAATCAGATGCAGATAAAGGATGTTTGACCGACCCACTGACCGTTCCACCACTGGCTGACACCACCTTAGTTGTGTCACCTTCTAAGGCTGCACCAAACGCATAATCAGCGGTCAGGAAATACCAACTTTTACCACCTTGTTTCACCACCGCTGAACCAGTCCCTTTTGCCAGAGCAACGGTGTCGTAAGCATAGTGTACTGTGTACGGCGTACATTCAGCGTTAGTCAAAACAGCCGTGCCAGCACCGATAGAAATAAACGGCTTTTTCTTTTCCGCAGCGACTTTCGCCATGGATAAACCGGTGCCAGAATTGGTACCACCAATCAACATATCAACACCATCGCGATCAAACCATTCACGTGCTTTACTGGCTGCGATATCGGCCTTATTCTGGTGATCAGCACTGACTAATTCAATTTTTTTCCCAAGCACGGTACCACCAAAATCAGCAATCGCCATCTTGATGGCTTCTATCCCGCCTTTACCATCGATATCGGAATACACGCCGGATAAATCGCTGATAAACCCGATCTTGACGACGTCACCGGACACCTGCGCACCCGCACTGCCTGCCCATCCTGCGCACGCCATTGCGACTGCCAGACTCATAAGTTTTGATGTGGATTTCATTTGTCTTCTCCAAGAGATAAGGATCAATACCTGCTCTATTTTTCTGCGAACTCGTTCAAATCTTTACTTCAATTTGTTCTACTTCAGACACCCAACAACTGATTCAACACCGGCATTTTTTCCTGCAACTCCCCGGCTGAAAAACTCTCTACCATTTGCCCATGTTCCATCACATAAAACTGATCCGCTAAAGGTGCCGCAAAGCGGAAATTTTGCTCCACCATGACGATCGTGTATCCCTTCGCTTTGAGCGTCAGAATCATGCGCGCCAAAGCTTGTACAATCACAGGGGCGAGTCCCTCCGATATCTCATCGAGCAAAAGCAATTTTGCACCAGTACGTAAAATTCTGGCGACTGCCAGCATCTGTTGCTCGCCGCCCGATAAGCGTGTTCCCTGACTGTGTTTACGTTCAGCCAGATTCGGAAACATCGCATAGATTTCTTCAACCGACATGCCTTTTTCATGACGCGATACAGCAGGCGGCAACATCAGATTTTCTTCGGTGGATAAAGACGAAAATATCCCACGCTCTTCCGGACAATAACCGACGCCTAAATGTGCGATTTTATGCGTGGCCATTGTGATGGTTTCTACACCATTAATTTTAATCGAGCCTTGACGTGCCCCAGTCAAACCCATGATCGCCCGCATTGTCGTGGTGCGACCCGCGCCATTGCGGCCGAGTATCGTTACCACCTGACCCTGATTTACACGCAAATTCACATCATGCAAAATGTGGGATTCGCCATACCAGGCTTGCAAGCCAGAAATTTCCAGACTAGGAATTTGTCCATCGACACTCATGCATGCGCCCCTTCCAGTTCGGCACTGGTACTACCCATATACGCTTCCATCACTTGTGGATTTTCTGAGACTTCCGCATATGAGCCTTCTGCCAATATCGCACCACGTTGTAGGACAGAAATGCGGTCACAAATTCCGGAGACCACTTTCATATTATGCTCCACCATGAGGATGGTTCGTCCTGTGGATACCTTCTTGATCAGCTCCGTCACGCGATGCACGTCTTCGTGCCCCATTCCCTGCGTAGGCTCATCCAACAACATCATTTCAGGTTCCATCGCCAGCGTGGTAGCGATTTCCAGTGCACGTTTTCTACCATACGGCAAATCAACCGTCATCGTATGGGCAAACTCCGTCAAATCCACCTGCGACAGTAAATCCATCGCCTTGTCATTCAAACGATTCAGTGACGAATTACTTTTCCAGAAATGAAACGAACTCCCCAAAGCACGCTGCAAACCGATGCGCACGTTCTCTAAGACTGTCATGTGAGGAAACACCGCTGATATCTGAAACGACCGGATAATGCCCTGACGCGCGATTTGCGCGGGCTTGTCGGCAGTGATATCACGACCATTGAACAGAATCTGTCCGGACGTCGGATTTAAAAACTTGGTGAGCAAATTAAAGCACGTGGTTTTACCAGCGCCATTCGGGCCGATTAAGGCATGGATATGTCCCCGCTGAATTTGCAGGTTAACCTCATTGACCGCAGTAAAGCCTCTGAACTCTTTGGTCAGACGCTTTGTCTCCAGGATGACTTGAGTCATCTCATCTCCTTTGTTTGTCTTGCCTGAAACATGACAAACCCGCTGTCATTGCAGTGGGTATTTATTTTTCTCTGTGAGATCAAGCTCAGCAGATGATATCTTCAATTCGGCTTCGATAGTAACGACTAAATCGGCTTATATGCAAGCGTTAAAACATCAAAAAATAAAAGAAATTGTTAATGTTTATCCCGCAAAATGTATATCGCCGCCTTCTCAGCAATCATGATCGTTGGCGAGTTCGTGTTGCCGGAGGTAATGGTTGGCATCACCGATGCATCCACCACCCGCAGACCAGCAATGCCGAGCACATGCAGCTGACTATCCACCACGGCGCTGACATCATCCTTACGTCCCATTTTACAAGTACCAACTGGATGAAAAATCGTTGTTCCGATATCACCTGCCGCCCGTGCTAACTCTTCTTCGGTCCGGAATTGCGCTCCCGGTTTCATTTCTTCTGGCTGATATTTTTTTAATGCTGGTGCAGAAATAATTTTTCGTGTCAACGTCAGAGAATCAGCCGCAATTTTTCTATCTTCTGCAGTACTCAAATAATTTGGCGCGATTTTTGGGGCGACGAATGGATCCTGACAAACGATCCTGACCTGACCGCGAGAAGTAGGACGCAAATTACAAACACTCGCAGTGAACGCCGGAAAATCATGTAAAGGATCACCAAATTTTTCCAGTGATAAAGGTTGCACGTGGTATTCCAGATTCGCGCTGGTTTGCGTTGCGTCCGAACGAGTAAATGCACCTAATTGTGAAGGCGCCATAGACATCGGGCCGCTTTGCTTCAATACATATTCAAGCCCGATGGCAGCTTTGCCCCACCAATTATTCGCCATGGTGTTGAGGGTTTTTGCACCAGTAATTTTAAATGCCGAACGGATCTGCAAATGGTCTTGCAAATTCGCCCCTACCCCCGGTAACGCGTGCTGTACGGAAAGCCCCAGACTATGCAAATGCTCAGGATCACCAACACCAGAATGTTGCAATATTGAAGGTGAACCGATGGCACCAGCAGCGAGAATCGTTTCATGAACAGATTCTGCAAACCATTCCTGACCACCACCAACAAATTCAACGCCAATACAACGCTTTCCATGTTCACCATCTTTAAAACGCAAACGACGTACCTGGCATCCGGTCATGATGGTCAGATTGTCGCGTGCCGCAGCGGGACGTAAAAATGCCTTGGACGTATTCCAACGTATGCCGCGTTTTTGATTCACATCGAAGTAGCCACAACCTTCGTTATCACCACGATTAAAATCATCGGTTTTTGGAATGCCAACTTGTTCCGCCGCGTCACGAAATGCATCTAAAATTTCCCATGACAAACGCTGTTTTTCAACGCGCCATTCACCGCCTTTTGCATGAAATTGTTCATCTTTACTGTAATGATCTTCGCTCTTTTTAAATAGTGGTAACACCTGATCCCAGCGCCAGCTATCATCGCCAGTCAGTGATGCCCACTCGTTGTAATCGCGCTCCTGACCTCGCATGTAAATCATGCCATTGATCGATGAGCAACCACCGAGTACTTTGCCTCTTGGATAGATCAGACTACGCCCATTTAAACCAGCCTCAGCTTCGGTGCGAAACATCCAATCAGTCCGAGGATTATTAATGCAATACAAGTAGCCCACCGGGATATGAATCCATACATAATCATCTTTACCACCCGCTTCAATCAACAATACTTTATTTTCGGGGGCTGCTGATAAACGATTTGCTAAAACGCAACCAGCACTACCGCCACCGACGATGATGTAGTCATATTGTCCCGCTGCTTCCATGGAGGTTTTCCTTTTTTCTTTTTAGCTTTTTAAGGATTGATCTAAGGTCAGATGTTTGACTAAATCACGCATCAATTCGGTAGCACTCATCGCTTTTGCGCGGGCGACGCCCTGGCCGCACCACATAGACATCCACTCAGGATTATTGCTCTTTCCCGCCGCTGCTCTGATGGCCGCAGTCAATGCATTCTGTACCGGATATGCTGGCACCTGATCAGCCACTGTCGCCATGACTTGCATAAATTGATTATCTAATCCACGTGCAAAACGACCAGTAATTGCACGCGTCTGCCGGGTGGTATCGGCGGTGGAAGCTAAGAGTTTTTCCTTGTAAGCAGGATGAATTCCAGACTCATGCGTAACCAAAAAAGCCGTTCCCATTTGCACGGCTTGCGCCCCCGCAGCCAAAGCTGCCGTCACGTCTTCACCAGTGACAATATTACCGGCAGCGATTACTGGTATGCTTAGTTGTGGAACTACCTGCGCCAGCAATTCCATGGTCGTTAACTTCGCGTCTTCTTGTCGTCCAATAAATGTGCCGCGATGTCCACCCGCTTCGATACCAGACAAACACACCACATCCGCGCCAAGCTCCTGCCACGCCAGAGCTTCAGCCAGATGCGTTGCCGTGCCGATGACCAACATACCAGCTTCATGCAAACGCTGTAATTGTTCGCGCTTCAAAATACCAAACGTAAAGCTCGCCACGGCGGGCCCGGCACTGAGCAAAGCTTCAAACTGCTCGTCAAAATCTTCACACCACTTATTTGGAACAGGTAATTGATCCCAGCCCAAAGATGACCAGATTGGCTGCAATAAGTCACATGCGTGTTGTACTTCGTCCGCCGACGGTGAAGGCGTTTGTTGTACAAATAAATTCATTGCAAACGGTTTGTCCGTTGCTTGTCGTATTTGCCATGCCTGATCCAGCATTGCCTCGGGAGGCAACATCCCACACGCCAGAGAACCCAGCCCACCTGCATTCGATACCGCCGCCACTAAAGCCGGTGTCGAAGCACCGCCAGCCATTGGTCCCTGAATAATTGGATGTGGAAATAAATCGCGCAAAGTCAGCATTGTTATTCCTTGAAATGGAAAGTTATTTCGCAACCGGCATCGTAAACTCTGCGCCTTTGCCTATGCTATCTGGCCAGCGCTGCATAATCGATTTGTAGCGGGTATAAAAACGGATACCTTCTTCGCCATACGCATGCATATCGCCAAACAAAGAGCGCTTCCAGCCACCAAAAGAATGCCATGCCATTGGTACTGGAATCGGCACATTAATACCCACCATACCGACTTGTATGCGACGTGAAAACTCACGTGCAGTATTTCCGTCAGACGTAAATAAAGAAACGCCATTGCCAAATTCATGGCGATTAATCAGTTCAACGGCAGCCGCAAAATCAGGTACCCTAACGATGCACAACACTGGCCCAAAAATTTCTTCGCGATGAATCTTCATGCCTTCTTTAACATGATCAAATAAGGTCCCACCCAGGAAGAAACCACCCTCATGTCCGGCCACTTTCAAACCGCGCCCATCGACTAGCAAAGTCGCTCCTTCGGCAATGCCGTCAGCGATATAGCCTTCGATTTTTGCTTTGTGCATGGCGGTCACCACCGGGCCCATTTCGGCGTCGCTTTCCATACCATTTTTGATCGTCAATGCTTTCACGCGCGGCACCAGCGCACTCGCTAATTGATCGGCGATCTCACCGACCGCCACCGCCACAGAAATCGCCATGCAACGTTCGCCTGCAGATCCATAAGCTGCGCCCATCAATGCATCAACGGCTTGTTCCAGATTCGCATCCGGCATCACAACCAGATGATTTTTTGCACCGCCCAAAGCTTGCACACGTTTTCCTAAACGTGTGCCTTCGCTGTAGATGTATTCCGCGATAGGGGTTGAACCAACAAAAGAAATCGCTGCCACATCCGGATGCTGCAATAACGCATCGACTGCCGTCTTGTCACCTTGCACCACATTAAACACGCCATCAGGCAAACCCGCCTGACGGAATAAATCGGCGATCATTAATGCACATGATGGATCGCGTTCCGACGGTTTCAATATAAAGGTGTTGCCCGTCGCAATGGCCAGTGGTGCCATCCACATCGGTACCATGAAAGGAAAATTAAATGGGGTAATACCGGCAGTCACGCCCAATGGCTGACGCAGATTGTAATTATCGATACCGCCACCGATGTTGTCCGAAAACTGTGATTTCAACAATTGCGGCATCCCACAGGCGAATTCAACTATTTCAATACCGCGCGTGACTTCTCCCATCGCATCGGAAAAGACCTTGCCATGTTCACGCGTGATCAACGCTGCTAACTCCTGGTGGTGCTGATCCAACAATTCTTTAAACTTGAACATCACCCGCGCACGCTTGAGCGGTGCCGTTTCTGCCCACGCTGGCGCCGCCGCCCTGGCAGCCGCAACAACCGTATTGACTTCATCCACGCTCGCTAAAGCTACCTGGGCAATGACCTGACCCGTTGCAGGATTAAATACGTCTTGCTGACGGCCACTGGCAGAAGGAAAAATCTGACCATTCATAAAGTGCTGGAGTACCGATGTCATAAGAAAACCTTAATCAGAAAAAGATATTTGGCATGAGATTAATTCACTCGTCATGGCAAATCCAATGAGTTATTATCAACAGCAATATAAGGATTGCTTATAATAATCTGGTCGATTTTCCCCACATCGGAAAAACTGATGGACTTCACGCAACTACGCGCCTTTGTAACCATCGCCCGCGAAGGCAACCTGACGCGGGCGGCTGAGCGTTTGCATGTAACGCAACCCGCAGTCAGCCTGCAAATGAAAGCCCTGCAAGAACAACTTGGCTTACAGTTGTTCAACCGCAGCAGCAATGGCATGGTTCTGACCAATGACGGTGCCAAGCTTTTGCCGTATGCAGAGCGGGTATTGGCGAGTAGCGGCGACTTTATGCAAGCAGCCAATGCGCTGCATTCCACTTTATCCGGCGAACTGGCAATCGGCACCATCCTTGATCCGGAATTTACCCGCCTTGGCGTATTTTTAAAACGTCTGGTCGAAACTTATCCACAGATCGCGACCCGCCTGCAACACGGCATGTCCGGCTGGGTTTT
This sequence comes from Undibacterium sp. Ji67W, assembly GCA_049340365.1. Lineage (GTDB taxonomy): Bacteria > Pseudomonadota > Gammaproteobacteria > Burkholderiales > Burkholderiaceae_D > Undibacterium. The sequence goes on along the minus strand of JBMPOY010000003.1, from coordinate 112,038 downwards.
ACAGCAAATTCGCGCAGGGCAGCTCGATATTGGTTTTTACCTGGGCGACTTGCCCATTGATGGCAAAACCCCATGTCACCGTCTGGTACTCACCGATTTTACCTATCGCGTTCTGGCACCAAGTGGCTGGAATAGCCGGGTGCAAGGGCAAAGTTGGGAAAAGCTGGCGCAATTGCCCTGGATCTGGACACCACCAGAATCAGCGCATCATCGCTTGTTAAGTAAAATTTTTGCACAACATGGGATTACACCCAACAAAGTGGCGCTGGTCGATCAAGAACAATCTATGCTGGATCTGGTGAAGTCTGGTGTTGGTCTGAGCTTGATTCGCGATGCGATTGCCATGCGCGAGGCTCATGCATATGGATTGGTGATTGCCGATGCAGTTAATATTACGACCCAACTTAGTTTGATTTGTCAGGAAAAGCGAAAAAATGAAGCAATGATTGCGGAGAGTTTTCAACTGGTTAGCCAATCCTGGAAGCTAATCATCTAAAATCATAGCTCTGATTTAATCAACTCCTTTGTCCGGATTTATCAACGCGGACAATATTCGGATACCAGAAAGTAAGAAGTGTTCAAAGTACGTTTGATTCAGCAGTCCCTGGCGACTTCTCTCAGTTTTTTTCTTACTCCTGTCTTGGCGCAGGCGGAAAGTATTAAGCTGGTCATTCAAGAATTTGCTCCATTTACTTACACCGACCCAAAAACGGCTGAAATGAAGGGGTTTTTAGTCGACAAAGTGATGGAAATTATGAAGCGTGCGGGGGAAACGCCGACTGTGACGAGTACCTCATTAGCCCGCGGACTCAATGCGACGATGAACGAAGAAAACACCTGCCTGTTTGGTTTTAGGCGTACTCCTGAGCGCGAAAGTTTCTATAAGTGGGTCGGTCCTTTGACGACCGATAACTGGGTTCTCTATACGCGTAAAGATGACACCCGGGTGCTGAAACATCTCGAAGATGCAAAGCCATACGCCATCGGGTCTTACCGCAACGCAGCGACCGGCGTCCAATTAACAGAACAGGGATATCACATCGTTTTCGCTGGTGAAGATGAAGAAAACCCGCGTCTCTTAATCAATAAACGTATCGATTATTGGATAGTGTCCGAATTACATGGCATGTACATCGCTGGACAACAAGGTTATGCAAAAGACATCATGCCTGCCATTAAATACAAAAACATTGAACTCAATATGCTATGCAATGTTCATATGGATAAACAGAGAATTGAGCTATTTAATAAAATTAACAAAAACATAGATAACGATGGCACTATGGACAAAATATTACGTAAAAACGGACTCAAATAATGGCGCGTACAACCAAAGCCAGCAACGCTGTTCAAAGACTCAAAGAGCGCAGTACCCAAGGAGTTTATTCTATGGTGACCATGGCTGATGGTCGGTTTTACCTGACACTCAGTGTCGCTGGCGCCGCACCGGTCGCTGTTCACGAACCTTTAGAAATTGATGCGTTTGTCAGTTTCGTGAACGGGCTGGAAAAACAAGCTCCCAAAAAAGCAAGTAAATTAGATGTCGCTTTTGAAAAAAAATTACAGCACGCTAGAAATCAAGACAATTAACATTTCCTTTCTTACATGGATCTCACATTTATGAAATCTCGTTTATTCGCTGCACTGTTAGGGTTATTCACTATGTTATCCACAGGTTTTAGCTCAGCGCAAACCCAGACTGAAGCAACGACTTTTGGTGAAAATTTACAAAAAATTGATGTCAAAGTGGGTACCGGACGGGAAGCAAAATTAGGGGATGTAGCGGTAGTTCAATATACAGGTTGGATTTATGATCCTTTGGGCAACAAAGAACATGGGGCAAAGTTTGACTCTTCCGTCGGCGGACCACCATTCAGTTTTCCGATAGGCATAGGAAAAGTGATTAAGGGCTGGGACAAAGGCGTGGTTGGTATGAAAGTTGGCGGCAAACGGTCGTTGATTATTCCCCCAGCACTGGCGTATGGTTCACGTGGTGCCGGTAATGTTATCCCCGCGAATGCAACCTTAATTTTTGATATTGAATTAGTCGACGTTAAATAATACGTTCCACTTCAACAAAAGAAGCAGACCAGCACACAAACAGCACCGGTCTGCTTTTTCAATTTTTAAGTCGACAATACCTGATTGAATCGTAAAGAACTGGCAAGCAGTCCCTGCCGGTAATAAAACCGATGTGCAAGAGCGTTGTTGAGTCCGGTGTCGAGAACAATCTTGCCACAACCCTGTGCTAACGCTTCCTGCTTCAACAGATCCATGAGCATTTGTCCATAACCACTGCCACGCTCTGCATGATCTGTCACCAAATCTTCTACATACAAATAGTGCCCATGTACCAGATTTTCGGCGATCCGGTAGCTGACCAGGGCGACGATCTGACCGGCATTTTCCAAACGCCATAAGCGATATCCGGCTTGACTGGCGCGTTTCCAATACGCAATCCAAGTACTCAAATCAGTCAGATGAGGCCGCAATTGCTGCATCAAAGGTAACACCGATGACAACTGGTTCTCTTTACAAACCCTCGTCAATAAAAGCGATTTCGGTAAGCAAGTGCTTGCTTCAATCGTATTCATGCAGACACCTGGGTGAGTCCTGGTGGATTGAAGCGCAATGCAACACCAATACGATTCCACTGGTTGATGCTGGAGATAGCGACACTCAAAAATACTAATTCAGACTGAGTAAAGTGTTCTGACATCGCGGAATAAAGTGCATCATTTGGTATGCCATCCGGTACGGAAGTTAGTGCCTCTGTCCAAGCCAGCGCCGCTTTTTCCCTGGCAGAGAAAATACCCGCTTCTTGCCATACTGCAACGAGGTCGATTTTTTCGGATGGAATTCCCAGTTTGCGAGCTATCTGGATATGGAACTGCAAACAGAAGGCGCAATGATTGATTTGAGACGCACGAATTTTGATTAATTCAGTTAACTTTTTATCCAGACCCGAAGCATCAACCGCCTTGCCTAGGGACAATAAGCTGGCATAAACATCCGGAGCAGCTTGGATAAAATCTTCAAAACTAAGTGCAGGTAAAGAGGACATTTTTTTTCTCCGTAAATAAAAAACAATGAGATAATATCAGAACCCTTACATATTATCAGAACTCTGACATTAAATAAATTATATGACTAACAAAAAGATCCCGCAAGCAGGTGAAGGCAAACGTGGAGAGCAAGGTTATCTCGGTTACTTGCTACGGCAGGCAACTACGGCTTATCGTGCACGTATGGAAAAAGCGTTAGCAAAATTAGATATCACGCCGCCGCAATTTTCCGTATTGACGATGATTGCCGCCTATGAAGGCGTATCAAATGCTGACTTGGCCAGACTCTCTTTACTCACCCCACAAACAGTTAGCGTCATCGTGAATAACTTAGAGAAATCTGGTGCCATTACACGGCGCGCCCATGCCATTCACGGACGAATACAACAATTACAAATCACCACATCGGGTCAGGAAACCCTCGCGCAATGCAAAAGTTGCGTGCAGCAAGTAGAGAAGGAGCTCAATATGTCGTTGAGCGAAGAAGATGCAGCGATAATAAAACGCTGGTTGGTAAACATTGCAGTCAATGCAGAAAATGGGTAACCCGGTCAGCTATGAAATAGTTTTTTCCATGCTTAATTTACTCAACATCTTCTTGCGGGATAAACTCAAAAGTATAGACAGCATAGAAAAAACAGCATATCGCCATCACTAGTGCAAAGGTACCAAAAAAGAAAAGAGGTTGTATACCTGCAGGAAAAATATATTCGTACCAGCCGACAAAACTTGAAAGAACCAAGGTTGCGAAAGCGAAATTCATTAACTTTCGCGAATGTCGCAAGGTTGCGGCAGCGATTAAAAGCATGACCAACAGAGATAGCGCGAAATTCACGACTCCAGACATGTCTCCACCTAATTATTAAAAGAACAAATGACAAATTAGCATAAAAATTTGAATATTTCATACCTTTTTTGCAATTTAAATCCAGTTGTAGTTATTTTATAAAAATCAATCCTTCGCGCAGTTAAAAATAAACTGCCGGAAGCACAAATTTACGCCAACATACCCTTCAGCGATAATTCAGCTATTTCAATCAATGTTCGATAAAATAGACGGACTGGATCACTTGCATTTTATTTTGCATCCACTCCGATAATGTCGACCGATCTTTGTGCTTGCCCGCACCCAAAGCAATTCAGTCTGTTTACTACTACCGCAATTACTATCCGACACAATGAAAACCAAGCTTGCCCTGATCCTCGCATTGCAACTCATCATGCTTCCTTGCTTTGCAGCAGATCAATCGACGCCCCCTGCACCCGGCAATGCGCAAGCAACACAATCGGTCATCGTAGTCAGCCCTGGCGACAACGCGACAAAAAGCGAGGGCGTACAAATAGACCTGCCAAAAATGCCGGAAGAAAAGAAAAATCCTCACGCCAATGACCCCATCCTTACATGGTCAGGGGATGTTCCGGTTACTGGTGTGGTGTACATCCTGATTGCATCGATGCCTGTACTCGCTTCACTTTATTTTGCCTACCAACTATTTTTGTTTATTCAGGCTCGCCGTCGACGTTTATCCATCAGACATCAACAAGAAAAGTAAGAACCAACCAGAAAAGAACTCAATCTGGTATGAAGGACGTATCAGATTAAGCATTTTTCATTAAATATTCATCTGCTTGTCACTTGCTTGTCACCTGCCACTCCTAAAGTCTTCTCCACAGATAACCTAAGAACGTTTTTCGCATATACCCGGTCGTAAATGAAATAAGTCACCGGTATATCTTGAAGTAGTTCAAAACCATCGACGGAGACCAGTATGTCAAGCAAAGCACTAATAGACAGCGCCGTATTTAATTCCACTACTTCAGGTCGTAAAGGCATAGCGGACAAACTGTTCGCCCACTGGTTCAGCCGTCTCGTTTATGCGCAAATCTGGGAAGATCCAACATCCGACATTGATGCTTTGGAACTACGCCCAGGTGCAAATATTCTGACTATCTCTTCGGGTGGTTGCAACGCACTGGCCTATTTATCCGCTCAACCAGCAGCTGTACACGCTGTTGATCTGAACGCTGCACACCTGGCGATGCTGAATATGAAACAGCAAGCTATCAAGCACCTGCCAGATTACGAAGCAGTACTGGCTTATCTTGGTGACGCCAATCATAGTGACAACATCAAGCGCTACAAACGTCATATCCGCCAACATTTGTCAGACGACGCCAGCAATTTTTGGGAAAGTCGCTCCATTTCCGGTCAGCCGCGTTATCACTATTTTTCTAAGCAAGCTTATCAACATGGCTTGTTGGGAAATTTCATTGGTTTTGCACACATCTTCGTCAAAATGATGGGTGGCGACCTGACCAAAGTCTTGGAAGCAAAAAATCTCGAAGAGCAAACCCAGTTATTCAATCAATACGTCGCACCAGTATTTGAAACACGTCTGTTTAAACTGATAGCAAGACAACCGCTGGCTTTATATAGTCTGGGTATTCCACCATCCCAGTTTGAAGCGCTCAAACACGATGCAAAAGATGGACTCCATTCTCTATTCAAAGAAAGAATGCGTCACTTGTGCTGCGACTTCCCTTTGGATGAAAACTGCTTTGCTCAACAAGCCCTTGGCCGTCGTTACAATACAAAAAAGCAAGCAGCCCTACCAATGTACCTGCAAAAACAGCATTTTGATGCGCTGCGCAGTAACATTGATCGTCTGCATTCACATCACACGACCTTGACGCGCTTCTTGCAACAACAACCACGTGCTTCCATGGATGCCTATTTATTCCTTGATGCACAAGACTGGATGGATCAGCAGCAGTTGACAGAATTGTGGGAAGAAGTAACCAGAACGGCAGCACCAAACGCGAAAGTCGTATTCCGGACGGGAGGGGAAACATCTCCGCTGGAAGAAAAATTGCCTGCCTCAATTTTATCCGTCTGGCATACCGATCCAGAAAAGAATCGTGCATTGTATGCAACAGATCGCTCTGCTATTTACGGTGGCATGCATTTGTACACCAAAATTTGACCGATCTTTGACCACACTTTGACTTGAATTAAGACTTCACTTGAATACTCCATTACCACCGCGCATGGTGGCCGATGCCTTATGGTTACTCACCGCCCGTTCACGCGGCGGTAACCACTGGGTTAGCAACGTTCATTCAGAAATTCAATCTGTAGACATTGCGGGGCATAGTTACCCGGTTACCTTACTCAACGGCAGCGACTGGCAAGAAAGCTATGTCGCCAGCCCGCGTTCAACCTGGATCAGATACGCCCGCCAGGAAGCGGGTCGCCACGTTAGTCCGGGTCTTGCAAGCATATTGAAAGCGACTTCATGCCTGATCTTCGGCCCTTTGTCTGCATTAATGCACGCGAGCAAACTCGATCAGGCTGCGATCATCGGTAATTATCTGATTTCCACCAATCTATATCCTGGATGGAATGCGCAGGATGTCGCAGGTATGACGGAATGTATGTGCCAACGACATGCCGATCGTCCATTAATGATTCGCAACATCTGCCCGGAAGTCACACCAGAATTAATGGAAAACCTGACTGCGCAAGGATGGAAAATGCTGCCATCACGCATGATTTACCTCTGCGACCCTAAACAGAAAACCGTCTGGAAGCATAACCACGTCAAACAAGATGCCAAACTGCTCGCCGATGGTGAGGTTGAAATAGTTCATCAGGAACAACTGAAAATGAGCGACCTCGATGATTTACGAAGCATATTTCGCCAGTTATTCATTGATAAACATTCACACTTGAATCCCGATTTTAGCCCCGCTTTCTTTGAATTATGTCTGGAAACCGGCTTTCTCGAATTGATTGGCCTACGTTGGCAAGGTCGTTGGGTTGGTGTATTAGGTCTTTATGTACACCCGGAAAGTGGCTGGATCACAACGCCACTCATAGGCTACGACACTTCCTTGCCGCAAGAATTAGGTTTATACCGTCGCCTTATGGCAATATTGTTACAGCAAGCCCGAGATCGTGAATGTCGCCTCCACTACAGCTCAGGTGCCAGCCAATTTAAACGTGCCCGTGGCGGTATTCCAGCACTGGAATATACCGCGATTTACGATGAGCACTTGCCCAAATCACATAAAAAATATTCCTGCTTGTTTATCAAATTATTTCAACAATGCGCACCTAGCATGTTGAAACGCGCTGACAATCTCTAAAAACAGCGCCGATTTGATTAAGGGTCAACAATAAAAACTAATTATTGTTGACCCTTACTTTTGCAAAAAGCATCCATTTGCACACAAATTACCTGTGGATAAGCCTGCTCATATCCCCAACGCAAATTGGGGAAAACCCTCTTTATCTTTTCTTTGCAAATTCTTATCCCAAAACTATCCGCAAAACATACAGAGCTTATCCGCGTACATATACAGAGCATAAGTCTTTGTTTCTGTGAATAATTAAAGACTTATCCACAAAAAAACGCGACGTTAACCATTACTACTATGTATATATAAACTAAGTTATATAAGTAAACGTGTTTTCGGAAAAATACCCATATCTGAACCCAAATAAAAAAAAACTTCTGAGAAACCTTATTTCCTTTTTAAAAACCGATGAGTACGGCTCTTTTGAATGTAAAACAGACTTTGGGTTTGTATGCCTAAGCTGATTTAAAAAAAATCTGTGCATAAATCAAAAAAAGACATCATCCAATTTTTGTAAATCCTTATTTTTTTATAATCGGATGCACAAAATAAGTTCTCATTCAAACTTAAACGTTTTTCCCCGGGTCTTTGAATGACGATCCACAAGCAAAAAGCATCGCCATATGGTTCATCAATTCTAAAAATTCCTCTTTTAGCGATCATTTTTTAAGTTTTTTCTAAAAATTTGCATAAAAAACGACAAATTTAAAAATAATTCTGTGGATAAGTAGACTGATATCCACTGTATGCATTGTGAGTAAACTACTTTTAACCAAAATGAAATTTTTTTATACAGAATTTGTCCTGTGGATATACATGCTTTTTTCACTGGGTTATAAATCCTGTAAACAATTGATTCTGTGGATGTATACCGACTTATCCACAGACGACCCATCACGTTAACAATAACTACTATTTATATATAAAGTTATTAAACTAAGTGCTATCAACAGGCAAAAAATCAGAATCCCCCATGGCTGAAAAAATCCTTTAGAATCCATCACTTACAGAAATTCCTCTGTGATAAAAATGAATTCACGACTGTGTCTGCCTCATTTTTAAGCGATATTTTTATGGTAAAAATACGAGATGCCAAATGTCTATGGAAAGTCAGAATCAGATAATTTTTCTGCTTTATAGCGATATTAAAATTTGAAAAAATCTGAGGCAGAAAGTGAATTTAGGTGTCTTTTTGTACATGGCTTTGATCATTGCTGGTCAATCTAAGTCAGTGGCCATTCACTATTTAAAGCAAAAACGCAGGTGATGAAAACGTCTTCCAGAAGCGTTTATAAATATTAACAAATAAGCTATTTTGATACGATTGAAGTGAATTTCAGATATTGATAACCGAACATAAGCGCATTTAACTGAATATTTAACCGTGAGTGAATATCATAAAATTTCAACATCAATCCAAATTAGCTTTTGGACTTGTTTTAACCATTGCTCTGCATGTATTTTTTTGGATAGCGTTAACGGTCAAATTACCTCTGTACCAGGGTAGCAAGCAAGCCTCATCAACGCTGATACTGTTAAAAACGAAAATTTTTCCAAAAAGACGCCAGCAAGAAAGTCAGATAACGGCAACTTTAAAGCTATTACACCATTCAAGTACAAAGCCTGCGCTTAGCAATGATGTAATTCATGTCGAGCCGCCCACAACCATTGAGGAAGAAATTTCTGAACAACATGAAGTCACAGAAAAACAAGCTTTATTCCAACAGGACGCGCTAGCCCAGCAAGCTCATGCGAATGCAGGAAAAATTTACCGCGAATTAATTCAGCATCAACACAGTTTTTCGCATCAATTAAAGCCGACGACGTTTGAAGAAAAATTAGGCAAAGACATACAAAAAGCGGCAATAAAAGATTGTCAAAAGGACTATTCTGACAACAATAGTACTGGTTCAATCATTTCATTAGCAGCATTTGTTGTGTATGACACAGTCACAAATAAATGTAAGTGGAGATAAAATATTCCCTTTTGAATTGACCTTTAAAAGGTTTCATTCACACTGCAATTCCCATCATCGACTTTAAAGACACCGGAATACCTGAACAATTGCCCAAAGAGCGGATGCACAAGTCGAAAATCCATCATGAAATGGTGTTGATCAACGGCTTGCTCTTCAATGCTGGTATGTCCTAGTACCAAGCATTCGGGAATTGAGAGCAACATTTTGCCCAGCTTGCATACGTAACGAACACCAGAATAGCGAACTATGCCATCAGTAACACGGACATACATTTGCAAACCGAATACAGGATTTACAAACTCGATCAATTGATTGTCACCTGCTGACACGAGCAAACTCTGAAAGCAAACTATTTTTTGATCAGGGAAGAGAAAAGCTCTGATCCATCGCTGTTGTTGATTATTGTAGTACTTATCCACAGTCACTGGGATTTGCCTCCCACGACGATTCAATAAGGCGCCAAGCAGTCGTAATAGATGAAGATAACCCTGCATAAACCACGGGAAGTCAATGTCCATATGCCCTACTTCATGTAAGTTGCCCCTGCCATAATGGGCCTTTAAAGCAGGTGGTAACTTATTCCAATCATCGCCTAAAGCGCTTTCTACCAGACTTTTCATGAACCGACTCCTGGCAAATGTTTAAAGACCATTAAAGCGACGACCAGAACCATAGAAGCAAAAGCAGGAACGCCTAACCAGAACCACATTGTCGTCAAACGCCAGTAGTCAGGTGATAAATCTCTTGATTCCTGCAGTGCCAATTCAGACATTTTTTGCATACGAATTTGTAAGTACAGAACTGGTAACCAACAAATGCCCGCTAAGGTATAGAGAATCAGGCTGGCGACAATCCAACGATCGCTGAGTGGCCAACCTGCGATATAGATCATCATTAATCCACTCAAAGGCTGAAAAATCACACAAGGCGTCGTGAAGATCCAATCCGCTAAAACCACGTGTTTATTTGTCACTGCGATATGTGCGATGACGCGGCTACAATCAGCCATCCATTTGTAAAACGCGCTGCCTAAACCAGTGCCGAACAAAAGCACCATGCTTAAAATATGTAAGGTTTTAATCAGGTTATAACTCATGATGATTCACCATTAATCAACATTTTTTTAGTAAATAGGTTGGTCGTAAGAGACTTTGGTGTCCGGCCGAGTAGCTTTACCGTCGGCGCGACATCTGCGACATAACTGGCTTCTAACATCCGGAGATTGTCGGGATGAAGTAAAGGGTGTAAAAAATTTCCTACGTATAAGCCAGCCAGAACGAGTTCGCGTGGAACCGATATCAGAGGTGCAGGTTGCAGGCCTTGTGCTGTGCGCATTGTTTGTAAGAGCTCAGCAAAGGTGATTGTTTGAGGACCGACGACATCTATCGTTTGCTTAATTTCACTACTCAGCAACGCATTAAAAGCCACTGAGGCAAGATCACTGATATGAATAGGTTGGAAAAATTGATGTCCCCGATTGATGACTGGGATAAATTTCAATCTGGATAGTTGCATCAATAGCGAAGTGCTACTTCCACCGTTACCATAGACCACCGACGGGCGTAAGATTATCCAGTCGATGTCCAGACTACGCAAAAATTGATCAGCCTTTAGTTTGCTTCGATGATATGGCGAGAAAGCGCCTTCCTCCGTTCCTATTGCAGAAATCTGAATTACGCGGCGTATGCCAGCTTCCTGACATGCCTTGAACAAAGCAATGGGGGCACGCGCATGAATTGTCTCAAAACGCTGTGTATGGCTCTCTCCTATGATTCCCACCGCATTGATGACGGCGTCGATGCCTTTCAAAAATTTGAACCAGTCGCTGGGTATCGACATGTCACAAAAATTGATCCCGTTACGGCGTGAAATTGGTTTGACTGTATGTCCGGCAGAAAGCAGTTCATCACAAATGTGACTTCCAATAAATCCGCTGGCGCCAATAAGCAATATATTCATCTGGAGATCTCCCGATAAGCTACATTCCAGGCGAAATATACGGGTGGTGCGTCGCTTGCAGTTGCATTATTGAATAGTGCAAAGGACGTGAAACTTGTATTCATTGAAGGCTCCGTTATTGCAAAAAGAGCCTTTAGTTTTATGGAATGGGCAGCATCAGGCTTCCGGAAAGATAAAAACGGAATAGTTTTTGGTTCCAGAATGATCATTCCGGAGCCAAAATAGCTTCAGAAAGAAAAATTAACTATTTGACGACGCCGGATTTAGCTTGCGGTATTGTCCCGGAGGCATGCCTTCAATTTCCCGGAACGCTTCGTAAAACCCTGATTGGGAAGAAAAGCCTACATTCAGACCTACCGACAATACCGATGCTGAGGTTTCATTTTTTAACATGACTTTAGCTGCATTGATGCGTTGTTCGCGCAAGTAACGCGAGAAGCTTTTTCCTAACTTGACATTGATTAATTCGGAAGTTTGATGCGTGTTGAGTTCAAGACGGCGAGCTAATTCTGCCAATCCAAGCTCCGCGTCTGTATAGATTTTATCGACTTGCATTAACTTATCGAGTGTTGATAACGCTGATGCACAATCTATATTATTTAAGGTCGTTGATGTATAGCGAGCTGTTTCACATATTTCGTGCGACAAATCGGGTCTGAGACCAAGCGCAATTTGTACAAGAAAAAAAGCCAGACCTATCGCAATCGAATATAAGCTGAAAAAAAATTTGTCTTGAAATGAAGTCCGTAAAAGACCAAGAACCGCGACCACAACAGCGATCACGAACACGCCACCGAGTAAAAGGATTTCTTGCTTAAAATTTTCTTTCTCACTGCGTAGCCGGAACAGTCTGATTGCCAACCAGACCAGATAAGTTGCCCCTAACAAAAAAGCAAGCGGAAGTGCCAACCATAAAGCAAGAAAAGGCGAAACAGCAATTGGTATCAGATGCACTAAATAGATCAGTGTCGGCTTCTCTCGCTTATTTGGGATCAAAATGGGTTGGCTAAAAAGAAAAAATGCTGGAGCAATAATGAAAAGGAGAATGTTGTAAGCACCCGTCGATCCCCAATGTTGATCCGTATATAGCCAGAAAAAATGCGTTATCTGTAACCCGCAAAGGCCAGCAAGCATAATGAATCCCATGTAACGTGAGAATACTAATTCCTGATAATGCGCTTTATTAAAATGCGTAATGGCTAACAATACCGAGCTAAAAATAGAAAAGCCGATCAACAAAATTGCGATTGACGTAACGAACGAAATCAATTGAAGGTCCATTTTATTTTTTAAGCGACCCCAAAAATGGGCACGTTATTTATTGGTTTTTAGTGTTACCAACGATAACAAGCATAAAACGAAGACACAAAAAAAAACGAGGTTCAAAGAACCTCGCCTTTTTGTTTGATAGCGTCATTAAAGCACGTTATCAGAAGCTATACGCAAACCCTGCTGAGTACAAAATTGGATTCAGCTTAACGTGAGTTGTACGTTGAATGCTACCTGTTGTCGCTACCATATCTGTACTGACATCTGCTGCAGCGATATTGGCATTGAAGTACCAATGGTCGGCAATTTTATAGTTCATACCAACCGTCGCCGCCAGACCTGTATACGAAGACAGTGTTACGCTAGTCGGGCCACCGGAAGCAAGATTTCCGGATGGTTGAGACGTAATGTCATAAAACTTCGTATAGTTAATGCCAAGACCAACAAATGGACGGAACTTTGAACCACTTTCATTAAAATGGTAGTTCACGAAAACTGTTGGCGCAAACTGTTTTACAGTTGTGATCACACCAAACGGAGCCAAGGTACCACGACCAAAAATATTATGTTTTGGAGGAACACCGCCGGCGAATGCTACTGCCCAATGATCACTGACCATATGGGACAAACCGAACAATACAGTCGATGCACTACCTACAGTCAAACCCGCTGGTTGTGGGGTCAAAAATGCAGGTCCATTCGACGCAAAGTCAGGCGAACTGGAATTAACAGCGATATAACCAAAACCTGCAGCAACCAGATTTTTGTCTTCAGCTACCGCTGACAAAGAGCTTAAACCTAATAAAGCACACAATGCGATATGTATTTTTTTCATGATTGCGTCTCCTAATTACTTCGCAAATTGTTGGAAGAAACCTGCAGCCGCAGCATTGCAGAACGGTGGAACCAATGCGCCGTGGTATTGGCTCAACACTGTTGCTTGAACTTGTGCTGGTGTCTGACCGGCAGCAGTCGCAGCAGCAGCAACTTTCGCTTTAGCAGTTGCAAATCCAACTTTAGCCGCCGCAAATGGATCTGCCGCGCTGGTAGGGGATGAATCAACGTCAAGTACGCTTAAGTAAGGAGCACCAAAGCCATTACCCGCTAAGAAAGCTTGTTCAGCTTGAGTACTTGCGAAGAATACTGTTGGATCATTCTTACCACCGCACAGCAGTACAGGAACGGTTGGTACTGGCAGAATACGCAAATCATTTGCGATCGCCGCTTGTCTTACCGCGTTGCCTGGTTTGCAGTTTAAAGGCGTCGCTGGCGTTGTCGTATTTGGACAAGGATTGGCTTTAATATCTTGCAAAAATCCCATTGCAAAATTATCAGATACCAAGTTACCAGAACCATAGAATGGTGCTAATTGTGCTGGCAATTGGCCTCCGTAAGTAACTTGACCAATCACTGCACCATAAGTAGACGAAAACATTGCTGTCGCAGGTAAAGCACCTGATGTGTACAAATCAGTGATGCTTGCGTAGTTACCAGGAATCAAAGATTGTATTGTTGCTGCATATGGTGCTGCATAGATATTGGAAGCATCGCCACCAGCGCCATAGATATTGCCATAGTGTGCTTGCCATGCATTGGTAATCAATGGCAAGAAAGCAGTTCCACCTAAGTTTGGCTGTTGGGCAAAAATTGCGTCAGCGAGTGCAGATGTCGCGTATGGACCAGAACCACCAGCCAATGCTGTTACTTTAAATTCACTTGGGTAGTTGTTTTGCATCGATTGTTGCGTCGCCAAAGCAACGTAACCACCTTGGGAATAACCAGTCAGGAACAATTTACCAGAATCTTGAGCGCCAATATTAGGGAAAGCCTGACGTGCAGCGCGCAAACTATCGATAACGTCATTGGACTGCTGTGAAGCATCCAGATAACCAGTGTATGGCAAGGATGACAAATCGTAACCAGCATAGTTAGGTGCAACGACGATGTAACCTTGAGCAGCAAAAGTAGCAGCAACCAGAACGGCTTCCTGATTTGATTGCAGGTTAGCCATGTTGAATGATTTAGTGACTGTTGTTCCGTGTGCATAGACAACCACTGGGCGTGGGCCTGCGCATTGTGCAGCAGAGCCTGAAGGAACAAAGATCGCACCAGTAGCTGTAGCTGGTTCACCTTTGCTACCAACGGTGTTGTATTTCATGTAATACGTAGAAATGGAGCAAACTGGGGTACCTGTAATTTGAGTCAGACCAGGTTGTGCTGCATTTAACATTGCTGCAAATGTAACTGGATCCAGTTGTGGAACGGCTGTGCCATTTGCTTGTGGAATTGGTACCAAATTTGGTGGATTTGCGACCAGAACACCGCGTGCTGTGCTGGTACTAATCGTCGGGCCGGCTGAACCGCCACCGCCGCAGGCGCTCAACAGGGCGGCTGTGAGCAAGCCCAGGGTCAAATTGATTTGACGCATTTTTTGTCTCCTTAGTAGAATTATTTGCAAGTAATTGAACGGTCGTCCTAAAACTCGTTAATTAGTATCTCACCCGACAATAGGAGTGAATAGCCAATAGAGCAATTCTAGAGGAAATCCTCTCCAAAAAAACAACGCCTCGTGAGCTTTTTATCGTAGCGCGTAAAAAAAAGAGATGATTATTTAAAAATGTTTATAAAAAAGAAAACTTTTTTATAAAAAATTTGCTTTTTTATAAATAAAATCAAGATGCCTTCATTTTGCCGCTACACCCGCCCGCGAAAAAAAAGCCCGGCAAAAATAGATCAGCCGGGCTTTTTTTTCTGAGCGTGCTTCGTTATACGCACACTCAGAATTTTCATCAGAAAAGGTTTAACTTGCCATACTCATCAAACTTGCGTTACCGCCAGCTGCAGTCGTGTTGACACATAAAGCACGTTCAGCCACGAGACGCCACAACGGCACTTCGACATTGTCATGCGTCTCGATGACAGAAACGATGGCGCCGTCATTTTCTGCAAAAATCGATTTAAACGCATTGTGCAAAGCACCTTCAACCAGCGCGATCTGCGCATCACAATCTTTTGCTTCTACAGTTTGAATCTGGCTACGTAAGTCAGCCGGGAAATTTGCCGGTAACAACGCGGCTGATTGCAAAGGCATCACTGCTGTATTACCAGTAGCCAGCGTTGCCGCTATTTGATTTAACAAACAAGCTAAGCTGGTCGCAGCACAGAAAATCTTGCCGCGTGGTGCAAAAGACAAGGTGTTTCTTTCGCCAGTCGGGCCTGGTAAAACTTGAGTTACTTTATAAGGACTCTGATGAATATATTGTTCTCCCAGGACGGCAAGGTTGTTCAAGCCGTTCAGTTTTGCCCAAACCAGCATTGCATCTAAAGGCGTTGGCGCTTGACGTTCATAGACGGTATGGCCACCCAGACCAATATGGGGTGTACGTTGCAAGCGTTTCAGGTACAGCGGGCCGCCTGCTTTAGGACCAGTGCCAGACTTACCTTCGCCACCAAATGGTTGTACACCAACCACAGCACCCACGATATTGCGGTTCACATAGATGTTACCTACATGGGCGCGGCTGGTGATGAAGTTGATGGTTTCATCAATACGAGAATGAATGCCTAAAGTCAGACCAAAACCAGTGCCATTGATCTGATCAATCAGATGTGGAAGTTGATCGCGTTTGAAACGCAGAATGTGCAAAACGGGACCGAAGACTTCTTTTTTCAATTCAGCCAGATTTGTAATCTCCATCACCGTTGGCGCCACAAACGTACCCTGACGGCAGGATGCCGCTAAATCCAGCGTGTAGAAGGCTTTTGCTTTGTCGCGCATGTAGTCGATGTGCTTTTGCAAATTGCGTTGTGCTTCAGCATCGATGACAGGTCCAATATCTGTCACCAGGCGATCAGGTTGACCTACACGCAATTCTTGCATTGCACCGTGCAACATTTCTATGGTCTTGTCGGCGATGTCTTCTTGCAAGCACAAAATACGCAAAGCAGAACAACGTTGACCGGCACTATCAAATGCCGATGACAGCACGTCATTCACAACTTGTTCTGGCAACGCGCTACTATCAACAATCATCGCGTTCTGACCACCAGTTTCCGCGATCAACGGAATATCAATGCCTTCAGCAATCGCGCGTTTTGTCAGGGTACGATTGATGATCTGGGCGACTTCCGTTGAGCCCGTAAAAATAACCCCTCTGACACGGGCATCCGCCACTAGTTGTGCGCCAACCACTTCACCAGTTCCGGGCAAAAATTGTACAGCTGCACGCGGCACACCTGCTTCATGCAATAACTGTATCGCTTTGAATGCAATCAATGGTGTTTGTTCTGCAGGCTTTGCCAGTACGACGTTACCTGCGGCCAGCGCGGCACTGACTTCACCAATAAAAATCGCCAATGGGAAATTCCATGGGCTGATACACACGACAGGACCCAACGCCTGGATATTCACCTGTGCTTCTACTTGCGCGGCATAGTAGCGCAAAAAGTCGACCGCTTCTCTGACTTCTGCCAGTGCATTTGGTAAAGATTTTCCTGCTTCACGAATCGCCAATGCCATGAAATCCAAGGTTTGTGATTCGAGTAAATCGGCTGCTCTTTTGAGGTATGACGCACGGGTAACTGGTGCAGTTGCCTGCCACTCGAGTGCAAAGTGTTGTGCCGAATGGAGCGCATTTTGTACATCCTGCGTATTGGCTTCCATGACCTCACCAACCAGATCGGATTGATTGGCCGGATTTGTTACGGAGCGGCTGTCACCGATGCTGATTTCACCCGCTAACAGTGACGTTGCTACGACTTTTTGCTGAGCAGATTGCGTGAAGTGGGCAGAAATTTCTTGTAAAGTGAGCTCATTAGAAAAATCCAGACCAGCCGAATTTTTGCGTTCATTTCCAAATAAATCTGCTGGCAAAGCAATGCCAGAGTGTGGCTTCCCGCCTAGCTCGCGGGCCACCTTAATCGGATCGGCAATCAGGGTATCAATCGACACGTTTTCATCGACAATTTGGTTAACGAATGAAGAGTTGGCACCGTTTTCTAACAAGCGACGAACCAAATAAGCCAGCAAGGTCTGATGCGAACCAACGGGTGCGTAAATACGGCAGGGTTTATTGAGTTTATCTTTGCCAACGACCTGATCGTACAAAGTTTCTCCCATGCCGTGCAGACATTGGAATTCATAATCGGTCACACCAGCTTGTTTTGCCCACGTATAAATGGTCGACAAGGTCAACGCATTATGGGTCGCAAACTGTGGATAAATCACATCGGTCGCGCCTAATAATTTTTGTGCGCACGTCAGGTAGGACAAGTCGGTATAGACCTTGCGGGTATACACTGGGAAACCACTCATGCCATCGACCTGAGCACGCTTGATTTCCGCATCCCAATAGGCGCCTTTCACCAGACGCACCATAAATTTGCTACCGCTACGACGCGCCAGATCAATCAGATAATCAATTACGAACGGACAACGCTTTTGGTAGCCCTGCACCACAAAGCCCAGACCTTCAAAGCCCTTCAGATCAGGATCAAATGCAAGTGCTTCCATCAGATCGAGTGATAGTTCCAGACGGTCCGTTTCTTCCGCATCGATATTGAGACCGATATTGTATTGCTTGGCGAGTACCAGTAATTTTTTCAATAAAGGGAGCAATTCGGTCATTGTGCGTTCACGTTGTGCCCGTGAATAACGCGGATGCAAAGCCGACAATTTGACGGAAATGCCAGGACCATCTTTAATGCCACGACCATTTGATGCCTTGCCGATGGCATGGATCGCGGTTTCATACGAATTGTAATAAAACGCTGCATCTTTGGCCGTCAGTGCCGCCTCACCCAACATATCGTAAGAATAACGATAACCACGTTTTTCATTGTCCTGACTATTTTTGATTGCTTCTTCGATGGTTTGGCCAGTCACAAACTGATTGCCAAGCATACGCATGGCCAGATCGACGCCCTTACGGATCAGTGGTTCACCACCTTTGGCGATCAGGCGGGTCAAAGCGGCACCAAGCCCGGTTTCACTATTGGTGCTGACTAGTTTTCCTGTTACCAATAAGCCCCAGGTCGCAGCATTAACGAACAACGATGGCGATTCGCCAAGATGCCTGGCCCAGTCACCTTTGCTAATTTTATCGGCAATCAAGCGGTCCGCTGTTTGATGATCCGGAATACGCAATAAGGCTTCCGCCAGACACATCAGTGCCACGCCTTCTTCGGAAGATAAGGAAAATTCATGCATCAAGGCATCTACGCCCGAGGCACGGGTGCGTTGTTCACGCACCGCCGTTACTAATTTGTGTGCGAGTTGCGCAACATCTTTTTGCAAATTGTCGTGCGGATTGACTTGTGAGAGTAACCATTGCACTGCGTCAACTTCATTTCGGCGGTAAACTTGCGTAATTGCAGTTCTCAAAGGGCTCGCGGGTGGCAAAAGCTCGGATTGGAGCGCGGAAAATGGGGCGGAAGTAGTAGGCACAGTGGTCGCAATCATATAAAAATAATCAAAACAAATATGATTTCATTGTATAGATGCTCTTTGAGGATTAATTCTGGTATTGAGAACATATATCGAAATTTTCTTTTTTGTGAGAAAATAATACCGAATATTATTAACCCCTCACTTGACGATTTTTGACTTCTTATGCTCGACAAAATCAGTAAAAGAATTCTGGCCGAATTACAAAATGATGGCCGTATCAGCAATGTAGAACTGGCGACCCGTGTTAACCTGTCACCAGCGGCCTGTCTCGAACGCGTGCGTAAGCTGCAAGAGTCAGGTTACATTCTTGGTTACACAGCGCAACTTAATCCACATTTACTTGATGTGGCTTTATTAGTGTTTATCGAAGTAGTATTAGATCGCACCACGCCAGATGTCTTCGATGCCTTTCGCCGCGGGGTGCAAGCCATCCCCGAGGTTCTGGAATGCCATATGGTGGCTGGTGGTTTTGACTACCTGGTCAAAGCACGTGTCAAAGACATGAATGCTTATCGTGATTTCTTGGGTAAGTCTTTATTACAGCTTAATGGCGTGCGTGAAACGCATACTTATGCTGTAATGGAAGAAGTCAAAAATACGAGTTGCCTGCCGATTAAGTAAGGAAAATCAGGCTAAGGTACACAAACATTGCAATAGGTCGAAAACACATAGAGCAGAAAATACATCAGCACATTCAGATAGGAACCTCCTATGGATCGCCTGAAGAGATTAGAAGCTGTTCAAGATGTTGTGTTAGAAATCAGCAGGATATCTGCATCTTGCAGTGATATCACAGATTTTTTACGGTCTGTGCATCAAACTATTAGCCGCATTATGTATGCGGCTAATTTTTTTGTTGCAATCTATGACGAATCACAAAATAGTCTACGCTTCGTGTATGGCGTTGATGAAGAAGATACTTTTCCAGAATCCACACAAAATTTTCCTTTAGCCACAGCGGAACAATCTCCTACCGCATGGGTTATTTTAAATCGTCAACCTCTGTTCATGACGGCCGATGAAGATGAACAACGGGATTACAACAACCCAGTTTGGGGAGGCGGAACCCGCGCTGAATATTGGATGGGACATCCATTACTGGATCAACAGCGGCGCATTTTTGGCGCGATAGTGATACAGATTTACGACAAAGAACATAGTTATTCACAAGAAGACCAGCAATTGTTCGGACTCATTGCGGGACATGTTTCTACTGCCTTGCAAAGTCTCATGAGCTTAGATCGCTTAGAGCAAGCCGTAAAGCAACGCACTATCATGCTGGAGCAGCAAGTAGAAGAACGCCGGAAAGCAGAGTCTTTACAAAGAACCTTATATCAAATTGCCGAGTTATCCGTTTTTTCTTCAGCTGAAGACAGGAAATTTTCGCGCCTGCACCAAATCCTCCAGGAGTTGATGGAGGTTCCCAATTTTGTCGTCGCCCTTTTTCATGAAGACACTCAGGAATTCAGCGTTGAATATTTTGTCGATGAAATTGATGAAGACATGAAAGGTAGTCGTTTTCCTCTTGGTGCCGGAATGACTTCTTATGTTGTTCGTAAGAAGCAAGCCCAGTTAATTGACCAATTTAGGTTAAATGAGCTGATTAATCAGGGCGAAATTCAAGTTTTGGGTAATTTATTATCATATAGCTGGATCGGTGCTCCCTTATTTGCTGATGATCGTTTATATGGTGTGATCATCATTCAAAGTTATCAACCTACTTTGACTTATACACAGGCTGATCTTGAACTGATTGCTTTTGTTGCCAATCACGTTGCTGCCGCTTTTGCGCGTATAAGAGCAGATGAAGAGGTGCGTCAGGCTAAATTGGAACTGGAACAAAAAAACGATAAACTTAATCTTGCGTTGGAGAACCTGAAATCCGCACAAACTGAATTGATTGGCCAGGAAAAACTGGCATCGCTAGGACGTCTTGTCGCTGGCATTGCGCACGAAATCAATACACCACTGGGCATTTGTGTTACTGCGACTAGTCACATTGTGGAAGAGCTAAACTTTATCAAAAAAGATTTTGCTGAGGGTACTTTAAAGAAAAATGGATTGGTAGAATTTTTTGATATTCTTGATCAGGCTCTGAGAATTACGACTACCAATATCCAACGTGGCGCTGACCTCGTTAAAAGCTTCAAGCAAGTGGCAGTGGATCAATCATCGGAGAGCTTACGAGAGTTTGATATGAGGGAGTATCTGGAGGAAGTGTTATTTTCTCTCCAACCAAAGCTAAAAGGGAAAAAATTCAATGTCACTCTGGAGTGTCCAAAGGGTCTGAAAATGAAGACTTATCCCGGAGCCGTTTCGCAAATCATCACTAACCTGATTACCAATTCCTTGTTACATGGTTTTGAAGGACGCGACAGTGGTCAGATGAAAATTCAGGTTGCCAAAGATGATGAAAATGTTGATTACGTTGTCATCAATTACCAAGATGATGGAAAAGGGATGACGAGTACCGAACTAGAAAAATTATTTGAGCCTTTTTATACAACCAAGCGCGGAAATGGTGGAAGTGGATTAGGCGCACATATCGTTTATAACCTGGTTACCGGGCCACTTGCGGGTCAGGTCAAGGTACATAGTGAACCAGACCAAGGCTTGCAGTATCTGATGAAGTTTCCACAGCATCGTATAATTCAACCAAATATCGATCCTTTAAGCATTGACTGACTCATTGATTCCAGTTTAACCTGGGTAGCGTTCGTTAAAAGCCAGTGCCTGATCCACATTTTGAATCAGCGTGTCAACATATCTCGGGTCCAGATGTTTTCCTGCAACATCTTTCAAATGAGCGAGAACTTCTTCGATAGGCCACGCAGGTTTGTAGCAACGTTTCTGAATAAGGGCATCAAAAACATCAGCGACGGCGACAATACGCGCGAACGGATGAATTTCTTCCCCTTTCAGACCTTGTGGATAACCACTACCGTCGAATTTTTCATGATGTTGATATGCAATAATTGCTGAGGCACGCAATATCGGTCTTTGTGACCCGTCGAGTATCGACATCCCCACCTCAGGATGCTGCTTCATCTGTTCCCATTCATCAGCATCGAGTTTTCCCGGTTTTAGTAACACGGAGTCGGGTGTCGCGATTTTTCCTATGTCATGCATAGGTGCAGCTTGTTTCAGTATCGCTGCTTCCGATGGTTTCATTCCCGAAGCGATCGCAATTAAATAACAAACTTCAGACATCCTGCGCACATGGTTTCCAGCCTCATGAGAACGTGACTCCACGACATCACCAAGCCGCATAATTAATTCGCTTTGCGTATCGGTAATCTCTTGATTAAGCAATATGTTGTCAAAAGCAATCGCTACTCCCGAGGAAAAAATTTCTAATAGCTTGGTGTCGATATCGGAGACATTGTTGACACCCTGGAGGATAAATAATGAAGTCTTACCGCTGATATTTGGAAAATAGCCAACGTAGGTGTCACCAAATAAATGGGAGATACGGTTGGCACAGGTTTGATTTAATTTCTCTATTAATTCTGGCGTAAAAATTTGATCGTCACTGTTTAAATCACCGATCTTCGCCAGGACTTCATATTTGTTTTCATCGGAGATGCCTGATGCTCCGCGCAGGCGCACCAACATGCTGTTTTCTAGCTGTAATAAGGATACGACTTGTTGCAACAAGCCATTGGCGAAATCGTTTAAATTTCTGAGCTTAAAAATCTGACTGGATGCTTCAATGACGCGTTCGAGACCTGCGCGATAATTTGCCTGACAACGTCGTGCTTCTTCAACCTGCATAATATCGCGATAGCTTCTTAGGGAAGCAAACGTAGTGGTAAATAATTTTTTGCGGTCGAGTTCCGTCTTCTCTTTGTAATCATTGATATCGTATTCAACAATCACACTTTCTTCAGGCGCTTGCCCGGGCTGACCAGTGCGCAAGACTATGCGTGTGAAATGATTACCTGCTTCCTGGCGCATCCAACGAGCTACCTCCAGACCCGCGTGTTCAGTTTCCATCACGACGTCAAGAAAAACCAAAGCAATATCATTTTCTGAAAGAAGAATTTGTTTGGCCTCAGCAGCGCTATATGCGTTTAAAAAAGAAAGGGAACGCTGGTCGAGTTTAAATCGGCTGAGTGTTAACCTGGTGACAGCATGGATATCCGGTTCATCGTCAACAATGAGCACTTTCCACGCAGGTAACTGAGTATCGGTTGATTCAAGAAAAGACATTGTTATTCCTTTTCTAAGGTAATCTAACTATCAGTTCGCTTAATTTAGTCAAGCGCACGATACCATGTAAAAAGTGCCAAACAAGGAGAATTTCAAATATAGCTTTATGTAACTTAATATGTCAATAAGTATCGATTAAGAGTTCTTGCTCACATCCCCGTTGATGTTTTATAAAACAGACAGGAAGTAGGTTTCAATGGATCAACAATTTAAAGATGGTTTGAAAATACGCACTCAAGTCATGGGCGATGCTTTTGTTGAAAAGGCATTGAGCAATGTCGACGCTTTTACCGCTCCTTTGCAGGAGTTTGTGACGCGTAATGCCTGGGGTACCGTATGGTGCCGCGGTGACTTGGAATTAAAAACACGAAGCCTCATTACCATATCGATGCTCACCGCACTTGGCCGCGCACATGAAATCAAAGGCCATGTTCGTGGTGCGATCAATAATGGTGCAAATATGAAAGAGATACAAGAAGTATTGCTACACGCAAGCATCTATTGTGGCATGCCTTTAGCGATTGATGCTTTTCGCTCAGCGCATGAAGTCTTAATCGAGCTTGGTCAGATACCAGCGGAATAAGGGCCGCAGTGGAAATCACTGCGATGATTAACTCGTGCCTTTTCAGTTCAGTGACATTGGCAATCAAGTCTTACCGCGACATGCAGCAAGACTTGATTCATGCTCTTATTTTTTGGGTGGTAGCCCATCTGGCGACTCGCCATCGCGGCGCGGTGGGCGCTCCGGACGCGCAAATAAGCCTTTCGCAGATGCCGTGCAAGTGGTCGAGATTTTTCCTTCACGAGGAGTGGATATCTGGACGACATCACCTTCTTTTTTTCCCTTGCAATCCTCATAGGCTTGCGGCGGCGGTTCACGCCTTGGCCCATGTTCACCCTCTTGCATAGCAGGTGGTTTTTGGTCGGTGGATTGAGCGCTGGCGCTATTGGTGATAGTGCCAGTGAATATGCAACACATCCACATCATTCTGATCAAAGTTTTGCTGTTCATTATTATCCTCTTCATTCAATGGTTGAAAACGAGCAGACAAATCTTGCATGAGAATTATGTAGAAAAAATGAAGTTGGTGTGATCGCGTAGGATCGGGGCAACCTGCGCTGATTTTGCAGTTGAATGGAGTTGGCGGGTCGCACCCGCCCCACTTTTTATAATGTACGTTTAACTTATTTTTTTAACGCTGAATTTGCAGCTGACAACAAATTATCGCTGGAGATACCTTGTTGCCTGAGCAGCGTCTCAAGAGCAGGTAATAATGGTCCTAAGGTTTCACTCAACATATTACGCACCGTATCGACAATGACTTGCGTGCTGCGTTCAATTTCAATATTCAGAGCAGCACCGACTATTTTTTCTGCAAATACTGTCATGCGCAAAGTTTCTGGTATCAACCAGACTTCAAACCAGCTCTCTTCACGATTGACTTCAGCTATCGTCAAACTTGCGCCGTTAATTGCGATGTAGCCCTTGGCAAAAATATAGCGTAGCCATTCTGGAGGCACAACGATGCGTAAAACGTAATTGTTTTCGAGTTCACGGATGGCACCGATATGCGCGGTAAAGTCCACATGACCAGATAATGGGTGGCCACCAATTTCAGCGCCATCTTTTGCTGCGCGTTCGACATTGATATTGCCATTCACGGCATAGCTGCCCAAGGTTGTGATATTGAGACTTTGTTGCATGACATCGAAGTCTGCGGATGTTTCACCGTGCAAATGCGTCACTGTCAGGCAGACGCCATCTACCGCCACACTGGCGCCGATGTCGAGGTCTTTACCAAATCCATCTGGAAACGCGATGGTGAATGTGCGTAAGCCTGGTTTGTCGCTGATTTCAGCGATGCGGGCCACACCTTGTACGATGCCTGTGAACATAATTGATTGAAGGTTTGATTGCAATGAGATGTGATTGTAAATCTAAATCGATTTGCACATACATTCGTTGAATTTTCTTGACAACAGTCTGAGCTATGCTGCCACCGCGATGGCTTGCTGCGAGACGTTTTTATCCAACGGTAAATCGATGCTGAAACAAGCACCTTCACCAACGGCGCTGACGCAATTGACCACACCATTTTGTGCTTCGATCAATTTTTTTACAATCGATAATCCAAGGCCGCTGGAATGTTCACCCGCAGTTGGCACTGCCGATAGTTTTGAAAATTTTGTGAATAAGAATTGCTGGTCTTTCGTCGATAAGCCTGGTCCTTGATCGCGCACTTCAAATCGTCCCATTTCATCATATTGACTGACGGTGAGCCAAATAAATTTTCCGGCAGGAGAAAATTTGATAGCGTTGGAAATCAGGTTATCCATAATGCGCGTCATGGCATTAATATCTGCTAACACAATGACCGATTCTTCAACGTGAATAATTGCTGTCAGATCTTTGGCTTTCAGCATTTCTTCGTATTGAAGTGCGATGTCGTTCAATAATTTTCCCAGATCAAGTTCCGTTTTTTGCAAATGCAGGTCGCCACTTTCCATTGCATTGACATCAAGTAAATCGGTGACGATATGCATCATGCGTTTGCCGCTGGCATTAATACGACTCAGGTAATTTTGCTGTTGTTCCTTGGGTATGCGGTGATACATTTGTAGCAATAACTCACTCATACCTATAATGCTGGTTAAGGGACTTTTTAAATCATGCGCAGCAATACTGAGAAAATCGTTTTTCTCTTTATCGGTTTTCTTTAATCGTTGAACAACTTCGTTTAATTCATTGGTACGCAGTCTGACTTTGGCTTCCAGCTCGTATTCTGCTTGTTGCGAAATTTTCAGTAATTGTTTTTGAACCCGAACGTTCTCTGTTCTGATAAGACTGATTTTGTACGCCTGCGCCAGCGCTAACAAAATAACTTCAATCGCAGCGCCAATTTGAAACCCAAAGTCACTCAGCCAGCTCGATTCGATGAATCCTAAATTGCGTAATGGGATTAGTATCGTGCCGGAGATCCATGCCGTGGACGCTAACAACACAATATATCCCGGTGTATATCCGCGCAGGGCAACCAGTAAAGACACCGGGAAAAAAAGGCAAATTTGAATTAAACCCAAATATTGACCAAAGCGTGCCAGTTCGGGTTGATGACCAGCCAACGTCAACACCAGAAATAACACAATATTCAATTGCACGAATCTGAATAACTTGTTGGCGAGTGGTAATGTCGTTTTCAGTTTTAGAAAACTGCACATAAACATCGATGAACTAAGCACAATCAGGCGCGGCATCACGTTTGGCAAAATATCAACCAGCCACGGCCAATTCTGTGCAAAGTACAGTCCTATGTGACCATTGACACTCAAACCTGCAACCAGCGTACTGATCGACAACATCAGATAATGGAACATAGAAATATCGCGATAACTGACCATTAACAAACTGTTGTAAATGATCATCGCCAACATAATTCCATAAAAAATGCCGATCATACCGGATAAAAAATTGGACTCCTCTGTGAAGTTTTTCTGATCAAATAAAGTCGCGCGAAAGAATACTGAGCTGGTGCTTTGAATGCGAAAGTACAAAGTATGCACTTTAGTATCGTCGATGTGAATTTGAAATAGCGGGTAATGATGGTGAATTTCATATTGAGAAAATGGAAGATGGTCACCCGCTTTATGCACTTCAACTTTTCCGTTCGCATCCATGTGAAACAGACGAATATCGTCAAGCATGACGGGTGTCATTTCAACCAGCCAGTCTTTTTGTGCATTGCTGTTCTCTCTCAGCAATTCCAACTTTAACCAATAAGCCGAAGGTGAGTATTCAGCACGGAGATTGCCCGGTAACGGTGTAAATTGTTGTTCAATGGTTGGTTGCAGCAGGTCTGACAGGTTCAATTTTCCAGACTTATCCTCGAATACCTCAAATCGTGATTGCAGCGCAAGTTTGCCAGTATCGTGACCGATTTGGAGAACAGCCGCATTCGCTGTCATTCCTTTGAACAAGAAAAATGACAGGCTTAGTATGCAAATTAGCCAATACCGTGATGAGGGAAAATACATCTTATTTGTGTCAATCAAGGACGCTCGATGTCCGCGAGGGTGTTGAAATCACAAGAATCACGCCTGCGCAAGCTTGTCAAAAGGGCGTTTTTGCTACCCGAAAAGACTTTGCGTCAGGCCATAAAAAGAAAATTGTAATAAATTGTTAAATTCACAGACAGATTATCAATTTTCTTTTTGTATGGCAACTATGCAAATATATATTCTTGTAACAAGCTCGATTTGAACTGACATAAAATGCACTTAACTAGTGCAGAAACCCTCTTAATGGCCTATTTCTGCTTCGCGTTCGAGTTCCGGTACCAGATCCGAATGGGTCATATTGGTCAGATTGTTACGTAACCACTGGTGCGCTGGATTACGGCTATCCCGTTCATGCCACAGCATATCGACATGCACTTCAGGTGTATCAAACGGTAATTCTTTCCAGACAAGTGCGTCTGTCATGCCGGTGGCTGAAATCAGGTGTCGAGGCAGTACTGTCAACAAATCGGAATGAGCAACCACTCTACCTGCGGTAAAAAACTGATTTATCGTCAGCAGAATATGACGTTCACGCCCCATTTTTGCCAGAACTTCATCGATCAGTCCATGCGCCCTGCCGGAAAAGCTGACCAACAAATGCTTCGCCGAACAATAATCATCGAGGGTGAGTTTGGAGCTGGCGAGAGGGTGACCTTGTCGCATCACACACACATAATGGCCGGTATATAAGCGCTCATGCCGGATCGCACTGGTACCTGCTGCCTGCCCGCCAGACAATTGCGCCACGACGCCAGGGAAAAATCCCACAGCAATATCAATATCTCCGCGCAACAGCATAGGACGTGGTTCGCGGGTTGTGAGCGGCACCATGCGCACATTCACGCCAGGGGCTTCATTCTGAATCGCTCCAACTAAGGTTGGCATCCATAATGCGGCTGTCGCATCTGCCATGGCCATGCGAAAGGTCACTTGTGCTTTAGAAACATCAAACGTGCCAGGTGCCATCGCCGCTTCGAGCTTGGCGAGTGCCTCGCGTATTGTTGGCCACAAAATCTCAGCACGTGGCGTCGGCTTTACCCCATACGCTGTCCGTATTAATAATTCGTCATCGAGTGAGTAACGCAAACGCTTTAACGCATTAGAAACCGCTGGTTGGGTCATGGCGAGTTTATCCGCCGCACGAGTGAGATTTTGTTCAATCATCACAGCATCAAAGACGCGTAATAAATTCAAATCCAGAGTCAGAAAATTCATATTGCTTGTCTCCGTTGATATTGTTAAAAGCAATTATTCACAAACGATATATTAATTATAGGAAATGGAAATTAGAATTATATGTTGCAATGCAATATCATGCTCTCATCCATCAAAAAACATCGTAGAGATCATCATGAGTTTCCTCAATATTGCATTTCCAGCGACCGCAGCTGTGCCTATGGCAGAAGTCGCGATCAGTTCTATCGTTGCCTCAGTGCGTCCATTGCTGGGACTCGGGCTGTTTGCCACCATGTTCGTTGTGTTTAAACCGCTGCTGACCGGCATTGCGCAAGCATTGAAGCTGATCGTCGCACCAAAGAAAACCCGCGAAGAAAAAACTGCAATCCGCAACCTGCGCAACGCGTTGACCATTCGCCGTATCGCTAACGATTTTGACCATAGTTCGCCAAATATGGCTGCTGAACTGCGTGCTTTAGCCGCTCGTGGTTAAACAGAAACACCAATTCACCAAAAAAAGGGGATTTTGCAATGCAGCATTTATCAGTGTACAGCGATAAAACGCCATCTGCGTATTCCGTGCGTCAATTTGACAAAACGCCGCGTTTGATCGCCGGTTCTCGCAGCCTCGCATCAATGATGCCGAGTTTGTTGAGTACCGGTTTGATTACGTTGTTTGTAACGGCCTTTTTGCGCTTAGTGTGGATAGGCTTTGACAATGAATTTTTTGGCGCCTGGATGGAAGCGTGGCTGACGACATGGCCAATTGCTTTTCCCCTCGCTTATTTGAGCAAGCCGCTGTTTAAGTTATTCATCCAACGTAGTGCTAAAGCAAACGCTGAATCTGAGGATAAGCCTGCTGTTACGCTCAATAGTAGTCTGGCGAAACGGGCGCCCCCGTACGCACCGTATTTCCGCTGATTTACTCCTCCGCGACCAAAAAAAACCGCGCCCTGATCAGGTACGCGGTTTTTTTTATATCTGCATTCGATGAAAACTAGTCACTAGCGACTTGATTCAAGCTGATAACTTCCTAAGCAGGACATTTTTGGCGATATTCAGCAATTGCCTGGTCCTGAAGTTTCTTGATGCTGCCGTCAATTTCCATTGCTTTTAAAGTGCTTTCTAATTCTGGTACCAAATCTTTATGTCGCACGTGCAGATAGGCGTAAATGGGGCGACGTTCTAGCGCAGGTTCTAAGATAACTACGTCCTGAATCCCTAATTTTTTCAGGACGCAAGCACTAAAGCGTGATTCTACGACGATGTCTGAACGACCCACTTCGAGCTTTTTAAATAAGGATTCGATCGATGGTGCGGCCTCACGTTCCGAAACGTTTTTAAGGCGCTCATCGAAATAGGGTATTCCCGCAAGAAAACCGACGCTGTAGGGCTGCAAACTCTCGTAGCCATTTGGAATGAAGTTTTTCTTGATGGTATAGACGACCGCTTCTTCATAGGCAACAGGAAAATCGATCCTGACGCCATTAGTGAGATCGCTCGATAAAGCTCTGCCTGCAATTCCATCTAGTCTCCCTTCTTTCCACATCACTTGCATGCGCATGCCTGGAAGCGGGATGAAATTGACGTTAACATGCATGGTATTAAAAGCCTGCGCCAGGATCTTTTCAGCCATGAGTTTCGATGGCCGCTCAACATCAGAAACATATATTTGTAAGCTCTCATTAGCTTGAGACATCCCGATCTGAAATCCTAAAACAAGCAAAAGAAGAGGTCGTCGCAAGTTGTTAAACAGTGCCGGCATACGGTCTTTCGAAGTTGTCTGATGTCGTATTTGCATCATATACTAACAATAGCCGTTGCGCAAAAACGAAGTACAGTAGGGCCGGTTGCCCGTGCCCTGCAAAAGATGACTGAAGTTTTCATTTGGGCATAAAAAAAGCGCGAATGAATCGCGCTTTTTTGAGGGGATAAGGAAATTAAGCCAACAGGCGTTTTTCCAAGGCGACACGGGTCGCTTCCAGTTCTTGTGGTAAGTGATACGCGAGCTTTTCAAACAACTCGGTATGCAAGCCCAATTCGGTTTGCCAAGCTGCTTTGTCGATGGATGTGATGGTATGGAATTGTTCTTCTGTGAAGTTCAGTCCTTCCCAATTCAAATCCGCAAATGTTGGGGTCACACCAAAGACGTTTTCAACGCCATTGGCAGAGCCTTCAATACGCTCTAACATCCACTTTAAGACGCGCATATTGTCGCCAAACCCTGGCCAGACAAATTTGCCATTGTCATCGGTACGGAACCAGTTCACGCAGTAGATGGCAGGCAATTTCGCGCCCATGGATTCAATCTTCTTACCCATGTTCAACCAGTGCTGGAAGTAGTCGCTCATGTTGTAACCCATGAACGGCAACATCGCGAATGGATCGCGGCGAACCACGCCTTGTTGACCAACCGCCGCAGCAGTGGTTTCGGAACCCATGGTCGCTGCCATGTACACGCCTTCAACCCAGTTCCGCGCTTCGGTAACCAATGGCACAGTGGTTGAACGACGACCGCCGAAAATGAATGCAGAAATAGGTACGCCTGCAGGATCATCCCATGCCGCGTCGATGACTGGATTTTGTGTCGCTGCAACGGTGAAACGCGCGTTTGGATGGGCAGCCTTACGGCCCGTTTCTTTCGCGATTTCTGGTGTCCAGTCTTTACCTTGCCAGTCGATCAGATGTGCTGGCGCTTCTTTGCTCATGCCTTCCCACCACACATCGCCATCATCGGTCAGACCGACGTTAGTGAAAATGGTGTTGGAGGTCAACGACGCCATGCAGTTGGAATTGGTCGCGGTATTGGTACCTGGTGCTACACCAAAATAACCCGCTTCTGGGTTGATCGCATACAAACGACCATCAGCACCTGGTTTGATCCACGCAATATCGTCACCAATGGTGGTAACTTTCCAGCCTTTGATTGCCGGAATCAACATGGCAAAGTTCGTTTTGCCGCACGCCGATGGGAAAGCCGCTGCGACATAGTGTTTTTTGCCTTCTGGTGACTCAACGCCAAGAATGAGCATATGTTCAGCCAGCCAGCCTTGGTCGCGTCCCATCGTGGAAGCGATACGCAATGCGAAGCATTTTTTACCGAGCAACGCGTTGCCGCCGTAGCCGGAACCAAACGACCAGATTTCGCGGCTTTCTGGGTAGTGAACAATGTATTTGGTGCTGTTGCAAGGCCATGCCACGTCAGCCTGACCGGCTGCCAGCGGTGCCCCAACAGTGTGTACGCAAGGGACGAAATCACCGTCTGTACCCAGTACGTCATACACGGCTTTGCCCATACGCGTCATGATGCGCATATTGACTGCCACGTAAGGTGAGTCAGACAATTCAACGCCAATGTGGGCGATAGGTGAACCCAGTGGTCCCATGGAGAACGGCACCACATACATGGTACGGCCTTGCATGCAGCCATCGAACAATGGGTTTAATGTCGCGCGCATTTCTGCAGGCGCCATCCAGTTGTTGGTTGGACCGGCATCTTCTTTCTTTTCAGAGCAGATGTAAGTGCGGTCTTCAACACGCGCCACGTCGCTAGGATCGGAACATGCCAGATAGCTATTCGGACGTTTCGCTTCGTTGAGTTTTTTCATGGTGCCAGCGGCGACCATTTGTGCGCATAAACGATCGTATTCTTCTTGCGAACCGTCGCACCAGACGATATTTGCAGGTTTGGTCAGGGCCGCAATTTCCGCGATCCAGTTGATCAGTTTCTGATGCTTCACGTAAGCGGGTGCGTTTAATGCAGCCACGCCTTGCATGATGGGTTGATTCATACTGCCTCCAATGCCATTTCAATAAAAAAACCGGTGTAGCGGCACGGCAGGATCGTCGTTAGCATGCTGTAGATTTGCGAGCACAGTGGAAAATTTCCCAGCTCGAGCAAGGCTTACACCATCGCGGCGGTTCTGTCGGATAATAGGACATCAGGACGGTGATCCCGACGCCAACTAGCGCCTGTCAGATAAACAAGCGGAAGAATCAAAAAGCTACTTAACAGATAATTGTACACGCGAGTGCAGATTCAAGCTAATTCTGCGTCAAAATAATTAACATAGTATTACGATTTGTGAAAGTGAATCTGTTTCACCTATTCGACCCAGATCAAGGAAAAATTTCATGAAGATTGCCATTTTGGATGATTACCAGGATGTCGTGCGGCAACTGGACTGTTTCCAGCTGTTGAAAGACCATGAGGTCAAAGTATTTAATAACCGTGCCGTTGGCGCCGGGCAACTGGCAATTCGCCTCGCCCAATTTGATGCACTGGTATTGATACGCGAAAGAACGCGTCTGACGCGCCAACTGCTGCAAAAGCTGCCAAACTTAAAACTGATTTCGCAAACTGGTAAAGTTTCCGGCAATATTGATGTTGAAACGACAAAAGAAATGGGGATAGCGATTGCTGAAGGCATTGGTGATCCGACGGCGCCAGCAGAGTTGACCTGGGCGCTCACGATGGCTGCTTCCAGACGTTTGACTAACTACGCTAGTTTGCTACAGCAAGGAACCTGGCAGGCAACGTCGATACGCCCGGAACACAATCAATTAGGCAGGGTGCTTAAAAAGCGTACCTTGGGTATCTGGGGCTACGGCAAAATTGGTAAGCTGATCGCAGGCTACGGCAAAGCGTTTGGCATGCAAGTTGTTATTTGGGGGCGTCCAGCCAGTCTGGCGCAGGCAGTGGCGGATGGCTATCTGGCGGCAAGCTCAAAAGAAGCCTTTTTCGCCGAATCCGACATCATTTCTGTGCATCTACGTCTAAACGATGCAACCCGCGGCATAGTGAAACAGGCTGATCTGGAAGGCATGAAGACTGACGCCTTGTTCGTCAATACCAGTCGCGCTGAGCTGGTTGAGCCAGATGCGCTGCTCAATGCTTTAGATCAGGGCCGTCCGGGCTTTGCCGCTATCGACGTATTTGAGTCCGAACCCGTAGCGCCCGATCATCCGCTGTTACGCCGTGAAAACGTCTTAGCAACGCCACATCTGGGCTACGTTGAAAAAGACAGTTATGAATTGTACTTTTCGGCCGCTTTTCAAAATATTGTCGATTTCGCCAACGGAACGCCGAAAAATATCTTAGCGGTGTAAATCACAACACCTACGAAGCGTACAAAAAGCCGCTGGCAACCACACGATTGTCTGGCGGCAATTTGCAGCACAACAATTCCGCTTAGTTGCCGATGTAGATTTCGCCCACCAACGGCAAATCAGGATCAAGGTGGCTAGTCATCAAAATGCATTGCTGATCAAGTCGTTTGGAATCACTTAATTGCGTTCGCAAATAATGAACCGCATCGAGGTCAAGCGCATTAAATGGTTCATCGATTAACAATAGCTTTACTGGTAAGGATAAGGCCAGCGCCAAATACATTTTTTTGTGTTGGCCCAGCGACAGCGTGTCTATCGTTTGATTGAGCATCGGTAGCAAACCAAACGCATCTAATTGCGTATTTAAATCTGTTGCTTTGGCGGTGGGATACAGATTTAAGTGGAGATCAAAGAATTCCTGCAAGGTGAGCCAGTTAAATTCAGGTGTTTCGCTACTGCACCAAAAACATTGTTGACGCCAGATAAAGCCTTGCTGGCGCAAATTGATGCCGTCGAAATGAATATCCCCCTTGGAAATCGCCAGTGATCCTGCCAGCAGTTTCAACAAGGTCGTCTTACCCGCCCCGTTGTTGCCGCGTACCCAGGTGATGCCTTTGGTCGCAGTGAAAGAAAAATCCCAGAATATACTGCGATGCGGGTAGGCGAAGCAGAGCTTTTTAATACTTAAATCCATAATTCACTTCCGATGGCAGTGAGAATCGCCAAAAATAAAATCAGGATACGAGCGCGGGTGGCAGCAGCGCTGTGACTGCAAGCGACAATGCACAAATGCGCAATGCCAAGCGCGCCGATATACCAATGTGCAACGCCAGTATGGATGTTGACATGGTTAGACAGTACGATCACAAATAAGCTCAGCAAAGCAAGACCTGGGATCAGACACATGAGTTGACTCATAATTTCAAGCCTGACGAGATGCAAAGGCAATGCACGCAAATGAGGTCGCAAACGTAGCATATGTTCTTGTACCGCCTTGCTGCCGCGATCAGTCAACAATAAGCACAAACTGCTGGCGCCAATGCAAAACAAAAATCGGATAAACGGAGAATTTTGCTCTAGCCATAGCCATTGAGCCAAACCGGCTGCAGCAAATAAGAAGCATTGCTGAACACCGATGCCATTTTCAAGACGCCAGAACGGCAAGAAAAATAATTTGTACCACTGCGACAGCAAAGAGGTATGACGATGTTGTTGTAAAAAAGGCTGCGCAGGTGGCGAGTGGTATTCGGTCAGAGCATTTCTTTTTAACTGCGATTCGTAATGCTGATGCCGCATCTGAAGTATCAAGCATCCAAACAGTAAAATCAGCGCCAGCGATAACAATAGCAGCACGCTGCCTATCGCCATCACGCGGTAGTTGATGGCTATCTGTGTCCAATAGCAGATACTGGAAAGTACAAATCCGGTAGTGAGCGGCAAAAGAAATAGTTTGACGATCGCCATATGCGCTAAGACATGGGCATGGGAAGCAGGCGCTGCCGCAACAAGAAGATGGGGCTGCTCAACAGTGCGGAATAGCCAATGAAGAGTGCTGTCGCGTTGAACCAAGATTGTTGCTCGTACATCCAGGTCGCGCTTTGCCACACTGGCCAGGATAGCAAAGCAATTGCCATCAGGATAATCTGTCCGGCAGCAAGTAGCAGCACCTCCACAGAGCTTTTCAGACTGGCCGCGAATTGATACAAATTATGGCGGGCTTGTTTGGCGTGAAATTGACTGAAGTTCACAAGCGCTATTTTCTTTGAGTGTCGTCGACAAAAACTGGAGAACCAAGCATCACATAATTCTCATGCCGCTGGCCACCTAATACGAAATCAATGCTACCCGTTTTGCTGTAGCTGTGACTTTCATAAAAGCCGATTGCCCGGTGGTTTTGCGCATTGACTTTAAGCCATAGCGGGCATTGGTGTTGATCGTACGCCCAGTGTTGCGCCGCCTGGATCAAGGCGGTACCAAGACCTGTGCCGATAAAGTGCTCTTGTACGTAAAGGGTCGCCAACTCTATCGCTTTGGTGTCACTGTAAGGGCATGGTGCCGCAGAATTGATCACCGCGAAGCCCAGTAAATTCTCATTACGCTGCGCAACGAACACGTGTTGTCGTGGATCTTCCAATATAGTCGCGAATTTGGCGGGTATCAGTTCTGCCAGAACGTAATCAGCAATGATGCCCGAAATGCCATTCCAGGCGTAGGTATGCAGCCAGACTTGTAACGCCAGCACGGCAAGTTGTGTTGCGTCTTCTGGTCGGGCATCGCGCAAATGATACTTAAGTTGAGGTGTTATATGCATTGCTGGTGAGCCGAAATCATTGACGATGAAGTGATGAACAAGTGACGAATATGCGACGAATATGCGACGAATATGCGGTTAAAAAAAAGCAAAGCAGAAATGCCGCCCTATTTTATCGAATTTGAATGTAATCATTTTAATTAAAAAAATATCTGACCAAATTGTCGTAAGTTTTCCTCACGGCTGTCGACATATCAATAATTTAACGTATGATCTTCAGGGCAGGCCTATCATTGTTTCAGCGCCGTCCTGGCATATGTCGTCCTATTCTGAAAGGAAAGTAATATGGTCACCCCCCCGCTTTTGCGCCGCCTGCTCGCCTTGGTCGCCGTTGTAATGGTATCCAGTCTGAGTTTGCCTGCCGTTGCGCAGCAAAGCAAAGAAGCTAAAGAAAGCAAGGATGCCAAAGAGACGAAAGAAGCCACGACACCACAACAAATGAGCTTTGTCGGGGTCGATCCGAACGGGAAAAAAGTTGCTTTGAGCGATTATGCTGGCAAAACTTTGTTAGTCAGCTTCTTTACGGCAGGTTGCAACCTCTGCGCCCACGATTTGAAATTGATGCGTGAGTTTTACCTTGGTAACGCCAAGCGTAACTTTGTTTTGTTAGCAGTGAATATCGACCAAAATAAACAAGACTTCGATACTTACCTGCAATTGATTAATCTTGCGGTACCGAAAGAGCAACGTTTCCCTATCATCTGGCGCAACGCTGCCGGGCATAAAGACAATTTTGGCACAATTGTGAATCAACCCACCCACTTTGTGATTAATCCCAAAGGGCAGTTGGTATTGAAGCGTGAAGGTACTTTCCAGCCGAATGATTGGGACAACTTGTGGGAATCATTGGGTACTTGATCACTTAGATATACTCCCCGGCAGTACTTTAAAACGCCATTGCATTTCCTTGTGGACAAGTCCATTTTTTTAAAATAACGGGGGAGTATATTTTTCTACCATTCCAGCGGCAAACTCCAGGCATTTGGAATCACGTCATGTCTAACTACAGCACGCTGTTGATAATGCTGAGCGCGGCTTTCCGGGCTCCATGTATGTTCCCATCCCGGTGGATAACTCAATTGTAATTCAGCCGGAACAACCATATGCTGGCGCACACTGATGAGTGGCAAATGTAAAGGTAGCGGGCTGTTTGGTGTATCCGCGCCCAGACTGTAGGCAAAATTGGGTAAGAGTTTGTCGCAGATATCTGCAAACCACGCGGTGTGGTCTTCGTCTTTTCCGATAGCTTGCGCCAGACCCGCAGGATCAAATTGCGCTAAAGCGTGTACCAATTCCTCGGTGCTGGCGCCGGGCGCATCGCCCCAGCCCATCACAGGATTGAAGTTGTAATCCGCGCCCGAGCCATACCAGCCTTCACGACACGGTCGGTGCATCCAATTGCGTGTGCCTGTGAATAACTGCCACTGCCAATGTAAGCCAGATGGTTTTGGCCAGCTATACAAATACAATTTTTGGTAACCAGCCGCATGCAAAGCACGTACCATTGCCATCAGACGTGCATGTGGCATGCGTTCTGGTGGATGGCGACGGAACAAAATCGCCTCACCATCGGCATGCTGAATCTCATCTGTGGATAAGTTCAGATCCAGCACCCGTTTTTCATCACCAAAACGCGCAGATACCCACCCCGTCAATAAATTGACCGAGGTCAGCACGCCATAACCACGATGGCGGTGAAAAATAACGGTACCGGGTGCGATGACTTTCATGTTGTTGTTCCTGCGCCTACCTTGATATTGCCAATGCGCTAGTGTTTATACGTAGCTTGGTAGTGTAGCAGTTTTCAGCAATGGCATAGCCGCGCTACAATGTGCCTATTCCATCACCAACTTATAACCAGATCATGACACTGCGCATCCTCGCCACTGGCGGCACTTTTGATAAACACTATGATGAAATCGCTGGCAAACTGAGTTTTTCTGAGAGCCACTTACCAGAAGTGATACAACGTGCGCGTTTGACTGTGCCAGTCGAATTAGAAATTTGCATGTTGATGGACTCTTTGGATATGGACGATAGTCATCGCCAGACGATCTTGCAAGCCTGCCAGCAATCCGCAGAGAAAGCCGTCGTCATTATTCATGGCACTGATACCATGCGTGAAACCGCCGAGGGCTTAGGTGCCGCCAATCTCGGTAAAACTATCGTGTTTACTGGTGCCATGATTCCTTACGACATCGCCAATTCAGATGCTTTTTTTAACCTTGGATTTGCTTGTGCCGCTGCGCAGTTGTTGCCTGCTGGCGTGCATGTGGCGATGAATGGCAAAATCTTCCCGTGGAACGACG
Organism: Undibacterium sp. Ji67W; assembly: GCA_049340365.1. Taxonomy (GTDB): domain Bacteria; phylum Pseudomonadota; class Gammaproteobacteria; order Burkholderiales; family Burkholderiaceae_D; genus Undibacterium. The sequence goes on along the minus strand of JBMPOY010000003.1, from coordinate 74,005 downwards.
TACAGAAAAATCGTAGTGCCGGCGTATTTGTGAACAAATAAGGACAATCACAATGAGACTGCTGCTTGCCACCCTGTTGTTTTGTTTTTCTACGCTGGTTTCCGCAGCAGAAACCCGGTTTGATTCGCTGTATTTTTTTCAGTCAGAAGAAACCATGCAGGCCAAAGGCATAACGATAGAGAATCTCGGTCGTTATTCACGTAAATTACAATCCGCGATATATCGTTCACTTAAAGCTGCAAAGTTGCCGCCGAGCTCTGGCTATCTGATCGTTGCTATACGTTCTGACGGCGCGGTCACGTCATGGCTGGATATGAAGCCAGCCGTGCATGAATTTTACGATAATCAGATTTACGATGTCGTCCAGAAATTACCAGTAATGGACGTTAAAACTGGCATCTTTGTATTCGCTATCAAGATGGCGATAGAAACACCTGTATTCACCAAAAAGCCTGTACCGGAACCCGCCGATTGGGTTGATGCAAAGAAGAAGCTGAACAATCCGAACGACATAGAGCAACTGGTTTTTTCCGTTTGGCCTGAGTAAGCGTTCATGATGTGGGGACGGTGCAACCGGCCAAATCTAACGACCGCCTCGCAAACTGCATAGCGTTACAATCTTTTCCAATTTTTTCTCATTTGCGGATTAATATACAAAGTCAGCATTAGTATTTTTTCCAAATAGTGCCAAAAAGAAAATTTTCGTTTGATTTGTTGATAAACACAAGTCGCAAGGAAGAGGTGAATGATGCAAGCTCATCACGCATACGCAATTCCGGAACACGATCAGGCGCTACCTCCGTGGACGTTCAAACTACATCAATGCTTTTTTTATTTGTTTTTTGCCCTCCTGGTGATTGGCATCCATCCTGCCTATGCGGTGGAATTGACGATTTATACCGAAGATTGGCCTCCTGTGAGTTTTAAAAACGGCGACAAGACTGATGGTATGGCAGTTGACGTGGTCGAAGCCCTGAAGAAGCGGGTAGGTAGCAATGCACAGATACAGCTAGTTCCCTGGAATCGTGGTTACAAGGCCTTGCTCGAAGAGCCAAACGTCATGCTATTTACCGTAGGACGTTCTGAGGAAAGAGAAAAACTCATGACGCTCGTTGGTCCCGTGGCGGTTTCGCGCACGGTGCTGTACACCCGTAAAGGCAATGCCGCCAAATTATTGTCACTCGGTGACGATATTCACGAGGTGGCCGTTGGCGCTTATCGCGGGAGTATATTCGCAGATACGGCAGTCAAAAAAGGTTTTAAGACCTTGGATTTGGCTTCCACGCCTCAAGTCGTGGCAAAGATGTTGATGATGGGGCGCTTTGATTTGTGGTCCGAAGGAAGCATCGTGGTGCCTTCCGTCTTGAAAGAAATCGGTCACTCGGTGGATGAAGTCGAAAAAGTCATGGTGCTTGATAGTCTGGAACTATATCTGGCATTTTCTTCGAGAACACCGTTGGCAACCATCAAGCAGTGGGAAGACGCATTACGACAAATGAAAAAAGACGGCAGCTTCCAAAAAATTTACCAAAAATGGCAACCCAATGAAACGCCACCGCTAGAAGTGGTCAGGCTGGGATTGACCGCTAATTGAGATAAAAAAAAGCGCAGACAAATTAATGTTTGTCAGCGCTTTTTTTGACAGCTTATTGTTCCTAAGCGATCAAACCATCGTTCTTAAACATGGTCTTTAAACCGCGTAAAGCCTGTCGTATCCGCGCTTCATTTTCGATCAACGCAAAGCGCACATACTCATCGCCGTACTCACCAAAACCGATGCCCGGTGAGATGCATAGTTTGGCTTTTTCTAATACTTGTTTTGCAAATTCTAAAGAACCAAGATGGCGATATTGTTCTGGGATATGCGCCCAGATATACATCGATGCCTTCGGTTTTTCTACCATCCAGCCTAGCTCGTGTAAGCCTTTGACCAGTACATCACGACGCGCCTGATAAGTATCGCGGATCTGATGGACGCAGCTTTGATCACCTTCCAGTGCCGCAATCGCTGCGACTTGCACAGGCGTAAAACTGCCATAATCGTGATAGCTTTTAATGCGCGCTAAAGCTGCGACCAATTCTTTATTGCCGACCATAAAACCAATGCGCCAGCCCGCCATGTTGTAGCTCTTAGACATGGTAAAAAATTCGACCGCGACATCGCGCGCGCCGGGCACTTGCATGATCGATGGCGCTTTCCAGCCGTCGTACACAATATCGGCATAGGCCAAATCATGCACTACTAAAATTTTGTGTTCTTTCGCCAATTTGATGACGCGTTCAAAAAATTCCAGTTCTACACATTGCGCAGTTGGGTTCGATGGAAAACCAAAAATCATCATCTTTGGTTTTGGATAAGTTTCGCGTATCGCTCGTTCTAACTCCGCAAAAAAATCCACGCCAGGACTCATGCGTATCGAACGTATATCGGCGCCAGCGATCACGGCGCCATAGATATGAATTGGATAGCTGGGATTGGGTACTAAGACCGTGTCACCTTTATCCAGTGTCGCCAACATCAGATGCGCGAGGCCTTCTTTCGAGCCAATGGTGACGATCGCTTCATTGTCGGGATTAATCTCGACTTCATAGCGATCTTTGTACCAACGCGATATCGCACGGCGCAAACGCGGTATGCCTTTTGAGGCGGAATAACCATGCGTATCGGGACGTTGTGCGACTTCGACTAATTTATCCACAATGTGTTTTGGTGTCGCCCCGTCAGGGTTGCCCATGGACATGTCGATGATGTCTTCACCACGACGACGCGCCGCCATTTTTAGCTCGGCAGTAATATTGAAAACGTAAGGAGGAAGACGATTGATGCGAGCGAAGGAAAAGTCAGGTGTGGACGCAGCGCTGCCCTCACCGACTGAACCCCGACCCGGCGGAGTTAATGTATTGGTCATGATGAAATTGTCCTGTTATGACGTAACGCCCGGAACCGTCCGAGCGACGCATCCTTACCAAGCATGGTGAGGGCATATTGATTCTAAGCGGCAAAGCGTAGGATAGACAAGTGATTATTTATAGAATCGCAATGCCAACAACATAGCAGTGTTTTGGTGCACCGAATGACGCCACCTGAACCTTAAAAGCGGGAATAATCAAAATATAACTTGTGAATGATAATGATTCGTATTTATAATTATGGCTTGTATCATTTTATTTCAGGAATATTGTGCGCCACACCCCTTCCCCGACCACGTCCTTTAAAAATTCCATCGTTCGTATTTCCTCACCGCGTCGTTTATGCGCATTAGCTGTGAGCGCGGCGTGCGCATTTCCTGTCATAGGCTATGCGCAAGCAATTGACGCAGACAGTTCCAAGTCTGGTGAAAAGCAGCCAGAAATAGAAACGGTGAGCGTTTCTGGAAGTTGGTTAGGTACGGGGTTACAAAACAGTGTGCAAAAATTTGCCGGAAGCCGCACCCAGATGTCGATGGCGGCAATCCAGGACAGTGGTGCGGCAAGTATCGAAGAAGTCATGCGCCGTATTCCAGGCATACAGGTCACCGATAATTCTTCCAGCGGTGGTAGCAATATGTCGCTCAACATCGGCGTCCGTGGATTGGATGGGCGTTTTTCTCCACGTTCAACGATTTTGTTGGATGGGATACCCTTAGCAGTCGCACCTTACGGTCAGCCGCAACTCTCATTTGCGCCGGTTTCCCTCAACAGTATCGAATCCGTTGATGTGGTGCGCGGTGGAGGTGCGGTACGCTATGGCCCTCAAAATGTCGGTGGCATCATTAATTTTAATACCCGTGCAATCCCAGATGTGCCATTTACCGGAGACGCCAGCGTTCGCTATAACAGCCACAGCCAGGGTGGAAATAGCAAACAATACAGCGCCTTTCTCGGTGGTCTGCGCGACAATGGTTTGGGCATGGCTTTGCTCTTTTCCGGCGCAGACGGTAGTGGCTGGCGTCGACACAGCGAAGAGCATAGCAGCGACCTGTCATTGAAGACGCGCTATGAAATTAATTCGCATGCAGAACTCAACGCTAAAGTCGGCTACTACGAGGCGACGTCGAATGTGCCGGGTGGTTTGACCAGCGCGCAGTATGCTGCTGACCCCTATCAATCACAACGCAATCGTGATTATTGGCAGGGTCGTCGCAGCAGCATCGCATTGGATTATCTCAATACCTTATCCACAAATCAGGAAGTGGAGGTCAAGACCTATTTCAATAGCAGTTTCCGCACCAGCGCGATGGCGAATAATTTCGATAACAAAGCGACTAAAATCAATTTACAGCCACGAAATTATAATGTCTTTGGTATAGAACCACGTTTTACCCAACGTTTGCAGAGCGGGGATTGGCGCCATGACGTTACCGTTGGTTACCGTTACTTGCACGAAGGCTCAAGTGAAAACAGCTACGACCAAAATCTGAATAATGTGCAGAGTGTGATCAAGCGATCTTCGCAAAATAGTAGTGATGTCAATGCGGTGTATATCGATGACCAGATTGCATGGCAACAATGGCGTATTACACCGGGCTTGCGCTACGAATCGGTCAATGTCAGCCGCTACAATAATCTGAACGGTTATAGCGACACTGAAAGCTACCGTCAGCCTTTACCTGCTTTGGGTATTGCATACATCGCCTCGCCTGCATTGACGCTGTTTGCCAACTACAACACCTCGTTTGGTAGCGTGCAATTTTTGCAGTTAAATTTGCAAAACTACGGCAACCAATTGCAGGCAGAAGTGGCCAAGACCGCAGAACTTGGTGCGCGTTGGAATCGTGATGGCCTGAAATTAGATGCCACGGTCTTTGATCTGCGTTTCAATAATCAAATCGAATACGTCAACACCTATTTCCTTAACCAAGGAAAAACTCACCATCGCGGTGTAGAAACCAGCGTTGAATACGCATTTGAAAAAATCAATCCCTTGTTATCGGGATTATCTGCCTACGCGACCTACGCTTACACCAATGCCACTTTGGAATCAGTGGAGTCCGGCGCTAAGATTGGTAATGACTTACCCTTTTATGCACGTCATGTCGATACTCAGGGTGTGCGCTATCAACGTCAAAACTGGACGCTCAATTTTAATAGCACGCATCAATCCGGTCAGTTTGCCGACAATGCCAATACGGTGAAAGAGAGTGTCGACGGCACTAATGGTTGGACGCCTGCGTATCGCCTCTGGAATGCACAGATCGATTGGAAAGCTTCGTCAAAATCCCAATGGGAAGTTTCTTTGGGGATCAATAACCTGACAAATGTGCGATATTTCACTCGTACTACGGATACCAATGCCGGCAAACTTATCGGTGCGCCTCGCATGACCTATGTGCAATTCCGCAGCAAATTCTGATTTGTTCTACATTTGATCGCTGCGTCTATACAATTGACGCAGCGGTGTTCTGTTTAGCGCGAAAAAACTCTCACCAACAATATTCTTACGCAATCCGGTAAACTCACACATGTAGTGCCATATCCGCGCAGCATGACCCGTTTTTATCTATTGCAACCCAGGAGAGTTTTATGTCACAAAGCCAATTCGGTATTTTGCAGCCTTTGCCTGCCCATGCAACTTATTTGCATTTTGATCTGAACAACAACGTTGACAAAGATGCTGTACACCAAGCTTTGAAAAACGTACAGCGTCTGGTCGATGGCGAACGCATCGTACTGGGCGTTGGCGCTAGTCTGGCGACATTATTGAAATTAAATATCGTTGGTTTGCATGACTTTACGGGCATCCCGGAAAGCAAAGTAGAGCTACCCGCGACACCCACCGCACTCTGGTTGTGGTTGCGCGAATCTGATCGCGGAGAGCTAGTACATCAACAACTTCGCATTCAACAAGCATTAGCGCCAGCCTTCGTTTTGAAGCAACAAATAGACGGGTTTAAATTCGACAACGGTCGAGACTTAAGCGGCTATGAAGATGGAACAGAAAATCCGCAGGATGAACATGCCATCGCCGTGGCCATTGATGTCGATGGTGGAAGTTATGTGGCGACGCAAAAATGGCTACATCATTTTGACCGTCTCTCGCACATGTCTCGTGATGAACAAGACAACATGATAGGTCGACGCCAATCGGATAATGAAGAATTGGACGATGCGCCAGAATCGGCCCATGTGAAACGCACAGCGCAGGAAAATTTTGAACCTGAAGCGTTTGTGTTGCGCCGCTCTATGCCGTGGTCCGCTGGCACGGACGCTGGATTTTACTTTGTGGCTTTTGCTACTTCATTTCAGGCATTTGAAGCGCAACTGCGTCGTATGTCTGGTGCCGAAGATGGGATTATCGACGCGCTGTTTAAATTCACACAACCACTGACTACTTCATATTTCTGGTGCCCACCAATGAAGGACAAACAGTTGTCACTTGATTGGTTGCTTGCCTGACGTTCAACTTTCAGCGGCGTCTTAACCAGATCAAGGTGCCGCTGATGGCGAATAGCAAGGGTAATAATCCAACGAAGCTGATGATTATCTTGCCGATGGTGCCGAAAATTTCACCGCTATGCAGCGGGAAAAAATAGCTAAAGAATAGTGCCTCTTTACTTGCCTTTAAAGGATCGCGGATTTTAATGATCTTGCCATGAAGGGCATCCACAGTCACACGCGTGGCACCGCTTCCTTCTCGTAACTCTCCTGGCTGATGCAGCCTTACTTCAAACCTGCTGTCTGTTTTTTCCGGAAAGCTGATGCGCGTGACTCTCGCCATTGGAAATTCTTTTTGTGCCAGATCAATGATCTGTTCTGGGTTGAGGTTTTTGATTTCGCTGTCAGTGAAATTATTTTCAGTTGAGGTTTTTGCTTCCTTTGAATCTGCGGTAACCGAGATAACTTGTTTGACTATCGGTGTGATCCAATCAGGCTGATTAAAATAAATTCCAGTGATCGCTAACATCAGCAATATGGGGGCTGAATAAAAACCTGTTGCTCTGTGTAATCGAAAATTAAAGCGTTTCCACGAACCTTGATGGGATATTGTTATTGCCTGCCACCACGCTTTTAGTCGCCACACTGGCCACCACAAATAGATACCGCTCAAGGCGATTATTGCCAATACGATGCCGTTGATGCTGACCAGTAATTTACCATTATCGCTGCTCAAAAAATTTCTATGCCATGACATCAGGCTTGGAACAATTTGCGATCGTGAAAAACTGATTTCATCTGGCACTCGTTCACCAATCATTGTTCCCGTATAGGGATTAATCATCATCTGTTTGGCACGAGGTTTTTCATCAGAATTGCTAGGGTTTTTTATGTCTTTAAACCATGCAACGAGCACTTCATTTTCTTTTTCCGGCAGTTCCAGCATTGTCAGCTTTCCGGTCGGATGATGTTGTTTTGCCTGTTCGACGAGCATTGATAATGTTAATCGTTCTCTGGCGACGGCATTTCCATTTTCTGGTGCGGTAACCCGTAACAATCCGGGATTGAGAAAAGCATCGACTTCATGTTTCCAGGTAATGACTGTTCCAGTCAGTCCTTGCAAAACGAGAAGCAAAGCGAATGGCAATGCGAGCCAACAATGGAGGAGACGTAAAAATTGGAATCTGATCGATGACATAGAAGAATAAAAAAATATACCTGTTATTGTGGGAGTCAATACAGGTACAAAGAAAAATGGCAATGAATTTTTATTGTGCGTTTTTGTTCGTCAAATAGATTTACTCATCAGTGTGAGGGATATCCGCTGCTGGCGCTGGTATCGCAGCACGAATGCAGTCAGCACGTAAATAAAACAGACCGGCCAAAACAGCTGTGTCACAGGCAAATAGGCCATACCCAACGAGCCAATTGCAATGCCGACGAGTGCCCCGGCTTTTGCCGCACTGTTGCCCAAACCCAGCACCCATCCTTGTTGTGCATCACTGCTCTCCTTTGATAGCAAGCTATAAAATACAGGAAGCAATGCTGCCAGAAAAATACCCCAAAGAATGCGACTAATGATGATTTGCCACCATTGATCACTGAGTGCCTGAAGACCTAAGATGACGGCACAAGCCCAACAACAGTATTCTATCTCACGCAACACCGCGGACCTTGGCATGTGCGCAAAGTGTTTTGCCCAACATGGCGCGGCAACGCAAAGTCCCACTGCTAACGCGCCGTAACAGGCACCGGTGAGCCACGGTGGCGCATGTAAAACCTGGTTTGCATAAATAGCAAAAAAAACTTGGGGCATCATTTTGGCACTTTGAATCAAAACGATAGCGAATAACATTCCAAGTAAAGGAGAAAGAGAATGTGCGCTATTGCTGTGAATTTGATTTTCTTCAGCGTTGACAAAGACAGATTTTTTTGTGCCATTGACAGGTTGCAGACAAAATAGGGTAGCGAGAGTGCAAGTACCGCAGATGAGTGCTGCGATCAAATTAATTTGATTGAAACCAAGTGACCCATAAATATATCCCCCCACCATAGGTCCCGATACTGATCCGATAGCCGTTGCCATCTGCAAATGTGCCATCAAAGTTCCTCGCTGGTCGCGCTGAATTAGACTACTGCCATACGCTTGTGCCGTCGCAATAAAGCCAGCAAGTGCGCCTTGTAATAATCGGGTTATCAGTATGCTAAAGACGTCGTCACTGAATGCAATCCAGAATTGCGTAACGGTTAACGCCAGCAAGGCGCGTACCAACATCATTTTATGACCGGTACGATCTCCAATTTTTCCCCATATTGGGCTGCATAACATCGTCATGATCATTGGACCAGCATAGGCCATTCCGCTGGCCCATGCTAAAGCCATTGTTGACATGGACGTCATCTGATGCAGATGTTGCGCCCAAAACGGGGCACTCATTTCCATTGACCCCATTGCTAAAAATTGAATCAAAAATAGACAGTGCAGCGATTTTTTCGTCTGATCGATGAACATTGTCAATTGACCGAAAATGGTGCTAAAGGATTAGGCATGGACAAGCAAATATCGTCGACCGTATCATTGAGGCGCATACGTAATAAAGACTTGACTGGCCAATCTTCAAACATTACCGCCTGACGTTCGTTTTCCCATCGTTGGGGATCACAACGATGACGAACGTGTTCAAAAATTTTCGCGCTGTTGTTGTACAAAATCTGCCAATAAGCATCTTCATGTTGGTTATAACCGCGCGCTAATAGCACTGCCAATTCCGCGAGATGGCAAAGCATGGTTGTATGTAAAAATTTTTCGCGGACGATGGCTGGGTCATCAAACAAAATATGACCGGCTCGGTGATTCTCCAGCCGCAGGCCTTGCGAATGCAGCGCTGGCGTATAGATGCGTATGTCACCAAAATCCCTCAGTAGCAATTGCGCGACTGTTCCGTTTTCGTTCAAGAGAACCAGACTGTTTTGCTGATGAGCCTCGAAGGCAATGCCATAAATGAGATATGCACTCAGGCTCGCTTGTAGCACGATATTGCTATAGTCACGGAAGTAGCTTAACGCACCGTTCCCATCATCGCCAAATGCAGACGTCACCAGTTCAGTGACGAATGCTTTGCCGTTGATAGGGGAGTCCGCAAACAATGCTGCAACGGGGACAGACAGATGACTAGGCTGAACTCGTGTCATTGGATTTTCACGATAAAGTATGGATAAATGACGTGCACGGTCTGCGTCGTCGTTAGGGTCGATAAAGTGCAAACCGACTTCTTCTGCAAGAATATCGAGCGTTTTACGAAAGCCGTTTTCCCGGCGGATCAGTTCACGTAATAAACGACTGACGCGCGGCCCCATGATGGTAGCTTTGGGCGAAACCGTTCTTTGTGCACTGGTAAGCTGTAAAGACAAGGGAAGCTTCAAATGCGGCGCGAGATGGTTGTTACTACTTGCGACAGTTCTGAATGACATGGTTGGTGAGGTTCGCAGGCGCGGAAAATCCATCTCGATCAACAGCAAACCGGCGCGTATTTCAGCGGCAAATTTTTCAGGCAAAACGTGTTCTGCCTGATATGGATGTATAGGCAAAGGCAACCATGCATCAGTTGGCAGACCACGCTTTTTTATGCATTCAAACCAAACGGACATTTCCGTCGGATACTGTATTGCCATCCATTGCGTGTACGAGAAGTCTGGATGTACGCTGCTGATTCTGGCAACGCTGGCTTTGATCGCGCCGATCACCAAATCAAGTTGTGGTTGGAATTCTGGCGAATAAGCAAAAACTTGTTCCTCATTTAAACCCGTTTTGCTTTTGTGGCCTGGATGAAACGGATGCCCTATACAGCCCCATTGTTCAAAGAAAAGCGCTGAATGGTTGGTAATGGCATTGCTGTCATTGACTATCGTGGTCCATAAGTTTGTTTGTCCAGCATGTAAAATCCGCTTGAGCAGACTTGCCGACCACACCTGTCGGTATTGGTGGCACAAAATATCATTTTCAACGCTATTTTCCAGCTCGGTCTGGAATCGTTGTTGAGCTTGCGCACTATACTCAGTGTTTTCGGTATTGAGAACGCTGAGCAATTCTGATGAGCTTGCGATGATGCGTGGAATTTTTCCGCTTTGATGCAGAGCAATCGCACCACTGATATGGCAATGTCCTGCACGCCCAAGCTGCAGCCCCTCCATTCGCAACATCCGCCTCTTCGACCATAAAGGTAACCAACTGGTGTCGCCTGATGTCACTATATCCTGGCGGTTTAAGAATCCCTCACGCAATAAGGCCTGTAGTAGCCTGTGCAGACTTCTTTTGCGTGCTTCCTCATTGATCAATCCCTTGCCCTGATCGTCTGCTGAGCCATTGCTTTTATCCAGTAAATTCAGAATTGCGTTCATAGTTGTCTTTCTCATCAATATTTTTATATTAATGCAAATGAGAATGATTCGCAATAATTAAATACTTAATTTGTTTTTGTCGTCTTTAGTTGATGAGAAAGCAAAAAATCAAAATCGCTTGCTGTACTTATGTTGTGTAGCGTTTACGAATGCCCGGACATTTATTGCGTACTGCTTGTATGCTTTGAACATACTCAGTAGAGTATCAATTTATGTGCTAAATTTGTCCTTGAAATCAACGTGTAGGAGATAAAGAATGGCAGATACTCCCCCCCTCAAGATTGTTACAGGGAACGCCTTAAGTGATACGCAAAAAAAAGATTTACTCCATCGATTAGCGCGAATAGAAGGGCAACTGCGCGGTGTGCAAAAGTTGATTGCTAAGGCGGAGAATCCAAATGATTGCGAGGGCATTGCACAACAAATGTCCGCAGCGCGTAAAGCCCTGGATCGTTCGTTCGTTACCTTATTGACGAATTCTCTTGTTACACATACGGAGAAAGCCACAACAATAGAAGAAGCACTTGAATCAAGTCAACGTGCCGCAGCCTTACTCGAAAAATTTATTTAATATCACGCGACCAAGTGCATTTGAAATGATGAATATCTTCCGCTCAGGACAGAATGGCCGTCTTATGTTCTGTCGTAAGAGCCAGCCAAAGATTCCGGCATATGCCAGTCTTTTGTCGCTCATTCTGGCGCATCTGAGCTATTTAGTGCTTATTTCAGGAATGCTCTTTGCTCCGGACACTCATGCAGCTGAACCGCAAAAAGTGGTGTTGTTCGTGCGCGAACTGAGGAGCGAATCGGGTGAGATTTTACCGCTGCGAGATAATGTCCGAAATGTACTGACATATTTTGAACGTCAATTGCATATTCAGTTCGAGATTCATCGTTATCCTTTAACGCGTATCCTCGCTTACACAAAAAATGGTGAAGGTCTTGTGTTTGGCCTCTCAAAGAACCGCGAACGCTTATCTCAGCTAGTATTTTCGGAGGCTATCTATGCCAATACGGTCTGGATGATTACCCGTAGTGATAATACATTTAATTTCGACAGCATCACCGATCTGAAAGGTAAGACGATAGGAATTGTTCGCGGTGCGAGTTACGGTGATGATTTTGATAAACAGAGCAATGTTTTGTTTAAAGTTGAAGATGATGTCAGTTCGCATTCATCAAGATTAAAAAAATTATTGAACAAACGTATGGACATCATGTTGTTGAGTACGTCTTTTACTCAAGCCGCCGATGTCGAGAACCATCTGCGTCAGGAACTGCGTGCTGAGGGGCAAACCGATGAGCAGACCATACAATCTGGATTCGTTGTATTGAATAAACCTTTGATGAGCGACGATCTGCATTTTGCAGTCGCACCAGGCGCTGGTGAGGTATGGATCAACAAATTAAACCAGGCGATTATCAATGGCAGAAAATCCGGTGAAATCGCCCGTCTGATTAATGCGGTAAAAAAATAAACGACTGTGATCAGGCAGCCAGGTGGCGGCTTTGGCGTTGTGGTGTTGCTTTGGTTACGGTAGCAGGTTTTTGTTCACTGATACTAGCATTACCTTGCTTATGTTTCGCATTGCCAGCGTAATCGCTGGAAACCAGAGCGATCACCATTTCTTTACTCATGCCACGTTGTTCTACCAACCAGGTCGTTACCAGACCAGCCAGACGATCTAACGCAATCCTGTGCGTCGCATCGGTATTGGCATACACCCAATCAGAAAATGCCATAAAGTGTTCAAAGGGCGATTCGCTGAGAATGACCGGCAAGGTATTCGCAAAACGTCCTGAGTTGGCGACCATATCCCAATAGCGGGCAAAGCGCACCAGTCTTTGCATTGCGGCAAAGGGGACGTCTTTGTTTGCAAGGATGGTGTACGGTGGCATAGGATCAAAAGCAAGCTGAAATGCTTCTGTATGGCGGATGATAGGTGTACCACGTAAGCGTTTCAGAATACCAAATTGAATCTCATGTGGACCTAAAGCGACTAATTTGTTGAAACCTTCAGCAAAGCTTTCCATGGTCTCGCCAGGCAATCCGGCAATCAGATCCACATGCAAATGCGCGTGCGAATGTTCGCATAACCAGCGGATGTTTTCGGCGGCTTTATCGTTGTTTTGTTTGCGGCTGATCAGGCTTTGCACTTCCGGATTGAAACTCTGAATGCCGATTTCAAATTGCAGTGTGCCATCAGGAAATTTTTGTATTCCTTCTTTCAGCGCATCCGGCAAATGATCGGGGACGACCTCAAAGTGGGCAAATACCGGATCGTGCGGTGCTGCTTCCAGTTTATCCAGGAAGAACTGCATGATCTTCAGGCTGGTTTTGATATTCAGATTGAAGGTACGGTCCACGAACTTAAACAAGCGGGCGCCGCGTTGATACAGGCTTTCCATCTCTGCCAGAAAGGCATCAATATCGAAAGGCCACGCAGTTTTATCCAGTGCAGACAAACAGAATTCACACTTGAATGGACAGCCGCGTGAGGCTTCGACGTACAGTGTGCGGTGGCGGATATCCTGATCTGTGTATAACGCGTAAGGCAGTTTGATTTCGTTCATTGGTGGCTGCAAACCAGCATGCACTTTCATCAAGGGTTGCGGCCCTTTGATGATTTTCTGACATAAGTCAGGGAAGCTGACGTCGCCCCAGCCGGTAATGACGTAATCTGCCAGCCGGATAATGTCCTGATCACTGGTTTCATGGGATACCTCTGGACCACCCAGAATAATCACAATGTCTGGAGCCACTCGTTTAAGTACCGCCACAACCTGAGTGATTTCAACGACGTTCCAGATATAGACGCCAAAGCCGACAATGAATTGTTGATCAGGCTGGCGATAAGCGAGAATTTTTTCCACGATATCCGTACTCCGCGCACCGATTACAAATTCGTGGATCTGGGTTTGCGGTTGTAGGTCTCCCATATTCGCGAGCAGATAGCGTAAGCCCAGTGAAGCATGGGCGTAGCGGGCGTTGAGAGTCGTGAGAAGGATAGTCATGGAGCAGAAAATACAAGGAATAAGCCGCTATTGTACAGCCCTCGCAAACCCTGCCTCGAAATTCACAGCATGATGGTCGTAAAAAAGCTCTATTTGATAACAAGCAGGGCTAAAAATCTTAAAAAATGACTTTAAAGTCGTTTAAATGGTGTTAAATGCATTAATTTTGTGAATTCAGGCCTCTTTGCGCAGCTTCAATTACATGGTAACTGCAAACTGTAAACCCATATCGTCAGACGACATCAGTTTGTGGATATCCATCAGGATGAGCATGCGTTCTTCCAGCGGCGCTAGACCGATCAGAAAATCTGCTTCTATGGTAGAGCCTATTTCTGGTGTCGGTTTAATCTGATCACGCGTCAAAGTGATTACATCAGAAACACTATCTACCACGATGCCTATGGTTTGTCCTGAAATATTGAGGATCACAACCACAGTAAATTGATCATAGTCCGCGACGCCAAGTGCAAATTTCATGCGTAAATCGATGATAGGTACGATAACGCCGCGTAAATTCATCACACCCTTCATGAAGTCCGGGGCATTCGCAATTCGTGTGACGGCTTCATATCCACGTAATTCCTGGACGCGTTGGATATCAATTCCATATTCCTCGTTGCCTAAGGTGAATGAGAGAAATTCCAGCGGAGCATGATTGCTGGAACTATCGGTTTGCTGTCCACTCATCGTACCAGTCTGAGAACCGCCGTCGTTTGACATTTTAGTTTCCTCGTTACGGCGTAAATGTTTTAAGTCTACGCATTTGTCGAATTTATCTGGATGATGCTGTCTGATGGCGTCGACTTTTTTGCAGACAGGTCTGTGCCAAGCAATATGCTTCGGATTTCATAGTAGTGCAATGCCGTTTTATTTTCCAGCAATAACTTTTTCATCTGAAAAAAGTGAATTAATTCTCTTTCATCATCATCAAAAATCCAACAAATTGACAGTATTTCCACCCCTTACCCGTCAAGCCAGGCCGTCAAACAAGAATCCACCTGTTTCTGCATCCGTTGTGTGCAATGCGATGAGCTTTAGTCCTTACTTTTACAGCTTCATCCCCTAAATTTTGCATTTCGTCGCATCCCGCTAGCCGCTTGACCAGCACCCGTCTAAAGTGGAGACATCAACCAACCACTTCAGGAGAAATAAAATGAAAACTTCCACTAAAACCCGCGCTTTTTTTGCAACTGCACTGTTTGCCGGTGTGCTCGCTGTAGGAAATGCTTTTACTGTTGGAGCCCCAGCAGTTCAGAGCCAAAGCGCAGCAATTCCCAGTGTTGTTATCACTGCCCAACGCATGAGTGAAGATCAAAAACTTGCTTTTGATGCTGAGCAATCTGGTTTGCCAACAGTGGTCATTAGTGCCAAACGTTTGACTGCTGAACAAAAATTAGCGATGGATCAGGACGCAGAATATGCATCCCAGATCGCGGCAAAAAACAGCAGCCACTCTTCTATCTGATGATGGAAGATAAGATGCATAAAGTTCAAATCCATCACTCGCAACAAATAAGCTTTGCGGTAATTCCTTACCACCACCAAAGCCAGGTTTAAATTGGGAATTGTCAAAGCAAAATGATTTGTCAGCTTCAGAACATTTGAAACAGATACTTTTGCTTTGATAATTTTCTATGCCTGGCTTTGATTCAGTTGTTGGAAGCACTGAAGCAAGCCAGAATTGGCTGGTAAAAAACCAGCGACGTCTGTTTCCGTCATCACCCCATCATTCACCAGCAAGCGCAATCGGGCAAGTTGATCAGCTTGCTGCAAACAATCGGCCAAATCGGAACATAGCTCTGTTTCGCTATGCTTTTTTGCGATTGCCCGCAACACGGGTTCAGGAAACTCCCATTGCTCACCAACGTGTAGCGTCAGCAGCACAGCTTGCCTAAAAAAAGCTGCCTGAAAACTGGCGGATATTGGCAATTTATCTGTGACACCAGTTCGGTCCACCAGTCTGAATGCAATCATTAATCCGACGTTTTGTAATAAGCCAGCAAGAAATGCATGAAAACCGTCAAGTTTTGCTTGCTGCGCGAGTAACTGACATGCGAGCGCGGTTTTTTCTGAGTGTTCCCAAATCACTGGAGCTAATTCTTTAGCCAGTTGTCCACTTTGCGTTTGGATAATGGGACGAAATGCAGTGCGGGCTATTAGCATACGCAAGCCATTAAAGCCGAGTAATTGAATCGCGCTATCCAGGCTGGTTACACGGCTAACCGGGCTGTAATAAGCACCATTGACCTCATGCAAAAGCTCGGCAACCAGAGAGACGTCTTTAGAAATTTGTTGTGCCAGATCGTTCGCAGACACATTGCTATCACGCAGACTCTTTAATACTTGCAACAAAACCGTAGGAACCCGTGGCAATAATTGCGATGCGGCCAGGTCTGATTTGCGTAACTTTTCCAGCCCCGAGAGGATGGTTTTTTCTACATAAGGGCTCGAAGCACCAAGCTGTTCAGACAACATCCATTTTACGTATAAATGATAAAAATTTTTATCCGGATGCCATACTTCAGCAGGCTTTTCAGTGACGTGGTGGACGGGAATGGTGGCGGGTGCTACGTTTGCAATATCCAATACAGGCGGCTGAGTTGAAGCCGGTTGCGCATTTTTTCCAAAAAGTCGTCGAAAAAAATCTATCACCACCAATTCCTATCATAACTTGAAGAACGGAAGACAAGAAACACGATCTGGATTTGGCTCAGAAATGGCCAATCTAACGTTTGATGTATTTTAGATAAAACATATCTTCATGGTAGCCGATATTGTCGCGCTTACACAAGCTCATGCCGATATTCTGTCGGTTTCCGGATATGGCATACTGTACAAGCATTTTGCTTTAGTCCAAAGAAAGTATCCAACTATGAACACCGAAGAACGCCTGGTCGACCTGGAAATTCGCTTATCACGCCAGGATGATCTGGTCGAAACTTTAAACACCCAAGTCTATCGCCAACAGAAAAAAATTGATGAACTCGAAGCGTTACTCACTGCCATGGCCGGCAGAGTGCGGGAACTGGCGATAGCGGCTAGTCAAAGGAATACCGTAGTAGACGAACGTCCTCCTCACTATTGAAGAAGAACGTCTGAGAAAAGCCCGGTTTTTTTTAAATGTGAATTTTGAATCTAATCGATGAGGCTGGCGATCAGTGACTGCAAATCATCATCTGATTCGGCAAGAATCTGGCGTAATGAAGTCTCTTTAAAAGGAAAGTCGATTTCTAGGGCGGTTTTTTCTACCATTGCTACGTCGCGATGTTCGAGAGGCGATGAACAACTGGCTAAGTCATTGGCCAGGAGCAATGTTTCACCCAGCGTTTCCGGCGGCGTTGCCCTTGCTCCATACCAAAGCGTTTCTATTGCACTCACGACACGCTTTGGAACCAGCAATTGATGTAAAACAGATCTGCCGATAAATATCTCATGATCCTCATCGAGAACATCATCTTTATGGCTCTGATGCGGGTCAAGCAGTTCGGGAAACTCTTCAGCGCGTGACAACAAATAAAAGCTACTGACTTCATGCACAACTCCAGCAAACAATGCTGTCTCAGGATCAATTTTGCTGATTTTTCTGGCTATCAAATGTGCAAGTGCTGCAACGTGTGCGGAGTGCAGCCACAATTTTTCTATCATTGCCCTGATTTGTGGATTTTTCGTAGCCTGACTCATTTGTCGCATGGCAACTGCCACCACGACCGAGCGTAATGTATTGAAACCGAGGATCGTGATTGCCGTTCTGACATTGGTGACACCCCCGCCAAACCGGCTATACGCTACTGAGTTAGCGATAGCTACCACCCGTACTGCGATCATTGGTTCCTTGGTAACCAGTTTAGCTGCGGTTTCAATGCCGCAGTCCGGGCAGTTTAAAGCTTCTTGGATTTCAAGCGTGGCTTGGATGTTTGCAGGGAAAGTTAAGTCTCCCGAACGCGCTTGCTCAACAATTTTTTTTAATGCTTCCGATTTTTTCATAAATGTCTATCGGCTGATGAGCAAGGCGGCACAAAAACCGAACTAATTAGTTAACATGAAGGCCCAGTGCTTTGATGATTTTTCCCTTAGCAGCTGATAAGCCATTTTCCGGTGCTGGTTCAACTTTATGAATATTAATACGGTTTGCTGGATTTGCGGTGGATGGTGTTCCAAGTTTAAATGCCGAGACCGCACGCGCAAGATTTTCAGCTTGTTCTTCCATGCTTTCAGCTGCCGCAGCGGCTTGTTCTACCAGCGCGGCATTTTGCTGCGTCATTTCATCCATTTGCGTAATGGCACGATTGACTTCTTCAATACCAGCACTTTGTTCCTGCCCAGCGGCAGTAATTTCTGACATGATATCTGCCACATGTTTAACAGACATGACAATTTCAGTCATTGTTTTGCCGGCAGCATCAACTAATTTTCCGCCAGATTCTACTTTTTCTACGGAATCACCAATCAGAGTTTTGATTTCTTTCGCGGCACTGGCACTGCGCTGTGCCAGGTTGCGTACTTCAGAAGCGACCACCGCAAAACCACGCCCTTGTTCGCCAGCTCGTGCAGCTTCAACGGCAGCATTTAAAGCCAAAATGTTGGTCTGAAATGCGATGCCGTCAATGACGCTAATGATGTCGACGATTTTACGTGAGCTCTCTTTAATTGAGTTCATGGTATCGACAACTTTACCTACTTCTTCACCACCTTTGATCGCAAAATTGGATGCGGAAGTAACCAGACCGTTTGCTTGCCGTGCGTTATCAGCATTGTGGCGCACTGTGGCAGTGATTTCTTCCATGGAACTAGCAGTCTCTTCGAGCGCACCAGCTTGCGTCTCAGTACGTGAAGATAAATCGGAATTACCAGTTGAAATTTCACCAGAAGCAATGGCTATGGCGTCGGTTCCTTGCCGTACCTCACTGACAATATTAAACAAGTTGTCGTTCATTTCTTTGAGCGCATTTAATAATTCGCTGATCTCATCATTACCAGTATTAGCCTCGCGGTGAGTTAATTCACCCGCTGCCACGCGTTTGGCAATTTGTACGGCTTCGTCGAGTGGTCTGGTAATACTGCGTGTGAGGACAATTGAAAAAGAAACACCCATCAACAAAACTACGCCGCCGATGGCGAGCAAAACAGTTACCAGTCTGCTTGCGTTACTTTCTGCGCGACTCGATAATTCGGCGGCGGCGGCATCTTCAAGATCAACCAGCTTATTGATCTCAAGTAAGGCTTTTTGTTGCAGCGGATCGATTTGAGTTGAAATCAGCTTAACTGCTTCTTCGCCGTTAAACGATAACAACATCTTGAATGCTTCTTTGGTCGGGGCATCAACTTGTTGGTCTAAACCCGTGACAGTATCAACGATTTTTTTCTCATCGTCATTCAAACCTAAAGCCAGCAATTTGTCATGCGCGTCGTTGAATTTGGTGCGCTGATTTTTAATGACTATTTTTTGTTTATCGATTTCGCCGAGATCGGTTTGCATGCCAATATTTCGGATGGCTAAGCCACCTTCCAGCATGCTGCTTTTCATGTTCGCTGCCAGCGCCGTTTTATTATGAGAAAGTTCGATTCCTTTCATCATTGCCTGGCGATTTCTTGCACTGAGAACGCTACCAGCAATCAGTATCAAAATTAAAGAAATTAAAATAACGCCAAACCCGACAGCAAGACGTGTTCCAATGCGAAGTTGACGAAAATTCATAGTTACCTCCAATATATAATTCTTATAGAACTGTTGCAAACTAGCTCCGGCATCTGATCTTGATTGTGCAAGAGGAATGATGATTACGAGGAGGTATTAAGCAGTTCGATCGTTGACGATCATGTTGATAAAAAAATTACCCATCTGAAACGCTAAGAAAAATCAAATTTGACGCTGCTTTTTTCTCAGTTGGATCTGGCGATTTGAGACTTTGCAAAGAGCCTGAACCAAGCTATCGCGCTATCTCAATACTATGCCAAAATTTCTCTGGTGCAAAGCTTGTTTTGTTGTTGCAGTAACACGTAGGCAGATGTTTTAGTGCTGTTCATTACATCGAGAACAGGCGAAAAGATTTCAGAGTGGTATTAAGGGTAGAGCCTAAATTAGTGCTATTTTTGTTCAAACATTACTTTTTTTAGCATGAATGAAAATTTAGTCGCTAAGTGATCGATGTACATTAAAAAAAATCACTCAAAAAGTTCAGCCGGCGTCAACAATCACGCTGATTCTGCGCCGAAATTTTTATTGGAAGATAAATTTCTAAGGGAGGGAATTTACATTTGTTTTCAATCATTTTCTTTCGATCATAAAAATAATGGCGGAAGAAATTCCGTGACGATGATCATCCCGTCACGGTAAATTTCTATCAAGAAAATGATGTTTTCTTTTTGCTTAGCTCTTGTTCCTGCAATGTGCGCCACATCACTTTGCCAGTTGCTGATTTGGGTAAGGCATCGACGAATTCAACCACCCGTGGGACTTTATAGGCAGCCATTTTTTCATGTGCCCAAAACATAATGTCTTCTTCGCTTAACGTGGCATTTAATTTTTTGACGATGACTGCTTTTACCGTTTCTCCACGGTATTCGTCATGACTGGCGATAATGCAGCAATCCTGTATTGCTGGATGTTGATACATCATCGATTCGACTTCAGCAGGCCAGACCTTAAAGCCACTTGCGTTGATCATGCGCTTGAGCCTGTCGGTAAAGAAAAAGAAACCATCTTCATCGATGTAACCCAAGTCACCGGATCGGAAAAAGCGCTTGCCGTCGAGTTCTGCGAATGCATCCTCGGTTTTTTTAGGATCATTCCAATACCCTTTAAACACCTGTGGACCATGTATCCAGATCTCTCCTTGTTCTCCTTGCGCTACTTCTTTGCCAGTCACAGGATCAACAACACGTGCATCGACGTTAAAAAGAGGAATTCCCAGGCATTGTTGTTTCATGCGCTGCGGAGGATTGACGTGCGACGGCGCCATTGTCTCTGACAAACCATAGCCTTCCATATAGACCTGACCCGTCATGTCGAGTAGTTTTTGCGCGATAGCTGCTGGCATTGCGGCGCCGCCACCAGATACGCGGGTCAGTTTAGATATGTCGTATTGTTCCAATCTTGGATTCGACAAAAAATCGATCATCATTGACGGCACCAGGGTCCAGTTGGTGACCGCGTAGCGTGTGATTAATTGACCCGCAACATCGCGATCCCAGCGCGGCAATATGACCAACGTACCGCCACAATAAATAGTCACATTCATTACCGACTGCATCCCGGTAACATGAAAGAATGGCAGAACCGCAAGGGCAACCTGATTTGGGATAGCGGCGCCTGTCCAGACCGGGCTGGCAGCGATATTGAACATGACAGTGCTATGCGTATGTATGCAACCTTTGGGATGACCTGTTGTGCCGGAGGTGTATGGCATACACGCCAGATCGTCGGATCCCGCGACATGCTCTGTGGGTGTAAAACGTGCTCCGATCGCATCCTTCCAGGTAACAATCCCAGCCTGTTGTGGAACATCAACTGGTGCTCTGACAAATTCAGGAATTGCGAGGCTGGTTTCATTGGTCAGATAATCAGAATACGTGCTGACGATGATGTGTTCCAGCTGCGAGGAGTGAAGCAAGTTGATCAGCCTGGGAGCAACTTCCTGAGCAACGATTGCTGTTCTTGCGCCACTGTCCGTGATGTAATGCGCTAATTCATCTTGCATTAACATCGGGTTGACTGGAACGACCATTGCATCCGCCCTCAAAATGGCATAAAAGCTGATGACGAATTGCACGCTGTTTTGCATATTCAGCAGAACCCGATCGCCTTTTTTTACACCACATTTCTGTTGCAGATAGCCTGCTAAAGCAAGCACCTCGTCATTCAATTGTCGATAGGAAAGAATGGAATCATAAAATATAAGGGCTGCCTTATCTGGGTAACGCTGCGCAGATATTTGCAAATTCTGATACACACTGGTCGCCGGAGCGATTAACTGATACGGCAATCCAGGTGGCCAATGCGCGTAATGCGAGGTATTCATAGTGCGTCTCCAGAAGACGAAAACCGAAATTCGAGATTGCCACAATTGCGGTCTATTTGCACGATTCTTCGTAAAAATGAATGTATAAAAATCTTGTATTTTATGATTTTGGCAACGTATGAAATAGCTGGATGAGGCTACAATGATCTCACTTCACTACTTTTTCACCATTGTTCATACCGGAGCCATTGTGTATTCCAACATCAGATTTGTTCGCCGCGCACTGATTGTCAGCCTAGTCTTTCTTTTATCAGCATGCGGAGGCGGTAGTAGCAGTGGTAACAGCAGCGGATCGAATTCGACAAGTAGTGTGGTCGCCGTTACGGTGCCAGCTCCAATGACGGTATCCTCCGGTAACCCGCTAAGCTTTGTCGGGCATGCGATTAGCAGTGCTGGTGCAATCTCAAGCATGTACTGGCAAGTTAACACATTAACGCTTGGTGCAAATCCTGTCACGGCTGTTGGCAATAGCAGTTGCACTACAACGCAGGCTGATGCCAGTGGCAACGGTGTAAGTTGCACGCTAAGTTTGACTCCGCCCGCATTACTTACAGCAGACAATACGTATCAACTTACGTTTTTTGCGACAGATGCTCAAGGCAATACCAATAGCTCCTCAACCACCCTGAAAGTTTTGCAATCCGCATCGAGTACCGGCAACCCGGTTGTCACTGCAGGAGCAAATGCCAGCGTTACGTCCGGCGATACTGTGCCGCTCACTTGCTCCGCTGTGGCGGGCTCGACAGCACCGAGTGGTGTAACCTTCTCGTATCAGTGGGTGGTGAATGATGCTGCTGGCCTGACCCTCAATCTGATCAATTCAACGACTGCGAGCAGTAGTTTTGTAGCGCCGGTCGTGACGCAGGCGACCACAGTTAAACTTCAATGCCGCGTTACCGATAGCAATCAAAAAACCGGTACTGCAATCCAGACGGTGACGATTAACCCTATCGTGTTACCAACGGCAGTACCCATTTCAACGAGTGGTGGGAATGTGTTGCCAGGGGCGACGCAGCAACTGGATGGCACCGCAAGTAAGTTGTATGATGTGAATGGGAAAGTGACTACTGGCACTATTTATTATCTGTGGAAATACACCTCAGCGAACCCATCGACTTCGTCACCGATTACCGTGATTAATCCAAATAACTCAGTGGCCAGCATTGTTTTTCCTGCTGTGGTCACGACGCCGACGACATACACCTTCACCTTGTATGTTTCAAGTTCAGCGATAGATCCGACCAATCTCAGTTCGCTGAAGCAATATCCGGTCGTGTTTTATGTCAGTGCTTTACCGCCTATCGTACTGACGATAAACGCTCCTATTCAGCAAGTTAATAGCGGTGCGTCGGTGTACATTACTGCTAATACGTCTGGCACGTCGACGAATAACGGTACCATTACCCTGCCACCGATCTACTATACCTGGGTGACACTTAAGGTACCGGTTGACCCTGGGTTACTGAATATCAATTCGCCGACGACACAATTTATCGCACCAACGTTCCCTGCAGGAACAGCTCCGCAAAACTTTCTGTTGATGGCGTGCGCTTCTTATCAAACTCCTGTTCCATGCCCGGGCCCAGGTAGTGCGACTTATAATGCGCTGGTCGTAGTGAGTCCTTAAGCAGACATCGATATCAGCGCGGCAAACGTCGGATTTTGTCGCGCTGATGTTGACGGGAGAGTGTGAGAGTGGCTACAAAAATCTCCCTCATAAAATAAATAAAGCTACCGATCAGAGATAAAATCCCGCCGACAAACAAGGCTGCTATCAATTTATCCAGAGTTAGTCCGGTTGCATCACCTAGAAACAAAGCCGCAATGACCAGGCAAATGAGCAAGCCAGTGGTGGTACTGAGAGTAATTGCACGATTGATCAAATGTGAGCGCTGATAGAGCTCATCTAGCTCTTCTTCTAATTCTGCTTCGAGCTCAATCTTTTTGCCTTCTTCCGTACGCAATATTTGTTCAATCGCTCTAGCGCGATCAATAATGCGAGCAAGGCGACTGGTTAATACGGATAATTTTGTTCCTACGCCGGTTAATAAAAATACCGGTGCAATTGCAAGTTGAATCGTGTGACCGACGTCGCCAAGTTGCAGACTGATCATAGTGATTTCCTTTCTTATTTTTTGAGGCAAGGCAGTGCGATGGAATGTTGTTATGGCAGCCACTGGGTAAATGAATTTGCAGCATACCTCATTGTCAGCATGAAGCCGAATTTTACTTATGGTACTCAATACCACGTCCTAAAGCAAAATCGGGTCAGTATTTCTCTGCGCACCTGAGAGATACGCTCGCAAAGACCAGGTTATTGTGTCCCTGAAAGAGTCAGGCTGGCGTAATGTCGGGAAGATGTTGGAGACACGTAAGGAAATGATTGAGGCAGAAACAGAGGTCTGCTTAGAATTTTGTTCGCCATCGTTAAACTACCGATACATTCCAATTTTCAGACCTTCGATGGAGTTTGTTGAACCGGAAGTATCAGACTCACTTCCAATCCGCCCTCAGGCAAATTCGCGAGTTGTAATTTCCCGCCGTGTTGCTGAGCGATATTTTGTGCAATCGTTAAACCCAAACCTGTTCCACCTGATTCACGTGAGCGTGAAGTCTCCATGCGGAAGAATGGTTCAAATACCTTTTTCTGAAATTCGACTGGAATCCCCGGACCGCCGTCGCGAATCATGATCTTTACCACGTCTTCGGCCTCATCTTTTGCCAAAGCCATGCTTACTTTTGCATATTGCCCATATTTAACGGCATTGTCGATCAAATTGGTCAGGCAGCGTCGTAAAGCCTGAGGTCTTGCTAATACAGTGATGCCGGGAACACCAGTAAAACCGACGTTTTGTCCTGCTTCGATGGCATCGCTACAAACGCTATCGAGGAGAGAGTCTATATCTAAAGGCCGCAGCGCTTCGCTGCTATCCATGCTGCGAGCTAAATCCAGACCTTCTCTGATCATCATTTGCATCGCCGACAAATCGCCAATTAATTTATCGCGCAATTCAGCGTCGTTCACTTTTTCTAATCGCAATCGTAGCCGCGTCAAGGGCGTCTGCAAGTCATGCGTAATTGCCGCTAACATGTGTGTGCGCTGTGAAATGTGATGGCGAATGCGACCTTGCATGGCGTTAAAAGCACGTGTCGCTTGTACAATTTCACTCGCCCCGGTTTCCGGCAATGCCGGACTGTTAATGTCTTGACCGAGCGCAGTTGCTGCTTCTGCCATTTTTTGCAAGGGACGCATTGCCATTTTGGCGATGGCATAAGCTAATACCGCAATACTAATCAGGAACTGAACCAAATATTGAATAAAATCACTGTTGACCGGGGGTTGCACTGTCCGGGGTGGAGTTACTACCAAGCGTAAAGATGTACCGTCATGAAGTGTAATGCCTAACGTTTCGCAAGGAAGCCTGATTACTTTATTGTCTTTTGACAGCTGGGGGCATTTGTTAGGGTCTGTAGGTATTGAGATAACGTGAAAACTTTTGCCTAGCTTTTCACTTACTGCTTTAGCATATTCCGACTCAGGATAGGCATTATTTGTTTCAGCGGGCGTTGATGCGACTTGTAAACCCATTGGCGGCGCTGTCGCTAGAAAACTTTCACGGCTGGCAGTCGGCAGCACATCTAAAGCCCGCGCCATTTGTTCGGTACGTTCTATATAGTGGGTAACCCGATATTGCATGAGCGTTTTCTCGCGCTCACCAAATGCCAGCCAGCCTGTCAATGCGGTAGATGAGAGCATCCCAATCATCAGCACGGCGAACACTCGCCCCCACATTGACGACAAAATTTTCATGTATTTTTTTCGGTAACAACACTGACCGCTAATACATACCCACCGTTACGAACGGTCTTAATGATTTGTGGCGTTCGTGCATCTTCACGCAGTTTTTGTCGTAGCCGGCTGATTTGAATATCAATCGAACGATCAAACGGATCAGCATCGCGTCCATGTGTCATGTTCAATAACTGGTCGCGATTCAGAATGCGGTTTGGATGTTCCAGAAAAATATTGAGCATCCGGAATTCTGCACCTGACAGAGAAACCACCATATCGTCAGGGCTGATCAGATGACGTGCTGTCATATCCAGCGTCCAGCCGGCAAATTTAATTTTTTGCAAACTATCATTGCCAGAATTGGAATGCGTATGTTGAGTGCGTCGTAGTACGCTGCGAATACGTGCTAATAATTCGCGCGGTTCAAAAGGTTTTGGCAAATAATCATCTGCGCCCATTTCCAGGCCGATAATTCTATCCAAGGGTTCGCCGCGTGCAGTGAGCATGATCACCGGAACATTCGATTTGCCACGTAAGTTGCGACATAGCGTGAGCCCGTCGTCACCAGGCAGATTTAAATCCAGTACGATAAGCTCAAATTGATGTTCCAATATGGCTGCCCACATACCGGGCCCATCAGCCGCCATCACCGTGGAATAGCCATTATGGTCAAGATATTCCGCCAGTAAAGTGCGGATTTCGCGATCATCGTCGACGATAAGAATTTTGTTTGATGTATCCATATGTCCCATTATGTGCTCGGTTCCCAGGAAAAAAATAGTGATTTTGTATCAGCTTGTTATGATAAACCCAAGTATAGAAACTTAGAAACATCAAAAGCGCTTTTTAATTCCGATATGTTACTCAGGGATACAAACCAGCGCAGAATTGATATTCTGAGGATACAAGAAAGGAGCACTATACAACCAAATTGAGATACTTTTTTAAGTACAACTCAATTCTTGTCGCTCAATCGCAGGTAGCTATCATCGCCAATGAATTTCTGCAATGTTTGGGCTTTTTCAGTATCTGTAAAAGAGTAATGATGAAAAATATTCCGCAAACTTTGTTGATGAGTCTGATTCTTGCCAGTTCTGCTGTGTCTTCAGTGACCTGTGCTCAAACACCTTCAGCAGCTTCTGTTGGGTCAGCAAATCCTGAGACAACGCGAGGCTATTCAGCAGAAAATGCTGAAAAAATGAAGGAGCATATGGCAAAGCATCAGGCCGATATGCATGATAGGTTAAAAATTACCAGCGCCCAGGAACCAGCCTGGAAAACGTTTACGCAAGCAATGGTTCCCGTCAATATGCCGCCACGCCCGCAAGAATTGGATGTTGAGAAACTCACTACGCCCGAACGTATGGCATTGTCTATTGCGCGGATGAAGCAGCACGAGGCGATGATGCAAACGCGCTTGAATGCCGTAAAAACTCTCTATGCGGTTTTGACGCCAGAGCAGCAAAAAATCTTCGACGAAGGCCACAACCGTATGCGGAAAGATATGCAAGAACGCATGGCGAGACAAATGGACAAAGACAGCAAATAGATTTTGATGGATAAATAAAAGTGGGCTGCGAATGATACCGTAGCCCATTTTTTTTGCGATCTATGGACCTGGCCTGCCGAAGTCTTTGATCCATTCCAATAGCTGGTCTTCTGGCATCGGCCTTCCCATTAAAAAACCTTGCCCTTCATGGCAACCCATGGCGCTTAAGATATCCCAATGCGTTTGTGTTTCTATGCCTTCGGCAATCACGATGAGACCCAGTTTTTTACCTAATTGCGTGATGAGTTCTGCAATTCTCGGTCCTTCGGGTGTGTCAATTTGCTGCACGAACGCGCGATCAATTTTGAGCCTGTCGACAGGTAATTTATCAAGATAACTTAACGATGAAAAGCCAGTCCCGAAATCATCAATCGCGATATTAATGCCCATATTTTTTAGCTCATGCAGACGTGCTTCAAACATACTGGCACTTGCCATTGTGACGGATTCTGTAATCTCTAATTCCAGGTGTTCGGGCGGTAAGCCGCTATCCTTCAATGCTTTACGCACATTGTCGACAAAATCATCCTGACGAAATTGCACCACAGAGACATTGACTGCCATCCGATCTGGTGCTATCCCCGCTTTTTGCAGTCTTACCATTAAAAAACAAGCGGTACGCAAGACCCACGCCCCCAAACTGACAATCAACCCAGAATACTCCGCCAGCGGAATAAACTCGTTTGGTGGAATCAACTGCCCGTCGTCCGTACGCCAGCGAATTAAGGCTTCAAGACCGATAAAGCGTTTGGAGCTCAATTCGATTTGTGGCTGGTACATCAAAAACAGACGCTCTGCATCAAAAGCTTCGTGCAAATGTTGCATCAGGGTCGCACGTTCACGGATTTCCAATCCCATTTTTCGGGTAAATAGCGTGAAACTGCCACGCTGATATGTCTTGCAACGCTTTAAGGCAATGCTGGCATCCTTTAGCGCTTCAGCACCATCGTTTTCATAGCCAGATAATTCAACCATGCCTATCGAGGTGGATACGGCATGTGCTGTATCATCAAACACAAAAGGCGGGCTAAACAATGCTTTTAATAACTCTGGCTGTAATTGTGATTCGTGACCGAGCAAACCAAACACATCACCGGAAATGCGTGCCAGAAAAATATTATCACCGAGATCGGAACGCAACCGGTCGGCGACGGCTTTCAGTAATAAGTCACCATAGTGATGACCGAGCACATCATTAATCTCCGCGAAGTCATCAATGTCTATCAATGCCAGCATTTGACGTGCCGTTTTATTTTTAATGATGTCATTGATCTCATCAATAAACTTCAGACGATTGGGGAGTTTGAGCAATTGATCGCGATATGCGTGATTTTTAAGTTGGTTGACGAGGCTGAGATTATCAATACAAACACCAAGATTAGAACAAAATACTTCTAATAAATTATGATTGATCTCAGACAGTGCGTAGGGCAAATCAATATACGCTGCCAGCGGGCGATTGCCTCTGCCAGCAAAATAAAGCGTCATGTTTTGCTCGTTGAACATAGATTCGCGGTTGGTAAGTACGTATTTAAGTGCATCCCTGATTCTCGTGTCATCAATATCATCGATAGCACAATTCATCAGCCGGCTATAATGCCCTGCCGAAGCGATGACATTGAATTGCTGGCCTGTTTCTCCCTCATTAAGCTCACCTTGCGCGCACAGCAAGCCTTCGGGTGGTACACCACATAGCGCTGCAATTTGTGTGATGACACCTGCCGCAAAAGCCTGAATACCGTGATCAAAAGTGAACGAAGCACTTGAGAGGATGATTTGATGTAAGCCGCGTCGGCTGGCGTTGATGGTGCAGATTTGCTCGTAGGAGCGGATCGCTGCCGTCAGCGACGTCAGCAACTTTTTGCGCGTGAGTTCGTTTTTGGTCTTGTAATCGTTGATATCAAAATCGCGGATCGCATCTTCTTCAGGTGCATAGCCAGGCTGGCCAGTCCGCAGGATAATGCGGGTGTCACGCCATTGCAATTCATCCCGAATGTAGCTGACTAACTCAAGACCGGCCTGCTCGGTTTCCATCACTACGTCAAGCAGTATTACTGCGATATCTGATTCGGTCGCAAAAACGCGGCGGGTCTCTTCTTTTGAATACGTGTGGATGAATTCCAGGGGGCGATTTAAGATCTGCGTGTATTGCAGCGCAAAACAAGTTGTTTTATGAACATCTTCATCATCGTCGACAATGGCAATTTTCCAACTGCGTGTTTGTGTGGCAGATCCTGATAATGAGCCTTCATTTGAATCGTCTTCAATGAACAGTGCATCGTCATCGATGGGCATGCGACCCCCGGAGTGGGAATATCCATAGGATTAACCGAGTAAGTATATTCTATAGATAGCAAACGAAAAGACCGGGGTTAAGTAAATCGGCGTGCTGCATCCAAGCCTAGCCCGGCGCCAATACTTCCAAATAAATCACCTTCTACTTTACGTGCATCAGGAACAATCGCCGCAATTTGCTGACGCAATCCACGAACGCCACTGGAGCCGCCGGTAAAAAATACGGTATCAACCTGATCTGCGCGTATTCCGGCGTCCTGTATGACCTGTGAAACAGCACCCGCAATACTGACGCTCAAATGTCCAACTGCTGATTGTAAATCTTTTTGTTCCATGACCAAAGAACAACTTGCAGAAGCTTGTTTGCTACGCAAGCGTTCTAAAGTCAGGTCGATACTGTCGACGTCTGACAGCAAAATCTTCGCTTCTTCTGATTTAATTGCTAACCAATGTCCATCGCGATCTTCCACCAGATTGAGCAAGCGTTCGAAACGCATGCGGTATTCAGGATTCTGAATGTCGCGATAGACGTCCAACAACTCGCGCCCCACCTTTTGTGTGTAGACTTGGTTAATTGTATGCCAGGTGGCAAGATTAAAGTAATAACTCGACGGAATATCAGTCTGATTTGACAATCTTCCACCAAGTCCGAGCAAAGGCATGATTTGTGCCAGGCTCAGATACTTATCAAAGTCTGTTCCACCAATATGGATACCACCATTGCCTAAAATATCGGCACTCCGATCCAGTACGTGAGAACGCTCAGGTGACAAACGCACCAGCGAGAAGTCTGAGGTACCACCGCCAATATCGGCAATCAGCACCAGTTCTTCTTTCGCAATGCGCGATTCATAATCGAAGGCTGCAGCAATTGGTTCAAATTGGAAATGGACTTCCTTAAAGCCGACTGCGAGCGCAATATCTTCCAGCGTATTTTGCGCAATACGGTCGGCATTCCGGTTGTCATCAATGAAATGCACCGGGCGACCTAACACCGCGTAGTCAAACGCTTGGCCAGCTGACGTTTCTGCGCGTCGTTTTAATTCACCGATAAATTGCGCCAACAGTCCGCGGAAAGGCACCGATTTACCCAGTACTTCGGTCTGGCCATCCATTAAACTGGTGCCCAGCAAGCTTTTCATGGAGCGCATCAGGCGCCCTTCGTAGCCAGCCAGATAATTCGTCAGCGCAGCGCGACCATAGCTTACTTCATCATCTTCGGCATTAAAAAACACCACCGATGGCAAGGTGACTTTATCTTGCTCCAGTGTTAACAGTGCTGGCTGATTGGCCTGATGCCAACCCACTGTTGAATTTGAGGTGCCAAAATCTACTCCGCAAGCTTGAGACATGAAACTTTCCTGATAAAAAACGAAAACGCCGTCAACCTGATGCTGGCGGCGTTGAAATTTTGCAAATTATTTTTTAAGACGCTGGTGCGTCATCAACGCGAACCACCAGCAATTGATCGATACGGTAATGGTCAATATCGACGACTTCAAATTTGTACGCGCCCACCATCACGTAGTCAGTACGTTTAGGTATTTTTTTGAGCATCGTCATCATGAAGCCTGCAATAGTCTCATAGCTGCCTTGCTCGGGCAAGGATTCAATATCAAGCGCGCGACAGACATCTTCAATTGTTGTCGCTCCATCAATTAACCAGGAATTAGCATCACGTTGTACGATTTGATCTTCAAGGAAGGGATGCACCAGATTGCCCATCAAGGTACTTAATACATCATTCAATGTGATCACGCCGACGACCAGCGCATATTCATTCAAAATCACTGCAAAGTCCTCGCGCGTCCCTTTAAATTGCTCCAGCATCTCCGATAAAGTTAAAGAATCCGGCACTGCTAAGGCAGTGCGTATCGACAATTCCTGGACTTTGGAGAACGCCTGATTGGTTAACACCCGTTTTAAAATATCCTTAGACTCAACGTAACCGACCACATTATCGATATGCCCATCGCAGACCAAAAACTTCGTATGTGGATGTTCGGCAATTTTTTGCCGAATCACGACATCGCTGTCTTGCAAGCTGAAATAGACAATGCTGTCACGTTGCGACATGGCGCTGGGTACCGTCCTGCTTTCTAGTTCAAACACATTACCTATCATATGGTGTTCACGTGCTTGCAGGACACCGGCCTCGGCCCCTGCATCGACCATTGCGTAAATTTCGTCAGACGTAATCTGTTCATTTCTTTCCGTTGGTAAACCTAGCAAGCCGAAAATCAGGTCCGACAGGCCATTAAATACCCAAACCAGAGGCTTGAACACGCGTACGCATAGCAACATCGGCGTGACAACAAAAATTGCCACTGCTTCGGGTGCGATCATCGCCATCTTCTTGGGCATCAAATCAGCAAAAAGAATAAAGATCGAAGTAACGAATAAAAATGAGGTCAGGAAACTGACTGTTTCAACCCAGGCGAAGTCGCCTAGTAAGGCATGAAATACCTTGGCAAAATATGGCGTTAAAGCTTGCTCACCCAGGATACCACCGAGTATCGCGACACCATTCAGGCCGATTTGGACTACCGTAAAAAAATGTCCCGGCTCTTGTTGTAACGCCAATACTTTGGCTGCGCGTAATTCGCCTTCCGACTCCAACACTTGCAATTTGACTTTACGTGCTGCTGCCAAGGAAATTTCCGACATGGAAAAAAACGCACTGATGGCGACTAACAACGCAATCACCAAAAAGTGATCAAATAAGGGCATAAGTGCTCCTGAATACTTATATGCTGGTTTACCCCGGGCAGTATGCTTCAAGGGTAGAGTGATAATTTTTTACAAAAAATTTTTGCTTAAATTCTATGTTTTGAATCATATACTATTGCGACTGCACGAAAATGACAGCAAACAGCCGGATTGTTGTTTCATTGCTGCAACCAAACGCCGAACCCAACTGAAAGCCCGCACGGATGACGACGCCAGACCAACCCAACTCTCCCGCTAGCCCAGCAAGCTCAGCCGACCCCGACGCACTCTCGCTCTCAACAAATGTTCGTTTTGTTCTGATTACAGTCTTTCTGGATATTTTAGGCATAGGCTTAATTATTCCGGTATTGCCGCGCCTGGTTGGTTCTTTTACCCAACAAGCAGATGCGCAAGCGCATTGGTATGGGGCGATTGTTGCTATTTACGGCGTGATGCAATTTTTCTTTGCGCCAGTGATTGGCGCCCTGAGTGACCGTTTTGGACGTCGCCCTGTATTGTTGACCTGCGTCTTTGGTCTGGGGCTCAATTTTTTACTATTGACACAAGCAACCAGCATTTATTGGCTACTGATCATACGCGCTTTGGGCGGCGTGACTGCGGGAAATTTATCGGTTGCCAACGCGTACATTGCCGATGTTTCAAGCCCTGAAAACCGCAGTAAAGCTTTAGGTAAAATTGGGGCAATGTTTGGCTTAGGATTTATTTGTGGTCCTGTTACTGGTGGTCTGCTTGGCGAGGCGAATATACATTATCCGTTTTACCTCGCGGCGGCTGTGTCCCTATCCAACGTGGTATACGGTTATTTTTCTTTACCGGAATCGTTGCCGCCAGTAAATCGAAAAGCCTTCTCGATCACATCAGCAAATCCGTTTGCAGGGCTGAGTGGATTAGCCCATTTGCGTGGTGTCGGTTCCCTAGTCTGGGTTTACGGCTTAACCATGTTTGCCCAATTCACGTTACAAACTACATGGGTTTTATCGACAGAATTGCGGTTTGGCTGGACCCCGATGCAGAACGGTCTTTCCTTATTTATGGTGGGTATTTCCAGCGTCGTCATGCAGGGCGTGTTCCTCGGTCGCTATATCAAATTGGTGGGTGATGCGAACGCAATTTTGTTTGGTCTGATCTCTTCTTGTGCCGCATTGACTTTATACGGTTTAGCGACGCAAGGCTGGATGATGTATGTGTTGATTTTGTGTAATGTGCTTGCCTTTGCTGCGGGACCGGCTTTACAGGCGTTTTTCTCGCGTGCGGTCGATGCGCGTTCACAAGGCGTTGCGATGGGTTCGCTCAGTGCGCTGGCGAGTATCATGAGTGTTGCGGCGACCTTAGCTGGCACCAGTTTGCTGGCGCAGGTCAGTCATGCTCCGCGGGGTAGCCTTCTGCTCGGAGCACCATTTTTTATGGCTGCTTCAGTTCAATTCATGGCTTTAATTTTAGCTTATCTGCATATGCGAAAAACGAAGCAGTCCACATTGAAAGACTGAATGAAAATTCAATGAAGAAAAAAAAGCGAACCCGAGGTTCGCTTTTTTTTTGCTTCAACCCATTAACAGAGAATTACATCAGAAAATTACATATGCTTGGATGTTGAAATCATTGCTTCGTGTTCGTCCTGATGTTCAAGTTCTGCGACTGGTTGGTTGTCTAAGACGCGATTGAGGCGCTGCATATCAACATCGTTACCCCATTTACCAACCACGATCGTTGCCACTCCATTGCCGACCAGATTTGTCAACGCACGGGCTTCTGACATAAAGCGATCAATCCCAAGAATCAGTGCCAGACCTGCAACCGGCACATCACTGGCAGCTGACAAGGTCGCCGCCAATACGATAAAGCCGCTTCCCGTGATGCCAGCAGCGCCTTTGGACGTCAGCAATAGAACCGCGAGTAAAGTGAGTTGTTGCAACAAGCTCATCGGCGTATCTGTCGCTTGTGCAATAAATACCGCAGCCATCGTCAAATAAATCGAAGTGCCATCGAGGTTAAATGAATAGCCCGTTGGGATCACCAGACCCACCACTGACTTTTTAACACCGAGTTTTTCCAGCTTGCCAATGATGCCCGGCAATGCGGATTCGGAAGAAGACGTACCAAGCACAATCAGTAATTCTTCTTTGATGTATTTGACAAATTTCCAAATGCTAAAGCCATGGAAGCGTGCAATTGCACCAAGAATGACGAAGACAAAAATCAGGCAAGTGCCATAGAAGGTTCCCATCAGGTAAACCAATTTTACGATGGAGCCGACACCAAACTTACCGATTGTAAACGCCATCGCACCAAAAGCACCAATCGGCGCTACTTTCATGATGTAGCCAACAATCGCAAATAGGACTTGAGAGATTTTTTCGATGAAATCAAACACCAGCGTGCCGCGACCACCAAAACGGTGCAAGGCGAAACCGAAGAAAACCGCGATCAGCAACACTTGCAAGATCTCACCTTTCGCAAAGGCGTCGACGATCGTTGAAGGAATGATCGCCATCAGGAATTCCACCGTGGTTTGCATCTTACCCGGTCCTGTATAAGCGGTAATGCCTTTGGTATCGAGAGAATGCACATCGATGTGCATACCTACGCCGGGTTGCAGAATATTCACCATGAATAAGCCCACAACCAGCGCTAAGGTACTGACAATTTCAAAATACAGTAAGGCCATGCCGCCGGTTTTTCCGACCTTTTTCATGTCTTCCATACCAGCAATACCAATCACCACTGTGCAAAAAATAATTGGTGCAATCATCATTTTGATCAGTTTGATGAAGCCATCACCAAGCGGTTTCATGGCGGCGCCAGATTCGGGATAATAGTGTCCAAGTGCGACGCCCAGAATGATAGCGACGATCACCTGAAAGTACAGGGATTTGTAGATTGGTTGCGGCTGCATATTGTCTCCGTTATGTAGGAAGGTGTCGCCTTAGCTGATTCTGGCAACCCTGACGCGGAATATTGTTCCGTCGGTTAATTCATTATCAAAAATTACGCCCTACGCGGCTATTGTGGCTTTCCACACTCTGCAAAGAAACAATATTTTGTTTTGACGAAGATGTTGTCTCATTTATGCCGCAGAGTCTGGAGTTTCAATCGCAGACCAAGTTACCTGTATCGATTTTCTAAGTTAATCAAAAAATAATTAAAATTAATTTAAAGTGTGTAAAAAAAAGACCAGTAATGATTTACTGGTCTTCTGAGAATTTCTTACTTTAAATCATTATTTCTTTTTTAAACAATTGGCAAAGAATTTTTCGCCGCGGTGATACAGGTCGAATACACTGACATCACGGTTGAATCCGTGGCCTTCTTCTGGATAGACTTTATAATCTAACTGCTTTCCAGCTTTGAGCAAAGCATCCCGCATTTTTTCCCCATGAATCAAAGGAACCCTTCTGTCATCGGAACCCATACTCAACATAATTGGGCCTTTGACTTTATCAGCATTTCTGGCCGGTGAGCGTAATTCAAACAATGCGGCATCGTTGGTAGAGTCGCCAACCCATTTTGTGAATTCATTGGCGAGGTAACCACCGGTTGCTGCATCACCATATTCCGCAGTGTCAGACCAGGTAACGTTTTGCAAGAGACCTAAATCTGATACTGCAACAGATGAATCGGCACATTGCCACAATTCAGGGTTTTTAACCATTCCCTGTAATGAAGCATAACCACCGTAGCTACCACCAAGTAGACCCATACGATTTTTGTCAACGATACCTTCTTGCACCAGAAATAAAGCGCCGTCAGATAAATCGTCTTGCATCGTACCGCCCCATTGCTTCCATCCGGACGTGAAGTTTTTCATGCCGGAGCCTTCTGAGCCACGAGGTTCAAGTTCCAAAACGGCATAACCACGTGATGCAAAGAATTGCGCTTCTGGCCAACGACCCCATGACTCAAAATGATAGCCGCGAACCATAGGACCGCCATGAATATTGACAATCAACGGCAGATTCTTTGCTTCCACACCACGAGGTAGCGTCAGGTAGCCATAAATTGGCAAACCGTCGCGCGCTTTAAATGCAATAGGTTTGCGTTCGGCCATGATTTTAGGATCTGCCCAATCGCGTTCTTTGAGCACTAACTCCAGGGATTTTTTACCTGCATCGTAGAGGTAATAAGTCCCGGCTTCTACGTCGGAGCTGGAGCGAACCAATGCCTTGTCACCAATTTCGCTTATGCTTATGCTGTTGTAAGTGCTTGGTAAAGCGCCGTTGACCATATCGACGATTGCTTTAGCCGGATTATCGCCTAGCCAAATTCTCTTAGGCATGATGCCTTGGTAAGCAATGCCATATACTTTGCGGTTTTTAGGATCTGGATCGCGAATGAGTCTGGCGCCTGCGGAACTTTGATCAACGTCGAAGATGTCATCTTCAGCAACCACGTCGCCAAATTTTTTGGTTGTCGTATCGTATTTATAGACAGCCATTTTATCGCGGCCATCTAAATTTGCTGAGACGTATAACGTTCTGTCATCGTTATCAAATCCCAGGATTTGATAATTCACTTTATCTTTATAACTAGATGATTCAAAGATTTTTTCCCACTTCTCTGCACCTATCGGTAGATGCCAATACGTTGTCATTTGGGGTTGACCTTTTGCCGGACGCAACTCATCACGAATGGCTATGCGAGGGCGGTCTTTTGTATCCAGTTCCCAGCCGACTGTACGACCGGGGGATTCGAAGGTCATTAACTTGGAACGACGTGTCTTGAAGTTGAACGTATAGACGTCTTCAAATTCCTTGCTGCGACCATTCATCGTTACAATAGCGACCGGAGAGTCACCACCAACGTGGCTTAAAATACTGGTGATGTGGATATTATTTTTTTTATCGCCGTCGGTACTTTCCAGTTCTTGTACCTGTTTGCCATCAACGTCGTAGTAGTAGGAACCCTTGTAATTAAAACGGCCCGAAGCATCTTGTCCGTCGGCGACCCGGAACATCAAATATTTGTTGCCAACCCATTCAAGTGAGGCAACGTCAAATCGGTCAGAGCTGGTAATCACCTCAGCTTTACGCGTCGCGACATCGATTAAAACTAAATTTCCACGGTTTTTTAACGGCACTACTGCAGCGAGGGTCTTTCCATCAGGTGAAAGAACAAGGCTGCGGTAATCTACACGTTTAAAAAATACTTCGACAGGAATATCCGCTGCGGATTTATAGGCTTCAGTTGCAAAACTAATGCTCAATGGCAATGCCAGAAAAGCTGCACAAACTGCTTTACGTAAAACTTGATTCAACATTGTTGGTCTCCGGAAAAGAATTGGGAGCATTTGCTCCCAATTCAAATAAAACAATTGCTACTATTTTTCCTTACTTCATTATTTGAACGTGTATTTCAGTGTTGCACCAAAGCGACGTCCAAACGGATTGGAGTAGTCTGGGTTATATGGGAAAGAACCATTGTTCAATGCGCTTCTGGCATCAAATGGTGGGCTGGTGTTAAAGATGTTCATGATGTTGACACCGATCTCAACATTTTTGAAACCTTTGTAGCCAGTAAACCAGTTAAATTGCGCAAAAGATTTGACCTGGCAATATGATTGCGAGCCACCATAGATTTTATCCAACTGACATGTGTCAGTCGGTGACGCAGCATAACTATATCCAGAGGTATAGCTCATCGATGCTTCATTTGTCCATGGACCTTTTTCCCAAGCTACTGCGACACTGCCACGGAAGCTAGGTTGATCGTAAGTACCATTGTAGTCAACCGTCGGGCTGCCCGGGAATGGTGTTGTCAAGAACTCTTTCACAAAATTAAGCTGTGAACGGAAGTTCAATTTACCGTTTTCACCCAAGTTAGCTTTGCCCTTGAAGTCGAGATCGATACCACTAACGCGGGTTTTACCAATATTGATGTATGGCAGAGAAATCACAGAAATATCGCCGTTTGCATCACGTTTTGTGATGTATTTTGCGTAATTTGGATCCGCTTGATTGGTCAGCAAATAGTTAATATCAAGAGAGCTGATTTCATTTCTGCGTTCGATACGGTAGTAATCGATAGAGACGCTGTAATCTTTCACTGGTTCCCAAACAATGCCAGTAGTAAAGCTATTAGATTTCTCAGGAAGCAAATTAGGATTGCCAGAGATGTTCGCTAATATTGACAAGTTACAGGCATTTTCATTACCGGTGACGCAGCGTACCGGATCAGTAATACCATTGTAATAACCAGCAGAAATCGCAGGTGAAATTTCACGGAAATTCGGCGCACGGAAACCTCTCGCCGACGTTGCACGCCACACTAAACTTGGCAAAATATTCCACTTCAGACCAAGTTTTGGCGTGAACGACGTACCACCAATACTGTAATCATCGTAACGTCCTGCTATCGACGCTTCAACTGACTTCAGCACTGGAAGATTCATTTCAGCATAGGCTGAGGATGTGGTACGCGTTGAGACAGGCAATGCTGGAAGTCCACCATAGCCGAACACATTGCCAGTTGCAAAGCGCGGATCGTCAATATCAGTCGTGCTTTCGCGTCTGTACTCAACGCCTGCCGCGATACCAGCCGAGCCACCAGGCAAGTTAAATAATTCAGAATTACTTACTTTGAAGTCGACAAAAGTTGACTTGTTTTCGCCATTTCTTTGTAACGTAGGTGAAATCGCTCTGAGCACAGATGGGGCATTTACGCCGCCAGGTACGTAAGTGCCATTCGCCAACGCCGCTTCCATCTGGTCAATCAAAATCAAGCCATTGCTTTGGACATTGACCTTGCTCTTCAGAAATCCAGCGGCTGTATCGTATTCCCAATTGCCAAGAATACCTTTGAATCCAGCGACGACACGGGATTCAGTATCTGTCACGTCAATTTTTCTGAAGCCTAAGTCACCAGCTCTGTATAAGTAAGATGTACCGCCAACTGTAAGCAAACTGTTTGGATCGTTGTAATAGAACTGTGGATCAAAGTGCAAGTTGGTTTTGATCTGCGTTACGCCCGCTTCAATGAAAAAACTATGATTTGCGTTAATTTCGTAAGAGCCACGAGTGAACAAAGAGTCTCGTGTAGATTTAGGTACGGCAGCAGTAGATTTGAAGCCATCAAGCAAGCAACGTGTAGTTCCGCCACGAACGCCTAAATCACTAGGATCGCAACCAGGGTTAGCGACAAAGCCTCCGGGCGTGAGTACATTACCAGGGTAGGAATAGGAACTACGGCGATCACCTTTTGTAAAGCCTAAGCCACGATAATCTTGACTTTGATAGGCGTTAATATCGCGCATCAACAGTTCTGCCTGATCGTTGTGTTCAAAGCTACCGAAGAAATTGTATTTATCAGCGGCAATATCGCCCATGCCATAGCTGGCATTCACTGTATCATTACTGCCCTTACCATTTTGATTCGTTAAACCACTTAAGCGAATATCTGCGCCGGTATAGTCTTTGCGAAGCCAGATATTGATAACGCCAGCGATCGCTTCAGAACCATAAATAGCTGATGCGCCGTCTAACAAAACTTCGATACGATCAACCGCCCCAACTGGAATACTATCCAAATTGGCAAATTGGGACTGGAATCCGGTAATCCCGTATTGTGCAATGCGACGTCCATTAACCAAAACCAGCGTTGCTCCGCTGCCGAGACCGCGCAACGAAGCGGTTGAGGCACCTGGTGAGAAACCATTGTATTCAACACCAGTGAGGGAACCTGTATTGTTTGACGCAATGCTTTGAATGACGCTGGATAAACTTGTTGCGCCTGAACGCTCAATGTCGGCTCTGTTGATTACTTGAATTGGTGATGCTGTTTCTGCATCTATGCGCTTGATGTTTGAACCCGTAATTTCTACTTTTTGTAATTTCGCAGGTTCAGTCTCGCTTTGCGCATGAGCCACGCCTCCAAGCAACATGCCGCTGGCAATCGCACTTAGTGCAATCCGCACACAAAAGACACTCTTTTTTTCTCGAAAATTCATTGAATACTCTCCCCAGATTTCTTGATTTTAAAGGCACTAAAATTTATCTATTTTTTTGACTAATTCAATTTGAAACTAAAAAAACATATTCTGAACAAATCGCAATGAATAATGAAAATGACAGAAGCAATTTCATCACCAACTAAGTGCATTTGCACTTATCGTCAACTTTTGTTGAAAGCCATTTTGAAATCTTCAGTTTTATTATGAAATAAATTTTTCAAAGAAAAATTAGTTTGTTGTTATGGGGAGACTAAAACAAAAAACAAATTAAATAATTTAATGATTTCTTGTAACAAGCTATTTTTTTTTGTAATCTAGATATATCTGCGGCCAAAAGAATCTGCCATCGAGCTAACGTGAAGCCGTTGTCGGCATGCACATTATTTATTGTATAAATTTATGCTGATCGTTTTTTCAGGGCTAACTGTTGTTGGACTATGTGTCCTAATGAGATCAACGCCCGATCAATGTCAATGCTGTGTGGTGCCCCACAATTAAGTCTCAGGAAGTGATCGAAGCGGTTTGAGTTGGAATAGAGCAAACCTGGCGAGACTAGAATATCTTGACGCAGTGCAGCATCAAATACATCGCGCGATGATACTTGTGATGGCATTTCTACCCACACAGAGACACCACCATCAGGCATCGTCAGACGTGTGCCTTCCGGAAAATAAGTGGCAATACCTTCTGCCATCTTCTCACGTTGTTGCGTCAATGTTGTACGCAGTTTACGTAAATGTCTGTCGTAGCTGCTTGATTGTAAAAAGGTTGCTGCGATCAATTGCGAGAGCTCTTCGTTATAGCGGGTCTGCGCGTATTTGAACATGCTAATGCGTGCTTGCCAGCGGCCGCCTAACATCCAGCCCAGACGCAAACCTGGTGCTAAGATTTTATGTAAAGAAGCGCAGTAAATTACATTGCCTGTCTGATCCCAATGTTTAGCGGCAGTCGGGATTTTGTCGCCATTTGCCAGCGCACTATACGAATCATCCTCAATCAAAGGGATATTTTTTGCTTCGCAAAGGGCTACTAGTCTTTGTTTATGTGTATCCGGCATGATGCTGCCCAGCGGATTTTGCAGGTGAGGCACAACAACGACGGCCTTGATGTTGTCATAAGTTTGCATCGCTAGCTCTAAGGCTTCAAGTGAAATGCCTGTGCTTGGGCTGGTTGGTATTTCCAACGCCTTCAGCCCCAAACTCTCCAATACTTGCAGCAAGCCGTAAAAAGTCGGTGACTCAACCGCGATGACATCACCAGCGTGTGCTACGGCGCGCAAAGCGAGATTCAATGCTTCGATACAGCCATTGGTGACGATCACTTCATCAGCACTGGTGCTAATCCCTACATCGAGCGCGCGTTTGGCTAATGCAGATTTTAAATCACGGTTGCCACCCGGCGAAATTGCTTTGGTCAGCAACAGTGGATGCTGGCGCAGCAAGCTACTCGCGAGTTGTCGCAACTGTTTATGCGGATACAAATCCGGCGCACCAGTTGCGCGAGCCAGGTTGATTTTAACCGGACGCTGTCCCTGGGCAATGATGGACGATACCCGCTCATGGATACCGACAAATTGCGCCGGATCGATCACTGTTGCTGGTTTTGGCTCTAAAGCGGGTGCCAGACGTATGCGTCTGGGTTGGCGCACAAAATAGCCAGATCGTGGTCGTGCCTCGAGCCAGCCTTCCGCTTCTAAGTAGCGGCACATTTGCAAGGCTGTCGATAAACTGACCTCATGCAATTGCATCAGCTTACGCACTGATGGCATACGATCTCCGATGGCCAGAGTGCCATGGCGAATTGCGCTGAGATAATGTTCCGCCAGTTGCCGGTAAAGTGTAGGTGCTTGCATAAAACAGATCTTGCGTCGTCAGTGGCTGTTGGCAAAGATACAGTTCGCAAAAATTGCGACCATAACAGATGAGAATTTTACCGCATGATGCGATACAGATAGTGAAGTTCTGTATCTGTTCGCCACTTCTTGCGGGTCGTATGCTGAGCGACTAATCAAGCATTTGTGAGAACCCGCCATGCAAGCGATATCCATCCAACGTCATCAGACGCTATCATTTTATGCAAAAAAAGGCACTCGCTTGTATGTGAACAGCGGTCGAATATCTGTTGAGGAAAAACCTTGTCACCTTGACGGCTACAGTACAACAGCTAGCGTGATGTTGGCGCAAGAACAAAGCCATATCATGTCTTGTAGCTCTTGGGTAAATCTGAATGCGTATAGCGACAGCAGTGTCCTGGTGGAACAAAAACGATCCTTGCTCACGCGTATCCACCAACAAGAGCCTGCTGATAGTGCAAACGCTTTTGTGTTTTTGGGAACAATCTTGTACAGATTTAGCCAAAAAATTCTTTTCTGAGGAAGGCTTCCAGTTGTTCGCTATCCTGTGGTCGTGCTGACAGCGTGACCACGCGACCCAGACGACGTGATTCCCAGCTAAAGTCACCGGGGTAATGTGAGCGGATCAATTCAATCATACGCCTTATCATTGCCAATTGCAGATCACCACCTAAGCCGGCATCGACTTCTATCGTCTGTTTCCAAGTGCTTCCAGAAGTAGGCTTCCAGCCGCGGAAAGAAAAACTACCAACGCGTGTACTCATGCTAATAATCTGGAATACCCCATTGGTACCATCGCGCCCCGCTGCCTGTTGCATACTATGCCGGACGTTCGCTTCTGCAACTTCTTGCGCACTCATACCGCGATTAGATTGATTATTGGCCTGGTCTTCTTGGTTTGCCGCTTCCTGTTGAGCACGGCGGCGCTCACGCGCAGCATTTAACATACTCATCATGTCTTGTTGTGGCGGCGCTTCGACGATCGGCGCGGGCGTATTTACCGTCGTTTGAGCTGACTGCACTGGCGCGACGGGTGTCGGCGGCGTGAAGGATTTTTTTGTATGTGGAATGAGCGGTGGCTTCGGGGTAGATTTTTTTGGTGCTGGCGCAGCCATTTTCGCGATGACTGCTTTATCCAGAATCAGTACCATCGGCGTGCGTGAGCCTGCATCATCACCTTGCTTTTTCTTTTTTTCTACTTGTATGTTGAGTAAAAAATATAACAACAGAGCGTGAATGATGATAACGATAGCGATCCCGATGAAATTGACGGGCCGAAATCTCAGATGCAGGTGAACCTCGCCAGGTTCAGCAATTTCGTTGTCAGGTGCTTCAATACTCAACTTCATGGATGCTGTTTCAGGGTGACTGGATTTTGAGTTGCCAAGGATACCTCAATCTTATCGCCTGACTGTAACAAAGATTTCTTAAAAAATGCTCAATGTACAATTTTTTCACGTCATCAAAACGTAATATGTAACAAATAATTACAACAATGATTCACGATTGAATAATTTCTCTCTATGAAAAGCCCTATTTTAGATGACCCGGAATTTATTTTGTAACTGATGAAACAACAAATTCCGGTAGGCAATCCTATGGCGATCCCCTAATCTAGCAACCATTGAACAATAGTCTGGTATCACATGGAGCAAGTCATGCAAGAATCTGCTGAACAAATAGAATTCCCATCACAGCAGGACAGTGAAGGTACACAATTTTCTACCGTTAATTCTACCGGAGTGGCGCTGGTCGTAGGTAGTAGTTTGCTTCTTGAAGCTTGTGGTGGCGGAGGCGCGACTGGCACCGGTGCCAACGGATCAGGATCTTCTACAACACCGCCTGCACCGGCATCGATTACAGATACACAGGCAGCCCGATTTCTGGCGCAAGCTTCAGTGGGTGGCACACGGGCACAAATGGCGCAAGTACAAGCATCAGGTTATGCGGCATGGATCGATGCACAAATGGCCATGCCGCAGTCCGCTAGCCGCTGGAGTTGGCTCAAAAGCAAAGGTTTTGACGCCGCGGCAAACATTTTCACGCAAAATGGTTTTGATTCTGTCGCCTGGTACAAGCTGATTAATTCACCAGACACCCTGAGGCAAAGGGTGACACATGCACTGGCAGAGATTTTTGTAGTTGGTATCGATGGTTTGACAGGCGCCGCTTGGCAGGCTTTTGCAGCAGCAAACTATCTCGATTTATTAGAAGCCAATGCCTTTGGCAATTACCGTAAATTATTACAAGCGATATCCACCAATAGCGCGATGGGGCAATATCTGACTTTCGCTGGTAATTTGAAGGCAAATCCGGCTAAAGGCACTCTTCCGGACGAAAATTATGC
Organism: Undibacterium sp. Ji67W; assembly: GCA_049340365.1. Lineage (GTDB taxonomy): Bacteria > Pseudomonadota > Gammaproteobacteria > Burkholderiales > Burkholderiaceae_D > Undibacterium. The sequence goes on along the minus strand of JBMPOY010000003.1, from coordinate 29,712 downwards.
CCGCGAACTCATGCAGTTGTTTTCTGTTGGTTTGTTGAAGCTCAATCAGGACGGCACACCCATCACGGTCAACGGTGTCAATCAAGAAACCTATACGCTCGATGATATTACTGGTTTAGCGCGTATCTTCACAGGTTGGGATTTTGATGTCTCTACAAGTGATAAAACAACCCCTGATTTTCTTCAACGCCCTTTGACTCAAATCGCCAGTCGTCATGAAACTGGCGCGTCAACGTTTCTTGGTAGCACAGTGCCAGCGGGCCTGGACGGGCCACAAAGTATGTCGGCTGCGCTCGATATCATTTTCGCCCACCCCAATGTGGCGCCTTTCGTCAGTCGGCAACTGATTCAGCGTCTGGTCACCAGTAATCCGTCACCTGCTTATGTACAACGCATTGCAGCAGTTTTTTCGAACGATGGCACCGGCGTGAAAGGAAATCTGGCTGCAGTGGTTAAAGCCCTGTTATTGGATGACGAAGCGCGCAATAGCAGCAATCTGAGTAACCCTCAATTTGGCAAATTGCGTGAACCGATTTACCGCTTTTTGAGCTGGGCGCGCGCCTACAGTGTGACCTCACCTAGTGATTTATGGAATGTCGGTAATACCAGTGATGCAGCTTCCAGATTAGGACAGAGCCCGTTACGTTCAGGCTCGGTATTCAACTTCTTCCGTCCGGGTTATGTGCCGCCAAATACCTCGATTGCCAACGCCTCTTTAGTGGCGCCGGAATTTCAGATAACCAACGAATCGACAGTGATTGGTTACGTCAATTTTATGCAAAGAATGGTCAGCAAGGGCAATTCTGATCTGGTGCCGGACTACAGTAGCTTGCTTCCATTGGCGGCTAATCCGACTGCCTTATTGACTGAAATTAATTTGGTCATTGCTGCTGGCCAGCTTAGTGATACCACGATTGCGACGTTAGCGACAGCCATCAGCAGCATGCCCAGTGGCACCGGTACTGCGACTGACACACCAACACTTAACCGTATTTACGCCGCATTGACCTTAGTCTTCGCCGCGCCAGAATATATCGTACAGAAATAAGGATTTCATCATGACCAATAAGCCAACGATGAATGCGTCACGCCGCGCATTTTTACAGCGTGCCTCTACCTTATCGATCGCCGGTGTTGCAACGCCATGGGCATTGAATTTAGCAGCCTTGTCGGAAGCATCTGCTGCGAACGCAACTGATTATAAAGCCACTGTTTGCATCTTTTTGTACGGTGGCAATGATTACGGTAATACTGTCGTCCCCTATGATACGAGTGGCTATAACGCCTATTTCAATTTGCGCCCAAATTTGGGTTATGCACAAAGCTCGCTGACCAATACCGTACTGAATCCACTTAATACCCCGGTCGACAGTGCCGGGTTCAGTCATCAATATGCATTGGCGCCAGAGTTAGTCCCTTTAATGCCTATATTTAACGCTGGCAAAATGGCCGTGATATTGAATGTGGGGACATTAATGCAGCCAACAACAAAGCTGCAATACACGAACAAAAGCGTCCCTTTACCACCAAAACTGTTTTCACATAACGACCAACAGTCGGTCTGGCAATCGACCTCATCTGAAGGCGCAAAGTCTGGTTGGGGTGGGAAAATGGGGGATTTGTTTCAATCAGCAAATACCAATTCGACCTTTACCTGCATTAATGTTTCAGGCAATGCCGTGTACTTGTCGGGAAATACAGCAGTGCAATACCAGATATCGACCAACGGATCAGTTCCTCTTAATGGGCTCAAATCACCATTATTCGGTTCCACCGCATGTCCGACCGCTTTACAAAATTTAGTGACTCAGACACGGTCAAATTTGCTGGAAAATGAATACAACCGCATCAATGCGCGCGCCATTGGTGCCAATCAGATTTTGACAGGCGCTCTGGCAAGTGCACCAGCATTAAAAACAGTATTTCCGACGCAAAACAATTTGGCAGACCAATTAAAAATGGTTGCGCGCATGATTTCAATTGCTGCGACGACAGGTGCAAAACGTCAGGTATTTTTTGTGTCTATGAATGGATATGATACACACGATGGTTTGGTGACGATCCATCCGAAATTGATGACAGGCCTGGCGGATGCGATGTCGGCGTTTTATAACGCCACCGTGGAACTCGGTGTTGCAAATAACGTCACCAGCTTTACTGCTTCTGATTTTGGCCGTACTTTAAGTGGCAATAATGATGGTTCAGATCACGGCTGGGGTAGCATGCACTTTGTGATGGGTGGCGCAGTTAATGGTCAGCGTTTTTACGGCACGCCACCGATCATTGCCAACAATGGCCCTGATGACGTTGGTCAGGGACGGTTGTTACCCACCACGTCGGTGGATCAATATGCAGCAACGCTGGGTAAATGGCTGGGTTTATCCGACAGTGATTTACTGACCTTGTTGCCAAATCTGGCGAACTACAATGTGAGTAGCCGGAATTTAGGTTTTGTTTGATCTTGAGATAAGGGTGTAATCTGTGTAGGTGGTCTGGTAAAGATGACTTGTTGTATTTGAATCAGTTCCTGTTTCATTTAAGTCATCAGCATTGTGATCACCCTCACCCTTACCCTCGCCTTTCATTTGCATTCTTTTTTTGCGACGCAAAGAAAAGAACGCGGCCGTAGGGCGCACGCGGCTTGGTTCTAAGGAATGGGAGCGTTTTAGATATTGAATCAGTCGTAAAAAATCATATCGACTACACCAGCCCAAACCACCCCAACACGGCACCCAAAGCCAGCAACCATAGCAGATGAATTCGGGTGCGCCAGACGATCAGGGCGCACAAGGCGGATAGCATCCAGATTGGCCAGTCCTTGGACGGAATGTTATGGGAGGCACACATAATCCAACCCGTTGAAAGCAACAAACCCACCACGATCGGTGCCATGCCAAGTTTAAAACTGCGAACACTACGCAGATCACGATTCGCATGCCCCCAACGTGCTGCCATAAACGTCAACGTCGTGCTTGGTAATAAAATTCCACTCATTGTAATCATCACGCCCAACAAACCTATCCACATACTGCCAGCATTGAGACCGACATTCCAACCCATTAAAGCAATGAACAGAACATTAGGTCCAGGTGCTGCCTGAGCAATGGCGACCGAGGAATTAAATTGGGTGTCAGTCAGCCAGTGTTGTTGACCAACGAGATAGCGTTGCATATCAGGCAAAGTAGAAATTGCACCGCCTATCGACAACAATGACAACATTAAAAAATGCATCCATAAATGCAGCCAATCAGACCATTGCATGTGTATTGACAAAATATGCTCAGGAATCGCCATTATTTTTTTAGCTTTTTAAAGACCAGAGACCAAGACACCGCGCCTAAACCAAGCAATACGTAAACCAAAGGAACGCGAAACAGAGCGATGCAGATGAAGCAAATTACGCTTAAAAGCAAAGCGGCACGTTGGCCTAAGGGATGGTTTTTCAGTGCGGGAATAAGCTTTAGGCCAGATGCGAAAATCAACCCTGCGGTTACTGCACTCATACCACGTAAGGCGCCAGCAATACCGGGATGGGTTGCATATTGGGCATACATGACCGCCAATATCAAGACAATCAGTAGTGGTATGGTAATCATTCCGGCCAAGGCAGCGAGGGCTCCTCGTAAGCCGAAATAGCGATTGCCTACCATCATCGATAAGTTAATGACATTCGGCCCCGGCATAATTTGTGCCACTGCCCAATCCTCGACAAATTCTTCCGGCGTTAGCCAACGTTTCTTTTCTATCAGCTCACGTTGGACAATTGCCAGTACGCCACCGAAGCCTTGCAATGCCAGCAGAGTGAAAGAAAAAAACAGATCCGCAACGGACTTTGGGCGCGGATGGTCTGGAGGAATTTCGTCAGACATGGAAATTATCGTATCAACAGAGAAATTCATTCTAAAGCAAACTAACTATTCGCGCTTGTGCCTTAGTTCACATAGAGCCACCACATAGCCACATCGCCAACGTTAAACAACGTACTTCAATCTTGCGATTGACGATGCGCACGTATGCGGGCACGCCATTCGCCCAATACAGTCAGCGCAGCCTGAAATTCGCGTTCAATTAAGTCAGCTTCAGCATCGGTAATTACGCCATCCAGTAAGGCTGTAGAAACTGCTTCAGCCACGTCGCCTACCTGGCTCATGACGCGGCAAACGGTGCGCGACAAATCATCATCCTTAATTTGTCCGGGTTCAGGAATGACAAAGGCTGCCAGCCCATGCCGTCCTAAGAGTGCATGCAAAGGTAAATGGGCATCACTCACCCCTGCTGCATCACAGCACTCAACAATTTGCGATAACTCTTCAAAAGAAGGGTAATGCGTATCGATACCTGGTGCTAATTTATTTCTCAATACATTCACCGACATATCCAGCTTGGCGGCAAGCGCTTCCAGGCCGCCTGGATAGGCGCGTGCGACTTTGTACAAGGCGTCGTGCTGGTTCATATCGGAATATCTGCGTGTCATTTTTTTCTTTCCAGGTTAGCTCAGGTAAATCATTGATCACGACGTTCGCTGGCATCAACACGCTTGCCCAAATTCGATAACCAATGGTCAACCCCATCGGCTTCACTAATGACCTGCGCAAATTCTGTCACCGTACGAGCAGCTCTTTCCAATAGTTGAATATCAGCTTCATGTTGTCGTGCAACATGGGGATCTTCGAGGAACAGAATTCGTCGAATCTCGCGGTCTAAAACCAGCTCTGCCAATTGTGCATCACCACCTAGTGGACCGGACAAATAAGGTTTAACCCAATGACGCCCAGCTTCCTCACCTTTGATTTTTTGTGCGAGTTGATTCAACAAACCACCAGTCGTTCCCGTCGCGTAGCGGTGCTTAAATTGATCAAGTAGCGTGAAATGTTTTTCAGCAAGTAACAACATCTTTTGTTTCATTGCATCATGTGCGATCAGCGCAATGCCTTCTTGTTGCAAATGAAAGCTGTGATTCAGACTTATATCAATTGGTGCACCTGCTGAATGCGCTTCCAATTCCAACCATTCACGCGCACTTGCTAAGGTCGCAAGAAAAGGCTTTTTATGAATCACACATTGGCGTTTAAGCGCCACTGCTTCCGGAAAAATGGACGAAGGATCGACAGGGTCAATCAAATAGATGACCGCATCAACAGCGTTGAGCGGATTATGATCAACCACCCTCGATACCAGTTTCATCAAACCTCCATCACGACCATATGGAAAACGTTCAACTTGCGAACAAATCTCCATCAATCCATGGGTGATCATGGCATCTAGTGTTCGACCAACTACTACAAATTCTGGCTGTAAAAACGAAATAGCCTGTTGCGATCCACGTATTAGTTGCACTAATGCAGAATCTTGTGCATCCTGATGTGATCTGTTTGCGATTAAACCGATACGATATTTTTTTTGGGCGACTTGATTCAAGGTTGAACCCTTCCATTAAAATTTCTATTAGTGTACCTTGCCACTTCACAGCTGGTGTATTTCTCCACAACAATTCGTTACCTTATTCGACACGAAAGAAACATGTTTTTATATATGAAAAGCGTAGTATCAAATCAAGTCTAAAAAAAGCGAAAGAAAACGATGAAAAAGTGGCCCCATCTTTTTTTTGCACTTCTTATTTTCGCTTCATGTGCGAGTGCCGTGGGTGATGATGATTTCGATGAAGATGAAATGCAAGTGCAGCATTGGGCATTATTGGGCGACATGGAAGCACAGAATACACTGGCATTGGCTTATTTGAATGGTGATTTTGGTTACCAGAGCCCGGAAGAAGCGCGCTTATGGTTCGCCCGTGCAGCCGAACTAGGACACCCCGGCGCTCAGACAAATTTGGGTTTGCTGTATCTGACGGGAGAGGGCGCTGAAAAAGATGCGGCATATGCGTTAGACCTGCTTAATATGGCCGCTAAACAAAATTTTTCTTCGGCACAATTGATTTTGGGTTCTTTGTATGAGCTCGGTCAAAACGTTCCACAAGATTTTGAGAAAGCCGCCGTTCTTTATCAAAAAGCCGCTTCTCAAAGAAATCCAGCTGCGCAGTACCACCTGGCGATGATGTATAGAGATGGACACGGCGTGGCAAAAGATGAAAAAAAGGCTGTTGCTTTACTCGGGCAAGCTGCAAAGAGAGGGCTGTCTTCTGCCCAGTTTCAATTGGGCAGACATTATTTGTACGGCATTGGAACAGAAAAAAATATCATTACCGGTTACCAATACCTATTAGAGGCAAGTATTAATGTCGGTAGTAAATGGATGGACAGTCGTGACCTGGTCAGATCGGGGTTGAATCAGGAACAAATTGCCGTCATTCAGGAGGAAACCCGCAAATGGCAGGCTAAATTGTGAGTGTCTTGTAAAAACAGTTTTTCAAATTCGTCGACAGACATCGCTGGTGCAAATAAGTATCCCTGCAATTCGTCGCAATGCAATTTACATAAGAAACTTCGCTGCTGTTCAGTTTCAACGCCTTCTGCAATGACCTGAAGTTTCAGCGCGTGTGCCAGATGAATGATGGCCGTGACAATCGCTGCGTTGCTTTCGTCTTCTGGTAAATCTTCGACAAACGAACGGTCAATTTTTAATTTGTGAATCGGAAAACGCTTTAAGTAGCTGAGACTGGAATAACCCGTGCCGAAATCATCAATGGAAAGTTTGACGCCCAGTTTCGCCAAGGCATTGAGTTTTTTCAGATTTTCATCAATATCCTTGATCAGTACCGACTCGGTCAGTTCAAGATCAATACAGTCAGGGCTTAAATTATTCGCTTCCAGTTCTGTCGCTACTAATTCAACAAAATTTGATTGTTGAAATTGCAGACCCGAGACATTAAAGCCCATCTTTAAGGAATGACCTTGTTGATTCCACAGCGCGGCCTGGCGCATTGCGGTTTGCATGACCCAGTGGCCAATCTGAACGATCACACCAGATTCTTCTGCGATGGGAATAAACTGCGCCGGGCTTACTTCGCCTAAATCCTTATCATTCCAGCGTATCAGCGCTTCTACCCCAAAAATTTTACCGGTATGTAAATCAAATTGCGGTTGATAATGTAGCCGGAACAGTTTTTTTTCTAAAGCCTGGCGCATCGCGTGATCAAGTTTCATGCGGGACAGCAAACCGATATTCATCTGACGCTGATAAAAGCGGAAGTCGGAGCGTCCACGTTCCTTAACATGGTACATCGCACTGTCCGCATTCTTAATCAAGTCATCCATGGTAATGCCGTCAGCAGGATATAGCGCGATACCAATACTTGAGGTAACCGTAAAATTCATCCCATCCAAGGTAATTGGTGCCGTTAATTCTTCGAGCACACGCTGCGCACACACTTCAGCACCATCGGCATCTGCTTCGTGGAGCAGTAAGACGAATTCATCGCCACCTAAGCGCGACGCCGTATCAACTTGTCGGATACAGCGCTTTAAACGTTCCGTCACCTCGAGCAACACGCGGTCCCCGAATGGGTGGCCGAGAGAATCATTGATTTGTTTAAAGTGATCCAGATCCAAAAATAGCAAAGCAAAAGTACCGTTTTTACGGCTGGCATGGGTGATCGCCTGATGAATCCGCTCTGCGAGTAACAAGCGGTTTGGCAGACCTGTGAGTGCGTCAGAAAAGGCCAGTTCTTCTATTTTTTGCTTTGCTGCGTGGGTCTCTGTCCTGTCTTTGAAAAAACCAATGTAATTGATGGTTTTACCGTGGTCATCCTGTAATTTAACCAGTGTAATCATGCACAAATACGCATGGCCATTTTTACGGCGATTCCATAATTCGCCTTCCCAGGAGCCATTGACTTCGAGCTTATGAAGTAATTGGTCAATTAACTCGACATTGCTTTCAGTGGCAAAAAAAGCGCGCGGTGTTTTTCCGCGCATTTCTTTTTCTGTGTAACTGGTGAGCTTTTCAAAGCTAGGATTAATTGTAATTATTTTCTGCTCGTGATCAGTAATAAAAATGGCATCCGTGCTCGATTCAAAAACTTTGGCAGCCAATTGCAAACGCGCTTCATCTGCCAGCTTTTGGGTAATGTCACGATACGAGTACACCCTACCTATTGGGCGCCCACGAGCAAATTGCGGCAAGGTAACGCGTTCGAGAATTTTACCTGAGCGCAGCACCAGAATGTCGGTTGCTTCCATTAATGGCGAGCGGCCTATGGTACCCAGACGTTCGGTGTAACGATCAGCGTCAATCATGCATTTATCCATCCATGCATAGATCGCTCCGTCATCACGCTGGGTCATCAATTCGTCAGGCAATCCCCATAGTTCCGAAAACAAATGGTTATAACTGCGTATGCCACCATCGAGATTGGTGACCAGGATGCCATCAGCGGTCGATTCTAGGGTTCCCCTTAATTCTGCGATGAGTTTTTCAAGTTCATTTTCGATTTTTCGCTGGCTACTATGATCGCGGATAGCAACGACATAGAATGAGGTATCCATACCCACTTTCACCAGGCTCACCCGGCGTTCTACTTGTACTATGCTTTTATCTGAACACTGCAGCAGCGTTTCAGAGTAAATATTTTCAGACAATCCACCTGCCACATCTTCCCAAAAGAAGAGATCCTCTGGTGCTGCAACGATTTCAATGATGCCTTTTCCGACCAGGCTACCTGGTTCAATTTTGAGTAGTTGATGCGCCGTGCGGTTAGCCGTCAGGATACGCAATTGAATAGGATCCACCAGTATGATGGCTTCCAGCATCCCCTCTATCATTGGTTGCAATTGATGTGGTTTCATGCGCTGCCTTCAACCGAAAAGTCGGCGCCTACTTCAAGTCCGCGCTCAAAGAAGTAACATAAACGCTTGCGTGGCGATAAATAATCATACGCAGCTTTAGGCAATTGCAAAGGCTTGAGACTGCGATGGATGCATAACTGCTGTTCCTGCTCCAGATTGATGATAAGTGCTTCCTCACGGGGATAGGTGGGGTCGTGAATGATAACTTTTGGTTTGATCGGTCTTGCTGAATTTACTGAAACGACCAGCGCATAGCGCTCATCGGTTAATTGCACGACAGAACCCGGCGGATAAATTCCCATCATCCGGATAAAAGCAGTCAGGGTGGGAGTATGGAAATGCGCTTTGTGTTGCGTAAAAATTTGCGACAACGCCTCATGTGGTGTGATTGCCTGTGCCGGATTAGCCGGATTGCACATATTGTCGTAATGATTCACCAAGGCCACAATGCGGCTTAGGGGGGACATCTTGTCTCCCTTCACACGACTAGGATAGCCAGTGCCGTCAAAAAATTCGTGGTGTTGTGCAATCAAGAGCATCGCATTGGCCGACAGATTCATTTTACGGGCGAGGTTAACGCTGTGACTGACATGCTCATTAAAAATTTGATTTTCTGCATAATTGAATTGTTCGCCTGACCAACGTAGGCGATCAGGTAATTCAATTTTCCCGAGGTCGTGTACCAGCGCACCCACCCCAAGACTGTGCATATCAGCTTTGCTCAGATCTAACGCCTTCCCTAACAGCAATGACATTACCGTAACGTTGATTGAATGGAGGGAACTTTTTTCCCCCGCTTTTTCAGACAGTAAACGAATCGCTGCTTCATCTTCACCCAAAATCTGGCCTAGGAAATTTTGAATGAGTTGTTCAGATAATTCTCGCGCTAAGGCAGGTTGCGCATGCGCTTGTTCACCGATTTGCTTAAAGGTCTGAGCTGCATTCGTGAACTGACGTTCGCACACTTGTAAGCTCACAGCCTGATCTGCCAGTAAATCGCGACGCAAGCGTAACGCTTGCTCTTCTGGATTCTCTATATTTTTTCCAGACAGCTCAACAGGCATGTCGGTATGTGGTGTCGTATTGATTTCATCGACCGGAAGTGCGCTCTTATCCGGAGAGTAACGTATGCGCTCTAAGCCTAATGAACGCAAAGTATCAATCTGTGACTGATTGCTAATCTTGAAATTGCTGACTGGAAAAGGATGATCCATCCAACATCGAGATACACAAACATCCCTACCCGTAGCTGGGACAGGTCGATAAACTTTGTATGAATATCAGTCATTGCTTCCGCTCATCAAAGGTTTGCGGCCTAGGGATAGAAATCCCAATTGTAAATTTAGCATTTTAGGGCAGAAAAACAAATTTTTTGTATGATAGTACAACAAATCTTTGTACAAAAAGCTACGTTATTATCATAAGAATAATGAATTCAAGCTTTGTATGAAACATTACCTTAAGCAGGATGATAGCTATTTGAGCACTATGTCACGAAATGTGTTTTTGCGCTGAATAATGACGAAAAATACGCTTTTGAGGCAACTGATTCTGGCAACATGTACAGATAAAATCGTTAAAAAATGGCAATCAAGAAATCGCTGACCTGATTTTCAAGAATGTCCTTCCACTATAGAACTTCGTTGAGAGAAGTATAGGTGTTCGCCTTGAGGATGATCCTCACGCCTGAGGTCTTTGACACCGTTTCCGTTTATTTTTGGCGCGATTTTATGTTCTGATGTGCTAATTTCTCAACCAGCACATGTTCGCATAGCTTAAACACAAGATAAAACATCATAGCGGCAATGGCGTTTCTGATGAGCTCGAATAACTGTTGTAAGCCGCCATCGATCAGTCCCTCCCAACCATAGTTGCTGATGTATCCTGCGTTGGCCAAAATAACCTTGGCGAGATCGACACTGAGTATGCCAAAACCCAGAAAACTGATGGTCATGAGCACAAATGTCCATACCGGATGGGCACTTAGCCAAGAAGAAAGTTTGCCTTGTTCTGCCATGGTAGATCCCTTTGCAAAAAAATGCAGGTTATCGGAGCAGTCTGATGCTTCCTTGGTAAAACAAGTGTGCCTGAATTTCAACGACGATAAGTGCTATTTTCAAAAAACGTTTAAAAAAACGTTTAAAAATAGCGCTTAGTTTTGCTCAATTTTAATGAACCCAAAGTTTATAGATTCGGCGCTAACCAGCGTTCCACTTCTTCTTTCGCTACAGATCTTCTGGTTGCCATATCACTGACTTGGTCGTCACCAATTTTACCGACGCTGAAATACTTGGATTCAGGATGCGCGAAGTAGAAACCGGATACCGCAGCGCCAGGGATCATCGCCCAGGATTCGGTGATGTGCATGTCGATTTCTTCACACTGCATTTGTTGGAACATGGCAGCTTTGACCGTGTGTTCAGGACATGCCGGATAGCCAGGTGCCGGACGGATGCCCTTGTAGCTTTCTTGAATCAGTTCTGCATTCGTCAAACTTTCATCGGCAGCATAACCCCACAAATCTTTGCGTATACGTTCGTGCAGATATTCGGCAAATGCTTCTGCTAATCGATCAGCCAATGATTTCAGCATGATGCTGCTGTAATCGTCATGTGCATCTTCAAAACGTTTTTCATGCTTTTCTATACCCAAACCTGCAGTCACGGCAAACATACCGATATAGTCGGCAACGCCGCTGTCTTTGGGCGCGATAAAATCCGATAAACATTGGTTAGGGCGAGCCACGCCATCAATCACCGGCTTTTCAGTTTGCTGACGGGTGCCGTAATAAGTAAAAGCTATTTCACGGCGGCTATCGTCGGTATAGATTTCTATGTCGTCATCATTCACCGTATTGGCTGGTAACAACGACACCACGCCGTTGGCGGTGAGCCAGCGCCCTTCGATGATTTTTTTCAGCATTGCCTGACCTTCAGCGAATACCTTGCTCGCAGCTTCACCAACCACTTCATCGGTCAAAATCGCAGGATACGGACCTGCCAAATCCCAAGTCTGGAAGAACGGACCCCAATCGATGTAATTGGCAAGCGTCGCGAGATCGACGTTTTTAAATACGCGGCGACCGATGAACTTTGGCTTAACTGGTGTGTTTGCCCCGTCAAAACTGAGTTTCATTTTATTGGCGCGCGCTTGTGCCAGCGTCACCAATGGTGTGGCTTTTTTGTTCGCGTGTTGCACGCGGATGCGTTCGTAATCTGACCCTAAATCAGCGATGTATTGGTCGCGGCTTTCTGGTGTCAGCAAGGATTGTGCAACCGATACCGAGCGCGATGCATCCGGCACATAGACCACCGGACCTTCGTAATTCGGCGCGATTTTGACAGCCGTATGAGCGCGGCTGGTGGTTGCGCCGCCAATCATCAGCGGTATCTTCATCATACGGAAATGCGGATCACGTTGCATTTCTTTGGCGACATACGCCATCTCTTCAAGTGATGGTGTGATCAAACCGGATAAGCCGATGATGTCGGCGTTTTCTGCTTTTGCTTTCGCCAAAATTTCTGAGCAAGGTACCATCACACCCATGTTCACAACTTCAAAGTTATTACATTGCAAAACCACGGTGACGATGTTTTTTCCGATGTCATGCACGTCGCCTTTGACGGTGGCGATGACGATTTTTCCTTTTGGTTTGTTGTCGCCGCTGCGTTTCTTTTCTTCTTCGATAAACGGCACCAGATGCGCCACCGCTTGCTTCATGACGCGTGCGGATTTGACGACTTGGGGCAAGAACATTTTGCCCTGACCGAATAAGTCGCCGACGATATTCATGCCCGCCATCAGCGGGCCTTCGATGACTTGAATTGGGCGACCGCCATCGTTCATGATCTCTTGTCGCGCTTCTTCGGTATCTTCGACAATCCATTGCGTAATGCCATGTACCATCGCATGCGCAAGGCGTTTGGCGACGGGTTCGCTACGCCATTCCAATGTCGCTTCTTCTTTTTTGCCTCCGGCTTTTAAGGTGGCGGCAAATTCAATCATGCGCTCGGTGGCATCGTCACGGCGATTAAGTACCACGTCTTCAACGCGTTCGCGCAATTCAGAATCAAGTTCGCTATAAACACCGATCATGCCGGCATTGACGATGCCCATGGTCATGCCAGCTTGAATCGCGTGGTATAAAAATACGGTGTGAATTGCTTCGCGTGCGGGGTCGTTGCCGCGGAATGAAAAACTCACGTTAGACACACCGCCGCTGATTTTTGCGCCTGGCAGATTTTGATGTATCCAACGTGTTGCTTCAATAAAATCCACCGCGTAATTGTTGTGCTCTTCAATACCGGTCGCGACCGCAAAAATGTTTGGGTCGAAAATAATATCTTGCGGATCAAAGTTCAATTTGTCGACCAAAAGACGATAGGCACGTTCGCAAATTTCTATCTTGCGCTGATACGTATCGGCTTGCCCTTTTTCATCAAAGGCCATGACGATCACCGCCGCACCATAACGTTTGCACAGTGTTGCCTGACGCAGGAATTCGGCTTCGCCTTCTTTCATCGAAATGGAGTTGACGATGGCTTTACCTTGCACGCATTTCAAACCAGCTTCAATCACCGACCATTTTGATGAGTCGATCATCAAAGGTACGCGCGCAATATCTGGTTCGGATGCGATCAGATTCAAAAAACGCGTCATTGCGGCTTGCGAATCAAGCATCGCCTCATCCATGTTGATGTCGATGACCTGCGCGCCGTTTTCCACTTGTTGACGTGCAACGGCTAATGCTTCGTCGTATTGTTCATTCAAAATCAAACGGGCAAAGGCTTTGGAACCTGTGACGTTAGTACGCTCACCAACGTTGACGAACAGCGATTGCGCATCAATGGTAAATGGCTCCAGCCCTGACAAGCGCATCGCTGGTTCTATCGTCGGCAAGACGCGCGGTGCCTGGGTTTGCAAGATGTCGGCAATCGCCTTAATGTGCGGTGGCGTGGTGCCGCAGCAACCACCGGCGATGTTGATGAAGCCTGCTTCCGCAAATTCTTTCAGCAATGCGGAGGTATCGGCAGGCAACTCATCAAAGCCTGTATCGCTCATCGGGTTAGGCAAACCGGCATTCGGATAAATACACACAAAGGTGTCAGCGATTTTGGATAGTTCTTCGGCATACGGACGCATCAGCGCTGCGCCCAAAGCGCAATTTAAGCCAATGGTCAGCGGTTTAGCGTGACGGACGGAATTCCAGAAGGCTGGCACAGTTTGACCTGACAAAATACGCCCAGAGGCGTCTGTTACCGTGCCAGAAATCATGATAGGCAAGGTTTTGCCAGTTTCTTCAAAATACTGATCAATCGCAAACAAGGCGGCTTTGCAATTGAGCGTATCAAAAATGGTTTCAACCAGCAGCACGTCCGCACCGCCTTCAACCAGACCGCGGGTTTGTTCCAGATAAGCCGCAACCAGTTGATCGAATGTGACATTACGTGCGGCAGGATCATTCACATCGGGAGAAATCGATGCAGTTTTTGGAGTTGGCCCCAGAGCACCCGCGACAAAGCGTGGTTTATCGGCGCTAGAATATTTATCGCATGCAGCACGCGCAATTTTTGCGGCTTGCACGTTCATTTCATAGGCCAGATGCGCCATATGGTAATCGTCTTGTGCCACCGTGGTCGCGCCAAAGGTATTGGTTTCGATCAGGTCGGCACCGGCAGCCAGATATTGCTCGTGGATTTCTTGAATGATATGCGGCTGGGTTAAGGTCAATAATTCGTTATTGCCTTTGACGAATAATTCTTTGCCTGGTACAGCAAAATCTTTAAAGCGTTCGCCGCGATAATCTTCTTCAGTCAGCTTGTAGCGTTGAATCATGGTACCCATCGCACCGTCCAGTATCATGATGCGTTGTTGCAAAATTTCACGCAAACGGATTTCGGTGGCAGAGACTGGCAGGGATAAGTTCATGATGTTCACTCGCTAAAAGCAAAAAACCCGATCGGCTTGTGCATGCAGGCGGATCGGGCGACGTCCTTTTAGCAGCACTTATTACGCGCCCGCAATCTGAATCTCAAATCGGCGCTGGGAAAAATAATTATACGTCAGATCAAGGGCTTGGACGCATGATGGTGGCTTTTTACGGGTTTTTGCTTATACATTGTGGTTACATGGATATGCGTTCTTTGCTTAAGAGCGAGCGAGAACCAGTAATACGGATCAATTATTTATAAAAAAGGGCATATCCTTTATAAAAAGATATGCCCAAAGGGAAACTGATTATGGTTGATCAGATGTTGTGCTGATGGCGGGTGGTTAATAAACTCGCGACAATTGAAGTGCCAAGTAGGACGGCGATAACCATGAGCGAAACATCCGTTGGTACATGCATCCATTCAACGATCAGCATCTTGATACCAACAAACATCAACACGAATGCCAGACCAAATTTCAACAAATGGAAGCGTTCTGCCATATCGGCCAACAAGAAATACAACGCCCGCAAGCCCATGATGGCGAAAATATTGGACGTGAACACAATAAATGGGTCGGTCGTTACCGCAAAAATGGCTGGAATCGAGTCAACCGCAAAGATCACATCAGACACTTCAATCAGAATCAACACTAACAGCAACGGGGTGAAAAAACGTTTTCCGTCCCGTTTGATACTGAATTTTTCTTCATGAAATTCATTGGTGAATGGCAGTAACTTTTTGGCTAACTTCAGAACCGGATTACTTTCAACATCTGTCTGATGATTTGAAAACAACATCTTTGCGCCAGTAATGAGCAAGAAAACGCCAAATAAATACATCACCCATGCAAACTGCGTTACCACCCAACTACCCGCCAGGATCATGATAATGCGCATGACGATAGCACCAACGACGCCATACAACAGGACTTTACGCTGGTATTGGACAGGCACAGAGAAGTGGCCAAAGATCAGCAAAAACACAAACACATTGTCGACCGACAGTGATTTTTCAATCACGTAGCCAGTCAGAAATTCCATGGCTTTTGCGGTGGCGATCTCTGTACCTGCCGTTTGCTTCAGATAGAACCACAGGCCAGCATCAAAGCCCAAAGCCAGACTGACCCAGATGACCGACCATACCGCCGCTTCCCGGATGCTGACTTTGTGCGCACGCGAGCCACCAAGCGCGAAGACATCGACTGCCAGCATGGCAAATACAAAACCAATGAAGACAACCCACATCCAGGGTTCTGCGACGGAATGCAACATAGTTTAGTCTTTCTCTACAAAGCCCAACAACTGTAACAAGCTGATGAACAGGTTGAAAATGGTCACGTACAGATTAACGGTTGCCATGATGTAATTGGTTTCGCCGCCATTAATGATATTGCTGGTTTCAAACAAAATCATGCCAGACATCAACAACACCATAACCGCAGAAATGGCCAAGGACAAAGCGGGGATCTGGAAGAAAATCGCGCCCAGACTCGCCACCAGAACGACGATCATCCCCGCCATCAGGAAGCCACCCATAAAGCTGAAATCACGTTTGCTGATCAGTACGTAGGCAGACAAACCCATGAAAATCAGACCAGTCATACCCATCGCTGTCATGACGATGGCAGTGCCACCTGGCATGTGCAGATAGTGACTCAGGATAGGACCAAGGCTATAACCCATAAAGCCGGTTAAGGCGAACACGGATAAGATGCCCCAGGCACTGTTACGCAACTTCGTAGTGGCGAACAGCAGACCAAAATAGGCAACCAGAGTCAGGATAGAACCCGGACCAGGAATGGCGTAGGCAATGGTTAAACCTGCGGTCAACGCAGAAAACAGCAACGTCATTGAGAGCAACATATACGTGTTGCGTAAGACTTTCAAACTCTCGCTCGCTGTGCTGTCGACATAGTCAACAGTTTGCACGTCACGTGCAGTGGTACGACCAGTGATTCTCATACTTTTCTCCTGAAATAATGAAGACATGAATGCAAATTTTTACAAATTAATGCAAATACAATTGTCTTTGCCCTTTATTAGAAGGGGTAACACAAGTTTAGTTGCAAGTGAGTTGAAATAAAAGTCGAATATAATTGAAAAACACTTCGTAAAATTCGATGTATTTTATTTCCAGGCTGACAATGTCCAATTTAAATTACAAACATCTGCACTACTTTTGGGCTGTTGCCAAAGCGGGTAGTATCGCGCGCGCCAGTGAGCAACTGCATCTTACGCCTCAAACCATCAGCGGACAGTTAAGTTTGTTTGAGCAGAACCAAGGCGAGGCCTTATTTCGTAAAAACGGGCGTAATCTGGAATTGACCGAAGCCGGACGTCTGGTATTGAGTTATGCTGAAGACATCTTTGCACTGGGGCAGGAACTCGAAGAAGTGCTACACCATCGTCCCACTGAACGCACTTTGCAGTTGCGGGTTGGCGTGTCTGACGCGTTGCCAAAAATTGTTGCTTACAAGCTATTAGAGCCCGCCATGCAATTGCCGCAGACCCTGCGTATCAATTGCCGTGAAGGTAAATTTGATGTCTTGCTGGCGGAGCTGGCCGCGCACAAGCTTGACGTGGTGATTTCAGATAGTCCTATGCCCGCGAACGCAAAAGTTCGGGCATATAACCATTTGCTGGGTGAATCTGGCGTGAGTTTTTTTGCGACTAAGACGTTGCGCGACCAATATTCACAAACTTTCCCATTCTGCCTCGAAGCAGCGCCATTCTTAATGCCTGGTGAAGATGCAGCAATGCGTTCGCGCTTATTGCAATGGATGGATCTGCAAAATCTGCATCCGCGGATTGCAGGTGAATTTGATGATAGTGCATTGATGTGTGCGTTTGGTCAGGCTGGCGCTGGTATGTTTGCTGCGCCAAGTGTGATCGCCGATATGGTGATGCGTCAGTATGATGTGAAACTGATCGGTAGCACCGAGGATATATGCGAGCAGTTTTATGCGATATCCGTGCAACGTAAGTTAACGCATCCTGCCGTGTTGGCGATCAGCCATGCGGCGCAGGGTGCAATGTTTAAAACTTCATTCTAAATAACCAGTAGTGGGGAGTATCAGCCAAATTATCCTTTTTCTCATTGGAATAATTGGGCAAGAGAGCCGTTGGTTTTGATACTGGTGTGGAGTATTTCCACCACCCCGAGCCTCACTCAAGGCCAGAAGTGGTGTGTCGGATTGTTGTCTTAGTGACGACCGAGTAAGGATTTCACGGTTCTGTCCATAGGCAAAGCGTAGTCGTAGGTGCTAAGAACGATGTTATCGCCCGGACGTATCAATTTCAGGTTAACGAAAACCATTTTTTCGCTTTCCGCATAGGTACCGACGATCACTGCCTGAGCGCTATGGTTCTGGGCGACTTCTTTAATTTCGCGGGTCAGCAATAACTCACCCACGTTTTGTTTAATGAAGACTTTATCACGGAATTTCATTTCCACCATCTGATAGCCGGAGCGCGTAAATTGCCCTGCAACTTGTTCCGCAACGATGCGTCCAAGCGGTGAAGATTCTTCCAGCGCATTGATGTTAGCCAGTGTAGCCACGATCAATGGCCGCGATTTATCCAAAGAATTGCCCGCCGCAGCGATCAAGGCCGTTGCTGCTTTTTGGTTGGTAGGAATAAATTCGTTGGATTCTGCTTCTTTCCAGGAAAGTGCGGAAGCAGAAGTGGCTGATGAATTGATACCAAAATTGCCCATGTTTGAGCATCCGCTGAATAACACGCCGCAGCTAACAGCAAGTACAAGTTGTTTCAACATTATTGGCCTCCGGTGACTTTAAATTTAAATTCTGCATCTTTGTTATAAAGCGATGCATCGTATTCATGAACTGGATATGCATCGGTGCGACGAGCAACGTATTGAGAATTTTTTATCAACGATGTTGTCACGATGACTTCGTAAGTTGGTTGTGTTTCAGATCCGCTTGTTGAAGAGCCAAATCCAGATATACCTAGGAAATGGCGGTTTTCGGACTTATCTGAGGAGAAACGAACTAACTGTGTATCAATGTCGACAATTTGTGCCGTACCATCATTAAATTTTCTGACTGTTACGCCTTGATTCACCAAGGAAGTGACAACCTGAGTATAAAACGCTTGCGCAAATTTACTGCTGTCGTGCGGTGGAGTAACAAATACTGGGGCTCCGATTTTATCCGTCCCGAGTTTGATCTGATCGGCGACGTCCTTGGCAATTAACAGCCAATTCGATGCCACATGTAATTCGGATGGCTTTTCTGCAGCCGGCGCAGCACTTTTTGCGGCGTCATAAAACGGAGTGGAACAACCCGCCAGCAGCATAGTCGCAACGGCAACGGGTAAAAGTTTCTTCATGCGCTTACCTTTTTAAATTCTTGTCAGGATCATCAAGGCTGGAAACACTGGTGACGACCGATATTGAGCCTAAGAGAATACAACAAGTCTCAATGGACAACAAAGAATTTGCTCTGCACCAACAAGTAAACGCGGGTTTTCGATCTGAATGCGTACCTTGTTGGCGAATTTACTCAGAAGCTGTCGTTTTTTTGCTGCATTATTTGCGGTAATTATTCTGGCTTCAATGCAAATAAGCTGTTTGCAGGGAGTGGGAATCCTTGCAGAAAGTCAGCAGCAGGCAGGCGTTTTCCACCAGGTTTTTGTAATTCGATGAGTTGTAAACAACCTTCACCACAAGCAACGGTGATGCCTTCATGCGCAGAGGCGCTCAGGACTGTCCCCGGTTCTGCGCCATGGCTACTTTGGGTAACGGGGTGGGCGGCAAAAATTTTAATCGTTTTGTCACCATATTGCGCATGGGTGCCCGGGAAAGGATTAAAAGCACGGATTTTTCTCGCCAGGGTGTCGGCGGACTGCAAAAAATCCAAACGGGCTTCCTCTTTGCTGATTTTGGCGGCGTAAGTGATGCCCTGCTCTGGCTGTACCGTTGAGGGTAACTTACCTTGTCCGAGCAAGTGCAAGGCTTCTACAATCAGTTTCCCACCCATAGCCGCTAGCGTATCGTGCAAACTGCCGGTCGTGTCGGAATCTTTAATCGCAACACTTTCAGTCAAGAGCATAGGACCAGTATCCAAACCCTCTTCCATTTGCATGATCGTGATGCCGGTTTCAGTGTCACCAACTTCAATGGCACGATGAATAGGCGCAGCTCCACGCCAGCGTGGCAATAAAGAACCATGAATATTCAGGCAGCCCAGACGCGGGATATTCAGAACCGACAACGGCAAGATCAAACCATATGCCGCAACGACCATGACATCATGTGGCGTGCTTTGTAATAAGGCGTGCGCTTCGGCTGCAACTTCAGGGTATTTGCCGTCTAAACGCAACGACACCGGCTGCGCCACTGGTATGTTGTGAGCTACCGCATATTGCTTGACGGCTGACGCCTGCAGCTGCATGCCGCGCCCGGCCGGACGGTCGGGCTGGGTTAATACCAACACGATTTCATGTCCCGCCTGATGTAAGGCGGCCAGTGCTGTCGCAGCAAATTCCGGCGTGCCGGCAAAAATCACCTTCATCTGCGGTTCGCCTCTTTACGAGCAATTTCGCGCTCTTCTTTGATCATCTTGGTTTTGATGCGATTGCGCTTGAGTGGTGACAGATATTCGACAAATACTTTACCGAGTAAATGATCCATTTCATGCTGGATGCAGACCGCAAGCAGGCCGTCAGCATGGATTTCAAATGGATTGCCATTCGCATCGAGTGCCTTGACTTTGACTTCAGCCGGGCGTTCTACACCATCGTAAACGCCGGGGACAGACAGGCAGCCTTCGTCATAGACTTTCTTCTCTTCGCTGGCCCAGATGATTTCAGGATTGATAAAAACCTGTAACTGATCGTTCGTTTCAGACGTATCAATCACCACCAGCTGTTCATGCACATCCACCTGGGACGCGGCCAGACCGACGCCGGGGGCGTCATACATGGTTTCCGCCATGTCGGCGATGAGTTTTTTTAAATTTTCATCAAAAACGGTCACCGGTTTTGCCTTTTTATGGAGGCGCGGATCGGGATACCGCAAAATGTTTAATATGGACATAAGACTTTTCACAACAAGCCAAAGAGGCAATTGCGTAGTTTTTCTTGCTAGTTCAAGGATTTATGGGCAGAATTTGATTCAATTTGGCAAGTTTTGCATGCGTTTGCTTGCGTGCTTGCCAGTTTGCTGTTTTGCAGCATTTTGCATCGGATAATGTACATGAAAAAGTTTAGCACAATCGCCGCCATCCTCGTTGCTGGTCTTTCATTTGCGCCAGGAGTTTCGTTTTCTGCGCCTGCTGAGGCTAGCTTAGCGCAGGCACAGGCAGTGGCAAAAAGTAGCAAATGTACATTTTTAGCGGATGCACCGGATAAACATGAGGTCGTCAGAGGCGATACCTTGTGGGGGATTTCAGCGCAATTTCTGCAAAATCCATGGTGCTGGCCGCAGGTCTGGGGCATGAATAAAGAAGATATTCGCAATCCTCATTGGATTTACCCTGGTCAGATTGTCTATTTTGACCGCATCAATCAACGTCTGCGCCTCGGCAATGTTTCTGGTACAAATGGTGCAGGTGGCGGTGTCCCCAGTGTGAAATGGACGCCCCGTTCGCGCGTAGAGGGTTTGGGCGTGGATGCTATTCCATCTATTCCTTCATCTGTGATTGAACCTTTCTTGTCGCAGCCTCTCGTGATTGAACGCACTGCGTTGGATAGATCGCCACGTATTGTTTCCGCCAGCGAAAGCAGGGTTAATCTGTCTCAGGGCGAGAAAGCCTATGTGCGCGGTGACCTGGATGGCGGCACTTCGTTTCAGGTGTTTCGTCCTGGCGTGGAACTCAAAGATCCTGATACAAAAGCAGTCATAGGCTACGAAGCAGCTTTTGTCGGTACCTTGAAATTAGATCGAGAAGCTGGTGATGAAGGTGATGTTCACACTTTCATCGTCGTCAATTCTAAAGAAGAGATGTCCGCCGGTGATCGTTTGTTACCATTGCCACCCACCCCTATTCTGAGCTATGTACCGCATCCGCCTTCAGACGACATTAAAGCGCGTATTGTCAGCGTGTATGGAGGTGTATCTGTTGCTGGTCAAAATCAGATTGTGACAATTAATCGTGGTAGTGAAAGCGGTGTTGACGTTGGTACCGTCATGGCTTTGGAGCGTCATGGTGCAACTGTTCGAGACCGTACTGACGAAAATCGCGAGGTAAAATTGCCCGATGAGCTGTATGGTAACGTGTTTATTTTCCGTGTTTTTGACAATATCTCTTACGGCTTGGTAATGCAGGTCAGAGATTTTGTTAAAGTCGGTGACGTGGTGCGGTCTCCGCAGTAATGACCGCGCTGTACATTGCATAACAGGATGCCAATTTGTATCCGGATCTCTTTCCCTGGTTGCGATTGGAGCAAACGCCAGGCGTTGGTGCAGGTACAGCACGCAAGTTATTGACGGCATTCGGTCTGCCTGAACAGATATTTGCCTGTAGTTTTGAACGACTGGCTACCGAAGTTGGACCCAGAATCGCCAAAGCATTACTTCAAACTCCCTCCTCCAATTTATTGGCGTTGGCTGAAAAAACGCAGGAATGGTGTCAGCAACCGAATAATCATGTGCTGACACTGGCCGACGCCAGCTACCCGCCAGCATTACTGGAAATTCCTGATCCTCCTATTGTTTTGTATGTTAAGGGTCGCCTCGATTTACTATCATCACGCGGGATCGGTGTGGTTGGTAGTCGCCACGCTACCGCGCAAGGCATACGCAATGCAGAAGAGTTTTCAGAAACACTAAGCCATGCCGGGTTGACTATTTCCTCTGGCTTGGCTGCTGGTATCGATGCTGCTGCGCACCAGGGCGCATTGCGCGGCATGGCTTCCACGGTTGCAGTGATAGGTACCGGTGCTGATATCGTTTACCCTGCCAGAAATCGTGAACTTGCACATGCTATCGCCGACTGTGGCTGTATTGTAAGTGAATACTCA
The DNA here is from genome assembly GCA_049340365.1 of Undibacterium sp. Ji67W. Lineage (GTDB taxonomy): Bacteria > Pseudomonadota > Gammaproteobacteria > Burkholderiales > Burkholderiaceae_D > Undibacterium. The sequence continues at coordinate 7,053 of JBMPOY010000003.1, read as the reverse complement.
CTTGGAACTCCGGCGGTGGCATCCAATTTTCGTCGTCGCAACCGCATCATTTCAGGTTTGGCACTTGGTGTTCTGGTTATCGAGGCGGCCGCGCAATCTGGTTCATTGATTACAGCGCGCATGGCTGCCGAGCAGGGGCGTGAAGTATTTGCTATTCCCGGTTCTATCCATTCACCTTTGGCTAAGGGTTGTCACCAATTGATTAAGCAAGGGGCAAAATTAGTTGAATCTGCGCAAGATATTTTAGAAGAATTGCAATTGACAGCGCCCACGAATAATGTAGGTCCGGGTTCTGTTCGTGAAAACGACTTATTTCATGAGGGACTTTCAAATGATGTTTTGTTGGCAAAAATAGCTTTTGATCCTATGCCTTTGGATACGCTGGCGCTGGCGAGTGGTTTAGACATGGGATACCTGAATGCGCAACTTTTAAACCTGGAGTTAGCAGGTCAGATAGAGGCTTTACCTGGCGGTCTTTATCGCCGCTTGGCCTAAGCGGGCAATGACGGCGCTTTCCTACGTTGTTCTATTTGAATTACTGTTCTTAAATCCCAAATTGTTGCATAAGCCCAATCAATTCATAGGGGAGTATTTGTTAGTGCCCTGATGATCACGATAATTGTCTATATGTATATAAGAATACTCCCTGAGAGTATATAAAATTGCAGAAAACTATGTCGTAATCTCGCGCAAGGGACTTGTCCGAAACTCCTGCAACAGATACAGTAGTGCCATGTTTGATATTCTTGTTTACCTCTACGAAACTTATTACCGTCCTGATGCGTGTCCGGATACGGCAGCATTAATCAAAAAATTGTCCGCTGTTGGTTTTCCCGAGGACGAAATTTCCGAAGCCTTAGATTGGCTGACTGGCTTGGCGATGACGACCGATCAAACCCAGCCTGTACCTAAGAGTTCTACAGGCTTTCGTGTTTACGCTGCCATCGAGCAATCCGCATTAGGACCTCAGGCGATAGGTTTTATACAATTTCTTGAATCGGCCGGTTTATTGACTTCTCTGCAACGTGAAATCGTTATAGAGCGGGCATTGGCTGTAAATGAGTCACCCTTGCCTTTGGATAAGTTACGTATCATCGTCCTGATGATGTTGTGGAGCCAGGGAGCGGAACCAGATATGTTGATGTTTGATGAATTATTGTTGTCAGATGACGACAATGCCACACGCCTTTTACATTAATCATTTCAATATTCAGAGTTTTCTGACAAAAATCGCATATTGATTGTGATTTTTAGACTGTCACGTTTATCATTCCCCGCTAATTTAGGTTAGTCTTACGCTTATTTATGGAAAATGTTGTATATTCGACATTGTTTCCTTGCACAGAACACCACTCGAGAACCCCGAAATGACAAAAACGCTCATCATTGCCGAAAAACCCTCAGTCGCCGCCGATATCGCGAAAGCCTTGGGAGGTTTCACCAAGCATGATGATTATTTTGAATCTGACGATTATGTGCTGTCCTCGGCGGTCGGTCATTTGTTAGAGATCACAGTCCCCGAAGAATACGATGTCAAGCGTGGCAAATGGAGTTTTACTCATTTACCAATGATTCCTCCCTACTTTGCATTGAACCCGATCGCAAAAACGGAGACGCGCTTGAAAGTGCTGACCAAGTTAATTAAACGTAAAGACGTGTCCGCCCTCATCAACGCATGCGACGCGGGCCGTGAAGGTGAGTTGATTTTCCGCTTGATTGCTCAGCATGCAAAAGCAAAACAGTCGGTAAAGCGCTTGTGGCTGCAATCGATGACGCCAGGTGCGATTCGCGATGGGTTCCAGAAGTTGCGTAGTGACGACGACATGATGCCTTTGGCAGACGCTGCGCGTTGCCGTTCCGAGTCCGACTGGTTGATTGGCATTAATGGCACTCGTGCAATGACCGCATTCAACTCCAAAGAAGGCGGCTTCTACCTGACCACCGTTGGTCGCGTCCAAACGCCAACCTTGTCGATCGTGGTTGAGCGCGAAGAAAAAATTAAAAAATTCGTGTCGCGTGACTTCTGGGAAGTTCGCGCTGAATTCGTCTGCGCTGCCGGTATTTATGAAGGCCGCTGGATGGATCAGCAGTTCAAAAAAGACGAACATGACCCTGAAAAAAAGGCGGAACGCCTATGGAGCAAACTGGCTGCAGACACCATCGTTGCTGCTTGCCGAGGTCGCCAGGGCAATGTGACTGAGGAATCCAAGCCCGCGACGCAAATGGCACCGGGCTTGTTTGATCTGACCAGTTTGCAGCGTGAAGCCAATGCGAAATTTGGTTTCTCAGCTAAAAATACTTTGGGTCTTGCACAGGCGTTGTACGAAAAACACAAAGTCCTGACTTATCCACGTACTGATTCGCGCCATTTGCCCGAAGACTATATGGATACGGTCAAACAGACCTTGAGTACCATTTCAGAGAACAATAATTACCATCAGTTTGCCAGCCAGATCTTAAAGAGCAATTGGGTTAAACCGAATAAGAGAATTTTTGATAACACGAAGATCAGTGATCACTTTGCGATTATCCCTACTGGCCAAGCACCGAAGAATTTGTCCGAACCAGAACAAAAATTGTATGATCTGGTGACACGCCGTTTCATGGCAGTGTTTTTCCCGGCAGCAGAATTCCAGGTGACCACCCGCATTACCGAAGTTACTGGCCATCACTTTAAAACCGAAGGCAAGGTCATGACCAATGCTGGTTGGTTGGCGATCTACGGCAAAGAAGCGCTGGAAGAAAAAGATACCGAAGGCAAAGGCACCTTGGTTGCCGTGGCCAGGGGTGAAAAAGTATTAGCAGATCAGATCACATCTCATGGTTTGGTGACTAAACCCCCAGCTCGTTACAGCGAGGCCACTTTATTGTCAGCCATGGAAGGCGCTGGAAAACTGGTAGACGATGGCGACCTGCGTGATGCGATGGCAGGGAAAGGTCTGGGCACGCCAGCAACTCGTGCTGCAATTATCGAAGGTTTGCTCACCGAAAAGTATCTGCTGCGCGAAGGCCGTGAATTGATGCCGACCGCAAAAGCGTTTCAGCTTATGACTTTATTGCGTGGACTTGGCGTGGATGAGTTGACTTCACCAGAATTGACTGGTGAGTGGGAATACAAACTTTCGCAAATGGAAAAAGGCAAAATCAGCCGCGAAGAATTTATGCGCGAAATTGCCCAGATGACGCAAATTATCGTTAAGCGCGCCAAAGAATACGACAACGATACCATTCCTGGTGATTATGCGACCTTACATACGCCGTGCCCGCATTGTGGTGGCGTGGTAAAAGAAAATTATCGCCGTTTTGCTTGTACCAAGTGTGAATTCTCGATGAGTAAAACACCGGGTAGTCGTCAATTTGAAGTGGCTGAAGTTGAAGAGCTATTGGCAAAACGTGAAATCGGCCCACTGCAAGGCTTCCGCTCAAAAATGGGTCGCCCGTTTGCTGCAGTGTTGAAAATTGTTCCTGATACTGAACACAATAATTTAAAACTGGAATTTGATTTCGGCCAAAATCAGGACGATGGTGAAGAAGGAGAGGGCGTTGATTTCAGCGGCCAAACTTCATTGGGACCTTGTCCAAAATGCGGCGCCGGCGTCTTCGAAATGCCACTGAATTACGTTTGCGAAAAATCCATGGCAAAGCCAAAAGCGTGTGATTTCCGCAGTGGACGCATTATCTTGCAACAAGAAATTTTGCCAGAACAAATGGCGAAATTGTTGGTTGATGGCAAAACTGATTTATTGCCTGGCTTTGTTTCGCAGCGTACCCGCCGTCCATTTAAAGCCTTCCTCGTCAGAGCAAAGGATGGCAAAATCAGTTTTGAATTTGAAGAACGCAAAGCTAAGGTTCCAGCTGCAGCCAAAGCAAAATCGAAGGCTGCAGGTACCGGCGATGCCGTGGCGGAAGTGAACGCACCAGTGAAAAAAGTTGCTGCACGCAAAAAGAAAGCCGCCTGATTTCGATTTTTCAAACAGAAATTCGCCTTAGTTTGCATAATGTTGCAAACTAAGGCTGGCATTCTGTATATTGTATGAAGTAATTTATGCAATAGGATCAGTATGCAGCCGAAGGAACTACTAATACGTGCGCGCTCAGAATTTTTCAACACGTTTCTAAACGCGACTCATCATATCGTAGGATCAGCTATTGAAGCTATGTTTGTTAAGGCGAATTCTTGCAACTCGCCTATCGAACAAGCTGAAATTTTTCGTGCCCGCACTGCGCTGCAAGAACATCGTGACCTACTATTGCAACAATTGAGTCTGAATATGGATCAGTTGTTGACGCGAAGTATAGAAACGACTTACGAAAATTTCCGCCCCTCGTCTTCCGCGCTTTCTTTGTCGCTGGATAATATTAGCTTGCTCGATTCGTCAACTTTTGAAAATTCGCTTCGCTTTAACAACATCACTCAACTCTTTCGTGATTCAGCAGGCCAGGAATTGGTGGACCTGAATATCCGGCTTGCAGTTTTGTTCGGGCAAGATGATATCTGCGAACGTGAAAACCCATTTCGTCCGTATTTGATAGCGCGTTGCATTTCGCTTTCTGTTGAAGCTTTAAAATTATCGACTGAACAAACTGCGATATTAGTTACGCAAATTGGCGAGACGATTAATAGCCATGTTCTTGAAATGTACCAACGCGCAAACGCCAATTTGGCGGAACAAGGGATCAGTGCGCAATTGGTATTGAAGATCAATAAGACCCCTGAAAATTTGCCAACCCGTTCAAACATTTCTTCAATCCTTGCGGATACCCAGCAACATCATTTGGGTATTGGTCGTTCCGTTCAAAGAGGCAATTCAGCAACATCCCCGTTCTCGGGATCCGCACCAGAAGAATTTCCCGAATTGATGTCCAAGCCGGGAATTAACATTGAGCAATTATTTCTTGCAGTTCGTGGTCGTGCCGGATTGTCGAAAGCGGCAGCCGATCAGATTGCACTCAGTGAGCATGAGTCGCATACGTTAGAGTGGTTGGAGGGGGGTGCTGGCCTTGGTGATATGTTGCGGATTGCTTTTGGTGCAGAAGAAGATTTGAGCTGGGAGACGAAATCCAGAGTGCGCCCGGCATTGCAAGCAGCGAGCCCGCGAGGAAATCCTACTAGTCAAAATTTATCCGTCGTACGTCAATTGGTGCATCAATTGCAGGTTGCCCACGATACCGCAATCTCTGCTGGTATTTTGGCAAGCACAACAGCAAAGTTCTCATTTGCAGGCTTGGATTTTCCAGCAATTGTTGGTCAGATGCATAAACTCTTGACGCCATCTGCTTCTAAAATGTTGAATGAACATGGAGAGGTCAGAAATTTAATTCACGAACAGCGCGAAGTTTTGTTTCAATTAGCGAGATCCACCGCCGAACAAATGACTATCGATGTTGTGGCGATGGTTTTTGAGTCGATCTTGTTTGATTCAGTGTTACCCATCGATTTGCGTATACAAATTGGGCGCTTACAGTTTTTACTTTTGCAGTTGGCGCTCAACGATCAGGGATTTTTGAGGTTAAAGCAGCATCCGGCACGAATGCTAGTCAATCGCATCGCAACCGTTGCGTTGGGGGTGCAATATGTGGAATCCAGTGAAGCGCAATTTGAGCAAGAATTTGCGCGCATCTTCAAAACCTTGGCAAAACACGACTGTGAAATTCCCGGGTTGTTTGAAAGAATTTTGAACCGTTTTGACACCTTTGTGTTGCGCGAATTGCGCTTACAAGACAAAGTCATCAGGCGTACTGTCAAATCAATTGAAGAAGCACAGATCCGCTATAGCCAATTTGAGCAAACTTCGCGTACTCTGAAAGCAGCGTTGGCCTCGATGAATTTGCCACCGCAATTTTTATCATTTCTGGAGAATGAATGGGTACGTGCGATCAATCTCGCGGATCGCAGAGAACCAGAGTTGGCGCTACGTTTCAGAACATTTGTTCCAGAAGTTATCTGGAGCATCCGCCCCAAACGTACTAATGAAGAACGTCAGCAGTTTTCCGCTCTGCTACAGCCAATGCTGGAAAGTCTGCGTTACGGCATGGAAATGCTCGTTTGGGGACAGTTCAAACAAAATGCGTTATTGAATTGGCTCAATGATGCGCATGGGCGTGCGATGAAGCCAGCTGCCGAGGCGATTTCGGATTTGTCGCTGGAAAAAATGTACGCGCTTTTTGATGAATTTGTAAATCAACCACCAGTCATCATTTCCGATATTGCCACCGAAGACAAATCTCCGGAAATGCAAAAATATCTTATCGATATTCTGGAAGAGCTGGGATTGACCGTAATGATGCTTGATGCAGATGGGGGTGCTCCCAAAGATGCAAGCGATGGCATGATACGCATTGCTAAACCAGCCCGCGCTATTGACATGCAAGAATTGCGTGCGAGACTCATCAGCGGCGTCCCGATCGAAATGAATCTGGACGGGATCTTTTACCGAGGCTGTATTCATTGGGTCAACCCCGGTACTAATACTATGGTTCTGAGCTTTAAATCACATGAAGCACCGGCTGTTATCTCAATTGATAGTTTCTGCAAGCACTTGAGCCAAGGCACCGCACGCTTAGTTGAAAGTGCAAATCTATTCGACCGGGCGATTGCGTCAGTATTAAAGTCCGCTGATGCTATCGACCGTTAGTCCATAGGAACACCCCTTTTCATTCAGTGTAAATAATTTACGTAACTCCCTTGTGCAGGGACGCGTAAATTGCTATAGTTCGCCTCCCGCTAAAACGGGAAGTAAGAAGAAAGCAGCGGCCAGCCACTCCGGCGGTTTGATTTGATGAAGTTGGCGCGAAAGCGACATGTTTCACCAGAAAGAACAGCAAAAGCAATCAGGGAGTTGACAGGGTAAATAAAGTGCTGCATAATCTCGCTTCTCTGCTGCAAACGAACACAACGCTTCGTTGCTAAATCAGGTAAATAAATGCCTCGGTTTGAGCGGAAAAGAATTTAAACCATTCGGTTCTTTAACAATTAACAGTCAATAAATGTGAGCACTTGATGAAAGCGCACCGATGTGTTTTTAACAGATCGGAATGCTTAAAAAATATCAA